>NZ_VHIZ01000006.1 GCF_006494375.1 Pantoea anthophila
CTATCAATAGTCTTCGACGTAACATAAATATTTTCATCTGTAATTATTAACGTTACATCAAATCCTGGATCTGTATCACCAGCCACAAAGATCTGTCCGTATTTATTATCAATACGATATGTAACAAACACCCCGCTATGTGTGTCTCTGTCACTCATAAGCGGATACCGACTCATAAATGCCAGAACCTTATCGGAAGCAGCATAAATAAATTTACCCTTCCACGACATCATCGGGTTCGCTTTCAATATTGAATTACTGTTCGAACCACCACTGATATACTCTTTAATATTTTTTTGCGTATCATTGTAATAAACAATACCGCCATGATCGCAGTCCTTATAGTTTTCCAGGGTGAAAAACCGATGATCGTCAATACGGTAAATGACCTGTGGCGGCACATCAAAAAGGTAATACTTAAATTTATTGCCAACCCCTTTTGCCGCCATAGCCCCCGAGGCAGCGCCAAACGCAGCACCAGATGTGGGGATACAACCGGAGAGAGAAAGGCATGAAAATATTATCCCAGACACTCCTGCAATCCGAAGAAATGCATCTTTAAAATAACGCATCCTTAATTTCCTTTAATTAATTCAAAAATAATATCGTTCAGTATTTTTCCCTGAATCAACGGCGTTTTTCCCTGAGCATCTGTCACACCTTCCTGTACAGAACCATCCGGCAGTGTGAGGCGAAACCGTTGACTGGCGATGGGTTCCCCACTAACAGGATGTAGTAATGTAAAACTTTCATCGAAATTATCTGGCTCGAACGACTTCATCACCCCCTGCATACTGCCGGAGCCCGCTTTCCTGATTCCGCTGTTCTTTATAAGTAGCCTGCCCGGGCCGCCTATCTCAACGTTTCCGCCGCTGATTCTGATGTAGCCGCCGCCGCATATAAGCTTCAGGTTCCGCCGTACAGCCTTTCACTGCCAGCAGGTGGTGGTTATGGCTGATTCTGATCGGGGGATGACTGCTCATACGTTCTCTCCTTCAGACCGGCTGAAGACCAGCGAGATACCTTCTTCATCGCTCCGGCCGAGCGTCAGGGTGTGTGATTTCTGTCTGTCAGTGCTGAGGCCATGTCCATCAGCCCGCCTTCATATCCCGCATATTTGCGATGATGTTCGCTCCACACTGTGTTTTACAGTTATGCAAAACGATCCCGCTCCCGTTTTCTTCATACGCAGAAACATCGCATTCAATAATTTTGTTTGTGCCGTGCATCGGACAACTGACGGTATTATTCAAAAGTGCGGCATTTTTACCGTATATATCAAAACTGGATGAGGCAGAAGTGACTTTGCCTCCGTGCGTAGTGGCATCCCCTAAAACAACGGCATATTTACCCATTAGATCAACTCCCTTTACCATTTATTTTTCGTTGTCAGTCTACCCATATCGCGATTGTTTATCTCGGTTGCATCAGCGGTTGACTCACCATTTATGATGTCAGGCTTTTTTGGAATATCCAAAATTCCCTTTTCCATATAACTATCGTATCCTTGCGTCCAGTCAGCCATTGCTCTTAGTTTTGCCATGAATGCTTTATTACGGCTGGCATCACAAAAACCGATCGGAATATCATAAGCAACAACCCGGCTCATAAACATTTCGTTCTTGGGCAAAGTGCTGTGATCTGTTGGCTGGGAGATATATTTTCCCACCCTGACATTTCGCTCTTCTACCGTTTCACGGCGATAACGAGGGATCCGAGTGAAGCCCGACTGTTCATACCCTGTTAAAATTTGTTCAAATGGATACAGGTTAATATAGTTTTTATAGGTGTCATCATTAGGAATATTGAGATCGGATTTATCATGCTCTTCTTTATTTAACTGCCCCCAGCCATAACCGTATACTTCACCAGGTCTTTCATCCTTGTTATTACGAGTTTCATCAAGCTCGGTAAGTTTATCAGCAGAAATAGGCGCAGGAACTTTTTCACTATTAATGTCCAAAGTCCAATACCCCGGATTATTGTAGGTTAACCAGTCGCCATCATCATCCCAGAACGGTTTACCATCCGTTGGCGTAAAGGAAGTTCTGGGATTCGGCGTGTCACCACAAGGTAACCAGCGCGCCAGAATACGTTGATACAAATGCCCTTTATGCTTTTCGAGCATCGGGTGAGGACTGCCGTCTGGGTTGTTTTTCAACCCCTGCCAGCCAAGACTCAGGAGTGGACTGGCCCCCATTACCCTGTCATGAGGATTGCAGTAAATATAAAACCGTCCATGGTTATCACGTTCCGGGATTCTTGTTTCACTATCTGAAGACGGTAATGTTACATTCGGTGTCCAGCGTTTTTTATCGTCCGTTTTCCCCACGCATAGTGCATTATACTCTTCAGCTTTTAACATTCCGGCCTGTTCTGCAATCTTATCTATGATAGCGGATAGCGTTTGGCTACGGGCATTATCGGAGGAAACTTCCTCTGCGGGCAAAGCCAGACTATCCGTTGTTTTAGCTTCCATAGCATACGGAGAGTTAAGGATAAATAACGCATCAGGTGCTTTTTTAGCCAGCGTTGTTGCCGCCATAGCAATCATCGTTCCCTGACTGTGGGAAATGATGCTCACCGTATCGTGGGGGTATTCTTCACGAATTAAATCCACTAAATCAGCAAGGCGTTTCGCTGCGTGAGCGTAGTACTCTCTGGGTGGAGCATCAGTCAGCAGGCGATCCAGGTCAGGGGCAAATTTTTGCACAGGCACAACGCCCAGTACTTTTGATTTAAACCCTTCTTTACTCCATAGTGACACCAACTGGGTCGTTCCATTCTGGAATGGTCCACCGCCCCAGAAGAAAGGCCCCTTTTTGCGGACATCAGCCTCTGATGCCCCCTCTGCAAGCAGCTGGTGATAATCTTCATTACGGATATTGACTAGTGGAATTTTATATTTACCTTCTTCCCCATCCGCAGCACGATATCCCCAATAAAATCGTATCACCGGAGATCGCCCTTCATGCTCAAGCCGTCTAAACCCTTTGTCGGCAGAATCATTATCGCAGCTAT
Organism: Pantoea anthophila; assembly: GCF_006494375.1. Taxonomy (GTDB): domain Bacteria; phylum Pseudomonadota; class Gammaproteobacteria; order Enterobacterales; family Enterobacteriaceae; genus Pantoea; species Pantoea anthophila. The sequence continues at coordinate 3,022 of NZ_VHIZ01000006.1, forward strand.
ACACATTTTCTTGTAACTTAAAGTTGGTGTCATTAAGCCCCAGCCGAGCATTTAATCCCATGCAAATATTTTTTTCCGCAATCTCATACCATTCACCAGTAGAGTTAACTCCATGAACAAAAATAATAATACCCGGTAAATGTGGTGGTATCTGACATTCTCCTCGCACCTTCACCGATTTAGGCGAAGTAAAGCTTTTCCAGGAGGGGCGTCCATTATCATCGATGCAGGTGTCCAGTATCCGGGTTGGTTCAGAGTTATACTCATTCATTATTCCACTGCCCTTTTAAATTTTACAAACCGAACTTTTGTTGCTTTAACAGTACTATCGCAATGAAAACGAATATCATACTTCCTATTTTTTAAGGTTTCTTTGTCAAATTTGACATCTCTGTTTTCAGTAACATTTTGGGTCAAACTCCCGCCACCATTAAGCTCACCATAATCAAAAGGAACTATTTTCACTCCATAACCGTAATCGTTACCTCTGTAAAAAACACTATTATCGACAGTAAAAACAGTCCCACTATTAGGGTGGTTCGATGATTTCTCATAAATACGGTCATAAAACGTCCTACCATTGTCCGTTGAGACCATAGCCCCCTGATAGCACCCTCTATTATTATCACACCCACTCCATGTATTATTAACATATGGGAATGCCAATGCACCATTTGTGGCGTCATACAGCAATATGCCGCCATAGGCCATAATGCCATTTTCTACATTTTTTAACTGAATCTGCTCATCACCGACAAGGTAGTTCTTAATAAGGGTCCCATCATCCTTTCGATAATCACGATTTACAGTATCAATCCTTGTTTTAATCCCTAACTTCGTATCATGGTAATAAATTTGTCCGCTTTTATCGCAGGCGATATAGTTCTCCAGTGTCAGGAAACGGTGATCGTCAATTCTGAACACCTCCTGCGGGGGTGCGTTTGTCACCACAATTCTGTCATCATTATCCGCTTTAGCCGGACGAGCCATTCCATACCCAAAACTCCCACCGACGGTTGGCAAATTGGATAATATTATCAACCCAGCAACAAATAACGAGCAAGTACCAGCAATGATGATTAATGTTTTATTTTTCATTTAATAACTCTCCAGCCAGGTAATTTCCATATCATCAACGGCTTGCGATTGCGTTAAAGATGTTTCACCTGACTCCGATGTAACGCCTTCGATTAATTTCCCGTCTGGCAACTTAATGCGGTATCGCTGATTAGATAATGGTTCTTGTGTCAAGCTATGCGTTAATTTGAATTTCTCATCAAAACATTCTGGCTCAAACGACTTCATCACCCCATGCATACTGCCGGAGCCCGCTTTCCTGATTCCGCTGTTCTTTATAAGCAGCCTGCCAGGCCCACCAATCTCAACATTTCCGCCCTTGATTTTGATATAACCGCCTCCGGATATCAGCGTCAGCTCGTCCTGTGCCGTCACGACCATCTTCCTGCCGCTCGAGATATGCGTGTCCTCTGTGGACCAGGTCGTGATATTTCCGCCCTGAGCCTGGATATCTATATCGTGTTGCGAACTGTACAGTTTTGCCCCTTCCCGGCTGTACAGGCTGAGTCGTTTACCGGCCGCCAGCGTGAAGTCCTTCTGTGCACCGACATCCAGCTGTTTACCCGCAGTCAGCGTCAGGTTATCGCTGGCCGATAGCTGCATATCTTCTCCGCTCACCAGCGCCATACCCTTTGGCGCACTGCCCAGAATCACTTCCTGATGCAGCTGCTCGATTTTCTGCTTCAGGAGTTTTTGCTGACGGCCCACGTCAGCGGCCAGCGCCAACGCCTGCTGTGCGCTGGCGGCAAGGGATTCCATCTCCACTAATGCCGCTGACAGCCGCGCGAGCGCAGGCTCCATCTCCAGCACCTGCCCCTGCGCTCTGGCCTGCCCGTCTGCGCTGATAAAAATCCCTTTCTGCGCCCGTATCGCCCCCCAGCTGTCCGTCCTGAGCTCAAACCCCTCGCCGCGCTGCTGTTTCTCACTGTCGACCAGGTGCCCGAGATTCAGCTGACTCTTGCCGCCATACTCCGTCGACACCTTGATATGCTCTTTTCCGCGCTCGTCATCGAGGCGGATTTTATTGTTCGCAGGCGTCCGCAGGACGTTACGTCTGTAGTTGCGGATGGTGACGTGGTCGCCGTGCGCCGAGTCGTGCAGCACTCCGGCAATGTACGGCCGGTCCGGGTTACCGTCCTCAAAGCCAATCGCCACTTCGGTGCCCGCCAGCAACGGCAGGTGAAGGCCATACGTATCCCCTGCGTACGGGCGGGACTGGCGCACCCAAAGGCTTTCGAATCCGGTCTCCCAGCTGTCACGGTCAAACAGCATATTGACGCGGTAACGACCGTCTTTGTCGATGTGGCCGTAGGTGTCATTTTCAGTGGTACTGGTGACGCGGGCCGGCAGCGTCCCGGCCATCACAGGACGTGAGCCAGGTTCAGGACGGAAACCAAAATCGGTGTTATCAGGAATGCCGTCAAAATTAACGGCAAAGTCCTTATCACGGCGGGCATGCGTACGCATCGCCGTGATGACCACACCCGCGCTGAACACCTCTGCCACTTCGTACCCGCCGGTGACTTTCAGCACCTGGCCCGGAAAGAGCGTCGGACAGCTGGTAATGCCCTGCGTCCGGGTCTGGCCATTCAGGTAGCGCTCATGACGAATGCGGGCATAAAACGCCCCGGACTCCGGGGCCGGATTGCGGTCGTATGCATTACCCCGGGTAAGGTAGTTGTCCCCCCAGTGGTAGGCATCGCCACAGGTGGTGCTGTCGCCCTGAGTCGCGTCAACCTGGCTGTTCATGTCTTCCGTGGCCTGACGGTAGTTGTAGTCACGGGTGCTGACCTGCTTCTGCACCACGTTGTGGTGGCACGCCATGCCCCAGACCGAATCCACGCCTTTTGAATGCTGACCCGACGGCGGGACTGACGGCAGGGTCAGGCCTTTCTCATACCCCTGCTGGCTGTCGTAAAACTCGACCACATCGATGTTCAGGCGCGTGTCGGTGGTGAAGCGAAACCAGATACCCACCTCACCCAGCAGGCGGGTGATAAAGTGCAGGTCATCCTCACCGTACTGCATCACCTGCTCACGGCGCGGGTACTCTTTTGACAGCGAGAACAGAAAATCCTGGCCGCGCATGTTGTGACGCTCGCGCAGGATTTTTTCCACAATCTGCGGGACCGACATGTCCTGATAGATGGCGTTCTGGTGCGAACGGTCAAGCAGCGCCAGGCGTGGCCGGAGCGTCAGGGCATAATGGGTTTCATCTTTTGATGTGCTGAGGCGTTCAAAGCCGGTCACTACCCCCTGAAGGGTGCGCACGGCCTGCTGCACTTTAATGCCGTAACCCTGGTCCACCGGGGCCTGCAGCGTCAGCGAGCCGGTTTTCATCAGCATCATCTCTTTGCTGATGGCATGGTCAGAGCTTGTGAATTCAATGCGGTAGCTGAACGGTTTACTTAAGGCCTCATCGCCCTCAAAGGCCAGCACGTCAGGTTCCGCCGTACAGCCTTTCACTGCCAGCATGTGGTGGTTATGACTGAATCTGATCGGGGGATGACTGCTCATACGTTCTCTCCCTCAGTCCGGTTAAAGTCCAGCGAGATACCTTCTTCGTCGCTCCAGCCGAGCGTCAGGGTGTGTGGTTTCTGCTTCGCGGCCATGTGGGTCAGCAGTTGCTGGCTCAGCACCGGCAGAATCTGCTGATTAAGCAGGCTGTCGACATTGCGTGCGCCGGTATCCGGCAGCAGGCAGGCAGCGGTCAGTGCGTCGTACAGGCTCACATCAATATGGGTGGTCAGGCCGTAGTGACGGTTCAGGCGCTTGCTGACCTGGTCGAGCTTCATTTCCACGATGATACGCATGGCCGCTTCGGCCAGCGGTCGATAGATCACGGTCTGGAAGCGGGCCAGCAGCGCCGGCTGGAAGTGGTCACGCAGGATCGGGCGCAGCAGTTCGTGCAGGTCGCTTTCGGTGGCCTCCGGCTGCTCATCCAGCAGCTGCATCAAAGGGTCGCTGCCGAGGTTCGAGGTCATCAGGATAACGGTATTACGGAAGTCGATTTCGCGGCCTTCGCCGTCGCGCATAAAGCCGCGGTCGAACACCTGATAGAACAGATTCATCACCTCACGGTGTGCCTTTTCCACTTCGTCGAGCAGCACCACGCTGTAGGGACGCTTGCGTACTGCTTCGGTGAGGATGCCACCCTGGCCGTAGCCGACGTAGCCCGGCGGTGAGCCTTTCAGCTGCGACACCGTGTGCGGCTCCTGGTACTCGGACAGGTTAATGGTGATGAGTGACTTCTCGCCGCCGTACAGCACATCCGCCAGCGCCAGCGCGGTTTCAGTCTTACCGACGCCACTCGGGCCAACCAGCAGAAATACGCCCTGCGGACCGTCCCCGGACGTAAGGCCGGTTTTCGCCGCTCGCAGACGCCGGGCGATGGCAGTCAGCGCCACATCCTGGCCAACCACGCGTTTGCCGATTTCCTTCTCCAGGCTTAGGAGTTCGGTCTGTTCGTCTTTCATCAGCGAAGAGAGCGGCACGCCTGTCCAGTCGGCAATGACGGTGGCAACGGTGCGCACGTCCACATCGATCGAGAGCAGTGGATTGCTGTGCTGCATTCCGTTCAGTTGCTGTTGCAGCGCGTGAGTTTCGCCCTGACGGGAGAGGTCCTGGCGGCTTTGCAGCAACTGCTCTGCGACTTTCAGCTCCTGACCGTGCCGGGTTTCCAGCTCATCAAGTTTGAGGATCAGTTGTACTTCTTCCTGACCGATAAGAGTCAGACGCTCGCTGTGGCTCTGACTGCCAAAAGCAATATCTTCCAGCAGTGCCTGCTTCTCCATTTCAAGCGAGGTTATCTGCGCGCGAATGCGGGTCAGCTGTTCCGGAACGGTATCAAGGCTCATGCGCACGCGGGCGGCGGCGGTGTCGAGCAAATCGACCGCTTTGTCCGGCAGCTGGCGACCGGTCAGATAACGGCGGGAGAGCGTGACCGCAGCGCGCACCGCATCATCGGTGATATGCACGTTATGGTGCTCGGCATAGCGGGATTTGAGACCGCGCAGCATCAGGCAGGCGGTCTCATCGTCCGGCTCGTCGACCTTCACCATCTGAAAGCGACGCTCCAGCGCGGCATCGCGTTCGAAGTACTGTTTGTACTCGCTCCACGTGGTCGCGGCGATAGTGCGCAGTTCGCCGCGCGCCAGCGCCGGTTTCAGCAGGTTGGCGGCATCCGCGCCACCCGCCTGATTGCCCGCACCGATAATGGTGTGGGCTTCATCAATAAACAGCAGAATCGGTAGCGGAGACTGCTGCACCGCGTCGATGACGTTTTTCAGACGCTGTTCGAACTCGCCTTTCACGCCCGCGCCAGCCTGCAGCAGCCCCAAATCCAGGGTACGCAGAACAACCGGCCTGAGAGATTCCGGCACGTTGCCTTCGGCTATACGCAGCGCCAGCCCTTCCACCAGCGCGGTTTTCCCCACGCCCGGTTCGCCCACCAGAATCGGGTTGTTCTTGCGACGGCGCGAGAGAATATCCACCATCTGGCGGATTTCCGTCTCACGGCCAAACACCGGGTCGATTTTGCCCTCTTTCGCTTTCGCAGTGACATCAAGGGTGAATTTATCCAGCGCGTTCTGCAGCGCCGGGCTAAGCTCGCCTTCTTTCAGCTCGGCATCCACCGGACGGCCGACAAATTCCATCCCGCCGCTGTGGCTCTGCGCAAGTTCCGCTTCCTGCTGCAGTTCCAGGCGTTCGTCCGACTGTGCATCGAGCAGCGGACGCAGACGTTCCAGCTGACTCTGGCCCAGCGTCAGGAGTGGCCACAGCCCGTCACAGCGCACCAGTTTCTGTTTATCTGCCAGCGCCATTAGCAGATGGACGCTGCGGATTTGTTCCTCACCGTTCAGAGAAGCAATCAGCCAGGCTTGCTGCAGCAATGTCTGAATGGTGTCAGACAGTTGAGGACGCTGGCGTACTGAACGCGGCTGTTTATCCAGCCAGGCAAGCAAATCCTGCCAGATGGCATCCATATCCCACTCATAGCGGCGGGCCAGCACGGTGAGATCGCCTTCACCCTGCTCCAGCAGTTTCAGCAGCCAGTGCTCCGGCAGGATTTCAGCATGGGCGCGAATCTGACACAGGGAGGCTGCCCCTTCCATCGCACGGGCGCAGTAAGGGTTGAGACGTCGAAGAAGGATTGCCGGGTTTTCCATATTTGCTTGCTCACTGTTGAGGACCGTTCAGGCACGCTACCGCCCCTGGCCGTTACCGAGGCCCATAAGGTCTGTTTCCGGGATGTGATGTTTTTGCTGAGCGCCCGCACAGGCAGACACTCAGCAAAAAGAGCGGACAGAGAAGCTCTGCCCGCTCGTGACTTATGCGGTGGCGCGTTCGTTCCAGGAGTCGGAATGAATGATGTTGCCGTCTTTGTAGGTCCAGGTGATTTTTTCGTAGCGCAGTTCAATCTGCTCAAGATGATTATGCTTCTCGAAAGCCGGATTTTTGATGTCGTGCATCACCGGGTTCACTTTCACCACCTTCACGTTTTCCAGTCTGGTGTTGAAGTACTCCACTTCCTGGCCCGCGTCGTTGATCCTGTACCATTTGAATTCAGCAGATTTGAGGGTCTGCCCGGTGGTCACTGCCTTGTACAGGTAGGGGCTGGAGGAGTCGATCTCCTTGGTAAACAGGAACGGGGTGTGAATACGGGTGCCGGTCAGCTTGCCGGTGTTGTTGTCGGTCGGGATGTAGAGGTTATGCTGCTGTGCCACCACTTCGATGCTGCCGTCTCGATCCTGAACGTCCACGGACCCTTTGATGTCCGCGCCGCCGTCGTCTTTCAGCCAGAGATAAACAGGAATTGCCATGAAATTACTCTCCATTGTGTAGTGATGCGTCATCATCCTGCGATGACGCCTGGGTGTGGCCCGGTATCTGACAGGCACTGGCCTGCGGTACCAGACTGATTTCGACACGGCGGTTGAGCGCACGCCCCTCCGGGGTGTCATTGGTTGCGATCGGACGGCTTGCGCCATAGCCCTGCACCGCAAAACAGCTTTCCGGTACGTCACCGGTGTCACGCATCCAGTCGCGTACCGCTGCGGCACGCTCGAGTGACAGCGTCTGATTCAGTTTTGGGTTACCGGTGTTGTCTGTATGGCCGGACACGACAATCAGCCAGCCCGGCTTCGCTTTGATGCCGACCAGTGAGTTCACCAGCATTCTGGTGGAGCCCGCTTTCAGCGCAGATTTGCCGGAATCAAACAGCGACATGCTGTCGAGACGGATAATTTTGGGTACCGGTTCAGGTTCCGGCTGCGGTTCAGGCGGCGGCGGTGGCGGCACATACGAACGGATCGCATCCAGCACCGGCATTCGCAGACGCTCTCCCTGATAGAGACCCAGGCTCATCCGAGCCGGTACACCATTGCGCGCCTGGTCATCCAGTTCTGTCGCATCGTTACGCAGGACAGCCACGGCATCGGCTTTGGGGCCGAAATCCTGCATCGGGATACGGTCATAGCGGGCAATATCGAAGCTCACACGCCGCAGCAGCTGGCGATTGTTCCAGCTACTGCTGAGCAGGGCAGCAATGGCAGCCAGCGTGAAAATCCCGAGCGCATAACGCCAGGCTCGCCCACGTGGCGTCAGGCCGCGTCCTTCAGGGAGCAGCGGCAGAATAAAATCCGGGAAGGGGGAAACCACCGTGCTATCCGTTCCCACCGGCTGCCAGCCCGCAACCTGCTGGATCGCAGTGTGACGGGCTAGCCATGCAGTCCAGGCAGATGTGGCCAGACTGCCGGCAAGGATCGGTCCCATTCCCCACAACACCGCAACAGGTGCGATGACCGGAACATCGGGATGTTCATCCATAAAGCGCGCAGTGACATGCTGCTGAAACCACGCTATCAGGCTGTTTATCAGCACCTGCTGCTGCATCGCTGGCGACCCACCGGTGGTGATCCATTCAGCGATTGAACCCGGCGCTGAAGACGCCCGCCAGACCCTCACGCCTTCACCCGGGATAGCCGCCTGCCAGAGCAGATCATCCGTCATCGCGCTGCCAATCTGCCCCTTCAGAACCAGTGGCACACAATGACCCGTTTTTTTACGCAACTGGCTGATTTGCCAGCGCAGGGCCAGCAGACGACGGGTCAGCGCTTCGCTGTCGGCATGTTTCTGCGGACAGACGCTGACCATCACCGATAGCTGGCGACCCCAGTCAGGCCGCAGCGACAGAACCTGTTGAGCGACCTGAACCAGATCCTGATGATCCGTCACGCGGATCCAGCATCCCTGCGTGACAGTGAACACTGGTGACGGCTGTCGGCATGTCAGCGGCAGATCGCCACAGAACAGCACCACAGGCTGACGCCAGGAAGCTTCCGGGAGGTCATCCAGACGCAGGGTAACGTCATGCTCCGCACGACGACTGGCGACCGTCCGGAACGCCAGGATACCCCCCAGAACGATAAGCAGAAGGAGCACAGAAACCAGTCGGGATACCGGCAGGAAATCCAGGCAGACCACGGCACTCAGCAGGGCGGCCCACAGTGCAAGCACGCGCTGTTGTGCAGGACTCATTTCACGGCTCCCGGTAACAGGCTCTGCAGCATCTGATCCAGCCAGTGATCCAGCCCCCACCAGAGTGCGGCCACCACCACGACGCTCAGGCCGATACGCACGGGCCATGAGTCCAGCCAGCGCCCTATCCCCCGTCCGGCACCACTTTCTGCCAGAACCGGAAGCGTATTGGGATAGCTGAAAGGTGAGACCCGTTCACTCAGTGCGCTGACAAGTTTCTGACGCTCCGGATCGTTCAGAGCGCGAAAGCTGCCCAGGAATCCCAGCATCATGACCCGCTGGAAGCAGGTCAGGACGGCCCGATCGGGCGATGGGTCACGCAGCACTGCGCGCATCCGATCGCACAGCGTGTCACCCGCGTCCATGGTGCCAAGGAAGTACCCCTGCAGGGGAATGCCATACCACTGCACACAGGCATCATCCTCCACACCGCGACCTTTGACCGCCTCATCAAGCAGCGCACACTGTGCCGTGAGAATATGCTGACAGCTGGCTTCATCAAGGTCGCTCGCTTTAAGTTCGCGCTGGACCCGTTCGACATCCGCAATGCAGTGCTCCCATAACATGCGCCCTTCTCCCTCCTGAAATATCGGGCCGTAACGCAGACTGATCACCTGTAGCCAGGTATTCTGCAGGAGAGCATCAATATCGATAGATGTGGCAACACCGCGTTCAGGCTTACTCATGTTCTCAGTACCGCAAAGAGTTCAAGTTCAGGCTCGCCGAGCATGCCCGGCACGTAAAACATACAGGTACCGCTCTGAAGCATTTCAGTGGCCAGAGGATGAGAAACATCAAGGCTGAAATACTGATTTTCCAGACGCAGCGGAATGGCGGCTGGCACATGACGCAAGGGCGTCAGAGGAATACCTACCCGCGAAGAATTGACGATACTTCTGACATGATCAGGCGTGCCGACCTTACACTGGCGCGGGAACTGTTCCTGCAGTTGTGCCACCGGTATCGGTGAACGCACGGAGAGGTAGTAATCCGCCCCTTCACGCAGACGTGGGTCATGCAGACGAGCCTGCCAGACGTGAAGCCGGGGATCCTGTTCAAGATCAATTGCCACCACCCGTGACGGCAGGCTGGCTTCCAGCAGATCACCCAGCAAATCAAACAGCGGCGGGAATACGTGGTTCAGTTGCTCATGCTGCCAGATCGGAATCGCGCTCACCTGATGCTCCAGCGAGAAGGTCAGCAGGCTGCCCGCCAGCCGCGCCAGTTCCGGGTACAGACGCTCCGGCGGGCTTTGCGGGTGGCGCTGAAACTGACCCAGTACTGGCTCGGCGCTGTTCAGGGCATTGAGCAGCCAGAAGAGTGACACGTCGGCTACGGCAAAATCCGCCATGCGCTCGTTACTTTCCCGGCGCATCGCCATCAGGCGACTCAGACGGGCGCGGAGCTGTGTCATCAGCTGCTCCAGCTGATTCACCAGCCAGCGGCTGCCCTGCAGAGCGAGCAACGGGGGCAGCCATGCATCATCGCGTGTCCAGCGGCCCTGCGAATCCTGCTGCAGGCGGGCGACCGGGCAGGTCAGGTAATCACTGTTGTTCTGATGAGCAAAACGCAGCGTCAGCGCGGGCTGCATCACCGCAATCTGACGGGTATCTTCCCCAAAGAGGTTGCGAACATCCCGCCAACACTGACGATATCGAACCGGGCGATCGGCTACCTCATCAGGCTTAAGACAGTTGCCCCCATTTGCCCGCATCAGCGGAAGCGCCAGAACCACCCCGACATCCCGGGACTCCCCTTCAAGCGCCAGCACCGGTGGCAGGTCATCCCCCCTATTCGTGTCGACCAGCGTGCCGTCGGGAAAGCGGATGTGCAGATGACTGGCCTGCAGGCGGCCCAGTTTTAATGCGTCAGGTTCAAAAGTTGCCTCAATCACCCCCCAGGGATGGGAGAGCCCCAGTCGGGCGATGCATTCCGCTGACCAGGCCGCATACACGGCCTGCTGCTGGAAATGCTGGGGTGAGATCATCTGCCCCCGGCCCCATAACGGCTGTTCCGTTTTCATTGGCTTCCTGCCTTAGCTTACGATTTGGCCTTAGGCATCTGAGAAACCAGTGAGAGGTTGACGTCCATCCCTTCCACCTGGAAGTGCGGCACGGCATAGAGCTTCACGCGGAAGAAGCCGGGGTTATCCTCAATGTCTTCCACCACCACTCTGGCGTCCCGCAGCGGGTGAGAGGCCTGCAGCTCGTCGCCCGGGTCGGTCATTTCCGTGACCAGACTGCGCACCCAGGTATTCAGCTCCAGCTCCAGCAGACGACGGTCTTTGGTGGTGCCGATGTTTTCACGCTGAATCAGCTTCAGATAGTGGGCAATACGCGACAGCAGGAAGATGTAGGGCAGACGGGCATTAATACGGCTATTGGCCGTCGCATCTGCCGTATCATACAGCGCAGGTTTTTGAGTGGAGTTCGCCGAGAAAAAGCACGCATAGTCGCGGTTTTTGTAATATGACAGCGGAATGAAACCCAGGTTGGCAAATTCAAATTCGCGGGTTTCCGGGATCATGACCTCAGACGGAATTTTCACCTGATTGCCGGTGCCAAGGTCATACAGATGAATAGGCAGATCCTGCACCGCACCACCGGCCTGCGGGCCCCGAATCTGTACACACCAGCCGTTATTGATAAAACTGCGCATCATGTTTGCCGCAAAGGCGAAGGAGGCGTTGGTCCAGAGATATTTGTCGTGATCCGGGCCTTTCACTTCCTCAACATAATTGAAGCTGCGAACAGGCACGGTGTCCGGGCCATAGGGCAGACGACCCAGCACACGCGGCATGACCAGACCGATGTAACGGGAGTCGTCCGTCTCGCGAAAGGATTTCCACTTGATGTATTCCGCGCGGTCAAAGTAGTTACCGATATCCTTGATAGCAGCCACTTCTTCCATCGAATCTTTCAGGAAAAATTTCGGGCCAGCCGAGCCGATAAACGGCATATGTGCTGCGGCAGAGACTTTGGAGATGTTGCGCAGCAGCGCGACATCCTGCGCAGACGCATCAAACTCGTAAGCGGAAATCAGCGCGGCAATCGGTTCGCCACCCGGTGTATCATACTCTTCAATATAGGTTTGCTTATACAATCCGCTCTGGATGATTTCCGGGCTGTCTTCGAAGTCCTGACGCAGCTCTTCTTTTGACATATCCAGCAGTTCAACCTTTACGTTCTGACGGAAATCGGTTTTATCAACCAGGGATTTCACGCCGCGCCACAGGCTTTCCACTGCCTGGAATTCTTCGCTATGCATCACGGCATCAAGCTGGCGGCTGATCTGATAGTCCAGTTCCGCGATATGGTGGTCAATCAGGTTTTTGTCGAGCTTTTCGACTTTTGAGCCCGACTTTGTCAGGCATTCCAGAAACACCTGCATCCCGGCAGTCAGACGCTCATCCGCGGTCGCATCTGACATCGCCTGCGCGTCCTGCCAGATGTCCAGCGCACTCAGTTCAGACACCGGGTTCAGGTTGATTTTTTCAAACAGGGAGGCATATACCCCACCGGCAGCAGGACGTTCCAGCACGACACTCTCGCCACCCGCGGCATTCTCATTTTTTACAGACATCAGCATCTTCCTTATTAATCCGTTAAAGCATCGTGATCGTTATGGCTGTTTCGGGGCCAGGGCGGAGAGTTCGGCTCTGAGTTCTGCGCTCAATGCCGGATCGAGCAGAATCTTTTCCAGCTCTTTTCGGAATGCCTGGTTGTCCAGCAGGTTGGCTTTTAAATCGCGAAGTAAATTGCGCATGGAAAGCATGGCTTTCAGCTGGGGTATTTGCCGTGAAACCTGTTCCGGGGTGAAATCCTTCATGCTGTGGAATGTCAGCGTGATATTTTCCTCACTGCCATCACCGGCAAGTGTGTTTTTAACGGTCAGATTGACGTTTGGGGAATATTCGGAAAGCACTGAGTCAAAGTTATTTTTGTTGAGATTAACTTTCTTACGCTCAGACAGGGGGGCAGATTCCTGACCATGACTGAAGTCACCCGCCACCAGTAATTTAAGGGGGAGTTCCGTTTTCTTGCTTGCGCCCCCCGTATGCAAATCGAGTTTCAAATTAATACGTGCCTTCGGCACTTCACTCTGGAAACTATCCGACATCTCATCATCCCTCAGATTATCGCTACATGGATTTTTCAGACTAAAGCTATAGACGCACGATAATAGAATAATGATCGAGATAAGATCAAATATTAAGATCATTACGCTATTTGCTAGATATATTAAGAATTTTCTGCTGAATTTTAATAGCGGTGATTGTCGCCATACCAGCGATTTGAGCCAGAAGTGAGCAATTAAATAAACATTTATGTCGCTGCAGTGAAAACGAACGAAAAATTACGCGTAAATGGTTATGGCATTGATTTGCATCAATACAGCTACACCAAAAAGAGTCATTGACTGACTGAAGGAGCATTCTGGAACAGAAGATATAAAGGCGGAAAGAAACGTCGGACGTTATAACGCGGGCTGACAGGAGAAACTGTGGAATATTCCTAAGAAAGATGTCCAGAATGACATCGAATTTTTATTAAGACAAAGCGTGCCTGATTTAATGCGATAATTGCAGGAACCGCTGGTGAGAATAGATTTAAACCCTCCCCCACACCCAGCCAGCGCGGTGATTTACGCCACCAGAAGATACCGATTCACGCACTCTTTAAAACGTGGCCGGAGATCATTTAAAACGTTTTTAAAACCGCCTTCAGCTCTGCGCCCGACGGCAGGCGGAGGGCGTCATGCCATAAACCTGGCGGAACCGATGGCTGAAATGCGCGGAAGAGTGAAAACCACACTGAAAGGCAATTTCAGTCAGTGTCAGATCGGGACGTGCCAGCAAAGCGTGTGCGCGTGCCATCCGACGCTGCATCACAAACTGGTGTGGCGCTGCGCCGGTGGTGTGGCGGAACATGCGGGCAAAGTGAAACTCGCTGAGCGCCGCTTCCTGTGCCAGCACCGCCAGGGTTAAAGGCTGGTCGAGATGCGTTTCAATAAAGTCCAGCACCCGCCGTAACACCGCCGGTGCCAGGCCGCCCCGCACCTGAGGCAGCTGCCACTGCACATCGCTGTAGTGCTGCAACAGGTGGGTCAGCAGTAAGGTGGAGGCGCTGCTCAGCATCACCTGACTGGCAGGCTGCTGCCAGTCGCAGCTCAGCAGAAAGTGCCGGTAAAGCTGCGTGATACGGTCGTCAGCAGAAAAGATTTTCTCATACAGGGTTAACTGTGCCGGGCTGCGATCCCATACCCGCTCAGCCAGTTGTCGCAGCTGCGTCTCACTGCAGTAGAGATGGACAAAGGCGAGATCGGCCCGCAGGTCCCAGGTCGACTCGGTGCCGGCAGGCATCAGACAGAAGCGATCCGGTGCCCCACCGTTGCGCCAGCCATGCGCAGTTTTGTGCCAGGTGTCATATCCCCCCGCGACATAGAGGCTCAGCGTGTGGTGATCGCTGAAGTTGGTGACACGATCGCCACTGTTAAACCAGGCGGCCAGCTGAATGCCGCTGTGAAGCTGCACCTGATCACGCAGTTGGGCTTTCTGGCGCTGCAGCATTTCAAAAGTCTGATAAACAGGCATCGGGGTCGCATTTCAGGTTAAACAGAGTGCCAGTTTACGGACAACGCGGGACAGAAAACAGGTCACATCGGGACGACACAGAAAAATGCGCAAGATTTTGCAAACTCCGCGCAATCCGCTGTAAGACCTGATTGCCGTACCGGTGCAGACTCCGCGTTTTAACGTGGAGATTCAGGCCATGAACCTGTTTTTATATCTTTCTGTGGTGGTGATCTGGGGCACAACCTGGATTGCGATTTATGCGCAACAGTCTGCGGGTGCCAGCGCGGTCACCGTCGCGGTTTTCTGGCGTTTTTTACTGGCCTCGGTGGTGATGCTGCTTCTGCTTAAGCTGATCAAGCGGCTGGATAAGCTGACCCTGCACGATCATCTCTTCTGTCTGCTGCAGGGCTGCTGTGTGTTTGGCTTCAATTTTGTCTGTTTCTATTACGCTTCGGGATATATCAGCAGTGGTCTGGAGTCGGTCATCTTCTCCATGGCGGTGATCTATAACGCCATTAACAGCTGGATATTTTTCCGTCAGCGCCCTTCCGCGCGACTGCTTCCGGCTATGATACTGGGGATGGCAGGCATTGTGGCGCTGTTCTGGCACGATCTGCGCAACACAGAGACCTCTGCGGGCCTGCTATGGGGTATTGGATTAAGTGCGCTGGGCACGCTGGGATTCTCATTCGGCAATATGATCAGTCAGCGGCATCAGCGTCTGCATCGTGACGTGCTGACCACCAACAGCTATGGCATGTTGTACGGCGCGTTAATGATGGCGCTGGTTTCACTGCTTCAGGGGGTATCCCTGCAGCCGACATGGAACGCGCAGTGGACAGGCGCGGTAAGCTATCTGGCGATTGTGGGATCGGTGATGGGGTTTGGTGCCTACTTTACGCTGGTGGGTCGCATCGGTGCCAGCCGGGCGGCCTACACGACGGTGCTGTTTCCGCTGGTCGCGCTGGCACTGTCAACCCGCTATGAGGGATATGAGTGGCACGCCAGTGCCATCCCTGGCCTTGTCATGATTTTGCTGGGCAATGTCGTGATGTTTGCCCGCTGGCCGCTCAGCGTTAGCCGGGCGACCGTCTGACAGAGATGCGGGCGTAGCGCCCGCATGGGCTGGCTGTTATGCCCACGACTGCGGGAGGAGTTGCTGCGGCTGATTGATCGCTTTGCGCGCAATCCAGTAGAGCAGAACACGCTCATCGTCACTGTCACGGTCAGCCATCGACAGCAGCTTGAGTGCCAGCGTCGATTTCGTCACAGGCTGCTGTTCTGTACTGAGTTCAACCACGGCCTGACCGATGATGCAGCAGACTTCGTCTTCACTGGTAGTGGATTCATATGTCCGGTCTTTCATATTTCC
This sequence comes from Pantoea anthophila, assembly GCF_006494375.1. Lineage (GTDB taxonomy): Bacteria > Pseudomonadota > Gammaproteobacteria > Enterobacterales > Enterobacteriaceae > Pantoea > Pantoea anthophila. The sequence goes on from NZ_VHIZ01000006.1 coordinate 18,585, forward strand.
TCCTGTTGAGTGAACCCCTATCCTGGCAAAAGATCCGGAAACCTGCTTACAGAAACAGCAGTGTGAAACATTATCTTACCGCTCATTACGCTTACTCATCAGGTTGCCGCTTTGGTTACCTTCAGCGCGACCTCAAAGAGAGTGCACAATGCCATTCATACCCGCTGGATGGCATTTCATTCCCTGATCCGTTCCGTTCATGCGTTTGCTACGCCTGCGCGCGCGTTACTGCTTTATTCTGACCGCAGTTTCCAGATTCCCGGACGGGAGAGATAAATGATGAACCAGACGCAGCAGGCTTCATACCAGCGTTCCCGCTGGCTTACATTGTTCGGCACCGTAATCACTCAGTTCGCGCTGGGGTCAGTCTACACATGGAGTCTTTTCAACGGCCAGCTCTCCCACAAGCTGAATGCACCGATCAGTCAGGTGGCTTTTTCGTTTGGCCTGCTGAGTCTGGGGCTGGCAATTGCCTCGTCACTGGCCGGTAAATTACAGGAACGTTTTGGCGTACGCCGCGTCACGATCGGAGCCGGTGTGCTAATGGCGGTCGGCTTCTGGCTGACCGCGCAGGCTGATAACCTGATGATGCTCTATTTCAGCGCCGGGTTGCTGGTGGGTCTGGCCGATGGGGCGGGTTACCTGATGACGCTGTCAAACTGCGTGATGTGGTTCCCGGAGCGCAAAGGGATGATCTCTGCCTGTGCCATTGGCGCATATGGCCTGGGCAGTCTTGGATTCAAGTTCATCTGCGGCGCTCTGCTGGCCTCGGTGGGTCTGGAGCAGACCTTTATGATCTGGGGCGTGCTGGCCATGTCGATGATTATCCTGGGGGCTTTGCTGATGCGCGATGCGCCTCTGCAGGAAAACAGCAGCAGCCAGCGAGGTCAGCAACAGGCGCGTGATTATACGCTGGCACAATCGGTGCGTATGCCGCAGTACTGGATGCTGGCGCTGATGTTCCTGACCGCCTGCATGAGTGGTCTCTATGTTATCGGGGTGGCTAAAGACATCGGTGAAGGCCTGGTGCATCTGACCACCCAGACTGCCGCCAGTGCCGTCACCGTGATCGCCATCGCTAACCTGAGCGGCCGTCTGGTGCTGGGCGTGCTGTCCGACCGGATGATGCGCATCCGGGTGATTTCGCTGGCGCAGATAGTGTCGCTGATTGGGATGAGCGTGCTGCTTTTCACCCGGATGAATGAGAGCACTTTCTTCCTGTCACTCGCCTGTGTGGCCTTCAGCTTTGGCGGAACCATCACGGTATTTCCTTCGCTGGTCAGTGACTTCTTCGGCCTTAATAACCTGACCAAAAACTATGGCCTGCTCTATCTCGGCTTTGGCATCGGCAGCGTACTGGGCTCACTGGTTGCCTCACTGTTTGGCGGTTTCACGGTGACATTCAGCCTGATTATGACGCTGCTGGTCATCTCCCTGTTCCTGTCACTCACTATCCGTCTGCCACAGCGTACGGTTGCGCCAGCACCGGTATTGCAGCGCCACTGATCCTGTCGGGCCGTGTTGCCACGGCCCAATCATCCTCAGCCGCGGAAACGCGGCTCTGCCACACCCGCCACGGCCACGTCCACAGCAAAGAGATCGCCCGACAGGGGATAGCGCGCCAGCTCCTCCTCCGTTCGATCTTCCCGTGAGCTGGTGATAAACAGCGTTTTAAGGTCGGCGCCGCCAAAGGCCACCATGGTTGGCCACTTCACCGGCAGCAGGATCTCATCGACGATTTCACTGCTCTGCGGGTCGATACGCACCACACGTCCGCCATCGAACTGGGCTGACCAGTAAAATCCTTCGCTATCCACCGCAGCACCATCCGGTAGTCCCCCTTTCGCATCGAAGCGCCGGAATACCGTACGTTCGCCCGGTTCACCCTGCTCATCTAAAGGATAGCGATAGAGGGTCTCGTTCGGCGTGTCACTGTGATACATCCAGCGCCGATCGGGGGAGAAAGCCAGCCCGTTAGAGATTTTGATGTCGCGCGCTTTCACCTCCAGCGTCAGGTCGGGCGTGACGCGGCAAAGCAGGCCGCCATTTTTATCCTGCGGCTCCCACAGGCTGCCACACCAGAAATTGCCCCAGGGATCGACGCGTCCATCATTGAACCGGCTTAACGGCGCGTCACCCGGATTTTCGGCAATCTTTTTCTCAGGCCGGCCCTGCGCGTCCAGCAGCCAGACACCGTTACGCAAGGCGGCGATCAGTCCACCCTGCTCGCGCAGACCAATGCAGCCTACCTCTTCCGCCTGCGGAAAAGTCTGCAGTTCACCGCTGGCCGGGTCGAAACGGTGAATTGCCGGTGCCAGAATATCGACACTCCACAACACCTGTTCTTCCACTGACCAGAGCGGACATTCGCCCAGCTCAGCCTGTAATGCCAGAATATGTCTTACTTCATGTGCCATGTTTTTCTCCCGTTAAACTGACCTGCTAATAATGTAGTGATAAAAACGGTCAGATGAGAATTATTTTCGCTTGATTTTAAGAAGATTCTCTCTGATAGTGTTTATTATTCAGCCCATTCTGATTTCTTTATTTTCAGCCGCCGCAGAAAAGAACGCGCTGAAATATTCCGTCATATCTGTTTAACTAACTCTACAAAGCCTGCATTCTCACTCCACTTTTCCGTCGTAATGTCATAGTCATTGGAAAAGAGGAGACGCTTCCGATGAAGAGATTAATTAAAGTCGCTTCGGTGGTAACGCTGATGACCTTATTAAGCGGTTGTATCATCAGCCCGAGGCACGACAACGGCTGGCACCATGGAGGTGGCGGGTATCACGGAGGCTATTATGGAGGTCATCACGGAGGGTATCATGGCGGTCACCATCGCCATTAACGGGCAAAGATGTCACACAGCATAAAATAAAATTATAAAATCGTCAGGGCGGGATAATTATCCCGCCCTTTTTTATTTAGCTTTTTATAGCGTAATTACACTGGAACCACGCTTTCTTCAGACCCGGAATATGACTTTCCTGTGCCGGCAGCGCCTCCACTTTATCAAATCCTTTGTTGCTGCAGTAATTCGCCAGGTCAATATCCATCGCATCACGATTGACCTTCAGCGGGTCAAACCGATACTGAACGGTATTTGAGCTGGGATCTTCGTCAACACGTTCAAATGCCCCGGGTTTGCTGGAGGTACATCCACTCAGCAGAATAAGCGCCAGTGCGCCGGTAATTAATTTTTTCATTTCGTTGTCCTCACTTTGCCGCGCAGTGTATGACGCGGCCTGTCACGCATCCATAGGATTAATGCGCGAAAAATCGAAACCTTAGAAGATTTTGCCAATTAATGCGATACGATTAAACGGCTATCGCTATCGTACCAGACATGTCAGGATGCAGTCAGGCCCAACGAAAGACTGCACCACACCAGGAAATGCCAAAAATAAGAATCTGTTCCTCTCTTCCCTGCCCGCGCTTAGCGGGCTTTTTTTTGCCCGCTTCCAGCCATCCGTTACTGACCGGTCAGGGCAATCATTCTACGTAACAGATTAGCGGCGCGCTTGTCAGGTAATGCCAGAATGGCACTGTAGAGATCGATAGACATGGCACACAGCGATGAACGGTCTACCGCCGTGTCGGCAGGCATATTCAGCTGCTGCAGCTTTTCGCCCCACTGCTGATAGAGGCGACCGACGATGTTCTGCAGATCCGCCTGTGCCAGCGGCTTATCCAGTGGCTGATCGGGCGGAGGACTATTCAGCAGCAGCTGTTCCATCGCATCCGCCTCCTTGCGATTCAGGGAAGGTGGCAGCGTGGTCAGCAAATTGATGCCTCCGCTCACCTGCGGATAGAGATAACGGAAGCAGAGACCCGGATCGAGTCTGTTCAGCGCCTTCATCTCTTCGACTGAAACGCGGATATAGTTAACAACCGCCTGATCCGTTCCGCGCATCAGCCGCTGATTAATCACCTCGATCAGCCAGCCGCGCAGTTCGCCCGTCGCCTGCTCAGCCGGTTCTCCGGCCCGGATGCGGCGGGTCAGCTCCTGGGTCAGCAGCAGCCACAGCGCCGGTTCCTGCGTCTGCAGCACCCGGTAGCCCGGCATTGTTGCCAGCTGCTTCACCGCCTGCTCATGCTGGCTGGCCTGCAACCGATGCGGGGCGACCCAGCTGAACCAGACCAGATTCGCCAGTATCAGCGGCAGCAGAAAGAGAACCAGCCCCTGCCACAAACGCAGCCGGGTCGTTTTGATCAGAACAATAATAATCAGCGCCAGCAGCGCAAACGCCGCCAGCGTAATAAAAAGCAGCCCATTCATGCGGCGGGATTAATCCTTACGCACATCGATCAGCACCGGACAGTGCGCACGTTCAATGACCGACGCGCTGACTGAGCCTTTCAATAACCGGTTAAAAGAGGAGAGATGGCGACGCCCCATAATGATCATGCTGGCCTTGAGCTGCTGCGACTGGACAACGATAGACTCTGCCGCGTCACCGGCCAGAATCATGCCTCGGGCCGTAATGCCGGCGCGCAGCAGCGGTGCCAGCGCATGGCGCACCACCAGCTCGGCAGTGTTCTGCTCATCCTGCGCGGCCACAAAATCGGCCGGATCTTCACCCGCGTCGATTTCCATCGGCTGATTGCAGGCGGAGTAGGCAGGATCTATACAGCACAGCACCACCACTTCCGCACGATGTGCCAGCGCTTCTTCAATGGTTAAGGCGACCACTTTCTCCGCTACCGGAGAGTGATCAATGGCCATCAGCAGGGTTTTCATCAGATGCTTATCCTTCTATCGCGGCAACTTTGCCGATTTCACGTACCAGTGCCTCTTTACACTTCAGCATCTCGTCACGAAAGCGGGCTTCGTGTCGCAGAAAACGTGCAGAGGGCACCAGCAAAGAGACAGAAAAACGACCAAACAGCGTATCCAGCGCAAACGCCATGGTAGAGACGCCTTCCAGCGTTTCGCCCCGATCCACGGCAATGCCGGTTTCGCGAACCTCCCCGAGCAGCTGCAGCAACTGCGGCAGGGTTTTCACGGTCATATCCGTTAACTCCTGCCAGTCATCACCGACAATGGTTCGCACATCTTTGTCACACTCGAGCGCCAGCAGTGCCCGCCCCCCGGATGTGCTGTAAAGCGGCAGATTAAGCCCCATATGCGGAACGACACGAAGCTCACGCGATGCCACCACGTGATGAACAATCGCCAGCTGGCTGCCGCTGGCGCGTGCCAGTGAGACGGTTTCGTTGGTATCGGAGGAGAGTTTTTCCAGCAGCGGGCTGACCAGGTCTACGACATCGGTATGGACGCTGGAGATGAGTTTCAGCAGTGCCGGCCCCAGCCGCAGTCCGCCCGCCCCGCTGCTGCGCACCAGCTCTGCGCTGTCGAGCGCGGCGACAATCCGCTGCACCGTTGAACGCGGCAGTTCGACCGCCTGCGCGATCTCGCCGAGGCTCATGCCGCCCGGCTGCTGGCCCAGCGCATTAAGAATTTTTGCCGCACGGGCGATGACCTGTATACCGCCCGTTTTTTCATCCTCGCGGCTGGAGGGGTGATGTGCCATAGCGTCGTCCTGTTTGAGCTGCCTTACTGTAACCCGATTGCCGCACTTTTTACAGCCTGTACCACATTGCAATACAGCATACCGGGATGTAATATTACCGGCTGTATCACATCGCAATACACTGCATCATAATAACGAGATCGCCTGCTATGAACGCCAGGTCCGCCGCTGTGCCGGCCCCCCACCCTTTTACGCTGCGTCTGGCGCTGGGTTTAGTCGGTGTCCTCATCGCCGCCCTGACCTCCGGACTGAATGATCGCGTCAGTGATATTGCGCTGGCCGATATTCGTGCCGCAATCGGTATCAGTGTCGATCAGGGTAGCTGGATTATTTCCGGTTATCAGGCAGCCGAAGTCGCTGCCATGATGATTGCGCCCTGGTTTGCCGTCACGCTGTCGCTGCGACGCTTCACGCTCGGCGTGTCAGCGGGATTTATGCTGACCGGCATTCTGCTGCCGCTGGTGCCTGACCCAACGCTGTTTATCAGCCTGCGCGTTCTGCAGGGACTTTTTGGCGGCGCATTACCGCCGATGCTGATGACTGTCGCCCTGCGCTTTCTGCCGCCCCCGTTTAAACTCTTTGGCCTGGCGGGCTATGCCCTGACCGCCACGTTCGGTCCCAACATGGCGGCCTCGCTCGCCGCGTTGTGGACCGATCACGTCAGCTGGATGATGGTCTTCTGGCAGGTGGTGCCCGGCATGCTGATTGCCATGCTGTTGATCAGCCGGGGAATCCCGCAGGACCCACTGCGTCCCGAACGCTTTCAGCAGATCGATCTGTTCGGCATGGTGACCGGCTGCAGTGGGGTGGCACTGCTGGTGCTGGTGCTGACCCAGGGGGAGCGCCTCGACTGGCTCAATTCGCCGCTGATTACCGGAATGCTGCTGACGGCTCTGCCGCTGCTGCTGGTCTTTCTGATTAACGAGTGGTTTCACCCGCTGCCGCTGTTTAAGCTGCAGATGCTCCGGCGGCCCAATCTGGCGCACGGCTTGCTGGGCCTGGCCTGCGTGCTGATCCTGGGACTCTCAGGTTCTGCCCTGCCTTCCGCCTATTTTGCTCAGGTCAGCGGATTTCGCACCCTGGAGTTTGCCCCGCTGGCGCTGACGGTCGGTCTGCCGCAGCTGCTGATCGCGCCGCTGATTGCCGCCCTGCTGAATATTCGCCGGGTCGACTGCCGCTGGATGCTGACAGCGGGCGTCGGCCTGCTGGTGGTTGCATGTCTGCTGGGGACACAGATCACCAGCGACTGGGCGCGACAGAATTTCTGGCTGCTGCAGATCCTGCAGGCGTTCGGACAACCCATGATCATTCTGCCGATTCTGATGAGCGCCACCAGCGTCGTGGCGCCACCCGAAGGCCCCTTTGCCTCGGCGATGTTTAATACGGTGCGCGGCTTTTCCAGCATCGCAGCCTCCACACTGGTTGAAGTATTCCTGACTCACCGCGAGCAGTTTCACTCCAGCGTACTGATCGACCAGGCGGCCAGCCGCAGCTGGCTGATGACCGCACCGACCGCCGCTCAGGCCAGCAGCAGCCTGCCGCTGTTGCCTGACGGCAGCATCAGTACCAGCGCGAATCTGAGTGGATTCGCCACCCTGGTGCGGCATCAGGCAACGGTGCTGGGCCTGAGCGACAGCTGGCTGATGCTGACAGGCTTTGCCGCCTGCCTGCTGGTGCTGACCGCCATCCTGCCAAAACGGGTCTGGCCGCCGCAGACTCTGATTCAACCCCCTTCCCGGAATAACTGAATATGCGTGCTTTTGAAATGAAAAGAACCCTGCTGCTGACTCTGCTGCTGGTGATTTTGCTGGTCATGGCCTTTGTCGTCTGGTCACTGATGAACGGCAACGATCACCGCACCAACGATGCTTACATCAATGCCGATTACACGCTGGTGGCGCCGAAAGTCTCGGGCTATGTCAGCAGCGTGCAGGCTCAGGATAATCAGCAGGTTAAAGCAGGCCAGCTGCTGGCCACGCTGGACGATCGTGACTATCGCGTGGCGCTGGAGAGCGCCACCGCTGACCTGCAGGTGAGCCAGGCGAAGCTGCTCAGCAGTCAGGCGCAGCTTGAACAGCAGCAGTCCGTTATCGATCAGCAAAAAGCCAGCGTAGCGGCCAGTCAGGCGTCAGCACAGTATGCCGGTCAGAGCGCGGAACGCTACAACCGCCTCTATAAGAGCGGCACCGTCGCAGCCGACGATCAGCAAAAAGCGAGCTCAACTCAGCGCTCAGCCCTGGCGGCGGTTCACCAGAGTCAGGCCGCGCTGGCGTCAGCCGTTAAACAGGTGGGGGTTCTCCAGGCAGCGGTGCGGTCGGCGGAAGCGGATGTGGCTGCCGCGAAGGCCAGCGTCGATCAGGCCCGGCTGAATCTCTCCTACACGCGTATTGTCGCCCCGGTGGACGGCATGGTCGGTCAGCGTGCGGTGCGGACAGGCGCCTATGTCTCCGCCGGAACCCGTCTGCTGGCGGTGGTCCCGCTGCAGCAAACCTACGTGACCGCGAACTATCTTGAGACGCAGCTCAGCGATGTGCGTCCCGGTCAGCGGGTGCAGATCCGGGTAGATGCCCTGCCTGGCAGGACGTTCACCGGCCACGTGGACAGCATTGCACCGGCAACCGGCGCAACTTTTTCCGCTATCTCTCCCGATAACGCTACCGGCAACTACACTAAAGTGGTTCAGCGTTTGCCGGTCAAAATTGTGCTGGATAGTGACCAACCCAATCTGGCCCAGTTGCGTGTCGGCATGTCTGCGATCCCGGACATCGACGTACCGTAATATTGTGAGCAATATCTCAGAACGGACCTATTTCATTTGGGCGGGATTACGCGTAAATTAGCGCTCGATCCTGTTCTGAGTTATTCAGATCGACCCGGACAAGAGAAGACCCTGCCGCTTATGGCGCTCTCTTTTCCACATCTGTTCGCGTTGCACTGGTTTGGGATCGCCATCATCGTAACCGCTCAGAGGAGTTGCTTTGTGAAATATGCCTTGATGGGAATTTCTTTTTTCGCATTACTTTGGTTCGGAACTTTCGTTCTGCTGCTGAAGTAACGGCGTGACAGTGCCGCCAGAGGGCGACGATAACGTCGCCCTTGCTGGCTGTCAGCGTTCTTCTTCCTGCAGTTTCAAGCTGCCCGGCAACACGCCGTCGGCACGAAACATCGCTTTTATCCCCCGCACCGCCTGACGTATGCGATCGCTGTTTTCAATCAGCGCAAAACGCACGTGCGTATCACCGTAGTCGCCAAATCCGATACCAGGTGAGACACAGACTTTTGCCTCCTGCAGCAGATGTTTGGCAAATTCCAGCGATCCCAGATGCGCATAGTGGTCCGGAATTTTTGCCCAGACGTACATGGACGCTTTCGGATTCTCCACCATCCAGCCCGCTTCATGCAGGCCTTTTACCAGCACATCGCGACGGCGTTTGTACTGCTCGGCGATGTCGCGCACGCACTGCTGATCGCCCTCGAGCGCAGCAATCGCCGCCACCTGGAGCGGTGTGAACGTGCCGTAGTCGTGGTAGCTTTTGATACGCGCCAGTGCGGCAACCAGCTCTTTGTTGCCCACCATGAAACCAATGCGCCAGCCCGCCATGTTGTAGCTTTTCGACAGGGTAAAGAATTCCACGGCGACATCACGCGCCCCCGGCACCTGCATGATTGACGGCGCTTTCCAGCCGTCGTAGACGATGTCGGCGTAGGCCAGATCGTGGATCACCAGCACGTTGTACTGTTTCGCCAGCGCAATGACCCGTTCGAAAAAGTCGAGTTCCACACACTGGGCGGTGGGATTGGACGGGAAGCCGAGGATCATCATTTTTGGCTTGGGATAACTTTCGCGGATGGCGCGTTCCAGCTCGTTGAAGAAGTCAACGCCCGCCACCAGCGGCACTGACCGCACCTGCGCACCCGCAATTACCGCGCCGTAGATATGAATCGGATAGCTGGGGTTCGGCACCAGCACGGTGTCGCCGTGGTCCAGCGTTGCCAGCATCAGATGCGCCAGCCCCTCTTTAGAACCGATAGTGACAATCGCCTCCGATTCCGGATCGATTTCGACCTGGTAGCGATCGGCGTACCAGCGGGAAATGGCCCGGCGGAGACGCGGAATGCCGCGGGAAGTCGAGTAACCGTGGGTGTCATCACGCTGTGCCACCTGGCAGAGCTTTTCGACGATGTGCGGTGGGGTCGGACCATCGGGATTGCCCATTGAAAAGTCGATGATATCTTCGCCGCGCCGGCGCGCAGCCATCTTCAGTTCAGCGGTGATATTAAAAACGTAAGGGGGTAAACGTTCAATACGCGAGAAACGACGGGGTGTGCTGTTATCAGCCATAGTGTCCTCTGGATTACGTAAGCGCCCGGACCGTCCGAGCGACGCGGGTCACTGCGGTGACCCGTTATGAACATAACGTGGTGAGGATCATTTTGTCGAGCATGGCAGAAAATATTTTTATTGCTGCGGATTCAGTCGTCCCAGCAGCCAGTCGTTCACCCAACAGCCGTTCAGCAGATAATTATCCCGCAGCGTCCCCTCCAGCTGAAAACCGTTCTTCTCCAGAATACGGCGCGAGGCCCAGTTACCTTCCACCACCAGCGCCTTAAGTTTATGGAAATCAGCCTCCAGTAAAAACTGGCACAGGGCCGCCAGCGCCTCGCTGCCATATCCCTGACCGCAGTAGCGATGCAGCAGCATGTAGCCCACTTCTGCCTCCCGATGCGGCTCCCACTCCGGGCTGCAGCCAAACAGGCCAATCGGCTCCCCGTTATCCCGCCGCCGCGCAACCAGACAGAGCATATGAAAGCTCCCGGGCTGCCAGGGGGCCAGACGCGACGTGAAACGCTGGCGGATATCCGCCTCATCAGGGATTTCACTCACCCAGGCCATGGTGTCGCGATCTTCATGGACGGCGCGAAACAGCTGCCAGTCTTCTGGCTGTAGTCGGGTGAGGGTTAAACGGGTGGTGACAAGTTGCATCTGCTGCTCCCGGGTGATGCGGTTTACCGGCGATCGCTGGCACGCGTTAGCGCGCAACATAGCAAAACGGCCTTCCAGCGACCAGCGTTAACCGGCGGGAAATCTGTTCCCCTTTATTGCGCTCAGGCTTTCCTCTTTTAGCTGCATTCCCTTAAAAATTGACCTGCAGCAGGAATGCCCGGCACGATTCACCAGGAGGCTGGCGGTTCGCGATCACATTTTTTATCATAGGGTCACTTTCCCTTGCCGACGAGCCGCCTGTGCCCTCCCACTTCACGATGTTGCTGGCCGTTTTTGACCGCGCCGCCCTGATGCTGATCTGCCTGTTTTTCCTGACGCGCACCCGTCCATTTCGTCAGCTGCTGCAGAAAGATGAACACACCCGCGCAGAGAAGATAGCGGTCACCGCAATCTTCTCCCTGTTTGCCCTGTTCAGCACCTGGTCGGGGGTCAATGTGGATGGGTCGCTGCTGAACGTGCGGGTGATCGCCGTGATGGCGGGTGGCATTTTGTTTGGTCCCTGGGTCGGTATCGCCACCGGCATCATCGCCGGCCTGCACCGTTTTCTGATCGATATCCACGGCGTGACCTCAGTTCCCTGTCTGATTACCAGCATCATTGCCGGTATTGTGGCGGGTGGCATTAACCGGCGGGTCCTGAAAGAGCATCGCTGGCGTGCCGGTATCGTCGGCGGGATGCTGTGTGAAGCCCTGACGATGGTGCTGATTGTCTTGTGGGCGCGCCCCACATCGCTCGGCCTGGCGATAGTGTCCGAAATCGCCCTGCCGATGATCCTCGGCGCCTCCAGCATCGGCCTGATTGTGTTGCTGGTGCAGAGCGTTGAAGGGGAAAAAGAGGCGATTGCCGCGCGTCAGGCCAAGCTGGCGCTGGAGATCGCCAATAAAACGCTGCCGCTGTTTCGTCAGGTTAACAGCGACTCACTGCGCAACATCTGTGACATTATCCGGCGGGAAATCAAAGCCGATGCGGTGGCGATGACCGATAAAAAGCAGATTCTGGCCTATGTTGGCTATGGCGAACATAACTATCAGCACGGGGATGACGGTATCAGTCCTACCACCGCGCAGTCGATCGCCAGCGGTAAAATTATCATCAAAAACAATGATGAAGCCCATCGCACCAAAGACATTCACTCCATGATTGTGATTCCGCTGTGGGAAAAGGGCAAGGTCACCGGCACGCTGAAAATCTACTACCGTCGTGCGCATCGTATTACCGGCTCGCTGAAAGAGATGGCGATTGGTCTGTCACAGATTATCTCTACGCAGCTGGAGGTGTCGCGCGCCGAGCAGCTGCGCGAAATGGCCAATAAAGCGGAACTGCGCGCGCTGCAAAGCAAAATAAATCCCCATTTTCTGTTTAATGCCCTGAACGCGATCTCCTCCTCCATCCGGCTCAATCCCGATACCGCCCGCCAGCTGGTGATTAACCTGTCGCGCTATCTGCGCTACAACCTGGAGCTGAACGACGATGAGCTGATCGACATCCGCAAAGAGCTGTGGCAGGTCAAAGATTACATCGCCATAGAGCAGGCGCGGTTTGGCGACAAGCTGACGATGATTTATGACGTCGATGAAGATCTGCACTTTCTGCTGCCCAGCCTGCTGATTCAGCCGCTGGTGGAGAATGCCATTGTGCATGGTATCCAGCCCTGTAAAGGCAAAGGCGTGGTGACGCTGAGCGTGCGGGATCAGGGCGACCAGGTGCGGATTTCAGTGCGGGATACCGGCAAGGGGATCAGCCAGGAGGTGATGGCCCGGGTGGCGCGCAACGACATGCCCGGCAATAAAATCGGCCTGCTCAACGTGCATCACCGGGTGAAACTGCTGTCGGGTCAGGGATTGTGCATTGTGAGGCATGAGCCGGGCACGGAAATCTCTTTTACGCTCAGTAAACATGGCCAGCGGCTGGCGGAGAATCTGTTATGAAAGCCATTATTGTGGAAGATGAATTCCTGGCGCAGCAGGAGCTGAGCTGGATGATCCAGCATCACAGCAAAATCGAAATCGAAGCCTGCTTTGATGACGGCCTCGACGTGCTGAAGTATCTGCAACAGCATCGGGTGGATGTGATCTTTCTCGACATCAACATTCCTTCACTGGATGGCATGCTGCTGGCGCAGAACATCCATCAGTTTGCCCACAAGCCGCTGATTGTCTTCATTACCGCCTGGAAAGAGCATGCGGTGGAGGCGTTTGAGCTGGAGGCGTTTGACTACATTCTCAAGCCCTATCAGGAATCACGGATTGTCACCATGCTGAACAAGCTTGAAGCCACGGCACAGGCGCAGCAGGCGGTCAGCCACCTCAGTGCCACACCCGCCCCGCAGACGGTCAATCTGGTCAAAGATGAGCGCATCATCGTCACGGACGTGAATGATATTTACTACGTTGAGGCACATGAGAAGCTGACGTTCGTCTACACCCGGCGTGAATCCTATGTGATGTCGATGAACATTACCGAGTTCTGTTCCCGCCTGCCGGAACAGCAGTTTTTCCGCTGCCATCGCTCTTACTGCGTCAGCCTGAATAAAATTCGCGAAATCGAACCCTGGTTTAACAATACCTATCTGCTGAAACTGCGCGATCTGGAGTTTCAGGTGCCGGTCAGTCGCAGCAAGGTCAAGCTGTTTCGACAGTTAATGCGGCTCTGACGCCGGGGAAGCGTGTCCGGGAAGGGAGTCGTCAGGCGGATAAGGCGTGCCCGGGCCCGCTCTGATCAAGCCGGGAATCCGCTCGTGCCCAGTCAGATGCCGTACACGAGCGGAAGCCGGATCAGATTTCGCGACCCAGGGTCTGACGCAGATGCGCGCCCGCGCCCAGCAGGCCAGGCTGATCGTGCGTAATCATATAGACCGGGATGCTGGCCACATAGTCGCGGAAACGCCCTTTGTCTTCGAAGGCAGCCCGGAACCCGGACGCCTTAAAGAACTCCAGGAAGCGAGGCACGATGCCCCCTGCGATGTAGACGCCCCCGAAGGTGCCGAGATTCAGCGCCAGATTGCCGCCAAAACGGCCCATAATGACGCAGAACATCGACAGCGCACGACGGCAGTCGGTGCAGCTGTCATCCAGCGCACGCTGGCTGACATCTTTCGGCTTCAGGTTCTCCGGCACGCGCTTGTCCACTTTAACAATCGCGCGATAGAGGTTAACCAGACCGGCACCCGACAGCACGCGCTCGGCGGAAACATGGCCGAGCTCTTCGCGCAGCACTTCCAGAATCTGATCTTCTTCTTCGCTGTTGGCCGCCAGATCGACATGGCCGCCCTCGCCCGGCAGGCTTACCCAGCGCTTGTCCACATGCACCAGATGGCTGACGCCTAACCCGGTACCGGCACCATAAATCGCGATAGGTTTATCTTTTACCGGTTCAGTTCCGCCGAACTGAATCACGTTGTCAGCGGTCAGCATCGGGATCGCCATTGAGACGGCCGTGAAGTCGTTAATGATTTCCAGGTGTTCAAAACCGATGTTCTCTTTGAGCTTGCGCGTCGAAAACGCCCAGTCATGGTTGGTCATTTCAACCCAGTCATCGGTAATCGGGCAGGCAATGGCAATACAGCCATCTTTAACATCCTGCTGTTGTTCATCAAGATAGTGGCGGATGACAGCTTCGAGGCTGTCGTAGTCTGATGTTGAGAATGTTTTGGCCTGGGAGATGCTGCCGCTTTCCACCTCACACAGGGCGAGGCGCGCGTTAGTCCCGCCGACATCGCCGACCAAGGCATAGGTTGTCATTCTTCTGTTGCTCCGCTTGGGGTCTTAAGAGTTGGAGGACACTATAAAATTCTGCCCATAAAACAACAACGCTCACCGGTGCGATTGGTGAGCGTCTTACTCAGGTGTGCTACAGCCTAACCGCGATAGTCAACCCTGCACAGCGGCAACTATCTGAATCTTAGCCGCCGTTGCGTTGATTCAGGCAGGCCGTGACTTTTCGTAACAGCGGCGGCAGATCGTCTTTGGGCATCACCACCTCAACCAGCGACAGCCATTGAGGCCGTGAGAGCCGCGCCATCACCTCGTTTAACTGCACCGTTTCACTGATGCGCCAGCTCTGCGCCTGGCCCTGCAGGCTGAAAGCGTGCGGTAAGGCGGTCCAGTTCCATTGTGCAATATCATTATAACGTTGAGTTGCGCCGTGAATCGCTCTTTCGACGGTATAACCTTCATTATTCAGCAGAAAGATAATCAGCGACTGCTGGTCGCGCAGCATTGAGCCCAGTTCCTGAATGGTCAGCTGCGCCGAGCCGTCACCGATAATCAGGATAACCCGTCGATCCGGCGCGGCCGTCTGCGCGCCAAAGGCTGCCGGGAGAGTATAGCCGATTGAACCCCACAATGGCTGCACCACCAGCTGTGCCTGTGAAGGCAGTCGCAGGGCTGCTGCACCAAAGGCTGCCGTCCCCTGTTCGGCCAGAATCAGGTCGCCGGGTTGCAGGAATGACTGCATGGCCTGCCAGAACGCCTGCTGACTGATGATCGCCGCTGGCGCTTCGGGCTGCGCGACGGTGGGCGTGTCACCACTCTGCCACTGCTGCCCATATTGCGCGAACAGCGACTGGAGCTCGCTTAACGCATCGGCCATCGACAGCGGCGCAAACTGTTCCGAGCCTGCGCGGGCGCTGTGCGGCTGCAGGTCAATACATTTCTCCGGGACGAACTGCTGCGTGAAGCCCGCGGTGATCGTATCGGTAAAACGGACGCCGACGCAGATCGCCACGTCCACCTGCTCAATCTGTTCACGCACCTGTCCGGCGCTCGCCTCACCGGCATAGGTGCCGACGTAACCCGGCTGCTGTTCATCCAGTACGCCTTTACCCATCAGCAGCGTGGCGCAGGGTATCGCACGCTGTTCACGCAGCGCGGCCAGTGCTGCCTGCTGCTGCCAGCGCAGCGCAAGGAAATCCGCCAGCAGTGACACGCGCTGCGCCGAAGCCAGCATCCGCTCCGCCGCAGCGCGGAAAGCACGGCGGACGTCGGGCGAAGAGGTTTGCCGGATAATCAGCGGCCGGGCGGGTGGCGGGACTTCCGTCGCCGCGACGTCAACCGCCAGCGAAAGATAACCCGGACGACGAGCCTGCAGCGCATGGGTTATCACCCGGTCAATCTCAGCCGTGGCGTTGTCCGCGGTAAGCCGGGCGGTTGCGGCGCTGATCTCTCCGGCCATGCGAATAAAATGCTGAAAATCGCCATCGCCCAGCGAATGGTGAACGCAGTCACCCTGCGACTGTGCGCCTGTCGCTGGCGCACCCACGATGTGGATGACCGGCAGATATTCAGCATAGCTGCCTGCGACGCCGTTGATTGCGCTCAGCTCGCCGACACCAAAGGTGGTCAGTAGTGCCCCTGCGCCGTTGCAGCGCGCATAACCATCCGCCGCATAGGCTGCGTTAAGTTCATTGGCGCACCCCACCCAGCTGAGGGTGGGATGGGCAATGACCCGATCAAGAAACTGGAGGTTATAGTCGCCCGGCACACCAAACAGATGCTCTATACCAATCTCCTGCAGACGGCTTAGCAGGTAATCGCCAACGGTAAATGTAGACATCGCGCATTCCTTTCAGGGAAGAGTCGGCTTAAGTATCTGACAGCCGTTGAAATTAGCGAGAAAAGGGGTGGCTTTCAGCCGCCGCAATGTGCGGAAAGCGGGCGTTACGCTGGCGGAATATTCTGTAAAATTGCGAACTGGTGCGCATTGCCACTAAGTGTAACCGTATACACTGATAGACTTTTGGCACATCTTCCCGTTTTCACTCAGGAGCGCTGAATGTCCTCTTTCCCCCATCCCGACCGTTATCAGCAGATGGAATACCGGCGCAGCGGCCGCAGCGGCATTAAGCTGCCCGCCATTTCGCTGGGGCTGTGGCATAACTTTGGCGACAGCACCCGCGTCGATAACAGCCGTGAACTGCTGCGCCATGCCTTTGACCGTGGCATTACGCACTTCGACTTAGCGAATAACTATGGTCCGCCGCCCGGCTCGGCAGAGGAGAACTTCGGCCGGCTTCTGCGGGAAGATTTTCGGGCTCATCGCGATGAGCTGATTATCTCCACCAAAGCGGGTTACACCATGTGGCAGGGGCCTTATGGCGACTGGGGATCGCGTAAGTATCTGGTCGCCAGTCTGGACCAGAGCCTGAAACGAATGGGACTGGAGTATGTAGATATTTTCTATCATCACCGCCCCGATCCGGACACCCCGCTGGAGGAGACGATGCGCGCGCTGGATCATGTGGTGCGTCAGGGCAAAGCGCTTTACGCCGCCCTCTCGAACTATCCGGCCGGGATCGCGGCTGACGCGATAGCGATCCTGCGCGATCTCGGCACGCCCTGTCTGATCCACCAGCCGCGCTATTCGATGTTTGAACGCACACCGGAGCAGGGACTTATTCAGACGCTCGGCGAGGCGGGCGTCGGCTGTATCGCCTTTTCTCCGCTGGCGGGTGGCGTCCTCACCGATCGCTATCTGCAGGGCATCCCGGCCGATTCACGTGTGGCCAGCGACAGCCGCTTCCTGGATGAGAACCAGCTGACGGAGGAGAAAATGGCGCGGGTGCGCAGGCTGAATACCCTGGCGCAGCAGCGCGGGCAGAAGCTGGCGCAGATGGCGCTGGCGTGGGTGCTGCGCGATGAGCGCGTCACCTCGGTACTGATTGGTGCCAGTAAAACGGCGCAGATTGATGATGCCGTGGCGATGCTGGCCCGCCGTGAATTCAGCGACGATGAGCTGGCAGCCATTGACGCGGCCCTGATGTGATCCCTGCCCTGCCCGGTGCTCACCGGGCAGTTTCAGGGCCAGAATTGTCTCAATCCCCTTTCTCTCCCCAATTTCCTCACAATCTTCCGACACAATGGTAGGGTAACAACAGCAATCCGCAGGCACAGACTGCGCCGCAACAGCATCAGACTGTTGATGAGGAGAAAAAAATGAAAAGAGCCCTGATATTTGCTGCCCTGCTGGCCCTGTTGTCGCCACTGGCACACCAGACCGCCCAGGCCTCTGGAGCCTCTATTACACTGGCCCCCGGCGTAACCCTGAACCTGGGTGACCGCGATCGCCGTGGCTACTACTGGGATGGCGGTCGCTGGCGTGAACCGCGCTGGTGGAACGATCGTTATTCTTATAATGAACGCCGCTGGTGGCGCCACGAAGAGTGGCGTCGTCATCAGCAGTGGGAGCGTGAACGTCGCTGGCATGAGCGCGACCGTGAGCGTCGCTGGGAACATCAGCATCGCCGCGATCGTGACTGGGATCATCATGACCGTCGTGGTCCGGGGCCGCATGGGTTCGGGCCTCACGGACCGGGCCCGCACGGCCACGATCGTCACTAAACAAAACGCCCGGCATAACCGGGCGTTTTTGTCAGTCAGGCGCGTTACAGCCCCAGCGCCTCTCCCACCAGCAAATAGAGGTTCAGCGTAATCACCAGCAGCACAATCAGGCGGCCGGTGTTCTGCATCAGGCGGGAGTTAACCATATCCTCCCCCATCAGCTCACGATTGCCGGTAAAAGCCAGCAGCGGGATCAGCGCCAGTGCAATTCCGAAACTCAGCAGCACCTGACTCATCACCAGAACCCGGGTTGGGTCCCAGCCTGCCGCGATGACAATAAACGAGGGCAGCATGGTGATGGTGCGGCGTAACCAGAGCGGAATATGGAAGCGGATAAAGCCCTGCATCACCACCTGGCCCGCCAGGGTGCCCACCACGGTCGAGGATAATCCCGCGGCGACCAGACTCAGACCGAAGACCGTCGCCGCTGCCTGACCCAGCAGCGGTTGCAGCGTCAGGTAGGCCTGATCGAGTTCCGCAATTTTACTGTGACCGCTGAAGTGAAAAGCGGCTGCCGCAGTCGCCATCATCGCCAGATTGACGAATCCGGCAATCGTCATGGCAATCGCTACGTCCAGCTTGGTCGAGGAGTAACGCTGACTTTTACTGTCCTCACTTTTACCCTGTGTCAGGGCAGAGTGCAGATAGATGACGTGCGGCATGATGGTGGCGCCCAGCACACCGGCCGCCAGGAAGACGGCATCAGATGTCGGCAGCGCGGGCAGTGCCATCCCGGTCACCAGCTCTTTGACGTCAGGCTGAGAGAAGAAGAGTTCGACGATATAGGCCGCCGCCACAAACAGCAGCAGTCCTCCTATCACCAGCTCCAGCGGCTTTTGCCCCCGGCTCTGCAGCATCAGGATCAGGAACGTGGCGACACCGGTCAGCACCGCGCCCTGCATCAGCGAGATGCCGAGCAGCAGTTTGAATCCCAGCGCGGCCCCGATAAACTCCGCGAGGTCGGTCGCCATCGCGATAATCTCCGCCTGTACCCAGTAGAACCAGACGGCGGGCCGGGGAAAACGATCGCGGATATGTTCAGCGAGGTTTTTACCCGTGGCGATCCCCAGCTTGGCGGACATCAGCTGGATCAGCATGGCCATGACGTTTGCCCACACCACGACCCACAGCAGCTTATAGCCGTAAGCGGCACCCGCCTGAATATTGGTCGCAAAGTTGCCCGGATCGATATAGCCGATAGCGGCGATAAAGGCGGGCCCCAGCAGTGCGAGTTTGACTTTTCTGACTCCGCGAGCGGCGCGCTCGGCGGTACGACTTTCAAACATATCCGGTACCCTGTCTGAACATGTGCCTGCCCCGGCAGCTTAGGGGTTGGCATGAGCAAGTGAAATTCGTTTATTGTTATCGGTGTAATAGATACTGCTATAAAGTATAGCCATTGCTATACATTACAGCAAAGGAAGTGACTGCTAAAAATGTGAGCAAGCATGTCACTTTACGCTCTGTGTAAAATATAGACAATAATTATGTGGTTATAAGAGGTAAATGATTTGTAAACAGGACGTGATCAGGGAAACTTTTCTGGAAAATATAGCGATAGCGAATACTTATATTGTGGTTCAGATCTCGTTTTTAAGTAACGCGTTACATAGAATACGCAGCAAAATACAATCCTCCTCAAATTTGGAGCAACTATGTCCCATATTTTGCAGTTTATTTTAGCACTGGTGGTGGTCGGGATACTCTCCCTGCTGGTCAGTCACGATCGTAAAAGCATTCGCATCCGCTACATCATACAGCTCCTTGTGATTGAAATAGTCCTCGCCTGGTTCTTCCTGAACTCAGAAGCGGGACTGGGCTTCGTTAAAGGTTTCGCTGGCTTCTTTGACCATCTGCTGAAGTATGCTGCCCAGGGAACCAACTTTGTCTTTGGCAACATGAACGACAAAGGTCTGGCCTTCTTCTTCCTGAACGTCCTCTGCCCTATCGTCTTTATCTCTGCGCTGATCGGCATTCTGCAGCATTTCCGTATCCTGCCGTGGGTGATTCGCGGTATCGGCACCGTGCTGTCGAAAGTGAACGGCATGGGAAAACTGGAATCTTTCAACGCCGTGAGTTCTCTGATTCTGGGACAGTCAGAAAACTTCATCGCCTATAAAGATATCCTCGGCAAGATGTCTAACCGCCGCATGTACACCATGGCAGCAACCGCGATGTCGACCGTCTCGATGTCTATCGTCGGTGCCTACATGACCATGCTGCAGCCAAAGTATGTGGTTGCGGCGCTGGTGCTCAACATGTTCAGCACCTTCATTGTGCTGTCGCTGATTAACCCTTATCGCGTTGAGAACGAAGAAGACCTCCAGTTGCAGGATCTGCACAAGGGTCAGAGCTTCTTTGAGATGCTGGGTGAATATATTCTGGCGGGTTTCCGCGTCGCGATTATCGTTGCGGCCATGCTGATTGGTTTTATCGCGCTGATTTCAGGCCTGAATGCGCTGTTTGACCTCATCTTCGGCGTCACCTTCCAGGGCGTGCTTGGCTTTGTCTTCTATCCGTTTGCGTGGATGATGGGCGTGCCGTCCGGTGAAGCGTTGCAGGTTGGCAGTATCATGGCGACCAAGCTGGTTTCCAATGAGTTTGTTGCCATGATGGATCTGCAGAAAATTGCGGGTCAGCTGTCGCCAAACTCAGAAGGTATCCTGTCGGTGTTCCTGGTGTCGTTTGCTAACTTCTCATCCATCGGCATCGTGGCCGGTGCGATTAAAGGGCTGAACGAAGAACAGGGCAACGTGGTCTCCCGCTTTGGCCTGAAGCTGCTGTACGGCTCTACGCTGGTCAGCGTGCTCTCCGCCGCTATCGCCGGGCTGGTGCTGGCGTTTTAAGTTTCAGAGGGCGAGCCGGTCTCGCCCTTCTCTTCTGCTTTACCCTTCTCTTCCCTGCATCGCTTTAACTTATCCCCTTCGCTCCCCTTCCGCCTGCCTGCTCAGGCCTGTTCTCTTCGTTTAACCGCCGTGCAGAGGCAGCAGCATGGCGCAGAACAACCCTGATGGCGGAAAGCGTTAACGAGGGCAAAGCGGGAGAAACAGCAACAGAAAGTGAGACTCGCAGAAAAGGCGAAGAATACGTACTACAGAAAGGATGTTGACAGCGATGTGTCAGAAAATGGTGGAGATAAGCGGGATCGAACCGCTGACCTCTTGCATGCCATGCAAGCGCTCTCCCAGCTGAGCTATACCCCCACATCTGGAATCATTTTTCAGTACCAAACTTTTGGGAAGAAGTTTGGTGGAGCTAAGCGGGATCGAACCGCTGACCTCCTGCATGCCATGCAGGCGCTCTCCCAGCTGAGCTATAGCCCCGAACCGAAAAACTGTCGTGTTAAGCGACGGACGGCATAATATGAAACCGCCCTCGGGGTGTCAACGGCAAAATCACATTCTCGGTTTGATCGCTGAAAAAGGCGGCAACCTGCGAAGTTTCAGCAGCATGGCGCAGCGGAAAACCGTGACGCTGACCTCATACGGGGACAACGGCTGTTATTTACCCTGAGGTCAGGTTAATTCATGGTTAAATATGTTATAGGAATTTTCTTGTCTTCATCTTTTACGCATGCAAAACTTAGCCCGCTAATTTAGCGGATGCCGGGACCCTCTCCCGCGCGCCGCGCGTCCACCAGGCGTTTATCGTCCCATTATTCATAAAAAAACTACTGAGATACTATGTCGCTGCATACACCTAAAGAAATCGCACAACTGGCGATCCAGGCAGGCGTGGCTAAAAGCCGTGTGCCTGTCAGCATCCTTCTGATTCTCGGCTTTTTGGCGGGCGCGTTTATCGCGACCGGCTTCCTGCTGGATCTTCATGTCATTAACTCCCTGCCTGCAGACTGGGGCTCCTTTGGCGGCCTGCTCGGCGCAGCCGTTTTCCCGGTCGGGTTGATTCTGACGGTACTGGCCGGTGGTGAGCTGCTGACCGGTAATATGATGACCCTGCCTGTCGCCTGGTTCGCCCGTCGCATCAGCTTTATGAGCGTGGCGCGCAACTGGTTCTGGGTAACCCTGGCTAACTTCCTCGGCAGCGTGGCTGTCGCCTGGTTCTTTGGCCACATCCTGGGCATGACCGAAGGCGATTATCTGAAGAAGACCGTAGCCATCGCCTCGGCAAAAGTTCACGCCGATTTCCTGCACGCCTTTATTTCCGGCATCGGCTGCAACTGGCTGGTCTGCCTGGCGGTCTGGCTGGCGTTTGCCAGTAAAGATGTGGTGGGCAAAATCTTTGGCATGTGGTTCCCGATCATGGCGTTTGTGGCCATCGGCTTCCAGCACGTCGTCGCGAACATGTTCATTATTCCGGCCGCCATTTTTGCCGGTCAGCTGAGCTGGGCGGAATACTTCCCCAACTTCGTTGCCGTCTTCGCAGGCAATGCCGTAGGGGGCGCCGTCTTCGTCGGCCTGGCCTACTTCCTTGCCTTCCGTCCTGCTGCTGAACCTGCCAGCAACCCGCAATAATCCTCTTTTGCCTTTTGTCGAGCGACAAAAGGCAATTTCTGCTTCAGTTACTTTCACGCGTTAGGTTTTGCTGTAATATGTACCGCTAATGTATTTAACAGGGATAGCATCGTGAAAAAGGAATGGCTTACTCCCGAAGAGCTGGCTGCAGAAACGGGTTACAGTCGGCAAACGGTGAATAAATGGATTAAGCGTGAGAACTGGACGACGACACCGAAGCCCGGTGTGCAAGGCGGCAAAGCGCGTCTCATCCATATTGATGAGCGTGTGAAAAGTTTTATTCAGTCTACCCGCAATCTCCACGAACCGGTGGCAACCTACGGTGCCGCAGCCAATTCGTTACCTGCGTTATTAATAAGTTCCGTCCAGCAAATGAGTCAGGAAGAGCAGGATCAGTTCACTGCGTTAATCTTACGTGAAGGGATAAAAGGTGTTCTGCAGCGACTGGGCATCAGCCAGGAGTAAAGAAACCGGAAGCGTGAAGCTTCCGGCTGTGTGAATTAAGCCTGCGCTTCCCGCTCACTGATAAAGGCCAGAGCCTGCTCAATGCGCGCCACGCTGCGGCTGCGGCCAATCGCCTCCACGGTGACATCCAGACCCGGAGACTGACCAGCACCGGTCACCGCAACACGCAGCGGCATACCGACTTTGCCCATCCCGACTTCCAGCTCATCTGCCGTACTCTGAATAGCCTGATGCACGTTTTCAGCGTTCCACTCAGCGATTGCGGCCAGCTTATTGCGCACCACTTCCAGCGGCTGACGCGCCACCGGACGAAGATGTTTCTTCGCGGCATCCGCATCAAATTCGGCAAAGTCTTCATAGAAGTAGCGGCACGATTCCGCCATCTCTTTCAGCGTCTTGCAGCGTTCGCCCAGCAGGCCAACCAGCTTCGCCAGTTCCGGGCCGGTGCGGGTATCAATGTTCTGCTGTTCAATATGCCACTGCAGATGGGTCGCCACATATTCAGGCGGCAGCGCGTTAATATAGTGATGATTCAGCCACTGCAGTTTCTCAGTGTTGAACGCACTGGCAGACTTGCTGACCGCATCCAGGGTAAACAGCTCGGTCATTTCAGCTACGCTGAAAATTTCCTGATCGCCGTGTGACCAGCCAAGACGCACCAGGTAGTTCAGCAGCGCTTCCGGCAGGTAGCCATCATCACGATACTGCATAACCCCTACCGCACCGTGACGTTTAGAGAGTTTTTTACCGTCATCGCCCAGGATCATCGAAACGTGCGCATAGACCGGAACCTGTGCACCAATCGCTTTAAGGATATTGATCTGGCGTGGCGTGTTGTTGATGTGGTCTTCACCGCGAATAACGTGGGTGATACCCATATCCCAGTCATCCACGACGACGCAGAAGTTGTAGGTTGGCGACCCGTCGGTACGACGGATGATCAGGTCATCCAGCTCCTGGTTGCTGAACTCAATCGGGCCACGGATCTGGTCGTCAAAGATGACCGAGCCTTCCTGCGGATTGCGGAAGCGCACGACGCAGGGCTCATCATCGGCATGATGTTCATGGCTGTCACGGCAGCGGCCGTCATAACGCGGCTTTTCATTATTGGCCATCTGCGCTTCACGCAGCGCTTCCAGACGCTCTTTAGAGCAGTAGCATTTATAGGCGGTGCCCGCTTCCAGCATTTCATCAATGACCGCGTTGTAGCGATCAAAACGTTTAGTCTGGTAGTAAGGGCCTTCATTCCAGTCGAGGCTCAGCCAGTTCATCCCATCCATGATGGCTTCAATGGCTTCCGGCGTGGAGCGCTCCAGATCGGTGTCTTCGATGCGCAGCACAAACTCGCCCTGGTTGTGACGGGCAAAAAGCCAGGAGTAAAGTGCGGTACGAGCGCCACCGACATGTAAGTAGCCGGTCGGGCTGGGCGCGAAGCGTGTTTTGATTTTCATTGAGTATTGCCTTAGATGCGCGGGTTCGTTGTCTGGATGACAAAAAACAGGTTAGACGCGAAAAACAGTGGCCACATTCTAGCATCTGCCCATGAATCCTCAATGGATGCCGGCCGGTTGCCGGCCGTGAAAAGGCGCTTTTCTGCCAGTAAAACCAGCATATTGGCTAAAAGCGCGACAGGATGTTTAAAAATAAACCGAACGAACATTTATGTTTTAAAAAGCGTTGACTCAAAATCAACTATCCCTATAATGCGACTCCACACAGCGGGGGTGATTAGCTCAGTTGGTAGAGCATCTCCCTTACAAGGAGGGGGTCGGCGGTTCGAACCCGTCATCACCCACCACTCTTAACAGGGTGCCCGCAGTGAACAGGTATGAAGATATGGGTGATTAGCTCAGTTGGTAGAGCATCTCCCTTACAAGGAGGGGGTCGGCGGTTCGAACCCGTCATCACCCACCATATCTTGCCTGTTAGCACTACTGAAGTACGAAGTGGGTGATTAGCTCAGTTGGTAGAGCATCTCCCTTACAAGGAGGGGGTCGGCGGTTCGAACCCGTCATCACCCACCACTTCGGGTCGTTAGCTCAGTTGGTAGAGCAGTTGACTTTTAATCAATTGGTCGCAGGTTCGAATCCTGCACGACCCACCAATTCAGAGAAAAGCGCCTTTAAGGCGCTTTTTTCGTTTCTGTGCTTTAGCCGCTTATGCGTTTCAGTCCCCCCCCTTCACTTATTCTGGCTGCCTGAGTGCCACGTTTATTTTACTGCGCCAGGCTCAGCCTGAATGACGACTCCCCTCAGAAAGGGGCTTTCAGAAGAAGAATCTGCTTTTTTACTCCCCTGCTCTTTTTGACACTTCAGTTATTCCTGCCTGCGCCGATAACCTTATAGACGAACTACAGGGAGAAAATGATGTCCTCGATAGCCGGAGTTTTAAAAGTTATGTCAGGTGGCGGTGACAGCGGCGGCGGCAGTATCGCCTCCCAGATCGCCGCACTGAATAAACAGATTCAGAGCGTGATGAAAAAAGTCAAAGAGCTGGCCGACAACCACGATCTTGACGAAGACCAGAAATCTAAAATAGCGCAGATGTACCAGTCGCAGATCACCATGCTGGAAGCGCAGATTGCACAGCTGCAAAAGAAGCAGGCTGAGCAGGCCGAAAAGGCGCAGCAGAAAAGCGACAGTGTTAACCCGGTCGGTGAAAGCAAGGCGAACGGGATTAACCGCCCGACTGACAAAAATAATGTCGATGTCTATATCTAAAACGCGGGTGTAATGGCCCGCTGTTGCGCCAGCAGCGCCGCCTGCTGGCGCACCTCCTGCCAGATGGCTTCGGCGGCGGGCGTCAGTGAGCGGTTTTTGCGTTTAATGAGGGTCAGACTTCGATTGATCTCGGGATAAAGCCGCCGCACGGTGAGCGCGCGATCCGCCGGCAGAGGTAATGCCAGTGCGGGCAGAATGCTGATACCAATCCCTACCTGCACCATCGGAAACAGCGTGGCAGGATGACCAATCTCCTGCACTACCTCTGCCTGAATATTCTGCTGCTGCATGGCTGCATCAATCAGTACCCGGCTGCCGGATGCATAATCCTGCAACACCAGCGTGCGCCCATCCAGCATCGACCATTCCGCCCTGTCCACCCGCGCCAGCGGATCATCATCCCGGCACAACAGTAAGAAAGGCTCATCCAGAATGGCAATCGTGTCAAAATCGCTGTCGCGCAGCGGCCCGATTACGATGCCAAAATCGACTTCGGCGTTTCGCACACTTTGCAGCACCCACTGCTGTGCACGGTCGTGCAGTATCACTTTAATGTCGGGGAAGTGCTGCTGGCTGGCCGCCAGACACTGAGGCATCAGATGCGCGGAAATCGTCTGGCTGGCTGCCACCCGCACGGTGCCGCTGCGCTGTTCGCCAAAACTGCGGATATCCAGCAGCGTGGTATTAATCTCCTCCAGCAGACGTTCCATGCGGGATGCCAGCTGTTTTCCTGCCTCGGTCAGCATCACCTCGCGCGTGGTGCGATCCAGCAGCCGCACGCCGGTTTCCGCCTCCAGCTCTTTAATGCTGTGACTCACCGCCGACTGGCTCAGGCCTATCGCCTGCCCCGCCTGACTGAAACCACCGTAATGTGCCACCGCAATGAAAGTCCGCAATTGCCGCAGGGTATAATTCATCGATTACGCTCATAGATTAATGCAATAAATCAATTTTATTTCTAAAAATGATTCCCGCACAATCGGCCTATTGAAAAATTTACCGGATTTTAACAATGGGATTTTTAAAACTTGATCCGATGATGGTTAAGCTCATCATCACTGTGCTGCTGGCCACCTTCCTGCCTGCCAGAGGGATCTACGTCGATATCTTCAGCTACCTTGCCACCGCGGCTATCGCACTGCTGTTCTTTATGCACGGTGCCAAGCTGTCGCGGGAGAAGATCATTGCGGGAAGCAGCCACTGGCAGCTGCATCTCTGGATCATGTTCAGCACCTTTGTGCTCTTTCCGGCGCTGGGCATGCTGCTGGTCTGGTGGCATCCGGTTGATGTCGGTCCGGAAATTTATACCGGCTTTATCTATCTCTGTATCCTGCCTGCCACCGTGCAGTCCGCCATCGCATTTACCTCGATGGCCGGCGGTAACGTCGCCGCCGCCGTGTGCAGCGCCTCGGCATCCAGCCTGCTGGGGGTCTTCATCTCCCCGTTGCTGGTGAATGTGGTGATGGATATCCACAGCAGCGCGCCGACTGACGGTCTGGAGCAGATCGGTAAGATTATGCTGCAACTAATGGTGCCGTTCATACTGGGCCATCTTTCACGCCGCTGGATCGGCGGCTGGGTTGAAAAGCACCGCAGCCTGATTGGCAAAACTGACCAGACCTCGATTCTGCTGGTGGTCTACAGTGCCTTCAGTGAGGCGGTGGTGAACGGCATCTGGCATCGCGTGGGCGTGATTACCCTGCTCTGGATTGTGGCAGGCTCCATTCTGCTGCTGGCCACCGTGCTGATTATCAACCTGCTGGCTTCGCGCCTGTTCCGCTTTAAACGCGCCGATGAGATTGTGGTGCTGTTTTGTGGATCGAAGAAGAGTCTGGCGAATGGGGTACCGATGGCAAATATCCTGTTCCCGGCCAGTACCGTGGGGATTATCGTGCTGCCTCTGATGATCTTCCATCAGGTTCAGCTGATGGTCTGTTCGTTCATCGCCGGACGCTACAAGAAGAGCGGTGAGAAAAAGCAGGCTTCAGAGGTGAAAACCTCCGTGATGGAGTCGCAGAAATAGTCTGCATGGCCCGCCTGTGCGGGCCACGTTATTTCCGGGTCTGAAGCGGCTTCACCAGCCCCTCCAGACCTTCGATTTTTATCGTCAGCGTGAGCTGCATCAGGTCACCCAGTTGGCCGGAGGGAAAGTCGCCACTGCGGGCAAACCACAGCAGGTAGGGTTCAGGCAGATCGATCAGCATCCGCCCTTTATATTTCCCAAACGGCATCGCCGTGTTCGCTATCGCCACCAGCTGATGCTTATCCATCTCAGGCACCCAGCAGACGGATCATTTCAGCTTCATCGATCACCTCGATGCCCAGCTCCTGCGCTTTCGCCAGCTTGGAACCCGCCGCTTCACCGGCAATCAGCAGATCCGTTTTCTTCGACACGCTGCCGCTGACTTTAGCTCCCAGCGCGATCAGCTGTGCTTTGGCATCGTCGCGGTTCATCTGCGACAGCGAACCGGTCAGCACCACGGTTTTCCCGGCAAACGGACTGTCAATCTCTTCGGCTTTCACCACCACAACAGCCGGCCAGTGAACACCAATATCGTCCGTCAGCTGGCGGATGACCTCGCGGTTGCTCTCCTCTTCCATAAAGTTGCGAACGTGCGCGGCGACGACCTTACCCACATCCGGCACGGCAATCAGTGCCTCCAGATCGGCATCCATCACCTTCTGCAGCTCACCAAAGTGGTTTGCCAGATTGGCGGCGGTGGCTTCGCCCACTTCACGGATCCCCAGCGCATAGAGGAAACGCGCCAGCGTCGTCGACTTCGCTTTTTCCAGCGCATCCACCACGTTCTGCGCCGATTTTGGCCCCATGCGATCCAGCCCGGTCAGCTTACC
>NZ_VHIZ01000039.1 GCF_006494375.1 Pantoea anthophila
TTCGCCTTTCCCTCACGGTACTGGTTCACTATCGGTCAGTCAGGAGTATTTAGCCTTGGAGGATGGTCCCCCCATATTCAGACAGGATACCACGTGTCCCGCCTTACTCATCGAGCTCACAGCGTGTGTGCTTTTGTGTACGGGAGTATCACCCTGTACCCTGCGACTTTCCAGACGCTTCCACTAACACACATGCTGATTCAGGCTCTGGGCTGCTCCCCGTTCGCTCGCCGCTACTGGGGGAATCTCGGTTGATTTCTTTTCCTCGGGGTACTTAGATGTTTCAGTTCCCCCGGTTCGCCTTGCAGCACTATGTATTCATGCTGCAATGATGCACTGAGTGCACCGGGTTTCCCCATTCGGACATCGACGGCTGTAGCGGTTCATATCACCTTACCGTCGCTTTACGCAGATTAGCACGTCCTTCATCGCCTCTGACTGCCAGGGCATCCACCGTGTACGCTTAGTC
>NZ_VHIZ01000040.1 GCF_006494375.1 Pantoea anthophila
TGTGCTTTTGTGTACGGGAGTATCACCCTGTACCCTGCGACTTTCCAGACGCTTCCACTAACACACATGCTGATTCAGGCTCTGGGCTGCTCCCCGTTCGCTCGCCGCTACTGGGGGAATCTCGGTTGATTTCTTTTCCTCGGGGTACTTAGATGTTTCAGTTCCCCCGGTTCGCCTTGCAGCACTATGTATTCATGCTGCAATGATGCACTGAGTGCACCGGGTTTCCCCATTCGGACATCGACGGCTGTAGCGGTTCATATCACCTTACCGTCGCTTTACGCAGATTAGCACGTCCTTCATCGCCTCTGACTGCCAGGGCATCCACCGTGTACGCTTAGTCACTTAACCTCACAACCCACAGGCGTTTTCACGCTGCAGACTGCAGGGATTTGAGAGACTCGAACATGTCGCCATTTCATTCTTATTACGGAGAATGAACGCGTCATGTCGTTTCAATTTTCAGCTTGTTCCGGATTGTTAAAGAGCATAATACGTCACAGCACACCGTCGCCGGTACGCTCTGAGGTATTTCAGAAAAAACAGCATGTATGGTGGAGCTAAGCGGGATCGAACCGCTGACCTCCTGCGTGCAAGGCAGGCGCTCTCCCAGCTGAGCTATAGCCCCATACAGTTACTGCAGAGACCACTACTACCAGGAGTTGCATTCTTCATGTAAAGAATGCGATTTTTTCTCAGGCAAGGCGTGCTGACGCGAAGCATAGTGAACTATGCGAGCCGTCGGCACAACGCAGCATGAGGACAAATCTGGTAGGCCTGAGTGGACTTGAACCACCGACCTCACCCTTATCAGGGGTGCGCTCTAACCACCTGAGCTACAAGCCTGTAGAGGTTTTTTCTGCTCGTGACTTTTTATCAGACAATCTGTGTGA
>NZ_VHIZ01000041.1 GCF_006494375.1 Pantoea anthophila
AACGTCATAATGAATTTCATTATGTGTTCACTCGTGAGGCTTTGATATTTTTGTGCGTCCGGGGACGCTGATATCAATCCTGCGAGTGCCCACACAGATTGTCTGATAAATTGTTAAAGAGCAGTGCGAACAGTGCGTTAGCGTCCTGTCGCGAGGTGGCGTATATTACGCTTTCCTCCTTCAGAGTCAACCTCTTTTTTCAGAAGTTTTTCTCCGGCGGCTCAGTCTCCTGAACCTTCAACCCGTTTCCCGTTGCCGGTGTGCCGTGTCGATGGAGGCGCATTATAGGGAGTTCGCGCGGCCTGACAAGCGTTTATTGCGAAAAGATTACTGTTCGAAGTAATTTTCACCAAATCGCGCTATTTCGCTACGATTTGCCTGGTAACTGTGCAAATTCATGGGCAAAACGGCTCACCTGTTGCCAGTCCGTGTATTCCACTTCTTTCGTTGCATCGGTTTCACCGCCGGTCATACGCATAATCAGCTGAATCATCACGCGGTCAAACCAGCGATAGCGGGGATAATAGAGCGCCCCTGCGAATACGGCACAGCAGTCAGGCTGCCATGGAGACTGCAATAAGAACTTCCGGGTATAGGCATTCGTTTCAGGAGAACGCTTCTCAGGTTTGCGTGCCGTGAGGTTTACCGAAAAGAAACCGCTGGTACGCTGCTGCAGCGCAGGGAGATGTTGCTTAACGAAGGTCTCGACGACCGGCTGAAAATGGCCATAGCGGATCGAGGCGCCAATCAGTACGCGATCATACTGTGTCCAGTCAGGCACAGCGGCATCCTGAATGTTCAGCACATCACACGGCTGCTGCTGCCGGATGGTCTCCGCAAGAGCGGAAGCAATCTTCTGCGTTTGCCCGTCGCGGGTGGAATAGAGAATCAGCGCTTTCATGTCAGCATCCTTATTAATTATTCACGCCAGAAAGTAGGCGTGAACAGCACCAGCAAGGTGAAAACCTCGAGACGCCCGAACAACATGGTAGAGATAAGTATCCATTTCGCCACATCATTCATAGACGTGAAGTTGTCTGCCACGACGCCTAAGCCCGGCCCGAGGTTATTCAGCGTCGCGGCAACGGCAGCAAAAGCGGAGAAGTCATCGACGCCCGTGGCGATGATCGCCAGCATGCTCACCAGGAACACCAGCGCATAGGCCGAGAAGAATCCCCAGACGGCTTCCAGAATACGCTCCGGCAGCGCACGATTGCCCAGCTTAATGGTGTACACCGCATTCGGGTGAACCAGACGCTTAAGCTCGCGGTTACCCTGTTTGCACAACAGCAGAATGCGGATCACCTTCAGGCCCCCCCCGGTTGAACCGGCACAGCCACCAATGAAAGCTGAGCACAACAGCAGAACCGGCAGGAACAGCGGCCAGCGAGCGATACTGTCGGTCGTGAAACCCGCCGTCGTCGCCATGGACACCACCTGGAAAAAGGCCTGGTTCAGGGTCTGCCAGCCGCTGGCATAGACATTGTGGAACCAGAGCACCACCGTACAGATCAGAACCAGCGTCAGCTGAACGCCGATAAACATGCGGAACTCCGGGTCCCGCCAGTACACGCGCAGGTTACGTCCGCTTAGCATGGAAAAGTGCAGGCCGTAGTTACAGCCGGAGATCAGCAGGAACACCGCCACGATAGTATTGATGGTGCTGCTGTTAAAGTAGCCGATGCTGGCATCATGAGTTGAGAAGCCGCCAATGGCGATGGTCGAAAAGCTGTGGCCGATAGCATCGAACGCCGGCATGCCCGCCAGCCAGAGTGCCAGCGCGCAGGCTACGGTCAGCAGAACATAGATCAGCCAGAGTGTCTTGGCCGTCTCGGCGATGCGCGGGCGCATTTTATTGTCTTTCAGGGGTCCCGGCATTTCAGCGCGATAAAGCTGCATGCCCCCGACGCCCAGAATCGGCAGGATGGCTACCGCTAACACGATGATCCCCATCCCGCCCAGCCACTGCAGCATCTGCCGGTAGAAGAGGATGGCCTTAGGCAGCGAGTCCAGCCCCACCAGCGTGGTGGCTCCGGTGGTTGTCAGGCCCGAGAAAGATTCAAAGAACGCATCCGTGACGGAAAGATGCGGCTGCTCCGCAAAGATAAAGGGCATGGCCCCTACGCTGCCCAGCACCGTCCAGAACAGGACGACGATCAGAAACCCTTCGCGGGGTTTGAGTTCGGTTTTCTTTTTACGGTTCGGCCACCACAGCAGCGAGCCGATCACCAGCGCCATCATAAATGTCTGGCTGAACGCCCGTCCCGCGCCATCGCGATAAATTAATGCGACGAGGCCGGGCAGAATCATTGTCACTGAAAAAAGAATTACCAGCAGACCGACGATGCGGGTAATGGCGCGAAAGTGCATTCAGCCGTTCCTTTAAATAAGAGAGATGAACATCATGGTGTGAGCGGGATCAGCGACAACGCGCCCCGGCTAAAGTCTGACAGATTTTTTTTGAAGCCCTCGATCTGTCCGTAAGGCAATGCCAGCGTCAGCGCAATACGATCCTGATAGTGGCTGTCGGTCACCTTACCTTCAAAACGCTGCACCAGCCGTTCGATATCGCTAAGCTGTGCATAGTCGCATTGCAGCGTGAAAACCATCATCGGCACTTTGCGCTGTCGCGGTAACTGCTTCAGTCCCTGCTGGACGCCACCGCCATACGCCTTCACCAGGCCACCGGTGCCCAGCATGATGCCGCCGTAATAACGCACCACCACAGCGGTCACCTCGCCAATACCGGCACCCATCAGCTGCGCCAGCATCGGTTTCCCGGCGGTGCCCGACGGCTCACCATCATCCGAAAAACCGAGCTGCTGAGAGTCATCCGGCGCGCCCGCCACCCAGGCCCAGCAGTGATGCCGGGCAGCAGGATGCTCGCTTTTCACCTGCTGGACAAAGGCGCGCGCGGCCTCTGTCCCCTCGGTGTGCGCCAGCAGCGTAATAAAGCGACTCTTTTTGATGGTTTCCTCACTGATGCTCACGGCCAGCGCGGGAATATCAAAAGCGTCCATCAGGCCAGATGCAGATCGCGGGTCATGTTTTCAACGCGGTTTGGATGGATCACCACGTTATCTTCGATGCGAATGCCGCCATAAGGCCGAAGCGCATCAATCGCCTGCCAGTTAAAGTGCTGACTGAAACGGCCCTGACGCAGCGGCGCCAGTAACGAGTCGATAATATAGAAGCCCGGCTCGATGGTTAAGACCATGCCGGGTTGCAGCACGCGGGTGCAGCGAAGGTAAGGATACTGCGCAGGCGCGGCGAGATGGGTGCCCTGCTCATCCTGCATAAACCCGGCAACGTCATGCACCTGCAAGCCCAGCGGATGTCCCAGACCGTGTGGCATAAATGGCCCGGTCAGATCTTCAGCCACCAGCGCCTCTTCGCTGATTCCCTGCACCAGCTCAAACTTCAGCAACATCTTCGCAATACGCTGGTGCATCTGAAGATGATAATCGGTGTAGCGCACCCCCGGCTTCAGCGTGGCGATTAACGCCAGCTCCTCGGCGTTCATCGCCTCCACCATTCTGGCATAGAGCGAGCTGCTCTGCGCCGCATAGCTGCGGGTCAGATCGGCGGCGTAGCCCAGATATTCGGCCCCCGCATCAATCAGGAAGCTGTGTCGTTTCGCCGGTGGCTGATGATCCAGGCGGGTGTAGTGCAGCACCGCCGCGTGTTCATTCAGCGCAATAATATTGCCGTACGGCACATCGGTATCACGATGGCCGGTCGCGGTCAGGTAAGCCTGATTGATGTCAAATTCGCTCAGGCCCGCAGAGAACGCCTCTTTGGCCGCGCGATGACCCGCAACCGCCAGCTTCTGCGCCTGACGCAGACAGGCCAGTTCATAGTCGGTTTTGATGCTGCGATGGTAGTGCAGAAAGTCGATGACCGCTTTAGGGTTGATGTTGTCTGAGGAGATTCCGAGCTGCGCCGCGCGTGCATTAACCGGCCCGATATAGGTGACATTATCACGCTGTGCAGGGAGCAGCTGCGCAATCTCATCGGCGTTTTTCAGGCCGATAACCTCGACATCTCCGGTCCAGAAACTGTCCGGCAGCGGTTCAACGTTATGCCAGTAATCCACCGGAGAGTAGAACCACAGTTTCGGCTTGTTCACGCCATCGATCCAGAGCCAGCAGTTAGGCACCTGCGTGACCGGCACCCAGGCTTTGAACTGCGGATTCACCTTAAACGGATAGGTGTGGTCATCCAGAAACACCGTCAGCAACTCAC
Organism: Pantoea anthophila; assembly: GCF_006494375.1. Classification (GTDB taxonomy): domain Bacteria; phylum Pseudomonadota; class Gammaproteobacteria; order Enterobacterales; family Enterobacteriaceae; genus Pantoea; species Pantoea anthophila. The sequence continues at coordinate 4,246 of NZ_VHIZ01000041.1, forward strand.
CGGAATGGATCAGCATCGCATCCAGTTTATTGCGTGCCAGCACCTGCTGCGCCCGTTGCTGCAACGTGGCGATGTGCGCGTGATACAAGGTCTTCAGTGAATCCATAGCCGTCTCTCCCGTGTCGCGAAATGGCCGCAGTTTAGCATACCCCTTGCTCAGATGCCGAAGCCGGCGTGGCTGTGATCTTGTTAGCAAATAAGCAAAGAGCGGTTTGCAAAAAATTAACATCACTCCCACACTCACGATCATCTGGTATGACCAGATCACCTTTCGCGGTTTCAGGAGACGCACATGCTCTACCAAGGCGCTAACCTTACCCTTCACTGGCTGGACGATGGCATCGCCGAGCTGGTTTTTGATGCCACAGGCTCAGTCAACAAGCTGGATACGCAAACGGTCGCCAGTCTGGGCGAGGCCATTGCGGTCCTGGAACAGCAGCCAGCACTGCGCGGCCTGCTGCTGAGCTCCGCTAAACCCGCCTTTATCGTGGGCGCGGATATTACCGAGTTCCTTTCCCTGTTTGATGCTCCCACCGAAAAGCTGAGCCAGTGGCTGAGTTACGCCAACAGCATCTTCAACCGTCTGGAAGATTTGCCCGTGCCCACCCTGGCAGCCATTGATGGTTATGCGCTGGGTGGCGGATGTGAGTGCGTCCTGGCGACCGACATGCGCATCGCCACTGCGGATGCCCGCATCGGCCTGCCGGAAACCAGACTCGGCATCATGCCAGGCTTTGGCGGCAGCGTAAGGTTGCCCCGCCTGCTGGGAGCCGACAGCGCGCTGGAAATTATTGCCGCCGGTAAAGATGTGGATGGCAATGCCGCGCTGAAACTGGGCTTGGTCGATGCGGTGGTTGCCCGTGACAAACTGCGCGAAGCGGGCATCACCATGCTCAGAGCGGCCGCCGAAGAGGGCAGCTGGCAGGCGCGCCGTGCGCCTAAACTGGCCCCGCTGAAGCTCAGCCCGATTGAGGCGGCGATGAGTTTTACCATTGCGAAGGGCATGGTGATGCAGACCGCAGGAAAACATTACCCCGCTCCGCTGATGGCGGTAAAAACCATTGAGGCCGCGGCCAGTCTCGGTCGTGATGATGCGCTGAAGCTTGAAACGGCTGCATTTGTGCCGCTGGCGCAGTCTGACGAAGCGCGCGCTCTGGTCGGCATCTTCCTCAACGATCAGTACGTTAAAGGGCTGGCAAAAAAACGCGCCAGCGAAAGCGGCGCACCTGCTCAGGCGGCAGTGCTGGGCGCAGGGATCATGGGCGGTGGCATCAGCTACCAGTCTGCCTGGAAAGGCGTGCCGGTCAGAATGAAAGATATCAATCCACAGGCGCTGACGCTGGGGATGAATGAAGCCAGCAAGCTGCTTAACACCCAGCTGGCGCGCGGAAAAATTGACGGCAACAGGCTGGCCAGCGTCATCGCCACCATCCAGCCCACGCTGGATTACGCCGGTTTTGAACTGGCCGACGTGGTGGTGGAAGCGGTGGTCGAGAATCCGCAGATCAAGGCTAAAGTGCTGGCTGAAACAGAGCGGCATCTGCGTGACGATGCCGTTCTGGCCTCGAATACCTCGACCATTCCTATCAGCCAGCTGGCGCAGGCGTTGCAGCGCCCGGAAAACTTCTGTGGCATGCACTTCTTTAACCCGGTGCCGCGTATGCCGCTGGTCGAAGTGATCCGGGGCGAGAAAACCAGTGAAGCGACCCTTGGCAAAGTGGTGGCCTGGGCCAGCAAAATGGGCAAAACCCCTATCGTGGTCAACGACTGCCCCGGCTTCTTTGTTAACCGGGTGCTGTTCCCCTACTTCGCCGCTTTCAGCCTGCTCCTGCGCGATGGCGCAGATTTCCGACAGATAGATAAGGTCATGGAAAAACAGTTTGGCTGGCCGATGGGGCCGTCATGGCTGCTGGATGTCGTGGGCATCGATACGGCGCACCATGCGCAAAGCGTGATGGCTGACGGGTTCCCGGACCGCATGAAGCATGACTATCGCGACGCAATCGATCTGCTGTTTGAGGCTGGTCGCTTTGGCCAGAAAAATGGCAAAGGCTTCTGGCGCTGGGAAGAAGATAAAAAGGGCAAGCCAAAAAAAGTGGCCGATGCCGATGTCGATACGCTGCTGCAACAGGCCTGTCAGCCCGCGCGAATCTTCAGCGATGAAGAGATTCTGAACCGCATGATGCTGCCGATGCTGAACGAAGTGGTGCGCTGCCTGGAAGAGAAGATTATCGCCTCACCGGCTGAAGCCGATATGGCGCTGGTGTATGGCCTCGGCTTCCCGCCTTTCCGTGGCGGGGCTTTCCGCTATCTCGATACTCTGGGCAACAGCAACGTGGTGGATCAGGCCCGGCGTTATAGCGGCCTCGGTGGCCTGTATGCCCTGCCTGCACTGCTGCTGCAGAAAGCCCATCAGCATGAAAGCTGGTATCCCGCCGCCAAACCGATTGATGAAGCCGCGCTGAAAAGCGCCTGAGGGCAAGAAGATGGAAAATGTGGTGATTATTGATGCCGTGCGCACGCCAATGGGCCGGTCAAAAGGCGGCGCCTTCCGTCATGTGCGCGCCGAAGATCTCTCTGCGCATCTGATGCGTGAACTGCTGAGCCGCAACCCGACGGTGAACCCGGCAGAGCTGGATGACATTCTCTGGGGCTGCGTGCAGCAGACGCTGGAGCAGGGATTTAATATCGCACGTAACGCTGCCCTGCTGGCCGAAATTCCCCACACGGTGCCAGCCAGCACCGTCAACCGGCTGTGTGGCTCTTCCATGCAGGCGCTGCACGATGCCGCCCGCGCCATTATGGTCGGTGATGCCCGGAGCTGTCTGATCGGTGGCGTGGAGCATATGGGGCATGTGCCGATGAACCACGGCGTCGACTTTCATCCCGGGCTTAGCCGGACGGTTGCCAAAGCCGCAGGGATGATGGGCCTGACGGCAGAAATGCTGGCGCGAATGCATCATATCAGCCGTGAGCAGCAGGATGCGTTTGCCCTGCGTTCGCACCAGCGGGCCTGGCAGGCCACCCGGCGCGGTGATTTTGCGACAGAGATTGTCGCCACCTATGGTCATGACAGCGACGGCATCCTCAAACGTTATGATTTCGATGAAGTGATCCGTGAAGAGACCAGCGCCGAAGGCCTGGCGGCGCTGAAACCGGCTTTCGATCCGGTGAATGGCACCGTGACGGCGGGCTCTTCGTCAGCGTTGTCAGATGGCGCAGCCGCCATGCTGGTGATGAGCGAATCACGCGCCCGCGAGCTGGGACTGACGCCGCGCGCCCGCATCCGCAGCATGGCCGTGGTGGGCTGCGATCCTTCAATCATGGGCTATGGGCCGGTTCCGGCCAGTAAGCTGGCGTTAAAACGGGCGGGACTGAGCGTCAGCGATATCGACGTCTTTGAGCTGAACGAAGCCTTTGCTGCGCAGACACTGCCGTGCATCAAAGATTTAGGCTTGCTGGAGCAGATGGATGAAAAGGTCAATCTGAATGGCGGCGCGATTGCGTTAGGCCATCCGCTGGGCTGTTCCGGCGCGCGTATCAGTACCACGCTGCTGAACATTATGGAACGACGCGATGCCAGCCTGGGTCTTGCCACCATGTGTATCGGGCTGGGCCAGGGGATCGCAACCGTATTCGAGCGTCTGTAATACGTTGCGTTTTTTTGTCAGATTTACCCGNGGGTTTTTTCTGTCTGCTGCCGGCGATCAGATAAAGGCAAACGCATCGCCATACATCTGTGACTCGACTGCGCCACGCTCGGCACAAAAACGGTCGCGGGCAATCTTCGCCATCTCAAAGCGTCCGGCGATGTAGATTTCATGTTCGCTCAGCGTGCTGAAATCCTGCATCACCGCGGTCAGTACCGTACCGGAACGTCCCTGCCAGCCCGCTTCAGGCTGTTCAACAACCGGGATCACTTTCAGGTTCGGGTGCTTCACCGCCAGCGCATTCAGCTCGTCCAGATCGTACAGATGCTTAAGCTCACGTCCGCCCCAGTAAATGGCGATATCGCGCTCCGGCTGTTCCGCCAGCGCGGTGAGCAGAATCGAACGGGCGTAGGAGAAGCCGGTGCCACCTGCAATCAGGATCAGCGGCTTACTGCTCTCTTCGCGCAGCCAGGCGTCACCGTGCGGCATATCGACGGTGATCTGGCGATCGTTGCGGATCCGATCCATCACCGCCATCGCATAGAGGTTGAGATCGGACGCGCCGATATGCAGCTCAATAATATCTTTTTCCATCGGCGTTGAGGCCAGTGAGAACGGACGCTTATCACGCTCATCCATCACGACCATCAGATACTGCCCCGCGCGAAAACTGAATTCCGCTTCAGGGATCAGGCGAACGCGATAGACCGTGTCGGTAATCGCCTCAACCGAAGTTACTTTACAGCTTAACGTTGTCATGCGTTCCCTCTGTCGGGTCGTCTTTATGGTTGTGCTCGCCATCAACGCTGTGGCGGCTGATCAAGAATACCTAGCTCATCCCAGATAGCATCAATGCGCGCCGTGACCGCAGGATCTTTAACAATGGGCGTACCCCATTCACGCTGCGTTTCACCCGGCCACTTATTGGTTGCATCAAGCCCCATCTTCGACCCCAGCCCGGAAACCGGCGAGGCGAAATCGAGATAGTCGATAGGGGTATTTTCGACTAATACCGTATCACGGGCCGGATCCATTCGCGTGGTGATCGCCCAGATCACGTCATTCCAGTCGCGCGCATTAACATCATCGTCACACACAATAACAAATTTGGTGTACATGAACTGCCGCAAAAATGACCAGACGCCAAACATGACACGTTTGGCATGCCCTGCGTACTGCTTTTTAATCGTCACAACCGCCAGCCGGTAGGAGCAACCTTCAGGCGGCAGGTAGAAGTCCACGATCTCCGGGAACTGCTTAATCAGAATTGGTACCAGAACTTCATTCAGCGCCACGCCCAGTACGGCGGGTTCATCTGGCGGACGCCCGGTATAGGTGGAGTGATAGATCGGCTGACGACGCTGCGTGATATGCGTCACGGTAAATACCGGGAAGCTATCCACTTCATTGTAGTAGCCAGTGTGGTCGCCGTAGGGGCCTTCTGGCGCCATATCGCCCGCTTCGATATAGCCTTCCAGCACGATTTCCGCACTGGCCGGCACTTCAAGATCGTTCGACAGGCACTTCACCACTTCCGTTTTGTTGCCGCGCAGCAGACCGGCAAACGCATATTCTGACAGCGTGTCAGGCACCGGCGTCACCGCGCCGAGGATGGTGGCAGGATCGGCGCCCAGCGCGACCGAAACCGGAAAACGTTCACCCGGATGCGCTTTCGTCCACTCCTGAAAATCAAGCGCGCCGCCACGGTGCGACAGCCAGCGCATGATCAGACGATTTTTACCGATCACCTGCTGACGGTAAATACCGAGATTCTGGCGCTCTTTGTGGGGGCCGCGCGTGACGGTCAGTCCCCAGGTAATCAGCGGTGCGGCATCGCCTGGCCAGCACTTCATGACCGGAATACGCGTCAGGTCGACCTCATCACCGCTGAACACCTCTTCCTGACAGGGCGCATTACGCAGCCGTTTGGTCGGCATGTTCAGCACCTGCTTAAACTGCGGCATTTTATCGAACAGGTCGCGGAAGCCTTTTGGCGGCTCAGGCTCTTTCAGGAAGGCCAGCAGCTTACCCACTTCACGCAGGGCGCTCACCTCCTCCTGCCCCATGCCCATGGCCACGCGCTTAGGCGTGCCGAACAGGTTGCACAGCACCGGCATATCGTACCCTTTCGGGTTTTCAAACAGCAGGGCGGGGCCACCGGCACGCAGCGTGCGATCGGCAATCTCCGTCATTTCCAGTTCGGGATCGATGGACTGGGTAATGCGCTTTAGCTCACCGCGCTGTTCAAGCAGCGCGAGGAAGTCTCTCAAATCGTGGTATTTCATGCGGCTTTAACATTCCGGCCAGAGTGAATCGGCCATTATAGGTCTGATTACGCGGAGTTGCTGAGGTTTATACCGCAGCCTCATACGCACTGAAAGGGAACCAGCGGCTGCAGTGCGCGGGTATCGTGCATTCCCTGAATCGGGTCGCCGTGGCGAAACAGCTTAAAGTCCTCGTTTCGCACGCTGTGATAGCGCAGCTGGTTGTCATGCAGGTGCAGAAAACTGCCTTCACGCAGGGCAATCACCGACTCCGTCGGATTGACCGCGCAGAACTCCGCCAGACGCTCATCGCGGGTTTCGCCCATATGGCCGCTGACGCTGGCATCAAGATAGTGGGGATTGATCTGCACCGGGAAGAGTCCCAGCGCGGGCAGCACCACACTGCTGCGCACCGGCATATCGTTGGTGGTGCGGATGGAGGGCGTCGCCACATTGCAGCCCGCGCTCCAGCCGAGATAAGGCACCTGTCGCTCACGTACCGCACGCTGGATCGGGACGATGAGATCCTGCTCATGCAGCATCTGGTTCAGAAACCAGGTGTTGCCGCCGCTGACCAGAATCAGTTCTGCCTGTGCAATCGCCTCAGCCGGTGAGGCAAAGGATTGAACCAGCCTGACCGGGATGCCCAGAGAGGCCGTGAGTTCGGCGGCGCGCTGCTGCTGATCGCCCCGGATTATCGCGTAGGGGATCAGGACCGCCGAGCGGATAGCGCGTCGGGCGATCATCGCGTGCAGCTGCGGCTGCGCATAACCCAGCAGCGGCGCATCGTCCGCCAGCCTGCCATTGCTCAACAGAAAGAGTTCCATCAGACGTTCCTTTTGCAGGGGTGAAGGTTATCGAGTCTGATACAGAGCCCTGGTGCACGTCAATTTCCCGTTACCGTTTCTGCCCGCCTCCGGCCTGCTAAGAAAAGTCTCAATTTATTTTCTCTGCGGGCCGCTTTACCCTGCCCCTGCGCTATAACTCTGGCAACAGGTTTGCTATTCTTAGCGTCCATTCAATGGGAGCCGTTATGGAAGCCTGGTACTTACTCTATTGCAAACGTGGACAGCTATTGCGCGCGAAGGAGCATCTCGAGCGGCAGGAGGTGCATTGCCTCAGCCCGATGATCGCTCTGGAAAAGATCGTGCGCGGTAAACGCACCACGGTGAGTGAGCCGCTGTTCCCTAACTACCTGTTTATCGAATTCGATCCTGAAGAGATTCACACCACCACCATCAGCAGCACCCGCGGTGTCAGTCACTTTGTCCGCTTCGGCTCCACCCCGGCAACCGTGCCGTCGGCGGTCATCGAAGCGCTGGAAACCGACGTCCCGCAAATCCTGCTCGATCCTGAAACGCCACAGAGCGGCGATGAGGTTGTTATCACCGAAGGAACGTTTGAAGGGCTGCGCGCCATTTTTGCCGAGCCGGATGGTGAAACACGCTCGATCCTGTTGCTGAATCTCCTCAACAAGCAGGTGATGCGCAGCGTCGATAACAAGCAGTTCCGCAAGCTTTAAGCCAGTCTGAACAGCGTCCGCGCATTATGATCAATGCGGGCCGCCAGTGCCTCCGCACTCTCACCTCGCCATGTCGCCACCTGATTGACAATATGCGGTAAAAAGCAGGGTTCGTTGCGGCGCGAAGGCGGACGCGGACGCATGTCGCGCGGCAACAGGTAGGGCGCATCCGTTTCCAGCAGCAGGCGTTCGGCCGGGATCAGCGGCAGCAGCTCACGCAGTTCCAGACCCCGACGCTCATCGCAGACCCAGCCCGTAATGCCCACAGATAACCCCATTTCCAGACAGGCTTCCAGTTCGTCGCGCGTGCCGGTAAAGCAGTGGATCACCGCACCCGGCAGTTTTGGCAGCCAGGGGGCAAGCACCGCAGCGAAACGCGCATGGGCTTCACGGCAGTGCAGGAACACCGGCATATTGAGTTCTGCGGCCAGCGCCAGCTGTGCGTCAAATGCATACTCCTGCTGCTCATGGGCCGAGAGGTTGCGATTAAAATCGAGTCCGCATTCACCAATGGCGACCACTTCCGGTTTTTCCGCCAGCCGGCGCAGGGTGCTGGCGATCTCCAGCGACCATTCGCTGGCATGATGAGGGTGAACGCCCGCGGTAGACCAGCAAAAGCCGGGCTGGCCTTCAGCCAGTCGCTGAGCCTGCTGGCTCTCCAGCGCGTTGGTGCCGGTAATAAGCATGCCGGTGACGCCCGCATCACGCGCGCGTTTAACCACCTTTTGCCGGTCGGAGGCGAATTGCGTGCTGGTCAGGTTTACACCGATATCAAACATAATTTTTCCCACAGTTTGTAAAAAAAAACCGCCCGGAGGGGCGGTCTGGATGGCTCGCTTCCCGCCTGTGCGGGTCATACGGTCAGCGTCAGGCGTCGGTATGTTTATCCTCATCCTGTGACCAGCGGCCTTTACCCACATAGTAACGGGAAAAGAATACGCCGACTTCAAACAGGCAGTACATCGGAATAGCGAGCAAAGTTTGGGAAAAAACGTCCGGAGGTGTGAGCAGCATCCCGACTACGAAAGCGCCCACCAGAATATAGGGACGTTTCTTTTTCAGATCTTCCGGGCTGGTGATACCGGTCCAGCAGAGCAACACGATCGCCACCGGCACCTCAAACGCCACCCCAAAGGCCATGAAGAGAGTCATGACGAAATCGAGGTATTTGGCGATATCCGTTGCGACCGTCACGCCGATGGGCGCGGTCTTGGTGAAAAAGCCAAATGCCAGCGGGAAAACGACGAAATAAGCAAAGGCCACACCGAAGTAGAACAGGAAGGTGCTGGAAAAGAGCAGCGGCATCACCAGCCTGCGCTCATGCCGGTAGAGCGCCGGGGCGACAAATGCCCAGACCTGATAGAGGATCACCGGCACCGCGAGAAACACTGACACGATGATGGTCAGCTTTATCGGGGTAAAGAACGGCGAGGCGACATCGGTTGCAATCATGCTGGAGCCCACCGGCATCTGACTGATCAGCGGTGATGCGACCAGCTGGTAGATGTCGTTGGCGAAATAGACCAGTACCAGGAAAATGACCAGTACGGCGATGATGCAGTTCAGTAATCGCTTACGCAGCTCAATCAGATGGCTGATGAGCGGTTGGGTATCTTCAACGGCCATTATCGTTCATCACCTGCAGGAGAGGAGGTCGCGGAAGGACGCGCAGACTCTGATGACCTGGCGGATTCGCCAGCGGGTGCCTGTGCCGGTGCGCTGGCCACAGCAGCAGGTGCAGCAGAGGATGGCGCAGCCGGAGCGGATGGCGCAGCAGAGGGTCGCTGTGCGGCCGCGGCCGGTGCGGGTTGCACCGCGGCATCGGCACCCACTACCGCAGACGGTGCCTGTGCCGGTGCGCTGGCCTGATGCTCTGCTGAGGCTGGCGTCGCGGCGGTTTCCGTCGCAGCAGGCTCAGGGGCATACCGATGCTGTGCAGAGTGGATGGTGTTCGCTTCGTCTTCCTCTTTTTCAATGTCGATGCTCTGACTGACCGAGCGCTTCATTGAATCTGCCGTTTTACGCAGCTCTTCCATCGACTCCTTCAGCTCAGGGGAGAGCGTGCCACGGCCCGCCTCTTCCACCTTTTTCAGGCTCTCCTGCAACTCCTGCAGTTTGAGTTCCTGCGCCAGTTCATGTTGTACATTGGCTGCCAGCGAACGAATCGCCCTGATCCAGCCGACCACGGTTTTCACCGCAACCGGTAATCGTTGCGGGCCGAGTACAATCAGCCCGATAACGAACACCAATACCAGTTCACTAAAACCAATATCGAACACGGTTTACACCTGCTTGTCGTTCTTGGCTTCTTCTTTGTTAGCCGAAGTTTGCTGTTTGTCCGCCAGTGTTTTGGCAGCGAAGTCAGCGTCCTGCTCTTTCGGTTGATCCTTTTTGTCGTCCTCATCACTCATGGCCTTTTTGAAGCCACGAATCGAAGAACCTAAATCCGAACCCAGATTACGTAATTTATTGGTACCGAACAGAAGTACAACAATCACGGCAATGATTAACAGTTGCCAGATACTGATACCGCCCATGAGATAGCCTCTAATATTCTGTGAAAACGATAAGGTAATGCAGGACAGAGTGCCCTTTTTAGCCGGGCTTTAGCCAGCGACATTACCTTTTTTTAAACAGACGTGACAATCAGTTTGTCTTACGCCAGCCGATTAGCCATGAAACGATTCCTGCCGCCATCAGAACCGCCGGAAAGAGATCCCAGTCCGGTCGGGTGAGCAGAACTGCCGTTCCGCTTAGCAGCAGTGTGGCACCGACGCCAAACAGATAACGCGCCTGATGATGACGGACGCGCTGCGCATTGAGATCGCCCACTAATTTATCGACGCTGTGCCGTAAAAGCTTGTGCTGGCGCATGCTGTCGTAAAAGAGTTCTGGCAGCTCCGGGAGTTTTTCAGCCCAGAACGGCGCTTTCTCTTTGACCGCACGGATAATGGCGGGGATACCCACCTGATCCTTGATCCACTCTTCCAGGAAGGGTTTGGCCGTTTTCCACAGGTCGAGCTGTGGGTAGAGCTGACGGCCAATGCCTTCCACATAAAGCAGCGTTTTTTGCAGCAGCACCAGCTGCGGCTGCACTTCCATATTAAAGCGACGCGCGGTGTTGAACAGGTTCAGCAGCACATGCCCGAACGAGATCTCAGCCAGCGGCTTTTCAAAAATCGGCTCACACACCGTGCGAATCGCAAACTCGAAATCTTCGACGTTGGTATCGGGCGGAACCCAGCCGGAATCAACGTGCAGCTCGGCAACCTTGCGATAGTCACGGTTGAAGAACGCGATAAAGTTTTCTGCCAGATAACGCTTATCTTCTTTGTTCAGCGACCCCACGATGCCGCAGTCGATACCGATATATTGCGGATCTTCCGGGTGTTCATAGCTGACAAAAATATTGCCCGGATGCATATCTGCGTGGAAGAAGCTGTCGCGGAAGACCTGGGTAAAGAAGACCTGGACACCGCGTTCGGCCAGCAGCTTCATGTTCACGCCATGGCGCTCCAGCGTCGCAACGTCGGAAATCGGGATACCGTAAATGCGCTCCATCACCATCATGGTTTCGCTGCAATAGTCGGAATAGACTTCCGGCACATAGAGCATACGGCTCTCTTCAAAATTGCGGCGTAACTGAATGGCGTTAGCGGCTTCGCGTAACAAGTTCAGCTCATCAAGCAGGGTTTTCTCATAATCGCGCACCACTTCGACCGGACGCAGACGACGGCCATCCGGCAGCAGACGCGGAACCCAGCGCGCCAGGCGATAGATCAGCTTCATATCCGCTTTGATCACCGGCAAAATGTCGGGGCGGATCACTTTGATCACCACTTTTTTGCCGTTAGATTTCAGTGTGGCGGTGTGAACCTGCGCAATCGACGCAGACGCCAGCGGCTTAATGTCAAAATCATCAAACCAGGTCTCGATGGGTGCGCCCATTGAGGCTTCAATCTGTGCTTTCGCTTTGACGCCATCAAAGGGCGCCACACGGTCCTGCAGGATCGCCAGCTGATCGGCGATCAGCGGCGGGAAGAGATCCCGGCGCGTTGACAGCATCTGACCAAACTTGATCCAGACCGGCCCCAGCTGCTCCATCGCCATACGCATACGCGCACCGGTCGGTTCATGCTGGTGCAGATTGGGGATCCAGAAAATTGAGCGACGCCACAGGCGGAACAGGAAAGTGAGACGTGTCTGCGGGATCAGTTCATCAAGGCCATAGGTCAGAAACACCTTCATGATCAGATATAAGCGGCGGATCTCTCCTAAACTCATTTTGCCTCCAGCTGCGCCAGACGCGCATCAAGCGCCTCAAGCGAACGTTCCATCGCGTCGACCTCCTCAGAAAACCAGGCCAGTTCCAGTGAGCCAGGCGCAACACGCCACTCTTCGGTCATGGCCTGTCCAAGATATCCCTGACGACGCGCTGCTTCACCTTTGAAAAAGCGGAAAGCCTGCTGTGCCCGCTGACTGATGCCCTGCGCGGCGATGTCGCCCACCCAGGGAGCCAGATATTCCGCCGGATCCAGCTCAGCCAGATCCATCAGCGCCGAGAACTGCTGCACCACCTGCAGATCGCCCTCTACCTGCAGTTCACCGCTGCGAATCAGCGGCGTCAGCTGCTGGCGATCGCGCAGCTTTGGCAGACTTTTCAGCGAGGTGATCACCGTGCAGTCGCTGCGGTCCTGCCAGTCAGCTAACACGTCCAGCTGCTGTTCACTGAACACCAGCACCAGGGGAGACGAGAACTCATTCAGGCGAAGTGTCAGGACTTTGCCATTCAGACGTTGCCGCGCCGGCTTAAGGCCACGATCGCGGTACAGAATACGGTTCAGCGCCGTCTCCATGCCCGCCATAATCAAAGGAGTCAGGTTCATCACCATCTCACTCAGAACTTAAATCCACGATGCAGCGCCACGATGCCGCCAGTCATGTTGGAGTAAGTGGTATTTTCAAAGCCGACATCGTTCATCATCGCCTTCAGGGTCTCCTGATCGGGATGCATACGGATCGATTCGGCCAGATAGCGGTAGCTCTCAGCATCCTGCGCCACCAGCTGGCCGATACGCGGCAGAATGTGGAACGAGTAGGCGTCATACGCTTTGCTCAGCGGGTCCAGCACTGGCTTAGAGAACTCCAGCACCAGCAGGCGTCCGCCCGGCTTAAGCACCCGGAACATGGAGGCCAGCGCCTTCTCTTTTTCCGTGACGTTGCGCAGACCAAAGGAGATGGTGATGCAGTCGAAGTAGTTATCAGGGAAAGGCAGAGCTTCTGCGTTGGCCTGCACGTAACTGACGTTGCCCACCACACCCTGATTGCGCAGCTTTTCGCGGCCCATCTTCAGCATGGAACTGTTGATATCCGCCAGTACCACCTGACCGGTGTCACCCACCAGACGAGAGAATTTTGCCGTCAGATCGCCGGTGCCTCCCGCCAGATCCAACACACGCTGACCGCGGCGAACACCGCTGCTGTCTATGGTAAAGCGCTTCCAGATACGATGGACGCCAAAGGACATCAAATCGTTCATCAGGTCATATTTTGCCGCTACGGAGTGAAACACATCCGCGACTTTGTCAGCTTTTTCGCTTTTGGCGACCGTCTGAAAGCCAAAATGGGTGGTTTCCTGCTGTGATTCATCTGCCATCGGTTTTACCTGCTCCACAAACAATACTTTCCGAAGTGTATCAGAGTCACGGAAGTCAGGCACGCTGCGCCCATACTATTCGTGGAGGCGTCTCACACGCCTGTCACTGTCATCCGCATCCTCATCATCCCTGTCGTCATCTGCCATCCGGTTTTCCGGCATAGCCCGTTCGGCCAGATGAGGATTGATCGGCCGTTTGATTTCAACGCCCAGCGCACGAAACCCTTCCGTCTGCGCAATCAGGTTACCGCGCCCCTCGGCCAGCTTTTTCATCGCCTCGCGATAGCTGTTCTGCGCTTTGTCCAGACTGTGACCAATACCGCTCATGTCATCCACAAACAGCCGCATCTTGTCATAGAGGCGTGCGGCCCGATCGGCAATACGCTGTGCATTGCGGCTCTGGTGCTCATAGCGCCACAGATTATTGATGGTCCGTAACGCCACCAGCAGCGTGGTGGGGCTGACCAGCATGATATTCTGCTGCAGCGCCTCGCTAATCAGCTCAGGCTGGCGGTCGATCGCCAGTAAAAAGGCCGGTTCAACCGGAATGAACATCAACACATAATCCAGCGAGCGTAAACCGGGCAATTGTTGATAATCTTTTCGCCCCAGCAGGCGGATATGGGCCCGCATGGCGCTGACATGCTCCTGAATCGCCTGTTCACGTTCGATCTCATCATCCGCATTGAAGTAGCGCTCATAGGCCACCAGCGTCATCTTGGCGTCCACCACCACATCTTTGCCCTGCGGCAGCCGCACAATCACATCCGGCTGCATCCTGCCCTGCTGTTCAGACTGAATGCTGACCTGCGTTTCATATTCATAGCCTTCACGCAGCCCGGAGGCTTCCAGCACCCGGCTCAGGACCACTTCCCCCCAGTTACCCTGGATTTTATTGTCGCCCTTCAGGGCTTTGGTCAGGTTGAGCGCCTCCTGCGCCATCTGCGCATTCAGCTGCTGAAGCTGACGGATTTCGTGGGTCAGGGTGTGACGTTCACGCGCCTCTGCGCCAAAGCTTTCATGCACCTGACGACGAAAGCCATCCAGCTGTTCACGTAACGGGCCAATCAGGCTATCCAGGCTTTGACGGTTCTGCTCATCGACGCGACGGCCACTGTTTTCGAAAATGCGGTTGGCGAGGTTTTCAAACTGGGCGCTGAGACGCTGTTCGCTGTTGGTCAGCAGGCGCTGCTTCTCCTCGGCGGCAAAACGGGTCTCTTCCAGACGGATGGTCACCTCACGCAGCTCCGCTTCCTGCGCGCTGTTGACCTCCAGCTGATTGCGCAGCTCGCGATTCAGCTGCTCACTTTCATTGCGCCAGTAGTCGAGCTGCTGCAGCCGCTCCGTGGCTCCGCTCAGGGCACCGTGCAGCTGACGCAGCTCCTGTTCCCGCTCGCGGATCTGCTGCTGAAGCTGTTCAGTCTGCTGCTGCTGACGCTGCTGTGCCTCCTGCAGCAGACGACGCTCAGTCTGGAAACTGGCGGCCTGGTGCCCGGCACGAAGCTGTGCCAGCATCCAGCCGATCCCGACCCCGGCAAGCGCCAGACAGATGCTGATGATGATGTGCTGATCCATGATTTCCCCGCGACTTACACTGCTGAGGAAAAAGGTAGAGTCGCACTGTATGAATGTCCAGATAAATTTATTCGCGCTCAGCAACTTAGAGCGCGGTCACGGTCACCCTTCCCGCCTGCCACTCCTCAATCAGAAAAAAGGGCATCGGCAACAGCCACTCACCCTGCTTAACCTGCGCCAGATAGTGCCAGGTGGTTTCGCCCGCGGTGATCGCCACGCGCTGTCTGCTGCCGTCGGCCACACTGGCTTTCCCGGTCATACTGGCAAAGCCGGCATTGCTGCCCACGTGGAACTGCGGCGTCTGCCAGCGCACCGGCGCATGGGCAGGCCACGGCCGGGCCTGATGAAAGTGGAACAGTTCATCGTGATTCAGCACGCTTTCACGTACTGTCGGCCATAATGCCACTTTGAGGAAATATTGATCGGTGAAGCGTTCGCTCCCCCGGTAGTGCGCAATAAAATCACGCATCGCCTGTTCCACGTTGTGAAAGACGCCATGACAGCCGCCCCACATCCCTGCCAGCAGCAGTTCGGTGTGGGAAAAGTAGTCACGCATATGGTGGAACCAGTAAGGTGAAGCCAGCCAGGCGCTGACCGCCGCCACTTCGCGCTCTGAGAGCAGCGAGTCGGCATCGCGGACGATAAAGCGCTTCACGCCGGGATCGTCCATCACCAGAAAACGCCACAGGGTGGGAAACAGGGTTTTCTCATGCGACATATCGACCCGTTGCACATGCGGCTGGTCCAGTCGCTGCCAGACATGCTGCGGCACGCTGTCGTCAAGGTAGATGCGGCAGACCCAGCCGGGATAGAGTTCAGGTGCGACTTCAACGTTTTTAATCAGGGTTTCGCAGTAGCGCGGCTGGTCACCAAACAGGCTGAAGGCAATGACATTCTGGTGCGGCTGTGTGAGATCGGCAGGTTCGGGCTGGGGAGCGGGAAACGCCACACGCTGCCCCTGACTGAAACACGCATCGGACTGCATCAGCGACGACAGACCATAGCGCGCCACCTCATCCGGCTTATTCAGCCAGCCACAGACTTCCGTCAGGCCATCCAGCCAGGTTTCAGAGGCGGTGCTGCGCACCGCGGGCGGGGAGTGTGCGATCTTCTGATAGATTTTATAGGACTTCTGGTACTGACCCAGACGCAGCAGACAGAGTGCATAGTCGCTCAGCACCTGCATCTGCTGAGGCAGATAGCGCAGCGCCTCTTCGCAGCACTGGGCGGCCTGTGCATAGTCACCCTGCTGCATGGCGGCACGGAAGCGTTCGGCACCGCGTTCCAGCCGGGCATTAAGGGCGGCGGGATCGGCTTTGAATGCCGGTCGTCGGACAGGAAGTGTATTGCGCATAAGCCTTCTCAGGTTTCACTGAAATGACGCGCCTTATACAGCAGCAGGCCCGATAGGGGCCCGCGGCCTGACGCGGCCTACAGCAAGCGACGCGCCGCTTCGACCACAATCTTCACTGCGTCGCTTTCTGTCTGTTTCATGGTGACCGCATCAGGGATCTCTTTCTGCGTACGGTTCACAATGACGCCTGCCACCATACCGGCGCGGAGGCCCTGGCTGGCGCACATGGTTAACAGTGTAGCGGATTCCATCTCATAGTTGAGGACACCCATCTCCTGCCACTCTTTCATCGATCCCTTGAAACGGCTGACGACGCGGCCTGAGACGGTGTCGTAGCGCTCCTGGCCCGGATAGAAGGTGTCAGAGGAGGCGGTAATGCCGATATGGGTTGTGGCGCCACAGGCTTCTGCAGCCGCCACCAGCGCAGTGGTACAGCCGAAGTCAGCCACCGCCGGGAACTCCATCGGCGCGAAATGCAGGCTGGCGCCATCCAGGCGCACGGAGGCGGTCGTGACCAGCACATCGCCGACGTTGATATGTGGCTGAATGGCACCCGTGGTGCCGACGCGCAGGAAGGTGCGCACGCCAAGCTGAGCCAGCTCTTCTACCGCAATAGAGGTCGAAGGGCCGCCGATGCCGGTTGAACAGACAACCACCGGCTTGCCATCCAGTTTTGCCAGCCAGGAGGTAAACTCACGGTGTGAGGCGAGATGCGTGGCATCCTCCATCAGTCCGGCAATTTTCTTCACGCGCTCCGGGTCGCCCGGCACAATCGCCAGGGTGGCGCCCTGCAGATCGGCTTTCGTCAGGCCAAGATGGAAAACGTCAGACTGTGTCATTTGCAGACTCCTGTTAAGGGATGATAGCGCGCCACTCTACGCCAGCACGCCCGATAAATATGTGACAGCATTCACTTAAGAAAATGAAAGTTACATTTACCGGAAGAAAAAATGCGACATTAATCACACATTGACATCTTCTTCGCCCGGATAACGCCCGGCGGGGCTGTGTCGGGGTCATGGCAATGTTAAAGAGGTGGATGCGTTTGTTCGCTGCTGATTCTGTTACCCGACACCTGGCACGCACGCTTTCGGGCCAGGCTATAGTTACGTGATTGCGCCAATGCTTGCACGGAGAGAATAATGAAACCCAGTGATACTTTGCCACAAAAACCGGCGACGGGCGGCTTTGCGCCAGCCGTGCAACCCACCGCCGACACCACCATTATTACCGATAGTCCGGCCATTCACGCAGGTGAGACTTCCGTGCCCAGTCAGGGCGAAAACATGCCGGCCTATTTTGCAAAACCGCAGTCAGCGGAAGGTCCTTTACCCGTCGTGCTGGTGGTGCAGGAGATCTTTGGTGTGCACGAACACATCCGGGATATCTGCCGCCGTCTGGCGCTGGAAGGCTATCTGGCGATTGCACCGGAGCTCTATTTCCGCGAGGGCGATCCCTCTGAGTATCACGATATCCCGACGCTGTTCAGCGAGCTGGTCAGTAAAGTGCCGGATACTCAGGTGCTGGCTGACCTGGACCATGCCGCCAACTGGGCCGCACGCAACGGGGGCGATATCCGCCGCATGGGCATTACCGGTTTCTGCTGGGGTGGCCGCATCAGCTGGCTCTACGCCGCGCACAATCCGCAGCTGCGCGCCGCCGTGGCCTGGTATGGACGGCTGACCGGCGACCGTACCCTGAAGCAGCAGAAGCACCCGATTGATATTGCCGTCGCGCTCAACGCGCCGGTTTTAGGGCTCTATGGCGGACAGGACGAGAGCATTCCGCTGGAGAGCGTCGAGCAGATGCGACAGGCGCTGCATGCCGCCAATGCCACCGCCGAGATCATCGTCTATCCCGAAGCGGGTCATGCGTTTAATGCAGACTACCGCCCGAGCTACCATGCGGAATCGGCTCAGGATGGCTGGCAGCGGATGCTGACCTGGTTCAGGCAATATGGTGTGACCTCGCAGTAACTGAAAAAGGGGCGCGTCTGCGCCCCTTTTTTGCCACCCGGACCCGCTTCCCTACGCCGTCTCACCACGCAGTTTCTTCGCCGCCGTTACCATATTGGCCAGCGCCTGACGTGTTTCCGTCCAGCCGCGCGTTTTCAGGCCGCAGTCCGGGTTTACCCACAGACGCGCTGCCGGAATCCGTTGTGCGGCCTTCTGCAGCAGGGCCTCTATCCACTCAACGCTGGGAACGTTAGGCGAGTGAATGTCATAGACGCCGGGGCCGATTTCATTCGGATAGTCGAAATGCTCAAACGATTCCAGCAGCTCCATATCGGAGCGCGAGGTTTCAATAGTGATGACATCGGCATCCAGCGCCGCAATGGCATCCATAATGTCGTTGAACTCGCAGTAACACATATGGGTGTGAATCTGGGTGTCATCCTGCACCACGGCCGCGGTAAGCCGGAACGCCTCTACCGCCCAGGTCAGGTAGGCGGCCCACTCCGACTGATGCAAAGGCAGGCCTTCACGCAGAGCCGGTTCATCTATCTGAATAATCCCGATTCCTGCCTTCTCCAGATCCTCCACTTCATCACGCAGCGCCAGCGCGATCTGCTTTGCGAGGGTTTCCCGTGACACATCTTCACGCGGGAATGACCAGCAGAGGATAGTAACCGGGCCGGTCAGCATCCCTTTTACCGGCTTGTCGGTCAGCGACTGCGCATAGCTGGCCCACTCCACGGTGATCGCCGCCGGCCGGCTGATATCCCCGATGATCACCGGCGGTTTCACACAGCGGGAACCGTAGCTCTGCACCCAGCCGTTCTGGGTGAAGACAAATCCCTCCAGATGCTCGCCAAAATACTCCACCATGTCGTTGCGTTCCGCTTCACCGTGAACCAGCACATCCAGCCCCAGCCGCTCCTGTTCGGTAATGGCCTGCCTGATATGTGCCGCGATGCCGGTGCGGTAGTGGCTGCTGTCGAGACGGCCCTGCTTAAAGTCGAGGCGCAGGCCACGGATCTCGGTGGTCTGGGGAAAAGAGCCGATGGTGGTGGTGGGCCAGGCCGGCAGTCTGAAACGCTGACGCTGCAGGGCAGCCCGCTCAGAATAGGCGCGCTGGCGCTGACTGAGCTGTGGCGTGATGGCCTGCAGACGCTGGCACACTGCGGCATTGTGCACGCGTCGCGAGTGCGCACGAGCGCGCACCGGGGCACTCCATGCCTCCAGCGACGCCGCATCGTTCTGGTTCAGTGCGTGAGTAAGCAGCGAAAGTTCAGCACACTTCTGCAGGGCGAAAGCGAACCAGCTTTTGACCTCATCATCCAGACGGGTTTCCACGCTGAGATCGATCGGGCTGTGCAGCAGCGAGCAGGAGGAGCCGATCCAGACCTGTTCCCGCTGTGCAATCACCGGTTGCAGACGGCTGAACCAGCGGCTGAGATCGGCGCGCCAGACGTTACGCCCGTTGATCACCCCGAGTGACAGCAGCCAGCTGGCGGGCAGTTGCTGATTCAGCTGCTGGAGGTCATCGTGGCCATGAACCAGATCGACATGCAGGCCCTGCACCGGCAGTGCGCGAATCACCTCAATGTTCTGTCCGATGCTGTCAAAGTAGGTGGTCAGCAGCAGTCTGCTGTGACCCTGCAGCGCGTCATACGCCGGTTTGAAGACGTCGCGCCACGCCTGCGGCAGTTCCAGGGCCAGGGCCGGTTCATCAATCTGCACCCATTCGATGCCCCGCTTGGCCAGTTCTGCCAGCACCTGCTGGTAGACGGGCAGAATCGCTTCCAGCAGCGACAGGCGCTCGAACGGCTCACCTTTCACTTTGCCCAGCCACAGATAGGTTACCGGCCCCAGCAGCACCGGCTTGATGTTGTGACCCAGCGCCAGCGCCTCATCGACCTCGTCCAGCAGCTGAGTCCAGGCCAGTTTAAACCGCTGTCCCCGGGTAAATTCCGGCACCATGTAGTGATAGTTGGTGTTAAACCATTTGGTCATCTCTGCCGCAGCGGCGGGTTCCCCGCTGGGGGCTCGACCACGGCCCAGGCGGAACAGGGTGTCCAGGTCAACGCTGCCCTCCGGGTTCTGATGGCGTGCGGGCACGTTACCCAGCATCAGGCTGGTGGTCAGCACATGATCGTACCAGGCGAAATCGCCGACCGGCAGCAGATCGACACCCGCCGCTTTTTGCTGTTGCCAGTGGCGGGCGCGCAGTTCACGGCCCACCGCCAGTAAGTCCTGCTGCGAAATATCACCCGCCCAGTACTGCTCCAGTGCTTTTTTCAGTTCCCGGCGCAGGCCAATACGGGGAAAGCCGAGGGTGTGGTTCAGGATAGTCATGTGCTGTTCTCCAGATAATCTTTCACGCTGCCTTTTACAGGCAGCCAGAGAGGTTTAGCCGTCCAGATGTTTACACTGCTATAATCTGCGGGTACTGTATGTGGCTCAAGCGCAATATGTTCATTTTCGATGTGAAGGACCCTCATGATCGAACTCAAGCACCTGCGGACGCTTCAGGCTCTGCGCAATACGGGATCGCTGGCGGCGGCGGCGGCCCAGCTTCACCAGACGCAATCGGCGCTCTCTCATCAGTTCAGCGACCTGGAGCAGCGGCTGGGATTCCGCCTGTTCGTGCGTAAAAGTCAGCCGCTGCGGTTTACGCCGCAGGGCGATATTCTGCTGCAGCTGGCAGAGCAGGTGTTGCCGCAGATCCAGCACGCCCTGCAGGCGTGCCATGAGCCGCATCAGACCACGCTGCGGGTGGCGATCGAGTGTCATAGCTGTATTCAGTGGCTGACCCCCGCGCTGGATAAATTCCGTCAGAGCTGGCCGCAGGTGGTGATGGATTTCAAATCGGGCGTGACCTTTGATCCTCAGCCCGCTCTGCAGCAGGGTGAGCTGGATGTGGTGCTGACCTCCGATATTCTGGCGCGCTCCGGCCTGTTCTACTCCCCGATGTTCGATTATGAAGTGCGGCTGGTGCTGGCAACGGATCATCCGCTGGCGCAGGTGGAGCAGATTGCCCCGGAAGATCTGGCTGATGAGGTGTTGATGATCTATCCGGTGCAGCGTCAGCGTCTGGATATCTGGCGTCACTTCCTGCAGCCTGCTGGCGTCAGCCCGGCACTGAAAAGTGTCGATAACACCCTGCTGATGATTCAGATGGTTTCCGCGCGCATGGGTATCGCGGCGCTGCCGCACTGGGTGGTGGAGAGTTTTGAGAAGCAGGGTCTGGTCGTGACCCGCACGCTGGGTGAGGGGCTCTGGAGTCGTCTTTACGCCGCCGTGCGCGAAGGTGAACAGCGGCAGCCGGTGCTGGAAGCCTTTATCCGTTTTGCCCGTCAGCACGCCTGTGAGCATCTGCCGTTTGTGCGTGATGCTGCGCTGCCCGGTGCGGTGTTGCAGCGGTAACCGGTCGGGCACAAACCTGCGCGGACGCCGGCAAAATCCCCTATAATGCGCAGCCTGTCGACTGACCATGAGAAGATCTCACCATGACTAATAACGATATTCTGCGCAGCGTGCGCTACATGCTTAATCTGAGCGATGCCGGAATGGTGAAGATTTTTGCGCTGGCGGAATGTGAGGTACCCGAGACGGATATTCAGGCGTGGCTGAAAAAAGATGACGACGCCGCGTTCCGTCCCTGCCCTGATGTGCTGATGGGGTATTTTCTGAATGGCCTGATTTTTTACCGTCGTGGTAAAAGCGAAGAGGCGCCTGCCCCGTCGATCGAGCGCAAAATGAATAACAATATCTTCATGAAGAAACTGCGTATCGCGTTCGATCTGAAAACGACCGACATTCCTGACGTGCTGAAGCGCGCGAACTTTACCGTGTCGCAGGCGGAAGTAGGGGCGATTTTCCGCAAGCCCGACCATAAGAACTACCGCGAGTGTGGCGATCAGATTCTGCGTAACTTCCTGAAAGGGCTGGCAATGATCCAGCGTCCGAAGAGTGATAAGCCGGCTTAATTTTTGATCGCTTCTGACCCCTGCGTGGTCAGAGGTGGCGCATCTGATCGCAAAGAAAGCCTGCATCCATGCAGCACGGCCTCGCCATCCCTGGCTCGGACGCTTTGCTCCTCAGCTGCGCCACCCCTTCCCTCCCGCTTCATCAGGGCTGTGACAAGAGCAGCACCGGGCCAGCCATGCGGCGGACGCTTTACTTCTCAGCCCGCCATTCCCTCCTTCATGCTCGCACTGAGCCACGCATTTAACAGCGATGAGGCTGTTGCGCCTCCAGGCTTTACTACCCTGCATCACTCCTTCATGCTCGCGCTGAGCCATGCATTTAACAGCGATGAGGCTGTTGCGCCTCATGGGCTGGCGCGTCAGAAGAGCGAAGCGTCCGGGCCAGGGATGGCCCGGCCGATCCACAGGGAGGTGAGATTCCTTCGCGATCGGACGCGCCAGCCCGGGAGGCCTCACCTGACCCACAGCCACTGATTAGGTGCGATTCTCCTTTAAGATCGGCTGCTGCGCCCCACCACCCAGCGCTTATGCACCCACAGCGAGGCGAGGATCACCAGCGCACCCGCAATAAAGCTCGGCCAGTGCGGTTTCTCCTGCCAGATTGCCAGATTCACCAGCAGCCCGGCGGGAACGTGCATGTTATTCATAATGCCCAGCGTGCCGGCATCGACCTGCGTTGCACCGTAGTTCCACATAAAATAGCCCAGACCGGAAGCCGCAACGCCCAGCCAGACCAGAATGCCCCACTGCAGTGAGGTGGTCGGTAACTTCTGCGGATTACCCCAGGCGCACCACGCGATCACGGCAATCACGACCGCACCCAGATAGAACCAGGAGAAGGCGGTGTGCTGCGGCATCGGACGGGTCTCCTGCAGACGCTTATACCCTACCATTCCCGCCGCAAAACAGATGTTTGCCAGCTGCACTAACAGCAGCCCGAACCAGAAATGATCGCTGACTTTGTCATAACGGATAATCGCCGCACCGGCCACCGCCAGCAGCGCACTGAACACATAACCGATGCGCAGCGGACGACGGCTGATCAGATCGTAAATCAGCGTCACATACAGCGGCGTCATCACCGTAAACAGCAGGAATTCTGAAACGCTCAGATAGAGATAGGCTTCAAAACTCAGCAGATACATCACCCCGAGCTGCAGCATCCCCACCAGCATATAAAGCAGCAGCGTTGAAGGGCGGTAGCCGCGCCAGCGCAGGAAAGGCAGGAAGACCAGCGCAGCCAGCGCCAGACGCATCAGAACGGAAAACCAGCTGTCCACCTGCCCGGCAAGGTATTCGCCAATCAGACTGAACGAAAAGGCCCACAGAATAGTGGTAATAATTAATAAGAACACGGTCATGACCCTGAAATTAACAGGCCGCCAGTGTAAACAATGTGCTGCCATCAGGCTGTGAAATCTGGTTGACATCTGGCTATAAAACATTCGATCAGAATCTTTAAGTAGCGGACCGTTTACACAGACTGACATAACTGTCGACAGAACCGCTTTTCCGCCAGACAAAATGCGCGAAATGATCCATCAGGTGAACACTTTCGCTCTCAACTGTAATAAAACTGTAACAAATGTGTCATTCATCACAGTAACGCTGCGCAACTAACACTATTCTTTGCGCGAAATGGAACATCGGATGGCCATTTTCTCCTCTTTTCCTGCTTCAACCTGCCGGGAATTCAAAAACCATAATGTGCCCTGGAGGGCCTCACTGATGCTGAGCATTTTTAAACCTGCGCCACGCCAGCCACAGGTGGCAGAGGATCGTGTCGATCCCCTCTACCGTCGTCTGCGCTGGCAAATTTTCATCGGGATCTTCTTCGGTTATGCCGCCTACTATCTGGTCAGAAAAAACTTTGCGCTCGCGATGCCCTATCTGGTCGAACAGGGTTTTTCGCGGGGCGATTTAGGGTTTGCCCTGTCGGGCATCTCCATCGCCTACGGCTTTTCAAAATTCATCATGGGATCGGTGTCGGACCGCTCAAACCCGCGCGTCTTCTTACCGGCTGGCCTGATTCTGGCCGCGGCGGTGATGCTGATCATGGGATTTGTGCCCTGGGCGACCTCCAGCATCATGGTGATGTTTGTACTGCTGTTTATCTGCGGCTGGTTTCAGGGGATGGGCTGGCCGCCGTGCGGACGCACCATGGTTCACTGGTGGTCACAGAAGGAGCGCGGCCGGATCGTCTCGGTCTGGAACTGCGCCCATAATGTGGGCGGCGGTATTCCCCCGCTGCTGTTTCTGCTGGGCATGGCATGGTTTAACGACTGGAAAGCGGCGCTCTACATGCCCGCTTTTGGCGCGATTGCCATTGCGATTCTGGCCTTTGCGCTGATGCGCGATACCCCGCAATCCTGTGGCCTGCCGCCGATTGAAGCGTATAAAAACGACTATCCGCCCGACTACGATGCCAGCCATGAAGAGGAGCTGACGGCAAAGCAGATCTTCATGAAGTACGTGCTGCCGAACAAGCTGCTGTGGTACATCGCGCTGGCCAACGTGTTTGTTTATCTGCTGCGCTACGGCATCCTCGACTGGTCTCCGACCTATCTCAAAGAGGTGAAACACTTCACGCTGGATAAATCCTCCTGGGCCTACTTCCTGTATGAATATGCGGGGATACCGGGGACGCTGCTCTGCGGCTGGATGTCGGATAAGGTGTTCCGCGGCAATCGGGGGGCGACCGGGGTGTTCTTTATGACGCTGGTCACCGTCGCGACCGTCATCTACTGGCTCAATCCGGCGGGTAACCCCGGCGTCGATATGGCCTGTATGATCGTGATTGGCTTCCTGATCTACGGTCCGGTGATGCTGATTGGTCTGCACGCGCTGGAGCTGGCCCCGAAAAAAGCGGCAGGAACGGCAGCGGGCTTTACCGGCCTGTTCGGCTACCTGGGAGGCTCGGTGGCCGCCAGCGCCATTGTCGGTTACACCGTCGACTACTTCGGCTGGGATGGCGGCTTCCTGGTGATGATCGCAGGCTGCGTGCTCGCCGTTATTCTGCTGCTCCTGACCATGGTCAGCGAACACAGACACAAACAGAAAATCGCCTGACGGCATAAAAAAAGGGCCGGATAACCGGCCCTTTTCATTCATTTACTTATGCGAGGTAGAGTGCGCGCAGCGTCTGCGGCACCGCATCATCCGCATTTGATCCAATCACTTCCAGCGCCGGCAGGGTATCTTTCAGCCGCTGATGAGCGTTCTGCATGATACAGCCCTTACCCGCCATGCTCAGCATCTCCACATCGTTCATGCCGTCGCCAAAGGCGATACAGCTTTGCAGCGAATGACCCAGCTGCTTCGCCACGGCTTCCAGCGCATGCCCCTTCGACACGCCGCCCGCCATGACCTCCAGACAGGTAGGTAATGAGAAGCTGACGTTAACGCGATCACCCCAGCGCGCTTCAATGGCCTGCTCCATCGGGATCAGATGTTCAGGGTTTTCGCAGGTGAAGAAGACTTTGCTGATGTTATCGGTTGGCAGCAGACCTGGCTCATAGACCTGATAATTGAACACCGACTCGCGGAAGTAATCCTGTTCTGCCGGACTTGAGCGGCTGACAAACCACTCATCATCCCGGTAGACGTGAGTCAGGATTTCGTTGTGATGATATTGCAGGCCAAACAGATCGCTGGCGATGTCGGCATCCAGATTGTGACTGAAGACCAGTTCGCCCGCCGCGTTGTGAACGCGCGCGCCGTTTGAAGTGATCATATAAGCCGGAATCGCCAGGCTGTCGCGCATCTGTCCGACATCGATATGATGACGGCCGGTCGCGAAAACGAAGTGAATATCTCTGGCGACCAGCTGCTGCAGTGTTTCGCGTGCAAATTGGGTCAGGCGATGTTCGGGAGAAAGCAGCGTGCCATCCAGGTCGGATGCAACGATGTGGTACATGAAAACCTCGGGTATCGGAGTCTGCCGGCTTTCGCCGGTCGGATAAATAACGTCAGTGATGCGCTGAAAAGAAGTCGACCACTGCATTGAGCGCTTCGGCACGCATCGCGTCTTTTTCAAACAGGATCTCATGACGCGCGCCGTTGATCACCCGCGGCGTGTTGCCCTCACACGGATGACCCGCCGCAGCCATCGCGGCACAAAACAGGTCCTGCGAACGGTTATCGACCACCCGATCCTCGCTGGCCTGTAACAGCAGCAGCGGCGTGGTGATCTTATCCACCTGGCTGATGATGTTGCGACCGGCATGGATGCCTTCGCGCACCCAGTGATAGGTCGGCCCGCCAACGCGAATCGCCGGATCATCAGCATAAAAGCGCAGGTTACGCCGGTAACGCTCAGCACTGTGCGTCAGCCGGTTGATGCCAAATGGATGCGCGCGCCAGCGTCCGGTGCCGAGCGCATAACCATCGCGCACCGCCGGGCGTTTCTCCGCCCAGTCGAGTATCCGGTGGGTCAGGAAGGCGGGCAACGGCAGCGCAATACCAAACATCGGGGCCACCAGGGCAACCGCATGAAAAGCCTGCGGCTGCCGCGCCAGAAACAGCGTTAATATTGCGCCCCCCATCGAGTGAGCCAGCGCATAACGCTGCTGATAGTGTCCGCTGACGATCTCTTTCAGATAGAGGGTTTCGAGATCGTCGACATAGTGGGTAAATTCCACCACGTGGCCGCGGTGTGAGTCTTCCAGCAGACGATCGGAGCGCCCCTGGCCGCGATGATCGAGGATCACCACATCGAAGCCACAGTGAAACAGATCGTAGGCCAGCTCAGGATATTTGATGTAACTCTCGATGCGGCCGGGCACAATCAGGATGACACGCGTGTGTTTCGGTGACGTGAACCGGACGTAACGTAATGTCAGATTGCCGACGCCGGTAAACTCACGCTCTTCACGGCTGTGCCAGAAGTCGAGCAGCGGACCGGTTGCAAAGGCAGCAAAGGCTTTTTCGCGTCGCAGCCAGCTGGCTTTGTGTGGATTCATTCGCCCTCCTGATGACCGGATAAAGAGTCCCTGTTGCCGTACGCAGGCCGTAGCGCCGCGCTTATTTCTGGCGTATTGTGTCACACTTCCGCCCCTAAAGAGAGCGCAACCCATGACCATCGAATGGTGGCTGACCTATCTGCTCACCACCACAATTCTCAGCCTGTCGCCCGGCTCCGGCGCGATTAACACCATGAGTACCGGCATCAGCCACGGCTATCGCGGCACGGTGGCATCCATCTCCGGCCTGCAGGTCGGGCTGGCGCTGCATATCGTGCTGGTAGGCATCGGGCTGGGGGCGCTGTTTTCCCAGTCGCTGCTCGCCTTTGAGATTCTGAAATGGGCCGGTGCGGCCTATCTGGTCTGGCTGGGTATTCAGCAGTGGCGCTCAGCGGGCGGTATCGACCTGGACGCGGTCGCTAAAGCGATGCCGCGCCGTCGCCTGTTCAAACGTGCCGTGCTGGTGAACCTGACCAACCCCAAAAGCATCGTCTTTCTGGCGGCGCTCTTCCCGCAATTTATTCAGCCGCATCAGCCACTCTTTATGCAGTATCTGGTGCTGGGCGTGACGACCGTAGTGGTCGATATCATCGTGATGATTGGCTACGCCACGCTGGCGACCCGCATTGCGGGCTGGATTAAAGGGCCAAAACAGATGAAGCTCATGAACCGTATTTTCGGCGGACTGTTTATGGCGGTCGGCGCCCTGCTGGCCAGCGCCAGGAAGATCGCCTGATCCTGACGCGCCGGCCCGCCAGGGCTGGCGCGATCGCTTCTCTCTCATCACACCGCCGGCACGGCACGCAGCACGATGATGCCCGGCACTGACCGCATATATTCCCTGAACGGCGCATCGACAACCCGGCGGTTTTCAGCCCGCGAGGAGGCGTTCCTGAACCACAACCGGCCATCGTGCCGGACGGCAATCCCCACATGTGAGACATCCAGCCCCGCCGCGGGCGTATAAACCCCGACGTAATCGCCATTCTGAATCTGGTCAAGCAGCCGGGGCGTAAGGGCGCGGGCCGGAATGTAAGTGATCGGACGCGGCATCACGCCCAGACCCGGCACTTTTTCTGTTCCGCTGGCCTGACGATTGAGTGGTTTCATCACCGTCACCGCCGCCGGGCTCAGTGTGCGGGTGACGTCATCGGCAATCGGCGGGCTGTCAGCAGCCCAGTCAGAAAAAAAGTGGCGCCGTTTCAGGTAGCTGACCTCGCCATCCCGATAACGGGTGCGGATAAGGCTGGCTTCAAAGCTGGGGCGATCGTGGCTTTGGCTCAGCGCCTGCACATAATCCAGCAGCGTAAAGCAGTCTACCCCGTAGAGGTTGATCACCAGCGCTTCGGGCGTCGCAGGCGAGCCGATCAGCGTATGGGCCTGATAAGGTGTCCCGAGAAAAGCCGCAGAGATCCGGCTAATCCTGTCACCCTGCGGCAGGCCGGGCGCAGGAAGCTGCGCCAGCATCGACGTCACCTTATCCGTCCGGATCGGCTGAGACACCGGATAACGGGTCGCCACTGGCGACGCGCAGGCGCTGATGCCCGCACTCATTAACAGCAGCAGCAGCGCTTTCATTCTCATCATCCTGTTCCTGCAAAAATATGCCCGGTTACCGACCTTACCAGAGGTGATGCCTCGGTGGATTAACACCGGGTGACGATTGAGTGATGGTTAAGGTAACGGGATAAACGGTGAAGCAGAGTGTGATCGCTGTCACATGAGGGAGAGACGACGGGAGGTGAGAACCCTGCCGGACGCGCCTCGTGCACGCCGGCATCCGCGATGCTTAGCGGGAGATAATCAGATGGATGCCGAAACCGGCAAAGAGCACCCCTGCCATACCATCCACCCATTTTGCCAGGCGCTGATATTTCGCACGCATCCACGGCAGGGCAAAGATTGCCGCCACCAGCGCAAACCAGGCAAAAGTTTCTGCGATGATCAGCAGGAACAACCCCCAGCGCTCCGTCGCGCCGACATCATCCCCGACAAACAGCGAGAAGACGCTGCCGAAGTAGATAATCGCTTTGGGGTTTGAGAGATTCGTCAGCAGCCCTTTAAGAAAGCTCATGCCGCGTTTTGGCAGCTCCACCACCGGTTCATCCTGCTGCGGCTGTTTGTGGCGCTGACGTGCCGACCCCATCAGCTGCCAGCCCATCCACAGCAGATAGAGTCCGCCACCGACCATGATGATCTGGTGCAGCCAGGCCATTTTCTCCAGAATCAGATGCAGCCCCATCAGCGCCACTCCCGCCCAGACAACGATACCGAGCGTAATGCCCAGCACGCCCATCATCGCCTCTTTGCGTGAGCGGCTGGCAGCCGTCTGTGAGACGAAAAAGAAATCCGGGCCGGGGCTCATCAGCGCCACCAGGTGTACCAGCGCCACAGTGGCAAATAACATCAGCATAATCAGTGTCCTTTACTCTTCATCGAGATGCTCTTTGATCATCACCAGGAAAGGTTTGCCAAAGCGCTCCAGTTTGCGGTGACCCACGCCATTGACGCTGAGCATCTCTGACGCGCTGACCGGCATCTGTTCTGCCATTTCAATCAGTGTGGCGTCATTGAACACCACGTAAGGCGGAATATTCTCTTCATCGGCGATCGCTTTTCGCAGCTTACGCAGCTTGGCAAAGAGCTTGCGATCGTAGTTGCCACCGTGAAACTTCGCCGGACTGCTGCTCTTCGTCTTCGCGGTAATCAGGCGCGGCACCGCCAGCATCAGGGGGACTTCACCGCGCAGCACCGGGCGGGCAGCTTCGGTCAGCTGCAGCGCCGAATGCATGGCAATGTTCTGCGTGACCAGCCCCAGATGAATCAACTGACGCAACACGCTGACCCAGTGCTCGTGACTCTGATCTTTGCCGAGTCCATAGACCGGCAGTTTGTCATGGCCCTGTTCCCGGATACGCTGATTGTTGGAGCCGCGCAGCACCTCCACGATATAGCCCATGCCGAAACGCTGTCCCACGCGGTAGATGCCGGAAAGCGCCTTCTGCGCCTCGACCAGACCATCATACCGTTTAGGCGGATCGAGACAGATATCGCAGTTATCGCACGGCTGCTGGCGCCCCTCACCAAAGTAGTTGAGCAGCACGAGGCGGCGGCAGGTCTGCGCTTCCGCAAACGCGCCCATGGCGTTGAGCTTGTGACGCTCAATATCCTGCAGCGGCCCCGGCACTTTCTCTTCCAGACACTTACGCAGCCAGGCCATATCTGCCGGGTCGTAAAGCATCATCGCCTCGGCGGGCAGGCCATCACGGCCGGCACGGCCGGTTTCCTGGTAGTAGGATTCGATGTTGCGCGGGATATCAAAGTGAACCACAAAGCGGACGTTGGGCTTGTTGATGCCCATCCCAAAGGCCACCGTCGCCACCACGATTTGCAGATCGTCACGCTGAAACGATTCCTGCACTCTGGCGCGCTGTTCGCTGTCGATACCGGCATGATAGGCCCCGACGCTCAGCCCCCGGCTCTGCAGGCGCGCGGCGGTGTCTTCCACCTTCGCCCGGCTGTTGCAGTAGATAATGCCGCACTTGCCGCGCTGATCCTGAACGTAGCGCAGCAGCTGATCTGTGGGCTTAAATTTTTCCACCAGGGTGTAGCGGATATTGGGACGGTCGAAGCTGCTGATCTGGATCAGCGGGTCCTGCATGTGCAGCAGGTTAACGATGTCGTTACGGGTGGTTTCATCGGCGGTCGCGGTCA
This sequence comes from Pantoea anthophila, assembly GCF_006494375.1. Classification (GTDB taxonomy): domain Bacteria; phylum Pseudomonadota; class Gammaproteobacteria; order Enterobacterales; family Enterobacteriaceae; genus Pantoea; species Pantoea anthophila. Next base: position 34,874 of record NZ_VHIZ01000041.1, read on the forward strand.
GCGCCATCACCGGCACCTCCGGGAAGCGTTCACGCAACCGGCCCAGCGCGCCATATTCCGGACGGAAATCGTGCCCCCACTGCGAGATACAGTGCGCCTCATCCACCGCCAGCATCACGGGCTGCCAGTGTGCCAGATTGTCGAGGAAGTTATCCATCATCAGGCGTTCAGGGGCGATGTAGAGCAGCTTCACCCGACCGGTGCGGCAGTCAGCCATCACCGTCTGCTGCTGTTCGCGCGTCATAGTGGAGTTGAGACACGCCGCGGCCACGCCGTTTGCCAGCAGCTGATCGACCTGATCTTTCATCAGTGAGATCAGCGGCGAGACCACCAGCGTCAGGCCTTCGCGCACCAGCGCCGGGATCTGATAGCAGAGCGATTTACCGCCGCCGGTGGGCATGACCACCAGACAATCGCGCCCGCTCAGCGCCTGATTGATGATCGTCTGCTGACCGGGACGAAACTGCTGGTAGCCGAAGGTATCCTGCAATACCTGCTGCGCCAGCGCTTCCTGATTGAGAACTGCCGAGGTTGCCACGCGATTCCTGTCGTACGTTAGGGATTAGAACAAGTCGTTGAGCGTTACACCCACACCCAGACGCGTCTGGCGATGGTTGTAATCGATCAGTGATTCACCGTAGCCGCTGAACACCTGCGTATAGAAGCGGACATGCTCACTGATTGGGTAGCTCCAGGCCATCGTCGCACCGCCATAACCGCTGTTCCAGTTATAGTTGCCTTCAACGCTGAAGATACTGTCGCCCAGCTTATAGCCCAGCCGGGTGCGGTAATAACCCATATATTTGGTGATATCGGGGTTGTCGTCATTATTTGCCCCATCCGGGATGCGATACCAGGGTTTGATCTCCGCCAGGAAGTTCCCGTTCTCCGCCATCAGCCGCGCATAAACGCGGTTCCAGCTGCGCGAAGTGGGATCGCTGCGCCCGTTAGACTCATGATTCAGACCCAGTTCGACATCCCGCAGTGTCCAGCCACCCAGCGAATAATCCGTGGCCCAGCCAAGGAAAATCTGCGGCTCATAATTGGTCTCACGGAAGGGCGAGGATTCACCGCGATTCGACAGCTGCCACCAGGAGCGCTGGGTGTAAGAGGCGGCCAGCACCGAGTTATCACCCAGAATACCGCGCCACAGCGGAAACGCCAGGCTGAGCTGGAATTTCACTTCATCTTTGCGGGCATTTTCTCCCCAGTTATAGGAGGAGATCGCCTCTTTATTCAGGTCGCTGGTGTAGGTGTAGAGCAGATAGTTGTTCTCGTAGGGATAGAGAACAAACGGATTATCATGCTTCTCCAGCAGGTTAGCAATGATGCTGCCCTGAACCTGTGGCGCGTCATGAACCTCTTTGATCTGAGCTTCATCTGCCTGCGCCAGCGCAGGAATTATCAACATTGCCGCCAGCAAGGCGCGATGCTTACGCATAAAATTCTCCGGTGAGCGCTGCGTATTAAAACAACTGAAAGGGTGTCGTAAAAAGCAGGCCATTCTACACGCAAATGGCAGTGAGCAAGAGTGCTGATTTCTTAAACTGGAAACCCCCTCGCAGGCGGCATAGAATACACAACTCATTCAGATTGCGCGCCCCTCTGGCCCGATTTTTTCAGGACACATCATCATGTCATCACCCGTGCTGACACCGCAGGACGCTCGCCAGCTGGTCGGCGAAATTTTCGTTTATCACATGCCCTTCAATCAGGCGCTGGGTCTGGAACTGATGCGCCTGGAGGCGGACTACGCCGAAATCAGCTTTGCCAACAAAACCATGCTGGTGGGCAACCAGGCACAACAGATCCTGCACGGCGGGGTGATCGCGTCGGTTCTGGATGTGGCGGCAGGCATGGTCTGCGTCAGTAACGCGCTGACCCGTCAGGAGAGCATCAGCGAAGCCGAGCTTCGCCAGCGTCTCTCCCGCATGGGCACCATCGATATGCGCGTTGACTATCTGCGCCCCGGACGCGGCGAGCGCTTTACTGCCACCAGCAGCCTGCTGCGTGCCGGTAACAAAGTCGCCGTGGCGCGCGTCGAGCTGCACAACCAACAGGGCGACTATATCGCCACGGCAACCGCCACCTATCTTATCGGCTAAGCACGCCATCTGGATCTCATATGGATACGCAACAAACCCGCCAGGGCGTGGGTTTCGCCCTGGGGGCTTACTTTATCTGGGGCATCGCGCCAGCTTACTTCAAACTGGTGAAGCAGGTTCCGGCCACGGAAATCATGACGCACCGGGTTATCTGGTCTGCGCTGTTTATGCTGCTGCTGATTACGCTGAGCCGCAGCTGGCCCGTCGTACGCAGCGTGTTCTCTCAGCCAGCAAAAGTGCTGATGCTGGCGCTGACCGCGCTGACCATTGGCGGCAACTGGCTGCTGTTTATCTGGGCGGTGAATAATCAGCATATGCTGGAAGCCAGCCTGGGTTACTTTATTAATCCGCTGATTAATGTGGTGTTCGGCATGCTGTTTCTGCGCGAGCGTTTCCGTCGTCTCCAGTGGCTGGCGGTGCTGCTGGCCACCCTCGGCGTGCTGGTGCAGCTGTGGCAGTTCGGTTCGCTGCCGGTGATTGCGCTGGGGCTGGCGCTGAGCTTCGCCCTGTATGGTCTGGTGCGTAAAAAGATTCAGGTCGATGCCCAGAGCGGCATGCTGATTGAGACCCTGTGGCTGTTCCCCCTGGCGGCCATCTATCTGTTCGGCTTTGCCGACAGCCCTACCAGCCATCTCTCCGCTAACCCGCTGAGTCTCAACCTCAGGCTGGTCGCGGCAGGGATTATCACCACCATTCCGCTGATGCTGTTTGCGGCGGCCTGCAGCCGGCTGCGTCTCTCCACGGTTGGCTTCTTTCAGTATCTCGGCCCGACCCTGATGTTTATCCTGGCGGTCGTTTTCTACGGGGAAACCATCACGCCAGACAAGATGGTCACCTTTGGCTTCATCTGGCTGGCGCTGCTGGTGTTTGTCTGCGATGCGGTGGCGTTTTCATTCCGCACCCGTGCGCGCGTAGCGTGAAATAAAACGCGCCATCGCCGGACCGGTCAGCAGGATGGTGAACAGACGCAGCGTCTGTAACGCCATCACAAAAGCCATGTTGACCTGGGTGCCCGCGGCAATAATCGCCACCGTGTCCAGCCCGCCCGGACTGGTGGCGAGATAGGCGGTCATCAGATCGATATCCAGCATCTGCGTCAGCATCCACGCCAGCCCGCCACACAACAGCATCAGCCCGAAGATGGAGGCGAGCATCTGCGGCAGCGTGCGCAGCGCCAGCAGGAAAATCGGACGGGTGAACCGGAGCCCGACACTCCAGCCGATCAGCGCGTAGGCCAGAGCCAGCAGCCACTCCGGCACCTGGAGTACCGCGACACCGCTGCCGTTCAGTGCCGCCCCTGCCAGCGCGGGCAGCAACAGCGCCCCCGACGGGATGCGCAGCCGGGTGCCCAGCCACGCGCCCGCCAGCATCACCGCCAGCGTGATGACAAAGCCGCGATTCAGGGCGGGAAACCAGAGCAGCGAGACGCTGTGTGCCTCATCCCCCAGACCGATACGTGCCACCAGTGCCGCCGCCGAGGCGACAAACAGCACCCGCAGATACTGCATGAACGCCACCAGCCGCACGTCGGCCCCAAAGTCGCCCGCCATCGCCACCATGGCAGATGCGCCACCCGGTGACGATCCCCAGGCACCGGTCGGGCCAGGCAGCTGACTGAAACGCACCAGCAGAAAGCCCGATACGCCGCTGGCCGCCAGGGTCAGCAGCAGCACCGCCAGCACCACCGGCCATTCCTGAATCAGCGGCGTCAGAATCGACAGCGACAGGCTCTGCGCAATCATGCAGCCCAGTACCGCCTGCGCCAGCAGGAACAACCGCCTGTCGATGCGCAGCGTTGCGCCTGATAATCCCATTACCACGCCGACCACCATCGGGCCCAGCAGCAGCGCCGCGGGCACCTGAAAGTGGTGCAGCAGCGTCCCCAGCAGGACCGACACCAGCAGCAGCAGCGCCCACTGCGCGCGTAAGGATAAAGCGTCCATAAAAGTTAATTATTTGTAAAAACAAGGGGGACAGAGTACGCAGAAATGGCGACGGGAGCCAGCAGAACGGGCCATCGATGATGGCCCGGAACGTTTTACAGCCAGTTTTTACGTTTGAAGTAGAGATAGGGTGCCAGGCCCGCCAGGATCATCAGGCCAATTGCAGCCGGATAGCCAAAGCTCCACTTCAGTTCCGGCATAAACTCGAAGTTCATCCCGTAGCTGGATGCCACCAGCGTCGGCGGCAGGAAGACGACGGAGACCACCGAGAAGATCTTGATGATGCGGTTCTGCTCGATGTTGATAAAGCCCATCGCGGCCTGCATCAGGAAGTTGACCTTCTGGAACAGCGATTCGTTGTGCGGCAGCAGCGACTCGATATCGCGCAGGATTTCACGCGCCTGCTCCAGCTGGTTGCCCGGCAGACGCGCTTTGCGCACCAGGAAGTTCAGGGCGCGCTGGGTATCCATCAGGCAGAGACGCACTTTCCAGCCGATATCTTCCAGCTCTGCCAGGCGTGACAGCGCCTGATCGTACTCTTCGCCCTGCTGACCTTCCATAATCACCCGGCTGAGTTTCTCCAGCGCGCTGTAGATGTTTTCGATCTCATCCGCCAGCTGTTCGATTTTGGTCTCGAACAGGTCGAGCAGCAGCTCAAACGCGTTGCCGTCGATCAGGGTCTGGTTTCGGGCGCGCATGCGGTAGAGACGGAAAGCGGGCAGTTCGCGTTCGCGCAGGGTATAGAGGCGGCCTTCACGGATGGTGAACGCCACCGTGGAGTTACCGGCGTGGTCGTCCGCATCTTCATAAAAGAAGAAGGAGTGGATGTGCAGACCATCTTCATCTTCGAAGAAACGCGCCGACGCCTCGATATCTTCCAGCTCAGGTCGGGTTGCCAGGCTCTGGCCCAGCTCACACTGCACCCGGTCACGCTCGCCCTCTTCCGGCTCAATCAGATCGACCCAGACGGAGGTGGTCAGCTTGTCGTTTTCGTCTTCCAGCTCCAGTCGCGTCAGGCGGCTGTGGTCCAGTTTAAATGCGCTCAGCATAGCAATACTCCCCATTGCAGACTAAATGGGACAAGGCAATCCGCCGTTCCTCAACACAGAACGGGCGGCCTGAACACGGAAACAGAGTTTCAAAGGTAAATCAGTGCTGACTCGTGCGACGGGATCAAAAAGGGAGGTCGCTGATAACCGCTAAGGCTACCCGCGTAAAGAGGTAGCCTTAGATGTTATGCCTGGTATCCAGGTCATTGAGCCAGCATCGACTGGGCGTGTCCAAGGCGTTGTCCTCTCATGATAATAGTGGGCGCATGTTACGCTGAGACGAAAAAGCCGTCAACCGCACGCTAAAGCGTTTCCAGCTTCGCGTAAGCCGCCACCAGCCACTTGATTCCCTGCCCCTGAAACGCCACCTGCAGGCGGCTGTGCTCGCCGCTGCCTTCCAGGTTAATGATGGTGCCTTCACCAAATTTGGCGTGATGAACACGCTGGCCCAGCGAGAATCCGCTGTCATTTTTGGTCACCGGTGCCCCCATCCGCTGATGGCTGACCGGACGACTGACGCTGGCGCGCAGCCGCACTTCTTCAATGCACGTTTCGGGCAGCTCACCGATAAAACGGGAAGGACGGTGATACACTTCCTTACCATAGAGTCGGCGGGTTTCAGCGTAGGTCAGCGTCAGCTTGAGCATCGCACGGGTGACGCCGACATAAGCGAGACGACGCTCCTCTTCCAGCCGGCCCCCCTCATCCAGCGACATCTGGCTCGGGAACATCCCCTCTTCCATGCCGACGATGAAGACCTGGCTGAACTCCAGCCCTTTTGCCGAGTGCAGCGTCATCAGCTGAACCGCATCCTGCCATTTGTCTGCCTGACCTTCGCCCGCTTCCAGCGCCGCATGAGATAAAAACGCCTGCAGCGGCATCAGATCTTCATCTTCGTCCTGATAGCTGAACTGGCGGGTTGCCGTCACCAGCTCCTCAAGGTTCTCGATTCGCGCCTGACCCTTTTCACCTTTCTCCTGCTCATACATCAGCCACAGACCGGAGTCTTTGATCACCCGATCGGTCTGCACATGAAGCGGTAATTCGGCGGTTTCGGTCGCCAGGGAATCGACCAGCTCACAGAAGCGTTGCAGCGCCGAGGCAGCCCGGCCAGCCAGCGCGCGGGTTTGCAGCAGTTCGCGCGTCGCCTGCCACAGGGTCATCTGACGTTCGCGGGCGGTCTGACGCACCACGTCGAGCGTCCGATCGCCCACGCCGCGCGTCGGGGTATTGACCACACGCTCAAACGCCGCGTCGTCATTGCGGTTCGCGATCAGACGCAGATAGGAGAGCGCATCTTTGATCTCCTGACGTTCAAAGAAGCGCATGCCGCCATAAATCCGGTAGGGCATGCTGCTCTGCAGCAGCGCCTCTTCCAGCACACGCGACTGGGCGTTACTGCGGTAGAGAATGGCGCAGTCATTGAGTGCCCCGCCGTTCTCCATCCAGACCTTAATGCGGTTAACCACGAAGCGCGCTTCATCCAGCTCATTGAAGGCGCAGTAGATGGAGATCGGTTCCCCATCGCTGCCGTCGGTCCAGAGCTCTTTACCCAGCCGGCCATTGTTATTGGCGATCAGGGCGTTGGCGGCTTTCAGGATGTTATTGGTTGAGCGGTAGTTCTGCTCCAGACGGATAGTTTCCGCGCCGGGGAAATCCTGCAGGAAGCGCTGGATATTTTCGACCTGCGCACCGCGCCAGCCGTAGATCGACTGGTCATCGTCACCCACGATGATCACCCGGCCGCTGTCACCCGCCAGCATCCGAATCCAGGCATACTGAATGTTGTTGGTATCCTGGAACTCATCCACCAGCACGTTAGTGAAGCGTTCGCGGTAGTGATTCAGAATGTGCGGCTTGTTGAGCCATAACTCATGCGCGCGCAGCAGCAGCTCGGCAAAGTCCACCAGACCGGCGCGATCGCACGCTTCCTGATAGGCCTGATAGATGCGCAGCCAGGTCTGCTCGATCGGATTGCCGTAACTTTCGATATGCTTTGGCCGCAAGCCTTCATCTTTTTTGCCGTTGATGTACCACATGCCCTGACGCGCAGGCCACTGCTTCTCATCCAGGTTCATCGATTTAATCAGGCGCTTAAGCAGGCGCAGCTGATCTTCACTGTCGAGGATCTGAAAGTCCTGTGGCAGACCGGCGTCAAGATGATGAGCACGCAGCAGGCGATGCGCCAGACCGTGGAAAGTCCCGATCCACATCCCGCCCTGGCTGGTGCCAATCAGCTGCTCAATACGGTGACGCATCTCCGCCGCCGCTTTGTTGGTAAAGGTCACCGCCATAATGGAATAGGGTGAACAGTTCTCTACCGACATCAGCCAGGCGATGCGATGCACCAGCACCCGCGTTTTGCCACTGCCCGCGCCTGCCAGCACCAGCAGGTTACTGCGCGGGGCCGCTACGGCCTCACGCTGATTGTCATTTAACCCATCGAGCAGTTCAGAAACGTCCATAAGCACCGGTTACCAAAGAGAAAACGCCGTCATCGCGCGCGGTAGTGCGCCTGCCACAGACAAGGCGGGCGGCAAAGCTGAAAGCGGCAACGACTGGATAAATTTACAGCCATTATAGCAGTGAGGTGAGTGATGCCAACCGCGAAATTTCGACATGCGGCAACAGGCGCGCGTCCGGGATATGCATCAGGTTGCCCTGCCGCAGGTTAATCCAGCACGCCTGCAGCCCGCCGCGCAGCGAACCCGCCACGTCAGTGGTGAGATCGTCGCCCACATGCAGAATATGGTGGGGGGAGATAGCAAGACGCTGCGCCGCCAGCTGATACATATCCTGCCACGGCTTGGCGCGCCCGTCGGGCCCGGCGCGCAGAGTGAACTGAAAATAGCCGGCAATACCCATTTTTTCCGGGCTGGCGTTGCCGTTGGTGATCGCCACCAGCGGCACCTTCTCCGCCAGCGCTTTCAGCGTCTGATGGGTTTCCTCCGGCATCACAACCTGACTCCGCCACTGGTGGAAGACCGCCATCACCTCTGCCGCGCCCGCCGTGGCTTCCGCCGCAGAGAGGCCGATATTCAGCATCGCCAGCTCAACCGAACGGCGGCGCCACTCCGAAACGTCGTGAAAGATGTCGGGCTCTCGCTGCAACAGCTCATCACGCAGTTGCTGATAATCCTGCGGCGTAAAGTCGCGCAGCGCCGGATGAAAAGCCTGTAACGCGGCATGAGACTCCAGTGTGGTGCGGCGGATCACCGGGTAGTTATCGTAAAGCGTGTCATCAAGGTCGAAAGTCATGGCTTTGATGGCCGACAGCGGACGATAAAACTTCATTCGTTCTTTCCTCGTTTGGCGCGGGGATGCGCAGCGTCATACACCGAAGCCAGATGCTGGAAGTCGAGATGGGTATAGATCTGGGTCGTCGACAGGTTCGCATGCCCCAGCAGCTCCTGCACGGCGCGCAGATCGCCGCTGGATTCCAGCAAATGCGTTGCAAAGGAGTGACGCAGCTTATGTGGATGGATATGACTGGCGACGCCCTGGCGAATGCCCCATTCGGCGAAGCGCTTCTGCACGCTGCGCGGCGAGATGCGGTTGCCGCGCGTTGAAAGAAACAGCGCATCATCCTGACAGCCGAAGGTTTCACGCAGCGGCAGCCACTGTTCGATCCAGGTCACCGCCGTGCGGCCAATCGGCACCCGGCGCTCTTTACTGCCCTTACCCACCACCCACACCTCACCGGAATCGAGGTCAACGTGGCGGCAATCCATATTGACCAGTTCAGAGAGACGCAACCCGCCGCCATACATCACCTCCAGCATCGCCCGGTCGCGAACGGCCAGCGGATCGCTGAGATCGATCTCCAGCAGCTGATTCACTTCGTCAACGTCGATATTCTTCGGCAGATGGCGCGCTTTACGCGGCGTCATCACCCCTTTGGCGGGGTTAGCGGCGAGCATACCCTGACTGACCTGCCAGTCCAGGAAACTGCGCAGGGCTGAGAGACGCAGCGCAAGGCTGCTGGCCGAGAGTCCGGCGCGGCGGCTGCGCGCCGCCATACTGCGCACCTGGGCGGGCTCCAGCGCGGCCCAGCTGCTGAGCTTCATCTCATCCGCAATCGCAACCAGCGCAGCGAGCTGGCGCGCATAGCTGCTCTGGGTCAGCGGACTTAACTGGCGTTCCACTTTCAGGAAGCGCAGAAATCCGTCAACGGCCTCCTGCAGCGCGCTGCTCATGCGCGTTCAACCCAGCGCGACAGCAGACCTGGCATCATCTGTGACAGGTGCTGCAACAGCAGCGTCCCCATGCCTGACTGATAGTGCTGGCTGTCGCGGCTGCTGAAAATCAGCACGCCGAGGTCGCCCGCTTCGCCCATCAGCGACATCGCCACCGAGCCGATCGCTTTAGCCTGCGGCAGCAGCAGCAGCAGTTCCGGGCCGTTGATGTTGCCGAGATAGTGGTGCTGATGACCGAAACGCTGAATACGCAGCGGTTCGAAGGCCTGACGCGACAGGCTCAGCTGGAAGAAATCGGAGGGGGCGCCCAGCAGCCATTTATCGCTGAACAGCCGCACGTTGGCACCCGCCAGCCCCAGCTCTCGCGCCCAGCGATGCAGCCGGTTGAGCATATCCTGCAGCGAGTCAGCCGCGGCCAGATGGCTCTCCAGCGACAGCAGACGATCGAACAGCTCATGGTTGGCGCTGGCCTGCTCCATCAGCAGCGTGATCTCCTCTTCCAGCCGCTGGATGTGGTTGCGCTGACGCGCCATATGCCACTCCACCAGCGAGACGCTGCCGCGAACCGGATGCGGCACGGCCATCTGTTCCACTTCGCGGGCGTTACGGATAAAGAAATCGGGATTCTGCCGCAGATAATCACTGACGGCCTGATCGTCCAGCAGAACCGAACTGTCAGCCTGCTCTTCGATATTTTTCATAGATGAATAAACCCATCGTAGACGTGTGTCGCAGGACCGGTCATGTAGAGCGGCTGTCCGGCCCCTTTCCAGGTGATATGCAGGGTTCCGCCGGGCAGATCGACACGCACTTTGGGTGCCAGAATGCCCTGCTGGATGCCGCATGCCACGGCAGCACAGGCGCCGCTGCCGCACGCCTGCGTTTCTCCCGCGCCGCGTTCGTAGACGCGCAGGCGGATGTGTTCGGGATTGACGATCTCCATGAAGCCCACATTGACCCGCTCCGGGAAGCGCTCATGGCTTTCCAGAATCGGACCCAGCAGTTCAACCTGTGCGGTTTTCACACTTTCAACCTGAATCACGCAGTGCGGATTGCCCATCGACACCGCGCCCAGCATCACCGTCTGTTCAGCCACGCGCAGCAGATAGAGGTTTTCCGCTTTATTGGCACGGAACGGCACCTGCTGCGGCTCAAAGTTCGGTTCGCCCATGTTCACGCGCACCTGATCGTCCGGCGTCACGGTTAACACCATGCGGCCATTCTGGGTACTGACCCGGATATCGCTTTTGTTGGTCAGCCCTTTCAGCTGCACAAAGCGGGCAAAGCAGCGTGCGCCGTTACCGCACTGAGCCACTTCGCTGCCGTCGGCGTTGAAAATGCGGTAGTGGAAATCGAGATCGGGATCGTAGGGCGGTTCAACAATCAGCAGCTGATCGAAGCCGATCCCCAGATGACGATCGGCCAGCCGGCGGATCAATTCCGGCGAAAAGAAGACGTTTTGCGTCACCGCATCCACAACCATAAAATCGTTGCCGAGACCGTGCATTTTGGAGAACTGCATTTTTTGCTCCGCCGGGTAAGCCATCAGATTAGTTCGCTTTTACGCCTGAATTGCCGGTTACCAGCCCGCCCACATCGGCTTTAGAGGCGTCCGCTTTCTGGCGTTCGGTCGGCGCTTGTTGTTTCTTCGGCTGATCCTTCGGCGGGAAGTAAAGCGGCCCTTTCAGACCACAACCTGCAAGGCTGATTACTGCCAGTGTCATGGCAAACAGGCTTATCACTTTCTTCATTCTTTATGCTCTTCATGTCCTTTACCTGGATGCTTATCATCGCAGTTGAAGGTGGAAAAGCAACAGGAAATCCCCGCAAATAGCGTGAACCTGATAAGCGGTCAGGAAGCGCGCGGCCACCTGCTGAGCGCAGGCAGCCGGTCGGCATCAGTGCACCTGATAGCGTGGCTGATAGTCGCTGTTGTCGTTGTCAGGCTGGCTGGTGCAGAGCTGGGTCAGCGTCTGACTGCGGAACGGTATCACCTGAAAACGCTCGCCGGTGTTCACTATCTGGTAGAACTGCGGCAGGTTAAAGTTGATGAAGCTCGACCCGTAGGTAAAGCGATCGTGCGAGGAGGAGTAGAACCGGCTGACGTCGCGCACCAGCTCCTCTTTGCTGCCTTCGCAGTGATGATAAACCTCAACCCGGTTGGACTCATCCAGGATATAGATATTGAAGCCCTGGTCGTCCGTCGTGTTCTCGAAAAAGAACTGAATAATGCCTTCGCTGGCATAGCCGTTGACCACCGGCGGCAGCGGCGTCTGGTTGGTTTCGACTTTGATCGATAGCCCGTGCAGCTTGTTATTGGAGATCGCGCCATAAAACTCTACCGCGTTTTCCAGCTTCTGCACGGAGACGCTCATGCGTTCAAAGAAGAGTCCCCAGGTCTGGCCAGCCATACGCAGCGCCTTGAAGCGGCCAGGCTCCTGACGCGTGCTGGAAAGGCGCAGCTCAATGCACTCGGACACCAGCTGCTGAACGCGCGTGCGAATCAGACCGCGCAGATGCTGGCTGTAGCAGAAGACCTCTACCGTGTCTGGCGGTGCGGCATCCTGGTGCATCTTGCCCAGAATGGTTTTCAGTCCCTCGATCATCGCCTGTTCACCACTGAAGTGCAGGGTTCGCACCTCATTCCAGGAGTTACGGTAGAGCAGGTCAATGCTGCCAATCAGACACTGCTGCTGCTGACCGAAGCTGAAGACATCGAGTTTGCGGAAGTCAAAATGCACCACCTGATTGCGGAAGGCCGCCGTCGGATCGTGCTCAAGGTTCACGATAATCGCCAGGTGCCGAATTTCGCACGGGCTGTAGAGCGCTTTGGGCGTCGGCGCAGGCAGGCGCAGCGGAAAGTGGCTGGAGACGTCGTTAACCAGCTCCTGCAGGCGCGCCAGATCGCAGGTGTCATTGCCTTTGATATGCAGCCGGGTTTTGCGGGTCAGCAGGCCATTAAACCACGCCCATGCCACCAGCTTGTTCAGATAGCGGTTATATTCCAGCGGCTGATGGCTGATGATCGAATCCATATCCGGCGCCTGATTATAGAGATACCAGCCGGAGCGGTTGGCACGGCCAGGCGGCACATGAATAAAGGTCAGGTTCGGCTCAGAGAGATCGGGTGAAATCTGCGGGTTCACCAGCGTCACTTTGCCCGGCAGCGCCTCAAAGGCGGCATACAATTTACGGGTCAGCACGCCGATATCCTGCGGGCTGGCGCTCACGCTTAAATTGTTACGGCGGGCAAAGCGGATCAGGTTGCGATAGCTCTGCATCATCGCATCCAGCAGTTCATTGTGGGCTTCACGCACGCGCTCGATTTTCCACCCGGCGCGGTTATCCAGGATAGCGAGCTTCTCGTCGTTCCAGCCCCACTCTTTCACCAGCTGCGATAAAATTTCGCGACGCCAGCCGCTGCGCTGCGGATGGTCGTCCGTGCTGAGCTTTTCGCACACTTTAAGATAGAAACAGCGCCGCACCAGGTCGAGACGCGGCTGATCGTCGATGCTGGTCAGATAGTGCGTCACGCGCTCCAGCATCATGCAGTAAGGGTCCAGCCCGAAGCAGATGATTTCGCCATCGTGCAGACGCTGTTTAATGTCCATCGCCAGCAGCTGGGTGTTCGGGTATTCCCAGCTGTAGGCTTCCAGCAGCAGGGTCTTCAGCACCGCTTTATAGGGCGAATCGATGCTCTTATAGAGCTGCCACAGGCTGGCACCGAAATACTCTTCCGCCGACAGGGTGCCAAGGCCGCCCAGATCGAGCCACTCGTTAGGCGTCAGCACCCCTTTGGCATAGAGCGACATCACGTAATCGTCGTAGTGATGCTCCTCTTCGCCCGGCACCATATTCCACAGGAGGCGTTTACCCGCCATACGCACCGCGGTGCGGTAAAACTCATCCAGCAGGAGAATGTGTTGCGTTGAGCCGCAATCTTCACCGCCCAGACTGCCGCTTTCGTTGTGACGGAAGCGGTTCTCGTCGATCAGGAAGAAGCTCACTTCCACGCCCATCGAGACGCACCACTTCTGCAGCAGCGTGCATTTGCGCTGCAGATTCAGCCGCTCTTCATTATCCAGCCAGGATTGATGGCAGACCCAGATATCGAGATCCGAGACGCTGTTCTGCCCGACAGAGGAGGTGCTGCCCATGGAGTAGATCGCCGTGATCGGCATTTCGCCTTTCGGCGCATCGGCATGGCGCAGGTCGCTGTCACCGGTGAGATCGGCCAGCAGCTGACGCTGGTTTTCATCAGGCGTGAAAAAGCTGATGCCATGTGGAACGTTACCTTCGAGGTAACCCGGCATCTGCGGATGTTGATAATGTAATAAGGTTGGCAGCAGACTGTAGACGCGCTGAAAAGCGGGTCCCATGGCAGCCAGCGCACGATCAACGCGCAGCTGGTTGATTGCATCCAGTCTCTGTTTCAGTGTCTCAATGTAGAGGTACAAGACGTTTCGCCTGATTGTCCCAGTGTTTAAGCACCCTGTTTCCCCGCTCTGCCGCTTATAAAAGTAAAAAAGTGGGCAGATAATTGCTGGAAACGTGATCAATCTAACACCCGGCAGATTGACCGTAAAGAAAGTTGCGCTACTTAACAGTTTAGCACGTTCTTACCAGCTTCCCGCCTTTTCAGCACTGGTTCCCACGTGATGGCTTGATAAACCGGGCCTGAAACCGCTCACAGGCCGTTTTCAATCCGTTGAAACTGACAGTATTCACCCAGAGATGATAGGATATTCAGTGAACGATAAAAATGGTTAACAGCATGTTAGACAAAATTTTCAGAATTGCTACAAGACAAAGCCCGCTCGCATTATGGCAGGCACATTATGTACAGCAACGCCTGATGAGCGCCCATCCGGGACTGCGCGTTGAACTGGTGCCGATGGTCACCAAGGGTGACATTATTCTTGATACGCCGCTGGCGAAAGTCGGCGGTAAAGGGCTGTTTGTCAAAGAGCTGGAACTGGCGATGCTGGATGGCCGGGCCGATATGGCGGTGCACTCAATGAAAGATGTGCCGGTCGATTTCCCTGAAGGTCTGGGCCTCGTAACCATCTGCGAGCGCGACGATCCGCGCGATGCGTTCGTTTCTCATCATTATGACAGCCTGGACGCGCTGCCTCAGGGTGCTATTGTCGGCACCTCCAGCCTGCGTCGTCAGTGCCAGATTAGCGCTCGTCGCCCGGATCTAGTGATCCGCTCGCTGCGGGGCAACGTGGGCACCCGTCTGAGCAAACTGGATGCGGGTGAATATGACGCGATTATTCTCGCCGTTGCCGGGCTGAAACGTCTGGGGCTGGAAGATCGTATTCGTCAGGCCCTGCCTGCTGAAGTCTCCTTACCCGCCGTGGGCCAGGGCGCAGTCGGTATTGAATGCCGTCTGGATGACACCACCCTGATCGGCCTGCTGCAGGCGCTGAATCACGACGACACGGAAGTCTGTGTCAGAGCGGAACGCGCCATGAATACCCGTCTCGAAGGGGGGTGTCAGGTGCCTATCGGCAGTTTCGCCGTGCTGGAAGGCGATGAACTCTGGCTGCGCGGCATGGTCGGTGCACCGGATGGTCATGTAATGGTCAGCGGCGAGCGTCGTGGTCCGCGGGATCAGGCCCGCGAGATGGGCATTTCCCTGGCCGACGAGCTGCTGGACGGTGGCGCCCGTGAGATTCTGCAGGACGTTTACCAGGGGCAGCCACCGGCATGACCATTCTGGTGACGCGCCCGGAACCCGCCGCGGCAGAGCTGGTGTCACGCCTGCATGCCCTTGGCAGGCAGGCGTGGAGCCTGCCGCTAATCGAGTTCGCACCGGGCGCGGACCTCCCCTTTCTGCCTCAGAAGCTCGCCGCCCTCCGCCCGGGCGACCTGGTTTTCATTCTTTCTCAGCAGGTTATTCACTACGCGCAGCACGCGATCAAAGCATGGCCCGGCGAGCTGGACTATTATGCAATTGGTCGCAGCACTGCGCTGGCGTTTCACACCGCCAGCGGCCGGCAGGTAACATGGCCCCATGCTCATGAAACCAGTGAAGAACTGATTCAGCTGAATACGCTGCAGCAGATTGCCGGTAAACGTGCGCTGATCCTGCGCGGCGACCCCGGACGCGAATTGCTGGCAGAGACATTAACCCGGCGTGGTGCTGAGGTGACGTTTGCTGCCTGTTACCAGCGCTGTCAGAAGCATTACGACGGACCGGTCGAAGGCCGCCGCTGGCGCGATCGCGGCATCTCGGTACTGGTGGTCACCAGCGGTGAAATGTTACAACAGCTCTTTTCGCTGTTCCCCGCAGTCGATCGCGAGGAATGGCTGCTCAACTGCCGACTGATTGTCGTCAGTGAACGTTTGGCTACCCTGGCCGCAGGATTGGGTTGGCAGGATATTCAGGTAGCCGATGGTGCCGATAACGATGCGCTGCTGCGCGCGTTACGATGAACTTAACAATGGGATGTGCCACATATGACGGAACAAAAAGACTCCTCCGCCATGGTTGAAGAAACCACCCCAGCGGTCGACCGCTCTCTCTCCAGCAACGACACGCCTCCGCGCAATGCGAATAAGGGTGGCATGGCGCTGGGGGCAGTGGCGATCGTCATTGCGCTGGCGATGGGTGCAGGTTTATACCTTTACGGGAAACATCAGGCTGATTTACAGGCACAAACCAATCAGAAGCTGAGTGACCAGCTGAGTGCGCTGCAGCAGCAGGCCAGCAGCGACAAACAGCAGCTGACCCAGCAGCTGAGCGGCGCTGAAACCGCACTGCAGACGGCACAGGCCCAGCAGAACGCGTCAGCCAAAGAGCTGGAAACCCTGCGCGAAAAAATGGCCGTGATTTCCGGCAATGACGTGCGCAGCTGGTTGCTGGCTCAGGCCGATTATCTGGTGAAACTGGCTGGCCGCAAGCTCTGGAGCGATCAGGATGTCACGACCGCCGCTGCGCTGCTGAAAAGCGCCGATGCCAGCCTGGCCGACATGAACGATCCCAGCGTAATGAACGTGCGTCGCGCCCTGACCCAGGACATCAGCAATCTCTCCTCCGTCACGCAGGTCGATTATGACGGCGTGATCCTCAAGCTGAATCAGCTGTCGAACAACGTCGATAATCTGCGTCTGGCAGACAACGACAGCGATGATGCGCCGATGGACAGCGATGGCGGCGAACTGTCGGGTTCCGTGCGCGAGTGGCGTCAGAACCTGGTGAAGAGCTGGCACAACTTTATGGATGACTTTATTACCATCCGCCGCCGCGATAATACCGCCCAGCCGCTGCTGGCCCCGAATCAGGATGTCTATCTGCGGGAGAATATCCGCTCGCGTCTGCTGATCGCAGCGCAGGCTGTGCCGCGTCATCAGGATGAGATTTACAAACAATCTATCGATACCGTCTCCGCCTGGGTTCGCGCCTGGTATGACACTAACGATGCGGCAACGAAAGCCTTCCTTGCCCAGCTGGATGAGCTGAGCCAGCAGAACATCAATATGGATCTGCCTGACACGCTGGAAAGCCAGCCGTTGCTGGAACAGCTGATGCAGACCCGTGTGCGGAACCTGTTAGCTCAGCCCTCTGCCGCTGCCACTCAGCAGGGAGGCTAAGCATGCTTAAGGTATTTATCCTCTTTATCCTGCTGATTGCGGGCGTGGTACTGGGACCGATGATTGCCGGTCATCAGGGCTATGTGCTGATTCAGACTGATAACTGGAATATCGAAACCAGCGTCACCGGGCTGGTGATTATCCTTATTCTCAGCCTGCTGGTGATTCTGGCCGTGGAGTGGCTGCTGCGTCGCGTGCTGCGAACCGGCGCACGCACCCGTGGCTGGTTTACCGGACGTAAACGCCGCCGCGCCCAGCGTCATACGCAGACTGCGCTGATGAAGCTGGCGGAAGGTGACCACCGTCAGGCGGAAAAACTGCTCTCTAAAGATGCCGATCACGCGGATGTGCCGGTAGCAAACTACCTGCTGGCTGCGGAAGCCGCGCAGCAGCGCGGTGATGAAGTGCGTGCCAATCAGCATCTTGAACGCGCGGCAGAGCTGTCCGAAAACAATACCATTCCGGTAGAAATTGCCCGCGCACGTATTCAGCTGGCGCGCAATGAAGATCACGCTGCACGTCACAGCATCGATCGTCTGCTGGAAGTGGCACCGCGTCATCCTGAAGTGCTGCGTCTGGCTGAACAGGCCTATGTCCGTACCGGCGCCTGGAGTGCGCTGCTGGATATTCTGCCTGCGATGCAGAAAGCGCAGGTCGGCGACGACCTCCATCGCGACGCGTTGCAGCAGCAGGCCTGGCTGGGCCTGATGAATCAGGCGATGGCCGATCAGGGCAGTGACGGTCTGAAGCGCTGGTGGAATACGCTGAGCCGTAAGACCCGTCAGGATACCACGCTGCAGGTCGCCATGGCGGATCACCTGATTGAGTGCAACGATCATGACACCGCGCAGTCGATCGTGCTGGAAGGCCTCAAGCGTCATTATGACGATCGTCTGGTGCTGCTGATGCCCCGCATTAAAAGCGGCAATCCGGAAGCACTTGAGAAGGCCTTACGTCAGCAGATCAAACAGCATGGCGCAACGCCGCTGCTGCACAGCACGCTGGGACAGTTGCTGATGCGTCATGGAGAGTGGCAGCAGGCAGCGGATGCTCTGCAGCAGGCGCTGGCACAGCGTCCTGACGCATTCGATTATGCGTGGCTGGCGGATGTGTATGATCGTCTGCATCGTCCGGAAGAGGCCGCGAAGATGCGCCGTGAAGGCTTACTGCTGACGCTGAAAAATAATCCTGGCGCCTGACAGGCGCAAAGCTAACTAAGCCGGGCTCGCCCGGCTTTTTTGTGCCCGCAATCTGCCGCTCCTTCTCCTCAGGCAAAAAAAACACCTGCCAGTGGCAGGTGTAAGATCAGGTCGGTAAGACAACCGGGAGGTACCCGACTCAACGTGGTGTCTGGTAATCCTGTAAGGCTTTCGCGATACAGGCAGGCAGACAACAGGTACCTAAAATTGGCTCTGCATCATTCCCAGGTTTATGCAGCATCAGCAGACATAAGAGGTGGAATGAGCATCTACAGCAGGAGTATTGCACAAGCCGTGCCAGATTGAAGGTTATTTTAAAAACTATTTTAAATCATTATGTTATCGAAGATGCTGAGTGCTTCAGCGGAGCAGATGGCGGGTAAGTGTCGGTATCTGGCGACAGCAGAGACTTTCTCTGTCTCTGAACGGAGACAGCGAGCCCGGACTCTTTATGAATCTATAAATAACAATAACTTATTTGTCGGCAATTCACGACGCTAGCGATCCTGCTTCAGCAACCTTCTCTGACAACTGACTCACTCAAAGCGGGTAATCTGGCATCAAACAATACGCTAACGAGCACGCCGGCTCTCACCACAGTGCGGGCTTCAGGGAGTATACGCCTTTCGCAAAGACGCAAAAGACGCCATCCATGGCAGGCTCAGCGCGGGCCATCCCTGGCCCGCTATGCTTTGCTACAGGCGTATGCTCCCTTCGCTTCACGTATGGCAGACGCATCAGATACTTACAAGGAAGCTTTGGACTAATGACAGATCTAAACCCGGATGCATCTAACCACAGCGCATAAGCTCAACGCGCAGGGAACACGGTCAGAAGAGGAAAGCGTCCCGCCGCCCGGATAAAAACGCCGGGAGCGTTTTTGAACAACGCAACGCGTTGGCCCGTTTACGGGCGCACCTCATGGATGAGGTGCGTAATCGCGTGGGCCGAGCGGCCATGGATGGCTTAAGCGACTTTCCGATCTGAACGTGTTACCTTCACAGGCTCGAACTGACAGCAACATGGTTACACCGCACCCACCCGGTCCGGCCCATATCTCCCGCAGACATTCAAATCCACTTTTCTACAGACGAAAAAAAACCTGTCTTTTCAGACAGGTTTCTAAAAATGGTCGGCGAGAGAGGATTCGAACCTCCGACCCACTGGTCCCAAACCAGTTGCGCTACCAAGCTGCGCTACTCGCCGATTTTTTTAACTGTTTTGCCTGGTGCGAAGAGAGGGACTTGAACCCTCACGTCCGTTAAGACACTAACACCTGAAGCTAGCGCGTCTACCAATTCCGCCACCTTCGCGTATCCCAGCAAAATCTGGGGTGGCTAATGGGACTCGAACCCACGACAACTGGAATCACAATCCAGGGCTCTACCAACTGAGCTATAGCCACCACTGTACTTAATGTTACAAGTCAAAGACCTGCAGCATGTAAATCTTTACTGCCAACCGCGGTAAATCAACCACCGAAGCTCATGCGCACAAACGATATGGCGCGCCCGACAGGATTCGAACCTGAGACCTCTGCCTCCGGAGGGCAGCGCTCTATCCAGCTGAGCTACGGGCGCGTAGCGCCGTTGCGGATGTGCATACTAGAGATAAGCGCCCATCGTGTCTAGTGCTTTTTAAATAAAAAGGCGCGTTTGATTACGCTTTGTGCATTTCGTCGACAAATAGTACATTTCCGCGCTCACCGTGCGTAAAAATGCGGCATTTATCAGCGATATCAGAGATCGCCGCGCCAGTGATAGCGCAAATATTTAAGCAGTTTTAACTGCCTGCGCAGGCGGCTCGGCTGCCGAATCAGACGGTAGAGCCACTCCAGCCCCAGCCGCTGCCAGATTTTGGGCGCGCGCTTCACATGGCCGGTGAAGACGTCGTAGGTTCCCCCTACCCCCATATAAAGCGCATCCGGCCACTGTGCTCGGCACGCCAGCATCAGCAGCTCCTGACGCGGCGACCCCAGCGCCACGGTCACCAGCTTTGCGCCGCTGGCGGCAATCCGGGCAAACAGGGCATCCTGATCCGCTGGCGCAAAATAGCCATCCTGCGCCCCGACAATATTCACATTCCACTGACGACGCAGCTTCGCGCAGGTCTCATCCAGCACCTGCTGGCGACCACCCACCAGAAACACCGGCGTCCCTTCCCGCCCGGCACGTTCCATCAGCGCCTCCCATAAATCCGCGCCGGCAATACGCTGCACTGACGCCTGCGGATACTTTTTACGGATCGATCGCACAATGCTGATGCCATCGGCATACGCATACTCCGCCTGCGCCAGCAGCGTGCGTAATCCCTCATCCCGCTCGGCGGTCAAAATCTTCTCCGCATTGATCGCCACCAGAATGCCGCTGCGTACGCTCTGCGGCGGCATCAGAAAGCTCACCGCCGACGACATATTTTCGAAGCCATACAGGTCAACGCCGCGGATGCGGTACTGCGGCGTATCCGTTAACTGTGTCATATCTTCCGTTAATCCCAGAGGTTAATCAGAGCGGGCTGTGTAGCACCCGTCCACTGCGGTCGCGAATTAAACCTGCGCGATCCAGTAACCAGAAAAGTAATTTAGCCAGGCCCAGACAGGCAGCAAAAATGATGCAGAAAAACACTACGCGTGAACCGAAGGCATCCAGCCCTTCGCGTGCCAGCACGATCATGTTAAAGACCGCACCAAAACAGAAGCTTTGCAGGATAGCACCGCTGTAGCGGTTGGCCTCACGGCAGCCACGCTGGTAGATCGCATCGAAGGCTTTAATAATCATCCCCACCGCCACGGCACCGATCGGAATCGCCCAGACGCCGCCCATGACCACCAGCGAGCCGATCAGCGTCGGGGAAATGGCCAGGCCCGAATGGTTATCCAGCACTTCCCAGGTGAAATAGTTCGCGCTGTTCAGCACGGTCAGCGGCCGATCCGGCCACAGCCAGGTGGGAATAAACACGTAGAAATCGCGCCACAGCGGTGCCAGCCCCTGAAACTCTATTCTGGCGTAGTTATCCAGCAGCAGGGCCAGATTCTCCCACGGCGAGAATGTATCCCGCGTCAGATAAAGGAAGGTGTAAAACGCTTCATCGCCCATAACGTCCAGGTTATAGCGGCGCAGCGCCAGCCAGAACATCCCCGCGATAGCCATCACCCCCGCCGTTGCCAGCATCCACAGGGTGATCCAGCCGCGCGTAATACCGATAAACAGGAACAGCGCAAACGCAATAATGATATTGGCGCGAGTCCCGCCCACCAGCGCGTAGGTCAGCAGGCCAAAGGCCACCGTCACCACCAGAAACAGCAGCCAGTTGCGACGCGTAGGACGCAGAAAATAGGGGATCAGCATCGCCGGAATAAAGAAATAGAAGAAGCGCTTCAGCGCCACGCCCGACACTTCGCTGGAAAAGATCTGGTTATAGGCCGTCAGGCGGAACAGCAGAAAACCGTTGTGAATAAAGAACACCGTAACGGTGCCCAGCGCCACCAGCGCCAGAATCACACAGGTCAGGTGGGTTTCAACCCGGTTCATCTGCAGCCAGGGCTTTGCAGGCGGTGCATTAGCTGGTTTCAGCCGCACCTTATAACTGACGTAATAGATGGCATAAAACGCCGTGGCCGAGAGCAGCGCCTCCAGCAGGTTTTCCACCGGCACCACCTCAACGTGAAACCGGAACACCAGCAGGGAGGTCAGCGGAAAGCCGAAGTAGAAGGTCAGTAAAAACAGCAGCGTGAAAAAGAGGTGGAAGTTAAAACGGACACGCTTAAACTCCCGCCAGGTCAGGGTCAGAATGAAACCCAGCGACAGCAGATAGACCACCAGCAGGCCGCCAAACTGCATAAGACTCATGACTTTTCCCCTTCGCTGAGCTGTAACGCTGCCCGCCAGCCTGCCAGATAACCGGGAGCGAAAAAGGCGATCGCCTCTTTATCACAGGTCATGAGCTGGCGACGCGCCTCGGCGATAACAGCAGGCGACAGCGTATCTTCGCTGAACAGGACCGGCAACTGCTGCTCTGCCACATCGCGCCAGAATGGATTTTTGCGGGTCAGCACAAACGGCACGTTCGCCTGAATCAGCAGGCAGAGTGTGCCCACCCCCTGCTGACGTTCAAACATAAAATAGCCGACGTGGCAGCGCGCCAGCAGCGCCAGATAGGCTTCAAACGCCATATTTTCACGTATCAGGTTCACCTGCCCCTGCGGGAACAGCGCATCCGCTGCGGCCTGAATCTGGCTGATATAAGCCTCATTGCCCGGCGGATAACCCAGCGGCACCTCAATACGCACCTGCTCACCAAACTGCGCGTGAATCGCTTTTAAGCCTTCAATATGGCGGTTACTCGGATCGCCCGAGTTGCCCAGCAGCAGCGTGAACGGTTCCGTCGGATCGGCCTGCACGGCGGCGGCAGGCATTCGGGTCGGGAAATAGAGCAGTGAACCCGGCACCCGGCGATGCCGCTGCTGAAAGTGGTGCAGGTCTCCACGGGTGGCAAAAACCTGTGCCACCCGTCCCTGAGCTAACCGGCGAATGTGATAAAACAGGCGGAACTTCAGGCTGCGTGAGTCTTCATAAAGATCGGCTCCCCAGACATGCCAGAACAGCTGTGAACGGCGCAGCTTTCCGCTAAGCAGTGCCAGCCAGATCCACGGGTTAAACTGGCCGTGACAGAAGAAACGCTGCTGACGGTTTTTTGCCCGCTGCACTACCGCCTGCGCCAGCGCTTTCTTGCTGGCAAAGCACTCGATCTGTAACGCACTGAACGTTGCCAGACTCTCGGGCAGCCTGGTGACCACCATAAAATGGCGTGGCGAAGCCGCAGGCTGCTCAACGCTGAGAACGTCGTTAAAAAAGCGCAGCACCGTGAGGTTGTGATGGGGAATATCCGATCCCAGAACGTGAATTAAACTCATTTTTTCCGACAGTAAACAATAAAAGCGCCACAACACAGGGCAAAGTAAGCCATGTAGGTCAGCATATAGGCCTGTGCGGCCCCCGTTGCGCCATGTAACGGGATCAGCCAGCGTGAGAACAGGGTCAGTAACAGAAACTGGCTGATCTCAGTCAGAACATAAAAGCGCAGCGAGGCTTTGGCGATAACCAGATATCCGAAAACATAGGCGCCAACTTTAAAAACATCGCCGCACAGTTGCCAGACAAAGAGATCGCGCATCCCGCGAAAGGCTTCGGAGAAAAGCAGGCTGATGGCGAAATCGCGCAGCACCCAGACAGCCAGGCTGGCGACGGCCACGGCAGGCAGCACAAAGCGCAGTGCCCGGCCAATCTCCCGCGCGATGTCGCGCTTGTTATCGAGCCGTGCCAGGGTCGGCAACAGCCAGACGCTGAAAGTGGCGGTAATAAACTGCAGATAGGCATCGGAAATGCTGGTCACGCCCTGCCACAAGCCGACCTGCGCCCAGCCCTGCTGCTCTGCCAGCAGGTTACGCATCAGCACCCAGGCCACCGGCAGGGTTACCGCCGTGATCAGCGCCATCAGGGTATATTTTGCCAGATTGCGCGCCAGCTCAGGATGCCATTGCGGACGCAGCCAGCTCAGCGGCAGCGGCGCGCGGCGTTTCAGCATCACCAGTGCCGGCAGCAGCAGCAGGGCCGGCACCAGCGCCAGGCCGGTCAGTGCACCCTGATAGCCACCCAGCCACCAGCAGACCAGATAGCCAATAACCCCAATCAGGCTGCCAGCGATCAGCGCCAGCGCATTGCCGCGCGCGTCGCGATACCCCTTCAGCAGCGCCAGCGTAAAGTTGGCCCAGGCGATGCCGAGCTGAAGGAAAGCGACCACGCGGATAACGCCCTGATAGCGGTCGTGACCAAACAGCGCCGTGCTGATCGGGGCCGCCGCCAGCAGAAACAGCAGCGCCAGCGCGCCGGAAAAGCCCAGCACCATGGCCGACGCCGTACCCACCAGCGCCCGCAACTGGCCGGGTTGCTGCTGATACTGCGCCACATAAGTGGTGACACCGTTGAAGATGCCCGCCCCGGCCAGTACACCCAGCACGGTAATCAGCTGACGAAAGTTCCCCGCCTGCCCCACACCTTCAGGACCGAAGCTGACCGCCAGCAGTTTTACCACCAGCAGACCAGACACAATTTTTACCAGCGTGGACGACGCGGTCCACACTGAGGCTCTGGCTAATGACATCAGGAAAAGAAGCTCAGCAGTGAGCTGATAACCGTGCTCTGATTATTATCTGACAGGTTATAAAACAGCGGCAGGCGCAGCAGGCGTTCGCTTTCCGCTGTGGTAAAGCGATCCTCCCCGACAAACTGCGAGAAACGCTCACCGGCAGGCGAACTGTGCAGCGGAATATAGTGGAACACCGTCAGTATCTCGGCTTCCTTCATCCAGTTAATCAGCGCCTGACGATCATCCTGATCGCGCAGCTTGATGTAGAACATATGGGCATTATGTTCGCAGCTGGCAGGGATCACGGGCAGGTCAATGCGTCCCTGTGCCGCCAGTGGCTGAAGCGCCTCATAATAACGCTGCCAGATACGTAAACGTTGCTGGTTAATGCGTTCAGCCGCTTCCAGCTGTGCCCAGAGGTAGGCCGCCTGCAGATCGGCCATCAGGAAGCTCGACCCCATATCGCGCCAGGTGTATTTATCGACCTGACCGCGGAAGAACTGGCTGCGGTTCGTGCCCTTTTCCCGCACGATTTCGGCGCGCTCGACCAGACTGGCGTCGTTAATCAGGGTTGCCCCCCCTTCGCCACCCGCCGTGTAGTTCTTGGTTTCATGAAAGCTGAAGCAGCCGATATGACCGATGGTACCCAGCGCACGGCCTTTGTAGCGTGACATCACACCCTGCGCCGCATCTTCGATGACAAACAGCTTATGTTTTGCCGCCAGCGCCATGATGGTGTCCATTTCACAGGCGACGCCTGCGTAGTGCACCGGGACAATGGCACGGGTTTTTTCTGTGATGGCCGCTTCAATCAGGGTCTCATCAATATTCATCGTGTCCGGGCGGACATCGACAAAGACAATACGCGCGCCGCGCAGCACAAAGGCATTGGCGGTAGAGACAAAGGTGTAGCTCGGCATGATCACTTCATCGCCAGGCTGCAGATCGATAAGCAGCGCCGCCATCTCCAGCGAAGCGGTGCAGGAGGGGGTCAGCAGCACTTTTTTACTGCCGAAACGCTGCTCCATCCACTGCTGGCAGCGGCGGGTAAAGCCGCCGTCGCCGCACAGCTTGCCGCTGCTCATCGCCGACTGCATATACTCAATTTCTGTGCCCACCACGGGCGGCGCATTAAATGGAATCATGACCTTTCCTGTAAAACCAGTAGGCGGTGCTGTCGAGCCGGGCACCGCTGCGTAAATAGAGGCGCATCGCCGTAAGATTGCTGAGCTGAGTCGCCACCCGAAGCTGCGCGAGCTGCCTGACCCGCGCCCAGTCCGCCGCCGCCAGCATCAGTCGCTGACCCAGCCCCTGTCCCTGTGCGTCGGGCAGGACGCCGAGCAGGCCGATGCGGGCATCGCCCTCCACCGCACGCAGCGAAACAAAGCCCTGCACTCCACCCGCGGCATCGCAGGCGACCAGGCACTGATCGTCAAACGCCCCGCGCACCGCATTTTCAATCCACTGCGCATAAAAGCGACCGCTGACGTCCGGCGCATACCAGGGCGCACGAAAGCGGCTCTGACTGAAGAGCTGCGACGCGGCGTCACGCAGAGAGGGGATCTGTGCCTCACGCGCAATGCGAATGCCCGCCTGCCGTTCCGTCTGGACAATCGCCAGCGTCAGATCGGCCTCACCCTCCACCAGCTGGAACTGATGCTGCTGCAGCGTATCGATCAGCGCCGTTTCACCCGCAGCGACTTTCATCTGCATCAGTGCACAGGGATGGCGCAGCGCCTGCTCCAGTGGGGTGTCGCCTTGCAGCTCCAGCCGCACCGTCTCAACACCGAAGAATCCGCTCTCCCAGCTGAGGGGGTTAATATTGACGTGGACGGGCATGTAATAAATCCAGCAGGTATTGGCCGTAGCCGGTTTTCGTCAACGCGTCACCCGCGGCGCGCAGCTGCTCGTCACTCAGCCAGCCGTTACGCCAGGCAACCGCACATGTCAGTTATTTAAACGCTAAAACGCCTCATCGCCACACACCTTTGGTGTCGACAATCCATTGCTGCTGTACCTGAGCGGCATCGATGGCGCGGAAGGCGCGATGATCCACCAGCATCACCAGAATATCGGCCTGGGCCAGCGCCTGCTCGCCCGGGACCAGCTCAGCTTTGCCTGCCAGCGCGTCAGCGATCTGCGCAATGTGAGGCTCAACCACCCAGGTTGTGCCGCGGTGCCACTCCGCAATCTTCTGCGCCACGCCCACCGCCGGGCTTTCGCGCAGATCGTCAATATTGGGTTTAAAAGCCAGTCCGAAGCAGGCGATGGTGATATCGCTGGCGCGCTTGCCGGTCTGGGTCAGGCACTCCGCCAGCGCGGTTTTTACCTGGTCCAGCACCCACTGCGGCTTGGCATCATTGACCTCGCGCGCGGTGCGGATCAGACGGGCTAGTTCGGGATTCTGCGCCACGATGAACCAGGGATCGACGGCGATACAGTGTCCCCCGACGCCCGGCCCTGGCTGCAGAATGTTGACGCGCGGATGGCGATTCGCCAGCGCAATCAGCTCCCAGACGTTGATCCCCTGATCGGCGCAAATCAGCGACAGCTCATTGGCAAAGGCGATGTTCACATCGCGGAAGCTGTTCTCAGTCAGCTTGCACATCTCGGCGGTGCGGGCGTTGGTTTCCACACACTCGCCTTTCAGGAAAATGCGATACAGCTCGCTGGCGCGGGCGGAACAGGCGGGTGTCATGCCGCCGATGACCCTGTCATTATTGATCAGTTCGACCATCACCTGACCCGGCAGTACGCGCTCCGGGCAGTAGGCGACGAAGACATCGGGCGTCTCACCGTGCTGCGGAAAACGCAGATCGGGACGCGCCGCCGCCAGCCAGTCGGCCATCTGTTCCGTGCTGCCAACCGGCGACGTCGACTCCAGAATCACCAGGTCGCCCTTCTTCAGCACAGGAGCTATCGACTCTGCGGCGGCTTTAACAAAGCGCAGGTCGGGCTGATGGTCATCTTTGAACGGAGTCGGCACGGCAATAAGAAAGGCGTCCGCAGGCTCAGGCTGGGTGGTGGCACGCAGGTCGCCACGCGTGACGGCAGCATGTACCACCTGATCTAAATCAGGCTCCACGATGTGGATCGCGCCACGGTTGATGGTTTCCACGGCGCGCGCGTTGATATCCACGCCCACCACTTTTTTTCCCTTTGAGGCAAAAACGGCTGCCGTCGGCAGCCCAATGTATCCCAGTCCAATCACGGAGATGGTTTCAAAACTCATAATTCGGCTCGGTTATCTTTTAAGGCTTGTAAAATACGACCGCAGGCTTTGCCATCGCCATAAGGATTATGGGCATGGCTCATCGCCTGCCAGGCCTCATCGTCGCTCAGCAGTTCGCTCACGCTGGCCACGATAGTGGCGACATCGGTTCCCACCAGTTTCACGGTGCCGGCATCGACCGCTTCCGGCCGCTCGGTGGTGTCGCGCATCACCAGCACCGGTTTACCCAGCGACGGCGCCTCTTCCTGGATACCGCCGGAGTCGGTGAGGATTAACCAGGCGCGGTTCATCAGCCAGACAAAAGGCAGATACTCCTGCGGTTCGATCAGAATGATATTTTCAATGCCGCTGAGTATCCGGTTAACCGGTTCGCTGACATTGGGATTGAGGTGCACCGGATAGACAATCTGCGCTTCCGGATGCTGGCGGGCAATCTGCGCCAGCGCGCTGCAGATCCGTTCAAACCCGCCGCCAAAGCTTTCACGACGATGACCGGTGACCAGTACCAGTTTCTTCTCCGGATCGAGAAACGGATAGCGCGCGGCCAGCTGCGCATTCAGATTGGTGTCATCCAGCACCCGATCACGTACCCACAGCAGCGCGTCAATAACCGTATTGCCGGTCACGATAATGCGTGAGTCGGCGAGATTTTCCTGCAGCAGATTCTGTCGCGAGCGCGAGGTCGGGGTGAAATGCAGGCGGGCGAGATGGCCGGTCAGCTTACGGTTGCCCTCTTCCGGCCACGGCGACGCGAGATCGCCGGTGCGCAGCCCGGCTTCCACATGGCCAACCGGAATCTGATGATAAAAGGCGGCCAGACTCGCCGCCAGCGTGGTGGTCGTGTCGCCGTGCACCAGCACGATGTCGGGCCGGAAGTCGAGCAGAACGGTTTTCATGCCCTCTAAGATGCGACAGGTGATCTCCGTCAGCCCCTGCTCAGGCCGCATGATGTTGAGATCGTAGTCCGGCTGCAGTCTGAACAGACGCAGCACCTGATCGAGCATTTCGCGATGCTGGGCGGTGACGCACAGCCGTGATTCAAACGCGGGATCCTGCGCCAGCGCCTGAACCAGCGGGGCCATTTTTATCGCTTCGGGGCGAGTACCAAATACGGTCAGAACTTTCACACTGTTTCTCTCAATCATGCGTGTCTGACATCAGACGCGGACGACGTGCCAGCGCCACGCCCGCGCCGGTTAATGCCCCAACGGCACCCCACATAATCATCATGAACAGACGTCGCGGGCTGTCACGTGATACCGGCTCTTCCGGCGTACGCAGATAACGGTAGGTCTGGAACTGGCTGTTCAGTCTGGGTCCGGTCTGCAGCGTGGCCAGCATAGCTCTGTTTTGATCATAGCTGATATCGAAGCTGGGACCGGTGGCACGCAGGGTTTCAAGCTGTCCCTGCAGCACGGGCTGGCCCAGCAGGAAGAGATCGCTGTCCGCCAGATTTTCACCCGCTTCGCGCGTCTGTTTCTCATTGATACCCTGCTGACTGGCGATCTTCAGCGCCTGCTCCAGACGGTGCTGCTGGCGCTGGAATACGGCGTTCGCCACATCTTCCTGACGTTTTACCTGCGCCTGCAACTGATCGGTGCGCGCCTGCCAGGCCCCTTTTAACTCATCATTCAGATGACGTGCGGCACGCTCGCTGGCGTAGGCAATATACTGACGCAGCAGGTTGTTGGCGTCGCCTGCGGTTTCCGCATTGAGTCTGACGTTGTCCGGCAGGTTATGTGCCGCGTCCGCCGGGGTGAAGAGAATGTTGCCAATCATGTCGTCAAGCAGCGCGGCATCGTTGTGCGCGTTGCCGGTTTTACGACTCTTGTAGTAGTCGGTTTGCTGCCAGAACTCGCGACGCGTATCCCACGAGGCGAGCTGCATGATGAACTCCTGATAAACCTCATCCATCACCGTTGGCGAGGGCGCCGCCAGGGTTAACGCGTTATTCCGCACATCCAGGTTGGTCAGAAACTGCTGCTGTGCATAGTAGGAGCCCAGCATATTTACTGTCGGACGATCGGTGATCGCCGTGGTGCTCCAGACCTGTTTCAGCAGCAGCGTCGCCAGCCAGGCGACCAGGGCAAACAGCAGGGCCAGCCCCACAATCCAGCGCTTGCCACGCCATAACCGGCAGCCTAAGCCGCGAAGATCCAGTTCGTTGTCCACAACGTCAGAAGGCATGGCAGAGATATCCTTTAATCAGCATCGGGTTCATTTATTTTTTGCTTCGCGATGATGGCTCAGACGGCGCTTGATGCGACGGATACGCCGCGCCACGCGCCATGCATGTTTCAGGCAGTAGCCATAAACCATGAACGCGCCCAGGAAAAGCAGCAGCATCACCCACTCAGGGATAAACGCCAGATACTCACCCAGCACCCCGATACCGGCGAGAATCGCGGCCGCGACGGTAATCAGCACAAAGGCCTGACGCGAGCTGAAGCCTGCGCGCATAATCAGATGGTGGATGTGCTGACGGTCAGCCGAGAACGGGCTCATGCCTTTGCGCAGACGGCGATACATGATCGCCACCATATCCATCAGGGGAATGGCGATGAGCCAGAGGGCGGTCACCGGCGTGATGGGGTGACTCAGACCCTGGGTGGTTTCCAGCAGAATCCAGATGATGGTGAAGCCGATCATGGTGCTGCCGGCGTCACCCATAAAGACTTTAAAGCGGCGGCCAAGAAAGCCCAGGTTGAGCAGAATATAGGGCAGCGTGGCGGCGATCATCGCAAAGCACCACATCGCCAGGCTGGTCTGGCCGTCGAAGTAGAGGATGATGCCCATAGCGGCAAAGGTCACTGAGGAGAGGCCGCCCAGCAGACCGTCGATGCCATCCACCATATTAAAGGCGTTAATCGCGGCCCAGACGGCGAACAGCGTCAGCACATAGCCAAAGGGCCCCACGATCAGCTCGAACGGACCGACGATAAAGCCCAGACTCAGCAGATAGAGTTTTGCCCCCACCATCATGACGACAGCGACCAGCGCCTGCACCACCGCGCGGATTTTAACGCTGATATCAAAACGATCGTCGAGCGCCCCGACCAGCACCAGCACACCGGCACAGCCCAGATAGAGCAGCGCGTGTGGCAGATAGTAGTTGGTAATCGCGAACGTGAAGCAGATCCCTGCAAACACGGAAATGCCGCCCACCAACGGAATCGCGCCATGATGGCGTTTACGTGAGTTAGGCTTATCAACTAAACCAATTTTTTTAGCTGCTTTTCGAGCAAAAAAGAGGAAAGCCAGTGAAAAGAGAAAAATTAAACCAAGCTCAGTACTCATAGTGAGTAAATTCACGTTAAACGCTCTCAGCTAACATCCCGCACAACAATACGCGAAAAAGCGCGTTTATCGCTGTGTCGGATTCCGAATTCTGCATCAAGAGACAGACGAACGGTCAAAAATTCGCCATCACTACCACAGTCATTATAAATGCTCCTGCCAGTGTTCAATCCTATAGCTCACAAATGAAAAACGCCACGTCGGGACGTGGCGTAAGGGCGATTTTCTGCAAATCTGGATTAAAAAAGCCGAATCAGTGGTCCGGCCTGGCCGTATCAGATTATGAACGCTTCATCATGTCGAAGAATTCATCGTTGGTTTTCGTCATCGCCAGTTTGTTGATGAGGAACTCCATGGCGTCGATTTCGCCCATCGGGTGAATAATCTTACGCAGGATCCACATCTTCTGCAGCTCTTCCTGAGAGGTAAGCAGCTCTTCTTTACGTGTACCGGAGCGGTTGTAGTCAATCGCCGGGAAGACACGTTTTTCAGCGATTTTACGGGCGAGATGCAGTTCCATGTTACCGGTACCCTTGAACTCTTCGTAAATCACTTCGTCCATCTTCGAACCGGTATCAACCAGCGCGGTGGCGATGATGGTCAGGCTGCCGCCCTCTTCCACGTTACGTGCAGCACCAAAGAAACGCTTTGGACGATGCAGGGCGTTGGCATCCACACCACCGGTCAGGACTTTACCTGACGCCGGCACCACGGTGTTATAAGCACGCGCCAGACGGGTGATGGAGTCGAGCAGGATGATGACATCTTTCTTGTGCTCAACCAGGCGCTTGGCTTTCTCGATGACCATTTCCGCAACCTGAACGTGGCGTGACGCCGGCTCATCGAAGGTTGAGGCAATGACTTCACCTTTGACCAGACGCTGCATCTCGGTCACTTCTTCCGGACGCTCATCGATCAGCAGGACCATCAGCACGCAGTCCGGGTAGTTATACGCCAGGCTCTGCGCGATGTTCTGCAGCAGCATGGTTTTACCGGCTTTCGGCGGTGCAACGATCAGACCACGCTGACCACGACCGATCGGTGACGCCAGATCCAGAACGCGGGCCGTTAAATCTTCCGTTGAACCATTACCCCGTTCCATACGCAGACGCTTGTTGGCGTGCAGCGGCGTGAGGTTTTCGAACAGAATCTTATTACGCGCGTTTTCCGGCTTGTCGTAGTTAACTTCGTTAACTTTCAGCAGCGCAAAATAGCGTTCACCTTCTTTCGGTGGACGGATTTTGCCAGAGATGGTGTCACCAGTGCGGAGGTTGAAGCGGCGGATTTGGCTGGGGGAAACGTAGATATCATCAGGGCCGGCGAGGTAGGAGCTGTCTCCGGAACGGAGGAATCCAAATCCATCCTGAAGAATCTCCAGCACGCCATCACCGAAGATGTCTTCGCCGCTCTTCGCGTGCTGCTTCAGGATTGAAAAGATAATGTCCTGCTTGCGCATGCGAGCCTGATTTTCCAGCCCCATATTTTCGCCGAGAGTAATCAGCTCAGCAACCGGCGTATTCTTTAATTCGGTAAGATTCATAGTGATGGGTTCTTAAACTCGGGGTAATACTCGGAATGTTTGTCGTGAATGGTATGGCAACTAATCCATGCCGTTAATGGCTCTTTTCGGCTCTTCCCGACGATCATCGAATGGAATGGCGATCGGTATGCAGGGAGATGTCCGAATGTAATGCCAGAGTTGGAGCTAACCGTAAGATTGCTGAACCGTTCTATCTTTATAAGGTACAGGGCGAATGGGTTCAACAAGGGAAAACTTTAGATGCTAACTACAAGGTAAGTTCGTAATGCAGTGTGAGTAAATTAGCACGCCTGAAAGCGAACGTCCAGCAGCAGGAGATAAATTCACCACTGCCAGACATTCAGTCCTGCATTACGCCAGGTTGGCGTTCAGGAACTCTTTCAGCTGGCCTTTAGACAGTGCGCCCACTTTGGTCGCGGCGACTTCGCCATTTTTGAACAGCAGCAGCGTCGGGATACCACGAATGCCATACTTCGGTGCCGTGCCTGGGTTATCGTCAATATTCAGCTTAGCGATGGTCAGCTTGCCATCATACTCTTCTGCAACTTCATCAAGGATTGGCGCGATCATTTTGCAAGGACCACACCATTCAGCCCAGAAATCTACCAGTGTAACGCCGTCGGCTTTCAGCACGTCGGTGTCGAAACTGTCATCAGTCAGATGAACGATTTTATCGCTGCTCATGTTTTACTCCACAAGATTATGCCTGGCGAATTGGCGTAATATATACCAATGTTGGTTGACTTTATTTCATCGGATACGCTTTCGTAAAGCGATAGTAAGCTGATATTCTACCACACTATGAGCAAAACACACTTAACTGAACAGAAGTTTTCCGACTTCGCCCTGCACCCTAAAGTGGTTGAAGCCCTTGATAGTAAAGGCTTTCAATACTGCACGCCGATTCAGGCGTTAGCTCTGCCTTTTACGCTTTCAGGGCGTGATGTTGCAGGCCAGGCGCAAACCGGTACCGGCAAAACGATGGCGTTTCTGACGTCAACGTTTCATCATCTTCTCTCTTATCCTGCGGCGGAAGGTCGTCAGGTTAATCAGCCACGGGCACTTATTCTTGCGCCAACGCGTGAACTTGCTGTGCAGATTCATGCAGATGCCGAACCCCTTACCGCCTCAACCGGCCTGAAACTGGGTCTCGCCTATGGCGGAGACGGTTATGATAAACAGCTGAAAGTGCTGGAGCAGGGCGTAGATATTCTGGTGGCCACCACCGGTCGCCTGATCGACTACGCGAAGCAGAATCACGTTAACCTCGGTGCCATCCAGGTCATGGTGCTGGACGAAGCCGATCGCATGTTCGATCTCGGCTTTATTAAAGATATTCGCTGGCTGTTCCGCCGTATGCCGCCTGCCACGCAGCGCCTGAGCATGCTCTTCTCGGCAACGCTCTCTTACCGCGTTCGTGAACTGGCGTTCGAGCACATGAACAGCGCGGAATATGTGGAAGTGGAACCGGAACAGAAAACCGGCCATCGCATCCAGGAAGAGCTTTTCTATCCGTCTAACGAAGAGAAAATGCGCCTGCTGCAGACCCTGCTGGAAGAAGAGTGGCCGGATCGCGCCATTGTCTTCGCAAACACCAAGCACCGCTGTGAAGATATCTGGGGCCACCTGGCCGCTGATGGTCACCGCGTTGGCCTGCTGACCGGCGATGTGGCCCAGAAGAAGCGCCTGCGCATTCTTGATGACTTCACCAAAGGGGACGTGGATATTCTGGTCGCGACTGACGTTGCTGCCCGTGGTCTGCACATCCCGGCGGTCACCCACGTCTTTAACTACGATCTGCCTGATGACTGTGAAGATTACGTTCACCGCATTGGTCGTACCGGTCGTGCAGGTGCCAGCGGACACTCTATCAGCCTGGCCTGTGAAGAGTACGCACTGAATCTGCCGTCGATTGAAGAGTACATTGGTCACAGCATTCCGGTCAGTAAGTACAGCAGCGAAGCCCTGTTAACCGATTTACCGCCGCCTAAGCGTCTGCAGCGCAGCCGTTCCGGCAATGGCCCACGCCGTGGAGGCAATAACGCTAATCGTCGCGGTGCGCCACGCAACAACAACCGTAAACGTTCAGGTTAGGCCACCATGCTCAGCGCGTCGTCACTTTATGCAGCGATTGATTTAGGGTCTAACAGCTTTCATATGTTGGTGGTGCGCGAGGTCTCTGGCAGTATTCAGACCGTGGCAAAAATCAAGCGCAAGGTTCGCCTTGCCGCCGGTCTGGATGCCAGTAATCAGTTGTCAGCCGAAGCCATGGCGCGTGGCTGGCAATGCCTCCGGCTCTTCTCTGAGCAACTGCAGGATATTCCCCCCGATCAGATTCGCGTGGTGGCGACCGCCACGCTGCGTCTGGCCGCGAATGCGCAGACCTTCCTCGATACCGCCCAGCAGATTCTTGGCTGCACCATCAACGTCATCAGCGGTGAAGAAGAGGCGCGCCTGATTTATCAGGGCGTGGCTCACACCACAGGCGGCTCCGACCAGCGTCTGGTGGTCGATATCGGTGGCGGCAGTACCGAGCTGGCAACCGGCGATGGTTCGCACGCGTCGGTGTTGTTCAGTCTGTCGATGGGCTGTGTCACCTGGCTGGAGCGCTTCTTCAGCGATCGTCATCTGGCAAAAGAGAATTTTGACCAGGCGGAGCAGGCTGCCCGCGAGATGATCCAGCCTGTCGCCGCGCAGCTGCGTCAGCAGGGCTGGCAGGCCTGTGTCGGTGCGTCCGGCACGGTGCAGGCGCTGCAGGAGATTATGGTGGCGCAGGGCATGGATGAGCGCATCACGCTGAGCAAGCTGCAGCAGCTTAAGCAGCGCGCAATCCAGTGCGGCAAACTGGAAGAGCTTGAAATCGAAGGGCTGACACTGGAACGGGCGCTGGTGTTTCCTAGCGGTCTGTCGATCCTGATCGCCATTTTCCAGACGCTCAGTATCGATAGCATGACCCTGGCGGGCGGCGCGCTGCGTGAAGGGCTGGTCTACGGCATGCTGCATCTGCCCGTTGACCGCGATATCCGCACCCGCACGCTTCACAACGTCCAGCGCCGGTTCAGCATTGATGTTGAACAGGCGGATCGTGTGCGTCAGCTGGCGGAGAGCTTCTTCCGTCAGGTTTCCACCTCGTGGAAGCTGGATCAGCGCTGTCGTGAGCTGCTGCTCAGCGCCTGTGCGATCCACGAAATCGGCCTCAGCGTCGACTTCCGGCATGCGCCACAGCATGCGGCTTACCTGGTGCGTCATCTGGATCTGCCTGGCTTCACACCGGCGCAGAAGAAGCTGCTGGCCTGCCTGCTGCAAAACCAGAGCGGCAGCATCGATCTGGCGCTGCTGACCCAGCAAAACGCCCTGCCGCCGCGTCTGGCGGAACGGATGTGCCGTCTGCTGCGGCTGGCGATTATTTTCTCAACCCGCCGCCGCGATGACACCCTGCCAGCGGTACGACTCCAGGCAGACGATGATGCCCTGCATCTGACCCTGCCCGCTGACTGGCTGGAGGCGCATCCGCTGCGCAGCGAGCTGCTGGAGCAGGAGAGCCACTATCAGTCCTATGTTCACTGGTTGTTAACCCTGTCGTAATACCTGCGTCTGAGGCGAATCGCCTTCGCCTCTCCGCCCGACGCGCTTACCCTTTTCTGGCTTTATCCAGCATCGCCCGCAGACCGGCAACCCGGCTCTGCCCGGTTTTCATCCGCTCCTCGGCACTGACCACTTTGCGCTCCGTCTCCCACTGCAGATCGTCCTGCGGCAGCTCCAGCAGAAAACGGCTCGGCTCCGGTCGCACCAGCTCGCCATATTGCCGCCGTTCACGGCAGAGGGTAAAGGTCAGCTCTTTCTGTGCCCGCGTGATGCCGACATAGGCCAGACGACGCTCCTCTTCGATATTGTTCTCATCAATGCTGCTCTGGTGCGGCAACAGCCCCTCTTCCATACCCACCAGGAACACATAGGGGAACTCCAGCCCTTTGGAGGCGTGCAGCGTCATCAGCTGTACCTGATCCAGCTCTTCATCGCTTTCACCGCGCTCCATCATGTCGCGCAGGGTAAAGCGCGTGACCACCTGGGCCAGCGTCATCGGCTCGTCGATATCGCTGCCCTCCAGCATTTCGGTCATCCACTGAAACAGCGTGTTGACGTTCTTCATCCGCATTTCTGCGGCTTTCGGACTGCCGGAGGTTTCGAACAGCCAGCTTTCGTAATCGATGCCGCGAATCAGATCGCGGACGGCGTTGACCGGCTCGCGTTCGGTCAGCTGGATGATCTCATTCAGCCAGTGGGTAAAGCGCTGCAGATGCTCCAGGCCACGTCCGTTGAGCGTCTGACCCAGCCCGACATCAAAACTGGCATGAAACAGGCTCTTGCTGCGCAGATTCGCCCATTCACCGAGCTTCTGCAGCGTCGCCGGACCAATCTCGCGACGCGGTGTGTTGACGATGCGCAGGAACGCGCTGTCATCCTCAGGGTTAGTCAGCACGCGCAGATAGGCGAGCAGATCTTTAATCTCCGGCCGTGAGAAGAACGAGGTGCCGCCAGAGATGCGATAGGGAATGCGGTTCTGCATCAGAAACTTTTCAAAGGTGCGTGACTGATGGTTACCCCGGTAGAGGATCGCGTAATCTTTGTACTGCGTTTTGTTGATAAAGTGATGCGCAATCAGTTCGCCGGTGACCCGCTCCGCTTCATGCTCTTCGCTGTTGGCAGTCACCACTTTGAGTTCGCTGCCCTGCCCCAGTTCGGAGAAGAGCCGCTTTTCAAAGACGTGCGGATTGTTGGCAATCAGGATGTTCGCCGCTTTCAGAATGCGCTGCGAGGAGCGGTAGTTCTGCTCCAGCTTCACCACCTCCAGCGCCGGAAAGTCCTGACTCAGCAGCACCAGATTCTGAGGCCGCGCGCCGCGCCAGGAGTAGATCGACTGGTCATCATCACCCACCACCGTGAAGCGCGCCCGCGCGCCAACCAGCAGTTTAACCAGCTCATACTGGCTGGTGTTGGTATCCTGGTACTCATCCACCAGCAGATAGCGGATACGCTGCTGCCAGCGTTCGCGTACCTCCTGATTACGCTGCAGCAGCAGCGTCGGCAGCAGGATCAAATCGTCAAAATCGAGGACGTTGCACGATTTGAGATGCTGACTGTAGAGGCCATAGCAGTGGGCAAAAATATTCTCCTGCTGTGAACGCGCCTGCGCGGCCGCGCCCTGCGGATCGATCAGGTCATTTTTCCAGTTTGAGATGGTGGAGATGAGCTGCTGCAACAGCGTATTATCCTCCTCCAGCCACTCTCTGGTCAGCTCTTTCAGCAGGGCGAGCTGATCCTGATCGTCGAACAGCGAGAAGTTGGACTTCATGCCCAGCGCCGCCGTTTCACGCTTGATGATCTCCAGGCCCAGCGTGTGGAAGGTGGAGATCAGCAGCCCGCGCGCCTCTTTGCGACCCAGCGTCTGCGCCACACGCTCTTTCATTTCGCGCGAGGCTTTATTGGTGAAGGTCACCGCAGCGATGTGTCGCGCCTGATAGCCGCACTCACGAATCAGATGGGCGATTTTATTGGTAATTACGCGGGTTTTGCCCGATCCCGCGCCCGCCAGTACCAGACAGGGACCGGTAACAAATTCGACGGCACGTTGTTGGCTGGGGTTTAAACGCATAGAAGAAATCGCCTGATTGAATCAAAAGAAAGGGGTTTATACTGGGCGGCAATTATACACAACCGAGATACCAACATGGCGAAAACCGCGGCGGCTTTACACATCCTGGTCAAAGAGGAAGCGCTGGCAAAAGAGATTCTGGCGAAACTGGCGAAGGGCGGCAATTTCCAGCAGCTGGCGAAGAAGCATTCGACCTGTCCTTCCGGCCGTAAGGGGGGCGATCTGGGCGAGTTTCGGCAGGGACAGATGGTACCGGCCTTTGATAAAGCGGTCTTTACCTGCCCGTTGCTGACGCCTTACGGGCCGGTAAAGACCGGCTTTGGTTATCACATTATCAAAGTGCTCTACCGCAACTAGTTACTTCTTCTGCTTCATCTGCTGCAGAACGTTGCTGCACTGGTTGTCTTCGTTGTCGCTGGGGGAGATCAGTGCCAGCAGCGCCGCTGCCGGCCCTACGACCGCACCCAGCGCCACGGCAGCGGCCCCACGGGCCAGCAGTGGCCCCGCTTTCACGCCCGCATCCGGATTCTTAAAGGTGCCGCGCACGTAGAGCGGGGAGCGCAGCGTGACGATGCGAACACCTTTACTCTCCGGATTGATCGACAGGTCCAGACGTTCACTGGCGAAGTTGGCGTTCCCTGACACATTGATAATCGCGTTCTCGGTATCAAACACAAACAGGTTCGGCGTCGCCAGACCGTTCTGCAGTCTGATATCGGTGGCC
Source organism: Pantoea anthophila (assembly GCF_006494375.1). GTDB lineage: Bacteria > Pseudomonadota > Gammaproteobacteria > Enterobacterales > Enterobacteriaceae > Pantoea > Pantoea anthophila. The sequence goes on from NZ_VHIZ01000041.1 coordinate 73,555, forward strand.
GCGCAGTTGATGCGAACCTGATCGTCGCCAAAGAGTTTGCCGACCACGTAGTTACCCACGTTAAGTCCGGCGATCTCCATCAGATTGCGGCTGATCAGCCCGTCATTCATCAGCAGCTTCAGCTGACCGTTGCTGGTCGCCAGCAGGTCGGCGACCGAGTTGCCGGTGCCGGTAAAGCTGGCATCACCGTTGAGCTGACCCAGGCTGTTCTTCATCGCCTGCACATCCGGGAACAGCTGACGCAAACGCAGCTTGCGTGCATGCAGGTCAACCCGGCCACGCATCGGTGAGCGATCGCCCTCCAGCCGGATAGTGCTGTTGAGATTGCCGCCCGCGATACCAAAGCGCAGCGGGTCCAGCAGCAGATCGCCGTTTTTGAGCTGTAAGTGGGTGTAGAGATCGCTCAGCGGCAGTGAGTTGCTGTGTTCGATGCGTTTGCCGCTGAACTTCACGTCGGCATCCATCACATCCCAGCTTTTGGTTTCAAACCTGTCGTGCGGCAGCACACGGTCAGCAGGCTGATTCGATTTCTCACCGCGCCGGGCTTTGGCCTGGGCGGTCTTCTCACTCCCTTTGCCGGAGTTCACACCAATCAGCGGCCCCAGATCGGCCATGCGCAGTTGCTCAGAGGTGAGTTCCCCGGTGAGGGTGGGACGCGGTTTGCCCTGGGTGTAGATCAGCGAGCCATGAATGTCGCTGTCGCCGATATGACCGTTAAATTTCTCATAGCGGTAGACCGCACCCTTTTCGCCGCTGAATTTCGCGATCAGATGGCCGTCCGTTTCATAAGGCGGGGTATCAGGCAGCAGAACGCCGGTCAGGCCATAGAGGTTCGCCAGCGTATCGCCGGAGAAGCGCAGACGCACATTCAGTCCGCCCAGGTTCATCGGGTCCTGCACGCCCCCGGTTACCTGAACCCGCGTGGTGCCGTTTCGCACATCGGCCTGCACCGGGAAAGGGGTGTTCTGGCTGCGCAGCGAGAGCATGCCGCCAATCCTGCCTTCACCGCTGAGCTTTTCATTGTTGTAGGTGCCACTGGCCTGCCAGCCAAAGACGAAGTCTCCCGCGCCCTTCTGCTGATCGTCACCGCCGGCAATCTGCGCATAGGGCACCGGTTTGCCCAGCGGATTCACCTGTACCGTGACATCGGCGCGGTTAACCGCATCGCGATAGCGGATTTGCCCCTGATCAAACAGGATATTATCCAGCCGGAAGGACCAGGCCGAGGGCGCGCTGTCCTTGTCATCCTTGTCACTACCGGCGAGATCGAACGTCCAGTTATTCTTTTTATCCGCCGTCTGAATCAGGCGCGCATCGGGTCGCTGCAGCTTAATCCACGGGATGAAAAGCTCTTTGTGCAGCAGCGACAGCGGTGCCAGCGTCGCGTCGGCCCGTTGCAGATGGACCATGGTGACATCAGGAATGCCGGGCGGGTTACCCAGCATGATATCTTCAGCGTGTATCTGCGGCCACGGCACCCAGCGCCGCCAGCCCGACTCGTCGCGATGGCGCACCCAGTCGATCCCCAGATCCCCGCGGATGGCAAAAGGACGATTGAGTTCGGTTGAGACTTTCTGATTGATGGTGGGCTTCAGACGGTTCCAGTCAAATGTCGCGATCACCACAATAATCACCACAATCAACAACACCAGAATGCCTGCAACCCAACTGACGATTTTCCCGGTACGCGACATGTCGCTTTCTCCTTGCTCTTTCACGGCCTGCGTTAAAGATAGTCGAGACGGCGGGCAACGGCATCAGGGAAGCTGGAGAGTCAGATGATTCAGTTCAGAAAATGGGACAGGCCGCGAAAAGTAGTAGCCCTGAGCCGCGATGGCCGGGGAACCCCTGACCTGCTGCCACTGCTCTTCCGTTTCCACGCCCTCGACAATCACGCCGTTGCAGTAGCGATTGATGAGCGCCAGCAGCATCGAAAAGAGGCTGCGCCCTTCATCAGAACTGCCCAGCAGAATAAACAGGTCGCGCGACAGCTTGATGTAGTCATATTTCAGTTCGGTCAGCGCGGAGAAATTGGCCATGCCAGAGCCAAAATCATCCAGCCACAGCGGGCCCAGTTCCGGGATCTTAGCGACTCTCTCCGCCTGTGGCAGCGCATGATGCTCTGTCAGCTCAAAGCGGATCCAGGGCAGGCGGGCGATCAGGCGACGAATGGCGGGCCGGTGCTGAATAGAGAGCAGCGAGGGGCCATCGATGTTGACCGACGCGACCACACCGTTGCGCTCGAAGAAGGCGGACCACTGCGTCAGCAGTTCCAGCTGCTCATAGATCACATTGAGGCGCTGGGCGATATCGAGCCCGGCAAACCAGGCCTCGGGTGACAGATTCCGTTCCGGCTGGGCAGGATGAGAAACGGCGGTCAGCAGTTCAATGGCGAGTAACCGACCGGTTACCCGATAGATAGGCTGGAACCGATAACGCCGCTGGCACTGTTGCCAGAAGAGCGGGGTTTCCGTTTGATAATCAGGGTCAATTGAAGACGGCAGCCATTGACTAATACTCTCCATCACCATGGTATTTTCCTGGTTGATAATATGTCCCCAAAACGGGTGACGCAGCTGCGATTATCGTGAGTGTCTGTGGTAAAGAGATGAACGACCCGGCCACAAAAAGGGAAAGTCTATCAGCTGCGTCGCCCGCATAATCGGTAAAAAAAGCCGAAATTAGCGCCTCTTATCCGCCAGATTAGCCCTCTCCTGCACCTTAAGCTAAATCAAAACAGCGTTTTAAAAGCGTTGACGACTGCCATACCAGACGCGAGACTGAGCACTCTTTCACTACGGGTTGCAAACCATGACGCAGAAGAAAATTGCCATTATCGGCGAATGCATGATTGAGCTGTCGGAAAAGGGTGAGAACATCAAACGGGGTTTTGGCGGCGATACGCTGAACACGGCGGTTTATCTCGCCCGTCAGGTGGATGAGCAGCAGTTACGGGTCGATTACGTCACGGCGCTGGGGACGGATTCGTTCAGCGATCAGATGATAACCGCCTGGCAGCAGGAGAAGGTCAACACCGGCCTGATTCAGCGTCTCGAGAATAAAATGCCAGGCCTGTATGTGATTGAAACCGATGCGGAGGGCGAGCGCACCTTCTGGTACTGGCGCAGCGACGCCGCGGCCCGCTACTGGCTCGACAGCCCGCAGTCAGAGGCGATCGCCGACCAGCTGGTGCACTATGACTATCTTTACCTCAGCGGCATCAGTCTGGCGATTCTGCCCGCTGCCAGCCGGGAAAAACTGATGCAGCTTCTGGCCCGCTGCCGGGCAGAGGGCGGCAGGGTGATTTTCGATAATAACTATCGCCCGCGTTTATGGGCCGATCGGGCCAGTGCGCAGAGTGCGTATCGCGCCATGCTCAGCTGTACCGATATCGCCTTTCTCACCCTGGATGATGAACATCTGCTGTGGGGCGAGCAGCCGCTGGAGGAGGTTATCGCGCGAACCCGCGAAGCAGGCGCCAGCGAAATTGTGATTAAACGGGGTGCGGAGGCCTGCCTGGTCGCCACGGGTGATGCGCCGCTGATTGAGGTGCCTGCGGTCCGGCTGGCGAAGGAGAAGGTGGTGGATACGACGGCCGCGGGCGATTCGTTCAGCGCCGGATATCTGGCGCGCCGCCTGACCGGCGCATCGGCTGAAGCCGCCGCACAGCGCGGGCATCTGATCGCCAGCACGGTGATTCAGCATCGTGGCGCAATTATTCCGGCAGAGGCGATGCCTGACTGAACTGCATCTGATAAAGCCGGGCATAAGCGCCGTTCTGCTGCAGCAGCTGCTGATGCGAGCCGCGCTCAACGATCCGGCCCTCTTCGATAAGCAGGATCTCATCGGCTTTCTCAATGGTTGAGAGCCGGTGCGCAATAATCAGCGTGGTGCGGTTCTGCTGCAGCGTCTCCAGCGCAGACTGAATCGCCCGTTCTGAGCCGGTATCGAGGGCCGAGGTCGCTTCGTCGAGGATCAGAACGGGACTGTCGCGCAGCAGGGCGCGGGCAATGGCAATGCGCTGGCGCTGTCCACCCGACAGCAGCACCCCATTCTCCCCAATCATCGTATCCAGCCCGTTCTCCATTTTATTGATGAATTCCATGGCATGAGCCATCTGCGCCGCCTGTTCGACCGCGGCGCGGCTGAAGAGATCACGACGGGCATAGGCGATATTGTTGGCGATGGTGTCATTGAACAGATGAACATGCTGAGAGACCAGCGCCATCTGCTCGCGCAGCGAGGCCAGGGTGTAGTCACGCAGATCGTGCCCATCCAGCAAAATTTCGCCGCTGTCGATATCGTAAAAACGCGTGAGCAGGCTGGCGAGGGTCGATTTACCTGAGCCGGAACGGCCTACCAGGGCGACCGTTTTTCCGGCCGGGATATCCATATTGATTGCGTTCAGGGCCGGCGTTTCCGAACCGGGATAGGTGAAGCTGACGTTGCGGAACGCGATATGACCGGCGGCGCGTCCGATAACGCGGGTGCCTTCATCTTTTTCCTGCTCAGTATCCAGAATCGCAAACAGTGTCTGGCAGGCGGCCATGCCGCGCTGGAACTGCGCATTGACGCTGGTCAGGGACTTTAACGGACGCATCAGCATCAGCATGGCGGAAAAGACCGCGCTGAGGGTGCCCGCTGTCAGCGTCGTCATTACCGACGGAAAACTGGCCGCATAGAGCACAAAAGCCAGTGCAAAAGAGGCGATCAGCTGGATAAGCGGATCGGACAACGCGGTGGCCGACACCATTTTCATCCCCTGGCGACGCATCCTGTTGCTGACCTGCCCAAACCGCTCTGTCTCCACCCGCTGACCGCCGAACATCAGCACCTCTTTATGCCCTTTCAGCATCTGCTCAGCATGGGAGGTGACCTGCCCCATGGTGTCCTGCATGTTCCTGCTGATACGGCGAAAGCGCCGGGAGACGATGCGGATCGCCAGCGACACCACGGGCGCCAGCACCAGCAGGATCAGGGAAAGCTGCCAGCTGTAGTAAAACATCATGATAAACAGGCCAAGGATAGAGGCACCTTCACGCACCACCGTGACCAGCGAGCCGGAAGAGGCGGAGGCGACCTGCTCGCAATCGTAGCTGATGCGGGAGAGCAGCGTGCCGGTTGATTGCTGATCAAAGAACGCCACCGGCATCCCCATCATATGGCTGAAGAGGCGACGGCGCAGGCTCATCACCACTTTACCGGAGACCCAGGAGATACAGTAACCGGAGATATAGCCGCTGACGCCGCGGATCAGGATCAGCCCGATAATCACCAGCGGCATCCACAGCAGCATCCCCGCATGCCGCCTGCCCATCACATCGTCCAGCAGGCTTTTCAGCAATGTCAGCATAAACGGGTCTATGGCGGCGTTGACGATGAGGGCTATCCCGGCGACCACCAGGCCCAGCCTGAAGGGTGAAATGGTGGGCCACAGTCGCGTAAACGTCTGTCTGGCAGAGAGTGTGGGTTCAGACATGGCATGCATCTTACCGTTGTGTAGAAACGGATGATGATATGTTAAACCGTATCAACCAACCGGAAACTGCCCTGTCGCCATGAATCATAAACAGTCTCAAATGAGACTGGTACTTCTCCCCTGCCTCCAGGCCCGGATCACGCGGGGATAAAATCATTATCGCCTCTTAAGCGCCCGCAGTGTGATATCCGGTAAATTGCGGCTAGTAAAGCGGGCCATGCCGCTCATTTCCCTTACGCTGAAAAATTGTGGTTAATCGCACAGGCGACCCGGCCATCCCCTTCAATCAGACTTATAATTTATTGAATAAAATTAGCCAGTTATAACCAACCGAGCGCCACCAGGCATAGTCCGAATCTGCCCGATTCGGCCCTTTTCGGATGGACGTTCGCCGTAAAAAAGACCATCTTTTAATCAACAACAGCAGGACGCTGTGCTCTCCGGCCGTGAACAAAACAACTAAAATATTCTCCGCATCAGGACCTATTTATGCACACAGAAATCATTAATATCTGGCCACACGGTGATGCGCCAGGTGCCAGCGATTCGCGGGCACAGCCGCAGATCGTCGATATGGCAAAAGAGTATGAGCCTTACGATCGCGCCGCCACCGGTGTACGTTGCCCGGAGATGGCGATCTGGCATCCGGTCGAATCCAACGGGATCACCCTGCTGGTCGCGCCAGGCGGAGGTTATCAGCGTGTGATGATCGACCGTGAAGGCAGCGCCCTGGCGACCTTCTTCACCTCAATGGGCTACACCCTGGCGGTCATGACCTACCGCCTGCCCTATGATGGTCATCATGAAGGCCCCGATGCGCCGCTGGCCGATGCACAGCGCGCCGTGCGGGTGCTGCGTGAACGGGCGCAGCGCGGCCTGAATGGAAAGTACATTGTGATGATGGGCTTTTCGGCGGGTGGCCACGTCGCGGCCAGTCTGGGCACACGCTTCGCGGAAAAACTCTATCCGGTGCAGGATGGCGCAGAAAACTTCTCACCTCGCCCGGATGCGATGATCCTGGTCTATCCGCTGATCAGCATGCGTGATGGCATTGCTCATGAAGGCGCCCGAACCCGCCTGCTGGGTGCCTGGCCCGATCAGAAAACGATTGAGGCCTACTCGCTGGAAACCCGGGTTCACCCGCTGGTGCCGCCAACGCTGTTGATCCACGCCGCCGACGACGAAGCCGTCTCGGTGAATCACAGCATGGCGTTTTTCAGTGCGTTGCGGGAGCATAAGGTCCCGGCAGAGGTGCATTTCTATCAGAAAGGCGGGCACGGATTTGGTATCCGCGGTGTGGCAGATTTGCCCCTCGCCAGCTGGCCGATGTTAGTGACCGAGTGGCTCAGGGCAAAGACCTGATCTTAAGCCGCAGGCGGCACGTCTTTGACGTTGCTGTCCGGCGGCGTGGCTTCGCTGCTGGCCGCCGGTGCCGCTGACGGTGCCATCACTTTGTCCCAGCTGTTTTGCAGGCTTTTCACGTTGGTTTCCGCTTCGCCTTCCGGCTGGATCAGAACCATCATCAGTTCCTGGGTCAGCTGCTGACGCAGCTCCTGGTTTAACTGCTCGCGGGTCAGACCCGCCAGGAAGGCCTGCCGCAGCTTCTGATACTGCTCAGGCGCAATATCGACCACGGCGTTCTGCTGGGAGCGCAGCCGCTGGCTCATCAGCACATCGGTGTCGGTGCGGGCATAGGTGGTGAACAGCTTATTCAGCTCCAGCAGCTTCTGCGCCATCAGCGCATCAAACTCCTCCTGCGGTAAGCCTTTATCGCGCACGTTAGCCAGCTCGCGAGCCACCAGATTCATATTCTGCGCCAGACTGTCGTTGCGTCCATCCAGATTGATCGAGCACTGCGCACGCTGATAGAGCACGCGGCAGTCAAATCCCACCTGTATGCCCTGCGCTTTGCTGTCACTGAGCGCGCGCTGAACGTGCCAGAACAGCGCTTCACGGGCCAGATCGCCCTGCCAGTAACGCTGCAGATTCTGCGAGTCACGAATCGGCTGCCACGGCGTATCCCACACCAGTGAGAGGCGATCCTGCGTCATGTTGCTGCTGACCAGATTCACTGGCTCGTGCGGCAGCGGGGAGAGGGTGGGCAGTGGCGCAGGCGTTTCGCGTTTGCCGGTCAGTGCCGAGAAGGTTTTGTTGATCTGCTCAGAGAGGTTGCGGCTGTCGACATTGCCGACCACGTAGAGCGTCATCGCATCCGGGGTGTACCACTGATGATAAAAGTCGTTGAGCTGGGTTAAATCAACCGGGGCGCGTGGCTGCGCCGCAGGATCGTGCGCCAGCAGCGCCGAGCCTTTCAGGCGGTAGCGCCACCAGACATCCTGCGTATCTTTCGGCCAGGTGGCGACCGGATCGGAGGCCGTCAGCGCGGTGCTCACCACCTGTTCGGTAATCGCCATATTGCCCGCCGTGGCCGCCAGCCAGTTCAGCGCTTCTTTCAGCAGCTCAGGGCGGTTGTTCGGCAGGCTCAGATTATATTGGGTGGAATCATAAGAGGCGATGACGGGCGGCAGGGGGCGCTGAGGATCCATCGCCTGCTGCCATAGCGCGCGCTGCTGCTGGGTGTCGAGCGCGGTATTGTGCACCATGGCCAGACGCGACAGCAGATGGCTGAAGCCGGTCTGTTGCGCACTCTCCACCAGTGAGCCGGTGTTGACCACCAGCCGCAGTTCGATGCGGTCACTGGGGCGTTGCGGTGTGGCCAGTAACTGCCAGTTAAATCCGTTATCCAGCTTGCCTTCCTGCCAGGCCGGATCCGGTTGCAGCGTTTCTGCCTGGAGACCATAGCTGCTTGCTGCCAGCACTAATCCACCAACCAAAAGCCGAATTCTGGTGCCCTGCATGTGAACCCCTACTCAAATAATTCAAATATCGTTATCACTGGCGCGACGTGCCGCTGTTATTAACGAATCGGCTGGCGCCGAATCGCGCTGTTATCCAACAACAACGTGTTTGACCACAGGAAGTTCAGGATGTCGCGCAACGAAGTGAAAAACGTCAAAAAAAACAAGTGGGGTTTATTATGCAAATGCCCGCTGTCAGGGCAAGCGACAGCGGGCATTTGAGGGGATTTAAGTGAAATTCAATGATTAAACTGAAGATTCGGACGCTTTATTCTCTTTATTCCGGCCGGCGAGCGTGTCATTGAGCTGTTTGTGATCCAGCTGGTCGACCCATTTCGCCACTACCACGGTCGCCACACCGTTTCCGATCAGATTAGTCAGCGCACGCGCTTCGGACATAAAGCGGTCGATACCCAGAATCAGCGCCAGACCCGCCACCGGCAGATGGCCGACCGCCGAGAGCGTCGCCGCCAGCACGATGAATCCACTGCCGGTCACCCCTGCCGCGCCCTTCGAGGAGAGCAGCAGTACCACCAGCAGCGTGATCTGATGGAAAATATCCATGTGGGCATTGGTCGCCTGGGCGATAAACACCGCCGCCATGGTCAGATAAATCGAGGTGCCGTCGAGGTTAAAGGAGTAACCGGTGGGGATCACCAGCCCGACCACAGACTTCTTACAGCCCAGCTTCTCCATCTTATCCAGCATGCGCGGCAGCGCCGACTCGGACGAGGAGGTGCCCAGCACAATCAGCAGCTCTTCTTTGATATAGGCGATGAACTTAAAGATGCTGAATCCGGCAAACAGACGCGCAATCAGTCCCAGCACAATCACCACAAACAGCACACAGGTGATATAGAAGCAGACGATCAGCTGGCCGAGCTGCACCAGTGACCCCACGCCATATTTACCGATCGTGAACGCCATCGCGCCGAAGGCCCCTATCGGTGCCAGACGCATGATCATGTTGATGATGCCGAAAATGACTTTCGAGAAGCTCTCAATCACGTTGAAGATCAGCGTGCCGGTGTTACCCAGACGATGCAGGGCAAAACCAAACAGAATGGCAAACAGCAGCACCTGCAGGATGTTGCCGCTGGCAAAGGCGCCAATCACGCTGTTAGGAATGACATCCAGCAGGAATGCGACGATGCCCTGCTGTTCCGCCTGCTGCGCATAGACCGCCACCGCTTTGGCATCCAGGGTGGCGGGATCAACGTTCATTCCTGCGCCTGGCTGCACCACGTTAACCACGATCAGACCAATGATCAGCGCGATGGTACTGACAATTTCAAAATAGAGCAGCGCGACAGCGCCGGTGCGCCCGACGGCTTTCATGCTTTCCATACCGGCGATGCCGGTCACCACGGTACAGAAGATGACCGGGGCGATAATCATCTTGATTAACTTAACAAAGCCATCGCCCAGCGGCTTCATCTGGGTCCCCAGCTCCGGGTAAAAATGGCCTAACAAAACGCCGATGCCAATCGCCATCAGCACCTGGAAATAAAGGCTTTTAAAAAGTGAGGTTTTCATAAACAGGTGTCCACTAACGCCGTGAGGTGATGTTGTCGGATTCGTTATTGTGACTGGCGGGCAACAGAGGTGGCGCCTGACAGTAACCCGAAAATAACACTGTGTTTACGTGATTAATACAGGGCGACAAACCCCCAGGAAATGTCAGGATCGTAATTCTGAACTGAAACGCTTCAGCAAGGGGTTTTGTAACTAAAATTCTCGCAAAATCAATGAATCAGGCAATTATTGCGGCAGTGAGGAGTTTTCTATCCAGGCCTGATTGAATCGGGTCAGAGGCAGCGCTTCCGCGTAGAGGTAGCCCTGCCCGATGTGAATGCCGCGCGCCAGCAGCCAGTCACGCTGCTCCGCGGTTTCCACGCCCTCGGCAATCACCTCAAGGTGGATAATCTCGGCGATCGCCGCCACGATGCAGACCATGGTGTCGTCATCCGGCAGCGCCGCCACAAAGCTGCGATCCATCTTCAGCTTGTTGACCGGCAACGCTTTCAGCTGATGCAGATAGTTGAGATTGGAGTAGCCCATGCCGAAATCATCCAGCGCCACCGCCACCCCGGCCTGCTGCAACAGTCGCAGCATCGCTATCGCCTGTTCTGCATCATCCAGATGCGCCGTCTCGGTCACTTCCAGCACAAAAGTGCCAGGGGCGATGCGGTGACGGGTCAGCAGAGACTGCAGATGGGAGACCACGCCCGTATCGCGCAACTGTACCGCAGAAATATTCACGCTCAGCGGCAGCATCATGCCCTGCCGCTGCCAGCCAGCCAGAATGCGGCACGCCTCTTCAAACACCCAGCGTCCCACTGCGCTAATCACGCCTATCTCTTCGGCGCTGGCGATAAACTCTTCCGTCAGGCCGTAACTGCCATCCGGCTGGCGCATACGCAGCAGCGCTTCCGCGCCCGCCAGTGCCCCGGTGCGCATATCGACCTGCGGTTGGAGGTAGAGAGCAAACTGCTCATCGTGCAGACCCTGCAGAATGTCATGCTCCTGGGTCAGGCGTTTCTGTGCGCGCTCGGTCAGCGCGGCGTCAAAGAAGAGGATCTGATTTTTGCCCTGATGACGGGCCGACATCATCGCCGAGATCGCCCTGTCCAGCAGTTCACTGGCGCTCAGCGGCTGATCGTCGCGCAGCGCCAGACCGATGCTGACGTTAGGGCGCAGCTGCAGCTGGTGCAGGCTGACCGGCTGATTAAGGCGAATCATCAGATTGCGCGCCAGACGCAGGGCGCGGAACGGATTACTGGCGCGCTTCATCAGCAGGACAAAATCGCTGACGCCGGTCTGCGCCAGCAGGGTGTGGTCATCCAGCGTATGGCGGATCTTCTCCACCAGCGTCAGCATCAGCGTGTCGCGCTGCTCATCGCTGAGTATGCCGTTGGCTTCCTGCAGGGTTTCGATGCGGATCACCATCAGACCCAGCGACCGTTCAGGATTGCACATGAACTGTTCGACCAGCGCCAGGAACAGGGTGCGGTTGGGCAGGTCGGTGACCGGGAAGTGGGTGGTCAGCCGGCTCATCTCATCATGAATCGACTCCAGCACCTGCTGATTGCGGTTGTAGCTGCGCACCAGCATGCCGATCTCGTCATCATGATGGCTGTGCGGCAGGGAGAGTTTATGGGTCAGAATCGCCTGCGGCGGCAGCTCCTGCAGCTCGCGCGAGAGATGACGCAGCGGATGCACCACCAGCCGGTTGATGCACCAGCTGATCGCCACGGAGAGGATCAGCGCCAGCAGCAGATAGGTGATGATCATGGTCGAGAGCGTGCTGAGGATAAACTGGTAGACGCGCGTTGAGTTCGCCTGCAGCACCAGATAGGCCAGCGGCTTTGGCATTCTGGTATTTTCTATCGAGTAGAGCGGCAGGGTAATCTGCACCGGCAGCTCAAACAGGCGGGCCACCAGACGCGGCACCGGTTTTTCTGTCTCAAAGTCAGCATGCAGCGCCTGAAACGCATTGGGCAGCACCACATCGGCGCGCGACAGGATACCGGCCGGTTTCAGAGAGTGAAGAATGTGTTCGGCCCGGGGGATATCGGCCCGCAGCACCGCTTCCGACAGCGGCTGACGAACGGTGTGGGCGATATTCTCCATCTGCTGGGCGTAGTCAATCCTGCGCTGCTGCACAAAATGAAACAGTTGGATGACGATAAAAATACTGATGGTGATAACCGCAACCAGCGAAACCGTCGCCATCTGCTTTATCGTAAGTGACCGGCTTACGCGCAAAAAATTCTCTCCTGACGATGAAAAAAGCCCAGATAGCAGACAGTACAATGCCAGCCAGTATATCCCATAAACTGACTTTTTTACCGTCTGAAAAGTCCGGCTTTTTCCCGGTCAGGATTATTTAAAATCCGCGTAAGGGGTCAGCGGCTGTGGCGGCATATCCAGGTCCCCTTCCCAGCCACCGGCAGCATAGCGCACATAAAGCAGACCATGACTCGGGGTGTAATCCTTCGCCTGCTGGATATCCACACCGGCACCGATAAACCAGTTCGACGTCAGCCGTCGCTCAATCACTGCCTGCAGCGTATAGCCGGTACCGCCGCCGGAACTGCTGGCAGAAGAGGGGTTACTGGCAAGGGTATAGCCCGGATTAACCGGATAGCGCTGCTGGGCATGGGTTTGCGAATGGGACCAGGAGACAGAGCCGCCCAGATCAAACGACCAGTTCTCTGTCCGCTGCCGCCAGGTGACCGGCACGGAAAAAGAGAGATACTGCTGCGGGCTGTAGTAGCCGCCCTGGCCGAAGGTGTAATCGCTGAGATCCTTCTGATAGTGCCAGAGCATGCTGTTCAGCCCGACGGTCGCCCGGCGGTTGTCGCTGTTGATGAGCTTATAGTAATAGCCGCCCATCAGGCGCTCGCGGCTGTTATCGGCGACATTTTTGCCGGTGATCTGATGCGCACTGATGTCGCCCCAGACGCCATGCGCGCCGCCCTGATCGTAACTCAGCCCGATGCTGCCGCCGGTGGCCACTACGCCGCCCCAGCTTTTGCCGCCGCTGGCTGCGGGATCGCGCGTCCCGGCATAGGAGAGCAGCGAACTGGCGATCGGCCTGCGTGAGGCCGTCAGTGTGACGCCGAGCTGTTTCACATCGGTTTTCCAGCTCAGGCCGCCGGTCCAGTTCGTGACTTCAAAACCCAGCGGCGTGGTACCGAGGTCAGCGGACCAGGTCGCGTTATGCCAGCCCGCGGCCAGCGCCGTCCCGCTATCGCGCTGGCGGTTGTCACGATTACAGCCGCCAGAATTGGCATCGTCGCAGCTGCCAAACAGGGCGTCGATGCTGCCGTTTCGGGTGGTAAAGGTGCCTGCGGAGACATCGACCCGATCAAGACGGAAAAAGCCCCGGCCATCGGCAAACGGATGTTCCGCCTGCAGCATGGTGGTGTGCGCCGTAAAATCGGAGATGCCGCCGGTGCCGCTGTTGCGTGAATAGTCCTGCTGCACCGTGAGCGTGGTCTGCTGCTGACGGTAGAGATCGGCCGTGTCGCTGCGCAGGCTGCGCTTCAGCCAGTCATCCTGGGGATCGTTGCGGGTTGCGCGGCTGATATTGCCACTGCTCGCGATGCCGCTGGCCGTCATCGCCTGACGATAGTCTGCCAGTGCCTGTTCAGGCTGCTGCTGCGCCCCTTCCAGCCGTGCCACATCACGATAGACCAGCGCTTTATCCTGCGAAGGGGGCAGCGAGGCGGCACGCTGTTTCAGATCGGTCAACAGCGCCGCGGCCCGCGTGGTTTCACCGACCGCCTGCCACGCCAGCGCCGCGCGGCGATCCGCATTCAGCGTGCTCTGCTGCGGCGGCAGCGTCTCCAGCGACTGACGGGCTTCGCCGTTGCGCTGCAGCGCCACCAGCGCCTCAATCCGTCCCAGCGCCGCATCGCGGTTGTCCGCCTGGCGCGACAGCACCTGCTGATACCCCTGCAGCGCCTGCTGCGCGTCCCCCCGCGCCAGCGCCCAGTCCGCCAGGGTCAGATCGCGGCGGCTGGAATCCGGCTGCTGCCGAAGCAGCGCGATTGCGGCAGGCTCATCGCCCGCCTCGCGCAGGGCATCGGCCTCGGCAAAGCGCTGATCCTGCGTCAGGCGGTCAGCCAGCTGGCGCATATCGCTGCTCCATTGTGCTTCCGGCAGACGATGCAGCGTGGCGCTGGCCTCAGCGGCGTTATCGTTGCCCGAGAACCAGAGGGCGGCGGCGTAGAGCGCGGTGCTATCCTGCGGGTGCTGCTGCGCCACGCCGCGCATCACCGCCTCCGCCTGCTGCGCACGACCGCTGTTACGCAGCGCACCCGCCAGCCGGTAGCTGAGCCAGACGTCATCCGGCGTCAGCGCCAGTGCCTGGCGATAGCGATCGGTGGCCTGGGGCCAGCGCCCCTGCTGCGCCAGCGCATCGGCCTCCGCGCGCAGGCTGTCGCTGCGCAGCGTGCGAATCGTGTCGGCCAGAGCGCGCTGCTGGTCGGCGGGCAGCGTATCGATAAATGCCATCTCGCGGGCGGGCGATACCGTCCGGTAAAATCCTGCCAGCCGCCGCACCGCGGTAATATTGGTGCCATCCAGCCGGCGCGCTTTTTGCCAGAGCCGTTCAGCGCCGGGCGCATCGTTGCGCGCCATCGCCACATCACCCAGACCAATCAGGGCGTAGCTGTCACTGCTGTCATAGGTTTGCGCCGCGCGGTAGGCCTTTTCAGCCCCGTCGATATCGTGCTGCGCCAGCGCTTTATCGCCCTGCTCAATCGCCAGCCAGTAACGACTGGTCTGCAGCAGCGACTGCCATTTGCCAATCAGCGTGCTCTGCTGACCCGCCTGAATCGCGCGCTCCAGCCAGCGAATGGCCACCTCACGATGGCCCGCGCGGGCCTGAATCTGCCCCATTGCGCCCATCAGTTCGGCATCCCCGGGATTGCTCTTCAGCGCCCGTTCAAGGGCGCGCATGGCGCTGTCATCGTTACCGGCATCGACCCGCGCCAGCGCCTGCATCCGGTCACGATAGGCGGGATCGGCCAGCTGGCTCTGCTGCTTCGATAACGCGTCCACACCCTGTTGATGAGGCTCGCCGTCGGTAAATACCGCCAGATAGGCCTTCAGCTGCGCCACGCTGCTGTCGCTGACCGGCTGGTCAGTGATCTGCTGCAGCCAGAGGTCGGCGGCGGCCTCACGCCCGCCGCCGCGCTCCGCCAGCCGCTTCAGCTGTGTAATTGCCTGCTCCGGCTGCTGACGCGCAAAGGCCATGCGGGCGATCTGTAATCCGACCCCGACGTTGCCAGGATAGCGCTGCTCCAGCACCTGAAGCTGTTGCCAGGCCAGATCCTCCTGGCCGGGAAGGCGCGCCACCAGCCGCCAGTACTCCAGGGCAATGTTAGGATCGGGGAAGACGCCGTTAAACAGGGCATCGTAGGCGCTTTTCGCCTCCGCCAGTCGTCCTGAGGTGGCAAGCAGCCGCGCCTGCTGCAGTTGCTGCCGTCCGTCAGACGACATCATGCGCAGGCCGGCGGCAGATTCCCGCGCCGCAGCGGAGTCGGGCGCCAGCCGGTTGAGCTGATCCAGCAGGGTCTGTGCGGTGGTGAGATCGCCCTGATGCAGCGCCAGTCGCAGACGCGCCGCCAGCACCTGGGGATTCTCCGGGTCAATCTTCTCCAGCCGGTAGAGCGACTGCTGCACCAGCTCATACTTGTTGGTCGATTCGCCGATGCGCACCTGGGTCAGCAGCCAGTCAACCGGTGAAACCTGCGGACCGGCGACAGGCGCAGCCTGCCCCGGCAGCGCACCCAGCAGGCCGATCAGCACACCTGCCCGCAGCAGAAGCGACTTATTCATCTTCATCATCAAGCAGACGGCGGCGCGAGATAAGACGCATCAGACGCCAGACCAGCATGGCAAACAGCACCACGACACCCACCGAGCAGAGCGCCAGCCAGAAAGGATGGGTAGCCAGCGCAGCCCAGAGCCGCTCCCACCAGGGGAGGTGGCCCACATAGTAGGTCTCGCCGACACGCAGACTGTTCACACCCGACTCACGGACAATTGCCGTAGAGCCTGAGATGGCCGCACGTTTGCCGCTGTCAGCCAGCGCCTCATCGAGCAGCTGCCAGCTGCGCGGACTGCCATCGGCGAGCAGCGCAACCACACTGCGCTGATCGTAGAACGGCGACTGGAAACCAATCACGGTCGCCAGCGGACCCCGGGAGCCGATGGCGGTGGTGCTTTCTGCGCTGCGTTCCGCCTCGCTGAGAGTCTGAGCCGGCAGAGATGCCCGTCGCGCCGGGGTTTTCAGCCAGCTGGCGGTGGCGTCAACCAGCGCACTGATCCGGCGGTCGTCCTGAAGATCTTTGGGGATGTCGCCGATCAGCAGCAGATCCGCGTCCTGCTTCTGCGCCGTGCGCCAGTCGTCGGTAAGCTGCACGCGCAGCGCCGGATACCCGGTCTGCGCGCCGATATTGCCCAGCGCATTCAGCAGGGTAGCAACCTGCTGCGCATCCGGATCCGGCTGAACCAGCACCAGCGTCTGGGAGAGATCGGCGTAGCGGCTGAACGGGAAGCCGGCATTCGCCCAGGTCTGCAGCGACGGCATTTCGATGTAGTGGCGATATCCGGAGAAGTCGATGCTGGAGTTGTCGTCCACCACCACATGATTGCTCACCGGGGTGACGGTTTCGCAGCGTCCGTCCGCCGTGCCGCCCATAAAGGTCGTGGCATAGTCGAAATCGAAACGCAGCTGATTCATCACGCCCAGACGGAGCGCCGGGATTTTCAGCTCATGACTCTTGTCTGTCGTTCCCTGCAGCAAGGGAAGGTGCAGCAGCTGCTGTCCGGCCGTGTTTTTCGGCTGCAGCGGGTAGTCCTGAATGAACTGATTGTTCAGGTTGACCGCCAGCCTGGAGCCGTCCGGCTGGGTGGGCGAGGTGTAACGATAGTTCAGATCCATATCGATACCGCGCGCCCGCACCAGGAAGAGATCGGGTGGCAGATTCAGCGTCAGGCTGATCGGATTAGGCTGCAGACCGTCAGACTGTAACTGATTTTCATATTGCGTCAGCTCGGCAAAGGTCGTGCGGCGATCGGTGCGTACCCAGTTTGGCGCATCATAAGGCTGGCGCGGGGCCAGCAGCGTGACGCGGTCAATGGTGGAGGTATCGCCCCGCAGCAGTAACTCGCCCTGCGCAATGCCCTGCACGGCCGTCAGCAGGTCGTCGTCGTTGCGGCCCAGAATCAGCAGCATTTTCGCATAGGGATTGTCAGGCTGACTGACGATCTCTACGGTCGGTTTGCTCACCGGCGGCAGATCTTTCAGGAATGCCGGGCGCGCATCGTTGGTGGCAAACACCACCGCGTGCTGTTGCTGCGGCAGCTGGTTGTAGAGGACCGGGAAGCGCTGGCCGCGCCAGGCGGCTTTGCTGCCAAACCAGGAGGCGAGGATGGCGGCGGCCCGCTGCTGCGCGACATCGGGCTGGGCGGCAAACACCATCGGCAGGGTCAGCGGCCGCGTGTCGCGCGCATCAAAGAAAGGCTCCGGGAAGTGTGACAGGTCGTTTTTCAGCGGCAGCTTTTGCAGCGTCAGATCCAGGCTGCTGGCTTTACCGATATCGAGCCAGATGGTGCTGTTGGCCGGGTTTTCACAGATGTTGGCGTAGTGACCGACCAGCTCAAAGCGGACGCGGTTAAAATCGGCGATAAACCGGGGGTCCAGCGCCAGCTGCGTCTGATTCTCTTTGCCGATCTGCTCCGGCGTCAGGGTAATCAGGCTCACCAGCTCATCGTTGAGATAGATCTTCAGCTGCGACAGGGTCGGCAGCAGCGCAGGCGATGGCCGATAGCTGAGGTTCAGCATAGCACTCGTGACGACTTCGTCGCTGCGCACCCCAAACTCAATCTGCCCGGTGGTGCGCGTTCCGCGCAGCGTCATGCTGCCTGGCGGCGGTGCCAGCTTAGCAAAGCTCAGCTGGCTGTTTCGCAGCGGCGCAGCCGACGGCTGCGGCACGGCCTGCTGCGCCGTCTCTCCGGCCGCGCTGACCGGTGCATTTTCCTCTGCTGCAGCGCAGCTTAATGTTGCGGAACCCAGCAACAGCGCAGCGACCCACCTGTTTATTCTCGTTGTCGTCATATCATCAACTCAATGCAGATTTTTTGAGGCGGGCACGCGTCCGATGCCTTGCGGCAACAGCGAAGCCAGCCAGCTTACCCCAGCGGTAAGCAGGTTAAACAACCGACGTAACTGCGGCGGACCATATTCCGCCAGGCGCAGATAACCTTTGAAGCCGAGGATCATGATATCGGTGAGGCTCTGCACCGGTTTATCTTCCGGGAAACCGTCCTGCCACAACGCCCAGGTATCGGCACGGGCGAAGGTACACTGGATAAAATCGATGTGCTGCCGGGTGGTCAGGGACTCAAGGCGAACGCCCGCCCGACGGCCAAAGACGCGCTGCACCGTGCAGGGGAAGCTGAACTCCTGCTGACCGCGACGCAGCAGCAGCCAGACCTTTTCATCCTCCCGCAACGCATCCGGCTCGCGCAGCTCCAGACCCACCCCGCCATCGGAGTAGTCCCGCAGCGTACAGGGCAGCATGTGGCCGTTTTCGCGCGCAATGGCGGCAGGCATCGCAATCTCCACGCGATGGGCCTCACGGATCTGCCGGGCTTCAACCGAGACCGCTACCGCGCCCCCCAGAATCACCATGTTGTAGATGACCCACACCAGGCTGACCCACACCGTTAACACCTCGTTGGCCGGGCCGTGCTGCATGCGCCAGAACGCCATCCCTACCCCCGCCAGGTTAAGCAACACCAGCAGCATATAAGGCCGGGTGATGACCCAGTCCAGATGCCGCTTCTCCACCAGCCCGCCTTTGGCGGTGACGTTAAACTTGCCTTTGTGGGGATTGATCAGCGCAACGGTCGTGGGCAGGGCGATATACCACGCCAGCACCGTTTCGTAGACTTCACTCCAGAACGAGTGCCGCCAGCGCCCCTGAATACGCGAGTTGGTCAGGCTGGTGTGCAGCATGTGGGGCAGCACATAGACCGCGATCGCCAGCGCGGGCGCGTAGATGATGTAGGCGTGGCAGAGCAGAAACGCCAGCGGAGCCAGCAGGAAGATCAGCCGCGGAATGCCGGAGAGAAAGTGCAGCATGGCGTTGGCATAACAGAGTCGCTGCACCCACTTAAGCCCTTTACCGAACAGGGGGTTATCCAGACGGAAGATCTGCACCATGCCGCGTGCCCAGCGGATTCGCTGTCCGATATGCGCCGACAGGCTCTCGGTCGCCAGTCCGGCGGCCTGAGGAATACGGATATAGGCCGAGGTGTAACCCAGCCGGTGCAGGCGCAGCGAGGTATGCGCATCTTCCGTTACGGTTTCGACCGCGATGCCGCCAATCTCCTCCAGCGCGGTGCGGCGCAGAATGGCGCAGGAGCCGCAGAAGAAGGTCGCATCCCAGGTATCGTTGCCATCCTGAACCAGGCCGTAGAAGAGTGATCCCTCATTCGGCGTGCGGCGAAAGCGGCCCAGATTGCGCTCAAACGGATCGGGCGAAAAGAAGTGGTGCGGCGTCTGCAGCATGGCCAGCCGGGGATCTTTGATAAACCAGCCCATGGTCATCTGCAAAAAGGCGCGCGTCGGCACATGGTCGCAGTCAAAGATCGACACGAAGTCGCTGCGGCAGTGCTTTTTCAGCGCATGGTTGATGTTGCCCGCTTTGGCGTGTTCATTCGAGGGACGCACCACATAGTTAACGCCAATGCTGGCGGCGAACGCGCGAAATTCGGGCCGGTTGCCATCATCCAGCAGATAGATGTTAAGCCGGTCTTTCGGCCAGTCGATACCCAGCGCGGCGTAAAGCGTCGGCCTGACCACGCTGAGCGGTTCGTTATAGGTCGGAACCAGCAGATCCACCGACGGCCACAGCGCACGATCGGCAGGCATCGAAACCGGCTGACGGTTGAGCGGCCATAGCGTCTGGAAATAGCCCAGCACCAGCACCACCCAGGCATAGGTTTCGGCGGCGATCAGCAGCAGACCCAGCACCAGGCTGAGCGGGTCATCCCAGTTGAGTGTCGAGGTGTAACGCCACCAGAGATAGCGGCAGGATACGGTCAGCGACAGGACGATCAGCATCATGGTCGGTAAGCGGCCCGGCACGCGCCGCACCACCATCGCCAGACTCCAGAGCAGCAGCACAAAGATAAACTGCGTCAGCAGGTCAAAGGGCTGGCTGATACAGAGCAGCGCCAGTACCGACGCGATCACGCCCATCCCGGCCAGGAGAGCGTAACGCAGCAGGGGCGGCAGTCTCTTCAGCCGTTTTTCCGCCCGCGCGCCCAGCCCCTGCGCCTCTGCCTGCCTGCCACGCCTGTCGAGCCAGCGATAGACCCGCTGCCGCCAGCCAGCCAGCGTGGCGAAGCCGTTCACGCGGCGGCGGCCATCACCCGGCAGGATAAACACCAGCCAGAGCGTCTGGATCAGATAGCGCACAGGATCAAGCGGCTGCGGGCGTTCGGGCGAAATATGCGGATAGAGGCGGCGGCGCTGCTGAATAATCTGCTGCCAGCCCGGTGCCTCCAGGCGCAACAGCGTCACCGCCAGCCCGCACCAGAAGAGATGCAGCGCGCTGGCGAAGCGGGATGCTCCGTTGTTCCGGGCGGTGCTGTAGCGACGCTGCAACGCCAGCCAGGCGGGTCGGGTCAGCAGCCAGCGCAGCGGGTTCATACGCGATCGCCTTTCAGATGAAGCAGCAGCCAGTTCGCCAGGGTGGTGAGCTCTTCGCTGACCAGCGCGTGGGGCCGGTATTCTCCGACCGGCTGCTTCATCATCAGCGCTTCTGACAGCGCTTCATCCCGGTGGATCAGCAGCGGGATCAGCGGATTCAGCGACGCCATCCAGAGCTGATGCAGATCCTGCTGCAGGCGGCTGTTGGCGTTGAACTGGTTGATCAGAAAACGGGTCGCCGCAGGAAAGCGTTGCTGACTCAGGCGCAAATGGCAGTTCGCATCGGGCGTAATGACGCCGAGCAGGCCATCCAGCTGCGCATAGAGCGCTGCATGCCACGGCGCGCTTTCGGCGGGCAGATCAAAAATTATCCAGCCGTAGCGCGCCCGCAGCGCCGGTAGCGCCGCCAGCAGCGGGGCAGCAATCGTGCTGTCCTGAACCGCAGCGGAGGCGGAAGCGGAGAGCTGACCATAGGGAAGCAGATCCGGCCCCTGCGGATAGCGCCGGGCGCTCTGCAGCCAGTCGCCGCCGTGACACAGCGCCTGCATCCAGCCCTGCTCCGCCTGCACCGGCAGATTAAAATGCATGCCGAGCTGGCTGACCGGCGAGCCGTCAATCAGCAGAACCTGTTCACCCAGTGCCGACAGCGCCCAGCCGAGACCTGCGCAGAGAGAGGAGGTGCCGACACCGCCCCGGATGCCCTGAAGTGCCATCAGCGCCATCAGCGATGCGGCTCCGGCTGTGCGGCAACGGTTTCGGTTAATAATGGCCAGCGCGATACGATCTCTGCCAGCCGTTCTTCGCGGGCAATATCGATATAACGGAACGCGTGCAGAGAAAAGGCGTCACGCAGTGCGCTGATATCATCCTGAGGTCCACCCTCAACGGCGACCGGCGTATAAACATTCGGGTTTGTCATTATTTTTCGCCACGAACAAACAGTGTCGGATTGAGGACAGTGGCCTCTTCGCCTTTTTTCTGAAAAGGGGTTTCCAGAATAAGGACGCTATCAGAAAAGCGTAATTGGCCTGTCGCAGTAATTTTTAATTCGTCAGGTTACAACCTGTGCTGACTATAATAAACTAGCCTGGGCTGGAACAATATCGAATTCATTATGAAAAATTCTTTTTCACTGGGGCTGCGACAGGTTCAGCCTGAAGTCATAACGTTGCAAAATCCCGGTTTTTATTGGGTCACCTGCGCACGCCAGCAGGATATGCGTGCCTTTATTCGACAGGTTATTTCCCAGCAGCATGCCGTAACGCTCATCAGCGCCGGGCTGCCGCCCCGCGAGCTGCTGACGCCCGACCTGACGGGCGGCCCCGACCGTATCCCGCTCTTTTCTCTGCCGGCAAATAAAAAAAGTCTGCTGCAGCTGGAAAGGGATTTATCCCGCACGCTCAGTCATAAAAGTGGGCTGGTGATCTTCAGCAGCAGTACGGCGCAATGGGATAAATTAAACGAAGCGAAGTTGCGTGACTGGATAACACGCATGCGCAGAATGTTGCGCAAACGAAATATTACACTTCTCATCGTCACCACCGGTATTACTCTTTTTAATCAGACCAGCTCGCTTCAGCGTTATTATCGTCAGATAGACGGACTGGCTTATTTAACCGTTGAGCAGGATAGCTGGCTGTATCAAATAAGCTGGTGGTATACCGGCGAAAGACTGTTTGCCGATCGTACGCTTCGTCTGGGCTATGAAGATGCGCATTTCTTTGCGTTAAAAGAAACGCAGGAACCGCTGAGCCTGAATGATGAGCAACACTATCTGGCCGATAAAAGCGTGCTTGAAGGCGCGCCGCCGCTTTCCCGCCAGTGGCAGCTGTTTGACGATAATCAGCAGGTCTGGTTGCAGGCGCAGCAGGCCCATGCGGCCACCGTGATCTTCAGCCTGAATCACAGTGAACAGATCGGTGAACTGGCAAAAATGGTGCACAGCCTGCGCCGCGCGCGCGGCAACGGGCTGAAAATTGTGGTGCGTGAGATGGGCGTCAGCCTGCGTTACAGCGATGAGCGCCTGCTGCAGGCCTGCGGCGTGAACACCATTGTGCCCACCACGGCGGCGATGTCGCGCTTTCTCACCATGCTCGAAGGGATTCAGGGGCAGCGGTTCAGTCGTCGCGTGCCCGCCAGCCTGGATGCGCTGATCGCCTCCCTGCAGCCGCTGCATGAAAAAGGTTATCTGCGCCTGGATGCGTTCTGTGAGGCGGTCAGCCAGTTAATCAGCAACACCCTGCTGCCGGAAAATGACAAAGGCCTGCTGGTCGCCCTGCGCCCGGTGCCGCAGCTTACCCCTCAGCAGGTTCTGACGCTCTGCAAACCGCGCCGCTTTGGCGATCTGGTCACGGTGCTGGAGGATCGGGTGATTCTGTTCCTCTCCTCCTGCCGCTACAACGACCTGGATAAAGCGCTGAAATTTATCTTTTCACTGCCGCACGATGAGCTGTTTGCCAACCGGATTATCTGGTTTGAGGACAACCAGATCCTCGCCGAGATCGGCAACATTAAAAAAATGACGCCGATGGCGCTGCAGGTGCTGACGCCGGTTTCCGATTCGGTGCGCACCGCGGAGACCCCGCCAGTGGCCGCGCCGGAGCGCCCGGTTCCGCAGCCCATTACATTACTGCCGGAGA
This sequence comes from Pantoea anthophila, assembly GCF_006494375.1. Taxonomy (GTDB): domain Bacteria; phylum Pseudomonadota; class Gammaproteobacteria; order Enterobacterales; family Enterobacteriaceae; genus Pantoea; species Pantoea anthophila. The sequence continues at coordinate 96,772 of NZ_VHIZ01000041.1, forward strand.
GAGAGTCCTGATGAACCTGATGGATTGGGTGCAGATTGCGCTGCTGCTGCTGTTCATTTTGCTGATCGCCAGACCCGTGTGGCAGCAGTGGCTGCCGCGCCGCTGGAACGGTCTGCTGAATCGCCTGTTACCTGCACGTGCGCTGAAGTCTGAGGGGCACTGGCAGCGTCAATCTTCAAAAACGGATGCCAACATTAATGAAAAATGATCAACCCGCTGCGGCCCACGCTTCCCGTTTGTGGTCCTGCTGGCGCGGCCTGGGCGGCTGGAATTTCTATTTCTTAGTGAAGTTTGCCCTGCTGTGGTACGGCTATCTTAATTTTCACGCCCTGAGCAATCTGGTGTTTCTCGCCTGGCTCCTCTTCCCGCTGCCGTCGCTGCGCCTGCATCGCCTCCGTCACTGGATCTCCCTTCCCATCGGGATCGGGCTGTTCTGGCATGACACCTGGCTGCCCGGGCTCAGCAGCCTGCTCAGCCAGGGCGACCAGCTGGCGGGCTTCTCCGCCGCTTACCTGCTCGATCTGGCTGACCGCTTTATTAACTGGCAGATGTTAGGTGCGCTGTTTGTGCTGCTGGTGATCTACCTGTTTGTTTCGCCCTGGATCCGCATCACCGTGCTGGTGTCGCTGATGATGATCTGGCTCAACGTGCTGACTATCGCCGGCCCGGCGATGTCGCTGCTGCCCACGCGCGCCGTCACGCCGCAGGTGGTTCTGAATCAGACGCCCGCCGCCGCCAGCCAGCCCGCGGCGGCACCGGAGGGGCTCGACCAGTCGGCTGCCCCCACCAGCGCCAGCCTGACCGCCTGGCTCAGCCGCTTTTATGAGAGTGAACGCAAGCGCGTCACCCACTTCCCTGACAGTCTGCCAGCCGATTCGCAGCCGTTCGACATTCTGGTGATCAATATCTGTTCGCTCGCCTGGTCTGATATGGATGCGTCCCAGCTGCGGAATCACCCGCTGTGGCAGCACTTCGACATCATGCTGACCAACTTCAACTCGGCCACCAGCTACAGCGGCCCGGCGGGGATTCGCCTGCTGCGTGCCAGCTGCGGTCAGACCTCGCACAGTGATCTCTATAAGCCCACCGATTCACGCTGCTATCTGTTCGATAATCTGGCGAAACTGGGCTTTAAAGAGCAGCTGATGATGGATCATACCGGTGTGTTCGGTAACTATCTCAAGGAGTTACGCGAGTCAGGCGATATTCAGGCTCCGCTGATGTCCCAGGCGGGTATCGCGCCGGAACTGACCTCGTTCGACGGCTCGCCGGTGCTTAACGATGCCCAGGTGATGCAGCGCTGGCTGGATGACCGCAGCAAGAGCAGCGATGCGCGCAGCGCCACCTTCTACAATCTGATCCCGCTGCACGACGGCACGCGCGACCTGGGCAGCACGAAAACGGCCCCGTGGAAGCCGCGCGCTCAGCTGCTGTTTGACCAGATCGACGCCTTCCTGACGCAGCTGGAGAAATCGGGCCGCCGGGTGATGGTTCTGGTGGTGCCGGAGCATGGTGCCGCGCTGCAGGGCGATAAAATGCAGATGTCCGGCCTGCGCGATATCCCCAGCCCCGATATCACGCACGTGCCGGTGGGAATTAAGTTTGTCGGCATGAAGGCACCGCATCAGGGACAGCCCCTGAATATCGATGCACCAACCAGCCTGCTGGCTGTCTCAGAGCTTGTCTCGCGCGTGGTCGATGGTCAGGTGTTTAATGCGCCGAATGTGAACATGTCGGTGCTGACGGACAAGCTGCCTCAGACGCCTGTCGTATCGGAGAATGATGGTGCGGTGGTGATGATGTATCAGGGCAAACCCTGGATCCGGCTTAACGGCGGCGACTGGGTCGCCTACCCGCAGTAGCGCAGCGATGGAGGGGTTCAGGCGCGGCGACGCGCCTGAACCGGAATGAACCCGCTGCTATCCGCAACAGGGCGCTGAGCAATCAGCGCTTCTCCTGAAAAGCCTGCCAGGTCAGTAACTGCAGGCTGGCCGAAAAGTAGTTCTGATCCGCCGCCAGCGTATCGCTCAGATAGCCCGTCTCATTCAGCGTCAGGTCACGAACTGCCAGCAGACCGCCCTCAAGATGGTAAGGGGCCGGGGTATTCGCCAGCACGTCAAACCAGGCTGGCGTCAGCATCCGGCTGTAACCCTGCCAGACGCGCTGAAACGGCACCAGCGCCAGACTGTGCGGGTCATACCACCAGATGTTCAGCGGCACGCGAATGGCGTCGTAGCTGAAGCGGCTGGAATAGCCGACGGCCGGGGCAACCGTACCGTCAGCATTCAGCGCCACCCAGTCCAGCGGCAGGCCGGTTTTCCCAAAGCTCAGCTTACCCAGCAGATCGAAGCCGTCATTGATCAGCTTATCCCAGACCTGGAGATGGCTGCGCTCGCCAAACTCATGCCAGGCCTGAAACAGGAAGTAGGAGGGGTTCAGCACTACAAAGCTGCCTTTGTTAAAGCCCTGCGCCCCCGGCAACAGCACGGTGTGCCCGCCAAAATTCGCCACATCCAGCCGGATGATGGCACGCTGGATGCGGTCAGAGGCCTGCTGATAGCTCTCAGCCTGCCACTTCTGCGCGGCACGCTGCAGCGCCCAGGCGAGCAACACATCACCATCCGAGGCGTTGTTTTTGTCGGCAACCGGATTGTCACTGCCCGGCACATAGCGCCAGTAGAACAGCTCGGTCTGCGGATTACGCAACTGGGTGCGCGTCCACTGCCACAGCCGATCAAAAGTGGCGCGGTCATCGTTAGCGACCGCCAGCAACATGCCATACCCCTGACCTTCAGTGTGACTGACATTGTTATTGGCGGTGTCGATGATCCGCCCTTCAGGGGTAACAAAACGGCTTTTAAAAGTGTCCCAGCCGCTGGCACTGGCCTGCGCGCTGCAGGCCAGCAGTAACACTGAGCAGATCCAGCCCAGCCAGAATGGCTTACGTTTCATAGTTGATCCTATTGATATCGATAGTACAGCGTACTGCCTTCACTGCGTTCAGCCGTCACCGGCACCCGGTTGCTGCCGCCCTGCCCCTGCAGCCAGCCCGAAAAAAGACCGGCCAGCACCGCACCAAACGCCGACTGCCACTCAGCCGGTGAAAGGATGTTGTCGCCTGCCGGTATAGCGTGACAGGTAATCCGCAGCGCCGCCTCTTCCGGCTGAAGCTGCACAAACCCCCAGTTAAAGCGCGCCAGCTGCAGATTACACTCGCGCTCCAGATCCTGCACGGTGCGTGCCGCTGGCAACGGATAGCGGGTCGCCAGCGACTCCCCCATGCGGTAGAGGAAGGCTTCCGCCTCCTGCTGACCGGCGTTGGCGATCATCCCCTCAATCAGCACGCTGACCAGGTCAAACCAGCCCGGCTGCCAGGGATGCGAACCGCCCGAATGCTCACTCATTACTTCTCTCCGAACAGATAGCGGACATAGAGCTGCGCGCTGCTTTCGTTGTAGTCACCAAAGGTGTCATAGCCCAGCTGGCCGCCAATCGTCACATCTTTATTGAGTTTATAGTCAGCCCCCGCGTGCAGGTTGTAGCCGACGCCGTTTTTACTGCCACCCGAATAGTACGCCTCTTTCACGCTGCCACCGGCGGCAAGCGCCTCCAGCTGCGACTGCAGCCGGGCATCGGCCGGGAAGTACGCACTCTTATCCTGGCTGTAGCTCTGATAACCGGCGGAACCGCCGATGTTCACTTTCAGATCGTTAAACCGGCGAGAGAACTCCACCGGGAAAGAGACCGCCGCATAGTTCTGCGGGCTGAAGTAGCCGCCCTGCCCGTAGCTGAAATAGCTAAGGTTTTTCGAGAAGTCCATCCACGACAGGCTCATCCCCACTTTCAGCTCGCGGTCGTCGCTGTGGAACGGACGAACATAAGCGCCTGCCGTCGCCTGCAGACTGTTGTTGCTGGCAACATTTTCACCCAGATAGCTGTAAGCGCCTGCCCCGGCATAGAAGCCCGCATCGCCATTGTCGTAGCTTAGCAGGGCGTTAGCCCCGTTCTTCGTGACGCGGCCCCAGCGTTTACCGCTGGCCTTATCCTCTGCGCCCACGTATGAGAGCAGGCTGTCGGTAATGGCGCGGCGCTCGCCGGTCAGGATCAGCGTCAGGAAGTCGGTCAGCTTCGGTGACCACTGAACGCCGCCCACCAGGGTACTGAGATCCTGCCCCAGCGGCGTACTGCCGAGATCGACCTTGTAACGGTCGCCCTTCAGCGCCAGATTCAGCTCCACGCCCGACGCCGTTTGCGAATCGGTGGTGGCGTTCGGCAGATCATTGACCGTGGCACCGCCTGCGGCGACCACATTGCCCTGGCTCAGCGCATTGGTGCCGAAACGACGCCACGCATCGGCCGCGCCGCTGCCCGCCGTGAGCGAGACCGGCGTGGCGGTAAAGTCAAAGCGCGCCTTTTCAAACGGCACGGTAGAGAACGTCAGCGGCGCTTTGGCTTCGGTGAGTTTGCTCAGGCCTGACTCGCCATCACGCCCGCGCACCTGCACCATACCCTGACTCCAGGTGCCGGTTTTCTCCTGCAGCGAATCCATCATGGTGTCGATCTCGTGCAGCGTCTGCGCCTGTCGGGACGCGGTTTCGCTGCCCGCAGCCGGTTCGCCCTGTGCCGTCACCCCGGCAGGCGCTGCCTGCCACGGCAGCACGGTGCCGTAGCTGGACGCGGTGCGTCCTACCGGCGAAGTGTGGCGATTGATAAAGGGGTTATCCGCCAGCGCCAGCCCGCCTATCGTCGGCACGCTGCCGGGCTGCGCGCCCTGCAGGCCGATCAGCTGACCACGCGCGGAACGCAGATAGCCCATCGCCTGCGTATGGTCGCCGTTGGCTTCCGCGACGCGCGCCAGCAGCAGCAGGCGATCGGCCGACGGCGCGGTGCGGTTAAGGCCACGACTCAGCGCACTGGCGCGCTGCACATCGTTCTGCGCCAGCGCCACGTTGATGGCCCCGACACGGGCATCCTGAGTCGGAGTATCCTGGGTCATCAGGTAGTCATACACCACACCGGCATCCCGGTTCATCTTACCGTCCTGGTAAAGACGGGCCATCGCGAACATCAGATCGCGGTTCTGAGGATCCTGCTGCAGGGCACCAATCAGCTTGTCATAGGCCACCGCATACTGCCGCTGCTGCCGCAGGCGATCCACTTCATTAATCAGATAGCCGTTGCGAATGCCGGCCAGCTGGGTCGGGGTACTGCGCGCCTGCAGCTCAGGGTTACTGAGGAAGCGCTGTGCCTCACTGCCGAGGCCCGCCTGATTCAGCACCGCCATCTGCGCCGCATAGTCGCCCGCATTCCCCTGCACGCCGCGCTGCAGGTTCGCCCGCACCAGCGAGACGGCGCTGGAGAGATCGCCCGCCTGCGCCAGCTTCTGCGCCAGATTACCGGCATCAACCGGATTCGCGGGCGGATTGACCGTGAGCGCTTTCAGGGTATTGGCGGCGGCGGCCGTGGCCCCCTGCGCCAGATAGCGATCGGCGGTGCTCATCTGCAGGTTGAAATTGACCCGCTGCGCCAGTTCACGCATCGCTGCGGTCTGTGCGCTGGCGGGAATGCGTGACAGTAAGGTGCTGGCCTGCTGCCAGCCGCCGCTTTCGCTGGCGTTGAGTGCGCCGGCATACAGCTCGCTGCTGCTGGCACCGCTGCGCATGACCGGCTGCATCACGTTAGCGGCCAGCAGCGTATCCCCCTGCTGGCGGTAGAGCCGGGCCAGATCGAGCCGCAGCCACCCCTCCGTGGGATAGCGCTGAATAGCCTGTTGCAGCGTCGCCATCGCCGCGGCGCTGTTACCGGCGGCCAGCTGACGCTTCGCCTGCTGGCGCAGCGCATCGGCTTCATTCGCCCGCGGTGCGACGCTCTGGCGTACGCTCTCCGGCAGGGAGCCCAGCAGGCTGCCAGCTTCAGCCGTACGATTCTGCTGGCGCAGCACGTAAAACAGCCCCTCTTTGGCGCTGCGGTTATCCGCATCGCTTTGCAGGATTTCGCGGTAGATCTGCTCTGCCTGGACGGGCTGATTCGTGCGGCGCAGCACGTCGGCGCGGAACAGCCTGGCGGCCAGCCCTTTTTCGCCCTGCGCCTGCATCAGTGGTTCGCTTAATGTCAGCGCCTGTGCGCTGTCGCCGTTTTTCAGCGCCTGCTGCGCGCTGGCCAGCTGCGCATAGAAGCGGGCATCGTCGGCCTGCTGCTGACGCGACGCACTCTGATCGCCGCCAAGCTGCGCCGCCCGCTGCAGATAATCGGCCGCTTCCTGATAACGTCCGTCACGCTGGGCCACGTAGCCCATGCCCGCCAGCGCATCCGCATCCTGAGGATTCGCACCCAGCACTTTTTCAAAGCTGGCCTGCGCCCCGCCGACATCCCCGCTGTTCAGCGCGCTGAAGCCCGCCCCTTTTTCTGCGCCACCCACGTTCTTACGGTAGTAGTCCATGACCGCAGTGTCCTGCGGATGACGCTGCTGCCAGGTCTGATAACGCGCCGCATCGGCGGGCTGCGGGCCGAGCCACAGCAGCGCCTGACGCAGTGAACGGTCAGCATCCTGATTGCCGCTCGCCAGCGCGCTCAGCACTTCGATGCCTTCACGGCGGGTCGACTCCTGATAAGTCAGCGCTTTCCCCAGCGCCAGCTGCGCACCCGTGTCCTGCGGATGCTGCGCCGCAAACTGCCGCAGGGCCTCGACCGCCTGCGGCAGCAGCGTACGGTCGCCGGCCATGGTGAGATAATATTCCGCCGCCACGCTGGCGGGCGGCTCATTGCCGCTGAAGGTGTTGCGCCAGGTCTGTAACGCCGCCGGTATATTGCCGCTGCGCGCCTGCTGACGCGCCAGCGAAAGCTGCGCCTGCGGAATGGTCTGCATCTGGCGCGCATTATCCAGCTCGCTCAGATGGGGATCGCCAGGGGCAACCTGACTCAGGCGGGCGCGATACTGCGCCGCCGCCGCCGTGTCGCCGCCCTGCTGGGAATAGAGCGCCAGCAGGTAGAGCGCCTGGGTGTTGCCGGGTTCCACCATCAGCACCTTCTGCAGCGAAGCCTTCGCCAGATCGTCATGCGCCTTCTGGTGCCAGTAAGAAGCCTGGTCGAACAGCGCCTGCAACGCCGGGTTGCTGCTTTCCGCCGCCAGCAGCGGCGAAGAGAAGATCAGCGTGCTGCCCAGCAGCAGCGCATGGCGGATTCCGGCACTTATCAGAGTCGTTTTCATTCTTTTTATCCTTACTTCCTGCCGGAATCACGGTCCTGCTTTGGATGCAGACGCCGCCAGGCATGGCGCTTCAGCATCACCCAGGCCGCACTGCCCACCAGCGCAGAGACCAGCAGCGCCGCCAGTGCCAGCAGCACCGAGTGCTGGTTGGCGTACCACACCACCATCATGTACCAGGGCATCTCGCCGCTGGGGAACTGTGCGCCGACGCGGAAACTGCGAATGCCGTTTTCATCGGTAATGATCGCGGTATCGCCGCGCACGGCGGCGTTGATCTGCGCCGAACTTAAATCGTTGTGCAGTCGGAGCAGCTGGTCGTCGCTGGTTGCGACCGTCATCACCACCAGTCGATCGGGGTTCCACGGCGAGCGATAGCTGAGGAAGCCGCGCCACGCCTCGTTGGAGGAGAAGTAGCGATCGGCATCCAGCTGCTGCCGACTCCAGTCGCCGGTCAGCCAGCCGCGTAATTGTTCCAGCGTATCCGGCTCTTTCACGCCAAAGGTGTTGCCGCTGGCGTCGTACGGTGACGCCGCCAGCATCGCCTGATTAAAGGCGCTGTTGCCGGTGGTGCTGACCGCCAGCAGATCGCTCTGCTGTAGACGTGCCAGATGGGTGCCACCAGCGGGCAGACCAAACATGACCTGATTCTGCGTCAGCGCCACGCCGGTGGCATTCCCGGCGCGCGCCGCCAGATCCAGCAGCGTCGACAGCTCGGCGTTGCTGGGGGTTTCCGGCAGCAGCAGCGTGGTCTGACCGAAGTCGGCCAGGCGCGAGAACGGGAATGAGGCCCCGACAAAGTAAGAGAGGTTCGGCAGCATACTGAAGTGGCGGGTATGGCTCAGATCGATCCACGAGTCCTCTTCAATCCGGCTCTTGATGTTGTTATTCAGCAGCACGCCGCAGGGCGCGTCGGCGCGCGGTTTAATATTGAAGTAGAGCGCCAGCTGGTTATCGCCGTAGATCAGATAGGGTTCGAGATTAAGCCGATACTGCTCCTGCCGCGCATCCCCGCCTAAACGGTGCCAGGCATTCTCCAGCAGACCGACTTTGTTCACCGTCAGGTTGCGCAGGAAGGTGCCGTTAAGCATGACGTTAAGGAACGAATTCTCCTCATCAATCCAGGTTTCCGACGGGAAGCGGTAGTGCAGATTGACCGGCACCGTGTCGCCATCCCACAGGAAAAGGTCAGGCGCGGCGCGGAAGTTCACGCGCAGGGCGTCGTGCCAGATGCCGCTGCTGGTCAGGCTCTGATCTTTGCGCAGCAGTTCGCTCAGCCGCACCGGGCGGTCCGTGTTAATCCAGCGCGGGGCATCGTAAGGCTTACGGCTGTCAGGGAGCGGCGAAGAGACCGGCAGCTGGCTCTCATCGGTCGCCAGGGGCTGCGTCAGCCGGTTTGCCGCCTGACGCAGCTGATCCGCGTTGTTGCCACTGACCAGCAGCAGTTTGTAGACCGGATTGATGGGGTTATCCACCAGCTGCAGCATCGGGCCGTTGCTGGCCGGGAAGGTCAGCGTGCCGATGCGCTCTCCGGGATGACCAAACAGGATGCCGTTGTTCTCCGGCAGCTCACCGCGCACCACCGGGAAACGAATCCCGCGATAATCACTCTGGATGCCGAGCCAGGATGCCACCAGCGCCGCCGCACTCACCGCATCGGGAGAGAGGTTGCTGGCGAAGCCGATGGTCACGGTGGCGGCGGTCATCCTCTGAGGATCGAGGAACGGTCGCGGGAAATTGCGCAGGCGGGTGCCGATATTCAGCTGCTGCCCCTCAAGGTGCAGGGAGGTCTGCGGCAGGATGGTGACCTGATACTGCTGTGCGCTCTCTTTCTCACACAACAACTTGTCCGCATCGTTGATTTTAAAACTCAGGTTGTTTTCAGAGACCACCATTGCCGCCGGGATCTCCAGCTCATAGTCGCTGACATCGCTGTCGGTCGCGCCCAGCGGCAGTGTGCCGAGCGGCTGACCGTTCAGCATCAGCTGCAGCGACGTATTCCGCGCTGCCAGTGCGGCTGAGACGCGCAGCGACAGATTGAGCCGCGCATTGGTAATCACCTCATCGCTGGGCAGGGTAAAGGTAATGCCTGACTGCAACTGGCCGCCGGTCAGCGTGATGCCTCGCGTCTGGCCCATCTGCGCCACGGAGAGGGTGCTGCTGATCGGCTGATTGATCGCCGCCATGACCGGTAACGGCGCGTCTGCCGCCGGTGCTGTCGCCTGGCCTGGCGCATAGGGCAGCGCGCTGGCGGCCGCTTCCAGCGCCGGGTCCGCACTGCTCAGCCCCTGCGGCAACGGCACCGCTGACAGCGCACTGCTGTCCTGCGTGACGGCTCCGCTGTGCGCCGTCGTGGCCGCAGCGTCGCCCGTCGCGGCAGGATTCTGCGGAGCGGCTGTCGCCTCAGCAGAGGGAACGGCTGCGGCTGGCGCTGATCCTGGCGTGTCACCGGGTGAGGCGGATGGTGGTGTCGCGGAGGGAACCGCTCCGCTGGCCGGGGCCGCACTGTTCACCGGTGCGGCAGAGGGCGCATCGCTGGCGGATGGCTGGGCCGCGCCGGTCGCTGGTGCCACAGAGGGCGCGGCTGATGGCGTTTCGCTGGCCGGAACCTGCGCGGAATCAGTTCCCGGCGTGGCAGACGCTGCGCTGTTCCCGGCTGCCGCAGCTGGCACGGCTGACGGCGTTTCGCGGGCCGGAGCCTGCGCGGAATCGGTTCCCGGCGCGGCAGACGCTGCGCTGTTCCCGGCTGCCGCAGCTGGCGCGGCTGACGGCGTCTCGCTGGCCGGAGCCTGCGCCGAATCGGTTCCCGGCGTGGCAGACGGCGTAGCGTCTGTGACAGACGGCGTGACCGGAGCCGCCCCGGGCGGCGTCGGGGCTGAACTGTTTACCGGGGCCGCGCCGCTGTTGTCCACCGCCGCTGGCGTTTCCGCGCCGGCAGGCGTCAGCCACAATGCCGCCGTCAGTGAACTGGCCAGCAATGTCTGCGTCAGGATCTTCATGCCGCGCCATCCTCTTTCGCCGCCGCGGCAACCGGGTCGACATTTTTACGTTTATCGTGGCGGCCCTTCCAGGTCAGCCAGAACAGCTCAAACACGGTACGGATAATGGTGCCCAGCGAGATCAATGGGTTGTCCTGTTTATACTCCGGCTGAATCCACGCATCGGCACGCGCCAGCACCACGCGCACCAGTTCGCGACGGCGCGCCAGCGGCATCGCTTCAAAGCGCAGACGAATGCTCTCCGCATCGCCGGAAATCTTCGTGACCGGAAGCGTAATCGCGCCTGACTTCAGCAGCAGATCGATCTCTTCGATTTCATCAGACTCGTGACGCCCGTCGGGCGCGTCGAGTTGCGCGCCCCCCATGGAGAGGTTACTGGTCAGCGTGCGCGATGAAATGCCGCTGGCGTAGTGAATAATCGTCGGGATCTGCACCTCAATACGGATGGTTTTACGCACCTGTTTGGTTTCGCGCGCCACGGCAATTGCGGCCATCAGAATGATCAGGCTGAAGATCGCCCAGCCGACATTCAGAGCAATCACGTAGGGATCGACGCCAAAGTAGTCATGCATCACCGCCCGCACCACGCCAGCCACAATGCCGATGCTCAGCAGCAGCGCCACGATCACGTGCGGACGCACAATATGGAAGTCGAAGAAGCCCTGATCCAGCACGCCGCCTTTATCGGTCACGTTAAATTTGCCATGTTTAGGCGACAGCAGGGTCAGGATGGTCGGGATCACCAGGTGGAAGCACATCACCGTCTCATAAATCTCGCCCCAGAAGGTGTAGCGGAAACGGCCATTCATGCGGGAGTTGACGTAGAGTGACATCACCAGATGCGGCAGCACGTAGGCGAAAATCAGCGACGCCGAGGAGTGAATAATGTTGAGGTTAAACAGCAGGTAAGCCAGCGGCGCGGTCAGGAAGGCGACGCGCGGCAGACCAAACTGAAAATGCAGCATGGCGTTGAGATAGCAGAGACGCTGCTGCCACTTCAGACCCCGGCCAAACAGCGGGTTATCGACGCGGAAAATCTGTGTCATGCCGCGCGCCCAGCGGGTGCGCTGAATGATGTGCAGCCCCAGACGTTCCGTGGCCAGACCGGCCGCCAGCGGGATCGACAGAAAGGCCGAACCCCAGCCCAGCCGCTGCATTTTCAGGGCGGTATGCGCATCTTCCGTCACGGTTTCAACGGCAAAGCCGCCAATCTCTTCCAGCGCGGAACGGCGGATCACCGCACAGGAGCCGCAGAAGAAGGTGGCGTTCCAGTTGTCATTGCCCTGCTGCACCGGGCCATAAAACAGCGACCCTTCGTTTGGCATGCTGCGCGCGGCGCGCAGGTTACGCTCGAAGGGATCGGGTGAGTAGAAGTAGTGCGGCGTCTGAAGCAGCGCCAGTTTTGGATCGTTCAGAAAAGGGCCGACCGTCGCCTGCAGGAAGGTGCGGGTTGCGACGTGGTCGCAGTCGAAAATGCAGATCAGCTCACCTTTGGTGATTTTCATCGCATGGTTAAGGTTACCGGCCTTGGCGTGTCTGTTGTCGTCGCGGGTGATATAGCCCACCCCCACATCGGCCGCGAAGCGGGCAAATTCGCTGCGCTTGCCATCATCCAGCAGGTAGACCCTGAGTTTGTCGCGCGGGTAATCAATACACTGCGCCGCCAGCACGGTGTCGCGCACCACTTCCAGGCTTTCATTGTAGGAGGGGATATAAATATCCACTGTCGGCCACAACCGGGTATCGTCCGGCATCGGAACGATAGTGCGTTTTAAAGGCCAGGTGGTTTGCAGGAAGCCCAGAATTAAAATCAGCCAGACGTAAAGCTCCGCCAGATATAAGCCAATCCCTAAGATAGCCTCGACTTCGGAATTAAAATGCAGCGTCTCTGTCGTCCGCCACCAGATATAACGGCTGGACATTAATGCCGAGAGGATCACCATCACCACGGTAATTTTGCGGCTCTTGCTGAAACCCAATAAAAACATCATGCCGATGCTGATCAGACCAAAAATATACTGTTTCTGGCTGTCCATCGGCGTAGTGATGATCACCGCCGCAACGGGTGCAAGCACCAGCAGCAGCAGGTAAAACCCGATTTTACTCATGATTCACCCTGAGAAGCGCTGTGTAAATCAGCTGTCTGGCGAAACCAGCCGGTTAAAAATGGTGAGTACGGATAGGTGCCTGAACTTCGCCATTGCCTACGGTGATATTGAGAATGCTGCTGACGCGTTTCGCGATCAGTTCAATATCAAATGCCGCGGCGGAAGCGGGGCTGAAATCGTAAACAGACTGCTGAGACGCGTTGGCTTCGCCAACACTTTCATCACGGTGAACCACGCCCAGTAAATTATCCCCCAGCCGCTGCTGCATAAAGGCCGTCACATCGCGATTAATATTGCGGCGGTTATCGCACTGGTTCAGGATAAAATAGTGCCCCTGTTTATTATTAAGCGGTTTACCGATCATCCGGTTCTCTTCTATCTGCGGTAATAGTGAGACCGATGCGGTATCCGCTAACATCACCACTAAATGCATATCGGCCAGCGCCGTCATGGCTTTAAGGGCCGGACCGGGGCCGGGCGGAAAATCAGCCACAATCACCAGGCCGGGATAATTGAGCACCGTGTCGAGACCGCGCTGAATAAAGTGGGGATCTTTCATCAGGTTCTCTTCGAACCGTTCGCGCTGCGGCTCTGTGACGTCGCCATAAGGCAGAACAAAGATATTGCCGCCGGTGGTAAGAATCGACTGACTCCAGTCCGCCTGCTCTTCTGAACGCGCCACAAATCCGCGGCCGTCGTGGAGCGGCACGCCAAAATGCAGACGTAATGCGTTCTGCACATCAAAATCGATGGCCAGAACTTTGCTACCGGACCGCGCCAGGCTCCAGGCCAGATTCGCCGCCAGCGTGGTTTTCCCCACGCCCCCCTTTGGCGAGCACACACAAACTAACGGCATAGCGCAATCTTCTCCAGTAACGGTTTCAGTAAGGTTTCTTTCGGCAGGCTGACTTCACGTGAGCGGAACAGCGCGCCAAACCGTCCCGGCTCAGCATGAGGCGCGGACGGTGCCACCGCGGGCTGAAGTTCGGCCACGCTGGCGGGCCGGACCGGCGCGGCGACAGGTTCCGCGACGATGGCTTTTTGTGGCGGCGGGGGTGGTGGAAATAAGGCCGACGGGCCCCGCTCAGCCGCTGGCGTGGCCGCAGGGACGCTGCTGCCTGCCAGGCTGTCGAGAATCGAACTGCGGGCCGCCGCCGGTTGCGCACTGAGCGCGGCGTAACGGGGCTGTGCCTCTGCCGGCGACGCAGAGAGCGTTGCGGGGCGCGGTGGCTCTGGCGGAGGTGCCGTAAACTCATCACCGCGCAGCGGCTGCGGTTGTGGCAGGTCTATTCGCTGACCGCCACCGAACGGCGTGTGATGCTCCTCCTTCGCCAGCTGACGAAGCAGTGCCCATTTACTCTGTTCCGCCGGTTCCTGCGTCTGGCCAGACATATCTTTAAAGGCGATGTCGAGCGTTTGTGTTTTTTCTTTAAAACGCTGCAAATCATCATAATTCTTCATTTGAGGTGGCCTGCCACAAGGGGGGAATTTTCCTGGAATATACCACATCCTGTTATTCGCAGTCAGGAAAACCTGATTATAAAAAAAGCATATTTAATTAACGATTTTAATCATACAGATTCACTAATCTCCCGATGATGCCTTCCATAGCCAACCGGCACTCAAAATTAATAAATTAAACTTAAGTTAAACTGGCTATTCCTTTCTGAATAATGTTTCAGCAGAGAGGGCTCAGACATTGCCTGGTACAGCCAGCTGCACTCATATCAGGATGGCACCGCTAAAGGAAGATGCAGCGCTGCTGGCGAATAACAGCGACGGGCTGTGATAAGAGAGGGGGAAAATAAAGCGGGGGGACTGATCGTCAGGCCATGACTCTGCCGGTTCAGGCTGAAGAGGGCTGAGCCCGTGCGATATCAGGAAACGCAGGCCCCCGACGGGGCCTGCCGATCCTTAACTGACCTTTTCTGCCACACCGACCGGCTGATTCTCATCCTGATCCACTGCAAAACAGGCAATCTCCTGTCCGCCGTAGTTTTTCAGCTTCGGTTGCAGCTGCACACAGGTGCCAAAACGACGGTGACAGCGCGCATTAAAGGCGCAGCCCGGCGGCGGATTGAGCGGGCTGGGCAGCTCGCCGGTCAGCTTAATCCGCTCACGCCGATCGTCAGGATTCAGTCGCGGTGTCGCGGAGAGCAGCGCCTGGGTGTAAGGGTGACGCGGATTACTGAAAATCGCCTCTTTGCTGCCCTTCTCAACGCAACGGCCGAGGTACATCACCATCACCTCATCGGCGATGTGCTCCACCACCGACAGATCGTGCGAGATAAAGACGTAGGAGAGTCCCATGTCCTGCTGCAGATCCATCATCAGGTTAAGCACCTGGGCGCGCACCGAGACGTCGAGGGCCGACACCGGCTCATCGGCGATCAGGACGTCCGGATCGAGCATCAGCCCGCGCGCAATCGCAATACGCTGACGCTGTCCGCCAGAGAACATATGCGGATAGCGATCGTAGTGCTCGGTTTTCAGGCCGACTTTCGCCATCATCTCCAGCGTCTTCTCACGGCGTTCCGCTTTAGTCAGCTGGGTATTGATCACCAGCGGCTCTTCCAGAATCTGACTCACCTTTTTACGCGGGTTGAGCGAGCCATAGGGGTTCTGGAACACGATCTGGATTTTCTGACGGCGCAGCTTCTGCGCCTGGGGATCGTGTTTCAGCAGATCCTGACCGTGCCAGTAGAGCTGCCCTTCGGTCGGGGTTTCAATCATCGTCAGCAGACGGCCAAGGGTGGATTTACCACAGCCCGACTCGCCCACGACCGCCAGGGTCTTGCCCCGCTCCAGATTAAAGGAGACGCCATCCAGCGCCTTAACCAGACGCTCCTGACCAAACAGACCCTTCTTCACCGGGTAGTGCTTCTTCAGATCAATCGCCTGCAACAGGAACTGATCTCTGGTTGTTTCATGACTCATACGTTGGTCTCCCGGCATCGTCCAGCGGATAGTGACACTTGGACTGGCGTCCTGGAATGGTGCGCAATTCAGGTTCCACCTGACGACAATGATCGGTCGCATAGGGGCAGCGTGGGTTAAGCAGACAGCCCGTCGGGCGGTCATATTTGCCCGGCACCACGCCAGGCAGCGAGGCCAGACGCGCTTTATCCGCCGCAAACTCCGGCAGCGCGCGCAGCAGCGCCTGCGTGTAAGGATGACGCGGCGCTTTAAAGATATCGCTCGCTTTACCGCTCTCCACCACCTGACCGGCATACATCACGATGATGTGGTGCGCGGCTTCCGCCACTAACGCCAGATCGTGCGTAATCAGGATCAGCGCCATGTTCTCCTGCCGCTGTAACTCCAGCAGCAGTTCGATGATCTGAGCCTGAATGGTCACGTCGAGCGCCGTGGTCGGCTCATCCGCAATCAGCAGCTTAGGCCGGCAGGCGATCGCCATCGCGATCATCACACGCTGGCTCATACCCCCCGACAGCTGGTGAGGATAGACATCAAGCCGCGATGCGGGATCGGGAATTCCCACCTGGGTCAGCAGGTCGATTGCCCGCTGACGCCGGGTGCGTTTGTTGCCGCCCTGATGCACCTTGATCGCTTCCATAATCTGGAAACCCACGGTGTAGCAGGGGTTAAGGCTGGTCATCGGGTCCTGAAAGATCATCGCCACTTCTGCGCCAACCAGCTGACGGCGCTCTTTTTCGGAGATGCGCTTCAGATCGCGCTGGTTAAACTCCAGCTTTTCCGCCATCACTTTGCCGGGGAAATCGATCAGCCCCATGATCGCCAGTGAACTCACCGACTTACCGGAGCCGGACTCGCCGACAATGCCGACCACCTGGCCCTGCTCAACCTGATAACTGATGCGGTCAACCGCACGAAACGGTGCTTTGTCGTCGCCGAAATGCACCGACAGTTTGTCTACATTTAATAACGCCATCTCGGTGCCTCTTTACTGCTTGAGTTTCGGGTCGAGTGCATCACGCAAACCATCGCCCATCAGGTTAAATGCCAGCACGGTGAGCAGGATGACCAATCCAGGGAAGGTCACCACCCACCAGGCACTTTGCGCATACTGCAGCACGTCGGAGAGCATGGTGCCCCACTCCGGCGTTGGCGGTTGCGCACCCATACCGAGAAAGCCCAACGCCGCCATATCCAGGATGGCGTTGGAGAAGCCTAATGACGCCTGCACGATCAGCGGCGCAAGGCAGTTAGGCAGAATATTGACGAACATCTGACGCAGCATACCCGCACCGGCCACGCCGGAGGCGGTGACATAGTCGCGGTTCACCTCCACCAGCACCGCCGCACGGGTGAGACGGATGTAGTGCGGCAGGGCGACAAAGGTCAGCGCGATAGAGGCGTTGACGATCGAGGGGCCAAAGATGGCGACCAGCACCAGCGCCAGCAGCAGACTGGGCAGCGCCAGCATGATATCAACGACACGCATGATGATGACGTCGACCAGGCCGCCGAGATAACCGGCCAGCAGGCCGAATATCACGCCGAAAATCAGCGACAGCACCACCACCAGGCAGCCCACCAGCAGCGACAGGCGCGCGCCGTACATCAGGCGCGACAGCACATCGCGGCCCACATCATCGGTGCCCAGAATAAAGTTCCAGCTGCCCCCGTCCTGCCAGACCGGCGGATGCAGCAGCGCATCGCGGAACTGCTCAGCCGGCGCATGCGGTGCCAGCACATCGGCAAAAATGGCGCACAGCAACACGATGATGATGTACACCAGGCCAATAACCGCGCCTTTGTTACGTTTAAAGTAGTGCCAGAATTCCTGAAACGGGGTCATCGGCTTGGGTGCAACGGTAACGCTGCCGGGATCAACAACAGACATGATGCCCCCTTATTTCTTGTGACGTATGCGCGGGTTCACCACGCCATACAGCAGATCAACCAGCAGGTTGACCAGGATAATCAGTACTGCCGTCAGCAGCACACCGCCCTGCACCACCGGATAATCACGGCGCTGCAACGCTTCAATCAGCCAGCGACCCAGACCCGGCCACGAGAAGATGGTTTCGGTCAGAATCGCCCCGGCCAGCAGCGTGCCGACCTGCAGACCGATGACCGTGACCACCGGCAGCATGGCGTTGCGCAGCGCATGCACTACGATCACCCGCATCCGCGTCAGGCCTTTGGCGCGCGCCGTGCGGATGTAATCTTCACCCAGCACTTCCAGCATCGCCGAGCGCGTCATACGCACAATCACCGCCAGCGGAATGGTGCCCAGCACGATGGCCGGTAAAATCATGTGCATGACCGCGTCATGGAAGTCGCCCGGCTCACCCCAGAAGAAGGTGTCGATCAGCATAAAGCCGGTCAGCGGCATGCTGTCATCCAGGAAGACGGTGTCGCCGACCCGCCCGGAAACCGGCGTCAGGTTAAGCTGCACCGAGACCAGCATGATCAGCATGATGCCCCACCAGAAGATCGGCATGGAGTAGCCGGTCAGTGAGATGCCCACGGCGGTGTGATCGAAAATGGAGCCACGCTTCACGGCGGCAAGGACCCCAACCGGGATGCCCACCGCAACGGCAAATATCATGGCGCAGATGCCGAGTTCCAGCGTCGCTTTGAAGCGCGGAACAAACTCATCCCAGACCGGGATGCGGCTCTTGAGTGAAACGCCCAGGTCGCCATGCAGTACGCCGTTGATGTAGTTCAGATACTGTTTCCACAGCGGCTGATCCAGACCCAGCAGCGTCATTAACTGTGCATGACGTTCAGGAGAAATCCCGCGCTCGCCCGCCATGATCAGTACCGGATCGCCGGGGATCATGTGAACAAAAGCGAAAGTGAGTAATGTAATACCGATGAACGTTGGGATGACAAGGCCCAGACGTCGGAGTATGAACTGCAGCATAATCCGGGTTCTCTCTTCTCCGCGCGACCGTCGCCGCGAGGGTTGTTATTGCTTACATCTGACGATCGGGTAGGTCCGACCGCGACGCAGTCAGACTGCGCCTCTACCGTTTCCAGTAAAACAGGGAGAAAAAGCCGGGGCGACGCAGGGCCGCCCCGGAAAAGGCGACAATTATTCCTGAATGTCTACCTGAGCAAAGTAGTGTCCGCCCAGCGGATCGACTTTGTACCCGGTGACTTTCTTGCTGACCGGTTCGTATACCGTAGAGTGCGCGATCATCAGCGCCGGTGCCTGGTCATGCATCACAACCTGTGCCTGTTTGTAGTACTCGATACGCTTCGCCTGGTCGGCGGTCGCGCGCGCAGGCTGGATCTGATCCTCAAAGGATTTATCACACCAGCGCGAGTAGTTAGAGCCATCTTTCGCGGCTGAACAGCTGAACAGGGTCGCCAGGAAGTTGTCCGGATCTCCGTTGTCACCGGTCCAGCCCATCATGACGGTCTGATGTTCACCCGCTTTGGCGCGTTTCAGGTATTCGCCCCACTCGTAGGTAACGATTTTGGCTTTCACGCCAATCTTCGCCCAGTCGCTCTGGATCATTTCCGCCATGCGGCGTGCGTTCGGGTTGTAAGGACGCTGAACCGGCATCGCCCAGAGGTCGATGGAGAAGCCGTCGGCCATGCCCGCTTCTTTCAGCAGCGCTTTGGCTTTCTCAGGATCGTAGGCGTAGTCTTTGACCGCGTCGTTGTAGCCCCACATCGTTGGCGGGATCAGGTTTTTAGCCGGCTGGCCTGCACCCTGATAAACCGCGTCGATGATGGCCTTTTTGTTGACAGCCATGGTCAGTGCCTGACGCACTTTGAGGTTATCCAGCGGTTTTTTCTCAACGTTGTAAGAGAGATAGCCGACGTTCAGGCCAGCCTGCTCATACAGGTTGATGTTTTTGTCCTGCTTCATGCGTGCGATGTCAGCCGGGTTCGGATAAGGCATGACCTGGCACTCACCCTTCTGCAGTTTGGCGTAGCGCACTGACGCATCCGGGGTGATGGAGAAGACTAAGCGGTCGATTTTTGGCTTTTCGCCCCAGTAGTTCGGGTTCGCTTTGTAGAGGATGCGCGAATCTTTCTGGTATTGCAGCAGCTGGAACGGACCGGTTCCGACCGGGTTCAGGTCGACGTTTTGCGGCGTGCCGGCTTTCAGCATGTTGTCCGCATACTCTTTGGACAGGATAGAGGCGAAGTCCATGCCGAGGTCGGCGAGGAACGGCGATTCAGGGCGGGTCAGCACGAAGCGTACGGTGTTGTCGTCCACCTTCTCGATTTTGCTGATCAGCTTCGGCATATCCATGCCTTCGAAATATTCATAGCTGCCGCCGGAGACGCCGTGATAGGCGTTGTTTTTATCCAGCTGGCGCTCAAAGGTGAACACCACATCATCCGCGTTGAAGTCACGCGTAGGTTTGAAATCTTTGGTCGTCTGCCACTTCACACCCTTGCGCAGGTGGAAGGTGTAGGTTTTGCCATCGTCGCTGACGTCCCACTTCTCTGCCAGCGCAGGATGCAGTTCGGTCGTGCCGACAGTGAACTCAACCAGTCGGTTGTAGATCTGACGTGAGCTGGCATCGTAGGTGGTGCCCGAAGTGAATAACTGCGGGTTAAAGCCTTCCGGAGAACCTTCAGAACAGTAGACCAGGGTTTTTGCCTGAACACCGGCGGCGACAGTCATAGCAATCAGGCTCAGACCGACCTTCAGCATCCCGGATTTAGCCAGGGAGTTGATCATGCTTTTGCTCCATTGTGATGTGATGTTGTGTGTATTGCCTGACCTCTGGTTTTTTTATGCGGTTCAGGCGTACCACCGAACAGGTGGTTAAATCGCGCTACGTTTTTTTTGTTTTTCCGAAGCGGGTTGGGCATTCAGAAAATTCCGTAACTGCGGTTTATTGACGCATCAATTTGTCAACAGTTGCAAAGAACGTCAATACAAGGGTTACTTATTTACACAGAGTGTGAGGAATAGCATGCAACGGTAATAAATACCGTTTCCGCACAAAAGCCATACAATGCACAGTGCTGCAGCCCCGATATCCGTGCATTGTGCTGGATGCCAGCTTTATCGCTAGTGATTCTCACCGCTAAAAAACTTAAAACTTTTACCGGCAAATGTTGAATAACTGAACGATTCACCGTGCGTTATGACGTTCATCCAGCGGAATATGCTGGTTTTGATGTATAAGAAATCAGCATGTTGCTGCTTTCGGTCATAAGAAGAACGTGTCGCGAATTATGATGGCATCTCTGATGTGGCAAGGCCTGCGAGCAGGAAAACGGCGATAATAACGGCTGGTAAGCATCTGGCGCGGCGAATGCCTTTTTCTGGAACTTTCTGGAAGAAGGCAGATAAAACGTGAAGCTGTGAAGGACGCGGTGAGCCGGTTCGCTGTGAGAGCGCGTCTATGATCGTATCTGCTTAGCGGGGAGATCGAGCCTGCTCAGGTAACCCGGTCAGATCGGAAAGTCGCTTAAACCATCCCTGGACGCTCGGCCCACGCGATTACGCACCTCATCCCTGAGGTGCGCCCGTAAACGGGTCAACGCGCTGCGTTGTTCAAAAACGCTCCCGGCGTTTTTGTCCCTGCCGTGGGACGCTTTCCTCTTCTGACCGGGTTACCTGCGCTTTAAACTTATCAATTGCTGTCACATTCTTTACGCTCACGTTTTATTCGCAGCGGCCTTCCTGAAACAGAATGCGACTGCAGGACGTGAAGCGAAGGGAGCATACGCCTGTAGCAAAGCATAGCGGGCCAGGGATGGCCCGCGCTGAGCCCGCCAGGGATGGCGGGTTTTGCGTCTTTGCGAAAGGCGTATGCTCCCTGAAGCCGGCTCAGCATCAGCCGCCACCTTTCTGAAACGGGATGCGGCTGCCGGGAATACGTTTCCTGAAGCCCGCTCAAAAATCACTCTTTGCCTTTCAACAGGCGAAAAAAAACCTGTCTTTTCAGACAGGTTTCTTAAATATGGTCGGCGAGAGAGGATTCGAACCTCCGACCCACTGGTCCCAAACCAGTTGCGCTACCAAGCTGCGCTACTCGCCGATGGGGGCGCATGTTACTGCTACCCCGGATTAGCGTCAACCGCTTTTTAAGCTTTTGCCGCCGATCGCCTGGAAAGCATGCGGTTACCGGAAATCAGCCGCCTGCCCTCCCCTTTCGTACACCATTACAGCGATTTAGCCTGACTTTTCGCCGGTGCCTGGCACCAGTTATTGGCCGGGTTAATGCCGCCATCTGGCGAGGTATACCCCAGACAACCCAGGATGGTATCGAACAGCTCAACGTGACGATGGGTTCGCCCCACACGCTGCTGCGCCTGCAGACGCTCAAAATTACTGCGGTTCTGGCTGTCTTCCAGATACTTATCAGACGCCCAGACCATCATCGGCACGCGGAACTGCTCAGGCGGCGCCATCTCACGCGGCGTGCCGTGCAGATGCATATTCTCGCTGATCGACTCCCCGTGGTCGGCGGCATAGAAGACGATCGCCTTCTTATCACGCAGCTGATCCAGCACGCTGTCCAGCATGCTATCCACATAAAGCACCGAGTTATCGTAAGCGTTAATCAACTGCGCTTTGCTGCAGGTCTCATCTACCCCCATACACTCCGGCTGATACTTCGCGAAGCTGCGCGGGTAACGCTGTGAATAGAGATAATGCGATCCTTTGGTATGCAGGATCACCAGATGCTTGCCCTTCGGGAAACGATCCAGCGACGCCTTCATCTCAGGCACCAGCAGCATATCATCCACGGCTTTGCCCTGATTGCGCTTCTCGGAACCGATCTGCTCACGGAAGGCAAAGTTATTGGCATTAACGTTGTCGTAGAACCAGACTTCGCTTTGCATCGCAAACAGCTCAGAGGTGAAGCCCAGCTCTTTCATCACCGCAAACACATTCTGCTCTTTCAGCGTACGGCCCGGATTATTCATCGTGCCGCCTTCGCGCACGAACATGCAGCGCAGCGACAGCTTGGTTGCGGTATCACAGGATTCACCCCGGAACGCGACCAGATTTTTCTCTTTCGACAGTTTAGGCGTGGTGTCACGCTCATAACCCAGCATACCCATGTGATCCCAGCGCGTGGTCTCACCAATCACAAACACCACATAGGTATCATCCAGCCCGGCAGGCGCGACGTAGGTAAACTTCTTCGCCGGATCCAGCAGCTCCTCGCTTTGCAGCGACTCATCCATGCGGGTCCAGGCAAACAGTCCGACCGCCGCCAGCCAGTTGGAAGGAAGATAGGAGTGCGCGACCACGCCGCCGTAGCTCGGCAGATCGATGTTCGTGATCTCTTCATTATGCTTCTGCAGCTTGTCGAAATAACGGATTGGCAGCCAGACCAGCGCCACGCAGAGCAGCATAATCAGGGTCGGTTTCAGACGCTGTCCCGGCGTACGCAGCTGCTCATTCAGCGTCATGCTCAGCCGGTTGCGCCAGATCATCAGCAACGGTAACGCACTGACCAGCACCATCCACAGAACGAAGTGGTAGCCGATCACCTCTTTAGAGAGATCGGTGTCGGTGGTCATCACCGACGCCACAATGCCGTAGCCAATCACCACGTTGAAAAACGCCATGTAATAGGCGGCGGCAACAGAAATCAGCACAATCAGCGTGGCGAGCACGCGATAAAACCACTTGCCTCCCAGCGACAGCAGGCGCATCAGGAAGAATGTCAGCAGCACGATCGCCACGACCTCGGTGACCGCCGTCAGCCAGTTCGTGACTGTAGATTGCTTCAGAAAACCGTCAAAACGACGATAGAAAATCGGTAAATTCAGCAAGATACCGAGATAGAGCGCCAGCAATAGCGATAACTTTTGCTGCGTTAGCGTTTTAATGTAATTCATGAAAAAGGGGGTTTCTCCGGTGTGAAGCGCCTGACAAATCTTTAATGTGACTGCCGAATCGCGGCAGAGTTCGCTGAATAAGCGGGCCGGACAAGATGAAGGAAAATTCTGAACGGGTTTATGGGCTATAACGCGAGGTGGCCCAGTAAAACATGGCTGCGTTTGATAGACCAGAAAATAATCTTTGTCGACCTGATTAGCACATTTTTTGTACAAGACAGATCGTGGCGGGCAAACAGAGGGTGGCAGAGCGGAATCGGGGATGGAAAAAAAGAGGGGCCTGAGTAACTCAGGCCCACTGTTCGCTTAGCGAATGATATTCAGCGTCACGTCAATGTTGTTGCGGGTCGCGTTTGAGTAAGGACAAACGATATGCGCCGCATCAACCAGCTTCTGCGCTTCTGCTTCATCCATGCCTGGCAGATGGATGTTCAGGGTCGCTTCGATACCAAAGCCGTTGGGAATAGGACCGATACCAACTTCACCTTCGATCCAGGCATCTTTTGGCATGGCGATCTTGTCACGGCCTGCCACAAACTTCATCGCACCGATGAAGCAGGCAGAGTAGCCCGCAGCAAACAGCTGCTCAGGGTTAGTCGCTTCGCCGCCTGCACCGCCCATCTCTTTCGGGACACCCAGTTTCACGTCCAGTACACCGTCAGAAGAGGTTGCACGACCATCACGACCACCGGTTGCTTTGGCTTTGGCGCGGTAAACCACTTGTTCTAAAGACATGACATTTCTCCGTTACGCTATTTAATCGCCCGCTACTTATCTGTGCGGTATCAGGCGATGAGGTTTAACGGGTGCCATGCACCCGTCAGCAATTTTTATCGGGACTGGTTCAGGTTATCCCGCAGCCCATCCAGCTCTGTTTTCAGCGCCAGCAGGGTCTCATCGTCACAGGCTGTGGCGCATTTCACCGCTTCAGGAATAGAGGCGGCTTTAATGCGCAGCGCCTCGCCCGCTTCGGTGAGCGTCACAGCAACCTGACGCTCGTCCTGACGGGTACGCTGCCGGTTAATCAGACCTGCGCTCTCCAGTCGTTTCAGCAGGGGCGTCAGGGTGGCGGAGTCTAAAAAGAGCTGCTCGCCGATCTCTGAGACGGTGACATCATCTTTCTGCCACAACACCAGCATTACCAGATACTGTGGATAGGTGATGTCGAGCTGGCTCAGCAACTGGCGATAGACTTTATTCATCGCCAGGTTGGCAGAGTAAAGCGCAAAGCAGAGCTGCTGATCGACCAACAGTGGCATCGGTTTCACTTTTTTGTCATCTTGATCACTGTTCATGGTGTTTAATATAGGTAGCGCACTAGATAATTGCAAGCAAACTTTTATCAGGGGAACAGGCATGCAGAATTCACTGGAAGAACAGGCGCGTCGTTTCGCCACCGAGGCGCATGCCCGGGCCGGTCAGCGCCGCAAATATACCGACGAGCCTTACATCGTTCATCCGGCGGCGGTCGTGGAGCTGGTCCGCAGCGTCAGCCATGATGATGCCCTGCTGGCAGCCGCCTGGCTGCACGACACCGTAGAAGATACACCGACCACGCCGGGCGATATAGAAGCCCACTTCGGCGCGCGCGTGGCCAGCCTGGTTGAAATGCTGACCGATAGCGCGCCTGCCACGGCCAGAAATCGGGCAGCCCGTAAACTGGCGCACTTTCGCCATACTGCCAGCGCCAGTCCTGAGGCGCAAACCATAAAACTGGCCGATATCATCGACAATACCCGCGCGATTGTGCGCTTCGATCCTGACTTTGCCCGCGTCTATCTGGTGGAAAAGCAGATACAGATTACGCTGCTGAAACAGGGCGATGCGCAGTTATGGCAGCAGGCTTCCACCATTATAGAGAGTGGGATCGCACAGCTGCGGGAATCACCCTATAACGTCCCGGAAAGCTGGTTCGTGAAGCAGGCGGCCAAATACAGCGAATTACGCGCATAAAAAACCCGCCAGCGGCGGGTTCTTTTCTGAAACAGGCTTAGTCAAGCAACTGCCGTCCCAGATAGGGATTAGCATGTAGCAACTTCATCAGTTTCTGTGCCGTCGCAGAAGGACGGGTGCGCCGGGCTTCCCAGCTTTTCACGGAAGAAACGCTCACGCCCATCACTTTAGCAAACTCATCAACCTGCATGCCGGTCATTTCGCGCAGGCGCTGTGGCTCTGGCTGAGCGGGTTGCTGACGCTGAATCAGTAAGTCGGCGGCGCGATCATCACGTGTCAAAACAATCTGCTCAAGGCTGCTGAGCAATTCAAACATCGGGTCTTTTAATTCCATAGAGAACTCCTTAAAACTCGCTATGAAGCACGTGAAAGTAGAGAGGTAAGAGCCTCAACCTGGGGCTCTGAAACCGGGCCTGTTACAGGCTGGATCCCGCAAGGGTTTGTTTTTGTTATTTTTGAAACCACTACGGGACGCAGCCTGCTGTGCACTGCTTTAAAAGGTGTCAGTTCAATGCAACAAATGCCGGGAGACTAAGTATGGATAGAGACCTGACTATTTGCCGCGCAATTTCTCATTATTTTTTTCACTATCTTTTGCCGGAGTTGTTCCGACGCCTCTAAGACGCTGAGGCAACTGGTTTTTGTGCCCTCATAGCGGACAAAAAAATCAAATGCTGTTTGCTATTTATGCGGGTGCCGTCATGCTTTTCGCAGGCATCTTCTCAATTTTGTGAGGCGGTCTGCCTCTTCAGATAGTGAGTGCAAAATATACGCCAATGGTTTACTTCCTGAACACTTATATTCACTGCCTTTATGAAATTAAGAATAGTCCTGGCAACCCCCTGTGCGCGGCCGCGCGGCGGCTCACAGCAGGTTTTGGATGAATCACCTATTCTGCACAGCCAGACATCACCGGATAAAACAGCAGACTCCCTGATGAAACGGTCTCTGCCTTCTGCCGGTGCAGCGCTCCGTCAATGCTGATGCGCCTGCGCGAAAGAAGTGCAGGCGCTATGGCACGCCGATGACGGCCAGACCGGGAGCTGAACTCTCTAAGGAAAAGCGATGCGTGAAACAGATTTCAATGTCGGCTATCCCTCTTATCGCGTACCGATGATGGGACGTAACGCCGTCGCCACCTCCCAGCCGCTGGCGGCGCAGGCCGGTCTTCGTATGCTGCAACAGGGAGGTAACGCCGTGGATGCGGCGGTCGCCACGGCCATGGCCTTAACCGTGCTGGAGCCGACCGGAAACGGCATCGGCAGCGATGCCTTTGCCATTGTCTGGGACGGCCACACGCTGCACGGGCTGAACGCGTCCGGCCGAGCCCCCGCCGCCTGGCATCCTGAACGCTTTGCCGCATCAGACACCATGCCTGAAACCGGCTGGGAGTCCGTCACCGTGCCGGGGGCCGTCTCGGCCTGGGTCACCCTGGCTGAGCGCTTCGGCACACTGCCGCTGACCACTCTGGCGCAGCCAGCGATCGATTATGCGCGCGACGGTTTTCCGGTTTCACCGCTGATTGCTCAGCTCTGGCAGCGCGGCTATGACAAGCTGCGGGATCAGCCTGGCTTCAGCCGCTGCTTTGCGCCGCAGGGCCGCCCACCGCGCGCGGGTGACATTTTCCGCAACCCGGCGCAGGCCAGCACCCTGCAGGCGATCGCTGAGAGCCGGGGAGAGAGTTTTTATCGCGGCGAACTGGCGCAGAAGATGGCAGACTTTGCCCGCGAGCATGGCGCAGCCCTGACGCTGGAGGATTTGAAAAATCATCGCGCCGACTGGGTCACCCTGCTCTCCCATCCGTTTGCCGGCGGATCGGTTCAGGAGTTGCCGCCTAACGGTCAGGGCATCGCCACCCTGATTGCGCTCGGCATCCTGGAGGAGTGGGAGATTCATCGCTACGCGCCCGATTCTCCGCAGTGGCTGCATCTGTCGATTGAGGCGATGAAGCTGGCTCTGGTCGATCTGGAGCGCTATGTCACCGATGAAGATCACCTCGAATTTCCGGCTGACCGCCTGCTGAGCAGCGACTACCTCCGCCAGCGCGCCGCGCTGATTGACCCTGGCCAGGCGGGCGATTTTCGCTTTGGGTCGCCGCAGCAAAGCGGCACCGTTTATGTGGCCACCGGCGATGCCAGCGGCATGATGGTTTCATTTATTCAGTCTAACTACATGGGATTTGGCTCCGGGGTGGTGGTGCCTGACACGGGCATCAGCCTGCAGAACCGGGGTGCCGGGTTTTCACTTGACCCCTCTCATCCTAACCTTGTGGCGGGGGGTAAGCGCCCCTTCCATACCATCATTCCGGCCTTTGCGCGGGATGAGCAGGGCCAGCCGCTGATGGCGTTTGGCGTAATGGGCGGCCCGATGCAGGCGCAGGGGCATGTCCAGCTGGCGCTGCGCATCATGCTTCACCGGCAAAATCCTCAGGCGGCGATTGATGCGCCGCGCTGGCGGGTGGTGCAGGGACGCGAGGTGGTGTTTGAGTCAACGATCGATCGCAATACCCTGAGCACCCTGCGCCGCATGGGACACAACGTGGTGCTGGAAGATCCGCTGAGCAATTACAATTTTGGCGGTGCGCAGGCAATCGTGCGCGATCCTCAGGGTTTCTACATTGCGGCCAGCGAGAGCCGTAAAGATGGTCAGGCGGTGGTGTTCTGAAGCGACGTTCAGCCTGCTCAGCATCACAGAGGGCGTGCTGCCTGGCACGCCCTGACGCCCCGGCGCGGAGGTGCGATGACGCGGGTTGCAGAAAGTCTCTGTTTCACGTGTGGTTTCACATTGTGCCGTGACCAGGGATTGTTCTATTCTTTAGGCCATTCTTACCTGGATATCAGACAGTATCACCGACAGGAGTTGAACCCATGGCTTCAGGACTTACCCGCATCCTGGCACGCAGCGGCATGATGATCGCTGGCGTGCTGATCGTGCTGCAACTCACCGCGTGCGGTGATAAAGAAGGCGAGCAGCGCAAAGCATTTATCGATTTCCTCCAGAATACCGTTATGCGCAGCGGCGAGCATCTGCCCAGCCTGAGCGAAAATCAGAAGCAGAGTTTTGGCAACTTCGCCAGCGACTACGCCATCCTGTATGGCTTCTCACAGCAGGCGAATAAAGCCGTTGAGCAGGGGATGCGCCCGGTGGTCGATGAGCTGTCTGCCATTCGCGTGCCGCAGGATTACCTCAGCCGTCGTGACTCACTCCGCCAGGCCACCAGCGCCCTGGTGATCGTCACGCAGCAGATTGAGAGCGCCAAAATGCAGGCGGACAGCAGCAAAGCGACCCTGAAGCAGCAGGATGATCTGAAAAAGGTCTACGACAGCGCCTACAACAAAGTGGTGACGGTGCCTGCCAATCAACTGATCCCGCTGTTGCCTCAGCTCCAGGCGCTGAGTCAGGGCGCGGTCCAGGCTGGCGACTTCCTGCAATCGCAGGGAACCCGCGTCAGCTTCAATGATGGCGGTGTGCAGTTCCCGACCGAGGAGCAGGCTTCGCAATACAATGCGCTGATGAGCACCGTGTCAGCCAATGCGCAGGCTCTGCCTCAGGCTCAGGCCGCCGTTCAGGCGGGTCTGCAGTAACACTTTTTACGGGCAGGCATCGATCGCCTGCCCCTTTTTTTCCCCGCCTCTTCTGCCCCTGAATCCCCCGCTGACTAAAGTGTGATCTGGCGCATTTTCGACCAAAAATAGTTTGTGATCTCAGTCACATTTACATAACAAACCCTGCCATCACGAATGTGATATTCATCACAGATAAGCCGGTGCGCCGGTCATAATTCAGGCAAAGTCACCGTGCCCGCCTCTGTATTTGTGATCAAAGTCACGCTAATAGACCCCGTCCCCACCGTAAATGAGTGATGTGGATCACACTTATTCCGGGCCCTACGCAGTGCCAGATTCGCGTGATAGAGTCCGCGTGCATACAGTAATACCACCGGCTCTGGTCGGGGTGGCTAAACAAAAACAAACGCGCTCTCCTATTGCAGCGCGTCTCAATAAGGGGTGGGTTTATGTCCTCATCAGTCAAGGTCAAAGTACAGAGCTTTGGTCGCTTTCTGAGTAATATGGTGATGCCAAACATCGGGGCGTTTATCGCCTGGGGTATCATCACCGCACTGTTTATTCCAACCGGCTGGATCCCTAACGAAACGCTGGCCAAACTGGTCGGCCCGATGATCACCTACCTGCTGCCGCTGCTGATCGGTTTTACCGGCGGGCGTCTGGTGGGCGGCGATCGCGGCGGCGTGGTCGGTGCTATCACCACCATGGGTGTGATCGTGGGTGCCGATATGCCGATGTTCCTCGGCGCGATGATTGCCGGTCCGCTGGGTGGCTGGGCCATTCGCTCGTTTGACCGGGCGATCGACGGTAAAATCAAAAGCGGCTTCGAGATGCTGGTTAACAACTTCTCGGCCGGTATTATCGGGATGATCCTGGCGCTGCTGGCTTTCCTGGCCATCGGTCCGCTGGTGGAAGGTCTGTCTCACATTCTCGCCGCCGGCGTGAACCTGATGGTGCAGAACAACCTGCTGCCACTGACCTCCATCTTCGTTGAACCGGCGAAAATCCTGTTCCTGAACAACGCCATTAACCACGGCATCTTCTCGCCGCTCGGTATCCAGCAGGCGAGTGAAGCGGGCAAATCGATTTTCTTCCTGATCGAAGCCAACCCGGGTCCGGGTATGGGCGTGCTGATGGCCTACATGTTCTTTGGTCGCGGCAGTGCCAAACAGTCTGCGGGGGGTGCGGCGATTATCCACTTCCTGGGCGGCATCCATGAAATCTACTTCCCGTATGTGCTGATGGCCCCTCGCCTGCTGCTGGCGGTGATCCTGGGCGGGATGACCGGTGTCTTCACGCTGACCGTGCTGAACGGCGGCCTGGTCTCTCCGGCTTCACCCGGTTCTATCCTGGCGGTGCTGGCGATGACGCCAAAAGGTGCCTACTTCGCCAACATCGCGGCGATTGCTGCCGCCTTCGCTGTCTCCTTCGTGGTCTCTGCGATCCTGCTGAAAACCAGCAAAGTCAAAGAAGATGACGATATCGAAGCGGCAACCCAGCGCATGCATGAGATGAAAGCGCAGTCGAAAGGTCAGGGTGCAGCGGGTGGCGCTATCGCCAGCGATGCCATGAGCGTCGATCTGCATCACGTCCGTAAAATCATCGTCGCCTGTGATGCCGGTATGGGCTCCAGCGCCATGGGCGCAGGCGTGCTGCGCAAGAAAGTGCAGGACGCGGGCCTGAGCAATGTTTCGGTAACCAATACCGCCATCAACGCTCTGCCGGGCGATGTCGATCTGGTGATCACCCACCGCGACCTGACCGAACGCGCCATTCGTCAGGCACCGCATGCACAGCATATTTCGCTGAACAACTTCCTCGACAGCGCGCTCTACAGCACCCTGACCGAGCGTCTGGTGGCGGCAAACCGCAGCGACCTCCATCGTGAAACGGTCAACACTGCCCTGTCTGACAGTTACGATGAAGGCAACGCACACCTGTTTAAGCTGGGCGCGGATAACGTCTTCCTCGGCCTGAGCGCCAGCAACAAAGAGCAGGCCATCCGCTTTGCGGGTGAGCAGCTGGTGAAAGGCGGTTACGTTGAGCCTGAATATGTTGAGGCGATGCTGGCGCGTGAAAAACTGACGCCGACCTACCTCGGCGAGTCGATCGCGGTGCCGCACGGCACGGTTGAAGCCAAAGATCGCGTGCTGAAAACCGGCGTGGTGTTCTGCCAGTATCCGGCAGGCGTCCTGTTCGGCGAAGATGCGGACGATGTGGCGCGCCTGGTAATTGGTATTGCGGCCCGCAACAACGAGCACATTCAGGTCATCACCAGCCTGACCAATGCGCTGGATGATGACAGCGTGATTGAGAAGCTGGCGAACACCAGCAGCGTGCAGGAAGTGCTGGATCTGCTGTCAGGCAAACCGGCACTCGCGTAATTCAAGGCTGTTTTTCCCTGGGGCGGTCATGCCCGTCCCGATTTCCTGGGGCGGGTTTGCCCGCCCCATCGTCATTTGATATGGGTCAAAAATTATGAAAGCGTTACATTTCGGAGCAGGAAACATTGGTCGCGGCTTTATCGGCAAATTACTGGCTGATGCAGGTATCGAACTGGTTTTTGCTGATGTGAATCAGGCGGTGCTGGATGCACTGAACGCGCGTCATGAGTACCCCGTTCATGTGGTTGGCGAGCAGGCCAGAACAGAAACCGTTAAAGGCGTCAGCGCGGTAAACAGCACCAGTGATGAGATCGTCACCCTGATTGCGGAGGTGGATCTGGTCACCACCGCCGTGGGGCCGCAGATCCTGGAGCGTATCGCCGGTAGCGTGGCCAAAGGGCTGGCAAAACGCAGCGACAACGGTAATACCCGTCCGTTGAATATCATCGCCTGCGAGAACATGGTGCGCGGCACCAGCCAGCTGAAACAGCATGTGCTGAAGGCGCTGCCCGAACAGTATCACGCCTGGCTGGAGCAGCATGTTGGCTTCGTGGATTCCGCCGTTGACCGCATCGTGCCGCCAACCGAAGCGGGCAGCAGCGATCCGCTGGAGGTGACGGTTGAAACCTTCAGCGAGTGGATCGTGGATAAAACCCAGTTCAAAGGTGACCTGCCGACTATTCCGGGCATGGAACTGACCGACAACCTGATGGCGTTTGTCGAGCGTAAGCTTTTCACCCTGAATACCGGCCACGCGATTACCGCCTACCTCGGCCAGATGGCGGGTCACCAGACCATTCGCGATGCCATTCTTGACGAAAAAATCCGGGCCATGGTGAAAGGCGCGATGGAGGAGAGCGGCGCCGTCCTGATTAAGCGCTACGGTTTTGACGCAGAGAAACATGCGGCTTACATCCGCAAGATCCTCGGCCGTTTTGAAAACCCCTATCTGAAAGATGAGGTTGAGCGCGTCGGGCGTCAGCCACTGCGTAAACTCAGCGCGGGCGATCGCCTGATCAAGCCGACGCTGGGGACGCTGGAGTACGGTTTACCGCACGCCAGCCTGGTGCAGGGAATTGCCGCGGCGATGCACTATCACAGCGACCAGGACCCGCAGGCGCAGGAGCTGGCTGCACTGCTGGCAGAGAAAGGTCCACAGGCGACGCTGGCGGAGATCTCAGGGCTGGATGCTGACAGCGAGGTCGTGGCTTCGGTGGTGAGCGCCTGGCACGCTATGGCATAATGCGCGCGTGTTAGTGACGCAAGCCGGGCGCAGTTCGCCTGCGCCCAACGGCGGTATTGAACCCATGCAGGCAATAATGGAAGAGAAGCAAGCTTTTGAGAACCGGGTGCTTGAGCGCCTGAACGCCGGTCGTTCGGTGAGAAGCTTTCTGATCGCCGCCGTTGAGCTATTGGCGGAAGCCGTCAATCTGCTGGTGCTGCAGGTGTTCCGCAAAGATGACTATGCGGTCAAATATGCGGTAGAACCGCTGCTGCTGGGCGATGGGCCTCTAGGCGAACTCTCGGTTCGCCTGAAGCTGATCTACGGCCTGGGCGTCATCAGCCGGCACGAATATGAAGATGCTGAGCTGCTGCTGGCGCTCCGCGAAGAGCTGAATCACGACACCGGGGAGTATCGTTTTACCGACGATGAAATTCTGGGCCCCTTTGGCGAGCTGCACTGCGTGACCGCCTGGCCGCCCGCACCGGTGTTTCACACCGACGATGCAGAACTGCGCAGCATGCAGCAGCAGCGCTATCTGCAGATGGTGCGATCCACCATGGTTCTCTCCCTCACCGAGCTTATCGCCCGCATCAGTATGAAGCAGGCGTTTAAAAAGTCCGGCAGCTAATCCCGTCAGGCGCCCTTGCGGCGCCTTTTTTGCCTTAACCTGTCGGGAACCGGCGCCAGATTTGGTGTATCCTTGGCCTGTTTTCCTCAACGAGTTGTTGTCATGAAAGAGCAAGAAAAGAACGAAATCAAACGTCTCAGCGATCAGCTGGACGCACTGAACCGCAAAGAGCCGCAGTTACTGGAATCGGGTGATGCCGAGAAACTGGGCGCGCTGCTAAAAGAGAAAGAAACGCTGGTCACGGAAATTGAGCGTCTGCGCAATCAGCGGGTTGAAAAGCTGAGTGCTGAAGCGCAGAAGCTGCAAAAGATGGGCTTCAGCCGCGAAATTACCAAAAAAGAGCAGGCAAATCTGGGTGCGCTGAAGAAAAGCGTGCGCGGCCTGGTCGTGGTGCATCCAATGACCGCGCTGGGACGTGAAATGGGTCTGAAAGTGATGACCGGCTTCGCCAGAACCGCATTCTGAGCCCGCGATCAGGCGGCAGCCTGATCGACATCGGCCTGGTGTTCGCCGGCGGCGGCATAAACCTGCTCCGCCAGCGAATCCAGCAGTTCATAGCGACGGCGATACTCTGCCCGCTTCTTACTGGCGATCTCCTCCAGCGTTTTACGCGGCAGGCTCAGCGGCAGTCTGAACATCCCGTCCGGGCGAGCCTCGCCACTCAGCGACAGCCAGAACTCACTGTAGCTGGCAAAGAACTTATCCCCTTTGCTGTGACGATAACGCAGACTGCGGAAGACGTGCGTCTCATCGCCCACCGCCAGAATAGCTTCCACGCCGCATTGCTTCGCCACAATAAATACCGCTTCCATTAACAGGCGTTTCGGAAAGAGACCCTGCGCCGCTTTGGTCGCCTCGCGGATCACCTCATTATTGATATGTTTCCGCGGGCCCTGTAATCCGCCAATTAATAGGGTGCGCTGGTTATTCTCGTTCAGAATAGAAAAAGAGAGCGAGGCGATCACGTCGTCGTTATAACGCAATACCAGCGTCACTTCACCTTCACGGTCGAAATAACCCGAGCTGCAGGAGAGCAGGAATTTCTCGCCATTTTTACCGATCAGCGTCGCCAGCGGATTATCAGACGCGCTCTGCAGCAGCTGACGCAGCGCCGGATTCGCCAGATTATTCATCAGGGTGTAGTGATCGAGAATGGCCTGTGCGCGGGCCGCAATGCTCATCCCCGAGCGCAGATAGGGCCGGTGCAGCTTGGCTGGCAGCAGTCCCTGGGTGCTCATCAGTAGGGCGCGCTGTGGTAATTGCGACAGCGCATCCAGATAATGCAGCGTAGTCAGCGGCGATATTAATGTTCTTAACACAAATTTCAGCCGGAAGCGTTTACTCAGCCAGAGTTTATCCGGCACATATTTCCCACTGATTAACTGGAAAAAAAGCGAGGCAGTTGAATCGGTCGTGGATTCATGAGTAGTTATAATTGACATAATCAGCGACACACAAAGAGTTAAGCAACGATGTCACTGAAAATAACATGGCCAATATCAACGGCAGGTTAATATCGGACAACATTAAAGCGGATATTTTACGATTTCTGGTTCACTTTGAGACTGCATAAAATAGGGATAAAAAAAACCGGCAAAATAGAATTTACCGGTTTATCTTCATCATGTTTACGTTTGGTTAACTTACTGAGCAGCAGCGAAACGCGCAGCCGCTTCGTCCCAGTTAACGACGTTCCAGAACGCTTTGATGTAATCAGGACGTTTGTTCTGATACTTCAGGTAGTAAGCGTGTTCCCACACGTCCAGACCGATGATCGGGAAACCAGACACGCCGGCAACCGCTTCGCCCATCAGTGGGTTATCCTGGTTTGCGGTTGATACCACAGCCAGTTTGTCACCCTGCTTAACCAGCCATGCCCAGCCAGAACCGAAACGGGTGGCTGCCGCTTTCTCAAACTCTTCCTGGAATTTTTCTACGCTGCCGAAATCTTTCTCAATCGCGGCTTTCAGGTCGCCCTGCAGCGTGGTGCCGGTTTTCAGGCCTTTCCAGAACAGGCTGTGGTTAGCGTGACCACCTGCGTTATTGCGCAGTGGGCCTTTTTTGTCTGCTGGCAGCTGATCCAGTTTGGTGATCAGCTCGTCAACCGGCAGATTGGCAAATTCAGTGCCTTCCAGCGCCGCGTTAGCGTTGTTCACATAGGTCTGGTGATGTTTGGTGTGATGGATTTCCATCGTCTGCTTGTCGAAATGCGGTTCCAGTGCGTCGTATGCGTAAGGCAGGGATGGCAGTGAATAACTCATGTTCTTCCTCTCCATTTAGTGGGTGCAGCACGACGGATTCAGGACGTGCCGCGTAAGCAGTCGAATCATTATAGTTAAATTCATGTAGCGTAAAAGGGTAATCAATGCCCTATAAAACCTAAGGAATTGAGAAATCCGGCAATAGCAACCCGTTGTTTTTACAAGATGCTGCGCCTCACCCTGCCTTTTTGACCCTCTCCGTCCGTCGGACCGGGATGCCGATCCCGCACGCAGAGCAGGCGGTCTGTCCGCCCGCCTGCCGCGTCAGCCCTGACCTGCGGACTACCTGCCCAGCTCGCGCAGCGCGCTGTCGAGTGCGCCGACCAGCCAGTCGATGTCACCCTCCTGGAATGCCAATGGCGGACGCAGTTTCAGCACATTCCCATAGGGGCCCGCGACCGAGGTCAGCACGCGATGTTCACGCAGCTTCTCGATTAAATCCAGCGCCAGGGTTTTATCCGGCGTTTTACTGTGTCGATCGGTCACCAGCTCGAAGCCGATAAAGAGTCCGGCACCGCGCACATCCCCTACGCACTCATAACGATCCATCAGGGTTTTCAGCTCAGCCAGCAGCTTCGCGCCGACGACCCGGCTGTGTTCCTGCAGCCCCTCTTCGGTGATCACCTTCAGCACAGCCTGCGCCGCGGCCATGGCGACCGGATTGCCGCCAAAGGTGTTGAAGTAAGGAATCGAGTCGCTGAAGGCGGCCAGCACATCACTTTTTGCCAGCAGCCCGGAAACGGGGATGCCATTGCCCATTGGCTTGCCGGTGGTAATGAGATCGGGCACGACATCGTGGCGGCCAAAGCCCCAGAAGGCGTCGCCGGTGCGGCCAAAGCCAGGCTGGACTTCATCGGCAATAAAGATCCCGCCGTTGGCGTGCACCACATCGACCGCTTTTTTCAGGAAGCCGCGCGGATTGGGCAGCACACCGTCCGAGGAGAAAATCGAGTCCGCCAGGAAACCGGCAAATTTAATGCCGTGCGCCGCCATGTCATCGATCTGCTGCTGAATCTGGTCAGCGAACCAGTCGCCAAGGTCGGGCGCATCCACCCGGTAGGCATCCGGCGGCATCACCAGCCGTGTGGTGGGGGCCAGCGGCTGTCCGCTGCCCAGCGCCGGGGAAGCGCCGGAGGTCAGCTCACTGGTGCCGTGATAGGCCTCCTTGCTGACAATGATGCCGGTGCCGCCGCTGAAGGCGCGCGCGACGCGGATTGCCAGGTCATTCGCTTCCGAGCCGGTGCACATATACATCGCACGATCGATCGCCGCAGGTGTGGTCGCCAGCAGCGCTTCACTGTAATCGAGGATATTTTCATGCAGGTAACGGGTGTGGGTGTTCAGCATTTTCATCTGCTGCGTCACCGCCTCGATCACTGCCGGATGGCAGTGGCCGATGCTCGCCACGTTGTTATACACATCGAGATATTTATCACCTGCGGCATCCCACAGGTATTGCCCTTCACCCCGCACCAGATGAACCGGTTTGCGATAGAACAGACGATAGGATTCGCCAAGCACTTTGCTGCGTTTATCGGTCAGTTTGCGCGTGTCGCTGTCCAGCGCATCGGCATGTTCGGCACGAAAACTGTTGGTATCCATAATGGTGGAACGCGTGGCCATAATGACTCCCGTGACAAGGATGAAGGAGGAAGATCAGACCCCTCCATCATGCCTGCCTGAAAATAAAATGCAACCAAATACACAAATACAACAAAATACACATGACGCAGGGAGATCGCCGCGTTAAGCTGATGCCTGATTCAGACGGACTCCTGCGCCTCACTGGCGTATTATCCGTGCTCTTCGCGCTTTAAAAGGAAACCGCTATGCTGCAGGAAACGCGCCTTCATCGCATCCGCGCCCTGCTGACCCGACTCAATCAGGTCAGTACCGAGCGCATCATCAGGGAGCTGGGGGTATCACGCGAAACCGCGCGCCGCGATATCATCGAGCTGGAAGCGCTGGGGCTGGCGCGCCGCGTCCATGGCGGACTGGTGGCGATAGAACCCTCGGCGGAGCCGCCGCTGACGGAACGTCGCAGTACGCAGACCCGGGAGAAGCGCGCGATCGCCCGCGCCGCCGCGCAGTTGCTGCAGCCCGGACAGACGCTGTTCCTTGATGCGGGCAGTACCACCACGCTGCTGGCAGAAGAGCTGCACGCCCTGTCCGGCCTGACGATCGTGACCAACAGCCTGCAGGCCGCGCTGGCGCTGAGCGCCGGAGAGGAAGACCAGCCTCTGAATAATCAGATTATTTTGCTGGGCGGGAATATGTCCGCCGGGGCGCAACAGACGCGCGGTGAGATCACCGTGGGCGAAATCATCCGCTACCGCGCCGATGTGGCGCTGCTGTCGCCGGTTGGCATTGAGGCCGATTGTGGTGCCAGCAGTTTTCATCCGCATGAAGCGGCCATCGCCCGGGCAATGGTTCAGCAATCCGCCGCCTGCTATCTGCTGGCCGATCACACCAAGCTGGGCGTGGTGAGCCGGACAATCTACGCGCCGCCGCAGGCGATCAGCCTGCTGATTACCGACAGCGGCGGGGATAACGGTGCCGAACTGGATGCGTTGCAGCAGGCGCTGCCCCGGTTGATCGTGGTTTAGCGAAGCGGCAACGGCAGGTAATTTAACGCAGCCGCTGCGGGTGGCTGTAGACCGTGGCCCGGCCCGGCTTGCTGAAGCCGACCAGCGTCAGGTTGCAGCGCTCAGCCACCTCAACCGCCAGACGGGTCGCGGCAGAGACGGCGAACAGGATCTCGACGCCGCACATGGCGGACTTCTGCACCATCTCATAGCTGGCGCGGCTGGAGACCAGCAGCGCCCCCGGCCCCCACGCGGCCTGGCTGCGATAGCCCAGTAGCTTATCGAGTGCCACATGGCGACCCACATCTTCACAGCCGCCGGCCAGCTGACCATCGGGCTGGATCCACGCCGCCGCATGGGTGCAGCCGGTTTTCTGTCCGACAGGCTGAAACTCTTTCAGCTGTCCCAGCGCCCGATCGAGCTTCTCCAGCGCAAAGGTCTGGGTAAAGGGTAACGGCGATAGCGGCTTGCCGATCTGATCCAGCTGTTCAACGCCACACACGCCACAGCCGGTCCGGCCCGCCAGCGCACGGCGCTGCGCTTTCAGCGCCATAAAGCGGCGGCTGGAAAGCTCAATCTGGACTTCAATACCATGACAGCCCGGCACGATGTCCATGCCGAAAATATCACCCGGCGCGTCGATAATGCCCTCTGACAGCGAAAAACCCAGCGCGAACGCCTCCAGGTCTTTAGGCGTGGTCATCATCACCACATGAGAGATGCCGTTATAGACCAGCGCCACCGGCACCTCATCCGCCAGCCAGTCAGGCTGAGCCGTCATCAGATCGGCACGCTGCCAGACCTGCGTTGTGCTGACGCCGGCCTGAATTGTTAAATCTTCGCCTGAGTCAGGCTGGATAGCTTTCAAAAAATAGGACCTGTTGTTAATAAATAATTGCCGGTGCGGCTGCACGGCGAGGGGCTGACAGCGTCTGATTTTGCCTGCAGGCCCGGCACAGCGCAAATAAACAGCGGGGCAATTCATGCGGTTTCAGGTGTGCCAGGGGCGCGGCCACGGCCGCGGGTGTGCAAAATGAGAAGGGGCACGGCTCCGGCATTAACATCCGGGAGCAAATCACCCCCGCCATCCGCGGCTGACGCTGAAAATGGACTTGCAATGCCGCTCCCCCACCGCAGGGTTTTAACAAAATTTAGAAAAAGAATTACTAATCGCTAACCTGTTGACCCCGGTCAACTTACAGGCAATCAGGGCTGTTATTTTGCAGGGCTTCGCAATGGAGCCGGAAAAGAAGAACGATAACATGCAAATTAACAGACGGAGTTTTTTTAAGATCTGTGCGGGCGGACTGGCGGGAACCAGCGCGGCGTTGCTCGGTTTTGCCCCCACCACAGCCTTAGCCAGTGTCCGGGAGTTCAAGCTCATTCGCGCCAGAGAGACACGGAATAACTGCACCTACTGTTCCGTCGGCTGCGGCATGCTGATCTACAGCCTGGGGGATGGCGCTAAAAATGCCAGCGCCTCGATTTATCATATTGAAGGTGACCCGGACCATCCGGTCAGTCGCGGATCGCTCTGCCCCAAAGGCGCGGGCGTAATCGACTTTATTCACAGCGAGCAGCGGCTGAAGTACCCGGAATACCGTGCACCGGGCTCTGACACATGGCAGCGCATCAGCTGGGAGGAGGCGTTTGATCGTATTGCCCGCCTGATGAAGCAGGATCGCGATGCCCACTTCCAGACCACCAACGCCGCAGGGGTCACGGTAAACCGCTGGCCAACCACCTCCATGTTCTGCTCCTCCGCCGCCAGTAATGAGACCGGCCTGCTCGACCAGAAGTTTGCCCGTTCGCTGGGCATTCTGGCGCTGGAGAACCAGGCGCGTCTCTGTCACGGCCCGACCGTGGCGGCACTGGCCCCCAGCTTTGGTCGCGGAGCCATGACCAACAACTGGAACGACATCAAAAATGCCAATGTGGTGATGATCATGGGCGGCAACCCGGCCGAAGCGCATCCGGTCGGCTTTAAATGGGTCATTGAAGCGAAAACCCGGAACAAGGCGCAGGTCATCGTGATCGATCCGCGCTTTAACCGCTCTGCCGCCGTTGCCGATTTTTACGCGCCCGTGCGGGCGGGCAGCGACGTCGTGTTCCTGATGGGGGTGATTAACTATCTGCTGCAGCACAACCTGATCCAGCAGGAGTATGTTCGCGCCTTCACCAACGCGGCCCTGATCGTCAGTGACGGCTTCAGCTTCAGCGACGGTCTGTTCAGCGGCTACGATGCCGACACCCGTCAGTACGATCGCCAGAGCTGGCACTATGAGCTGGATGAAAACGGCCATGCACGACGGGATGAGAGCTTCACTCATCCCCGCTGCGTGCTGAACCTGCTGAAAACCCATGCCAGCCGTTATACGCCGGAGATGGTGACGCGCCTGTGCGGCACATCGCAGGACGCCTTTATCGCGGTGTGCGAACAGCTCGCGTCGACCTGCGTGCCGAATCGCACCGCCACCATCCTCTATGCGCTGGGCTGGACCCACCACACTAACGGCTCGCAGATTATCCGCACGGCGGCGATGATCCAGCTGCTGCTGGGCAATATCGGTATGCCGGGTGGCGGCATCAATGCGCTGCGTGGTCACTCCAATGTGCAGGGATTTACCGATCTCGGACTGCTGTCACAGAGTCTGCCGGGCTATCTGCCGCTGCCCTCCGAGAAGATGACCACACTGGCCAGCTGGCTGGAGAAGGCCACGCCGGTTGCGCCTCTGCCGGGGCAGGTCAACTACTGGCAGAACACCGACAAATTTTTTGTCAGCCTGATGAAGAGTTTCTACGGCGATAAGGCCACGGCGGAAAACCAGTGGGGCTACGACTGGCTGCCGAAATGGGACAAAAGTTATGACTGCATGGCGCAGGCGGAGATGATGGAACAGGGCGCGCTGAATGGCTGTCTGATTCAGGGCTTTAACCTGCTGGCCGCCTTCCCGGACAAAAATAAGGCGGTGCGGGCCCTTTCCCGGCTGAAGTTTATGGTGGTGATCGATCCGCTCAGTACGGAAACCGCCAGCTTCTGGCAACATCACGGTGCGTTCAACGACGTCGACCCGGCGCAAATCCAGACCGAAGTGTTCCGTCTGCCCTCCTCATGCTTCGCGGAAGAGTCGGGCTCGGTCGCAAACTCGTCACGCTGGCTGCAGTGGCACTGGGCTGCCGCCGAGCCGCCCGGAGAAGCGCTGCACGACGGAAAAATTCTCGGCAATCTGTTTATGCGGCTGCGCGAACTTTATCGTCTCGAAGGCGGAGCAAACCCTGAGCCGCTGATGGCCATGCGCTGGGACTACCGCGATCCGTTCAATCCTGAGCCGGAAGAGGTGGCGCAGGAGAGCAACGGTCAGGCGCTGGCCGATATTTATGACGCCAGCGGCAGGCTGCTGCTGAAAAAAGGTCAGCAGCTCAACAGCTTTTCGGAGCTGCGTAACGATGGCACCACCGCCAGCGCCTGCTGGATCTACAGCGGCAGCTGGACGCCGGACGGTAACCAGATGGCGCGGCGCGACAATGCCGATCCCTCCGGGCTGGGCGCGGTCTCCGGCTGGGCCTGGTCATGGCCGGCCAACCGCCGCATTCTCTACAACCGCGCCTCCGCGGATGCGCAGGGTAAAGCCTGGGACCCGCAGCGCCGTCTGATTGAGTGGGACGGCGCACGCTGGCACGGCATCGATGTGCCGGACTATCCGGTCACGCTGCCACCTCAGCAGCAGGCCGGGCCGTTTATCATGCAGCCCGACGGCATGGGTCACCTGTTTGCGCTGGATAAAATGGCGGATGGCCCGTTCCCGGAACACTATGAGCCGATGGAGAGTCCCCTCGCCGACAACCCCCTGCATCCGCAGCAGCGTCACAGCCCGGTCGTTCGTCTCTTCAGCAGTGACGTCGCACAGCTGGGCGAGGTCGCTGACTATCCCTGCGTCGCCACCACCTACTCCATCACTGAGCTGTTCCGCCACTGGACCAAGCACGCCCTGCTGAACGCCATTGCGCAGCCGGAGCAGTTTGTCGAAATCGGCACCGAACTGGCGGAGGAGAAAGGCATTCAGGCCGGTGACAGCGTCAGAGTCTCGTCACGCCGGGGTTATATCGAGGCCAAAGCGGTGGTCACCCGCCGTCTCCCGCGCCTGATGATTGACGGCAGGCCGGTGGATACCGTGGGTATTCCCTGTCACTGGGGCTTTGAGGGCACCACGCGTAAGGGCTTCCTCGCCAATACGCTGACGCCTTCCGTTGGCGACGCCAACTCGCAGACCCCGGAGTACAAGGGGTTTTTAGTGAAAGTCGAAAAAGCGTAACGGTGGATGACCATGGCTTATCAATCACAAGATATTATCCGTCGCTCTGCGACCAGTGGCTTTACCCCGCCGCCGCAGGCGCGCGATCACCAGCGCGAAGTGGCGAAGCTTATTGACGTCACCACCTGTATTGGCTGCAAAGGCTGCCAGGTTGCCTGCTCCGAATGGAACGACATCCGCGATGAGGTCGGTCACAACATCGGGGTCTATGACAACCCCACCGATCTGAGCGCCAAATCCTGGACAGTGATGCGCTTTTCAGAAGTGGAAGAGAACGGCAGGCTCGCCTGGCTGATCCGCAAAGATGGCTGCATGCACTGCGCCGATCCCGGCTGCCTGAAGGCCTGTCCGTCAGCAGGCGCCATCATCCAGTACGCTAACGGCATCGTCGATTTTCAGTCTGAGCAGTGCATTGGCTGCGGCTACTGCATCGCGGGCTGTCCCTTCAACGTGCCCCGCATCAATAAAGAGGATAACCGCGCCTATAAATGCACCCTGTGCGTGGACCGCGTCAGCGTCGGCCAGGAACCCGCCTGTGTGAAGACCTGTCCGACCGGTGCCATTCATTTCGGCAGCAAAAGCGACATGCTGACGCTGGCGGAGGAGCGCGTAACAGAGCTGAAGTCACGCGGCTTTGCGCAGGCGGGTCTCTACAACCCGGAAGGCGTGGGCGGCACCCATGTGATGTATGTGCTGCATCATGCTGACAAGCCCCAGCGCTATCACGGCCTGCCGGCGAATCCGGGCATCAGCCCGACCGTGACCTTCTGGAAGGGGATCTGGAAACCGCTGGCGGCGGTGGGTTTTGCCGCCACGTTCGCCGCATCAATTTTCCACTATGTCGGCGTCGGTCCGAATCGCGTCACCGACGCACACGACAGTGACGACGATCAGCAAAGGGAGG
Source organism: Pantoea anthophila (assembly GCF_006494375.1). Taxonomy (GTDB): domain Bacteria; phylum Pseudomonadota; class Gammaproteobacteria; order Enterobacterales; family Enterobacteriaceae; genus Pantoea; species Pantoea anthophila. Next base: position 139,669 of record NZ_VHIZ01000041.1, read on the forward strand.
ATAAATAATGAACAAGCCCGATCGTCTGGTGCGCTACCGCGCACCGGAACGCATTAATCACTGGATCGTCGCAATCTGCTTTGTCATCACGGCCTTAAGCGGTCTGGGTTTTTTCTTTCCCTCCTTCAACTGGCTGATGCAGATATTCGGCACGCCACAACTGGCGCGTATTCTGCATCCTTTCACCGGTGTGGTGATGTTTGCCGCTTTTATGCTGATGTTTTTGCGCTACTGGAAAGAGAACCTGATCAATCGTGATGACCTCTGCTGGGCCAGAAATATTCACCGGATTGCACGCAATGAAGAGGTGGGTGATACCGGTAAATATAACTTTGGTCAGAAGTGTGTGTTCTGGGCTGCTATCATCAGCTTAGTCCTGCTGCTTGCCAGCGGCATTGTGATCTGGCGACCTTACTTTGCTGATGCCTTCGCCATTCCGCTGATTCGTCTGGCACTGGTGGTGCATTCGGTGTCAGCAGTGGTACTGATCATCGTCATCATGGTGCATGTTTATGCTGCACTGTGGGTCAAAGGCACACTGACCGCGATGGTTGAGGGCTGGGTCAGCGCCGACTGGGCCAGACATCACCATCCCCGCTGGTTTCGTGAGCAGCGTAAACTGCCAGAAAAACAGGATAAACGCCCCTGATGAGTATTCGCATAATCCCGCAAGATCAGCTGGAGAAAGGCGAAAAGAAGACGGCGGAGAGGATTCCGCCGTTACTTTTTCCACGGCTGAAAAATTTATACAGCCGTCGTGCTGCGCGACTGCGCGACCTGGCGGCGAAAAATCCACTCGGCGACTATCTGCGCTTTGCGGCAACGATCGCCGAAGCGCAGGAGATTGTGCTGTATGACCACCCGCTGCATATCGATCTGCATGCCCGACTGACGCAGAGCGCCAGCGAGGGTAAGCCGCCGCTGAACATCCACACCCTGCCGCGCGATCCGCACTGGCAGCGGCTGCTGCACTCACTGATTGCCGAACTGAAGCCGGAGATGAGCGGTCAGGCGCTGGCGGTGCTGGAGAATCTGGAAAAAGCCTCCGCCACCGAGCTGGAGACGCTGGCCAGTGCGCTGTTTACCGGCGATTATGCGCAGGTCAGCAGCGACAGAGCGCCCTTTATCTGGGCGGCGCTCTCGCTCTACTGGGCGCAGATGGCGGCCCTGATCCCGGGCAAAGCGCGGGCGGAGATGGGCGATCAGCGGCAGTTCTGTCCGGTGTGCGCCAGTATGCCGGTCGCCAGCGTGGTCCATATGGGCAGTGATGAAGGCGCGCGTTACCTGCACTGTAATCTGTGCGAAAGTGAATGGCATGTGGTACGCAGTAAGTGTACCCAGTGCGAGCAGTCCCGCGATCTGCACTACTGGTCGCTCAACAGCGAGCTGGCGGCGGTGAAGGCAGAGAGCTGCGGCGACTGTGGCACCTACCTGAAGATGCTCTATCAGGAGAAAGATCCGGCCATCGAACCGGTGGCCGACGATCTGGCATCGCTGATACTGGATGCCCGGATGGAGCAGGAAGGTTTTGCTCGCAGCAGTCTCAACCCCTTTATGTTTCCTGGCGAATAGGCGATGAATCCGGAGAACCCGATGAAACTGATTGGCAGCTATACCAGCCCGTTTGTGCGTAAGATTTCGATTATCATGCTGGAAAAAGGCATTACGTTTGAATTCGTCAACGCCTCGCCCTACAGCGATGACAGCCACGTACCGCACTACAATCCGCTGGGCAAAGTCCCGGCGCTGGTCGCTGACGATAAGCAAATCTGGTTCGACTCCAGCATCATCGCGGAATTTCTGGAACTGCGCGGGGCAGAGCCTGCCCTGCTGCCTGCTGATCCGCTTGCGTCGCTTAACATCCGTCAGCTGGAGAAGCTGGCGGATGGCATCTGCGATGCCGCGCTGGTGATCGTGCGCGAGCAGCTGCGGCCGGGGGATTTGCAGTCAGAGGAGGTGCTGGTACGCAATCGGGAAAAGATTCAGCGCAGCCTCGACATGCTGGAAGCGAAGGCCGCAGAGGGAAAATGGCTCAACAACGGTCAGCTCAATCTGGCGGATATCGCCACCGGCTGTATGATTGGCTATCTCAATTTCCGCCGCGTGGTGCCTAACTGGTGTGTTGAGCGTCCGGCACTGGTGAAGCTGGCGGAAACGCTGTTTCAGCGTGAGAGCTTTGCAATGACAACGCCGCCTGCGGCGTGATGGGTGCTGTAGAGGGCAGGTGACAAAATCAAAAGGTGCGGTTGGGGGGCTAATGGTCTAATCCAGCTCCGAAGCGTGCCGTTCTGTCTGACGACGTCCTCAGGCCTGACAATCTGACGCAGGATGAACTGGCTGACTATCGCTGATAGCGGCCTGTTATTTTCCGGGATGTGTGAAGTATCCTCAGGATGCGAACTCCCTCTGTTTCGGCAACATAGATAATGATGAACGGAAAGCGCGGCACCACCAGTTTATATTGTTTTTCTGTGCCGACTTTTATTCCGGCCCGCGGGTTCTCGCTAAGCAGACTGGCCATACGGGTAAACTTATCGTCTGTTGCACTGGCTACCAGCAGGCCAGCCTCACGATACAGATAACGAAATATCGTCTCCCTGTCAGCCTGCGCCTGTTTTTCCCATTGAACGCCTGATATCACAATGTTCCCCGCGCGGCCTGCGCTTTCAGCTCTTCCATGCGGGCATTCATTTCATCGTTACTGATGAACTCATTTTCACCGGCATCATAACGGCTGAACGCCGCCGTGATTTGCTGTTCCAGCCATGCATCATGTTGGCCATCCTGATATTGCCGCTCTTCAGCAGCCAGCTCTTCCACTCGCTGACGCATAACCTCTGTCAGCGTCTTCTTCTGTCGCTCGGCTGCCTGCATGGCAAGTCGTTTAACGTCGTCATCAATCCTGAAGTGGATAGTACTCATAAGCTGCCTCTCGCGTGGTGTCATTTGTGGTGTCATCATGCCTGTCATCCTTTTCTCTGTCACCTTCATCTCACGCTTAAGCGATGCCGGAAATCGCCACGCTAATAGAACTAAATAACCGATTACGGGTGCTAAAGAGGATATGAGGAAGAGGATGCAAACGAAATGGTAAACGGAGAAACAATCCGTTTCGCAGAGACGCCTCGCAATCTATTACCTGGCTTTCAGCGCGTTTACAAAGCAGGCGGTGTATATTTGAACAGGAGAAAACTATAAAGGAAGATAATAACGAGAGATTTTTAGCGCGGGTTGAAGGTGGTGGAACACCAACAGCCCGCTGACCACAACTAACTGAACTGGAGTTAATTATGGCTGGAACAGATTCTACGTCAGAACCCGCTGTACCCCAAGCACGCAAAAGCATCGTCGGATATCGTCCCAATGGCGGCAGACCGAATCCATTACCTCAACTGACTATTAAAGGACGATGGCTCGAACAGTGGGGATTTATTATAGGCCATCCGGTCAGCATCATTGTCGGGCAGGGGCAGCTGATTATTCGCCTGGCTGAGGAGTGATTGGCAGGTAAAGAATACCGGCTCAATTGGGCCGGGATTATTGTGGATATGATGGGGGAGATTTGCGGGCTTTGCGTTCTTCTATCGTGGCAAAGAGCCCTATTCCTGATGCCAACGCTATGCCAATAATCAGACTCACAATAGACAGATAGCTTAATGACCTGTTGGATAAATCAATGTCTCCGGATGTAATTAACTTCATGACTACGTTATTAATCAAGAAAACAAACGAAAAGAACAAAATCCATAATAAATCGTGCTTAACAGGATAACAGTAAAAGTGGGTCTGTCCGGTGCTTTTTTATTTTTCCATTAACTTTATCCTCAAACTTATTACTTATAATTTCTCCTCTGATGCCACCAAACAGGTTATTAACTTCTCCAGAGAAAGGAGTTAACTCTCCGGACTATCCTCCAGCCCAAACTCCTGATGCCGCCCCAACAATAGCGCTGACATCAGCCCATCAGTAAGCACTACGCCACCTGCCGCTATTCCCACGTTCAGCCAGACGCCACGCCCCCGAGAGCCTAAGCATAAAAAAGCGGCCGCTGAAACGGTCACGCTGACCGCCGGATTCAGGATGCAGACCAGAAAAAAAATAAAAAAGGGACGATTGCTCGTCCCTTTTTGCCTCAACCAGAGAGGATTACTGCAGCAGCGAGATATCCGCCACCTGCAGGAACAGCTCGCGCAGTTTTGACAGCAGCGTCAGGCGATTGATTCGCACCGCCTGATCGTCGGCGTTCACCATCACTTTATCGAAGAAGTTATCGACCGCGGTACGCAGCTGTGCCAGTTCGACCAGCGCATCCTGATAACGGCCTTCCGCGAAGTAAGGTTGCAGCTTGCTGCTCAGCGCGGTGACAAAAGTCGCCAGTTGGATCTCTTCATTCTCTTTCAGCAGCGACGCCTGCACGCTCTCATTCAGCGGTTCAGTCGCTTTTGCCAGAATATTTGAGACGCGTTTGTTTGCCGCTGCCAGTGCTGACGCCGCCTCCAGCGTACGGAAGTGCGACACGGCTTTCATACGTGCATCAAAGTCAGCCGGACGGGTCGGACGACGCGCCAGTACCGCCTGCAGCGTATCGATGCTGTGACCCTCTTCCTGATACCAGGCGCGGAAGCGACCCAGCATAAAGTCGATCACATCATCCACCACGCGGGCGTTGCTCAGCTTGCTGCCATACAGACGCACCGCTTCTTCCGTCAGGGTCTGCAGATCCAGCGGCAGGTTCTTCTCAACGATGATACGCAGCACGCCCAGCGCCGCACGACGCAGCGCGAACGGATCTTTGTCGCCTTTCGGATGCTGACCAATGCCGAAAATACCGGCCAGGGTATCCATCTTATCGGCAATCGCCAGCGCACAGGCGACCGGGCTGGACGGCAGATCGTCACCGGCAAAGCGCGGCTGATACTGCTCATTCAGCGCGACCGCCACATCTTCGGCTTCGCCGTCGTGACGCGCGTAGTGCATGCCCATCACGCCCTGGGTGTCGGTGAACTCAAAGACCATGTTGGTCATCAGGTCGCACTTCGACAGCAGGCCGGCACGAGTGGCGTGGTTCACATCGGCGCCGATCTGGCCGGCGATCCAGCCCGCCAGCGCCTGAATGCGATCGGTTTTATCGCGCAGCGTGCCCAGCTCTTTCTGGAACAGCACGGTTTCCAGACGCGGCAGGTGATCTTCCAGACGCTTTTTACGGTCGGTATTAAAGAAGAACTCCGCATCGGCCAGGCGTGGACGCACCACTTTTTCGTTGCCCGCGATAATCTGGCGCGGATCGCTGGATTCGATGTTAGTAACGAAAATGAAGTTCGGCAGCAGATTGCCGTCGTTGTCATACACCGGGAAATATTTCTGATCGCCCTTCATGGTGTAAACCAGCGCTTCGGCGGGCACCTTGAGGAATTTCTCTTCAAAGGTGGCAGTCAGCACCACTGGCCACTCCACCAGCGACGTGACCTCTTCCAGCAGGCTGTCGCTGATATCGGCATTGCCGCCTAAACGGCGCGCGGCCGCTTCAGCATCCGCTTTGATCATCGCCTTACGGGTCTGATAATCGGCGATCACTTTGCCACGCTTTTCCAGCGCGTCAGGATACTGATCGGCGCTCTCAAGGATGATGTCGTTTTCGCCCATGAAGCGGTGGCCGCGGATGTGACGTCCTGACTCAATGCCCAGAATGGTGCCAGGGATCAGCTCATCGCCCAGCAGCATCGTCACGGTGTGTACCGGACGGACAAACTGCACATCGCTGTCGCCCCAGCGCATCAGTTTTGGCACCGGCAGTTTGCCGAGCGCGTTAGCAATCATTGCTGGCAGCAGCGTCTGAGCCGCTTCGCCTTTCACCTGGGCGCGATAAACCAGCCATTCGCCTTTGTCAGTAGCGAGACGCTCGGCCTGATCGACGGTGATGCCGTTGCCGCGCGCCCAGCCTTCGGCCGCTTTGGTGGCGTTGCCGTCTGCGTCAAACGCCGCAGCGACGGCCGGTCCGCGCTTCTCCACTTCCCGATCGGGTTGTGCGGCGCTCAGGTTCGCCACTTTCAGCGCCAGGCGACGCGGTGCAGCAAACCAGCTGACCTCGCCGTGGCTCAGGTTCGCGGCATCCAGTTCCGCGGTAACCTGCGCAGCAAAGGCTTCCGCCAGGCTGCGCAGGGCTTTTGGTGGCAGCTCTTCGGTGCCGATCTCCACCAGGAAGGTTTGTTCAGTCATGGCTGCCTCTTACTTTTTGTTATTGCACATCGGGAAGCCCATCGCCTCGCGAGAGGCGTAGTAAGCTTCAGCCACGGCTTTGGTCAGAGTACGGATGCGCAGGATATAGCGCTGACGCTCCGTGACCGAAATCGCTTTGCGGGCATCCAGCAGGTTAAAGCTGTGCGCCGCTTTCAGAATGCGTTCGTAGGCGGGCAGTGGCAGCGGTTTTTCCAGCGCCAGCAGATGCTGCGCCTCTTTCTCATACTGCTCAAAGCAGGTAAAGAGGAAGTCGACGTCGGCGTATTCGAAGTTATAGGTGGATTGCTCCACTTCGTTCTGATGGAACACGTCGCCGTAGGTGGTTTTGCCCAGCGGACCGTCGCTCCACACCAGATCGTAAACGCTGTCGACGCCCTGGATATACATCGCCAGACGTTCCAGGCCGTAGGTGATCTCGCCGGTCACCGGCTTACACTCCAGGCCGCCAACCTGCTGGAAGTAGGTGAACTGCGTCACTTCCATGCCGTTGAGCCACACTTCCCAGCCGAGTCCCCAGGCACCCAGCGTCGGGTTTTCCCAGTTATCTTCGACGAAGCGAATGTCATGCACCGTCGGGTCCATACCCAGCTCTTTCAGTGAGCCAAGGTAGAGCTCCTGAATGTTATCCGGTGAGGGTTTGATGATTACCTGGAACTGGTAGTAGTGCTGTAAACGGTTCGGGTTTTCACCGTAGCGGCCATCGGTAGGACGGCGTGATGGCTGCACGTAGGCGGCGGCAATCGGCTCCGGGCCCAGTGCGCGCAGGCAGGTCATCGGGTGTGAAGTGCCAGCGCCCACTTCCATGTCCAGCGGTTGAACAATGGTGCAGCCCTGACGCGCCCAGTAATCCTGCAAGGTCAGGATCAGCCCCTGAAAGGTCTTGGTATCAAACTTTTGCATGTTAAGTGTGCACGCGCTTCGGTTGGATTAAAAAAAGAGGCCGACAGTATACCCTTTGACCGCGCGATGTGCAGCCGTAAATCCCGGACGATAGCGGCCCGTTTAAGGGGGATTCAGCACGCTGGTGTACAGAGGGGTCTGAATCCTGCTGGCGGCAGTTGTTGCACTGGTCGCATTTGGCTACCCTTTCCCGCACGGACGCTATGCGCAAGAGGACGCTATGCCGCAGAAGATTTACTGGATCGATAATTTACGCGCGGTTGCCTGCCTGATGGTGATCGTCATTCACACCACCACCTGGTACATCACCGGGCCGATGGCGGTAAAGGGGGTCGCCTGGGATGCCGCTAATCTGCTGAACTCGGCCTCACGCGTCTGCGTTCCGCTATTCTTTATGATCTCCGGCTACCTCTTTTTCGGTGAGCGCAGCGCCCAGCCGCGCCATATGCTCCGGCTGGTTCTCTGCCTGCTGTTCTACAGCGCCGTATCACTCGCCTATATCACCTGGCTGACCCCCATCAGCGAAGGGCGATCGATCCTGAAGATGCTGCAGAAGCCGGTGTTTTATCACCTCTGGTTCTTCTTTGCGCTGATCGGTATCTATCTGCTGTCGCCGCTGATTCAGGTGAAAACGGTGCAGGCGCGCTATGTGGCGCTGCTGGTGCTGGTGCTGGCGGTGCTGGCCAACCCGAATACGGTCAGCCAGTCGCTGGGCCCCTTTCATTTTCTACCAGTGAATCTCTATGTCAGTGGCGACAGTATCTACTATCTGCTCTATGCGCTGCTGGGGCGGGCTATCGGTTCGATGGAGACCACCCGGCGCGGCCTGACACCGCTCGCCGCCGGGCTGTTTATCGCCTGTGTGGCGGGCATTACCCTCGGCACCAAAAAGGCGCTGATCGTTAATGGCGCGTTTAACGATACCTGGTATCTCTACTGCGGACCGCTGGTGTTTATCGCCGCGATCAGCCTGCTGGTGGTGTTTAAAAACTGTCTCAACCAGCGCACCCTGCCCGGTTTTTCGCTGATTGCGCGCTATTCACTGCCGATCTACGGCTTTCACGCGCTGTTTATCCACTATCTGCGCACGCATCACTACGATGACATGTCACGCCCGTGGCTCGACCTGCCCTGGGTGTTCGGGCTGACGCTGGGCGGCAGCCTGCTGCTGGGCATGGCACTGAAACGCGTCGACACCCGTCACTTTGTCAGCTGATCGGCTTCGCGCTGACGGGCGCGTCGTAGCTGGCGCGCCGATGAAAATCCTGCCGCGAGCGCCGCTTTCTCGGCGGACTCTCCCTGCTGTTGCCGCTGACGCGCCACGCCCACCCGCAGCTGTTCGTGGTACTCACGCACGCTGATCCCCAGATGCTGACGAAAGAGCCGCGCCAGATGGCGACTGCTGACGTGCGTGCGTCCGGCCAGTTCGGTCAGCGTCCAGCCATGCTCAGGATGGGCAATCATCAGATCCTGAGCCCGGTGAATGGCGGGATGGAGATGGTTGCGGTAACGCAGCCACGGCGAGAGCTGCGGATCATCACCGGCGCGCCGAAACCAGACCACCATTTCGCGCGCCACCGCCAGCGCCGTGGGCGTGTCGCAGAGCTGATTAATCAGATGCAGCGCCAGGTCGATACCCGCCGTGATGCCCGCGCTGGTCCAGATGTTCCCGTGCCCGACAAAGACACGGTTCTCTTTGACCCGTGCACGCGGGGCGGCCGCTTTCAGACGGGCAATCACATCATGATGCGTCGTGCATTCAACCTCATCCAGCAGCCCCGCCTGCGCGGCCAGCAGGGCACCTGAGCAGACGCAGACCAGCATACAGGTCTGCGCGCGCAGCGCAGCCTGCTGCCGGGTCAGCCACTGGCGCGCCTCGGCGGCCTGCGGCGTGGCGAAGCAGTGCCGGGAGTCATAGACGCCCGGCACCACCAGCAGACTGTCGGCGGGAAGCTGTTCCGGCAGCGGTTCGATGCCGCCAATGGTCATGCCGGTGGAGCAGACAACCTCCGGCTGCGGCCCAATGTAGCGCAGCGTAAAATGATCGCCCGCCAGTTTCAGCGTCTCGGCCGGACCGGTCAGATCCAGCACCATGACGCCAGGCAGGGTTAAAAACCAGACGGTGTGACTCATAGGCCGCGCTACACCAGATCCCAGCCACGGGCGCGCCACAGCGCAGGCAGCTGCGCCATGTCATCGAAGCGCGTCACCAGCGGATGATCCAGTTCCGGGTTATGCGCGTCTGCGCAGTAGTAGTAGACCGGAATCCCGGCGGCGATCCCGGCGCGGGCGCCCGCTTCGGAGTCATCCACCAGAATGCAGCGCTCAATCGGCACCTGCATCTGCTCCGCCGCGTGGTACATCAGTTCCGGATCGGGCTTCCAGTGCAGAATGTCATAGCCACTGTAGAGGTGCTCAGCAAACAGCGGCAGCATGCCGGTTAATCCCAGCGAGTGCTGCATCTTCTTTACCGTTCCGTTTGAGACCACGCACATCGGCACCCTGATCTGCTCCACCAGCGCTTTCGCACCGGCGATCGGCTGCAGCTGCTGGTCGAACAGTCGCGCCACTTCCGCGCGGTAGGCGGTTTCGACCTCCTCCATCGGCAGCGACACCTGATGCGCCTCACCCACATCACGAATGATGTCGTAAAGTTTGACGCCCTTATACTTTTCAAACATCTCCTGCAGCGACAGCGTCAGGCCATAGCGGGCAAAGGTATTCACGTAGGCCTGGGTGCAGAGCAGTTCACTGTCCACCAGCGTGCCATCGCAATCAAAAAAGACGCATTCTACTGACATCAGATTCTATCCTTCGATTCAGGTGTGGGTTCCTCACTTTACCGCACTCCGTACAGATTGCGAGACTGGCAATCGGTTGCGAAAAATCATTGTATTGCCCCGGTAAAATCGCCAGGATACGCGCCGATGATTTTTTCTTCTGGATGGATGGCATGAGCAAGCAAGGCGTTTTGCAGCGCATTTTCAGGCTGCAGGAACATGGCACCACGGTGCGTACCGAAGTGATCGCGGGTATCACCACCTTTCTGACGATGGTCTATATCGTCTTCGTCAATCCGCAGATCCTGGGCGTCGCGGGCATGGATACGCAGGCGGTGTTTGTCACCACCTGTCTGATTGCCGCCTTCGGCAGCATTCTGATGGGCCTGTTTGCCAATCTGCCGGTAGCGCTGGCACCCGCTATGGGACTGAACGCCTTTTTCGCTTTTGTGGTGGTCGGGGCGATGGGGTATTCCTGGCAGGTCGGCATGGGCGCCATTTTCTGGGGTGCGGTCGGCCTGCTGATCCTGACGCTGCTGCGGGTCCGCTACTGGATGATTGCCAATATCCCGCTCAGCCTGCGCGTCGGCATTACCGCCGGTATCGGCCTGTTTATCGCCATGATGGGGCTGAAGAATGCGGGCATTATCGTGCCTAATCCCGATACCCTGGTGGCCGTAGGCAACCTGACCTCGCACAGCGTGCTGCTGGGCGCGCTGGGCTTCTTTATTATCGCCATTCTGGCGTCGCGTAATATCCACGCGGCGGTGCTGATCTCCATGGTGATCACCACGGCTATCGGCTGGATGCTGGGCGATGTGAAGTTTGTCGGCCTCTTCTCCGCGCCACCGTCGGTAACGTCGGTGGTCGGTCAGGTCGATATCAAAGGTGCATTCAACATCGGCATGGCCGGGGTGATCTTCTCCTTTATGCTGGTCAATCTGTTCGACTCCTCCGGCACGCTGATTGGCGTCACCGATAAAGCGGGCCTGACCGATGAAACCGGCACCTTCCCGCGCATGCAGCAGGCGCTGTATGTCGACAGCATCAGTTCAGTGAGTGGCGCGCTGGCGGGCACCTCCTCGGTGACCGCCTATATTGAGAGCTCCTCCGGGGTGGCGATTGGTGGCCGTACCGGCCTGATGGCGGTCGTCACCGGCCTGCTGTTCCTGCTGGTGACGTTCCTGTCACCGCTGGCGGCCATGGTGCCGGCCTACGCCGCGGCGGGCGCGCTGATTTACGTGGGTGTGCTGATGACGGCCAGCCTGTCGCGCGTGCGCTGGGATGACTTAACCGAAGCCGTTCCGGCATTTGTCACCGCCGCCATGATGCCGTTCAGCTTTTCTATCACCGAAGGCATTGCGCTGGGGTTTATCGCGTACTGCGTGATGAAGCTGGGCACCGGGCGCTGGCGTGAAATCAGCCCCTGCGTGGTGATTGTTGCCCTGCTGTTCGTACTGAAGATTGTCTTTATCGACGCGCACTGAGCGCAGTGACTGAGCGCCGCAACACACCGGTTGCGGCGTTGTCACATCTCAGGATGCAGATTGCGCTCGCTGGGCAGGCTGGTCAGCCGCAGCGCATGCGGCCCGATATTGGGCTTGCCCATCTCCATTTCCCGTAATGCGCGCCACTGAAAGGCGTTATCCATCTCCCACAGATAGAGCCGCTGAGTCGCGGATGAGAGCGCACACGACCAGACCAGCACAGGCTCTGCATCGCAGACCACCTGAATATCGGGATAGAGCGACGACCGCAGCCGCCCCGCACCCGGCAGCAGGCGCAGCGAATCCAGCCCCCGATCGCCCTCTCCCGTCAGCTTGAGAATGCTCTGGCGCAGCGTCCAGATCTGGGTCACCGCTTCCATCGCATCCTGCTGGGCATTGATCCAGGCGATTTCGCCGGAGGTCAGCCCCTGAATCAGCTGCTCCTGCGTCTGACGGCTCCGCGCATGCACGATCTCCATATCCAGACCGGCACGTCCGCCCTCTTCGGCCAGCAGCACCCCTACGGTATTACCCGCATAGGCGATGCTGAAATCGGGCAGATCGCGGTCGGCAAAGGCGGGCCGTCCGTTATCCTGAATGGTTAAGCGCGGCAGCTCGTTGATGCCATAAATCCGCTGCATCAGCTGTGCCAGCAGGATACGCGCGGCAAGGAAGCGTCCACGGCGTTTATCAGCAAACTGCTGTGCCGTGTCACGGATTGCCTGGGGAATGTGCATCTCACTGGCCGGGAAACCGGGGTCACCCGTCCAGCGTACAAAATGACCAGCCATCTGTCGCTCCGTGAAAATGGTCAGATAATCATCAGAGGCATTGTAAGAATTTTCTTAACCTAATGCACCCGGCAACGCACGGATTGGGCTAAATTCGGAATAGGACGAACGGATTCACGGGGGCAAAGCGGACAGTATTATCACAGTTAAAAGAAATTACTGTTGCGAACTCTGGATGCGGAGTAAGAAGAGGATGAACTATGTTGCTGGACGAGATGGTGAAGCGAGAGCGTAGCCTGCACGGTTCTCAGCGCCGCGAGCGGCCATGGCTTGAACAGATACTCCATCCTGAATTTTGTGAGATAACCCGTTCAGGAAGTTTTATCACCCGGGCGCAAACCATTGAAGCACTGATAAAAGAAGAGCCACAGCCCGTCATGCTCAGCAGTGGCTTTCAGCTGGTGCGAACAAGCGAGGTGAGTCTGATACTGCACTACCGGAGTTGGGATGCTGACGGTCAAAGGGCCGCACTGCGTGCCTCACACTGGGTGCGTGAGGGGCAAACCTGGCGTATGGTTTTTCATCAGGGAACACCTGCATCGGAACCGGATTTGATGCGTGAACCCTGACCTCATCATCCGTTCCCGGAAAGAGTTTTACACACGGTGACACCGCTGTCGTGCGGGTGTCATGATGCTGTCGGGTCCGGATCGTGTTGCTGCCGGGCTTTCTGTCGCACACTTTTCTTCCTGTCGATTCAACGGAGAACGCGAATGAGCAGCATCAACCGATTTAAAGCACTGCGCCTGGCCCGCGCCTGGTCACAGGAGCAGCTGGCAGAGCTGGCCGGATTAAGCACCCGTACTGTACAGCGGATTGAAAATGGCGAGCGGCCGGGTCTGGAGACGCTGAGTGCGCTGGCTGCGGTCTTTGAGGTCAGCGTTAGTGATCTGACCGATCCGCAGAATGGCGAGAATCCGGCGCTGGATCAGCGGATTGTTGATGCGCGCAGCAGGATCGCGGAGGAAGCACGCTTTTATCGCTCCCTGATCACCGCGGTGGTCGTCTGCGTACTGCTTTTCGCGCTTAACGACGTGACGGCGCCTGGCAATCACTGGGCACGCTGGGTGGCGATTATCTGGGGGGCCTTACTGATCATCCGCGCGATGCGGACTTTTGTTTTTCATGGGCTGGCGAACCGCTGGCAGCAAAAGCGCCTGCAGAAGATACTGCGCCGCTGAGGCATTCACAGGGGGGAGTCTCTGATGATGGGCTGTGCGGTTCATGCGCGTCGCGATGCGAATCGCGACGCGGGTAGCATCAGGCGAAACGGCTCGCCTGCTCAAAGCTCAGACGCGGCAGGCGCGGATGCAGTTTTGATGCCTCACCATAGCCAAGGTTGATCAGCAGGTTGACCTGATACTGACCGTCCGGGAAGAAGGCGTCGTTCACTTTCGCCGGATCAAAACCGGACATCGGACCGGCATCCAGCCCCAGCGAACGGGCCGCCAGAATCAGGTAACCCGCCTGCAGGCTGCTGTTACGGAAAGCCGTCTCTTTTGCCGCTTCCGGGCTGCCGGTAAACCAGCTGCGCGCATCAGCATGCGGGAACAGGGCGGGCAGCTGCTCATAGAACTCACGATCCCACGCCACAATCACCGTGACCGGTGCGCTCATGGTTTTGTCCAGGTTGCCGGAAGAGAGGGCCGGTTTCAGCTTCTCTTTCCCCTCCGCCGAGGTCACAAAAACAAAACGCGCAGGCGAGCAGTTTGCCGACGTTGGCCCCAGAGCCGTCAAGGTATAGAGCTGTTCCAGCAGGGCATTATCGACCGGCTTATCCTGCCAGTAACTGTGGGTGCGGGCGTCGTTAAACAGCGTGTCCAGAGCGGTCTTATCGAGCGGTGTACTCATGCAACTCTCCTGTAGCAGGCGAAAAGGTTCGCCCGAATAGCTTCACGTATAGGGTTGGCTTGCGGCCTGACGCGGCGGGAGCGGGATCGCTCACGGCGGCACATCAGATCGGCGCCTCTACCGTTATACGATAATGGCGTGCCGCCGCAAAATAACATATCGGCAAGAATCACTGCAGAGAGGGGAATAACGGAGGAACGCGCACGGCGGGAAAGCCAGCCTGACAGCCTACGCCGCCAGGCCAGAGGGATTATTTACCGATACAGAAGCTGGAGAAGATGCGTCCCAGCAGATCGTCAGAGGTGAACTCGCCGGTGATCTCGCTTAACGCCTGCTGAGCAAGGCGCAGCTCTTCAGCCAGCAGCTCGCCCGCCCAGGCGCCGAGCAGCTGTGCTTTGCCCTGCTGCAGGTGGGTTGCCGCTAACTCCAGCGCCTGCAGATGACGGCGACGCGCCAGGAAGCCCCCTTCCATATTGCCGGAGAAGCCCATGCTCTGCTTCAGGTGATCCCGCAGCGCATCGACGCCCTCGCTGGTGCGTGCCGACAGACGAATCAGTGAGTGACCATTGACGTCCGTCAGACCGGGAGACTCACCGGTCACATCCGCTTTATTACGCACGACCGTGATCGGCAGTTGTGGCGGCAGACGCGAAACGAAATCGGGCCAGATGGCCGCCGCTTCGGTGGCATCGGTGGTGGTGGCGTCCACCATAAACAGCACGCGATCCGCCTGTTCAATCTCCTGCCAGGCCCGCTCAATCCCGATGCGCTCCACTTCGTCGCTGGCCTCACGCAGACCGGCGGTGTCGATGATGTGCAGCGGCATGCCATCAATATGAATATGCTCGCGCAGCACGTCGCGGGTGGTGCCCGCAATGTCGGTCACGATGGCGGCTTCACGGCCCGCCAGCGCATTCAGCAGGCTCGATTTACCGGCATTTGGCCGGCCTGCAATCACCACCTTCATCCCTTCACGCAGCAGGCTGCCCTGACGCGCTTCGGCACGGACGGCATCCAGGTCACTGACCACCGTATTCAGCTGCGCTTCAATTCTGCCGTCTGAGAGGAAATCGATCTCCTCATCCGGGAAGTCGATCGCGGCTTCGACGTAGATGCGCAGATGCGTGAGTGCTTCCACAAGATGATGAATACGGGCCGAGAAAGCGCCCTGCAGCGAGTTAACGGCAGAACGAGCGGCCTGTTCGGAGCTGGCATCAATCAGATCGGCAATCGCTTCGGCCTGCGCCAGATCGAGCTTGTCATTCAGGAACGCCCGTTCGGAAAACTCACCCGGCTGAGCAATCCGCACGCCTGGCAGGGCCACGATGCGCTTCAGCAGCAGGTCGAGGATCACCGGGCCACCGTGGCCCTGCAGCTCCAGCACATCTTCGCCGGTAAAGGAGTGGGGGCCAGGGAACCACAGCGCGATACCCTGATCCAGCACGCTACCGTCGCTGTCGGTAAACGGCAGATAATCGGCGTAGCGCGGCTTAGGCAGTTTGCCCAGCAGCTGGCGGGCGACCTCTGCCGCCTGTGCGCCAGAGACGCGCAGAATGCCGACGCCGCCGCGTCCGGGCGGTGTTGCCTGGGCAACAATGGTATCGCTGTGGCTCATAAATTTTCTCTCGCTACAAAAAACACAGGCGGTCACTTTGACCGCCTGAGAATAGACTATATAGGGCGGGATGGCTCCCGCGCTGGATCGCTTACGCTTTCTTCTTGTCGCGGCTATGCAGACCACGTTTTTCCAGGCCGCGATAAATCAGCTGCTGCTGGAGAATGGTGACCAGGTTGCTGACGATGTAGTACAGCACCAGACCTGACGGGAACCACAGGAAGAAGACGGTGAAGATCACCGGCATGTACGTCATGATCTTCTGTTGCATCGGATCGGTCACGGTGGTCGGTGACATCTTCTGAATGAAGAACATGGTGATGCCCATCAGAATCGGCAGGATGTAGTACGGGTCCTGCGCAGACAGGTCATGGATCCACAGAATGAATGGCGCATGACGCAGTTCAACCGAGCCTGACAGCATGTAGTAGAGCGCCAGGAAGATAGGCATCTGAATCACCAGCGGCAGACAGCCACCCAGCGGATTCACTTTCTCTGCTTTATACAGCGCCATCATTTCCTGGCTCTGCTTCTGCTTGTCATCACCCAGACGCTCACGCATCGCCTGAATTTTCGGCTGCAGCATGCGCATCTTCGCCATCGAGGTGTACTGCGCTTTGGTCAGCGGGTACATGATGCCGCGCACGATGAAGGTGATCACGATAATGGAGAAGCCCCAGTTACCGATGAAGCTGTGGATAAATTTCAGCAGCTTGAACAGCGGCTGAGAGATAAACCACAACCAGCCGTAATCCACGGTCAGATCAAGATGCGGCGCAATAGCAGCCATCTTGTCCTGAATTTCCGGGCCGACCCACAGGGTTGCGCCCAGATTCTGCTGTGCGCCTGCCGCGATGGTCACCGGTGCAGATTTATAGCCAATCGCCGCCACGCCGTTACCCAGGTTGCTGGTGTAAAGGGTGTTGGTGCCTTCGGTACGCGGAACCCATGCGGTTGCAAAGTACTGCTGCAGCATCGCCACCCAGCCATTGCTGGTGGTGGTGTTCAGGTTCTCGTTATCCGCGATGGTGTCGAATTTGTACTTCTCATATTTCGACTCGCTGGTGGAGTACGCCGCGCCACGGAAGGTGTGCAGTGCAAAGTTGTTGCTGCCGGTATCACGATGCTTAGGCAGATCGATAGTCTGCTTCAGCTGGCCAAACAGCGACACTTCCAGCGGCTGCTGGGTGGTGTTGTTGACATGATAGTCGACATTAACGGCATATTCGCCACGCTTGAAGATGAAGGTTTTGGTGTAAACCACGCCATTTTCAGCGGTATAGGTCATCGGCACACGCAGTTCAGCCTGGCCATCAGCCAGCTCGAAGTGATCCTGTGCCGTGGTGAACAGCGGACGCGCACCGTTGTTGGGGTTATCCGGACCATTACGGCCGGTTAAACCACTCTGCGCCTGATAAAGGAAGGCTGGCGTCGTTTCAAGCAGCTGGAACGGCTGGTCAGAACCCAGTTTGTCCGGGAAAGTCAGCAGCTGTGCCTGTTCTACATCACCGCCGCGGGTGTTGATATTTAATGACAGGACATCAGTCTTAACGGTGATCGTCTGGCCCTGACCGCTGGCCGGTACACCCTGACTGGCGGTATCACCCGCTACGCTGTTGGTGCCCTGTGTGGTCTGCGTCTGCTGTGGCTGCGGAGCGTGGTCCGTCTGCCAGGCTTGCCAGATCATAAAGGTCACGAACAGAAAAGCGATGAGAAAGAGATTGCGTTGCGAATCCATCGTTAATGTTCTCTGGTATCAAAGGTTTTTGGCGGCACAGGATCGTCACCACCCGGGTTCAAGGGGTGGCATTTTAATACGCGTTTTAATGTCAACCAACTGCCTTTTATCAGGCCGAACCTGCGTAACGCCTCAATTCCGTAATGAGAGCAGGTCGGGTGAAACCGACAGTGTGGTCCCAGTAATGGACTGATACCGCGTTGATAGACGCGTATCAGGACGATCAGGAGCCGCGCGCCAGGCGACAGTGACGACGCCATAATTTCTCCAACGCTTCCGCCAGCATACGGTTATCCAGATCGGCAACCCCCTTCTTCGCGACCACCACGAAGTCCATCGACGGCAGTTCATGTTGACGCAGACGAAAGCTTTCGCGGGTCAATCGCTTGATCCGGTTGCGTTCGTGGGCGCGTTTCACATGTTTTTTAGCGACGGTAAGACCGATGCGGGGATGCCCCAGCGCGTTAAGGCGGCCGAGAATAGTGATTTGCGGCGTGCCAGCCCGTTGTGGCTGCTGGAAGACGAAAGTGAAATGAGTGGGAGTTAACAAGCGTAACTCCCTGGGAAATGCGAGCTTACCCATCAGGGCTAGCTTTATTACTTAGAAACGGTCAGACGAGAACGGCCTTTAGCACGACGACGTGCCAGAACCTGACGACCATTTTTTGTTGCCATACGAGCACGGAAACCGTGTGAACGGTTGCGCTTCAGTACGGACGGTTGAAAAGTGCGTTTCATGGCGGTTTCTACCTAAACTTGAAAATTTTCACTGGGTGACGCGTTTCGGGCCAGTAAATCGACCGACGCCTCAATGTGTCTTTAATAAAGAGGCGGGATTGTAATAATTGTACAGTCCCGAGTCAATTTACTTCGCGTGGCACGGTACCTGAAAACCCGCATACAGCCCGCTGAGTTCCGACATTTTGCTTTGGGGCGCAATGTCGGGTGGGGAATTATACGGGCTCCGCTCTAAAGCGCAAGGATCGTACGGGATCTTATTACGATCGGGAGGCGGGATCGTGGGGATAAAACGAGACATCGTCCGAAATTCTGACGCTTTTCGCCAGATCCCTGCGGGTTTTTCCGGCAACTGGCGTAAACTTCTTTGCGCGCCTCAGGCCTGTGGATAAAAAGGATCAAAACTGTGTAGAAAGGGAAGATCTCTGTCTCGCTTTGCGCTATGATCCGCCCTTCCGCTGACGATCCTCCGCTGATTGCAGGCTGGAAAACCGCTGATAGCGGTCGCAGGCGCTTTCTTTCGTCTGTGTCAAAAAATGAACGTTTCTTAGAGTAACGCCTACTATTCTTATCGAATTTGTACGAGTGGAGTCCGCCGTGTCACTTACGCTTTGGCAACAGTGTCTTGCCCGTTTGCAGGATGAGCTTCCTGCCACCGAATTCAGCATGTGGATCCGTCCACTGCAGGCTGAGTTAAACGACAATACGCTTGCCTTGTATGCTCCAAATCGCTTCGTACTCGACTGGGTCCGGGATAAATACCTCAATAGTATCAATGCGCTGCTGAATGAATTCTGTGGCCCGAATGTGCCCGCGCTGCGTTTTGAAGTCGGCACGCGCCCGGTTCAGCAGCAGGCGGCAGCGGTCAGCCAGCCGGTTATGGCCAGCGTCAGCGCACCGGTAATGCCCGTGCAGAGCCATGTTCGTCCGGCACCGACGCAGATCGTGCGTCCCAGCTGGGACAATGTGCCGGCACCGGCCGACGTGACCTACCGCTCGAATGTGAATAACCGTCATAACTTCGACAACTTCGTCGAGGGTAAATCCAACCAGCTGGCGCGCGCGGCGGCACGTCAGGTGGCGGATAATCCCGGCGGCGCGTATAACCCGCTGTTTCTGTATGGCGGCACCGGTCTGGGTAAAACGCACCTGCTGCATGCGGTAGGTAACGGCATCATTGCCCGTAAACCCAATGCAAAAGTGGTTTACATGCACTCCGAGCGTTTTGTGCAGGACATGGTTAAGGCCCTGCAGAACAATGCGATCGAAGAGTTCAAACGCTATTACCGTTCAGTAGATGCCCTGCTGATCGATGACATTCAGTTCTTTGCCAATAAAGAGCGATCGCAGGAAGAGTTCTTCCACACCTTTAATGCCTTATTAGAAGGCAATCAGCAGATCATCCTCACCTCGGATCGTTACCCCAAAGAGATCAACGGGGTGGAAGATCGTCTTAAATCCCGTTTCGGCTGGGGGTTAACGGTGGCGATCGAGCCGCCTGAGCTGGAAACGCGGGTGGCGATCCTGATGAAAAAAGCGGATGAGAATGACATCCGCCTGCCGGGTGAAGTCGCCTTCTTTATTGCCAAGCGTTTACGATCCAATGTGCGTGAGCTGGAAGGCGCACTGAACCGCGTGATCGCCAACGCCAACTTTACCGGCCGGGCGATTACGATCGACTTCGTGCGTGAAGCGCTGCGCGATCTGCTGGCGCTGCAGGAAAAGCTGGTCACCATCGATAATATTCAGAAGACCGTGGCTGAGTACTACAAAATCAAGGTCGCCGATCTGCTTTCCAAGCGCCGTTCGCGTTCGGTTGCACGTCCGCGCCAGATGGCGATGGCGATGGCGAAAGAGTTGACGAACCATAGCCTGCCGGAAATCGGCGACGCTTTTGGGGGACGCGACCATACAACGGTGCTTCATGCCTGCCGCAAGATTGAGCAGCTGCGTGAAGAGAGCCACGATATCAAAGAAGATTTCTCTAATCTCATCAGAACATTATCTTCGTGACGCTATGAAATTTATTGTTGAACGTGAGCAGCTGCTGAAGCCGCTGCAACAAGTAAGTGGCCCGCTGGGCGGGCGTCCAACGCTGCCAATCCTTGGAAACCTGCTGCTGCAGGTAACAGAAGGTTCGCTGCTGCTGACCGGTACCGATCTGGAAATGGAGATGGTGGCACGCGTGGCGCTGACGCAGGCGCATGAGCCTGGCGCGACCACCGTTCCGGCGCGTAAATTCCTCGATATCTGTCGTGGCTTACCGGATGGCGCAGAGATCACGCTGGCGCTGGAAGGCGATCGCATGCTGGTGCGCTCAGGACGCAGCCGTTTTTCGCTGTCCACCCTGCCCGCCAGTGACTTCCCGAATCTTGACGACTGGCAGAGTGAAGTCGAATTCACCCTGCCGCAGGCGACGATGAAGCGGCTGATCGAAGCGACTCAGTTCTCCATGGCGCATCAGGATGTGCGTTACTACCTCAACGGCATGATGTTTGAAACCGAAGGGGAAGAACTGCGCACCGTGGCGACGGACGGTCACCGTCTGGCCGTCTGCTCAATGCCGGTTGGCCAGGCGCTGCCGAGTCATTCGGTGATTGTGCCGCGCAAAGGCGTGATTGAGCTGCTGCGTCTGCTGGATGGCGGCGAGACCCCGCTGCAGGTGCAGATTGGCGGCAGTAATATTCGTGCACACGTCGGCGACTACATCTTCACCTCTAAGCTGGTTGATGGTCGTTTCCCCGATTATCGCCGCGTGTTGCCGAAGAATCCCGACAAAGTGCTGGAAGCGGGCTGTGACCTGCTCAAACAGGCGTTTGCCCGTGCGGCTATCCTCTCCAACGAGAAGTTCCGCGGGGTGCGCCTCTATATCACCGAAAACCAGCTGAAGATCACTGCCAATAACCCTGAACAGGAAGAGGCGGAAGAGATGCTGGATGTCAGCTATAACGGCACCGAACTGGAGATTGGCTTTAACGTCAGTTACGTGCTGGATGTGCTGAACGCGCTGAAGTGTGAGAACGTGCGTCTGCTGCTGACCGATTCGGTGTCGAGCGTGCAGATTGAGGATGTGGCGAGTCCTGCTGCGGCCTATGTCGTCATGCCCATGCGCTTGTAGGTGTTACATATCGGCCTGGCTTACTTGCCATTCTGATTCCGGGCAGTGCTCGCCCCTGGTCACATACTTCAGTATGCTCCCAGGGTCTGCGCGCTGGCCGGAACCAGACTGGCGGCGACGCCGACGGCCTGGTGACGGGGATGTCGGGCAAACCTGCTTCGCCGTCGACGCCCTGGATTGTTAAAGGTAAGTCCTGAATTTTTACCATTTTATCCCGATCATTGCCCCTCACGCTGGACTGATTCATGGCTTTAACCCGCCTTCTTATTAAAGATTTTCGTAATATCGAACAGGCTGACCTGCAACTGGCTCCCGGCTTTAATTTTCTGGTCGGCGTCAACGGCAGCGGCAAAACCAGCGTGTTAGAGGCGATCCATACGCTGGGGCATGGCCGGTCGTTTCGCAGCCTGCAGGCGGGGCGCGTCATCCGTCACGACGAGGCGGCCTTTGTGCTGCACGGACGGCTCGAGAGCAAAGAGCGGGAAATTTCGGTCGGACTGACCAAAAACCGGGCCGGTGACAGTAAAGTGCGCATTGATGGCAGCGACGGGCACAAAGTCGCCGAGCTGGCACAGCTGCTGCCGATGCAATTAATTACGCCCGAAGGCTTTAGTTTGCTTAATGGCGGCCCCAAATACCGCAGAGCCTATGTTGACTGGGGCTGCTTCCATAACACGCCTGGTTTTTTCAACGCCTGGAACAACCTGCGTCGCCTGCTTAAGCAGCGCAACGCCGCGCTGCGTCAGGTCACCCGCTACAGCCAGATCCGTCCCTGGGATCAGGAGCTGGTGCCGCTGGCTGAACAGATCAGCCTGTGGCGGGCGGAGTACAGTGCCGCCATTTCCGCCGAAATCACCGGCACCTGCAGCCAGTTCCTGCCGGAATTTGACCTGCGCTTCTCCTTCCAGCGCGGCTGGGACAAAGAGAGCGACTATGGCGATCTGCTGGAGCGTAACTTTGAGCGCGATCGTGCACTGACCTACACCGCCAGCGGCCCCCATAAAGCGGACTTTCGAATCCGGGCTGAAGGGACGCCGGTGGAAGATTTACTCTCACGCGGGCAGCTCAAGCTGCTGATGTGTGCATTGCGTCTGGCACAGGGCGAGTTCCTGACAAGCCAGAGCGGACGCCGCTGTATTTACCTCATTGATGACTTTGCTTCTGAGCTGGATGAGAGCCGCCGACGCCTGCTGGCGGAACGGTTAAAAGCCACCCAGGCTCAGGTCTTTGTCAGCGCCATTTCGGCCGGACATGTAATCGACATGAGCGACGAAAAGGGCAAGATGTTCCGCGTGGAACAGGGTAAAATAGCGGTTCAACCTGAAGATTAAAATGAGCGAGAAACGTTGATGTCGAATTCTTATGACTCCTCCAGTATTAAAGTCCTGAAGGGGCTTGATGCGGTACGTAAACGCCCGGGCATGTATATCGGCGATACCGATGACGGTACCGGTCTGCATCACATGGTATTCGAGGTCGTGGATAACGCAATCGACGAAGCGCTCGCTGGTCACTGTAGTGACATTGTGGTCACCATCCATGCGGATAACTCCGTCTCGGTGCAGGATGATGGACGCGGCATTCCGACCGGTATTCACGAAGAAGAGGGCGTGTCCGCCGCTGAAGTGATCATGACCGTTCTGCATGCGGGCGGTAAATTCGATGATAACTCCTACAAGGTCTCCGGCGGCCTGCACGGCGTGGGTGTCTCGGTCGTTAACGC
This sequence comes from Pantoea anthophila, assembly GCF_006494375.1. Lineage (GTDB taxonomy): Bacteria > Pseudomonadota > Gammaproteobacteria > Enterobacterales > Enterobacteriaceae > Pantoea > Pantoea anthophila. The sequence goes on from NZ_VHIZ01000041.1 coordinate 162,648, forward strand.
CCTGTCGCAGAAGCTGGAGCTGACCATTCGTCGCGAAGGCAAAGTGCATCAGCAGATTTACGTCCACGGCGTTCCCGAGTCGCCGCTGACCGTGACCGGTGATACCGATTTAACCGGTACCCGCGTCCGTTTCTGGCCGAGCTACGAAACCTTCACCAATGTCCGCGATTTTGAGTATGACATTCTGGCGAAACGCCTGCGTGAACTCTCCTTCCTGAACTCAGGCGTTTCGATCCGTCTGGAAGATAAGCGCGACGGCAAAACGGATCACTTCCACTACGAAGGTGGTATCAAGGCGTTTGTTGAGTACCTGAACAAAAACAAAACCCCGATTCATCCGACCGTTTTCTACTTCTCAAACGAGAAAGATGGCATCGGCGTGGAAGTGGCGCTGCAGTGGAACGACGGTTTCCAGGAAAATATCTACTGCTTTACCAACAACATCCCGCAGCGTGACGGCGGTACGCACCTTGCCGGTTTCCGTGCGGCGATGACCCGTACCCTGAACGCCTACATGGATAAAGAGGGTTACAGCAAGAAAGCCAAAGTCAGCGCCACCGGTGACGATGCCCGTGAAGGCCTGATTGCCGTCGTGTCGGTGAAAGTACCGGACCCTAAATTCTCCTCACAGACCAAAGACAAACTGGTTTCGTCAGAGGTGAAATCGGCGGTTGAGCAGCAGATGAACGAACTGCTGGCGGAATACCTGCTGGAAAACCCGGCAGACGCCAAAATCGTGGTCGGTAAAATCATCGACGCCGCGCGCGCCCGTGAAGCGGCCCGTCGCGCCCGCGAGATGACCCGCCGTAAAGGCGCGCTGGATCTGGCTGGCCTGCCAGGCAAACTGGCGGATTGCCAGGAGCGCGACCCGGCGCTCTCTGAAATCTACCTGGTGGAGGGTGACTCCGCAGGCGGCTCGGCCAAACAGGGCCGTAACCGTAAAAACCAGGCGATCCTGCCGCTGAAAGGTAAGATCCTGAACGTTGAGAAAGCGCGTTTCGATAAGATGCTCGCCTCTCAGGAAGTGGCCACGCTGATCACCGCACTGGGCTGTGGCATTGGCCGCGACGAATACAACCCGGACAAGCTGCGCTATCACAGCATCATCATCATGACCGATGCCGACGTTGATGGTTCACACATCCGTACCCTGCTGCTGACCTTCTTCTATCGTCAGATGCCGGAAATCATTGAGCGCGGCCACGTTTATATTGCCCAGCCGCCGCTCTACAAAGTGAAGAAAGGCAAGCAGGAGCAGTACATCAAAGATGACGAGGCGATGGATCAGTATCAGATCGCCATCGCGCTGGATGGTGCCACGCTGCACACCAACGCCAGCGCTCCGGCACTGGGCGGTGAGCCGCTGGAGACGCTGGTCTCTGACTTCAACAGCACGCAGAAGATGATCAAGCGTATGGAGCGCCGTTATCCGATGGCCATGCTGCGCGCGCTGATTTATCACGACACGCTGAGCGATCTGACCAATGAAGCGGAGGTCACGACCTGGCTGAACGGCCTGGTGAGCTATCTGACTGAACGCGAAGCGCACGGCAGTACTTATCTGGCCCAGGTTCGCGAAAACCGCGAGCTGAACCTCTTCGAGCCGGTTCTGCGCGTTCGCACCCACGGTGTGGATACCGACTACCCGCTGGAAGCGGAGTTCATTCAGGGGCCGGAGTACCGCAAAATCTGCGATCTTGGCGGCAAACTGCGTGGCCTGCTGGAAGAAGATGCCTACATTGAACGTGGTGAGCGTCGTCAGCCGGTGGCCAGCTTCGAACAGGCGATTGAGTGGCTGGTTAAAGAGTCGCGTCGCGGCCTCTCTGTTCAGCGCTACAAAGGTCTGGGCGAGATGAACCCGGATCAGCTGTGGGAAACCACCATGGACCCGGACAGCCGTCGTATGCTGCGCGTCACCATCAAAGATGCCATTGGTGCTGACCAGCTGTTCACTACGCTGATGGGCGATGCGGTTGAACCGCGCCGCGCCTTCATCGAAGAGAATGCGCTGAAAGCAGCCAATATCGATATCTGATTGGTCGCAGACCGGACAGGCCATCACTCCGGTGATGGCCTTTTTTTTATGCCGCCGCGGCGAACGCCGCGCCCGGTGCTGCGAGACCGATCACGTTTTCCCTCGCCCTGCTCCTTTACGCTTGCCTCTCTTTGCGCCTTCAGCGCGCACAACGTTAATACAGGGAGTTACCTTATGATTGTCTGCGACTGTCACGACTGGAACAGAGAACGTCACGCCTTTCATCCGGTTATCGATCAGGCGATACGCTGGATTACTGACACCGACTTCAGCCAGCTCGACACCGGTAAATATGCCATCCTGCCTGAGGATAAGATGTTCTGCCTGGTGCAGGAGATGATGACCGAACCGGCGAGCGCGCGTCGGGCAGAATCCCACTTCAGCTACATCGACATTCAGTTTCTGCTGGCCGGCAGCGAGAATATCGGCGTGGCCCGTGCCCACCCCGATCAGCGAGTGACCGAGGATTTTGCTCAGCAACGCGACGTGGTCTTTTATCAGAAGACGCTGAATGAGTCGGTGATCACGCTGCTGCCCGGCATGTTCGCGATCTTTTTTCCGCACGATATTCATCGCCCCTGCTGCGCGCCGGGTGAACCCGCCATTATCCGAAAAGCCGTGATTAAAATTCACCGCGATCTGTTTACGGCCTGACACTGACGGTCGGCCGGGGGTGCCCGCCTGCTATGAAACTGGTCAATACGCGCTGAATCGCGCTAGCATTGAACCAAACCCAGACGCAACGAGGACTCTATGGCTATTAAATTGATCGCTATCGACATGGATGGCACCCTGCTCAATCCGCAGCATGAGATCACGCCGGGGGTGAAATCTGCCCTTGATCGCGCCCGCCAGCAGGGGGTATCGATTGTGCTGACCACCGGCCGGCCGTTTGTGGGTATCCAGCGCTATCTGATGGAGCTGGATATGCAGACCCCCGGCCAGTACGCGATCAGTAACAACGGCGCGCTGGTTCATCAGGCTGAAGATGGTGAGTGCGTGGCGGAAGTGACGCTGACCTTTGACGACTACCTCTACATTGAGCAGCTGGCGCGTGAACTTGGCGTCCATTTCCAGGCGTTCGACAAATCCCATCTCTATACACCCAACAAAGACATCAGCGAATACACCATCCATGAGGCGAGCCTGACCGGGATTCCGGTGCGCTATCGTGCGGTGGAAGAGATGGACCGCGCGACGCGCTTCCCAAAACTGATGATGATCGACCGTCCGGCCCTGCTCGACGCGGCGATTGCCCGCCTGCCAGAGCATGCTAAGCAGACCTATACCATCCTGAAGAGTGCGCCTTATTATCTGGAAATCCTCGATCGCCGGGTCAACAAAGGTCAGGGCGTCAGAATGCTGGCGGAGAAGCTCGGCCTGAAGCAGGAAGAGGTGATGGCGATAGGTGACCAGGAGAACGACCTGGCGATGATTGAGTATGCCGGCACGGGTGTCGCCATGGGCAATGCGATTGATTCGGTCAAGGCTATCGCTCAGTTCATCACAAAAACCAATATGGAAGATGGCGTCGCACATGCCATTGAAGAGTTAGTGCTGTAACCGCCCTGCGCTTTCCGGGCCGCGCTGGCCCGGAACCCGGTAAAAAAGCTGCAGCGCGAAACAGAATCGCGTAATTTGTCGGGCATCGCTTCCTGCACGGGTTTCACCATGTCAGAAAAACAGATCACCTTTGCTGCCCGTCAGCATCAGCTCACCAATATCAATGTCTGGACTGCCGACAGCCAGTGGCTGGCATTTGACGTGCGTCCTTCGGGCGCCTCCTTTACCAGCCAGACCATTGAGCGGGTCAATGTGATGACCGGTGAGGTGGAGGTGCTCTATCAGGCACAGCACGGGGCTCATGTCGGCGTGGTGACGGTCAGCCCCGATATGCCGCCGCGCTACGTCTGCATTCATGGCCCGGAACATCCCGATGCCCGGTGGCAGTATGATTTCCATCACCGCCGCGGGGTAATCGTTCAGAACGCCACCGCCATCAATCTGGATGCCTGCGATATCACGCCCCCCTTTACGCCTGGCGCGCTGCGGGGCGGGTCGCATGTGCATGTCTTCAGTCCCGACGGTTCACGCCTGAGCTTTACCTACAATGACCATGTCATGCATGAGCAGGATACCCGGCTGGATCTGCGCAACGTCGGCATCGCGGTGCCGCTGCGCGCAGTCACGCCGGTTAAGCAGCATCCGCGGGAGTATGACGGCAGCTACTTTTGCCTGCTGGTGAGCGAGACGCATCCGGCACCGCAGCCGGGCAGCGACCAGATCAACCGTGCCTATGAAGAGTGCTGGATCGGTAACCGCGGCTATCAGAAACCGGACGGCCGCTGGCAGCGCTGGGCCATCGCGTTCATCGGCGACACGCTGACGGCGGAGGGAGAGAAGCGTCCTGAAGTGTTTGTTGTTGATCTGCCCGAAGCCCTGGACGATTACGCCCGGCCCGGTGCCAGCCCGCTGGAGGGCAGCAGCCAGCAGTTACCTGCGCCCCCGGCTGGCGTCAGGCAGCGCCGTCTGACGTACGGTCGTGGTCTGGCGCTGCAACCGCGCCACTGGCTGCGCAGTGCGCCCGATGGCAGCCAGATTGCGTTTCTGATGGCAGATGACGGAGGGGTGATCCAGCTCTGGACGGTCTCTCCCAACGGCGGCGAACCGCGTCAGGTGACCCGTCTCGGCAGCAGCATTCAGTCCGCCTTCAGCTGGCATCCTGATGGCCAGGCCGTCGCCTTTATCTGTGATAACAGCGTGATGCGTTGTGACGCTGAGAGCGGCGAGTGCCAGCGTCTGACGCGCAGAACGGATGACGCCCCCTCAGGCGACGCGGTTGTCTGGTCACCTGACGGCACGCAGATTGCGTATATGCGCGAGGTGGAGGGCTGGCGGCAGCTGTTTACGGTTGCGGCTGAGGGCGCAGCGGAGGCATAGGCTGCGCCTGCGCCAGGCTCTCCTGCGTGTGCGCCAGCTTTTCACTCTGCAGAATGCGTTCCCGCGGGGAGTCGAGTGATTTATCTTTGTCGCTGCGGTAGTAGTCCCACGGCAGCAGCAGCGTATCCATCACGGCGGAGAAAGGAAGATCGATCAGCGCCAGCGGCTTCAGCGCCCAGCTGGTGTCCCCGTCGGTCAGCATATCCGCGCTGGCCCGGGTGCCTGGATAATAGCCCTGACTCGCACCTGTGTGTGACATCACGCTGGAACAACCGGTTGTCGCCATTGCGCAGCAAACCATTCCAGCCAGAGGTAAGGTCTTCATCAATTTCATTATCATCATCCCTTCAGCCCTGACATGCGCCGGGCTGAGTTGGCTTGCCAGACAACGTCAACACTCTGGGGCGAAGTCCGTTCGGGTCTGACAAAAGGTGTTCTGAGTGTATGTCATTTCCTGAGATTGGCGAAAAAAATTGCATTCTGCACGCTTGAAAATTCTCCTTTGGCACCCATTTTTAGTTTACGGACGCGCTCACCGTCGCCGAAAGGGACAGTGAGGTGCCGGATCCAGCCTGTCCAGTAGTGGAAGGTTGCCAAAACTTGCTGAAATTCAGGAGTCTTAATATGCGTAACTTTGATCTCACCCCACTTTATCGCTCAGCTATCGGTTTCGATCGCCTGTTTAACCTGCTCGAATCAAACCAGAATCAGAGCAACGGGGGTTATCCTCCCTATAACGTTGAACTGGTCGATGAAAATCACTACCGCATTACCATCGCGGTGGCCGGTTTCTCTCAGAGCGAGCTTGATATCACAGCGCACGACAATGTGCTGACTGTACGGGGTGCCCATCCGGAAGAGCAGGCCGAGCGTAAATACCTGTATCAGGGTATCGCCGAGCGTAACTTCGAGCGGAAATTCCAGCTTGCCGACCACATCGTGGTGCGCGACGCTCGTCTCGAAAATGGTCTGCTGAGTATCGATCTTGAACGTCTGGTGCCGGAAGAAGCCAAACCACGCCGTATTGAGATTCTGAAGTAATTTATGAAGTAACCATAAAAAACGCCGCTAATGCGGCGTTTTTCGTTTTTAAGATCAGTGGAGATTCATAAGGCAAAAAATGTTGCTCCGATCCCCTGTTTCAGACGGCTGATAAGTTCAAAGCGATGGGAGCATACGCCTGTAGCAAAGCATCGCGGACCAGGGATGGGCCGCGCTGAGCATGCCAGGGATGGCGTCTATTGCGTCTTTGCGAAAGGCGTATGCTCCCTGAGCCTGTCACCTGACCTCAAGGCAGTATTTTTTGCCCTTATATCTGACGCCGGCCTTGCCCTTACGGCTGCGTTCGCATCGCGAAACGCTGTCCCAGTACGCCGCCAAACACGTTGATCAGCAGGCCGGCAATAATCACCGAGGCGCCCAGCATCTGCTGCCCGGAAAGATGCTCATCCAGCACCAGCGCAGCGGTAATGATCCCGACCACCGGCACCAGCAGCGACAGCGGGGCAACGCGCCAGGTTTCGTAACGGCTGAGCAGATTTCCCCAGATGGCGTAGCCGACGATGGTGGCGACAAAGGCCAGATAGAAGAGCGCCAGTACCGTCTGCAGCCCGATGTGCAGCAGGCTGCTGACGATAGCCTCCTGCCCCTCAAACAGCAGCGAGCAGGCAAAGAAAGGAATGACCGGCACCAGCGCACTCCAGACCACCAGCGACATAATCGGCACGCTGCGATTCCGCATAATGATCTTGTTGGTAATGTTACCCAGCCCCCATGACAGGGCCGCCGACAGCGTCAGCATCATAGTCGTCAGCGTAATGCCGGCGCTGGTCTGTCCCTCCATGCCTGCCGTAGCCAGCAGAAACATCCCCAGCGTGGCGATGATAATCCCGGTGATGTGGTTCCAGCGCAGCTTCTCCGCCAGCAGCAGCGCCCCCAGCAGCAGGGTAAAGAACGCCTGCGCCTGCAGCACCAGGGAGGCCAGGCCTGCTGGCATACCGAGCTGAATCGCCAGGAAGAGAAACGCAAACTGACCAAAACTGATGGTCATACCGTAAACCACCAGCCAGCGCAGCGGGATCGGCGGACGGCGCACAAAGAAAATGGCAGGGAAGGCGACCAGCGTGAATCGCAGTCCGGCGAGCAGAAAAGGCGGCATCCCCTGCAGCCCCAGCTTGATCACCACAAAATTGACGCCCCACGCCACCACCACGCACAACGCTAACAGCATATCTTTTACCGACATCAGAAACTCCTTGAGCCGCCGTCAGGCGGTGATCGCAATCGGGGTCGCGATGTCAGCACAGCACGCTTCCCCCACGATGCGAAAATAGTCATCTACAGCCAGCGCGATCGATTTATCCAGCTCGCCCGCGTTAAACCATAACGTTCCAACCTGCTGCAGCCGGGTATCGACCCGCAGCGCAAGCCGGTCATCAAAACTGAATGGCGGCACCGCGCCCATCACACAGCCGGTCAGCGCCTGCGCCAGCTCCGGCGCGGCGAAAGAGGATTTCTTTCCGCCGATAGCGCGCGCCGCACTTTTAAAATTGATCCGGCAGTCGCCCGGCACAATCGCCAGCAGCGGACGCGGCGGCGCGCCGTCCGGCATGACGACCTCCAGCACCATCGCCTTAGCCGCCTGACCCAGTGCATTACCGCGTATCTGGCTGATCTGGTCGGTCTGCCCTATCGCCTCATGCTCCACGACGCGGTAGCTGGCCTGATGCTGATCCAGCAGCGCGGTGATTTTTTCAAACGTCGTCATATCCCTCTCCTTGTCTGGCCCGGACCGGATTAACTCCAGGCGATAGCGTGTTTCATTTTTTTATCGGTCAGCCCGAAAAAGAATCCCATGGTGATGCGGGTATCACCTTCAACCCGATCAATCTCGTGATAAAAAGCAGGATTAAACAGATAGATATCGCCACTGCGTGGTGAAAATTCGCAGACTTCGCTGTGTTCAATCACCTCAGCGGGATAGCCCAGCTCACCGGCCGTTTTGAACCGCTCATCCTCCGGTGCCCATTTTTTGTTGTAGATCCGCAGCGCCCCGCCCGCGTTGCACTCCTGCAGGCAGACCACGCAGCTGAGCTGATGGAGAATCTGCGTCACCGCCAGCCCGGTTCCGGCGGCATCACGCACGATATTGTCGTTGTGTAACGGGTTCGCGACGCCATCGGCATGAAACCGGACGATAGAACCGGCATAGTCGCCGTGGCCCGGCTCCAGGGCGATGCGCAGGCTCTCCAGCCGCAGCGCATGCTGAACCCAGAGGTAGATCTGCTCACGCAGGGTGGTGAGTGAAGGGGGCAGCGCCGGCTGGATATCGCGCAGCTCAGTAAAATAGTTATCGGGCTCCGCGGTGTGACGCGCCAGATAGGGACCGAGCGTGGTCAGTGCGCCATTCGGATAGTGAGAAACACGGATCTTTTCCCGGCAGCGCTGCAGATCCGCCACCACCGCTTCCCGCACCTCCGGCGTCAGGAAATTACGCAGCACCAGCAGCGGCACACGCGCCGTGACGATGTCATCCAGCCAGGTCGACTCCACAAACATGCTGGGATTAATCACGCGGAACTGATTGAAAATAGCCATGTTTATCACTCCCTAAACGGAATTTCATAGAGTTCATGATTGTTCATTCGCCGCCAGCTGCCGGCGCTGCCTGGTATTGTCACGGGTTCAGAAGCGATCAGCGTGCAATCCTCCTGTTGCCGAAAATGCATCGTAAAATAGTCAGGCCAGGGGGTGTCGTGGGGATACCACTGCCACGCCCAGGCTTTGTCACGGGTGACGAAAATGGCATTGCCTGCGCTGCCGCCGGGTTCCACCTGCGCCATCTTTGCGCGCAGATAGTCGCGGGTGAAGTCGGCGGGCGTGGTCTGATCGACCAGGTAGCGCAGGTACTCTTCTGAATCGAAACGGGATTCCGCCAGGCCAAGCTGGCGGTGGATGGTCGGCAGAAAGCCGTTGTGCATCATGTACCACTGATGACCCGCGCTGTGGCGCGTCAGCGGATGAGAAAAGGCCAGCCCCTGATTTTTACTCAGCGTGGCGTGGCGCACATGCACAGCCAGAAACGGACTGCGCAGCCGATCCACATCGATGTCCGGCAGCGCTTCCGCAAACGCGCCTGTGCCGTGCAGGGTGCGGATCTCCCCCGCTTCCAGCCACAGGCAGCCCCAGCCGTTGGGATGGGATTTAATTGGGCCATCGTGTTCGGCTCCTTCGCCGCAGCTCATGGCGCGCGCCGCCTCCAGAATCTGAGCGCTGTCGAACCTGCCATGCGCCAGAATCATTCTGCACATACTTTGTCTCTCCCGGCGGTCACCGGCTGCGCGGCAATCACCTGCTGAAAAAGGGTCATAACGGGCTCCCGCGTCGGGGCGCTGAGGCTGAAGGTCGCCAGAATGCCGGCGTGACGGGTGAGATCGGCGTAGAGCGATGAGCGGGATGACACCTGCAACGCAGGCAACCGGAGGGGGGGTAACAGCGCCCCCTGCTGATGCTGTTCAATCCAGCGTTCCGCCGCCTGCAGCTGTGCGGGCTGGCGCAGGCGCAGCTGGCCGACAGCGCGTGACGTGCTCAGGGCAAAGGCAGGCAGGGTGCCTCCCGCCTCCAGCCGGAAAGTCACCTCAGCCCAGTTGATACCGGTCGCCTCCTCAACCAGCGTCGCCACCCCCATGCCAGAGAGCCGGAACCCCATCTCCAGAAAATGCGGCACGCCGTTAACCACAATGAAATCGATATGAAACGCGCCCTGACGATAGCCAAAGGTTTCGCAGCAGAAGGTCATGAGACTGCTGAACGCGGCGGGTAGCGCCGCTGCTGCCATCGCCACATGCCCCGACTCATAAAAGCTGACGCAGCCTTCGCTGTCCCGGTGCTGCTCAATCACCTTCTGGCAGCAGGTCAGCGCCCGGGGATGCCCCTGCGCGACCACACCCTGTAGCGAAAACTCCTCGCCGATCAGGGCGCTTTCCACGATAAAGCCGCTGAAGCCGCGCCCGCCATAGTTCATGGTCTGCACCAGCTGCTTCACCACGCTGCGCAGCTGATCGGCCCGCTCAATCAGCCAGATGCCCAGCCCGCCGCCGCCATCTACCGGTTTAACGACGCAGGGATAGATCAGCGCCTGCTCCGCATCCAGAATGCTGAGCGGCGAGGCAAAAAAGCGAAACTCCGGCTGCGGGAAGCGCGGCCAGGCTTTTTTTAGCGCCATGCGCTGCGCATATTTATCCAGCGGAATAAAGGCGGCGGGCGCGTCCGGCCCGGCCAGCATGTCGCGCAGTCGTCCGGCGCTGGCGTTGTAGGCTTCAAAGCCCGCCAGCACCACCAGCGGATGCGCCAGTAAACCGGCGTGCAGATAAGCCTGCATCACCTCCCACGGATTCTCAGGGCGGTCGAGGCGAATAATCAGATCAAAGGGCAGCGCCAGGCTTAGTGACTGGTAATCGACAAAGTCGCCCATTTCCGCCAGCACGGTGAAATAGCCTTCGCGCTTTGCCACCGCGCAGTAAGGGTTCTGTCCATCGCGGGTGGCGCCAATTTGCAGAAAAATCTTTTTCATCGCCTCGCCTTACCGGGTTATCGCCCGGAGATGACTTCTGTCACCGTGTCATTGAGCACACCGTTACTGACCTGAATCACCGCTTTATGGGGATCGAAGCGCAGCACGCGCGACAGGGGATCGGGGCTTTTGCCCTCCAGCAGCGAACTGACCGGCTTGCTCTGCCAGCAGTGGCGCATCTGTGTCAGCGTCATGCCGGAGAGGTGCGTTAACGCCCTGGCCAGCGCGACATCCTGACTGCGTTGCTCAAGCAGGTCGCGGATAGCAGCCTCCTCCAGCGCGATCTGCTGCCCGGTCAGCCAGTGACCGAGCTGCTGGCCCTGTCCCAGAAAGGGCGAGTAGATCATGCAGATCAGCTGCGCTTCGCTGAGGTCAAACGCCTGCACGGCGAACGCGGCTGCACGCTGCCGCTGCTGCCGGATCGCGGCGTCATCCTGATAGCGCGCCGCCATCTCGTCGATCAGCTGCGGGGGAAAATCCTTCTTCACCATCAGCCCCAGCGCAAAGCGCACATATTCCCGGATCCCCTCGGCGTAGCTGCGCTGCAGAAGCGTTTCGGCCCGCAGTCCGCGCAGATGCGCCATCAGCGTCGGGTTACCGCAGTCGGACTCAGAAAAGCTGAACATCAGTTCATCAAAGCGGAAGCCCATAAAGTCGCTGAGCAGCGCCCAGTGCGCACCCGCTTCATAGGCCGTGTCCTGATAGATATTGAAGAAGAGCGGATCGCGCGCCAGCTGGTGGGTGATGCGGTGCGCGGGGGTGAGCTGGCCGGCCCCGTAGATGTCGCTGAAGTAGCGCTCTGCGACGCCATCCAGCGTCTGCAGGAACCCGCTGAAGCCACGGCTTTTTTCCGCGACCGGCGCATCAAACAGTCGTGAGAGGTGACGCGCCCAGGCAACATAGGCGGCCTGCTCCTGCGGCGAATCGCCGGTGATAATCATATCCACACCGCCGTTGTAGTCCGCCGCCAGGCCAAAGGAGTTGACCATGCTGAGATTGCAGGCGTTGCAGAAGGTGGAGCGCGCATCGGCGCGAAAGCGGTGGCCATTCATCAGCACATCGTTGCGGTTCTGCTCACGCACGCTGTCCGGCATCGGCAGATCGCGGGCGAAAGGGCGGATCAGCAGACCATCCACCACCAGACAGGTCACCCGTTCATCGTCATGCATCGCCAGCGACTGATAAACGCGGTGAATATTATCCATGACGCTCTGGTTCATCGCCGCGTGACGGTTGGTGCTGACCCGCAGATGAAAGGTGGTGCCCTGCTGCTGCCAGATCAGCCCCTGAATGTAGCGCACGTAAGCCACCATGTAGCTGCTGTCTTTGCCGCCGCCATAGGCGAGCAGGACGCGGTTGTTCTCAGGCTGCTTATCGGGTAACGCCGCCAGCAGACGGGCCGAACAGCGCTGAGCCGACGCGATGATGGCCGGTGAGAGATACGCTTCCATTGCTTTCATCATGGCGGGCAGATTATTCATCTTTCACATTTTCCTTAGGTGAACGGCCTGCCGTTATGGCCACAGGCCCGACGGCAGCCGGGCGCTGTGCGCCGTTTAGCGTCATGAATAATTAAGAGATGCAGCCTAAAGTACTTTGAATGTACTCTGTTGAATATGCACAGATCAGCGCGATATGGGGTGGAACAGATGACCGGGGTTATCGGGGAACAGGAGAGTCAGAGCAGCCGTTATCGCCAGATAGCAGAACAGATTAAACAGGCGATCCATGCCGGTTCACTGGCACCCGACAGCCGTCTGCCTTCGGTGCGCACCCTGGCGACACAGTACAATGTCAGCCTCACCACCGCCCTGAAAACCCTGCGTACGCTGGAAGATGAGCGCTACGCCGTCGCCCGTCCGAAGTCGGGCTTTTTTGTTGCCCCACAGCGGCCCGCTTCGCGTGCGTTACCCGCCGTCAGCGAACAGCCGCGCGCCATCGCCCCGCTGGATGAGCAGACCGAACTGCATCTGGCGATGCTCGGATCAGACTGCCGGGTGCGCCTCGATCTGGCGAACGGCGACAGTGCCCTCTATCCGATCAGGCGGATTGGCCTGCTGATGCGCCAGATGGGTTACAGCAAACCCGCCCTGCTCGGTAACACGGTGAAGGGCACCGGCTATGCGCCGCTGAAAGCGGAGATTGCCCGGCGCGCGGTCGATTACGGCTGCAATATCAGCGCCGACGATATTCTGATCACCAACGGCTGTATTGAGGCGATCTCGCTGTCACTGCGCGCCACGACCCAGCCAGGCGATGTGGTGGCGGTGGAGTCCCCCTGCTATTTCGTCCTGCTGCAGATGCTGCATAACCTCAATTTACGGGTGATTGAAGTGGAAGCCGGGCCGGAAGGCTATGTGAATGTGGCAACCCTCACCCGTCTGTTTCAGCGCAAAGCGGTGCGGGTCTTTCTGACGCTGTGCAACGTCAACAATCCGCTGGGAAAAAGCATTCCCAACGAGCAGAAAGCCTATATTGCGCGCCAGGCCGATGAAAACGATGTGGTGATCATTGAGGATGATATTTTTGGCGATACCGCCTTTGGTGAGCGTCGCCCTTTCCCGATGCGCGCCTTCAGCCCCAACGCTATTCTCTGCAGCGGCTTCTCGAAAACCGTGGCACCCGGCATCCGCATCGGCTGGGTCCACAGCGTCAACTACATGCGTAAGATCGCCTCGCTGAAATATACCTCCACCATGGGCACCTCGGTGCTGTCGCAGGCGGCGGTGGCGGAACTGCTGCGCAGCGGCGGCTATGATGCTCACCTGCGCAAGCTGCGGCGCGAACTGGCGCGGCAAATCAGCGAAATGCGTCAGTCGGTGCTGCGGGAGTTTCCGGCCGGGACAACGGTCTCTGACCCGGAAGGGGGATATGTGCTGTGGGTCGCCATGCCGCCGCAGGCGCTGAACGTGCGCGAGCTGTTTCTCAAGGCGCGCAACGCGGGCATCGGGATTGCGCCGGGCCATATTTTTGCCACCGATCAGCGCTACGATCACTGTTTCCGGCTGAATGCCGGTTTTGGCTGGAATGCGGAAGTGGAACAGGCGATCCGACAGCTGGCGCAGTGGTGCCAGCTGTCGTTAACCGACGCGCAGGCTTAGCTGTCGCGCCAGGCGTTCTCCACCTCTTCCGCCAGAATCTGCACCGCCCGCTCGATGTTCTCCGCATCCGGCACGTAGTTCATCCGCATACACTGGTGGGTGTGCGGCCACGCCTGCTCCAGCCCCGGAAAGAAGAAGTGGCCCGGCACCATCAGCACCCCGCGCGCTTTCAGCCGCTGATAGAGCGTTTCCGTGGTGATCGGCAGATCGCGGAACCAGAGCCAGAGGAAAATCGCCCCTTCCGGCTTGTGGATCAGGCAGCGCTCTTCTGACAGATGGCGACGCAGGATCGCAATCGTCTGCGCAACCTTCTGCTGATAAAACGGCTTAATCACCTCTTCGGAGAGCCGCAGCAGATCGCCGCGACGAATCATCTCATTGGCGATGGCCGGGCCAATACTGCCGGGGGCCAGGCTGATGATGCCGTTCATGTTGCTCAGCGCAGAGATGGTCTTCTCGTCTGCGATAATGATGCCGCAGCGCGCGCCCGGCAGGCCAAGTTTCGACAGGCTCATGCAGAGAATAATGTTGGGATTCCACAGCGGACGCACTTCGCTGAAGATGATGCCGGGGAACGGCACGCCGTAGGCATTGTCGATCAGCAGCGGCACATCATGCTGCTGCGCCAGCGCATCCAGCTGGATCAGCTCCTCATCGGTGATCACGTTGCCGGTGGGGTTGGTCGGACGCGAGACGCAGATCAGCCCGACCTCATCATTCATCGGCAGATGCTCGAAATCGACATGATATTTGAACTGTCCCTCCGGCAGCAGCTCAATGTTCGGCTTCGCCGACACAAACAGCTCCTCTTCCAGACCGGCATCCGCATAGCCGAGGTACTCAGGCGCCAGCGGAAACAGCACCCGCTTTTTGCTGCCGTCGGCGCGGCGACCGGCAAACAGGTTAAACAGATAGAAGAAGGCGCTCTGGCTGCCGTTGGTCAGCGCGATATTCTGCGCGGTAATCGGCCAGCCAAGCTGGTCGCGCAGCAGCCCGGCCAGCGACTCCAGCAGCGTCGCTTTGCCGCGCGGGCCGTCGTAATTGCACAGTGCTTCGCTGAGTTTGCCCTCCTCATGCATCTGCTGCAGCAGCTGCTGAAAGTAGTCGTTCATGGCCGGGATCTGCGCCGGATTACCGCCGCCAAGCATGATGGTGCCGGGCGTACGCAGGCCTGCGCCCATATCTTCCATCAGACGTGAAATGCCGGAATGTTGGGTAAATTTGTCGCCGAACTGAGAAAAGGACATAGCGGTTAAAAATTTGTGATTGCGAATCGGGGGTTCACCATAACGCCCGCCATCGGCGGGCGCAATGGAAAGGCGTGGCGATTATTTCAGCGCCTGAGGGTTAACGCAGTTTTTATCGACGTTTCCGCCGAGCGCAGCGATAAGATTCTCCACCGCATCCTGCATCATGCCGTAGCGGGTTTCGTGGGTGGCAGAACCGATGTGCGGCAGCGTCACCACGTTCGGCAGCGACAGCAGCGGAGAGTCGGCAGGAACCGGCTCCTGCTCAAACACATCCAGCCCGGCGGCGTGCAGTTTGCCCGCCTGCAGCGCGGCGATCAGCGCCTTCTCATCCACCACCGGCCCGCGACCGGCGTTGATCAGTACCGCATCCGGCTTCATCAGTTCCAGCTCGGCGGCCCCAATCAGATGGTGGGTTTCGTCAGTCAGCGGCAGGCTGATGCAGACAAAATCACTCTGCTGCAGCAGCTCTTTCAGTTCGCAGCGCTGCGCGCCAAAGCGCGACTGCGCCTCCTCATGCTCACGGCGCGCGTTGTAGAGGATTTTCATGCCGAAGCCAAAGTGGGCGCGCTGCGCCAGCGCCATCCCGATCCGTCCCATGCCGAGAATGCCCAGCGTTTTATGGTGTACGTCGATGCCGAACTGCGCCGGTCCGATGCTCTTCTGCCAGTGGCCCGCTTTGACCCAGGCATCCAGCTCCGGCACCCGACGCGCGGTGCTCAGCACCAGCGCCATCATGGTGTCAGCCACGGTTTCCGTCAGCACGGTCGGGGTGTGCATCAGCACCACATGACGCGCATTCAGCGCTGCCACGTCGAAATTGTCATAGCCCACCGAGACGCTGGAGCAGACGCGCAGATTAGGCATGTTCGCCAGCAGCTCGCCATTCACTTTTCCGCCCGATCCCAGCAGGCCCTCGGCCTGGCGGAACGCCGCAGCATGCTGCTGCTGGCTCTCTGGCGAAAGATTGCTCACTTCCGTCACGTCACACTGTTCAGCCAGGCGCGCATAGAGGTCGTCAGGCAGTTTTTTATAGAGAATTACAGCGGGTTTCATTCAGTGGCTCCCGATCAAACAAATAAGTAGCGGGCGGCTTGCGGGCCGCCCGGAGAAAACAGAGGCTGACGTTTACGCCCGGGTGGCCTCCGTACAGGCCCGGCAAGGCCTGTGCGAACGGTGCAGGCGTTGTGGAGCTGCACCGGGCCAGCCCGCTTCAGCGTTTACGCTTTCAGGCCGGTTTTGCGCCCCGCAGCGGCGGCGCTTTGTTCTGCGCCGGTTTCACAATCAGCGTCAGCCACACCGACACCAGCAGAGCCGAACCCATAAAGATGTAGGAGGCTGCCGGGCTGCCGGTCGCCCCATTAAGATAGCCGACGATCCATGAACCGATAAATGACCCCAGCGCACCCATACTGTTGATCAGTGCCATTGCCCCGCCCGCGACGTTGCGTGGCAGCATCTCAGGAATAATGGCGAAGAACGGTCCGTAAGGCGCATACATCGCGGCACCGGCAATCACCAGCAGGGTGTAGGAGGCCCAGAAGTTGCTTGAGCCGACCAGGTAAGAGCCAAGGAACGCCAGCGCCCCCACCAGCAGCAGCGGCCAGACAAACAGCTTACGATTCTGGGTTTTGTCCGACGCCCAGGAGACCACGACCATCGCAATGGTCGCCGCCAGATAAGGCACCGCTGACAGCCAGCCCGCTTCAACCATGCCCATCTGCGTGCCGTTACGCAGAATCGACGGCAGCCACAGCACAAAGCCATACACACCGATGCTCCAGGCAAAATATTGCAGGCAGAGGATGATCACATTGCGGTTGCGGAACGCTTCACCGTAGTTACGCACCGCCTTGATGTTTTCCTGCTCTTTTTGCAGCTCAGCCTGCAGGGCCGCTTTCTCTGCATCGCTCATCCAGCGCGCCTGAGACGGCTTATCCTGCACCAGGAACCACCAGGCTATCGCCCAGATGACCGCCGGAATCCCTTCAATGATAAACATCTCACGCCAGCCGAAGGATTCGATCAGATAACCCGACACCACCGACATCCAGAGCACGGTGACCGGGTTCCCCAGGATCAGGAAGGTATTGGCGCGCGAACGTTCCGATTTGGTAAACCAGTTGCTGATGTAAATCAGCATGGCCGGCATCACCGCCGCTTCCACCACGCCCAGCACAAAGCGAATCGCTGCCAGCATCGGAATGTTACTGACCACACCGGTCAGCGATGCACAGCCACCCCACAGGATCAGGCAGCCGAAAATCAGTTTCTTCACGCTGCGGCGTTCGGCATAGATTGCGCCCGGGATCTGGAAAAAGAAGTATCCCAGGAAGAACAGCGCGCCCAGCAGCGAGGACATGCCTTTGGTGATGCCAAGATCGTCATTAATCCCGGCGGCAGAGGCGAAGCTAAAGTTTGCTCGATCGAGATACGCCAGGCTGTAGGTGATAAACACGATGGGCATGATGAACCACCAGCGTTTTGGCGCGATTGTCTGCTTTTTCATCGGGAACTCCTGTGTCTTTAGAGGGGCGCGTGAACTACTCGTCGCCCAGTTGCTGACGCGTCGGCAGACCTTCGCTGTCACCAATGACCTGAATCGCCATCGAACCAATTTTATTGCCGCGGCGAATCGCCTGCGGCAGCGTCTGGCCTTCCAGCAGGGCGCTGATCACGCCGACGGCAAAACCGTCACCGGCCCCTACGGTGTCGACCACGTTGTCGACTTTTATCGCCGCCACCTGTCCCTGTTCACCCTGTGCGGTTTTATACCAGGCGCCGTCACAACCGGTTTTAATCACGACCGCTTTCACACCCTTATCGAGATAAAAATCTGCAATCGCTTCCGGCTGACGGTAGCCGGTCAGGATCAGCCCCTCTTTTTCGCCTGGCAGTACCCAGTCGGCATACTCCGCCAGCAGATTGAGCTGCTTACGCATCTCCTCTTCACTGCGCCACAGCACCGGCCGCAGATTCGGATCAAACGAAATGGTTTTCCCGCGCGCGCGCATCTCTTTGGCCGTGTGCTTCAGCAGTTCCAGTGAACTCTCCGAGAGCGCTGCCGCCACCCCGCTGAGGTGCAGATGGCGTGCCGAGCCAAAGTAGTCCGCATCAAAATCGTCAACCGACAGATGGCTGGCCGCCGAGCCTTTACGGAAATACTCCACCAGCGGATCAGAGCCATCATCGACTTTGGATTTAAGCTGGAAACCGGTGGGATAACGGTTATCGACCGTGACCCGGGCGTGGTCAATGCCCTCTTTTTCCAGCTGCTGGCAGATAAAGCGACCAAAGGCGTCATCGCCAACCCGGCTGACCCAGCCTACTTTCAGGCCAAGACGCGCCAGGCCGGTCGCGACATTGAGTTCTGCGCCTGCTGCGCGTTTAACAAAGGTCTCTGCGGCCGCGAGATCGCCGGTTTCACGGGCGACAAACATCGCCATCGCTTCGCCGATGGTGACCACATCAAGCGGACCGTTGTGATATTGGGTGTGATGACTCATTTTTACTCCTTACACATTGCGCAGCAGCGACACATAGTGGCGCGTCACCGCAATCAGATCGTCGCCTTCCAGCGGAAATTCAATACCGCGCGGCACCGAGCCGGGCAGCTGTTGCAGCAGGTCACGCCAGCCAGCGTCCGCCTCATCCAGCGCAATTGCCCGGAAACTCTCCTGATGCGGAACGGCGGCTTTGACGTGCACATAGCCGACCTGCGCGGCCAGCTGCTGCGCGGCCTGGAAGGCGTTTTCGCCGGTCCAGCACCAGTTCCCCATGTCGAAGGTCATCGTGATCGGTAGCCCGGCTTCTCTGATCGCCGTGAAAAACGCGACGGAGGGTGCGAGTTTGCCCTGTTCGGTCTGATCGTTTTCCACCGTCAGTTCACACGGCAGTGCTGCCAGATGCGCCTGCAGCGTTTCACGGTGAAGTGAACCGGTGAAATGTCCCAGCGCGACTTTCAGCCGCTGCGCATTTAACTGGCGTGCTTCTTCAACGTAGTGGGTTATGCGCGGATTGATTTCGCCGCCGTCACAAAACAGCGTATCGGGCACCGAATAGCTGGCCTGAAGCTGATGCTGTGCCACCGCCTGCGCCAGGGCGGGCAGATCGGCCAGCGCCGCGTCATCAAGCAGTTCGCGGCGGATTTCGACGCCATCAGCACCAGCCTGCTGAATGATCGGCAGCAGCGCAGTCTGGCCGCCGAGTGCGGCGATCTGCGCATGGCCATAAGCGGCGGTCACCACAATGATGTCAGGTTTCATGTTCTGCTCCATGGCAGGTTTTTGCGCGTAGCGGATACAAAAACCCTAAATGGAACCGGTTCCAAAGCAAAGCAGCAAACTGTGAAACTATGATCGTGCTCACGAAGCGAGCACGAAGAGCGGTCTGAGGCTTACAAACGCAGGATTGTACGCTAAGTGCATTTCAGTCAGTTCCGCTGAATGAAAAAAGTGAGGATTTTTATCATTTTAAGAGGGATGCGGATAGCTATGAAGTCATCGTTACTGAAAAGCGTTAGCGGGATTAATGCAAAAACGGATCGGAAAAAACAAAAACCGTCATTTTATGATGCTGGTAAATTTAATTCCTTTGTTTCCATCCTATTATTGCTCAGCGTCATTTATAGTCGGTAATAAGACAGCAAACGGAGGTTTTGCAGATGAAATGGATTTTAATAACACTATTACTTGCTTCAGGATTAACAACGGTTTCAGCCCAATCCGATCAGGACATAGAAAAGGAACTCTCCACTGCCACTCTATTTTCGATGGGCTTCAATGGATTTATTACGAAGTAAATGCCGCAACAACTGATATACGAAAAAACTTTAAAAGATAACAACTCCGTAAAGATATTTGAAAGTGTGATGGAATCTGCAACCGCCACGCCTGAAGGTAAAGCCTGGGCGGCATGCGGTCTTTGGCAGAAAAAAGAGATAGACAAAATAAAAGTAAGAAAAGAATATAACGATCTGCCTGTAACGCTATTAACGGGCGACATCCTCAGGCAGGAATCCTTAGAAAAGGTTATCGAAAATATACGACTACACGGATGCAAATTAAGGAGATCGAAATGAGAAACATAGATAAGTCAGAAGCCGAACGCGTTGCTGGCGCCGTGAATATGAGTGATTCAGGCGAGCCAGAAAAAAACTTTATTATCTTCGGGGGAAGCCCGGATGAATGGTTTGATAATATAAAAGTTTTCTCGACGCCAGGCCCAGGCCCTCTCAGCGTGTGTGCTGTTAATTTAACTCTCTCCGGCCTGCCTTTGTAAGCCAGTAAGAAGCCTGTCCTGAGCAGGCTTCTTTCGTCCCTTTCGACAATCCCTTAACGGCACACTCTCTGATTTGCCCGCTCAGCCTGAAGTAAGAACAAACCTGCACCTCAGGGAAGCGGCTGGCTGGAGCCGCGAACGATCAGTTCGCCGGAGAACACCTGTTCGGCAACCGGCAGGTCACTGCCATCAATACGGGCAATCAGTCGCTCCAGCGCACTGAAGCCAATCTGCCAGGTCGGCTGTTTCAGCGTGGTAATCCCGACACCAGCCAGCGCCGCCCACTCCAGTTCATCGAAACCGAGCAGGCCGATATCGCGGCCCCACTGCAGGTTGAGTCGCTGCAGCGATCGCGCCACCTGCAGCGTCAGCGCCCCGTTGGCGACCATCACCGCACAGCGTTTGCCCGCATGCTGCTGATGGAATGCCAGCAGCGCCGCGTCCAGCGCCTCGGGCTGATGCAGCACCACTTCCACATTCTGATGCTCAATCTGCGGATGCGCCGCCAGCAGATGGCGGAACGCCTGCAGACGCTCGCGGCGCGTATTGACACTGCCCAGCGGTTCACTGAGAAACATCAGAGCCTCATAGCCATTGTCGACCAGATGGTGCGTAGCGGTTTCGGCGGCTTCGGCGTTGTTCAGGCCCACCACATCGCAGGGAAAATCGGGGATTTTGCGGTCAATCAGCACCATCGGCAGCAGGGACTGCTGCAGATGATTCAGCACCTCTTCGCGCATCCCGACCGCATTAACCACGATGCCTTCAACCTGATAACTGCTCAGAAGCTGGAGGTAGTGCTGCTCCAGATCCACTTCGTTGTTGGTATTACACATAAGCAGCGTAAAGCCCTGCTCACGACAGGCGGCTTCAATGCCACTCATGACATCGACGGAATAGGGGTTAGTGATATCGGCGATAATCAGCCCAATCAGGCGCGTACGCCCGCGTTTCAGACCGCGTGCCATCTGGCTCGGACGATAGCTGAGGTCCGCTATCGCCTGTTCAATCCGCGCTTTCAGATCGGCGGAGAGCAGATGCAGTTCACCGTTCAGATAACGTGAAACGCTGGTTTTACCGGTCCGAGCCGCGTGAGCAACATCGCTGATGGTGGCGCGAGGCGGCCTGGTTTTCATGAGATATCCTGCAAAATTATAAATTCGGCAGAGACTAGCACAAGCGCAGCCCGGAGCAAAAAGCGCTACGCCGGTAATTGCAGCCAGGGCTGCCACAGGGTCTGTAACGTCTCCGGCGGCGCACCCTCGATCAGCCGGACAATCATCTCCGCCACCTGCTCTCCAGCCTGATGTGGCGTTGCCTGACGAATCGCGACAATGGGATGATCGAGAATCGCATCCCCCGGTAATCCCTCCCAGCCTGCCAGCAGGATGGCATCCTCACCCGCTGCGCGTCCGGCCTGATGCAGCGCCACAGCCGCGCCTTCCGCCAGCGCACCACAGTCGGTGATGATCACCTCCGGCATCGGCCCCTCTGCCAGCCACTGCCGGGTCTGCTGATAGCCGGCACGGCGCGTCGGTGCCACTGCCGCCATCGCATAAGGCGCGAGATCACCCAGCGCCGTCAGATAGCCCTGACGCCGGTCGCGCGCGCGGCTGCTGTTCTCCTCACTGCCAAGCCAGGCGATCCGCCGCCGTCCCTGTGCCAGCGACCACTCCACCGCCAGCTGCGAACCGGCAAGGTGGTCAACATCAAACCAGGCATAGGTGGCGGGCAGATCGCTGCGACCCAGCGTCAGAAAGCGAAAATCGGTCTGCAGCAGCGCATGAAGCCGATAGTCATCTGGCCGGGTGTGGCCGATAATCAGGGCATCGACAGCCCCGCTGCGCAACAGGCGGGTGAGCGCCGGAGGATTCTGCTGCTTATCTGTCAGCAGCAGCAGGTTAATATCATAACCGGCCAGGTGATGCTCCAGTGCCAGTAACATATCGCTGAAATCGCTGCCACTCAGAGGCGAAGCCCCCGGCGGACAGACCAGGCCCACCGCGTTAGCGCGACCGGTTTTCAGCCGTCTGGCTGCCGCATTAGGCCGGTAGCCGCGCCGTTGCGCCTCCGCTTCGATGCGTTTACGCGTCTCCTGAGCGACATCCTGGTAACCATTGAGGGCGCGGCTGACGGTGGTGACAGAGAGACCTAAAACCGCCGCGATGGCTTTAAGAGACATAGGGGAATTTCCACTGATCAATTTTTGATCAGGCTACCATAAAGCCTCTGCTGGCTCTATCCACAGAACGCTTTCTGGTGCTTTTAACGTGAGACTTTCCAGAAAAAAGGGCGCCCCCGGGAGGGGGCGACCACGGTTAGCCCAGCGGGGTGAGTGTGATCTCAACGCGACGGTTTTGCGCTTTGCCGGCTTCGGTGCTGTTGGTGGCAACCGGGTTATCCGGGCCTGCCCCCTGCGTACGCAGGCGATCGCTGGCCACGCCCTGCACGATCAGCGCGCTGGCGACACTTTCAGCACGCTGCTGAGAGAGACGCATATTCAGCGCACGGGTGCCGGTGCTGTCGGTGTAACCCACGACGTTTACCGCCGTTTTTGGATACTCTTTCAGCACCATTGCAACACCGGTCAGGGTGTTTGCGCCTGCGGGTTTCAGATTGCTGCTGCTGGAGTCGAAGGTGACATTGTTAGGCATGTTCAGGACGATGTTATCGCCATTACGGGTCACGCTGACGCCGGTGCCGCGCATCTTGTCACGCAGTTTCGCTTCCTGCACGTCCATGTAGTAGCCCACGCCACCGCCCAGTGCCGCACCGCTTGCGGCACCAATCAGGGCACCTTTACGGCGATCTTTCTTCGACGATGAAAGCACGCCGACACCGGCACCCACTAATGCGCCCAGGCCCGCGCCTACGCCTGACTTACCCGCCTGTGATTCACCGGTGTAAGGATTGGTGGTGCAGCCAGGCAGGGCCAGGCTGCCGCTCAGTAACAGGGTGATCGCGATTAATTTCTTCTGCATTTTTGTTCCCTTACAGTCGAGACACAGGGGAAAACCTTCCCCATAAGTGGCACGATTATGCCGCCTGTGGAACAGGGATGTATGAGGAAAAATCCTGATTTATGAAGAATCAGCGGGTAATGGCATCAGGATGGCAGAAACAGTTGCTCTGATGATCGTTTATCAGCCCGCAGGCCTGCATAAAGGAATAGCAGATTGTCGGGCCGATGAATTTAAAACCACGCTGCTTTAATGCCTTTGAGAGCGCAATGGCCTGCTCTGACGTGGTGGGGGCCAGGCTGTAGTCGGGATAATGGTGAACGATTTGCACGTTATCGACAAATTGCCAGACGAACTGGCTGAAATCCTCACCTTTCGCCTCCATTTCCAGGTAAGCGCGGGCATTCGCGATAATGGCGGCGATTTTGCCGGGATGGCGGATAATGCCGCTGTTCAGCAGCAACCGGTCGATCGCTGACGCGTCCATCTGCGCAATCGCCTGCGGATCAAACTGGTGAAACGCCGCGCGATAATTTTCCCGCTTTTTCAGCACGGTGATCCAGGAGAGTCCCGCCTGCTGTCCTTCCAGACAGAGCATCTCAAACAGCGCACGCTTGTCTCTCTGCGCCACCCCCCATTCCCTGTCGTGATAAGCCAGATAGAGGGGATCCTGTGTTACCCAACCACATCGTTGCATCGCTTTGTTCCTTTTAACGAGAATATTTTAGCGGTCCGCTTGATCTTAAAATTAATCGGTTGATAGTTAAACGATCAGCGGTTAAATAACAGAGACAGCGCGAATTTTAATTACGACGCCGGATAATAACTTCAGCCCTGCCTGGAGAAGAGATGTCGCCGAAAAGCGGTTGGAAAGGTCTGAGAACCTGCTGTGCTGCATGGCTGTTAATCTTAATGGCACCGGCTTTTGCCCGGAGCGGCCTCTCTGCGCCGCCGCACGCCGACTTTCTGCCGGACTACGACACGATACTGGCAGAGAAGATCGCGCTGACGCCCCTCACCTTCAGTGACGAAAACCGCGCCCTGTTTGAAGCCGCCATTAACTCTCCCACCGCCTCACCCATCGCGCTGCACAGTGAAACCGGAAGCGCAGGCACCACCCCGCTGGGAAAACGCTACCGGGCTGGCGTGGAGATGCCTGTTGCGCCGTCGCTCACCACCGGGCCGGTGGCGCAGTATGCCGTCGATCCGCAACCCATAAACTGTCTGCAATGTGACTACAGCGATCAGCAGAGTCGCGAGCAGAGTGCCAGCGTCGGCTGGCGCATCGATTCGCAGCAGGGATGGATATCGCCCTGGGCGCAGCTCAGCTATCGCTATCTGCTGGCGGAGACGCCCCAGACTCCCCGCCGCGAGACGACGAACGGCCCGGATCAGAGCGAGGGCATCGACCTGAGTATCGGGGCGCAGCTGCCGCTGAACGACAATCTGGCGGCTTTCGCCTCATTTTCACAAAACGAAGCGCTGAATAATCAGGAACAGCAACTTTACAGCTTCGGCTTCAGCGCCAGCTTCTGAGCGGGGCATAAAAAGAGAAAGGCGGTCGGGCGTTTAAAATATAATGAGCCTGCTAATCATTATACTGGTAACACTATGCGCAACGATCTCACTCTTATTGGCCGCGAAATCGCGGTTTTTCTGCTGGCAGCGCTGTTTCTTGCCCTCACCATCGTTCCTGTCTACATCGACGTCGCCTGGATGAACGACGCACTGCATGAGACCTCATTCACCGAAACCACTCAGGAAGTGATGCTGGCGACCATCGCCACACTCTTTTTTATCGCGGCCCGACGCCGTCCCGATCAGCGCGGCGCGCTGACGCTGGTCGCCGGTTTTTACGCCTGTATGCTGATCCGTGAACTCGACTTCGTGTTTGATGCCATTCAGCATGGCAGCTGGGTCTGGTTTGCGCTGGCCGTCACCGCGGGCTCACTGGCCGTCGCGCTGCGCACGCCGAAAAAAAGCGTGCATGCGCTGGCTGCCCTGGTGCAGCACCGCAGCTGGCCGGTTATGGCCTCCGGCTTTTTAGTGGTGCTGGTCTTCTCCCGCCTGTTTGGTGTGCATGTGCTGTGGCAGCATCTGATGCTGGGGGATTACAACCGGGTGGTGAAAAACATGGCCGAAGAGGGGACTGAGCTGCTGGGATACAGCCTGTGCTGGCTCGCCTCGGTTCGCTATGTATGGCAGACCCGCCCTGCCGCTGCCGCCCTTACCGTGCGCGCACCGGAATCTGTACCGGCCCGCCATGCCACGTCGCCGGTGACCTCACACTGACCCGCACTCCTGCTTTTTAAGCGATCCCCTCCGTTAAAAAAGGTACAATAACCCCTTCTGCGCCGGCGACAGGTTCCCGGCGCAAGGTGTTCGTTAACCTCAGGTCTTTTCATGTCAGCTAAAATCTTAACTTCAACGCTCATTGGCCTGGATGCCTTCCGACAGGATCCGCTGACTGCCCTGCAGCAGGCGGAAAAGGGCACGCTGGCGGTGTTAGATAACTATGCGCCGGTGATGTATGCCATCACCCCGGCGCGTCTGGCCGAGCTGCTGGCGCTGGAAGCTGCCGCCCGGCAACCGAATGATGTGGCGCTGGATGACAGCCTGTATGACGATGCGCCCGCCGCGATCCACACACCGGCCGGGAAGTTCGCCATGTATCCGGGCTGGCAGCCGGATGCCGACTTTACGCGCCAGGCCGCGATCTGGGGCGTGGCGCTGGCTGAAGCCGTCACGCCGGGCGAGCTGGCGGCCTTTGTCGCCTACTGGCAGGCGGAAGGCCGGATGTTCCATCATGTCCAGTGGCAGCAGAAACTGGCGCGCAGCATCCAGATGAACCGCGCCGCAAATGGCGGGCAACCGAAGCGTGATATCACCCAGTTGCCCGATCCTGACCGTACCATTCCCGATGGTTTCCGAGGTGAATGATGAAAACGCCAAACGATCTCTTTAGCCGTCTGAAAAAAATGATGCCTGAAGGCACCCGCCCCAAATTTGCCAATGGCCAGGAGCTGCTGGCGTGGAATCAGGAGCAGGGTCGCCTGCGCTCAGAGGCGATAGTACGCGAGAACCGCGCCATGAAAATGCAGCGCGTGATGGGCCGTTCCGGCATTCGCGAACTGCATATCAACTGCTCGTTTGATAATTACCGGGTTGAGAATGAGGGCCAGCGTAAGGCGCTGGAGCTGGCACGGCAGTATGCCGCAGAATTTGACGGCAGCATCGCCAGCTTTGTCTTTTCAGGACGTCCCGGCACCGGTAAGAACCATCTGGCCGCGGCGATCGGCAATGACCTGATCCTGCGCGGCAAAAGCGTGCTGATCGTGACGGTCGCTGACCTGATGTCGAGCATGAAGGGTACCTTCAGCGGCAGCAGCGGCATTACCGAAGAGCGGCTGATTCAGGATCTGAGCAGTGTTGACCTGCTGGTGATCGATGAGATCGGTATGCAGAGCGAATCGCGCTATGAAAAAGTGATCATCAACCAGATCGTCGATCGCCGCTCCTCTTCCAAACGCCCGACCGGCATGTTATCGAACCTCGACCATGCCGGTATGAATGCCCTGCTGGGCGAGCGCGTGATGGATCGTATGCGGCTTGGCAACAGCCTGTGGGTGCGGTTTGACTGGGAAAGTTACCGCAGCCGGGTGCGCGGCGACGAATATTAATTCCTCCGCGCTGATGCCTCTTTCCGCAGGTGCGGCTCTCCTCCCGGGGCCGCACCGCTGCCCTCTCGTTCTCTCCCTCTTATCCGAAACGCGCACCGTTTCGCTTACCCGCCCGCCTGCAGCCGAGGGTTATCCCTGATAGCGAGGTTGTGTGAAACAGCACACAAAAGTGTCAGATCAACGTTTCTCACGGGCTGATACACTGAAATCTGTCTCCTCTGTTGGGTGGATCCGTGATGAAAACAAACGGCAAAGGCCCTGCACTCCTGCGACTGAACAATCAGAAACGGGTAATGGCCCGGTTACGTAAATTGCGCGTCACGTCGCGTCAGGATCTGGCGGAGGCACTGGAACTCAGTAAGAACACCGTCTCACTCATCATCGATGACCTGCTGGATCAGGGGCTGATTGAGGAGCTGGGACCGGTCAGCGTGGCGGCCGCCGGACGGCCTAAAATCGGCATCGCCCTGCGGCCGGAAAAGCTCAAGAGCGCGGGCATTATGGTGGAACGCAACGTCATCCACTGGCGGGTCTGCGACTACTTTTCGCAGGTACTGGCGGAACAGACGCTGCGCACCGATACCAGTAACCCGACCCGCCTGCTGGCGGAGCTGGCGATGCTCTGCCGGGAACTGACAGAGCGCTATCCCGATCTGCTTGGCTTCGGCCTTGGCTTTCCCGGCATCGTCGATCCCCGCCGGGGCTGGATGCATCTCTCCCTGCCGCTTGAATGGCAGGATGTTGACCTGCTGAGCACGCTGCGCAGACACGTTCGCCTGCCCATCCGCATCATGAACAATGTCAAAGCGGCGGCGCTGCTGGCCGTCGAGCAGCACGGACTCTCCGTGGAGAGCGGGCATTTTTATCTGCGGATTGCCGAGGGCATCGGCGGCGCACTGATCCAGCATGGCGACGTCTTTACCGGGCACAGCTGGACCGCGGGTGAGGCGGGACATCTGATCGTTCAGCCCGGCGGGCCACGTTGCAGCTGTGGCCGGCGCGGCTGTCTGGAGGCGCTGGTCAGCAAACCTGCCGTGAATCAGCTGCTGGCGCAGCATCAGCCTGGCCTGAGCTGGCAGAACCGCGACAGCGCGCCACGCGTGGTGGATACGGTGATGACCCAGGCGGGGGGCTATCTCGGTGCGGCGCTGAGTCAGATCATGCTGCTGCTGAACCCCGCCACCATCATCATTGATTGCCCGTGGAGCGCCAGCGAGCTTTTCTGCAAAGCGGTGCGCGACACGGCGCATGGCAACGCCTTCGCCTTTACCGCCACGCACACCCAGCTGCACTTCCCCACGACCCGGATTGATCCGGCGAACGGGCTGGCGCTGGCGGTGCTGGAGCAGAGTGAGCAGCGGGTGTGAGGCCGCAGAGACTCTCCCCTACAACACATTCTCCCCGTGATGCTGCCGGTACTCTTTCGGGGTGGTGTCGTAGCTTTTGCGGAAGACCGAGTAGAAATACTGCAACGAGGGGTAGCCGCACATCTGTGAGATCTCATTGATGTTAAGCGATGAAGACGCGAGCAGTTCGCGCGCTTTTTCCAGCTTTTCGCGGTGGATCATCGCATGAATGGTGTCGCCGGTTTCATCCCGGAAGCGTTTTTCCAGATTGGAGCGTGATAGCCCGACCGCATCCAGCACCTGCTCCACCTTGATCCCCTTGCAGGCATTAAAGCGGATGTAGTGCATTGCCTGAATCACCGCCGGGTCGCGCAGCGAGCGGAAGTCGGTCGAGCGGCGGGCGATCACTTTTACCGGCGGCACCAGAATGCGCTGAAGCGGCAGAGGCTGCTTATCCAGCAGCCGGTGCAGCAGCTTGGCCGCCTGATAGCCCATCTGCCGCGAGCCCTGCGCCACGGACGAGAGCGCCACGCGCGACAGATAGCGGGTCAGCTCCTCATTATCAATCCCGATCACCGTAAGCTTCTCCGGCACCGGAATTTTCAGATGTTCGCACGCCTGCAGCAGGTGCCGCGCCCGTGAGTCGGTGACGGCGATAATCCCGGTTTGCGGCGGCAGCGTCTGCAGCCAGTCGGCGAGCCGGTTCTGGGCGTGCTGCCAGTTGGCAGGCGCGGTTTCCATTCCCTGATAGACCACGCCCTGATAGCGCTCGCGCCCCACCAGCTGGCGAAACGCCTGTTCCCGCTCCTGCGCCCAGCGCTTGCCGCTGGAGGCCGGTAATCCATAAAAGGCAAAGCGGTTGATCCCCTTCTCTTTCAGGTGCAGAAAGGCTTTCTCTACCAGCGCGGCGTTGTCAGTGGCGATGTAGTGCACCGGCGGATAATCTTGCGGCCGGTGGTAGGAGCCTCCGACGCCCACTATCGGCACGGAGACATTCGACAGCAGGGTTTCGATGGAGCGATCGTCGTAATCGGCGATCACCCCATCTCCCAGCCATTCGCGGATGTTGTCGATGCGGCAGCGGAAATCTTCTTCGATGAAGATATCCCAGTCAGTCTGCGATGCCTGCAGATACTCCCCGACCCCCTCCACAACCTGGCGGTCATATACTTTGTTGGCGTTAAACAGCAGGGTAATGCGATAGCGTTTGTCATGCATGGTGGCGCGTTCCCTTAAATGCTCAGCGCATTGCATAGCACGGCTGACAGGGGCAAAAAAATTGTTTGCGCCACAATGTGATCGTCCGCGCGATTACACCCGACGCCGCGTGGCCGTATCCATCCACACCGCCAGCAGCAGAATCGCCCCTTTGACGATGTACTGCCAGAAGGTCGGCACATCCATCATGCTCATGCCGTTATCCAGCGATGCCATGATAAAGGCGCCCATCACCGCCCCGGCCACGGAACCGACGCCCCCGGCCAGACTGGTGCCGCCGATGACACAGGCGGCGATCGCGTCGAGTTCCGCGATGTTACCCGCCGACGGCGAGCCT
The DNA here is from genome assembly GCF_006494375.1 of Pantoea anthophila. Taxonomy (GTDB): domain Bacteria; phylum Pseudomonadota; class Gammaproteobacteria; order Enterobacterales; family Enterobacteriaceae; genus Pantoea; species Pantoea anthophila. The sequence goes on from NZ_VHIZ01000041.1 coordinate 192,364, forward strand.
GCGCCCAGCCGCGAACTGAGGATCAGTCCGGCGATCGCCACCATCACGCCGTTGATGGCAAACACCGCCAGCTTGGTGCGCGCCACGTTAATGCCCGAAAGGCGCGCAGCATCGATATTGCCGCCGATGGCGTAGATACGACGGCCAAAGGCGGTGCGGGTAGCCATAAACATACCCGCCAGCAACAGCATGACCAGCAGCAATACCGGCGTCGGCACGCCGCGATAGTCATTAAGTAACCAGATGGCCCCCAGCACCAGAATCGCGGTAATCGCCTGACGGCCCACCGTGCCGCTGGCCGCGCCCTGCGGCAGCCCGAGCTGCTGACGGCGCAGCCGCAGACGCCACTGCCACAGCATAAACAGCGCCAGACCGACAAAGCCAAAGCCGAAACCGACGCCGTCCGGCAGATAGCTCTGACCAATCTGCGACATTCCCGGCGTAATCGGCGCCACCGTGGTGCCGTCGGTAATCCCGACCAGGATGCCGCGGAACGCCAGCATCCCCGCCAGTGTGACGATAAACGACGGCACTTTGCGGTAAGCCACCCACCAGCCATTCCAGGTGCCGAGCAGCAGCCCCAACACCAGCGTCACAACGATAGTCAGCGGCAGCGGCCAGCCAAGCCAGACGTCGAATATCGCCGCGGCCCCGCCGAGCAGGCCCATCATCGAACCCACCGACAGGTCGATCTCCGCCGAGATAATCACGAACACCATGCCGACGGCCAGGATGCCGGTGATGGCGGTCTGACGCAGCAGGTTAGAGACGTTACGCGCACTGAGCCATGCGCCATCGGTGGTCCAGGTAAAGAACAGCGCAATCACGACAATCGCGCCCAGCATTACCAGCACCTGCAGGTCAGGCAGCGTGAACCTGCCCGGTGACGGTTTGCCCGGCGTGCCGGAGAGGCGGCTTTGGGTACTTTCACTTTTAAGCATAATGTTCACTCCGCAGGGCAGCTTCCATCACCTGCTCCTGAGTCAGGTTATCGTTAACTAAATCGGCTTTGATCTGCCCTTCATGCATCACCAGCACCCGATCGCTCAGGCCCAGCACTTCCGGCAGCTCAGACGAAATCACAATGACAGCGATCCCCTGCTGAACCAGCGCATTGATCAGCAGATAGATCTCCTGACGCGCGCCCACATCGATGCCGCGCGTCGGCTCATCCAGAATCAGGATTTTCGGGTTCAGCAGCAGGCATTTCGCCAGAATGGCTTTCTGCTGATTGCCGCCGCTTAGCCGGCCAATCGGCAGTTCTGACGAGGAGGTTTTGACCCGCAGCCGGCCGATCGCGTCGTTGATGGCCTGCTGCTCCTGCGCTTCATCCAGGGTCGAGAGCCGATGGCTGAACTGATCCAGCGCCGCCAGGGTAATATTTTTGCCCACCGCCATCAGCGGCACGATGCCATCCTTTTTGCGATCTTCCGGCACCATTGCGATGCCGTGCGCAATCGCAGCGCGGCAGTCGGTGATGCTGACCTGTTGACCATTGATCCAGATGTCGCCCTGCCAGCGGCCCGGCCAGACACCAAACAGACACTGCACCGTTTCGGTTCGGCCCGCGCCCACCAGCCCGGCGATGCCGAGGATTTCACCGCGTCGCAGCGTAAAAGAGACGTTGTTGACGCGGCGGATATGGCGGTTGACGGGATGCCAGGCGGTGAGGTTTTCCACCTTCAGCACCGGGTCGCCGATCTCATGCGGTGCATGCGGATAGAGCGCGGTCAGCTCGCGGCCGACCATCATGGTGATGATGTCATCTTCGCTCATGCCCGCCGCCGGACGGGTGGCAATGTGCTGACCGTCGCGGATAACGCAGATGGTGTCGGAGATTGCCTTCACCTCATTCAGCTTGTGCGAAATGTAGATGCAGGCGATGCCGTGTTCACGCAGATTGCGGATGATACCGAGCAGCACCTCCGTCTCCTGCTCGGTCAGGGAGGAGGTCGGCTCATCCAGAATCAGCAGCCGGACCTGTTTGTTAAGGGCGCGGGCAATCTCCACCAGCTGCTGCTGGCCCAGACCTAACTCCCCCACGCGGGTGGCAGGAGAGACGTTAAGCCCGACCCGTGACAGCAGCTGCTGGCAGCGCAGGGTCATGGTTTCATCATCCACCATGCCGAACCGGCTCAGTTCGGCACCGAGGAAGATGTTCTCCATCACCGTCAGTTGCCGCACCAGCGCCAGCTCCTGATGAATGATCACGATGCCTTTACGCTCGGTATCGCGAATCGTCTGTGCCTGAATTTCGTCGCCAGAGAAGTGGATCTGCCCCTCGAAATCGCCGTGCGGATAGAGTCCGCACAGGATTTTCATCAGGGTCGATTTGCCTGAACCATTCTCACCGCACAGCGACATCACTTCGCCCGCCTCCAGGTGCAGGCTGACATCATTCAGCGCTTTCACGGCACCGAAACGCTTGGTGATGTTTTTCATTTCCAGCAGCATCGACTGTTCTCCCTCACGCTTTGCGCGGTCAGAGTTCGCTCTGTTTGTGGAAACCGTCTTTCACCACGGTGCTTTCGATATTGTCTTTGTTAACCGGAATCGGCTTCAGCAGCCGCGACGGCACATCTTTCAGGCCGTTGTTCAGCGTGCTGTTGCTGGCGGGTGTTTTGCCATCGCCCAGCTCGACCGCGATTTTCGCCGCTTCGGTCGCCAGCTCGGTGATCGGCTTGTAAACGGTCATGGTCTGGGTGCCCGCTTTGATGCGCTTAATCGCCGCCAGATCGGCATCCTGGCCGGAGATGGCCACTTTCCCGGCCAGTCCCTGCGCGCTCAGCGCCTGAATCGCTCCCCCGGCGGTGGCATCGTTGGAGGCGACCACCGCATCGATATGGTTACCATTGGCGGTCAGGGCATTTTCCATAATCTTCAGCGCATTTTCCGGCAGCCAGGCATCGACCCACTGATCGCCAACAATTTTGATGCTGCCGTTATCGATATAGGGTTTTAACACTTTCATCTGTCCGGCGCGGAACAGGCGGGCGTTATTATCCACCGGCGATCCGCCCATTAAAAAATAGTTGCCCTTAGGCACCTGTTTCACAATGCTTTCGGCCTGCAGTTCACCCACTTTTTCATTATCGAAAGAGATATAAAAATCGATATCGGCATTATTTATCATGCGATCATAGGCCAGCACTTTAATGCCTTCCCGCTTCGCTTCTGCGACGACGTTACTCAGCACCTGACCGTTGTAAGGAATAATGACCAGCACATCGACACCGCGATTGATCATATTTTCAATCTGCGACATCTGGGTTTCTTCATTGCCGTTCGCAGACTGAACAAACACCTGAGCGCCCTGCGACTCGGCCTGTTTTACAAAGATATCGCGATCTTTCTGCCAGCGCTCCAGGCGCAAATCATCAATTGCCATGCCGATCTTCACTTCTTTCGCCAGGCTGGTCTGGCTGAACAGCGCCAGCGCCGCACAGGCAGCAAACAGTGCATGTTTCATCTTCATTGTGATCATCCTGTAGGTTGAGGCTATTTTCGTTTCAGGCCGATAAACCAGGCGGATGAATTGTTGCCCTTATTTCTGAATGACAGCAATTACTGATTTTTATCCGGCTATTACGTTTTTTGGTTTATTTGTTTTTTTATGAGCGCGATCGGATTTTCATCCTTTTCGGAGAAACCATGCCGCGCGCGACGCTCCGCGTGGAATAGCCTTATTTTGCGAGCCAGCGCACAAATAATAATTATCTGAAACCCGGAGTGAAATATCGTAATTGAGCTGAGTCAGTCACCCATATCAAATATGGCTTCAACGCAGACCATTCGGGTACTGATGCTAAGGAGCAAACCATGCACGCTTATTTCGATCAGATCGATCGGGTTCGTTATGAAGGTCCCCAGTCGACGCATCCTCTCGCTTTCCGCCATTACAATCCTGATGAGGTGATCCTCGGCAAGACCATGGCGGAACATCTGCGCTTTGCCGCCTGCTACTGGCACACCTTCTGCTGGAACGGCGCGGATATGTTTGGTGTCGGCGCCTTTGATCGTCCCTGGCAGAAAAGCGGCGATGCATTGCAGCTGGCAAAGCAGAAGGCGGATGTGGCCTTTGAGTTCTTCCACAAGCTGAATGTGCCCTGGTACTGCTTCCACGACGTGGACGTCTCACCGGAAGGAGATTCGCTGCAAAGCTACAAAGAAAACTTTGCTGCCATGACCGATAAGCTGCTGGAGAAACAGCAGGAGACCGGCGTGAAACTGTTGTGGGGCACCGCTAACTGCTTTACCCATCCGCGCTATGGCGCAGGCGCGGCGACCAACCCCGATCCGGCTGTCTTTGCCTGGGCAGCGACGCAGGTCTGCAGCGCCATGCAGGCGACGAAAACGCTGGGTGGCGAAAACTATGTGCTGTGGGGGGGACGTGAAGGGTATGAAACGCTGCTGAATACCGATCTGCGTCAGGAGCGCGAGCAGATTGGCCGCTTTATGCAGATGGTCGTCGAGCATAAACATAAAATCGGCTTCCAGGGCACGCTGCTGATCGAACCGAAACCGCAGGAGCCGACCAAACATCAGTATGACTACGATGTCGCCACGGTTTATGGCTTCCTGAAACAGTTCGGGCTGGAGAAAGAGATCAAGGTGAACGTGGAGGCGAACCACGCCACGCTGGCCGGTCACTCCTTCCATCACGAAATTGCCACCGCCATTGCGCTGGGCATTTTCGGTTCGGTGGATGCGAACCGTGGCGATCCGCAGTGTGGCTGGGACACCGATCAGTTCCCGGTCAGCGTGGAAGAGAACGCGCTGGTGATGTATGAAATCCTTAAAGCGGGCGGCTTTACCACCGGCGGTTTAAACTTTGATGCCAAAGTGCGTCGTCAGAGCACCGACAAATATGATCTCTTCTACGGTCATATCGGGGCAATGGATACAATGGCGCTGGCGCTGAAGGTGGCGGCGCGCATGATCAGCGACGGCGAGCTGGATAAGCGTGTGGCGCAGCGCTACAGCGGCTGGAATAGTGAGTTCGGCCAGCAAATTCTGAAAGGCGAGTTTTCCCTCGACGCGCTGGCGGCGCACGCTCAGCAGCAGCAGCTCAATCCGCAGCATCAGAGCGGGCGTCAGGAGCAGCTGGAAAATCTGGTGAATCACTATCTGTTTGATTTCTGAACCTTCAGGAGCGGAGCATGTATATCGGGATCGATTTAGGCACCTCTGGCGTCAAAGTGGTGCTGATGGATGCACAGGGCAACGTGGTGGCGACAGAAACCTCGCCGCTGCAGGTTTCGCGTCCACACCCCCTGTGGAGCGAGCAGGATCCCGAAAGCTGGTGGCAGGCGCTGGATCAGGCGATGCAGGCGCTGAGCGCACAGCAGGATCTGGATGCCGTGCAGGCCATAGGGCTGAGCGGACAGATGCATGGAGCGACGCTGCTCGACAGCGCAAACCAGGTCTTACGCCCGGCCATGCTCTGGAATGATGGACGCAGTAAGGCGCAGTGCCGTGAGCTGGAGCAGAAGGTGCCGGATTCACGGGCGATCACCGGTAACCTGATGATGCCCGGCTTCACGGCCCCCAAAATGCTGTGGGTGCAGCAGCATGAACCGGCCATCTTCCGTCAGATCGCGCACGTGCTGCTGCCCAAGGATTACCTGCGCTGGCGGATGAGTGGCGACTTCGCTACGGATATGTCAGATGCCGCAGGCACGATGTGGCTGGATGTGGCGCAGCGTGACTGGAGCGATGTGATGCTGCACGCCTGCGATCTCAGTCGTGACCAGATGCCGCAACTCTATGAGGGCAATGCCCTGACCGGCACCTTACATGCTGACCTGGCGATACGCTGGAAGATGAACGCGGTGCCGCTGGCCGCTGGCGGGGGCGACAATGCCGCCGGTGCCGTGGGCGTCGGCATGACCGAACCCGGCCAGGGGATGCTGTCGCTGGGCACCTCCGGCGTCTATTTTGTGGTGAGCGACGGCTATCTCAGCAATCCGCAGCAGGCTGTTCACAGCTTCTGTCACGCGCTGCCGCAGCGCTGGCATCTGATGTCGGTGATGCTGAGTGCAGCCTCCTGTCTGGACTGGGCCGCGACGCTGACCGGCTGCCGGGATGTGCCTGAGCTGCTGGATGAAGCCGCGCGGGCGCGTGATGACGTGCCGCCACTCTGGTTTCTGCCCTATCTTTCCGGTGAACGCACGCCGCACAACAATCCCAACGCCCTCGGCGCCTTCTTTGGTTTTACCCACCAGCATGGTCGTCCCGAGCTGGCGCGGTCGGTGCTGGAGGGGGTCGGCTTTGCGCTGGCGCAGGGCATGGATGTGCTGCATGAGTGTGGCGTTCAGCCGGAGAGCATTATGCTGATCGGCGGCGGGGCGCGCAGTGCGCTGTGGCGTCAGATGCTGGCGGATATCAGCGGCCAGACGCTGGATTACTGTCATGGCGGCGAGGTTGGCCCGGCACTGGGCGCGGCCAGGCTGGCCCAGCAGGCGCTGGATGCCGGCGTCACCGTCCCGACACCGGTGCGGGTGCAGCGGCATCAGCCGGATCCCGGCAGAATGGCGGAGTACCGCTCACGCCGGGAAACCTTTGCAATCCTCTATCGGCAGCTCCTGCCGCTGATGAACTGATCGTGCCTGCCCGGCGCACGCTGAGCAGCATCAGAAAGCCCTGATGGCCGGGAGAGCGATCCCCCGGCCACCGTCTGTCAGCCAATCGCGCCCAGCGTATCTTCCTGACCCTGCTTCTTCGGCAGCAGGAACAGCGTCGCCACAATATCCAGCAGATAAATCAGCGCCAGCAGGGTAATCGCCGCCGTGAACGAAAACTGACTGGCCAGCAGCCCTATCACCACCGGCCCAAAGCCGCCCACGCCACGACCCAGGTTGAACAGGACATTCTGCGCGGTGGCCCGCACCTGCGGCGGGAAGGTATCGGAAATCAGCGCACCGTAGCCGCCGATCATGCCGTTAACGAACATCCCCATGATCGCGCCGGTCACCAGCATAATGGTGGGATCGCGCAGCTGGGCGTAGACCACCACCATCACCACGGCACCAAACTGGTAGAGCAGGAAGATTTTCCAGCGCGCAAAGCGGTCGGCCAGCACGCCAAACAGCCAGATGCCAAAGGTCATGCCGACGACGGTGACCGCCGTCCAGAGACCCGATTTGGTCAGGCTGAAGCCAAAGCTGGAGGAGAGGTAGCTCGGCATCCAGATCATCAGCCCGTAGTAGCCAAAGTTCTGCACGGAACAGAGAATAAAAATGCCGAGGCTGGCTTTGGCGGTGGTGCGATCGCGCACCAGCAGCTTCAGGCGCGCCGGGAAAGAGAGCGATGGCACCTGCTTGACCTGACGCTGATACGCTTCCGGCTCGCCCATGCCGCGGCGGATAGTAAACGAGACCAGCGCCGGCAGCAGCCCGACCAGGAACATGCCGCGCCAGCCGATAAGCGTCAGCAGCGGCGGCGTGATAAAGGCCGCCATCAGCACGCCGAGCTGCCAGCCAATGCCGACCCACGCTGACGCGCGATTGCGCTTCTCCACCGGCCAGGCTTCGGCAATCAGCGCCATGCCGATACCAAACTCGCCGCCCAGTCCGACGCCCGCCAGCGTGCGCCAGGCGAGCAGATCCCAGTAGCCCTGCGCCACCGCGCACAGACCGGTGAAGACAGAAAAGACCAGAATCGTGACGGTGAGCATACGGATGCGGCCAAAACGGTCGCTGAGATGACCAAACACGATGCCACCGATTACCGCGCCAATCAGCGTCCAGGTCACCAGCGATCCCGCCTGTGAGGGGTTGAGCGCCAGCGAAACGGAGATAGCCGGCAGCATAAAGCCGAGTATCAGCAGGTCGAATCCATCCATGGCATAACCACTGACCGCAGCCAGCATCGCTTTGCCGGGCGTGACGCCTGGCTTAGATTGGGGAGAAGGGGACATCTTTGCGCACCTCAGAGAGAAAAGTGCCGCAATTATAAAGAGTGTTCAGGGTGTGACCAATTGAAAAGGCTTATCCCTGCGCCGGGCAGGCACAGGGTAAGCGGGATCAGGAAGGGCGGTTGCTGCCGTCGTCACCCGACAGCAGTTCGTCGAGTCGGTCACCGCCAACGTGGCGGAAATCCTGACCTTTGACGAAATAGAAGATGATTTCGCAGATGTTCTGGCAGCGATCGCCGATGCGCTCAATCGCACGGGCGCAGAACAGCGCCGTCAGCACGCTGGGAATGGTGCGGGGATCTTCCATCATGTAGGTCATCAGCTGACGCACAATGCCCTCATACTCTTTATCCACCTTTTTATCTTCACGGTAGATAGTGATCGCCTCATTGAGATCCATGCGGGCAAAGGCGTCCAGCACATCATGCAGCATCTGTACGGTGTGGCGGCCCAGCGACTCCAGGCTGACCAGCAGCGGCAGATGCTGCTGACCAAACTTCTCCAGCGCCGTGCGGCTGATCTTCTCTGCCACGTCACCAATGCGCTCCAGCTCAGAGATGGTTTTGATGATCGCCATCACCAGCCGCAGATCGATTGCGGTTGGCTGACGTTTGGCGATGATGCGCACGCAGGCTTCATCAATCTCCACCTCCATCATGTTGACCTTCTGGTCACCGTCGATCACCCGCTGCGCCAGCTCGCCGTCCAGGTTGTGCATCGCGGTAATCGCGTCGGTCAGCTGCTGCTCGACCATCCCGCCCATGATCATCACCTGAGTGCGGATATGCTCCAGCTCGGCATTGAACTGACCGGAGATGTGTTTGTTCAGATTCAGATTATCCATGTCGATCTCCTGTCAGATCAGCCGTAGCGGCCGGTAATGTAGTCTTCAGTCTGCTTCTGCGCCGGTTTGGTAAACAGCGTGTCGGTGTCGCTGAACTCAATCAGCTCGCCCAGATACATAAAGGCCGTATGGTCAGAGCAACGTGCCGCCTGCTGCATGTTGTGCGTCACGATCACCACGGTGTAGTCCTGTTTCAGCTCGGTGATCAGCTCCTCGATACGCCCCGTCGAGATCGGGTCCAGCGCCGAGCAGGGCTCATCGAGCAGTAACACTTCCGGGCGAATCGCGATGCCGCGCGCAATGCAGAGACGCTGCTGCTGACCGCCGGAGAGACTGTAACCGCTCTGATGCAGCTTGTCTTTGGTTTCATTCCACAGTGCCGCTTTGGTCAGCGCCCACTGCACGCGCTCATCCATATCGGCACGTGACAGCTTTTCAAACAGGCGCACGCCAAAGGCGATGTTGTCATAGATCGACATCGGGAACGGGGTCGGCTTCTGAAAGACCATGCCGACGCGGGCGCGCAGCAGCGCAATATCCTGCTGGGCCGTCAGAATATTTTCGCCATCCAGCAGAATGTCCCCTTCGGCCCGCTGCTCAGGATAGAGGGAGTACATTTTGTTAAAGGTACGCAGCAGGGTCGATTTACCGCAGCCCGATGGCCCGATAAATGCCGTCACCTGATTCTTAGCGATATCCAGGTTGATGTTCTTCAGCGCATGAAACTTACCGTAATAGAAGTTCAGATTACGGACCTGAATTTTATCGGCTGATGCCGTCGCGATACTCATCATTCATCTCTCTTATACGGCGCCGCAGCGGGCCGCGCCGGAAGTTAACCGTGTTTGCCTTTGGCGAAAATCACCCGCGCGACAATGTTCAGCAGCAGCACGCACAGGGTAATAATCAGCACGCCCGCCCAGGCCAGGCTCTGCCATTCGGCGAACGGGCTCATGGCGAACTTAAAGATGGTGACCGGCAGGTTGGCCAGCGGCTGCATCATGTCCGTGCTCCAGAACTGATTCGAGAGCGCGGTAAACAGCAGCGGTGCCGTTTCCCCGGCGATGCGGGCGATGGCCAGCAGCACGCCAGTGATGATGCCGGAGACGGACGCCTTCAGGGTGATGGCCGAGATCATCTTCCACTTCGGCGTGCCCAGGGCGTAAGCCGCTTCACGCATGCTGTCTGGCACCAGACGCAGCATGTTTTCGGTGGTACGGATCACAATCGGCACCTGCAGCAGCGCCAGCGCTATCACCCCGGCCCAGCCGGAGAAGTGCTGCATCTGCGACACCACAAGGGTGTAGACGAACAGGCCGACCACAATCGACGGTGCCGACAGCAGAATGTCGTTAATGAAGCGGATCACCTCTGACAGGGCCGACTTGCGCCCATATTCCGCCAGATAGATACCGGCCAGAATCCCCAGCGGCGTGCCAAAGAAGGTTGACCAGAAAATCAGTAATCCACTCCCGGCCAGGGCATTCGCCAGCCCGCCGCCCGCGGTGTTCGGTGGCGGGGTCGATTCGGTAAACAGGGACCAGGAGAGGCCATCCACGCCGCGGGAAACCGTGGTAAAGAGGATCCACACCAGCCAGAACAGGCCAAACGCCATGGTCAGCAGCGACAGCGTCAGCGCGATCTTATTTTTGGTGCTGCGCCAGGACTGCATTTTACGGCGTGAAGCGTCCAGTTCGGCACGCGCCTGAATTTCAATCGTGGTCATGAGCGCGCTCCTTCACTTTTCGCCAGACGCATAATCATCAGCTTGGAAATCGCCAGAACGATAAAGGTAATCACAAACAGGATCAGCCCCAGCTCCATCAGCGCGGCAACATGCACACCCGACTCCGCCTCCGCAAACTCGTTGGCCAGCGCCGAGGTAATGCTGTTACCCGGCATAAACAGCGACGGACTGTCGAGCTGGTAGGTGTTGCCGATAATAAAGGTGACCGCCATGGTCTCACCCAGTGCACGACCCAGTCCCAGCATGATGCCGCCAATCACGCCATTTTTGGTAAACGGCAGGACGATGCGCCAGATCACTTCCCAGGTGGTGCAGCCGATGCCGTAGGCGGACTCTTTCATCATGACCGGCGTCTGCTCAAAGACGTCGCGCATCACGGAGGCGATGTAAGGGATGATCATGATGGCCAGAATCACCCCCGCCGCGAGAATACCGATACCGAAAGCGGGGCCGGAGAAGAGCGCGCCGACAATCGGAATGCCTGACATGACGTCGTTGACCGGCGTCTGAAAATATTCGGCAAACAGCGGGGCGAAAACAAACAGGCCCCACATGCCATAAACGATGCTCGGAATCGCCGCCAGCAGCTCAATAGCGGTGCCCAGCGGACGACGCAGCCAGCCGGGTGCGAGTTCAGTCAGGAACAGCGCGATACCAAAACTGACCGGCACGGCGATAATCAGCGCGATAAGGGAGGTCACCAGCGTGCCGTAGATCGGCACCAGAGCACCAAATTCTTCATTGGGCGCATCCCAGGTTTTGGTCCACAAAAAGGCGAAACCAAACTTCTGGATGCTGGGCCACGAGGAGATGATCAGGGAGACGATAATGCCGCCCATCAGTAACAGGACAATCAGCGCAGCCAGCCGGACCAGTGCACCGAAAATTTTGTCACCCTGTTTGCCTGGGGCTTTGAAAGCCGGCTTCGTTGCAGCCATAGAAGTCTCAGTCTTCAGAGGTTATCGGGGCGGCATGACGCCGCCCGTTGGGTCTGACCGGACGGTAGTCCGGTCAGGGTCGGTCAATTACTGATAAAGCGCTTTACCAGAACTGTCTTTGATATTGGCTTTCCAGGCGGCACGGATCTGTTCGGTTACGCTCGCAGGCAGCGCAGCATAATCCAGCGCGGTAGCGGTTTTGCCGCCGCTTTTGTAAGCCCAGTCGAAGAACTTCAGCACTTCAGCGCCTTTGGCCGCATTCGCCTGATCTTTGTAGATCAGAATGAAGGTGGTGGAGGAGATAGGCCAGGCATCTGCGCCCTTCTGGAAGGTCAGGTCCTGGGCAAATGATTTGCTCCAGTCAGCGCCTTTCGCAGCATTGCTGAAGCTGGTTTCGCTTGGCGCGACCGCTTTGCCATCGGCATCCATCAGTTTGGTGTAGGTCAGGTTATTCTGTTTGGCGTAGGCATATTCCACGTAGCCGATTGAACCCGGCAGACGCTGAACAAAGGCGGCGACACCGTCGTTGCCTTTCCCGCCCAGACCGACCGGCCAGTTAACGGTGTTCCCTTTACCGATTTTGCTGTTCCACTCCGGGTTCACCTTCGCCAGATAGCTGGTGAAGACGAACGAGGTGCCTGAACCATCCGCGCGGCGTACCACGTTGATGTTGGTCTCTGGCAGTTTTACGCCCGGGTTAAGTCTGGCAATCGCCGGGTCGTTCCATTTTTTGATGGTGCCAAGGTAGATATCACCGACGGTTTTGCCATCCAGCGTCAGCTGGCCTGACTTGATGCCTGGCAGGTTAACCGCCAGTACCACGCCACCGATGACGGTCGGGAACTGGAACAGGCCATTTTTCTGCAGATCTTCCTCTTTCATAGGCGCATCGGACGCACCGAAATCCACGGTTTTGGCGATGATCTGTTTGACACCACCGGATGAACCGATGCCCTGGTAGTTAATTTTGCTACCGGTGGCTTGCTGATATTCTGCTGCCCACTTGGCATAAACCGGTGCCGGGAATGTCCCGCCAGCGCCCGTGAGATCGGTGGCCGCAAAAGCAGATACCGCGCTGACGGCGAAGGTGGTGGCAAGAATTCGGGCTACGGTGCTACGCATCAGTGTCATGTTCCCTCCAGGGGAGAAAAGTCAGGCTCGGGGCCGTTTTAGTAAGAGTCAGTGATTGCTGCAGGAGGGAAAATAGGACAGTTTGATGACAGTGAAATGTACGAAATATGACAGTTATATGACAGTGCGCAAAAATGAAGTGGGCCCACTCTGGGGCCCACCTGATTATTCCACGGTAACCGATTTGGCCAGGTTACGGGGCTGGTCGACGTCGGTGCCTTTGATCAGGGCGACGTGATAGGAGAGTAACTGCAACGGCACGGTGTAGAAGATCGGCGCAATCACCTCTTCGACATGCGGCAGCGGGATAATCTTCATCCCGTCACTGTCGCTGAAGCCGGCATCCTGGTCGGCAAAGACATAGAGCAGGCCGCCACGGGCGCGCACTTCTTCGATGTTGGATTTGAGCTTCTCCAGCAGTTCGTTGTTGGGTGCCACAACGATGACCGGCATATCGGCATCAATCAGCGCCAGCGGGCCATGCTTCAGTTCGCCAGCGGCGTAAGCTTCCGCATGGATGTAGGAGATCTCTTTGAGCTTCAGCGCCCCTTCCATAGCGATCGGATACTGATCGCCACGTCCCAGGAACAGCGCGTGATGCTTGTCAGAGAAGCCTTCGGCCAGATTCTCAATCAGCTTATCCTGCGCCAGCATCTGCTCAATCCGGCTGGGCAGCGCCTGCAGCGCGTGCACGATCTCATGCTCGGTGTCGGCGGACATCCCTTTCAGACGGCCCAGTTTCGCCACCAGCATCAACAGGACGGCGAGCTGCGTGGTGAACGCCTTGGTCGACGCGACGCCGATTTCAGTGCCCGCTTTGGTCATCAGCGCCAGGTCCGACTCGCGCACCAGTGACGAACCGGCCACGTTGCAGACCGCCAGCGATCCCAGGTAGCCCAGCTCTTTCGAGAGGCGCAGCGCCGCCAGGGTGTCGGCGGTCTCGCCCGACTGCGACAGGGTGATCAGCAGGCTGTTTTTGCGCACCGCTGACTTGCGGTAGCGGAACTCCGAGGCGATCTCAACATCACAGGGGATGTTGGCCAGCGACTCAAACCAGTAGCGTGACACCATGCCAGAGTTATAGGAGGTACCGCAGGCGATAATCTGGATATGCTCGACCTGGCTCAGCAGCGCCTCGGCACCCGCACCCAGCTCGCTGAGATCCACCTGCCCCTGGCTGAAGCGACCGCTCAGGGTACTTTTCAGCGCCATCGGCTGTTCATAGATCTCTTTCTGCATGTAGTGACGGTAAATGCCTTTGTCACCGGCATCATATTGCAGGTTCGACTCAATCTCGGCGCGCGTCACGCTGTTGCCTTCCCGATCGATTACCGTCACGTCGCGGCGGCTGATCTCGGCGATATCGCCCTCTTCCAGATAGATGAAGCGACGGGTAACCGGCAGCAGCGCCAGCTGATCGGAGGCGATAAAGTTTTCACCCACGCCGCGACCGATGACCAGCGGGCTGCCGGAACGGGCCGCCACCAGCCGTGAAGGATCGCGGCTGTCCATGATGACCATGCCATAGGCACCGCGCAGCTGCGGGATCACGCGCAGCACCACGTCACGCAGCGATCCACCCTGCTTCTGCTCCCAGTGAACCAGATGCGCCACCACTTCCGTGTCGGTTTCAGAAACAAAAACGTAGCCGCGTTCGATCAGCTCCGCGCGCAGCGGCTCATGGTTTTCGATAATGCCGTTGTGCACGATGATGATATGTTCTGAGACGTGCGGATGCGCATTCGCTTCCGACGGCTCGCCATGGGTTGCCCAGCGCGTGTGCGCGATGCCGGTGCCCCCAATCAGCGGCTGCTGTTCAGCAGCTTCCGCCAGTTTCTGCACCTTCCCTAAACGCCGCAGGCGCGTAACGTGCCCCTGACGATCGACCACGGCCAGACCGGCCGAATCATATCCGCGATATTCAAGACGACGCAGACCTTCCAGCAGAATCTCTGCGATATCGCGCTGTGCTACTGCACCAACAATTCCACACATAATGATGTTTTCCTGACTACATGGCTTTTCGCCACTTTCGTTGTCATGCGACCTGATATCCGGCTTTGCCGGTTCCCCGAGCCTTGTAGAGAGTGGGGATTATAGTTTTGGCACTGCACTGTACCGGCCCGCATAAAGCGGGCCGTTAAAAATTTATTTTTTCTTCACCGGACGCTGCCAGTCCGCTTTGTGATTCTGCTCTTTGCGGTTATAGACCAGACCGGCTTCGGTCACATCCTTCATGATGGTGGTGCCTGCCGCGATAGTGGTGCCTGCTGCCACGCTGACCGGGGCCACCAGCTGGGTATCGGAGCCCACAAAGACATCATCGCCAATCACGGTCTTCGATTTGTTCGCGCCGTCATAGTTACAGGTGATGGTGCCTGCACCGATATTCACGTTGTCGCCGATCTCCGCATCGCCGAGATAGGAGAGGTGACCCGCTTTCGATCCTTTGCCCAGACGCGCTTTTTTCATTTCGACGAAGTTACCCACGTGGGCGGCGTGCGCCAGATCGCTGCCGGGACGCAGACGGGCAAACGGCCCGACGGTGACGGCGGTCGCGAGGGTGGCATCCTCGATCACGCTATAGGGGCTGATTTCGCAATCGTCGCCGATTACGCTGTTTCTGATGATGCAGCCCGCACCGATTTTCACGCGTGCGCCCAGCGTCACCTGACCTTCAATAATGACGTTGGTGTCGATCTCCACATCCCGCCCATGCGTCAGCGTTCCGCGCAGGTCAAAACGGGCCGGATCGCGGAGCATCACGCCCGCCAGCAGCAGTTTTTCCGCCTGTTCCGCCTGATAAGTGCGTTCTAAGGTCGCCAGCTGCAGCCGGTTGTTCACTCCGTCGGTTTCACTGATACGCGCCGGATGAACGGCATGGATCGTCCGCCCTTCCTGATGCGCCAGCGCAATAATGTCGGTGATGTAATATTCGCCCTGCGCATTATTGTTGGTGAGCTGCGCCAGCCAGCGTTTTAAATCGCCGCCGTTGGCGATAAGAATACCGGTGTTGATTTCGGTAATGGCAAGCTGTGAAGGGCTGGCATCTTTCTGTTCGATGATGCCGGTGATGGTGCCGTTCTCACGCACAATGCGCCCGTATCCGGTGGGGTCGTCCAGCACTACGGTGAGTAACCCGATACCGCCCTGCGGTCTGGCTTCGCGCAGCCGCTTCAGGGTCTCCAGAGAGATCAGCGGCACGTCACCATACAGCATCATGATCTCTTCATCATCGGCAAACGCAGGCGCGGCCTGCTGCATCGCGTGGCCGGTGCCAAGCTGTTCAGCCTGCAACACCCAGTTGAGTGCACTATCAGTGAGGGTTGCTTTCAGGCGGTCGCCGCCGTGACCATAAACCAGATGGATGTGCTGTGCGCCCAGCCCTTTGGCGGCGTCAATGACATGCTGAACCATCGGTTTGCCTGCCAGCGTATGCAGAACTTTCGGCAGATCGGAATACATACGGGTGCCCTTGCCAGCAGCAAGGATCACCACACTCATCGCACTGTTAGACATAACTATCCTGGGTGAATTTTTACGGGTGAAAGTAAAACGGTTTAGGGGGGAGATTACTACATTTTTCTCAGGCCGAAATTAGGCGAAGAGGCCGATTTGCCACAGCAGACAAAAAAAATGCCAGCCCGAGGGCTGGCATTTCGTGACGCATAAAGCTGGATTACATCGCTTTTTTGGTCAGTTCGATCACGCGCAGTTTAGCAATGGCTTTCGCCAGCTCGGCAGAGGCCTGAGCATAGTCCACGTCGCCGTGGCTGCTGTTCATGTGCTCTTCTGCTTTGCGTTTTGCTTCCAGAGCACGCGCTTCATCCAGATCGGTACCGCGAATCGCGGTATCGGCCAGAACGGTGCTGCTGCCCGGTTGCACTTCCAGCACGCCGCCAGAGAGGTAGATATACTCCTCTTCGCCGTGCTGTTTCACGATACGGATCATTCCAGGCTTAATGGCAGTCAGCAGCGGCGCATGGCCAGGGAAAATCCCCAGTTCACCTTCGCTACCTGACACCTGAATTTTCTGTACCAGACCAGAGAACAACTGCTCCTCTGCGCTGACCACATCCAGGTGATAAGTCATAGCCATAATCTTCCTCCCGGGAAACCGTTATTACAGTTTCTTCGCTTTTTCCACGGCTTCTTCGATGGCACCAACCATGTAGAAGGCCTGCTCTGGCAGGTGGTCAAACTCACCTTCCATGATGCCTTTAAAGCCACGGATAGTGTCTTTCAGGGAAACGTATTTACCCGGTGAACCGGTGAATACTTCCGCAACGAAGAACGGCTGAGACAGGAAGCGCTGAATCTTACGCGCACGTGCCACCAGCAGTTTATCTTCTTCAGACAGCTCATCCATACCGAGGATGGCGATGATGTCTTTCAGCTCCTGATAACGCTGCAGCAGTGACTGAACGCCACGTGCAACATCATAGTGCTCCTGACCCACAACCAGCGGATCCAGCTGACGGCTGGTAGAATCCAGCGGATCAACGGCCGGGTAGATACCCAGAGAGGCAATCTGACGGCTCAGCGTAACGGTTGAGTCCAGGTGCGCGAAGGTGGTCGCTGGTGACGGGTCAGTCAGGTCATCCGCAGGAACGTAAACGGCCTGTACGGAGGTGATTGAACCGGTCTTGGTGGAGGTAATACGCTCCTGCAACACACCCATCTCTTCTGCCAGCGTTGGCTGGTAACCTACCGCAGATGGCATACGACCCAGCAGTGCAGAAACTTCTGTACCGGCCAGTGTATAACGGTAGATGTTATCGATGAACAGCAGAACGTCGCGGCCTTCATCACGGAATTTTTCCGCCATGGTCAGACCGGTCAGTGCGACGCGCAGACGGTTACCCGGCGGCTCGTTCATCTGGCCATAGACCAGCGCAACTTTATCGATAACGTTAGAGTCGGTCATTTCGTGGTAGAAGTCGTTACCCTCACGAGTACGCTCACCCACACCGGCAAACACAGAGTAACCTGAGTGCTCAGCCGCGATGTTACGGATCAGTTCCATCATGTTGACGGTTTTACCCACACCCGCACCACCGAACAGACCGACTTTACCGCCTTTCGCAAACGGACACATCAGGTCGATAACCTTGATGCCGGTTTCCAGCAGTTCCTGCGAGTTAGACTGATCTTCATAAGAAGGTGCCGCGCGGTGAATAGAGGCGATCTCTACTGCGCTGCCATCTTCTTCTTTCAGCTCGCCTTTCATATCGATTGGCTCGCCGAGAACGTTCATGATACGGCCCAGGGTCGCTTTACCGACTGGAACCTGAATCGGTTTCTGCAGGTCGCTGACGTTCAGACCACGCTTCAGGCCGTCAGACGTACCCATTGCGATGGTACGCACAACGCCGCCGCCCAGCTGCTGCTGAACTTCCAGCACCAGACGTGCATCACCATTCATCACCTCGAGGGCGCTGTACACTTGCGGTACCGCGTCCTGAGGGAATTCGACGTCAACAACGGCGCCGATAATCTGGACAATCTTTCCAGTTGCCATCTTGAATCCTCTACCTAATTCCAAACCTGGTTAAACCGCGGAGGCCCCCGAGACGATCTCGGTAAGTTCCTGGGTGATGCTGGCCTGACGAGCTTTGTTGTACACCAACTGCAGCTCTTTGATCAGATTTCCGCCGTTATCGGTTGCGGCTTTCATCGCCACCATACGTGCGGCCTGCTCACTGGCCAGATTTTCCACCACACCCTGATAAACCTGCGATTCGACATAACGACGCAGCAGGGTATCCAGCAGCGCTTTCGGATCGGGTTCGTACAGGTAATCCCAGGTCTTCGCCTTCATCTCTTCTTCACCTTCCGCTGGCGCTAACGGCAGCAGTTGGGTGATGGTCGGAGTCTGAGACATGGTGTTATTGAATTTGTTACTGACGATCATCAGCTTGTCGATGCGGCCTTCATCATAAGCCTGCAACATCACTTTTACCGGGCCAATCAGGTCAGACAGGGCAGGTTTATCGCCCATGCCGCTGACTTGCGCCACGATGTTGCCACCCACAGCACTGAAGAATGACGCCCCTTTTGAACCGATAATCGACAGATCGCTCTGCACGCCTTTATCGGACCAGGACTTCATATCCGCCAGTAATTTTTTGAACAGGTTAATGTTCAAACCACCACAAAGCCCGCGGTCTGTTGAAACGACCAGGTAGCCGACGCGCTTGACGTCGCGCTGTTCCAGGTAAGGGTGCTTGTATTCCAGATTACCCAACGCAAGGTGACCAATCACTTTGCGCATGGTGTCTGCATACGGACGGCTGGCCGCCATGCGTTCCTGCGTTTTACGCATCTTGGAGGCGGCGACCATTTCCATCGCTTTGGTGATTTTCTGCGTGTTTTTCACGCTTCCAATCTTGCTTCGTATCTCTTTTGCGCCGGCCATTAGCTTCTCCTCAAAGCCTTGCGGCCTGCCTTTTCAGACAAGCCGCCAGACATTACCAGGACTGGGTTGCTTTAAACGTATCGATCAGGCCTTTCAGCTTCGCTTCGATATCGTTGTTAAAGTTGCCCGACTGGTTGATTTCAGCCATCAGCTCAGCGTGGTCGCGATCGGCGAAGGCCAGCAGTGCAGCTTCAAAGCTACCAATTTTTGCCAGTTCAACGTCGTTCAGGTAGCCACGCTCGGCAGCGAACAGAACCAGACCCTGCTGCGCGACAGACATCGGCGCATACTGTTTCTGCTTCAGCAGCTCGGTCACTTTCTGACCGTGGCTCAGCTGTTTACGGGTTGCATCATCCAGATCAGAAGCGAACTGCGAGAACGCCGCCAGTTCACGATACTGTGCCAGCGCGGTACGGATACCACCGGACAGTTTCTTGATGATCTTGGTCTGTGCAGCACCACCAACACGGGATACCGAAATACCTGGGTTAACCGCCGGACGAATACCGGAGTTGAACAGGTTCGATTCCAGGAAGATCTGACCG
This sequence comes from Pantoea anthophila, assembly GCF_006494375.1. GTDB lineage: Bacteria > Pseudomonadota > Gammaproteobacteria > Enterobacterales > Enterobacteriaceae > Pantoea > Pantoea anthophila. The sequence continues at coordinate 211,902 of NZ_VHIZ01000041.1, forward strand.
TCAGTAATCGAGATTACGTTGGTCGGAACGAACGCAGAAACGTCGCCCGCCTGAGTTTCGATGATCGGCAGTGCAGTCAGTGAACCGGTTTTACCTGTCACCGCGCCATTGGTGAAACGCTCAACATATTCAGCGCTTACGCGTGATGCACGTTCCAGCAGACGAGAGTGGAGATAGAACACGTCGCCAGGGAATGCTTCACGACCTGGTGGACGACGCAGCAGCAGAGAGATCTGACGGTATGCGATAGCCTGCTTGGAGAGATCATCATAAACGATCAGCGCATCTTCACCGCGGTCACGGAAGTATTCGCCCATCGCACAACCTGCGTACGGAGAGAGATACTGCAGTGCAGCAGATTCAGACGCAGACGCCACAACAACGATGGTGTTCTGCAGTGCGCCATGCTCTTCCAGCTTACGAACCACGTTAGAGATGGTTGAGGCTTTCTGACCAATCGCAACGTAGACACACTTGATGCCTGAGTCGCGCTGGTTGATGATCGCATCGATCGCCATCGCGGTTTTACCGGTCTGACGGTCACCGATGATCAGCTCACGCTGGCCACGGCCGATTGGAATCATCGCATCGACCGACTTATAACCGGTCTGAACCGGCTGGTCGACTGACTGACGGTCGATAACGCCAGGAGCAATCACTTCAACCGGTGAGAAACCGTCGTTGTCGATTGCGCCTTTACCGTCGATAGGAGCACCCAGGGTGTTCACGACGCGGCCCAGCAGGCCACGGCCTACCGGTACTTCAAGAATACGGCCAGTACACTTAACCTTCATGCCTTCGGCGAGGTCAGCGTAAGGACCCATCACCACAGCACCAACCGAGTCACGCTCGAGGTTCAGGGCGATAGCGTAACGGTTACCCGGCAGGGCAATCATCTCACCCTGCATGACATCGGCCAGGCCGTGTACGCGGATGATACCGTCACTTACAGAAACAATCGTACCTTCGTTGTGAGCTTCGCTCACGACATTGAACTGAGCAATGCGCTGCTTGATCAGTTCGCTGATTTCGGTGGAATTCAGTTGCATATGCTCCAGTCCCCTTAAGACTGCAAGACGTCAGCCAGACGGTCAAGACGGCCGCGTACGCTGCCATCAATAACCAGATCACCCGCACGGATGATCACGCCTGCCATCACAGACTTATCAATTTTGCAATTCAGCTTAACTTTGCGTGACAGACGTTTTTCCATCGCGGCGCTGATTTTATTCAGCTGGTCGTCACTCAGCGTACTGGCGGAGATAACATCAACTTCAGCGGTGGCTTCATGAGCGTCACGCAGTTCGATGTATTGGGCCAGTACAGCCGGAAGCGCTGTCAAACGTCCGTTTTCCGCCATCACCTTAATCAGGTTCTGCGCGGGTTCATCCAGTTGATCACCACAGACTGCGTTAAACGACGCTGCCAGCGCTTCCGGTGCTAACGCACCAGAGAGAAGATCAGCCATCTGTTCATTGCGAGCCACTTCTGCGGCGAACGCCAGCATCTGTTGCCAGCGTTCAATACTTTGATGCTCAACAGCAAAGTCAAAAGCTGCTTTGGCGTAGGGGCGAGCTACAGTAATCAGATCAGACATCAGCCCCTCCCTCCTTACAGTTCAGCGACCAGTTTATCAACGATGTCGCTGTTAGCAGCTTCATCCACGGAGCGTTCGATGATCTTCTCGGCGCCAGCCATAGCCAGCAACGCGACTTGCTTACGCAGTTCTTCACGTGCACGTTTACGTTCGGCGTCAATTTCCGCCTGCGCTTGTGCCACGATACGATTACGTTCGTTTTCAGCTTCGGTTTTGGCTTCGTCCAGAATCTGCGTGCGACGCTTGTTCGCCTGCTCGATAATGACCTGAGCGTCTTCTTTGGCTTTTTTCAGCTGGTCGGTCGCATTAGCCTGCGCGAGATCCAAATCTTTCTTCGCACGTTCAGCAGAAGCAAGGCCTTCAGCAATTTCTTTCTGGCGCTTTTCGATGGCAGCCATAATCGGCGGCCATACGTACTTCATGCAGAACGCGACAAACAGGATGAACGCGATAGCCTGGCCGAGGATTGTTGCATTAATGTTCACAGCACAATGCCTCTAGATTGAGTATTTAACTTTTCTGCCGTTATCAGCGATAAGCGGCAGAATCCGTTCACCCCTGCACATTGTGCGCTGAGTGAACACAGGGCTTTAGGCGACAGCAAACATCACGTACAGACCCAGACCAACAGCGATCATCGGGATTGCATCCACCAGACCCATTACAACAAAGAACTGCGTACGCAGCAGAGGAATCAGGTCAGGCTGACGAGCAGCGCCTTCCAGGAATTTTCCTCCGAGGATGCCGATACCGATCGCAGCACCGATTGCCGCCAGGCCCATCATCACAGCGGCAGCCATGTACAGCAGATCCATATTCAGGTTTTCCATGACAGTCTCCAGTTTGTTTCAGTTAAATGCTCCCTTCATCTTCCGGGCTTCAGCGGCGTGCGCTGCCACCCGGAATCAGGAGGGAAAGTAGTGTTGAGAAAAAAATCAATGCTCTTCAGATGCCATCGACAGATAGACGATCGTGAGGACCATGAAAATGAAAGCCTGTAGCGAAATGATCAGGATGTGGAAAATGGCCCACGGCACATTCAGCACCCACTGTGACCACCACGGCAACAGACCGGCAATAAGGATAAAGATCAGTTCACCCGCATACATGTTACCGAACAGTCGTAAACCCAGTGAAACAGGCTTAGACAGCAGGCTTACACCTTCCAGAATCAGGTTGATCGGGATGAAGATCGGGTGGTTAAAAGGCTGCAGCGTCAGCTCTTTCGTGAAGCCGCCAATGCCTTTCATTTTGACGCTGTAGAACAGAATCAAAATAAATACGCCCAACGCCATAGAGAGCGTGATGTTCACGTCTGCAGACGGTACGACGCGCAGCGCCGGTAACCCCAATACGTGCTCGCCGATATAAGGCAGCAGGTCGATTGGCAGCAGATCCATGAAGTTCATCAGGAAGACCCAGACAAAGATTGTCAGAGCCAGCGGGGCGATAAGTTTACTCTTACCGTGATACATGTCGCGCACGTTACTATCAACGAAGCCGACAACCAGTTCGATAGCCGCCTGCATTTTCCCTGGCACACCGCTGGTGACAGACTTCGCCACGCTACGGAACAACACCAGGAAGATAACTCCCAGCACCAGAGAGAAAAACATGGAATCGATATTTAATACCCAGAACGTCGCGGGAGCGTCGTGCGGATTCACTAACTCGAAGGTACGCAGGTCCAACTGAAGATGAGTCAGGTGGTGACCAATGTACTCTTGCGGAGTAGAGATTTCTCCTGCAGCCATGATGCCTCTTACCCTTTGTTGTTAATTACCGCCGGTGCCAGCATGTGTACCACCAGCACCGATAACCAGGTTATTCCGACCGGCCAGAAGACCGCGCCGAATAGACCCAACGCCACAATGAGCAAAATGATGGTCGCAAACACTTTGGCTATTTCACCTAAAGCGAAGCTCCACGCGACTCGCCCCGAAGCGGGGGATTGCCCCTGCAGGCGCCAGGCTAAAAACAAAAACAATACGTTTGGCAGCCAGGCTGCCGCTCCGCCAGCAAGAGCAGAGACACCCCACGTGACATCTTTAACAGCAAAGAGTGCGCCGATGATGACTATCGTCACCAGCTGAATCATCAGCACCGTTCGGGCGAATTTCACACTGTAAAGAGACACTGACATGACGCTGATACTCTCCTGCCCCATCAGGGGTATGTCGCGTGTCGTATAAGACTGCCTTTGCGCAGTTGAGTCAAGCAGCAAAAGCCGTGCAAATTATACGGGCCGCACCTGCGATTTCAATCGGTAAGTAGCGAAAAGGTGAACAATTATTTAAATTTCTTTCCGGAGGGCTATTTTTCCAAAGATTACCCTGCCGGAATTCATCTGAATCGGACTGAAAATTCACTGGCGTCTTGCTTTTAAAGCGTGCTTTAGATCACATAATAAGCACCTGCGCCAGAATGAGTTTTATCGGGGTGCTATTTCAGCGCCCGGCCTGCATCGGTTAAGCCTATGTGAATCAGCCACTTAAAATTAGATCGCTGTAGCGGAAAGCGTAATTTCCCGGAAAACAGGCTATTGACATCGAACTGTGCCTGAGAATCGTGAAACTGATATTACGCACGGCAGGTTATTACCGCGATATATTTTCTGACGTGACTATTTTTATTCCGCTACCCAGCTATACAAGTGATATTTCTGATAACCAAATGTGAATTAAAGGTTAAATGTAACAGAGCTTTTCGGATAATTTCCATCGGCCTTTTTAACCTTCTTACCGCGCGCGTTTAATCAAAAACTTTTATCACACCGATCTCGTCTGCGTTTTTTTTAATCAGCCGCCTGAGAGGGCCTGAGGCGGAAACGCGCTAAGACCCTGCTGACAATAAGGCTACTGGTGACGCAGAATGACCAGGTGGCGGTCACCGTCCAGCTGAGGCACCTGCAGTCTGATGACGGAATCTACCCCAAAGCCCGCCGGTAAAGCGGCAATTTCATCGTCTGGTCGCACCCCTTTCAGCGCAAAGAAGCGCCCTTCCCTTCCCGGCAGATGATGACACCAGGTCACCATATCGGTCAGGGAGGCAAAAGCACGGCTGATCACCCCGTCGAACGGGGGTTCCGCCGGAAAGGTCTCTACCCGGCTCTGGACCGGCGTGATGTTAGTAAGTCCTAACTCATGCTGAACCTGACGCAGGAACCGGACCCGCTTGCCCAGACTGTCGAGCAGCGTAAAGTGCGCATCCGGCATGACGATAGCCAGCGGAATGCCTGGCAGACCCGGTCCGGTGCCAACATCAATAAAGCGTGTGCCCTGAAGATGCGGCGCCACCACGATACTGTCGAGGATATGACGCACCAGCATCTGCTGCGGATCGCGGACGGAGGTCAGGTTGTAGGCTTTGTTCCACTTATCCAGCAGGCCGACATAGGCAACCAGCTGCTGTTTTTGTTGATCGGAGAGGGAAATACCGGCTGCATTGAGCAGCGACGTGAGTGTGTTAATCACAGCATAAGTCCATTCAGCGGGGGCGAGTCTCCTCGCCCCGTTTAAGATCAGGCGCTTTTGCGCAGCAGACCCTGTTTTTTCAGGTAAATAAGCAGAATCGAGATGGCCGCCGGGGTAATTCCGGAAATGCGCGTCGCCTGCCCGATCGACGTCGGCTTGTGATCGTTCAGCTTGGCGATCACCTCATTGGAGAGTCCATTCACCTGGCGATAGTCGAGCTCAACCGGCAGCAGCGTGTTCTCATTACGCAACTGACGATCGATCTCTTCCTGCTGACGCGCGATGTAGCCTTCATACTTCACCTGAATCTCAACCTGCTCAGCGGCCTGCTCATCAGACAGTGCCGGGCCGAAGGCCTCCAGCGCCATCAGCTTCAGATAGGTCATCTCTGGACGACGCAGCAGATCTTCACCACTCGCTTCTTTGGTCAGCGGTGCGCTGAGCACCGTATTGACGTCGGAAACGTGTTCGGATTTTGGATGAACCCAGATATCGCGCAGACGCTGACGCTCCTGCTCAATCGCTTCCAGCTTCTGATTGAAGCGCGCCCAGCGTGCATCATCGACCAGACCCAGTTCACGGCCGGTTTCGGTCAGACGCAGATCGGCATTGTCTTCGCGCAGCATCAGACGGTATTCGGCACGGGAGGTGAACATCCGGTACGGCTCTTTGGTGCCGAGCGTACAGAGGTCATCAACCAGCACGCCCAGATAAGCCTGATCGCGACGCGGTGCCCAGCCTTCTTTGTCAGCAGATTGACGCGCGGCGTTCAGACCGGCCAGCATCCCCTGCGCAGCGGCTTCTTCATAACCGGTTGTGCCGTTGATCTGTCCGGCAAAGAAGAGGCCGTCGATAAACTTACTCTCCAGCGTCGGTTTGAGATCGCGCGGATCGAAGAAGTCATACTCGATGGCATAACCCGGACGCACGATCTTCGCATTCTCCATCCCCTTCATTGAGCGGACGATCTGCATCTGCACGTCAAACGGCAGGCTGGTAGAGATACCGTTCGGGTAGATCTCATTACTGGTCAGCCCTTCCGGCTCCAGGAAGATCTGATGCGAGTTACGATCGGCAAAGCGCATGACTTTGTCTTCGATCGACGGGCAGTAGCGCGGGCCGATCCCTTCGATGATCCCGGCGTACATCGGGCTGCGATCCAGGTTTTCGCGGATCACGTTGTGGGTTTTCTCATTGGTATGAGTGATCCAGCACGGCACCTGCTGCGGATGCTGAGCGGCACTGCCCATAAACGAGAAGACCGGCATCGGGTTATCCCCATGCTGCGGGCTCAGCACTGAAAAATCGATGGTGCGAGCGTCAATGCGCGGCGGCGTGCCGGTTTTGAGGCGGTTTACCCGCAGCGGCAGCGCGCGAAGTCGTTTTGCCAGCGGAATGGACGGGGGATCACCTGCGCGACCGCCACTGTAGTTGTCCAGACCGATATGAATTTTGCCGTCCAGGAAGGTTCCGACGGTCAGTACCACGGTTTTCGCGCGGAACTTGAGTCCCATCTGAGTCACGGCACCCACCACACGATCGTTTTCAACGATGAGATCGTCGACCGCCTGCTGGAAGATCATCAGGTTAGGCTGGTTCTCCAGGGCAGTGCGCACCGCCTGGCGATAGAGCACGCGATCGGCCTGAGCACGGGTGGCCCGCACCGCCGGCCCTTTGCTGGCGTTTAGTATCCTAAACTGGATACCTGCCTGGTCGATCGCATGGGCCATCAGACCCCCCAGGGCATCCACTTCCTTCACCAAATGTCCTTTGCCAATGCCACCGATCGCCGGGTTGCAGGACATTTGTCCAAGCGTATCAATGTTATGGGTGAGTAACAGGGTTTGCTGACCCATTCGGGCTGCCGCCATTGCGGCTTCGGTGCCCGCATGACCACCACCAATTACGATGACGTCAAAAGGATCCTGATAAAACATGAAGTGGTACCTCGGTTGATGAACGTGCAGGATCGTCGTCCTGGGGCGTGGATTCTACTCAAATTCCGTCTGGGGTGAAAGCCGCGGGATCGTCCGGTTTTAAAAGAAAGGATCTTAGATCTGTATATGATCTTTCTGTTAGATCTCTTATTAGGATCCCGGCCTCCTGTGGATATGTGCCAGAAGCATTGCATAAACAACAGGATGGGCAGGATCACTAGCTGTGAGTGATCGGTGATCCTGATCCGTATAAGCTGGGATCAAAACCTTAGGTTATACACAGCTCAAAAAATATGCATCGGTTGTTCTTTGGATAACTACCGGTTATACGCAGTAAAAGAGGGTAGTTATCCACAAAATAAACGAGCGGAAAAGGATAAAATCAGCATCTTCCACTGGGGATCGTCACTATTTCGCGATCCCCGTCCACGATTCAGATCGCGTTTTTCCACGTTTCCAGCCAGGCCTCTGCCGGATCTTCGGGGATCTCATGCTCCAGCACGTCAATCTCCAGACGATCGCCTATCCGCTGTGCCCCCTGTGCGGTCAGCAGCGCATCAATCTGGCGGATCGCGCCGCAAAAGAGATCGTACTCATGGTTGCCGAGTCCGACAGCGCCAAAGCGAACCTGAGAAAGATCGGGCTGGCTGTCGCGGATGACTTCAGCGAGTGGCAGCAGATTGTCAGGAATATCGCCGGCACCATGCGTTGAGCAGACCACCAGCCAGATACCGGTCTGCGGCACCTCATCCAGCTCCGGGCCATGCAGCAGCTGCGTGGAGAAGCCTGCTTCCTGTAATTTTTCTTCCAGATGTTCAGCCACATACTCGGCGCTTCCCAGAGTACTGCCACTGATTAAGGTAATATCGGCCATCTTGCTCTCCCGGACAGTAAGGCGAGCATTGTACGCTGTGATCAAGCGGTGATCCACCTGTGGACAATAGGGTTAATGGATCGGGAAAGGCGAACGCAGCCGTTGTCAGCCGCCACATTCGTCAGGGATAAGATTATGCACAGGGAAAGGAACGATCAGGGCTTGATGGTACGCATGATTGGGTTTTGCAGCGAGATCAGGGTTTCGGTTGACTGAATTTCATCAATGGTCTGGATCTTGTTGATCAGCACCTGCTGCAGGGCATCGATTGACCGGCACATCACCTTAATAAAGATGCTGTAGTGACCGGTGGTGTACCAGGCTTCAACCACCTCATCCAGCGCATCCAGTTTGCTCAGCGCCGCCGGATAGTCACGCGCGCTCTTCAGGATAATGCCGATAAAGCAGCAGACATCAAACCCCAGCTGGCGCGGATCGATATCCACCCGCGTGCCCAGGATAATACCCGCCTGCTTCATCTTCTCCACGCGCACATGAATGGTGCCGGGACTGACATTAAACTGCTTTGCCAGCTCGGCGTAAGCGGTGCGCGCATTCTCCAGCAGGGCATTCAGAATGCCGCGATCCAGATTGTCGAGCTGCAGATGTTCGGCCATGGCCATCCTCGTTGTGGGTCTGCTTAAGTGAACAAGGGTGAATGTGCAGCAAAATAGTGATTCAGGCAACTCCCGGCAGCGACGGGCGCCGCTGCCGGGTTGCTTAGCGTTTGCGCCAGACGGTGACCTGCGCCAGCGTATGCTGGAACTTGCGGGCCGTTTCGCGGATCACGAACGGCACATCCTGCGGTTCATCGATCAGCTCGAAGTCGGCGGCCAGCAGCCGTTGCAGCGCCTGCAGGGTCGTCAGGGCCTCTCCGTTTTCCCGCACGCCGCCCAGCCAGTTCTCTTTCGGCGTGAAATCTTCCAGCCAGGTGTAAGGCGATGAGAGCAGCAGAATGCCGCCCGGACGCAGCATCGGCGTCACATCCTGCAGGAAGCGCGCGGGCTGACGCAGACGATCGATCAGATTGGAGGCAAGCACCAGATCGTAACCGGCCGGTTGCGGCTTCAGGTTGCAGGCGTCCCCCTGCACAAAGCGGATTCGCTGCGCCAGATCGCTCTCCAGATCGAAATCTTTCAGGCGAACCTGACGATACTCGACCAGATCGCCCTCCTGAGGCAGGAGATAGCGGAAATCTTCACCGCTGGTCAGCTGCAGCGCCACATCAATGAAGCGCGCCGAGTAGTCCATGCCGGTGACGCGTTCGAAGTGGCGAGCCAGTTCGAAACTGGCGCGTCCGGTCGCGCAGCCGATATCCAGGGCGTCGCCCCGGGCGCGGGTGTAATTCAGCGCCAGCTTCACCAGGCTTTCGGCATAGTTTTCCACGCCGAAATAGCGCGGGCCATACTGGAAGTCGAGATACTGCGACACCATGGCGTCAGACTCATACGGATTCAGCGCCATGCTCTCCCTGTGCCCGGACACCACATAGCGGAAACCGGCATGCTGGAAGAAGTGGCGGCGAAACGCATAGCGTGCCGATTTCAGGGCTTCATTGCCGGTGGATATCCAGCTGCCCCCTTTGATCAGCGAGTGTTTACCATCAAACGTCGGCGTCGAGAAATCGTCGTAAAGCGGATGGACCCGGAAGCCTTCGAAGCCGTTAATTGGCGTGGTGGTCCACTGCCAGACGTTGCCGACGATATCGAAGAAGTCGCCCTGGGCGAACAGATCGACCGGTGACGAGGAGGCCCAGTAAGCCAGGTTAATGTTGCCCGGTGCCTGCTCCCAGTGTGGCTGGTCGCCGGCAACCTGTTCGCGCAGCTGAGTCCACTCCGCTTCGCAGGGAAGCTGAATCGCCAGCCCCGTCTGATCTGCTTTCCAGCGGCAGAAGGCGGCGGCTTCCAGCTGATTGACCTCGGCAGGCCAGTCCCAGGGCATCGCCACCTCTTCACACATCAGACGCAGTTTCAGCTGATCGGGCATCGCTGGTGTGCCAACCCAGAAGGTGGGCATCTCTGCTTTGGCAAACTGACACCAGCCCCAGCCTTCATCATCCCACCAGCGACGATCCTGATATCCCCCCGCCTCGACGAAGACCAGAAATTCTGCGTTGCTGACCAGCATTTTGCTCGCCTGGAACGGCTGCAGCGTAATCTGCTGGCGGCCATACTCATTATCCCAGCCGTAGGTGTCGTCAGTTTTACCCAGCGTGACCGTGCCGCCGGGCATCGGCAGCAGGGCGTTGGCCGGAACGGCCTGACGCTGGTGACGCGCCAGCGGACAGATGGGCCATGCGGACTGCGGCTTAACCCACTCAATCGGAAGCTGGCGGATCAGCACGCTGGAGGTTTCCAGATGGATGCGCTCATGCTCGATGCCCATCAGGATCACCCAGGCCGGACTTTCCCAGTCGATCGGCAGAGTCAGCGGCATGGTCTGGATGAGATCGCTGACCAGGGCTTTCACACGTCCCCGGTATTCACGCACTTCATCGACGGTGGGCCAGTCGTAGTGACTGTCGTTGAGATCGTCCCAGCTCATCTCATCCACCCCAATCGCCATCATCGCTTCGATGCGATCGTTCAGACGCGCGTCGATGAGACGTCCGGCCATCAGCTTATTAATGTAGAAGGTCGCCGTGTGACCGAAATAGAAAATCAGGGGGTGGCGCAGCGGAATGGCTTTGGTGAACCAGGCCTGCGGATCCGCCAGACAGGTAAACAGACTCTCATACTGGTCCCAGGTCTGATGGAAATAGGCCAGCAAATCGGCACGTTTTTGTTCGCTATTCTGGCCGGAGAGCAATAACGTCCGCGTAGGTGCAGGCAGATCGCGATGGGGTTGAGCAAGCGTCACAGGAAGCTCCAGATTGCTGAGTAAGTGAAACGGTAAACTATAGCAAAGAAGCTTTTCTGCCAGATGACTTAACGGCGCCAGTGACGCAGAAGGCGGCTTTTCATGCCGGTATCGAAACGCCAGATATGGTCGAAGATGCGCAGAATACCGGGTTTCCCGTGGGCCGACATGGCCACAGCGTGAAAACGTTGCTGATTGTGTCGCTGGCGCTGTTTTATCGCCCCGATCACCTCTTCCGGCAGACGCTGGGCGATGAAATCGGAGACGATGACCGCATCCGCTTCCTGCCACAGTGCGCCCTCCATCCTGTTCACCACCGAGGAGAGGCAGGCGGCCAGATCGGTGCCACCACGAAAGCGCTGGCTGAGAAAGCGAATCGCCTGTTCCAGCCCATCTTCCCCGGTCAGCTCGTAGCCGATGACTTCATGGGCAAACAGCATGATGTAGCAGCGACGCCGGTCGGCCAGCGCGACTTTCAGCAGCGCCAGACAAAACGCTTTTGCGCAGCGCTCGTTGAAGCCCCCCATGGAGCCGGAGGTATCTACGCAGACGATAAACGGCCCGCGGGGCTGCTCCTCATGCTGCTGATGGCTGGCCGGCCGCATCGTCACTTTTTCGTGCCAGGCCTCGCCCTGCAGACGGTAGGTCAGCAGCCGTTTCTCAACCAGGCGCCGGTAAAACTCCAGCTCCAGTTCGCTGATGCTCAGCGCGGCTAACTCCGGCGGCAGCAGACGCAGCACGTCATCGCTCTGATGAATGCCGCTCACCTCTTCCGGCACGGACGCGGGCTCCTGCACCAGATGGTGAAAGGCCTCCATCGGGGCATCCTGTGACGGCACCGATTTAGCCTCCCGACTGCGGCCCAGCTGCTGTGCCAGCTTCAGCAGCTCCGGTTGCTGCGCGAGAAAATCACCATATTGCAGCATCAGCTGATAGTCGCCGGGCTGCAGTGACGCTTTGCTCATGTCCCATAACCGGCCTGCCGCCGCTTCATCATCGTCCCCCAGGATCGGGGCCAGCTGACCGCTCAGCGCCATGCGCTGCTGCAGCTCCGCCAGCAGGCGTTCGCGCTGCTGCTCCAGCAGCTGCTGATTCAGGGTCAGGGTCTGTAAGGTCAGACTCAGCCGCCAGCGCTGCAGAAAAAGCTGGTGCTGCGCGCTGCTGAGATGGTGGATATCGGTGTGCTGCAACAGCCGGTTCGCTTCATCCAGGAAGGGCGAAGGCAGGCTTTGCAGCGCCTGAAGCGTCGCATCCAGCTGGTGGATGAATTCACGATCGCTGAGGAGCTGAACCCGCTGAAAGAGCTGAAACTCCTCTGCCAGCGTGGCCGGAACCGGGGTGGCTTTGAGTTCCGCGTTGATCTCGGCCCGCCAGCGCGGCACATCGCGTAGCAGCGCTTTTTTCAGCCCGGGAAACTTTTCAAAAAACAGCGCAAGCTGTGGGGAGGCCAGCAGGGCGACGATCAGCTCTTCAATCAGTTCGGTCTCCCCCACCGAGAGCAGGGTGCTGAGCGTCTCCACGGAGATCATTTACGCGCCTGTTTCAGCTGCTCTGCCACATCCTGCAGGCTGGTTTCGACCCGCGCCAGCCAGTCGTCGCTGATAAACAGGCAGCGCTGATGCTGACTGAAGAGATGCCGCTGGGTGCGCAGTTCACTCTCCAGTGCATCCAGCGCCTCGGTAATCTCACCGGGCAGCGGCTCGCTGTTGCTGACGCCGGGCAGGGTCAGCCGCGACGACTGCAGACTGACATCGCGGATCGCCAGGCAGTGCTGCGCATCCACCTGAAGATCCAGGCTCTGAGCAAAGCCGATGCCGTTGAGCTTGCCGCGCACCTCGCCCCCTTTCTGCAGCCACTGGTTCAGCGCATCACGCGCGATGACCAGGTGGGTAACCTGCATATCGTGCAGCATCAGCGGCTTTTGCAGCATCAGCGTCAGTTGCTCGTCGGTGAGGCTTTCGGGCATATCGTAGTGCGGCTTGCGGCTGAACATGCCGCTGTGCTTCTCCAGCGTGATGGCCTGCGCCACGCTCTGCTGTTGCTGCAGCGCCAGACGACGGGCTTTGATCTGATGCAGTTTCAGCAGCATCGGCTGCTGCTGCCAGGCGTGTTGTGTCATCAGCTGGTCGATTTCGCGTTCCAGCAGCTGCATGGACGCCACGTCGTGCCAGAGGCAATCTTTCAGCAGGATCAGGTCTATCGGCGCAATCGCGCTGCGTCCGCTGTAAAAGGCGCTGGCCTGTAACAGGTGAATGGCTTTTTTCCAGCGACGATCGGAAATGTAGGGGGCGGCAGGCTGGCTCTCAAGCTGCTGACGCAGCTGATAGATCAGCTCGAAAACGGCATCCGGCAGGCCCACCTGGCTGATGCTGAGCTGCCACTGCGCATACTCCTCATCACTGATGCGCAGAGATTCCGCCACCGGATTGGCGTGTTCATCCTGCTGGTGAGTCAGCATGCTGCGGAAGTTCTGCTTCTCATGCACGTTATCCAGCCACAGGCGGATCAGCATCCGGTCATAGAGCGCCTCAAGACCGCTGTCCGCTTCCGGGAGTTCATTGGAGGCGGTGACCAGCAGACGCATCGGGATGGTCTCTTCGCTGTCACCATTGCGGAAGCGGCGTTCGTTGATGGCGGTCAGCAGGGTATTCAGAATCGCCGGGCCGGCTTTCCAGATCTCATCCAGAAAAACAATCTCTGCGTCGGGCAGATACCCTTTAGTGAGGCGCTGATAGCGCCCTTCATCCTTCAGCGCCTGAATAGAGAGCGGGCCAAACACCTCTTCCGGCGTCGAGAAACGGGTCATCAGATATTCAAAGGCGCGGGCGTGCTGAAAGGCATATTTGAGGCGGCGTGCTATCAGGCTCTTGGCGATGCCGGGCGGGCCCAGCAGGAACACGCTTTCACCGCTCAGCGCCGCCAGCAGGCAAAGGCGAATGGCATGATGCCGCTCATACAATCCTTTTTCTAACGCATTGCTCAGGCGAGAAATTCTTTCTGCCAAAAGATGGGGTTGAGCCATAATCACTTCAATGTCCTTACGATCGACGGGCCGCCGCGCTTAAGCAAGCGCCTTACTCTATAGATCATCATGCGTGAAAGCGTTGATAGCTGTCAGCTTTTTTGTATCAGAAGGTTTGCCTGCTATCACGCGGTATCCACTGACATTTTACCGCCTGAAGCGCCCCCGTTATCCGGCGAGCAAGGCGAAGCGGGTATAGGAATTTTCACCAATACGTGCATACTGTGCGCTTTTTGATGGCCTGAGCGAGGGGTGTTTGCGCCTCTCAGACTCCAACAAAAGATAACTCTATGAGCTCAGATAATAAGCAGTCACTTCCCGGATTAACGCTGGCCGCGATTGGTGTTGTTTACGGGGATATCGGCACCAGTCCGCTCTACACCCTGCGTGAATGTCTCTCCGGACAGTTTGGTTTCGGCGTTGAACGGGAAGCGGTGTTTGGCTTTCTGTCGCTGATTTTCTGGCTGCTGGTGCTGGTGGTCTCACTCAAATATATCAGTTATGTGATGCGCGCCGACAACGCCGGAGAGGGCGGTATTCTGACCCTGATGTCGCTGGCGGGCCGCCACACCGGTGCGCGCGCCACGGCGGTGCTGGTGATCATGGGACTGATTGGCGGCAGCTTCTTCTACGGGGAGGTGGTGATCACTCCGGCCATTTCGGTGATGTCCGCGATTGAGGGTCTGGAGATTGCCGCGCCGTCACTGGATCCTTTTATTGTGCCGATGTCGATTGCGGTGCTGACGCTGCTGTTTGTGATTCAGAAACATGGCACCGGTATGGTGGGCAAACTGTTCGCGCCCGTGATGCTGATCTGGTTCCTGGTGCTGGCGGTCCTGGGGGCCTGCGGCATCATGAAAAACCCGGAAGTGCTGCACGCGCTCAATCCCGCCTATGCCATTGAGTTCTTCCTGCACTATAAGTCGGTCTCGTTCTTCGCGCTGGGCGCCGTCGTGCTGGCGATTACCGGCGTGGAGGCACTCTATGCAGATATGGGCCACTTCGGCAAAGTGCCGATCCGGCTGGCCTGGTTCTCGGTGGTGCTGCCGTCGCTGGTGCTGAACTATTTTGGTCAGGGCGCGCTGCTGCTCAGCGATCCGAAAGCCATTAAAAACCCCTTCTTCCTGCTGGCCCCGGACTGGGCGCTGATCCCGATGCTGATTCTGGCGACGCTGGCTACCGTTATCGCCTCACAGGCGGTTATCTCTGGCGTCTTCTCGCTGACGCGTCAGGCGGTGCGACTGGGCTATCTGCCAGGGATGCGTATCATCCACACCTCTGAGCGCGAATCGGGTCAGATCTATATTCCGGCCATCAACTGGGTGCTCTATTTCGCCGTGCTGATTGTGATTATCAGCTTTGAGCATTCGAGTAACCTGGCGGCGGCCTACGGTATCGCCGTGA
The DNA here is from genome assembly GCF_006494375.1 of Pantoea anthophila. Lineage (GTDB taxonomy): Bacteria > Pseudomonadota > Gammaproteobacteria > Enterobacterales > Enterobacteriaceae > Pantoea > Pantoea anthophila. The sequence goes on from NZ_VHIZ01000041.1 coordinate 227,068, forward strand.
CCGGCACCATGGTCCTGACCTCGATCCTCGTCTGCACCGTGGCCATTAAAAACTGGCACTGGCAAAAGCTGGCCGTCGGCCTCATCCTGGTGCTGCTGCTCTTTATCGACGTGCCGCTGTTTACCGCCAACCTGGTGAAAATCTTCTCCGGTGGCTGGCTGCCGCTCTGCCTCGGTCTGGTGATGTTTATCATTATGACGACGTGGAAAAGCGAGCGTTTCCGCCTGCTGCGTCGCATGCATGAGCACGGTAATTCCCTGGAGGCGATGATCGCCTCGCTGGAGAAATCGCCGCCGGTTCGCGTGCCGGGCACCGCGGTCTATATGTCGCGTGCGCTGAATGTGATTCCGTTTGCCATGCTGCATAACCTCAAGCACAACAAGGTATTGCATGAGCGCGTGGTGCTGCTGACGCTGAGAACGGAAGATGCGCCCTACGTTCACAACGTGCGGCGTGTGACGATTGAGCAGCTCTCACCGACCTTCTGGCGGGTGGTCGCCAGTTACGGCTGGCGTGAAACGCCTAACGTTGAGGAGATTTTCCATCGCTGCGGGCTGGAAGGGCTGAACTGCCGCATGATGGAGACGTCGTTCTTTATGTCGCACGAGTCGCTGATCATCGGCAAACGCCCCTGGTATCTGCGCCTGCGCGGCAAACTCTTCCTGGCGCTGCAGCGCAACGCACTGCGCGCACCCGACCAGTTCGAGATCCCGCCAAACCGGGTTATCGAGCTGGGCACTCAGGTCGAGATTTGACGGGTCGCGCCCGCCTTACGGGGTGGGCGCGGACCAGCGCAGCGTGACGCACAGGCCGCTGCCGGGACGCTGGCTGAAGCTCACCTGCATCCCGTGCAGCTGGGCAATATTACGCACAATCGAGAGTCCTAGTCCGCTGCCACTCTTCTCCTGACCGGGCGGTCGCCAGAAACGCTCACCAAGACGTTGCCGGTCGGCTTCACTCAATCCCTCGCCGTTATCCTCCACCGCCAAGCTGTTCGCCTGTAACCGCACATCAACTTCACTGCCTGCTGGCGTATAACGAATGGCGTTATCCAGCAGATTACGCACCAGCAGTGACAGCAGCAGCGCATGCCCCTGAATCTGCGGATCGGCGTCGGCATGCAGCCGCAGCGTCACGCCCGCTTTATCCGCCAGCGGCAGCTGGGCGGCCAGCGTCTCCTGAACCGTGCGCTTCAGCGCCACCGGCCCGAAGGCACTGCGCGCATCGTCGGCTTCCACCCGCGAGAGCGTCAGCAGCTGATCCACCAGCCGCGTGGCGCGCAGGATCCCGGCATCCAGCTGCTGCAGCGCATGGGTGCGCATCACCTCATCATCCGCCGTCAGCTGAATGACCTCGCTTTGCACCTGCAGTGCAGCCAGCGGACTGCGCAGCTCGTGCGCCGCATCGGCGGTAAAGCGCCGTTCGCGCTGCATCATGGCGCTGATGCGGCGGAAGAGGCCATTCAGCGCCACCATCAGCGGCTGGACCTCTTTCGGCACCCGCCCGGCCTGCAGCGGCGTATCATCATCGGGCGCGCGCTGCGCCAGCTGCTTCGCCAGCCTCTTCAGCGGGCGCAGTTCAGACCAGACCAGCCCCATCAGCAGCAGCAACATAAACGGCAGCGCGATCAACCAGGGCAGCACGCTCGCTTTCATTACGTCCTGCGTCATGTCATCCCGGTATTCCAGCTCCTGGCCGACCACCACACGAAACTGCTTGTCGGGAGTGGTGAGCCAGACAAACCGCCAGCGGTCATCATCATTCGTGAGCTGACCTTCATGGAATCCCTGAGACGCTGCGTCGAACGGCAGATAGCGGCCATTATCCCCATCGTTCATCACCTGCCTGCCGTCATGCGTGAAGACGGCAAACGCCAGGGCGTCATCATCCTGTTCGCCGCGATGGTGGTGCAGGATCGCTTTGGTTTTTGGCAGCGTGGTGTTCTCCAGCGTCGAAAAATCCAGTGTCAGCAGACGCTTTGCCAGCAGCATCTGCTGGGTATCGAAGAGTTCATCCAGGGTTTCACGCGTCTGATGCCAGGCACTGAGGCTGGCGCTGACCCAGCAGAGAGCGACCAGCAGCACAAAACCGATGCCAAGCCGCAGAAACAGGCTCATTGATCGCATTCAGCGGCTCCCAGGGTATAGCCGACGCCGTGCAGCGTGCGGATGAACTGACTGCCCAGTTTTTTACGCAGATGATGGATATGCACCTCCACCGCATTGCTGGAGACATCGGCATCCCAGCTGTAGAGCTTCTCCTCCAGCTGGCTGCGCGTCAGTACCCGGCCGGGGTTTCGCATAAACAGCTCCAGCAGCGCCAGCTCCCGGTTTTTCAGCGCAATGGTTTCCCCCTCACGCATCACGCTGTGACCGCCGGGGATCAGCACCACATTGCCGTGACGAAGTTCAGGCTGAAGCTGACCGTGCCGACGGCGAATCAACGCCTGCAGGCGCGCGGCCACCTCGGTCAGGGCAAAAGGTTTACACAGATAGTCATCGGCGCCCTGCTGCAGCCCTTCGACCCGCTGGTCGAGTGCATCGCGCGCGGTCAGGATTAACACCGGAACATCTTTGCCCTGCTGCCGCCACTGTCGCAGAATATCGAGCCCGTCGCGTTCGGGCAGAGAGAGATCCAGAATCACCGCATCCCAGGGGGCCGCGTCCAGCGCGTTAAAGCCCGCCTCACCGGAGGTAAACCAGTCAACGCTGAAGCCCAGCCTGCTCAGCCCTGCCTTAATACCGTCACCAATTAAGCGATCGTCTTCAATCAGTAAAATACGCATGATGTCTCCCTGTTCCGATAGCGTTTTATACGAAGCCACCTCCTGCTTGTACAGCGGATTCCGGCAAATATCGTCTATTTTTAATGCTTAAGAAGCTGTTAAGAACTCTGTGGTCAACTGGGCCTGTTCCACCCGGACCGACCACTAAAAAAGGGGTACACCATGAAAAAGCACGCTGCTATTCTGACCGTCGTTATGCTGGCTTCCGCGCCGGTTTTTGCTGCACAGCAGGGCGGATTTGTTGATCCCAGTGCGCCCGCCGCACAGACGAAGGCTGCCGCTGGCCAGGGCGGTTTTCGTGCCGACCAGACCAGTGTGGTGACGGTGAAGCAGGCGGAAGAGATGAAAGATGACAGCTGGATCACCGTGCGCGGCAAGCTGGAGAAACAGATCGGCGATGAAGATTATCTGTTCCGCGACCAGACCGGCACGATGAAAGTCGAAATCGACCACAAGCACTGGAACGGCCAGACCATCTCACCGAAAGACAATGTTGAGCTGACGGGTGAGCTGGATAAAGATTTCAACAGCATTGAGATGGACGTCAAACAGGTTAAGAAACTGCCTTAATCTTTTTTTCAGGCCCGCGCCTCTCCCGGCGCGGGACGCTTTCCTCCTCTGTCCATCTCCTCTCTGTCTGGTGCTGAACCCTTGCTGCCCGTTTTTTCCGGCGTTAAGTTTGCCAGCCGCCTGAGACTGCCTTCACGATCCTTTTTTCAGCCCCTCTCCTGCCCTAATTCAAATTCTCGCCCGCGTAAGCGAAACGTTTCGATAGCGATCACAGATTTCTTCTTTGCCGGTTGAGTTGATGGCGGCATTTCATACACTCCTGTCAGCGAAACGTTTCGCTGTGGAGTGAAAAGATGAAAAAAGGTCGCCTGTTAAACGCTGAACTCTCTCATGTGATTGCCCGCCTGGGACACACGGATACGCTGACGATTGCGGATGCTGGCCTGCCGATTCCGGCCGGTCCGCAGCGTATTGATCTGGCGCTCACGCCGGGTACGCCCGATTTTATGCAGGTGGTGAATGCGGTTGCCCTGGAGATGCAGGTAGAAAGCGCCCTGATTGCGGAGGAGATTCAGCAGCACAATCCCCCTCTTCACCGTGCGCTGATTGCCGCACTCGAAGCCCTGCAGCAGCAGCAGGGGAACGTCATCACCATCCGCTACCTCTCGCATGAACTGTTCAAACAACACACGCAGCGTAGCCAGGCGGTCATTCGCAGCGGGGAGTGCTCTCCGTTTGCCAATGTCATCCTCAGCGCCGGTGTGACCTTCTGAGGCCGCTATGCAACCTTTACTGCAACTCGACGGCATTGAAAAATCCTTTCCGGGGGTGAAAGCCCTTAAGGGTGCCTCGCTGAATGTCCGCGCAGGTCGCGTGATGGCGCTGGTCGGAGAGAACGGCGCAGGCAAGTCCACCATGATGAAAGTCCTGACCGGGATCTACCAGTATGATGCCGGTACGCTGCGCTGGCTCGGCAAAGAGACCCGCTTCAGTGGGCCGAAAGCGTCGCAGGAAGCGGGCATTGGCATCATCCATCAGGAACTGAACCTGATCCCGCAGTTAACCGTGGCGGAGAACATTTTTCTTGGTCGCGAATATGTCAGCCGGTTTGGCCGCATTCAGTGGCAACGCATGTATGCCGAAGCCGACGCGCTGCTCAAACGCCTCAATCTGCGCTTCAGCAGCCACAAGCTGGTGGGCGAGCTGTCGATTGGCGATCAGCAAATGGTCGAAATCGCCAAAGTGCTGAGCTTTGAATCGCAGGTGATCATCATGGATGAGCCGACCGACGCGCTGACCGACACCGAAACGCTGTCACTGTTCCGGGTGATCAATGAGCTGAAAGCGCAGGGCTGCGGCATCGTCTACATCTCGCATCGCATGAAAGAGATCTTTGAGATCTGCGATGACGTCACGGTGTTCCGCGACGGGCAGTTTATTGCGGAGCGTCCGGTCAGCGCGCTGACCGAAGAGAGCCTGATCGAGATGATGGTCGGGCGCAAACTGGAAGATCAATATCCCCGTCTGGATCAGGCGCCCGGCGACGTGCGCCTGAAAGTGGAAAACGTCAGCGGACCGGGCGTGGATAAGGTCAGCTTCAGCCTGCGCAAAGGCGAAATTCTGGGTATCTCCGGCCTGATGGGCGCGGGCCGTACCGAACTGATGAAGGTGCTTTACGGCGCGCTGCCGCGCCACGAAGGCAAACTGTGGCTCAGCGGCCGCGAAGTGGTAACGCGTTCGCCACAGGATGGGCTGGCTAACGGCATCGTCTATATCTCCGAGGATCGTAAGCGCGACGGCCTGGTGCTGGGCATGTCGGTAAAAGAGAACATGTCGCTGACGGCGTTACGTTATTTCAGTCGCGGCAGCGGGTCACTGAAGCACGCGGCAGAGCAGCTGGCGGTCGGCGATTTTATCCGGCTGTTCAATGTGAAAACGCCCTCAATGGAGCAGCCGATTGGCCTGCTTTCCGGGGGTAACCAGCAGAAAGTGGCGATTGCCCGCGGACTGATGACCCGGCCCAACGTACTGATTCTGGACGAACCGACCCGCGGTGTGGATGTCGGCGCGAAGAAAGAGATTTATCAACTGATTAACCAGTTCAAGGCCGAAGGGCTGAGCATCATCCTCGTTTCCTCGGAAATGCCGGAAGTGCTGGGCATGAGCGACCGGATTCTGGTGATGCATGAAGGCCGTATCAGCGGCGAATTTTCCCGGGAAGACGCCACTCAGGAACGTCTGATGGCCGCCGCCGTAGGCAAGCAACACAGCGAGGATTTAGTGGTATGACAACCCAAACGTTACCTGCCAGCCGCCGCTGGTTTAGCAAAAGCTGGTTACTGGAGCAGAAGTCGCTGATTGCGCTGATGGTGCTGATCGCCGTGGTCGCCAGTCAGAGTCCGAACTTCTTTACCGTCGCGAACCTGTTCAACATCCTGCAGCAGACCTCAGTGAATGCCATTATGGCGGTCGGGATGACGCTGGTGATCCTGACTTCCGGTATCGACCTCTCTGTGGGATCGCTGCTGGCACTGACCGGTGCGGTAGGCGCGTCGCTGGTGGGTATGGAGGTCAATGCCCTGGTGGCGGTGGCGGCCTCGCTGGCGCTGGGAGCGGCAATCGGTGCCCTGACCGGCACCATCGTGGCGCGCGGCAGGGTACAGGCGTTTATTGCCACGCTGGTCATGATGCTGCTGTTACGCGGCGTTACCATGGTCTATACCGACGGCAGCCCGATTAACACCGGATTCAGCGCCAATGCCGATTTGCTGGGCTGGTTTGGGATTGGTCGCCCGCTGGGTGTGCCTGCACCCGTCTGGCTGATGGCGCTGGTCTTTATCGCCGCCTGGTACATGCTGCAGCATACCCGCCTGGGCCGTTATATCTATGCGCTGGGCGGTAACGAAGCGGCTACCCGTCTCTCCGGCATCAATGTGAATCGCGTCAAAATCATCGTCTATTCACTGAGTGGCATGCTGGCGGCGCTGGCGGGCACGATTGAAGTGGCCCGTCTCTCTTCGGCACAGCCTACTGCGGGCACCGGCTACGAGCTGGATGCGATTGCCGCGGTGGTGCTGGGTGGCACCAGTCTGGCGGGCGGTAAAGGGCGTATTTTCGGCACGCTGATCGGTGCGCTGATCCTCGGCTTCCTGAACAACGGCCTGAACCTGATGGGCGTCTCTTCTTACTACCAGATGATCGTTAAAGCGGTAGTCATCCTGCTGGCGGTGCTGGTGGATAATAAAAGCAGTAAATAACTCTGACCTTACACAGGATAATAAGATGAAAAAGTTAACCGCACTGGCCATCATCCTTGGCGCAACCCTCAGTACCAGCGCCATGGCAAAAGAGACCATCGCCCTGGTGGTTTCGACCCTCAATAACCCCTTCTTCGTTTCGCTGAAAGAGGGTGCGCAGAAAGAAGCCGATAAGCTGGGCTACAACCTGGTGGTGCTGGATTCACAAAACAATCCGGCGAAAGAGCTGGCAAACGTGCAGGATCTGACGGTGCGCGGCACTAAACTGCTGCTGATCAACCCTACCGACTCGGATGCTGTAGGTAATGCCGTGAAGATGGCTAATCAGGCGAACATCCCGGTCATCACACTGGATCGCGTCGCGTCACAGGGCAAAGTTGTCAGCCATGTCGCCTCCGATAACCGGTTCGGCGGTAAAATGGCCGGTGACTTCATCGCCAAAAAAGTCGGTGAAAACGCGAAAATTATTGAGCTGCAGGGCATTGCCGGGACCTCCGCGGCCCGTGAACGTGGCGAAGGTTTCAAACAGGCGGCCGATGCGCATAAGTTCCAGATCCTCGCCAGCCAGCCCGCTGACTTTGACCGCACCAAAGGGCTGAACGTTATGCAGAACCTGCTGCAGGCCCACCCGGATGTGCAGGCCGTCTTCGCGCAGAACGATGAAATGGCTCTGGGTGCTCTGCGCGCGCTGCAGACCGCCGGTAAAACCGGTGTGATCGTGGTCGGTTTTGACGGCACGGCGGATGGCGTGAAAGCGGTAGAAAGTGGCAAACTGTCCGCGACCGTGGCACAGATGCCGGACAAAATTGGCATGATCGGCGTGGATACCGCTGATAAAGTGCTGAAGAGTGAAAAAGTGCAGGCGATCAATCCGGTCGACCTGAAGCTGGTCACTCAATAACTCAAAGAAAAGCAGGGCACCGCGCCACCCTTCCGGTGGCGCACTTATTCCGGACTCCCCTAATGAGCAAAAACGCAAAACTGGCCGTTCTTGGCAGCATTAACGCTGACCACATCCTTAATCTGGCGCACTTTCCTCGTCCCGGTGAAACGGTGATCGGGCAGAATTATCAGATTGCGTTTGGCGGTAAAGGTGCGAATCAGGCGGTTGCCGCCGGTCGCGCAGGAGCCGATATCGCCTTTATCGCCTGTGTGGGCGCTGACGACATGGGTGAACGGATTCGTCAGCAGCTGGCGCAGGACAATATTGATACCACCCCGGTTGAAGTGGTTGCGGGTGAATCTACCGGCGTGGCGATGATTTTCGTTAACGGTGACGGCGAAAACAGTATCGGTATCTACGCCGGTGCCAACGCGGCGTTAACGCCTGCCTGCGTGGCGCGTCATCAGCCGGTCATCGCTGCAGCCGATGCGCTTCTTATGCAGCTGGAGTCACCGCTGGAGAGCGTACTGGCCGCGGCCACGTTTGCCCGACAGCATCAGACCCAGGTGATTCTCAATCCGGCCCCGGCCACCCCGCTCTCTGACGACCTGCTGGCGCTGGTCGACATTATTACGCCGAATGAGACCGAAGCGGAGAGCCTGACCGGCATCGCCGTCAACAGCGATGAAGATGCTGCCCGCGCCGCGGCAGTGTTACATGCAAAGGGCATCGGCACGGTGTTGATTACGCTGGGGCGCCGCGGCGTCTGGCTGAGCGAACAGGGTGAGGGCCAGCGCATTGCAGGCTTCAGCGTGAAGGCGATCGATACTATCGCGGCGGGCGATACCTTTAATGGTGCGTTTATTACCGCACGACTGGAGCAGAAGCCGATCTATGAGGCCGTACGATTTGCCCACGCCGCCGCCGCGATTGCCGTGACCCGCTCGGGTGCGCAGCCCTCCGTGCCCTGGCGCGCGGAGATCGATGAATTTTTGCAGCAGCAGGGCTAAGCGCTTGAGTACCATGAAAGATGTCGCTCGCCTGGCGGGCGTCTCTACCTCCACCGTCTCGCACGTCATCAACAACAATCGCTTTGTCAGTGAAGGCGTGCGGGAAAAAGTCGAGCAGGCGATACGTCATCTGAATTACGCCCCCTCGGCACTGGCGCGCAGTCTGAAGATCAACCAGACCCACACGATAGGCATGTTGCTGACCACCAGTAGTAACCCGTTCTATGCGGAGGTGGTGCGGGGCGTAGAAGAGAGCTGCTATCAGCGTGGCTACAGCCTGATCCTCTGTAACACCGCCGGGGATGAGGAGCGGATGAACCGCAGCCTTGAGACGCTGATGCAAAAGCGCGTCGATGGCTTACTGATTATGTGCACCGAAAGTCACCTTCCTTCCGCAGACATTCTGAATCGCTACCCCTCTATCCCGGCCGTCATGATGGACTGGGCGCCATTTGAAGGGCGGGGCGACATTATTCAGGATAACGCGCTGCTGGGAGGCGAACTGGCAACTCAGCATCTTATCGACAGCGGCTATACCCGCATCGCCTGTATCGCCGGCCCGCAGGATAAGACTCCAGCCCGCATGCGTCTGCAGGGGTATCGCAACGCCATGACAAAAAGCGGCCTTGAGATCCTGCCAGGCTACGTGGTGAGCGGTGACTTTGAATTTCAGGGCGGTTACAACGGGATGGTAGAGCTGCTGGCACTGGACACGCCACCGGATGCGGTGTTCACCAGCAACGACGCCATGGCGGTCGGCGTTTACCATGCGCTCTATCAGGCGGGACTGCAGGTTCCGCAGCAGATGGCGGTCATGGGCTATGACGATATCGAACTGGCGCGCTATCTTTCTCCGCCACTGAGTACCGTTCATCAGCCAAAAGATGCCCTGGGCGAACTGGCGATAGACACCTTGATCCATCGTCTCAGCGATCCCGACGCCAGCCAGCAGACGCTGGTGCTGACGCCGGAACTCGTGGTGCGTGGGTCGGCTTAAGCCTTTTTCTTCCTGTCGCGATTGGTGATCAGGTTACGTCCATCCCCGTTTTTCAGCAGCATAAAGGTCAGCCCGGAGAAGACGGTTATCACGCCCATGGTCAGAAACGTGGCGTGAAACTGTGAAATGGTGCTGGTTTCAAACTCCTGATAGAAGCGCAGTACCGCGGCGCTGACGGCCACACCAAAACTGATCGCTAACTGCTGCGTCACGGCCAGCACGCTGTTGCCGCCGCTGGCGTTGTCATCATCCAGATCGGCCAGCGTGATCGTGTTCATGGCCGTGAACTGTGTCGACATGGCCATGCCGAGAATAAACAGCGGCAGTAACAGCACAATAATGCTCTCAGCAGGCGACTGCAGGGAGAAGCTGGCGATCAGAATGCCAATGATGGCGGTAATGCCGACCAGCAGGCGGCGATATCCCAGCCAGCGCAGCAGCTGGGTCACCGTAGATTTCGCCAGGATAGAGCCAATCGCGGTGGGAGCCATCATGCAGCCTGCGATAATCGCTGAATAGCCAAAACCGACCTGCAACATCAGTGGCATTAAAAAGGGCACACAGCCCGTGCCGAGACGTGACGCGATGTTGCCACCGATGCCGACTGAGAAGGTGCGGGTTTTAAACATCGGCAGGCTGATCAGCGGTGAAGGGTGACGCCGGGCATGCACTATATAGAGAAGTAACAGTACAATCCCGCCCAGTAATATCCCGCCCGCCAGCCAGGCTGAGACAATCCGCTCGCCAAACAGCTCAATACCGATTGATATCATCACCAGTCCGGCCCCGAATAATAGGAAGCCTGCAAAGTCGAAGCGGCGCTTGGGGGTGGTGAAGTCCGGCATATATTTGCGTGCAAAGACAATACCGAGAATGCCTATTGGAATGTTGATCAGGAAAATCCAGTGCCAGGTGGCGTAGGTGACCAGAACGCCGCCCAGCATCGGTCCCAGTATCGGACCCACTAATCCTGGCATGGTGACAAAGTTGAGCACCGGCAGCAGCTCACTGCGCGGATAGGCCCGCAACAGCGCCAGTCGGGCAACCGGCATCATCATGGCGCCGCCGACGCCCTGCACGATGCGTGACATAACCAGCACCGACAGCGTAGGCGAAAGCGCACAGGCCAGTGAGCCAAGGGTAAACAGTGACACGGCAACGATAAACACCTTACGCGTGCCGAAGCGATCGGCAAGCCAGCCGCTGACCGGAATCAACATAGCAACAGTCAGGGTGTAGCTGATAACGGCGGATTGCATGGCCAGGGGAGAACGATCGAGGCTGGAGGCGATGGCGGGCAGTGCAGTATTCAGTATGGTGGCGTCGAGTGACTGCATGAAAAAGGCCATGGCAGCTATCCATGGCAAACCGGCCATGCTGCGCGCGGATCTTATCATTGAGTGTCCTTCTGGGGTTATCCTGCGACAAGAAGCAAAATAATAGCACCCGCAATCCGCCACGGCAGGTCTCTTTACAACGTTTAATGGCGGTTTTTGTGCGTTATTCAGGCATGAAACGTCTGTTTTTAACCCGTTCGTTTAAAAAAGATGCGCTCAGCAAATTAATTCAAAGAAACACTTGTCAGCCCGCGGAAACTCCCTATAATGCGCCTCCATCGACACGGCACACCGGCAACGGGAAACGGGTTGAAGGTTCAGGAGACTGAGCCGCCGGAGAAAAACTTCTGAAAAAGAGGTTGACTCTGAAGGAGGAAAGCGT
>NZ_VHIZ01000042.1 GCF_006494375.1 Pantoea anthophila
TTATAGATTTTGAACTCGTAGCCTAGAAAGTCCATTTTAAAAGGCTGCTCTGATTGTAATTGAATTTTTTCCGAGCAGTCTCTAGCGCGCGAAACATTGAGAAATGCTAATTTATCTTTATCATGCAATTTAAGATTTTTTGGTAATTTTTCAAAAAAATAGTCCATGATAATTTGCTTGGTTATTTTATCGCCATGATGCAAAATTAAAATGTCATCAACAAATCGTGAATAGAAGAAAACGTCTTTTCTTTTGAGGAAATAAGAATCTATATCCTGTAAGCAAAGCTCAGCAAGTGTGGCGCTTAAGCTTACTCCCCTTGGTAATCCTTGTATGTTTTTGCTGCTCAAGGATTCTTTGTATTTATAAAGAAGATTGAGGTTATATCTTGATATTCTGCCTTCTGATGTTATTTTCTCGAGAAGAAAATTAAAATCTATGCTTTCGTAGAAGCTTCTTATATCAAGGCGAGTTATATTGTAAGGGCTTCCATCTTTCAAATGCGTTATGAGGTTCTTTATAATTTCGTGCCTGTTGACCTTTCTGATTCTGTAGCCTTTTTTTATGTTTCTAACCAGCAGTTTTGATATAAGCTTATCTTCGATGTTGCTATATTTAACCCCTTTCTTTCCGGCTATGCTTATCTCTTTTATTCCATTGTCTAGGAAAAGCTTTGCTGCTGCCTTTGATTGAGCGCTTAATGATGCGGCGATCCTGTTGGAGTAATCAATTAAAGTCTTATCTTCCATTAGGTCAGTGTATGTGATGCAGTCATAGAGGTTGCTATGCGTATAGGAAAGTTGCTCCATATATTTTCCTTTTTATTTCTGGAATTAACTATTTATCTTGTTAAGTCACATTTTGACCGATATCGAGGTTTGATTGCTTTATAACTCAACAAGTCCGTAATGGTGACCGTTACACTACGAAAACCGATTTTAATGCAGATGTATGCTCATTCTAAAACTAAAACAAATCAAACATTTATATTAATACTAAAGGAAACCACGTTCTTATAGCTTCAAGCCTACCTATATACATCACCCTACAGAAAATCTTTATAGTTGTGAACAAACTTCGCGTCGAAAACGTAGGGCTTAGTAATTTTGCAATTCTGCCCATCTGCGCGCTCTCGTAGCCCCGCCACGCCTGCCCGCTTAATGCAGCGGTTTTCATGCACCTGCATGATTAGCTCTGAGCCGCGCCGCTGCTGGCCTTGCCTGCCGTTCCGGGGGGCCGGAGACTCATGCATTTTCATGCAGCATAGACATGCACTCACGCAGTAGACGTAAAAAAGCCCGGCACGGACCGGGCTTCGGTGAGTTCCTGAGTCTTCGGCTCAGAAAAGTTTACGCTTGCGGCGGTCGGTTCTGGCTCCCCGGAAAGGATGCGCACCGCTGACGCTCAGCACGTCATCACGGAACATCAGCGGCTGATTTACGCTCGTCCATCGCTTAATCAGGTTCTGGACATATGCGCCGTAAAGCGTGTCGGCATCGTTCGCGCCTTCGATAACGCCCGGTGCATGCGTTGAGCCATTCCGTTCAAACTGGCTGTACTTCATTCTGAGCAGGCTGCTCAGCTCTGCGCCATGAATGATAAAGAAGTCATCAATAAGCGTATCAATGCGCTCATCCGTGATGCCCTCATGACAGAATACGTAAGCGTTAGCCTTGCGCCCCGTCACGTCGGCCAGCACCGGCAGTTGCTTTTCCTTTTCGGCAATCAGCCCGGCAAGGTCTGATGCCGTTTCCTGCTGCTCCAGATACTCCGCGCGCAGCATTTTCATCTCCGGCGTGACGTTGCCGCCATTCTGTCCCAGCAGTTCACGGAAGCGTGCCCGGTTGTCCCGGCTTGCCTGCTCCATTTCGGCCTTACGCTGGCGCAGCTCGCTGAGGTTCTCAGCGGCGGCGTTCTCGGCCCGTCTTGCCTCCAGCCAGGCCAGCATCTTCGTATTGAGGTCTTCGATACGCAACCGCCATTCAGAGGACAGCCCCTTCACCAGCTCGGTGGTGTGACTGATAACGTCGGCCTCGGGTAACCGCAGGAGCCATCCTGCTTCCTTGAGTGGCCGCTGCGCTCTGGCCTGCGCCGTGCCGATACGGTTGCCGGCGGCCTGAATCTGTTCATCGGTCATCTGCTGCTGTGTCATGCTGTTTTTCCTCTCTGTCAGGGCTGTGCGTGGCGGTCTTTGCGGGCGCTGGCTGAACCATAGCGGCCCAGCGTCTGCGGCTGGCGAACCGGTACGTCATTCTGCGGTTCCGGCTCTGCGGTCTTGGGCCTGTGCGGCTTCATGATGATTTTCTCGACGCTCTCCAGCGCAGTGAACGTGCAGGAGCAGTCGAGGTTCTGGCACTGATACCAGGTGCGCTTTACGGACGGGGCTTCGTAGGCGCTGGTGCGGGTATGGGCTACCTGACCGCATTCGGGACATTTCAGGGCCATTTCGTTTTCCTGTGTGGTCGTTTTTAGTAAGTCAATTGTGCCGGGGCTGGCACAGGTGAACCATGTGCGGGCCGTGTACTGTGCCTGACACAACGCCTGCCAGAAAAGGGCGGCTGGCTGACTTACCTTCTATAAGCGGTGTAACACGGGTAACAGGTGTTACAACCATGAATTAAAAGAACATTTTCTTATTCTTCCGGTGTAACACGACGGGTAACACGGTGTAACAGCGCTGACGGATGCGTTACACCTGTTACACCTCACCAGTTAGAGAGGTGTAACAGGCGCAGGCCTTACTTAATGCGGCTGTTACACCCGTTACACCTGTTACCCTTTAAAAATAAGACTCACGCAAAGCCTTTATCGTCAGCCCGGCACCTCGCTGTTGAAGACGTAGAGCCTGCGCACGTTCATCTCTGGCGGGCGGATGCTGGTCTGAAGCTTGCCGTCGACGGAGGCCATGAGATAGCCACGGTCGGCGCAGAGGCGCGCCACCTTGCGCGGGTCAAATCCCCTGCAGATTTCCTTCCACCCGGACGGCATGACGTAGAACGTCGTGGCCGCCTCGGTGCCCTGCGCGGTATTGCCTTTTTCCACCCTGCGCCAGCCCACCATGTTGCCGGGGCGGTTGCGCTCGTCGTGCCAGTCGGCAAAGCGGCTGTACTGGTTGGCCGTGAAGAAGCTGCGCACCTGCTCAAGCGCGGCAATGTCTTCCTGGTTGGCGGTATGGCCGCGGTCTTTCAGCCAGGCGTTCAGGCATACGCGGGTTGCGCGCAGCGCCTCACCTGCCTGCCAGCCGGTAATACCCAGCCGGGTCGCCAGCTCACCGGCCATTGCCACCAGGGCAAAGCGGTTGACCGCGCGGCCCACCTGATTGCCCGCGTCAGGCGGGGTCAGGGCGGCGGTGTACTCCTTCAGCAGCGTTTTGGCCTGCGCCGTCAGCCCGTTCAGGTCGGCGGTCAGCGCCTTCAGCCACTCGCGGAACGGCGCGCCGTAGTAGCTGGCCGTGGCCCACTCCAGATGTTCGGCCAGCGCCTTGCCGCTCTCAAAGCCGTGCAGCTCCTCAAAAACGCCGAACTTCCCGGAGTCGCTGGGTATCTGGATCATCCTGACCTCCATTCCGGCAAAGGTGCGCTCACCGGCCTTCGCGGCGTGCTCGGTCAGCGACAGTTCGCCGGTGGAGAAGAACAGTAGCCGCCACTGCTTGCGTGTACGAAGCTCGCCGTCCGTACCGGCACGGCCCTTGCCCTGACCGTTTGCCAGCATGTAGGCGATGTTGCCCGCCTCACGCCCGTCTACCTCGCGGATTTCGTCGAGCATCATGGCCGCGTCGTTGCGGCGGCTGGCGCAGCCCTCCAGCGCGTTGCCGGTAGCGCGCCACGTCTGCCAGTAGTCCGGCCCGCCGCACACGGAGGTGGCCGCCTTCATGGTGGTGGTCTTGCCGTCAGTGGATTCCCCCTTGAGGTGGTAGCCGCCGCCGTCCATGCCAACCAGCCGCAGCAGCGGGGCGGCAAAGGCGAGGCTGACCGCAAACGCCACGCGGGAATTTCCGGTGCAGAAGCGCGACACGTGCTCGCGCCACTCCTCCACGGTGCCGGACACGCGGAAGTCGCGGCCCTGCACGGAGGTGGTCTGGAGAATGACGCCGTCTGCGCCGTCGCCGCTCACCTCGTCCTGAAGGACGTAAACCTGACCGTGCCAGCCGGTGCGGCTCACGCAGGTCACGCGGCGCTCCGGCTTGCACAGCGAGATGTACTCCATCAGGCGCGCGCGGGCCTCGCCGGTGGTGCTGATGTACGACAGGCCGTTGACCAGCAGCACCCGGCGCAGCTCCTCGCCGCTGCCGCTCAGCATCTCCATCGGCATGGCCCACCGGCGGCGCTCGCCCCAGGTGTCCTCCCACTCCAGCAGGCGGCCAAAGTTGCCGCCGTCGGCATCGCATGTGATGGCTGTGACGCGCAGCGGATTGCAGATTTTCACGTTCTGTATTTCGGTTTCGCCACTGCGCTGCACCTGCTTCTCGTACCAGAGATATTCCTGCGTCAGCCGGAACCCGTGCGGCAGCTGCGTGCGGCCCTCACCGCACAGCACCAGACCGTTACGGAAGGCTTCGCGGGCGCGGGTCACGCCGTGATCCCGGTGAAAGTCGTTCCAGTCGGCTTTGATTTCGCCCGGCGGCAGGCTCACCCAGCCACTGACGGCTTTTGCTGCCTTCTCCGCAAACGCCTTGCCGGGGTTCTCACCCGCATCCTGAAAATCGTTGTCACCGGCGATGATGATTTTCACCTCCGGCCAGCGCGCCCGTAGCGCCTGCGCCACGTTCGGCAGGTTGCCCGCCGAAATCGCGGCCACCACGCACCCGGCGGTCAGCTGGCTTACCGTGAGCGCCGTGGCGTAGCCCTCGGTGATGACCACCTGCACGGGCGGCTCAGACGGCAGCGGGTTGATCGCCACAAATGCGCCCTTCATGGTGCTGCCGGGTAGCAGGCTTTTCTCCGCCGTGGGGGCAATCAGCTGTGCGCCGGTCACCGCGCCATCTGCCGTGGTCAGCGACAGCAGCAGGGAACCTGCCGGAAAGGCCGTGCCGCCGATGCGCTGTGCGCTGCCGGTCAGGCAGGCCGGATAACCGGCAAAGCCTTTGCCTGCGAGGTAGGCACTTTCACCGCTGTGGCTGGCCTTCACCAGCGCACCGACGGTAGCGGCCATGTCGCGCTTCGGGGCTTTTTCTCTGGCGGGCTTAACCGGCAGGGCCTGCACGTCACGCACGTCCAGCACCTCTGCCACCGCCTGCGAAGCCTGCTTTACCCCTTTGCCCGTGACCAGCTTCACCAGGTCAAGGCCGTCACCGTGGCCGCAGTGGCTGCAAATCCACGTACCCCGGCCCTCAAGGTCATCCATGCGGAAACGGTCTTTACCTTCACACTTAGGGCAGGGGCCGTGCCTGCCGCCGTCGGGCACGTTCACGCCCAGCATCTGAAGAATGACCGGCCAGCGGCCGCGCGCCGCCGCTGTGATGTCTGATACGGAATGTACTGTCATAACGCCTCCTTAATGCCGGTACAGCGACGCGCCGGTGTCGCAGAACGATTCAAACGCCGCCGGAAGCGTGGCGTAAAGCCCTTCCATCACCTCACACCCGCGCGCCGTCAGAGCGGGCGGCGCGGTCAGGAGCGTCGGCTCCACCATGTCGGTAAGCAGGGCCAGCGCCGCCGCAGCGCCGTGCGCTTCGCCATACTCGTTAACCATCGCGCTCTCAATATGCAGGGCGATGGCCATCTCAATGCGCTCCACCGTCATGCGGTGCGGGCCGCGCATTTCGCTGCCGGTGTCGGCCAGATGCCTGGCCCGCCATGCGGAAGCGATGGCGCGGCGGTACAGTGCCGTTGTCAGCTCGGGCGGGAACACGGATACCTGTGGCTTTTTCATGCACGGTCCTCCTCAATCAGTGCGCAGCAGCGCGTGACGTCGGTCAGATCGGCGCGCAGGTAGTCCATCAGTGCGGCCAGGCCGGGCACGCTGTGCGCGCTGAATGAACCCGGACAGGAGTACTCGGAAAAAAGGAGCTGGAGCAGGTCGCAGGCTTCCTTTGCGCGGGTCAGCTTCTCAAAAGCGTCTTCCGGCAGGCCGTAGGTAAAGGCGGCAAAAGTATCGTTTTCAGGCAAGGGGATGCCCTGAGCACCGTTGTGCCCGATTGAAACTGTCATGATTTACTCCGTTAAAGCTGGCTGTGTGTCAGAGGAATTTTGAGTAGTGGCCGTCGTCAGGCTCCGCAGGCTGCTGTGCAGCCCGCTCCCGCCAGCGCTCATACTTCACCGTGGGATGCAGATTAAACGGGCTGAACCCGCCGTTGTCTCCGGTCGTGACGGTGAGACGATGTGGTGCACCGGCAAGCCGGGTATAGTTTTCCTCAAACCACGCCAGAGGGGAGGAGGTCACCTGACCGTCGCTGTCGTAGCGATACAGCACCTCGTGACTGAACTCAGGGTTAACGGATGCGACTGACGCAGGTGCATCGGTAAAGCGCAGTACCGTCACCGTCCAGCCCTGCGAATGCTGCCAGCGTTCGCCGCGCTGTGGATATTCACGCATGACGGCCTCCGTGGACGGGTAGGCGGCCCGCAAAGAGCAGAATGTAATCAGCCGCCATTCGGCTGCGGGCGCTGCGCTCGTCAATGGCAGTAATACGCAGCATGACGGGGCGGCAGGACAATTGAGAGCGGTTGATTGCCGCGAAGATCCAGGTAGACTTTGATGCAGCCATAGGGGTACTCCCAAGTTCATTTATGGTCAGGCTTTGCGAGGTATTGCGAGTACCTTGCAGAGCCGCTTGTTTTCAAATGCTTTGTTATATAAGGTACGTACCTTACCGTTCTTATTAAAGTTAAAGGTACGTACAATGTCAAGAATTAAAGATCGCACTCCTAAAACCGGTGGCAAATCGCCCACCTTCCAGATCCGCATCAATCCAGAGCTAAGAGAGCAACTCGATCTTGAAGCTGCCAAAGACCAAACCACACTCGGCAACTGGTTCAAGGAGGTTGCAAGAGAAGAACTTAGGCGTCGTGGCATTGAACCTAAAGGATGATTTTTGCGGTGACTCGTCGCCGCATATTGATCAATGTGCACGCTGCTGCCCTATCCATTCTTTTACCTCCTCAGCGCGCCAGGCAGTAATACGAGCGGAAATTTTTACTGGCTTCGGAAATGATCCAGATGCAACCCGTCGCCATAGCGTTGCTGACGAAAACGGCAGGCAATGCATCAACTGTTTTTGTCTGATAAATCCGGTTTCAGGGATGATTCCGTAAGGTGTGTGCTTCAAATTAGGATCTCCTATCTCAATGAGTACAAGTGGTGTGGGATGAGATTAATGGAGACACATTGATGAATTCCACTGAAAGTGGAATTCCATAAAGAAGATAAAAATTCCATCAAAAAAAATGAATTCCATCGATTCATTACTGTTGGAGAGGGAAGGTGAGGGCTTTTAAACTTATGATTTATAAGTGACTTATTTTAATGAGATTTGTATTGCACTTCATTGCACCTCATTGCCCTTTATAAACACTTAGGTTCGACACTATTGGCCAATATTGGCAACTAAAGGGCAATCGAAGGTAATGCCTGGGCATTGTTTGGCACATTTCGATACCGGAAGAGATATCAATGCATCCTAAGAGCAGGCAACAAAACGTCACTCCTCATCATAAAGTGAGTTAAGAGATGCTCTGAGCTTGTCGTAAAAAGAAGATTTACCCATCCCTTTTTGGCTTATGCCATTAGATTTCGCATAATCGCTCAACAATCTGTGCAAAGGTTCGATGCTTGGGGAACCAGCATTGTTAATCCACTTTGTCGATCCACTGGCTGATTTTTCCATAGCGAGATTGATCGCGAGCAACCCTATAATTTTATGAAGAGATGCATTCTCCTCGTTTTTCTTGTGGGCACCACGCTTGTCCTGAACATTTTCTTTAGCGATTAAAACTGCCTTTTCGCCGCCACACTGAAAAATGAGTGATTCACCATACTTTTTATATGTTTGACTCAAAGCTTGAGCGCATCTTTCAATCAAAAAATCGGGAGTTACATCTTTTTCAAGAAGAATGAAGCAAGATGAGAAAAGGATGTTTGCCTCTACGGGGCTATTGGTCGCGATTGCTTTAGGATAAAGTATATCCAGTTCATTTTGCTTTCCTTGTGATTTAAGGATAGCGTGTAAATTCCTGTTAACTCTAATTAGATATACACAATAATCACTGATAATACTGTTTTTATCTTTCGGTAACTCATCGTTTCTAAGGTTAGGATCAACATTGGCTAATGCCCTGGCCAATTCCTTTATTTCAATTTGGGGGTAGTGGGTTAGCCTTTCAATGGAGCTACCTTTTGAGAAACTAAAATCCATTATAACTTCGCCTCTATTTCTGCTAGAAAGTCAGCCAGTTTATCAAGCGCTAATTTTCTTTCATGAAAGTAATTATGTCTATTATAGATACCTTCAACACCTTTAATGCGATGATTAAGGCAACGCTCTGCCACCACTGGGTCGATACCTAAAAAGGCCAGGTGGGTTCTGGCAGTTCGTCTGAAGTCGTGGATAGTAAAGCCTTCAACTCCTTCCATATGCGGTTTAAGCTTTGCCAGCGCAACTGGAAGTGTACTTTCGGCAATATGAGGTATCATCCTGTTCTGCATTTTCCTGGCTGGCAGAACCCATTCACTGCCTAAAGAAAGTTGCTTTAACTCATTCAGCCAAGCTAAAGATAGTTTAGGAAGAGGGATATCCAGGTTGTCGCCGTTTTTAGTGTTTTTTAAATACCAGATACCTTCCTCAAGATCAAAGTCTTCCCATTTAGCTGAGCACAGTTCCATTTTCCTGCAGCAAAGAAGTAAAAGTAGCTTAAAAGTTATTTCATTCTGTCGGCTAAATCCTTTAGCTATTTTCATCGCGCGAAAAAGTAACGTAATTTCCTCTTCTGAAAGAAAACGATCTCTGGTTTTTTCCTGCCCACCTGCGTCATTGTTATCAAAGGCTGCCGCTGGGTTAACACTCAGATAGTGACGTTTTATACCATAGTTGAATATGCGCTTTATCCAACGTAATACATCATTAGCGATAGTTGGCGCGCCGCGTTGAACAATGCTTTGCAACATTTTATCAATATCACCAGGCTTAACGTCTTCAACCTTTATGTTGCCTATGTGAGGATAGATATCTTTTTCAATGCGCCTGCGAAGAATATCGGGGTGTTTCCAGCGTCCAACAATTTGTTTCTCGTAGTACTCAATCGCAAGGTCAGAAACACGACGAGCATTCTTCTCTTTCTCGATTTTGGCAAGCGTAGAGGCTTTACGCTCCTGCTTCTCTCCGGCGACGTCATAGCCTAAAGCTACTCTTGCCGATAGCTCTCTGGCCCGTTCGCGCGCTTTTGCTAAGGATAGATCCCCGTACGAACCGATCCACATCGCACGGGCTTTGCCTCCGTAGCTGTAGCGAAAGCGCCATTTGGGTATTGAGAACTCTTTGCGGTAGCAAAGGTACAATCCGTTTCCGTCAGAGCGTCCTTCAAACCGTTCCTGAGACTTGAGCCAGGCTTTTATCTGTATGTCTGTTAGCTTTCCCATTCTGCCTGCTTGTACCAAACCGATAACGGTAAAAAGATAATTGGTACACCAGATGGTACAGTAAAAGCGCGAGGTTTTGCGAGAAGTGATGATTCTTAATGAGACAATAAAACCCGTAAGTAACGGGTTTTATTGTTGTTATGACGTCATGTGAAAGTAAGTGAGAAATTACTCGATATTCTGAATCTGCTCGCGCATCTGCTCGATCAGCACTTTCAGCTCAATGGCTGAAGCGGTGATATCGGCGTTAATCGATTTTGACGCCAGCGTGTTTGATTCGCGATTAAACTCCTGCATCATGAAATCGAGACGACGGCCCACGGCCTCTTTCTTTTTCAGGATGTTGTAAGTCTCTTTAACGTGCGCATCCAGACGATCCAGCTCTTCAGCGACGTCAACACGCTGCGCCATCATCACCAGCTCCTGCTCAAGGCGATTATTTTCCAGCTGGACTTCCGCATCTTCCAGCTTAGCGATGAGGCGCTCGCGCTGCCATTTGATCACTTCAGGCATCTGTGCGCGAACCTTACTGACTTCCTGTGAAACGCCTTCCAGACGCTGTTCAATCATCGCTTTCAGCGCGGTGCCTTCGCTTTCGCGAGCCGCAACGAAGTTATCCAGCGCATTGTCCAGCGCCTGCAATAACTGCGTGTTGATGGCATCCAGATCCTGCTCCTGGGCAGACATCACGCCAGGCCAGCGCAGAATATCCAGCGGATTAATCGCACCTTCATCGCTCTGCATTTTGACCCAGTTAGCGGCCTGAACCAGCTGTTTTGCCAGCGTTTCGTTCAGCATCAGCTCGCCCTGTGCGCTGGGATCGGCGTCATAACGCAGGTTGCACTCGATTTTCCCGCGCGTCAGACGCTGGCGAATGCGCTCGCGGATAACCGGCTCCAGCCCGCGAAACTGTTCCGGCAGGCGGATGTAGGTTTCCAGATAACGCTGGTTCACGGAACGCAGCTCCCAGGCGGCGCTGCCCCATTCGCCTTTGGCTTCGCTGCGGGCATAAGCGGTCATACTGCGGATCATAAGTGGCACTCTTTTACGGAAAGATGGGTGAAGTATAGCGAGGCGAGCCACGGCATAACAGGCATAAGCGTCTCACAGGGCAATAACGAACGCTTTACGCCTTCAGTGACAGCCACTTATGATGACCACTGACCCCCTGTGTGAGGATTACTGATCGATGTCTCGCGTGATTGCTCTTCCCGTTATGCTGGCGCTGCTGCTGTCAGGTTGCCAGACTCGCCATCCGGCACCCACTAAACCGCAACCAATCTGCGCGGGTGGCGACATGATGATGCAGACCACCTTGTGGTTTGGACTGAGCAAGCCCGATGGCGGTACGGTCAGCTCACTCGACTGGATGAACTTCGTGGACAATGAGGTCACGCCACGCTTTAAAGCGGGCCTGTCGGTTTATGACGCTAAAGGTCAGTGGCTAGGGGAAAACGGGAAGCTGGCAAGAGAGAACAGTAAAGCGCTGCTGCTGATCCACGGCATCGATCCCGCCATCAACCATGATATTGAGGCGCTACGCAGCCTCTATAAAAAACGCTTTCATCAGGAGTCGGTCATGCGGGTGGATGCGCCCGTCTGTGTCGGGTTCTAGGGCGAAGGGGCGGCAGAGCCACCGCCCCTGTATCATCAGATAAACAGACCGGCAAAGGACGCAGAAAGCAGGCTGACCAGCGTAGAGCCGTAAACCAGCTTCCAGCCAAAGCGGGACACCACATTACCCTGCGTCTCGTTCAGGCCTTTTATCGCCCCCGCCACGATGCCGATTGAGGCGAAGTTGGCGAAGGAGACCAGAAAGACCGACAGAATCCCCAGTCCGCGTGCGCTCATACCTGCCGCTACCTTCTGCAGCTCGATCATCGCCACAAACTCATTTGCCACCAGCTTGGTCGCCATAATAGTGGCCGCCTGCAGGGCATCGGCTTTGGGAATGCCAATCAGCCAGGCCAGCGGATAGAACAGATAGCCGAGCAGCTGCTGGAAGCTGTACCCGAACAGCGCCGCGAACAGCGCGTTAACGGCAGCAATCAGGGCGATAAAGCCAATCAGCATAGCCAGGATGATCATGGCCACTTTGAAACCCGCCAGGATGTACTCGCCGAGCATCTCAAAGAAGCTCTGATCTTCATGCAGTTTTTCCAGGGCGATAGGCTGCTCATCCTGCTGTTTCATCGGGTTGATGATCGACAGGATGATAAAGGTGCTGAACATGTTAAGCAGCAGTGCGGCAACCACATACTTTGCTTCGATCATCGACATGTAGGCGCCGACAATCGACAGCGACACGGTAGACATCGCGGTCGCCGCCATGGTGTACATCCGGCGCGGCGGGATATCACCGAGGATCCCTTTGTAGGCGATAAAGTTTTCCGACTGACCGAGAATCAGCGTGCTGACGGCATTGAACGATTCCAGCTTGCCCATACCGTTAATTTTCGACAGCAGCGTCCCGAAAATACGGATCAGCAGCGGCAGGATACGCCAGTGCTGCAATATGCCGATCAGCGCGGAAATAAAGACAATCGGGCAGAGCACGCCGAGGAAAATAAAGGCCAGCCCCTGTTTACTCATGCCGCCAAACACGAACTCCGTGCCCTGTGCAGCGAAGCCCAGCAATGTCTCAAAGAAGCCGGCGAACGAACTGACCAGCGCCAGCCCTCCGGCAGAGTGAAGGAAGAACCAACCCAGCGCGGCTTCCACCACAATCAGTTGAATAATAAAGCGCAGGCGAATCTGTTTACGATCATGACTGACCAGCAGCGCAAGGGCGAAAATCACCACCAGCGCCAGCAGGAAATGAAGAATGGCGGCCATATGTCTTTTTAATCAGAGTGAAAGGAACGCGCATTTAGCCACAGCTGGCGCGGAATTTCATCTGGAGCCTGCGCCCGACCAGCGCAAGAGACAGCGGGCATGGAAGTCCGTATAATGCGCAGCCAATCATTAGCAAGCCGGAGATAACCCATGCGTCCAGCAGGCCGTCGCGCACAGCAGGTGCGTCCAGTCACATTGACCCGCAATTACACCAAACACGCAGAGGGTTCCGTTCTGGTGGAGTTCGGCGAAACGAAAGTGCTTTGCACTGCCTCCGTAGACGAAGGGGTTCCGCGTTTCCTTAAAGGGCAGGGCCAGGGCTGGATAACAGCTGAATATGGCATGCTGCCGCGTTCGACCCACAGCCGCATGGCGCGTGAGGCCGCAAAAGGCAAGCAGGGTGGCCGCACGCTGGAAATTCAGCGTCTGATTGCCCGCTCACTGCGCGCCGCCGTCGATCTGAAAGCGCTGGGAGAATTCACGATTACACTCGACTGTGACGTGATCCAGGCCGATGGCGGCACCCGCACCGCGTCCATCACCGGCGCCTGTGTGGCGCTGGCCGACGCGCTGAACAAACTGGTCGCCAGCGGCAAGCTGAAAGCCAATCCGATGAAAGGCATGGTCGCCGCTATTTCCGTAGGGATCGTGGCGGGCGAAGCGCTGTGCGATCTGGAGTATGTGGAAGATTCAGCCGCAGAAACCGACATGAACGTCGTGATGATGGAAGATGGCCGCATGATTGAGGTTCAGGGCACCGCCGAAGGCGAGCCGTTCAGCCATGAAGAACTGCTGGCACTACTGGCGCTGGCACGCGGCGGAATTGAGGAGTTAATTCAGGCGCAGAAAGCGGCACTGAACAGTTGATGTAACAGGCGACCACAGAGTCGCCTTTTCTTTATTTGAGGAGTGAGAAATGAAAGCCTGGCAGCGTCAGTTTATTGAATTCGCCCTGAACAAACAGGTGCTGAAGTTCGGTGAGTTCACTTTAAAGTCCGGACGTAAAAGTCCCTATTTCTTTAACGCCGGTCTGTTTAACAGCGGACGGGATTTAGCGCTGCTGGGACGCTTCTACGCGCAGGCGCTGGTGGATGGCGCTGTCGATTTCGATCTGCTCTTTGGCCCGGCCTACAAAGGTATTCCGATTGCGACCACCACCGCGGTGGCGCTGGCCGATCATCATGACCGCGACGTGCCTTACTGCTTCAACCGCAAAGAAGCCAAAGATCACGGCGAAGGCGGCCTGCTGGTGGGCAGCCCGCTGCAGGGCAAAGTGATGCTGGTTGATGACGTGATCACCGCAGGTACGGCGATTCGTGAGTCGATGGATATCATTGGCGCGCACAACGCTACGCTGGCGGGCGTGCTGGTTTCGCTTGATCGTCAGGAGCGTGGCCGCGGTGACATGTCAGCCATTCAGGAAGTGGAACGTGATTATGGCTGTAAGGTGACGGCGATTATTACGCTGGCAGACCTGATTACGTGGCTGGAAGAGAAGCCGGAGATGGCCGATCACCTGGCTCAGGTGCGTGCCTATCAGCAGGCGTACGGGATTTAACACGGGCGGGCGTGATGCCCGCCTTTGCTCAGACCAACTGGGCCGCGATAAGTGGCCAGCGGCTATCGAAGTCTGCGGTAGGACTGAAGCGAAACTCCGAGCGGACATAGCGCGACAGTAAGCCTTCACAGAAGGCCAGCAGCTGACTCGCCAGCAGTGCTTCATCAGCCTGAAAGGCTTCACCCTCACGCATTTTACGCTCACGCATGACCTGTCGCAGCTGCACTTCAATCCGCTCAAACAGCTGGTTGATGCGTTCCTGCAGCCGGTCCTGCTCAAACATCAGCGCATGACCGGTCAGAATGCGCGTCAGTCCCGGATTACGCTCACCAAAACCCAGAATCAATTGCACGATCAGACGCAGTCGCGTCATGGTCTCTTTTTCATCTTTGAGGATCAGATTGATGCGGGTAATGAGACTGTCTTCGATAAACTCGATCAGACTGTCGAACATCCGTGTTTTGCTGGGAAAGTGACGATAGAGCGCCGCTTCGGATACGCCTACGTTGGCTGCCAGTTTGGCTGTGGTAATACGCTGACTGCCATCACCGGACTGCAGCATCTGCGCCAGCGCCTGCAAAATCTCTTCACGACGATTTCGCTTCACGACTTTTTTTTCTGCCATGACCTTAAAAACCCCTGAAATTCACCTGAAACAGGCAACACCTACGCATCTGCCACAAGAACGCGTCTCATGGCGATGAGGAAAAATAACGGGCGTAAGTGAAAGTCGGTAATACGGGTTACTGGCGGCCTGAGTGGCCGAAGCCGCCTTCGCCGCGCAGGCTGGCGTCAAACTCTTCTACCAGATTAAATTCCGCCTGCACTACCGGAACGAAGACCAGTTGCGCCATGCGGTCGCCAGGCTGCAGTGGGAAGCTTTCCTGACCGCGGTTCCAGACGGAAACCATCAGCTGTCCCTGATAGTCGGAGTCAATCAGACCGACCAGGTTGCCCAGCACGATGCCATGCTTATGGCCAAGGCCGGAGCGCGGCAGGATGACCGCAGCCAGATCGGGATCGGCAATATGAATCGCCAGACCGGTCGGAACCAGCGTCGTGGTGCCCGGTGCGATGTCGAGAACATCATCAATACAGGCGCGTAAATCTAACCCAGCGGAACCTGACGTGGCGTAGGTCGGCAGCGGAAATTCTTTGCCGACGCGCGCATCGAGGATTTTAACGTCTATTTTTTTCATCATAACGGCTGACAATCTCGTCTATTAATTGTTGGCCAAGGAGAGACTTATCGCTGAGCGGTAAGCGCTTTTCTCCATCCTGCCAAAAAAGGTGAAGAGCATTGGTGTCGCTATTAAACCCCTGTCCGGTTTGAGCGACGTTGTTAGCGCAGATCAGATCCAGATTCTTGCGCACCCGTTTTTGCCGGGCGTATTCTTCCACATTCTGTGTTTCAGCAGCAAATCCAACGACGAATGGCCGGTTTTCCTGAAGTGCGGCGACGCCGGCAACAATGTCGGGATTCTTTATCAGGTTCAGCGTGACGGTATCATCGCCGCCCTGTTTCTTGATTTTATCGGCCGCAATATCGGCTGCCCGGTAGTCTGCCACGGCTGCGCTTGCAATGAAAATATGTTGTTTATCTATCTCACCCATCACGGCAGCCTGCATCTCCAGCGCGCTGGTGACATCAATGCGCCGCACGCCGGCAGGGGCAGACAACGTGACCGGGCCGCTGACTAGCGTGACCGTTGCGCCGCGTCGGGCGGCGGCGGCGGCAATCGCAAACCCCATTTTTCCGGAGCTGTGGTTGGTGATGTAGCGCACCGGGTCCAGCGCCTCACGGGTCGGACCGGCGGTAATCATAATGTTGAGATGTTGCAGATCGTTGACGGGGGTGGCCCACGTGACCGCATGGTCAACAATCGCCAGCGGATCGAGCATCCGGCCGGGGCCGACATCGCCGCAGGCCTGGCTGCCGCTGTCCGGTCCCCAGATCAGCACGCCACGCGCCTGTAACTGCTCCAGGTTGTGCTGCGTCACCGCCGCGCGATACATCTGCTGGTTCATGGCGGGCACCACGGCCACGGGCGAGGCGGTCGCTAACACGGCGGTGGTCACCAGATCGTTTGCCATACCGGCGGTAATACGGGCTATCAGATCAGCCGTCGCCGGTGCCAGTACAATCAGGTCGGCCCACTTTGCCAGCTCAATATGACCCATCGCGGCTTCCGCCGCCGGGTCGAGCAGATCGTCAAACACCGGATAGCCGGAGACGGCCTGTAAGCTGAGCGGCGTAATAAACGCCTTCGCGCCCTGCGTCATCATGACGCGGACATCGGCACCGCGATCGCGCAGGCGGCGCACCAGCTCCGGAGTTTTATAAGCAGCAATGCCGCCGCTTACGCCAAGAAGAATTTTTTTGCCGGCTAATCCCATCATGATGTTGGCCTCACTAAGCTCTCTGCCGCACGGGGCGGCGAATGCACGGACTTTATCACAAAAGTGCGGATGCGCCTTTTCACGGACTGCGTTTGCGAACCGCCTCGAAGATTGTGGCTGCGCTGATGGCACCCCGGGCATGGCTGGGTCATGCTGAGGTTGATCTCAGGGAGAGCAGACATGAAAAACAGTGGACCACGGGAAAAACTGCAGAAGCTGGGCGCGCATGCCCTCAGCGATACCGAACTGCTGGCCATTTTTCTCCGCACCGGCTCGCCCGGGCAGAACGTCATTGAGCTGGCCGGACAGATGCTGCAGGAGTTTGGCTCACTTTATCAGCTGATGACATCGGGCAAGGCGGCTTTCAGTAACATAAAAGGCGTTGGTGATGCCAAACTGGCCCAGCTGCACGCGATTGCCGAACTGGCGAAGCGTTTCTTCGCCAGCAAGCTGGCGCGCGAAAGCGTCATGGAAAATCCCCAGATCACCCGCCAGTATCTGCAAAGTTTATTAGCCCATCAGGAGCGCGAGATCTTTATGGCGCTCTTTCTGGATAATCAGCACCGGGTGCTGCGGGCACAAAAAATGTTCTCGGGGTCGATTAACAGTGTGGAAGTGCACCCACGCGAGATCGTCCGGGAGGCGCTGAAGCTCAACGCCGCCGCGCTGATTCTGGCGCATAATCATCCGTCGGGCATGGTAGAACCGAGCCGGGCTGACCGCCAGGTAACCCATAAAGTCAGCGAAGCCTGCCAGCTTCTCGACATCCGCCTGCTCGATCATCTGGTGATAGGTCATGGCGAATATGTCTCCTTTGCTGAGCGGGGATGGCTCTGATAGCGGGAAAATTCGCGCCAGGTGGCGGCTTTTTGCCCGATCATTCGGGATCTTTATCTGTTCGGGACTTGAGCACTTGGGCTGAGCGGCGTATACTACGCCACCTTTGAGAATCTCGGGTTTGGCGGTTAGGCCAGCTTAGCGGGTTCCATGGAACTCGCCTGGCGGGCTGCAAGCCTGACGAGGCGGCCAAAACCTAATTTTTAAAGCTCGAGCTGATTTGATTTTTGGAGAATAGACATGTCACGAGTCTGCCAGGTAACTGGAAAGCGTCCGGTGACCGGTAACAACCGTTCCCACGCAATGAACGCGACGAAACGCCGTTTCCTTCCGAACCTGCACTCACACCGTTTTTGGGTTGAGAGCGAGAAGCGCTTCGTTACTCTGCGTGTATCTGTAAAAGGTATGCGTATTATTGATAAAAAGGGCATTGATACGGTGTTAGCCGACATGCGTGCCCGTGGTGAGAAGTACTAAGAGTACTAAGGAACTGAATCATGGCTAAAGGTATTCGTGAGAAGATCAAGCTGGTTTCCTCTGCTGGTACAGGTCACTTCTATACCACCACGAAGAACAAACGTACTAAACCAGAGAAGCTGGAACTGAAAAAGTTCGATCCGGTTGTACGTCAGCATGTGATCTACAAAGAAGCTAAAATTAAGTAATTTTAGTGTTCTGCTAAAAACCCGGCTCCGGCCGGGTTTTTTGTTTGTGTAAAACGCTGAGGAGAGGGTATGCCAGAGTTGCCAGAGGTTGAAACCAGCCGGCGCGGTATCGAGCCGCATTTGGTGGGTGAAACCATCCTTCACGCCGTGGTGCGTAATTCCCGTCTGCGCTGGCCTGTTTCACAGGAGATCCATGCGCTAAGCGATCAGCCGGTGCTCAGCGTGCAGCGCCGGGCGAAATATCTGCTGCTGGAGCTGCCGCATGGCTGGATCATTATCCACCTGGGCATGTCCGGCAGCCTGCGCGTGCTGCCGGAAGAGCGGCCTGCGGAGAAGCATGACCATGTTGATTTGGTGATGAGCAACGGCAAAGTGCTGCGCTACACCGATCCGCGGCGTTTTGGTGCCTGGCTCTGGAGCAGCGAACTGGCAGGCAGCAGCGTGCTGGCGCATCTGGGACCGGAGCCACTGAGCGACCAGTTTGACGCGGCTTACCTGTTTGAGAAGTCACGCGGCAAGCGAACGGTGATTAAGCAGTGGCTGATGGATAACAAAGTCGTGGTGGGGGTGGGCAACATCTACGCCAGCGAGTCACTCTTTACCGCCGGGATCCTGCCCGATCGTGCCGCCGGCAGTCTGTCGCAGGCGGAAGCAGAGCTGCTGGTCAATACCATCAAGGCGGTGCTGTTACGTTCCATTGAGCAGGGCGGAACCACGCTGCGGGACTTCTTACAGAGCGACGGTAAACCGGGCTATTTTGCGCAGCAGCTGCAGGTCTATGGCCGGGCAGGTGAACCCTGCCGGGCCTGTGGGACACCCATTATCAGCGGCAGGCATGGGCAGCGCAGCACCTACTGGTGCCCCCGCTGCCAGCACTAAGCCAGCTTAGCCAGCAACGCCTGATGGACGGGCGCGGACAGGAAGGCGGAGACATCACCACCGTGACGCGCCACCTCTTTGACCAGCGAAGAGGAGATAAACGAGAAGCCCTCAGACGGCATCAGGAAAACGCTCTCCAGCGTCGGCAGCAGGTGACGATTCATCTGCGCCAGCTGCATTTCATACTCAAAGTCTGACACCGCACGCAATCCGCGCACCAGCACATTCGCCTGCTGGTCTCGCGCAAAATTGGCCATCAGGTCGCTGAATCCCACCACCTTAACGTTGGGCAGATGGGCCACCATTTCACTCGCCAGCGCCACGCGCTCCTCCAGACTGAACAGCGGCTTTTTACTGGGGCTGGCGGCAACGGCCAGAATAACCTGATCAAACATCTGTGCGGCCCGCGTCACGATGTCGAGATGGCCAAGGGTGACAGGATCAAATGTTCCGGGATAGATGGCTTTCGTGCTCATACCTGCCCTTTTTTCGCAGCCTGATTCAGCGCCCAGAGGGCGGCATATTTGTTAAAGGTATATTGTGCGTTGACCACCGCCAGTATCCAGCCCTGCTTTCCGTCGAGAAAACCGGCGCGCAGCAGCAGCGTTTTCACAAACGCGCCCAGCGTATGACCGAACAGGGAGAACAGACCGCAACGCTTACCACGCTGGTGGCGTTCCGTGGCCCAGGCTTCGGCATAGGCCAGTTGCTTACGCTGAAAAACGATCAGATCGCGGCAGGTCAGATGCTGTAAATCGCCGGGTAACGCCACCACCGGTGCGCCGTCACGCTGCAGCGATTCATGCACCAGATTATCATTGTAGCGGAAGGTGCGCGGATAGAGCCGCATCACGCGGTCAGGGTACCAGCCGCTGTGGCGCATAAAGCGCCCCAGAAACAGATTGCTGCGGCCCAGGCTGTAAATCGTGCGGCCCGGCGGCGCGATAAGCACCTGCTCAATCGCCGCGCGCAGTTCCGGTGTGACGCGCTCATCGGCATCGATCATCAGAATCATATCGCCGGTGGCATAGTGCTGCGCGCGCTGGCGCTGGATGCCATACCCCTGCCAGTCATCGCTGTGGTAGACCTTCGCGCCAGCCTGCGTGGCAATATCGGCACTGTTATCGTCACTGCCTGAATCCAGCACGATAATCTCATCCGCCCAGCTGACTGAAGCCAGACAGTCTGGCAGCAGTTCCGCTTCATTTTTGGCGATCATAACGACTGAAAGACGCTGGCGTGCTGACATCAGTGAGCCCGTGGAGGTAAATGCGGTTCAAGTAACTGGAGCAGACGCTGTAACGCACCCTGGTTCTGGTGCAGCACGTCCACGGCATGACGGCCGTAATAACGACGATAGTCATCATCCTGCAACAGGTTGGTGACCTCTTTTTCCAGCGAGAACACGTCGGTGACAGTAATCAGTCCCTGGCCTTCCTGCAATTTGCCGCAGATATCTTTGAAGTTCCAGATATGTGGCCCCATCAGGACCGGAATCGCGTGCGCTGCAGGCTCCAGCGGATTGTGTCCGCCGCGCTCCACCAGGCTGCCGCCGACAAACGCCAGATCGGCAATGCCGTAAAGCAGCATCAGTTCACCCATCGAGTCGCCGATGACCACCTGGGTGGAGCCCGAGGGGATCTCGCCGCTGCTGCGCAGAATAAAGCTGAAGCCGCGCGACTGGGTCAGTTCACGCGCATCGTTAAAGCGCTCAGGATGACGCGGAACCAGAATCAGCAGCAGATCAGGGAATGTCTGCAGCAGGCGGCGGTGGGCATCCAGCACAATGGCCTCTTCGCCTTCGTGGGTGCTGGTGGCAATCCAGACCGGACGGCGTGGCGCCCACTGGCGACGCAGCGTGACGGCTCTGGCGGCCAGTTCTGGCGTGACAGAAATATCAAACTTCAGGCTGCCGGTGATCGCCAGCTGAGAGCGTTTCAGGCCCAGCTCCAGGAAGCGGTCGCCATCTTCACTATTCTGCGCTGCT
Organism: Pantoea anthophila; assembly: GCF_006494375.1. GTDB lineage: Bacteria > Pseudomonadota > Gammaproteobacteria > Enterobacterales > Enterobacteriaceae > Pantoea > Pantoea anthophila. Next base: position 20,735 of record NZ_VHIZ01000042.1, read on the forward strand.
ATCAGCGTGATGCTCTGCAACAGCCTGCGCATGAATTTACCCAGCTTGCGATAGCCTTTGGCGGATCGGGCTGAGAGACGCGCGTTGGCGATCACCAGCGGAATGTTACGCTGATGCAGAATGCGGATGATGTTCGGCCACAGCTCGGTTTCCATGATGATCACCAGCCGGGGGTTGACCGTGTCCAGAAAACGATTAATCGATCCGGGCAGATCGTAAGGCAGATAGACATGGTGCACATCTTTGCCAAAGGCTGACTGTGCACGCTCAGAGCCGGTTGGCGTCATGGTCGTGACGGTAATCGGCAGGGTCGGGTAACGATGACGCAGCGCGCGCACCAGCGGCACCGCGGCCAGGGTTTCCCCCACGGAAACCGAATGCAGCACAATGCCGTCGGGCTTCACTTTGCCAACGCAATAGCCATAGCGCTCCGCCCAGCGTTTGCGATACGCCGGTGCTTTACGACCGCGCAGCCACAGGCGCAGCCAAATCAGTGGCTGAATAAAGTAGAGCAATGCGGTGTAAATGGTCGTCATAGTTACCGTTACAGCAGGTTCGCGTCTAAAAACAGGTTAAAATCAGATGGCGGCATGTTATCAGAAACCCCGCATGCACTCATCCCGGATTGTCAGTTGGTACTCAATACCTGTTGATAAAGCGAAGTCAGCGCCTGTGCCAGCCGTTGCGGGCCATAGGGTTCAACTTTACGCCGGGCCGCATCACCCATGCGTGAATCTTCCGTCAGCAGCGGAATGGCGCAAACGGCCTGATTTAATCCGTTGATATCCAGCGCATCACAGACGAAGCCCTCCTGACCGGCGGTAATAAACTCAGCACCCCCGCAGCCGGTGCTGGTAATAACCGGCAGGCCGCAGGCCATCGCCTCCAGCACCACGTTAGGAAAAGGATCGTAGAGCGTGGGCAGCAGCAGGCCGTCCGCCGCGTGATAAAACGGCTGCACATCCTGCTGTACGCCAACAAAGCGCAGGCGATCCAGGCAGTTCAGCTGGTTAGCCAGCTGCTGATAACGCTGCAGCTGTTTATCCTGACCCACCACAATCAGGTAACGGTCACTGGCTGCCAGCGCCTGAATTGCCGCTTTCAGCCCTTTGCGCTCAAAGCCGGAGCCGACGTAAATCAGTACGGTGGCCGCATCCGGCAGCCCCAGCTGATGGCGGGTCGCATGGCGGGTCGCTTCCGTGGCAGGCTGAAAACGACGGGCATCAATAGCGTTATGGATGACGTGAATTTTTCCGGCGTCGAGTGAGAAACAGCGCAGGATATCGCGCTTAACCATCTCTGAATTGCAGATCACCGCTTTCAGCGTCGGCGAATCAAACATCTCCGCTTCCGCCTGCAGAACGTAGCGATGATAGGGACTGAGGGTTGCGCTCAGTCGTTGCCACGGTGAGACGATGCGGGCGCGCTGCTCCAGCCAGACGCGATGCACGCCATCACCCGCGCGAAAGATGTCACAGCCAGCGATGCGTTCATGACTCTGCACAATATCGAATTTTTCACGCTCCCAGCAGGCGCGTGCGGCACGGGCAAAGCCGCGCTCGCGGGAAACCCTGCCCAGCTTTGCAGGATTACAGATATGGAGATGCCAGTCCGGATTGGGCGTGCCCTGCCAGCTGCGGGTAATGATGTTGAGATCGAGCTGTTCGCTGCCCAGGGCTTCCAGCGCACGGGAGATAAAACGCTCAGCACCGCCATCCGGCCGGTATTTCTGCCGGACAATCGCCAGCCTTAACTCACTCATTCAGGAAGCTCCTCGCCGCCGCGACCACATCCTTCACCGGAATGGCTGACAGATAACGCTGATCCGTTCGGGTGTCGATAGAATCGGGTGAGGGCAGTGGACCATAATCCCCCGCCCAGATGACATGGTTGTTGTTCCCCCATGGCCGCCAGTGCTGCAGCTTGGTCGGGCCAAACAGGGCGATACAGGGCGTTTCCAGCGCCGCCGCCATGTGCATCGGCGCAGAATCGACCCCGATAAACAGCGTGGCGTGATCGATAAGCGCCGCCAGCTGCGGCAGCGTAAACTGACCCGCCAGCGACACGACATCCGGCGAGGCGCACAGCGCGCGGATGCGGTTGATCATCGCCAGCTCCTGTTTGTCCGGCCCGGCGGTCAGCACCACCTTCCGTCCAGCCCGTGCCAGCTCATCGACCGTGGCGGCCACGCTCTCCTCTTCCCAGCATTTAAAGCCCCAGCGTGAGGTAGGCTGAACCACGATATAGGGGGTGGTCACCTGATGTTCTGACAGGCGGGTCAGCACGATCTGCTGGTCAGCGTCACTGTAGTGCATCGAAACGCGCGCATTGTCGCTGCTGATACCGAGCGGGGCCAGCGCGGACATGTTCTGCTCAACGGTATGCAGTCTGCTGTGATTATGCGTCGGGACCAGCCGGTTGTGACACCATCGCCACAGGACGTTATCGCGTTTTTTAAAGGCGAAACCAATGCGCACCGGCGCAGCGGAGAGCCGGGTGATCAGCGCCGCACGCCACTGGTCTGCCAGATTAATCACCAGGTCATAATGGGCGTCACGGACGGCACGGATTAATGCCCGTTCATGGCCCAGCTTGCGCCAGGTGCCCTCCTGCTTCCATTTCCGGTCGATGACGTGCAGATGGCGGATAGCCGGATGCGCTTCCAGCATCGGGCGTGTCTCCTGATAGAGCAACACGTCGATACTGGCCTGCGGATAACGCGCATGCAGCGCATTGATGGCGGGCGTGGTGAGCAGCATGTCGCCATGATGGCGCAGCTTAATCAGTAAAATACGTTTTGGAGAGATGTTTGCTGGAGTCAGGCTGGCCATAAACAAAGGTTCTCAGATTTCAGTGAACCGATTGTAGGGCAAACGCTTTTTAGGATAAAGCCAGCCTCAGGGGTTATTTATCGCGCCAGCGATAGAGCCGTCCCAGCCACAGCAGCAACTGATACCACTGCTTAATGCCGCGGGCGTTGCGTAACATGCGCCGGTGTGTCCGGGTCGCGAACAGATCGGCGATGATCGCCTGGCGTGCGCGGGCATCAGGCTCACGTCTCACGCTATGGCAGACACTGAGCGCTTCATGCGTCACCTGAGCGTGAAACGACGGGTAGATCCGCACGCGGTCACGATAGCGGATATTAATCTCTTCCAGCAGCCGCGCAATCTTCAGGTAGTGGCGCTGATATTCGACGTTGCGCTCGCCGGTGCGTTTGCGGTTACTGATTGACGCGTCATGCATATAGTAGCGGTAGAGCACCGCATCGGTGTAACGCACGCGTTTTGCCAGCAGCATAAACTCGGTGGTCCAAGGAATATCCTGATGATGCAGGCCCGGCTCGAACTGCAACTGGTGCTGCTCGATTAGCGACCGGCGGTAGATGCCCAGCCAGACCACATGCATATAGCGGCGGGTTTTCAGCGCGGTATTGAGCCAGTCAGCGCCGCTTAGCACCGGCGTGCTGCGCAGGCGATCCAGTGGTATCAGGGGTTTTACCCGCTGGCTGTGTTTGAAAAACCATTCGGCGTTGCACTGTGCCGCATCCAGATTGTCCGTTTCCGCCAGCGTCACCAGCGTCTGGTACATCCCGGGCTGCATGGTGTCATCCGCATCCGGAAAGGTGACATATTTGCCGCGCGCTATCGCCAGCCCGGCGTTACGGGCGCGCGACACGCCGCCATTTTCCTGATGAATCACGCGAATGTGGGAGTGATGTTCTGCATAGTGGTCAGCGCGCTCGCCTGAGCCGTCAGTAGAACCATCATCGACGATGATGATCTCCAGCGAGGTCAGCGTCTGCGCCAGCAGTGCCTGCATGAACTCATCAAACATGCTGCCCGCATTGTACATCGGGGTAATGATACTCAGCAGAGGAGAAGTACTCATGACAATATCTGCACCAGCATTCTGTTCACTGTCAAAGGGCGTTGCCTCGTCATAAATCATTTCCAAATCAGCAGAATGGCATACATTAATCCACGATTATAAAACGGTGTCGCCTCCCTGCTTCACGAAAAACCACGCGCGCGCGTAATAATGCACTATCTGCCTCTTTTTTACGCAACGCGGCCGCGCCGGTAAACAGCATAGTGTGCCTGGGGTTTATCAGCAGCATTTTCAAAAGGATCTGGCAGACAGCGGTGGGGTCAGAGGGAAAAGATGGCGCGGCAGTCACCGCGCCCGGAGCGGTTTGACAGGTGGAGAGCGCTGACTAAAAAAATTTGAGCCTGACGTAATGCATCATCCAGCTCACGCTTTCTGCATACTGCTTCTGATGCCACTTGATACGGGCAAAGCGCTTCATCTCTTTATAATGTCTGGGTAAATCAAGCGGCTGAGAAGCCCAGGGCGAGCGCTGGTAATAGCTGTAGTAGAGCAGGGACAGGTCGCTGCCGGCCCAGGCATGCCAGGGCTTACACTTACCGGTGTAGTGAATCATCACGGTGTCAGCGGGTACGCGGGAGTGGTCCCAGACCTTGTTCGCGATGATGTCGTAGATATAGTTGTAGCGATCCGGCAGGATCAGCACCTCATCCTCCAGCACAATATTCAGCGCATCCTGGTCAGGAAAACCGAAGGCTGCGCCCCGGGTCACCAGAACCTCAGTAATCCGCGCGGTAGTCTGCCTGGCGAGCCAGCGTGGAATATTGATCAGCATAAAGCCGGAGTTGAAATAGTCATGGCGCTGCAGCCCGAGTCGCGCGCACTGGTTATGACGCGCACGCGGGGTATCGTTGCAGGCTGCCAGCGTGTAGTCCGTGATATCCAGCGTGAACAGGGGGGAGTAATCGCCGACGACCAGCGTGTCCGCATCGATGTAGATTACCCGATCGCTGTAGCGCGCCACCGTTTCAGGGATCAGAAAGCGGTAATGGATACTTTTGGGATAGCGCCCGACCGCCGGCAACTGATCGACCCAGGCACTGTTAAAAATATGCAGGGTGATGGCCAGACGATGGCCCGACGCCATTGAGCGCAGCTTTTCCACATCCTCTTCCTGCAGCGAGTCAGAGAAAATATGGGCGTGGAAAGCGGTGTCGGGGTGATGGCTGAGAAGTGAAAACAACGTAATACCCAGACCACGCGCGTAAGCGTGGTTGATGCCAAACGCAACGTGAACCGGATTATCATCCGCATCCGCAAGCGTGTTGACCAGCAGCTGACTTTGCTGAACGGCATCAGCAAGAGGGGTAATTGCCATTACGCTTCACTATTCCAGATTATGAGTAATAAACGTTTGTATTCTAGTCAGTTTGTCGGCATCCAGCCCGAATAATTTTTCAGCAGGCTGATCAAACTTAAATCGCGTGGCAAAAACAAAGGTCGATGCGGCGATATTGTCTGGTCCGATAAACAGGACATTATTAACCGGGCGCTGTTCCCTGATCTCACAGGGGCCATAGAGCATAATGACCGGTATCTGTCGGGCGTCAGCAATATAAGCATTACCGGAATCCGATGAAATATAAAAATCCATCTGCGAGATGGCCCATGGCACCTCTTCCAGCTTCAGCGCGCCAATCAGGCTGACAATATTCTCCTGCGGGCCGGTCAGACTCAGTAATTCATCCAGCCACGGCTGCTCGGCTGGTGGACCAAAGACATAAAAGGTGCAGGGCAGCTCAGCCAGCGACGCCATCAGCTGCTGCCAGATGGCGGCAGGAATGGTTTTAGCCCGATTCCCGGCAGAAATGCTGATGCCGATCTTAATCCCGCTGCGCGGATGCAGCAGCGCGGCAGGAGGCGCAGGCGGCTGCCAGAGTGGTGACGTGGCGTGCTTGGGAAAATCGGTGTAGCGGTAGTCCCGATCAATCAGCTTCAGATAGCTGTCGAGCGTCAAATCCGTTTTCGCGTGGTCGACGATGCCGCTGGCGCTGCGATAGAAGATCGCATGATAGGATTTACGCACATAGGTGCGCAGAAACTGTTTGTTCGGTGCATTGCACAGCGCCGCGAAAAAGAGGTTAACGCTGTTGGGCTGAACCAGATAAACATGGTCATAACGGTTCATCAGCGTGAAGGCGAGTCTGATTTTGGCAAAAAAGCTGCGCTTTGCCTCTTCAATCAGAAAATAGCGGCTGACCGTGTCATCGTGACGCGCCAGCGGCTCTACCGATTTGCTGATCAGCAGTTCAGACTGACCCAGGGCGCGCAGCATCGGGGTGATGTTAATAAAATCCCCGATCTTCGCCGTTTGAATCACCAGACTGCGGCCGGTGGGCCGGTAAAAGAGCCGCATCAGGGTGCGGAAAGGCAGCAGCAGCAGATAGATCAGCACATAGTTCATGGCGCATTTTTCCCGATAACGGCCTGCAGTTTCTCTGCCACGGCGTCAGCCGTCAGCTCCGCCAGATTGTGATTCGGGGCGCTCAGCGCCTGTTGGTTCTGCCCGTAGCCGCCAATCAGACCCGGATCGGTCGGGCCATACAGCGTGAGATTAGGACGATCCAGTGCGGCGGTCAGATGGCTTAATCCGGTATCCACAGAGACCACCGCCCGCGCGCCTGCCAGCTGTCGGGCGATCGCTTCCAGCGTCAGCTTAGGCAGCACCTCGACATGCTCAAAACCTTCAGCCAGGCGCAGCGCACGCTGATGCTCATGCTCGGCCCCCCAGGGCAGCTTCACCCGCAATCCGCTGGGCTGCATCTGCTCAATCAGCTGTCGCCAGTGGGATTCCGGCCAGTGCTTGTTGTCACGCGTTGTGGCATGCAGAAAGACCAGATAGTGATGCGCATCCGCGGGCAGATGATGCAGAAAATGCCCGGCAATCGCGTAGTCACCCTGGGTTTGCGGCTTTTCATAGCCCAGGCTTTTGGCGAACAGCTCGCGCGTCCGCTCAACGGCGTGCTGGCGTTTACTGATCTCATGGCGGACGTCATACCACCAGCTGGCAAAAGGTTCACGCGCGCTGCGGCTATCCTGCCCGTGCTTTACCCCTTTGGATAAGCGGGTCACCAGCGCGGCGCTTTTGATCAGCCCCTGAGCATCAATCACGATATCGTACTCGCGCGACTGTAACGCGCGCTTAAACTGCACGCGCTCTTCACGCTGCTGACTGCCAAACCAGTGTTTGCGCCAGCGGCGAATCGCGACCGGTAACACCTGATCCACGGCAGGGTGCCAGCCAGGGATCTGGGCGAAATTCTCTTCCACTACCCAGTCAAAACGGATGCCGGGAATGGCATGCATCGCATCGGTCAGAGCCGGCAGCGAATGCAGCACATCCCCCATTGAGGACGTTTTAACAATCAGGACGTGCATGGCACCTCCTGCGGCGCAAGGAGTTCATTCAGCGTCTGAAGAACGCGCTCAGGCTGAATATCAATCAGGCTCTGGTGATACCCCTGTTCGGCATCGCCCTTACGTACTTTGTGATAGCCGCTAATCAGGCGAATAATGCGCGCCTGGCGGGCCAGCGGTGGCGTAAAGTCAGGGCTGCTGGGTCCATAGAGTGCCACCAGCGGACGATCCAGCGCGGCGGCGATGTGCATCAGGCCGGAGTCGTTACTGACCACGGCGCGGCATTGCGCCAGCAGGATGACCGCCTGCTCCAGCTGGGTTTCACCCGCCAGATTGCGGCAGTGACTGCGACTCTCTTCCGGCAGTGCCGCGATGATCTCTTCACCGGTCGGGCGATCTTTGGCGGAGCCAAACAGCAGGATCTGAAAGCCTTCGGCGATCAGCTGGCGGGCCAGGGCGGCGTAGTGATAGTGCGGCCAGCGTTTGGCCGGGCCAAATTCCGCGCCCGGACAAAAACCGATGATCGGACGCGTTGCGGTGAGCTGAAACTGTGCGGCCGTTTCCCGCATCTCCCGCTCTTCAACCTGCAACTTGGGCCACAGGAGCGGCTGCGGCAGCTGCGCCGCCGAGGCGACAGGCGTGTCGTAGCCCAGCGCCACGTAGCGCTCAACCATCAGCGGGAACGCGGCTTTATCCAGCACCCGCAGATCGTTCAGCAGGCCATAGCGCATCTCCCCCCGCCAGCCGACGCGACGTGGTATGCCGGCAAAGAAGGGAACCAGCGCCGACTTAAAGGAGTTAGGCAGCACGTAGGCCCGGTCATAATGGCTGTCGCGCAGTGCCTTGCCCAGCCGGCGACGCTCGCCGAGTTCCAGCGCGCCATGGCCCAGGGGCATGGCCAGCGCCTGACTGACCTCCGGCATGCGTGACAGCAGGGGACGGCACCATGCCGGTGCCATCACGTCTATCACCGCATCGGGATGTTCGGCCTTGAGGGTGCGATAGAGACTTTGCGACATCATCATATCGCCGACCCACGACGGGCCGATTACCAGAATTTTCATCGCCGGAGCAGCTTCCTTTATGCGTTGCGATTCAGCCAGACCATATAGTCAGCGACGCCCTGCGCCACCGTTTTAAACGGCTTGTCATAGCCCGCGGCACGCAGCTTCGTGAGATCGGCCTGGGTGTAAGCCTGATAACGGCCTTTGAGTTTTTCCGGGAACGGGATGTACTCAATCTGCCCTTTCTGATGAAACTTCAGCACGGCGTCGGCCACTTCCTGGAACGATTCGGCGCGGCCTGTGCCACAGTTGTAGATCCCGGAGACGCCGTTTTCCCAGCACCACAGGTTTACGGCTGCCACATCATCAACGTGGATGAAATCGCGTTTGAAGCCGTCACTGCCTTCAAACAGTTTTGGATTTTCATCGTTGCTGATCTGGGTGTTCAGATGGAACGCCACGCTTGCCATGCTGCCTTTGTGGCCTTCACGCGGCCCATAGACGTTGAAGTAGCGGAAGCCACACACCGGCGAGTTCGCTTCCGGCAGCATCTGACGAACATAGTGGTCGAACAGCATTTTGGAGTAGCCATACACATTCAGCGGCTGCTCATACTGACGCTCTTCGATGAAGTTTTCATTGCGGCCGCCGTAGGTCGCTGCAGAAGAGGCGTAAAGGAACGGGATCTCGCGCTCCAGGCAGTAGTGCAGCAGCTCTTTGGAGTACTGATAGTTGTTCTCCATCATGTACTTGCCATCCCACTCGGTCGTGGAGGAGCAGGCACCCTGATGGAATACCGCTTCAATCGGGCCTAAATCGTCGCCCGCGATCACGCTCATCAGAAACTCTTCTTTGTCCATGTAATCGACGATATCCAGGTCGACTAAATTGGCAAACTTAGTGCCATCCTTCAGATTATCCACCACCAGAATGTCGGTGTGACCGCGATCGTTCAGCGCTTTGACGATGTTGCTGCCAATCATTCCTGCGCCGCCAGTTACGATAATCATGTTGTTACCTTCAATGTTGTGGGGTGAAACAGGAGGTTTCACACACGAATACCTCACATCATAACATTTCATCAGGGTGCAGACAGCCAGATGACTCTGTAACGCCACAGGGCTGCCACCTCGTGGCGTGAACTATGCTGCAAAAATGACATTCTGTTGGGTGTTTTATCGTGAAGAAGCGCCCTGTTCAGTAAGATATGCCAGGTTTTTGCCATCTGAGGAGAGCAATGATGCCTGCGCAATTTTATCAACAACTTCGTCAGCAACTGGATGATGCACGTCAGGAAGGGCTGTTTAAACAGGAGCGGATCCTCACCTCTGCCCAGCAGACAGAGATAGCAGTAGATCACGGTCCGGCAGTGATTAACTTTTGCGCCAATAACTATCTGGGCCTGGCCAATCATCCGGCGCTGATTCAGGCCGCGAAGTCGGGGATGGATACGCATGGCTTTGGCATGGCGTCGGTGCGCTTTATCTGTGGCACGCAGGACAGCCATAAGCAGCTGGAAAAGCGGCTGGCCGCGTTTCTCGGTATGGAAGATGCCATTCTCTACTCCTCCTGCTTTGACGCCAACGGCGGCCTGTTTGAAACGCTGCTGGATGCAGAGGATGCCATTATTTCCGATGCGCTGAATCACGCCTCCATCATCGACGGCATCCGGCTCTGCAAAGCACAGCGCTACCGCTACGCGAACAACGACATGACGGCGCTGCGGGATTGCCTGCAGCAGGCGCGTGATAAAGGTGCACGCCATATCCTGATCGCCACCGATGGCGTCTTCTCCATGGATGGGGTCATCGCCAATTTGCCCGCCATCTGCGACCTGGCTGAAGAGTTCTCTGCGCTGGTGATGGTGGATGATTCCCACGCGGTGGGTGTTGTCGGGAATGGCGGACGTGGCACCCACGAATATTGTGACGTGATGGGCCGGGTTGACATCATTACCGGCACGCTGGGCAAAGCGCTGGGCGGCGCCTCCGGTGGCTACACCGCAGCAAAAGCGGAAGTGGTGGAGTGGCTGCGCCAGCGTTCCCGTCCCTATCTCTTCTCCAACTCGCTGGCTCCGGCGATTGTGGCCGCCTCGCTGCGGGTGCTGGATCTGCTCAGCGAAGGCGATGGGCTGCGTCAGCGTCTCCGGGATAACGCCCGTTTCTTCCGGCAGCAGATGACCGCAGCGGGTTTTACGCTGGCCGGGGCCGATCACGCCATTATTCCGGTGATGCTGGGTGAGGCCAGCGTCGCTCAGCAGTTTGCCCACCTGCTGCAACAGGAAGGCATCTACGTTACCGGCTTCTTCTATCCGGTCGTGCCAAAAGGGCAGGCTCGCATTCGCACGCAAATCTCTGCGGCACATACCCAGCAGCAGCTGGAACGTGCGGTGGCCGCCTTTACCCGTATCGGCAAACAGCTGGGCGTCATCGCCTGAGGAGTCCGTTATGAAAGCACTCGCCAAACTGAAGAGGGAAGCGGGCATCTGGATGGTGACTGATGCGCCGGTTCCTGAGCCGGGCCACAACGACCTGCTGATTAAAATCCGTAAAACCGCTATCTGCGGCACCGATGTCCACATCTACAACTGGGATGACTGGTCGCGCAAAACCATTCCGGTGCCGATGATCGTCGGTCATGAATATGTGGGTGAAGTCGTAGCAACAGGTCAGGAGGTAAAGGGCTTTACGCCTGGCGATCGGGTGTCGGGAGAGGGGCATATCACCTGCGGGCATTGCCGCAACTGCCGCGCCGGGCGAACGCATCTGTGCCGGAACAGCATGGGCGTGGGGGTTAACCGTCAGGGCTGTTTTGCGGAATATCTGGTCATCCCGGCCTTTAACGCCTTCAGAATTCCCGACAACATTTCCGATGAGCTGGCCGCGATCTTTGACCCGTTTGGTAATGCCGTGCATACCGCGCTGTCGTTCGATCTGGTTGGCGAGGATGTGCTGATCTCCGGCGCGGGGCCTATCGGCATCATGGCCGCGGCGGTCTGCCGCCATGTCGGCGCGCGTAACGTCGTGATCACCGACATCAATGACTACCGACTGGCGCTGGCGCGAAAAATGGGCGTCACCCGCGCGATCAATGTGGCCCATGAAAATCTGCGCGACGTCATGCATTCGCTGGGGATGACGGAAGGATTTGATGTCGGACTGGAGATGTCCGGTGCGCCTCCTGCGTTTCGCGCGCTGCTCGACGTAATGAATCACGGCGGGCGGATTGCCCTGCTGGGTATTCCGCCGGGTGAGATGGCTATCGACTGGAATCAGGTGATCTTCAAAGGGCTCTTTATCAAGGGTATTTATGGCCGGGAGATGTTTGAAACCTGGTACAAAATGGCGGCGCTGATCCAGTCCGGTCTCGACTTAACGCCGGTCATTACGCATCGCTATGGGATTGACGACTTCCAGCAGGGCTTTGATGAGATGCGTTCAGGACGTTCGGGAAAGGTAATACTGAGCTGGGATTAACACACCGGCCGCCGCAGCGGCCGGATAATTAGCGTTGCTTCTTCTCTTCGTCGGTCAGGTAGCGCACCTTGCGCGTGTAATCCTGGCCTTTAAAGTGGAGCGGCTGTTGCGGATCGGCCAGATATTTTTGCCATTCCGACAGCGGAAAGCCGCCGTGTGCGCCGACCACTTCCGCCGGGATCACCGCAGACTGACCGCCGATTTTCTTGGAGACCGGCCAGTTAGCCCATTCGCCCAGATTGACGGTTTTAATGTCCAGCATATCCAGCAGCACCGCGAGCGGCAGCTGATCGGTCGGCGGCTGACTGTCGTTCATCAGATGCCAGGTGTCATTGAACAGCGTCAGCCACAGCGGTGAAATACGCTGCCAGACCTCACGGGTCGCCGCCAGATAGGCACCGTTAACGTGATCCACCAGATAAGGCCGGATACTGTGCGGGTAGTAGGCAGGAATCGCCTCCTGCGGCGCATCAGCCAGCTTGGCAATCATTTTCCCCTGACGAAAGCTGGAGTAGAGATGGCTAGGTTTCATCATGATCTCCGGCATCTTTAGCAGATTGAGGTCGGAATCGATCATCAGAATGCCGTCGCCTTTTGCCTGCAACGGGGCCTGCAGTTTGATTAAGCGACTGCGATAGATCTGCTTGTAGCGATAGTGCTCTTCGCGATGCGGTACATCCAGCGTGGCCACGCGGGTTTTAGCGGGCAGGCTGCCAAAGGCGTCGGCAGGCTGATCGCTAACAATCACAATCTCCTCTGCCTGCGTGGCAAAGCGCGCCGCAAAATCGGCACTGAGCAGCGCCTCTTCGATATAGTCCGCGCCCGTGCAGGGGATCACAACAGAGGTAACCGGTACCGAGCCCTGAACTTCTTTTAGCGAATAAGGCAGGTTATGGCTCGCCCGGATATGGCGATAACGGGGATTTAAAAAATTAAGCATGAGGTTTCTTATTAGCGACACTTTGCAGAATATTTTCAACGCCGCTGATGTAGGTTTCAATGGCGTACTGTTCACGAACGCGTTTCGCTGCCGCATTGATCAGGCGCTGACGTAAGCCGGCATCCTGCCACAGCGCGGTTAAGTGCTGGGTCAGCTGCACCACGTTGCCATAATCGAACAGCAACCCGGTTTCGTCATGACTAATCAATTCGGCAGTACCGACCACACGGGAACCGATGACGGCGGTATTCACCAGCATCGCCTCCAGCACGACCCGAGGTAAGCCCTCACTGCGTGAGGCAAGAATAAACGCATCAAAGGCGGTGAGGTAATCCAGCGCATTGTTCTGAAAGCCCGTAAAGACCACATGCTGCTGGATATTCTCCGCCGTTGCGAGTTGCAGCAGGTGCTGGAGTTCCGGGCCGGCACCAACAATCACCATCCGCCAGTCCGCGTCGGGATGAGCCCGTTTGAAACGGCCCAGCGCCTGCAGAATGTGATGATTGGATTTACGTAATATCAGTGAGCCGATGGTGCCAAACACAAAGGTGGTCGGGGAGAGTTTAAAACGCTGGCGAACGTCGAGGCGGTCAGGTAAAGGCTGGTGGATGTCGATCGCATTGTTGACGGTAAAACAGCGTTCCGCATCAACACCGTGGCTGATCAGCGTCTTATTTACCCCCTGCGACACGGCAATAATCGCCTGGCAGTCCTGGTTCACCATGCTGACCAGTCGTGGTTCCAGCACCGGGTCGATACGGCAATGCTGCACCACCGCCACATCCAGGCTGCGCGCGGCCAGATAGCCCTCCACATTGGTGCTGGGCTGGTTATTCATGTAGAGCGTGTCGAATTTTCCCAGCTGGAGAAGGGAGTTGATTTTGCTGGCGTTAGGCATGATGCGCCAGCGTGTATCGATCTCATCGATAGCCCGCTTCTTCAGCTTTTTATTAAAAAACAGCAGCGCCCGCACGGCCTCTTTGACAAATTTTGCCCAGCGCGGCTGCCTGATCTGCGGGATAAAAAAGACCGGAATGGCCAGCGCGTTAAGCGTGGCCTCAATGGTTTCGTCGTTGCCACGGCTGTAGTTGTGATAGAAGCAGCAGGTAATATCAAATTTCTGACGATCGATACGTTTCAGCAGCTCCAGCATACTGTTGGTGCCGCCTCCCCACTCTCTGCCGTTATCCAGCAGCAGGATTTTTTGTTTATTAATCGTCATCCGTCTTACTATTCCCGCACCGCATGTTATCGCCCGACCGGGATTATAGTAATTTTTACCTGCAATTGAACTTTAAGCTTAGCACTTAGCATTCATGGCAAATTCAGAACAGACTTTTCAGGGTGCTAAACAGCGGGCTGTGACTCACGCTTTCGCCTACCACCGTTAACGCCCGGGTCGCCGGAACCGGCGCCAGCGGCTGTTTCACTTTACACAGTTCTGCTGGCTGGAAGCGCGGTTTCGCCGGTTTCACCGGAACCGCTGGCGTCCGTGAGCCGCTGTGGCGTGTTTCGTTCAGCAACTGGCTGGGGCGAACCAGCGTAATGTCTGCGGGCAGCGAGGGCAGCATCTGCTGCAGCACCCGAACGGTGTTGGGGTGGGGATGACCGATAGCAATGGCATACCCGTCGCGCTGTGCCAGCTTCACCGCCCGGCTGAACTGCTGGCGGATAGCATTAATATCCTGACTGTCATCCAGGAACACCCGGCGTTTCAGAACTTTGACCTGAGTGCCCTGTGCGGCAGGAATCGCCTGGCTATTGGCGATGGTCATGCTATCCAGGAAGTAGAGGTTATAGTGATTCAGCGCCTGCATTACCTTCTGCATACCGGAAAGGCTCGAGGTCATCCTGCTGCCCATGTGGTTGTTCAGGCCGACTGCGTAAGGCACGTTGCTGACCGCATTGCGCATAATGCGGGTGATCTCTTCGCTGCTCATCTCCGGGGTCAGCGTATCTTTTTCCAGTGGCTGTTTGCTGAGTGGCGCCATCGGCAGATGGATCAATACTTCGTGTCCACCCTGATGGGCTCTGGTAGCCATCTCCCGTGCATGGGGTGCGTTGGGCAGAACAGCCACTGAAATCGCCTGCGGCATCTGCAGAACTTTGTTCTCTTCGGCAGGCCGGTAGCCCACATCATCGATAACAATAGCCAGCTTGCCTGCCTGCGCCGCGAAGCTGAACAGCAGCGCGCTGAATAAAACGGAGATTTTTCGACGTTGCAGCAAAACTTATTTTCCTAACCACGGGAGTGGATTGACAGCCTGTCCCTGACGTCGGATTTCAAAATAGAGCGACGGGGTACCGCGCCCCCCGCTGGTGCCCACCAGGGCGATAGGCTGTCCTGCCTTCACCTGTGTACCCACGCTCACCAGTGCACTCTGGTTGTAGCCATAGAGGCTCATGTCGCCTTTACCGTGCTCCAGCACTACGACCAGACCGTAACCCTGCAACCAGTCGGCCATCAGAACCCGCCCGTCGGCAATGGCTTTCACCTCGGTGCCTTCCCGCGCATCAATCACCAGGCCTTTCCAGCGCAGTTCCCCCTGCAGCTGTTCACCAAAGCGATGTTCGATGCGTCCGCGCACCGGCCACAACGCCTGTCCGCCCGCGCGACCGAGTCCTCCGGTACGGGCAACCAGTTCGCGTTCGCTCTGGGTCGGCTGATAGCTGGAGCCTTTGGCTTTGGCCTGCGCCTGGCGCTGACGCACTTTTTCTGCCTCACGGGCTTCGCGCGCCGCGCGCTCACGCGCTTCCCGTTCTGCCCGGGCGATCTTATCCTGCAGACGGCTTTCGTTCTGACGCATCTCGACCAGATCGGCCTGATCTTTTTCCAGCGCGCTTTCCAGCGACGTAAGGGTTTTCCTGCGCGCGTCGCTCGCCTGTTGCAGCTTCTGCTGCTGGCCCTGCTGCTGAGCTAATAGTGCTTTCTGCTGCTGTTGCTTCTGCTCCAGCGTGGCGCGTTGCTGATCCAGGTCCTGACGTGTCTGTTGCAGTGAGGCGATACTTTTCTGGCGCGCCGCGTTCAGATAGCCAAAATAGGCCAGAATACGCTCGCTGCGCTGGCTCTCTTCTCCGCCCATCAACAGCTGTATACCGTTGTGCTGGCCCTGACGAAATGCGGCATCAAGCTGTTGCGACAGCAGGCTTTCCTGCTGGCTTTGCTGCTTCTCAAGCCGGGCGATGGAGGTGGTGAGCTGTTTAATATCGTTATTCAGGGCGGTGAGGCTGTTGCGGGTTTCGCGCAACTGACGGCTCGCCTGGGCGATGATTTTTTCCTGACTCTGCAACTGATCCAGTAATTTGCTGCGCTGCACTTTCTGCGCCTTAACGCTTTTCTCTTTTTCAGCAATGTTCTGCTGAATAGATTGCAGCTGAGATTTACTGTTTTCCGCACTCTGTGCCACAGCTGGCAACAACAGGGCTCCCGCGCAAAGCAGGCTGAGGGAGAGGGTGGACAACGGTGTGAACAACGGCCGATTTTCGCCGCTGGAACGGGTCCTTGTGTGCAAAACGGTAGTTTTTCCCTTCATAGGCCAATGATTATTCCACGATGAATCGCCGCTTACCAGTGCTCCCCACCGGCATTTGCTTTACCAGTTATGTCCGCTTTCACAATGAGATGGATTAAGCCTTACGCCATTTTTGCTATTCAGCCACTTTTTTTGGAAAATGGCGCACAAATCGATACTCTCGCCGCATAGCATCTGTACATGCGAAGTGGCGCAGGTATACTCAGAACCCTTGTTTTAGCTTATTAGCCCGGTCTGGAGTCGTTACCCCTCATGCAAGAAATTATGCAGTTTGCAAGCAATCACCCCATCCTGAGTCTCGCATGGGTCGTTTTACTCATTCTGGTGATTGTGACTACCGTTAAAGGAATGTTCTCTAAGGTAAAAACGATCAGCCGCGGTGAAGCGACCCGCCTGATTAACAAAGAGGACGCGGTGGTTGTCGACGTGCGTTCGCGCGACGATTTTCGCAGAGGGCATATTTCAGGTGCGCTGAATGTGGCAGCCGCTGAGATTAAAAAAGGCAACGCAGACGAACTGGAAAAGCACAAAGCGCAGCCCATAATTGTGGTATGTGCAACCGGACAAAGCGCGTCTGATTCCGCTGCACATCTGAGTGCTGCTGGCTTCCCGCAGGTCTTTGTTCTGAAAGATGGCATCAGCGGCTGGAGCGGCGAAAATCTGCCGTTAGTTCGCGGTAAATAACCTGTAACCTGACAGAGGTGCGTAGCATGGCAAATGTTGAAATGTATACCAAGGCCACCTGTCCTTACTGCCATCGGGCGAAAGCGCTGTTAACGCAAAAAGGCGTGTCGTTCCAGGAGATCCCCATTGATGGAGACATGGCGAAACGCGAAGAGATGATCAAGCGTAGTGGCCGCACCACCGTGCCTCAGATTTTTATTGATGCGCAGCACATTGGCGGCTGCGATGACTTATTCGCACTCGATAATCGCGAAGGTTTAGATCCCTTACTGCAGGCGTAAGTTTACGCCGGACAATCTCATACATAGGATTTGGTCACATGTCAGAACATAACACGAACGAAATGCAATTCCAGATTCAGCGCGTCTTCACGAAAGACATCTCTTTTGAAGCGCCTAATGCCCCGCAGGTTTTCCAGAAAGAGTGGGAACCGGACGTCAAACTGGATCTGGATACTGCATCTTCTCAGCTGGCTGACGATGTTTACGAAGTGGTACTTCGTGTGACTGTAACCGCCAACGTGGGTGAAGAGACCGCTTTCCTGTGTGAAGTTCAGCAGGCCGGTATCTTCACCATCAGCGGTATCGAAGGAACGCAGATGGCACATTGCCTGGGGGCTTACTGCCCGAACATCCTGTTCCCGTATGCCCGTGAATGCATTACCAGCCTGGTATCACGTGGCACCTTCCCGCAGCTGAACCTGGCACCGGTCAACTTTGATGCACTGTTCATGAACTATCTGCAGCAGCAGCAGGGTGAAGAAGGTGCTCAACAACATCAGGATGCCTGATGACCACTCACGCTTCGATTAGCGTCATCGGTGCCGGCTCCTACGGCACCGCTCTGGCGATTACGCTGGCCCGTAATGGCCATCCGGTACTGTTGTGGGGACATAACCCGGCACATCTGGCGCAGCTTCAGACCGACCGCTGCAACACGGCTTTCCTTCCTGACGTTCCGTTTCCCGATAACCTCTCTCCTGAACCCGACCTGCAAAAAGCCATTGCAGCCAGCCGCGACATATTGATCGTGGTGCCGAGCCATGTCTTTGGCGACGTACTGCAACAGATTAAGCCTCATCTGCGGTCTGACTCGCGGATTGTCTGGGCGACCAAAGGGCTGGAAAAAGAGACCGGGCGCCTGCTGCAGGATGTGGCGCGTGAGATTCTGGGCGACTCCATCCCGCTGGCCGTGATCTCCGGGCCGACCTTCGCCAAAGAGCTGGCCGCAGGCTTACCGACGGCCATTGCCCTGGCCGCAACGGATGCGCAGTTTGCTGACGATCTGCAGCTGAAGCTGCACTGCGGTAAAAGTTTCCGCGTTTATAACAACCCCGATTTTGTCGGTGTCCAGCTGGGCGGCGCGGTGAAAAACGTGATTGCTATCGGAGCCGGGATCTCTGACGGTATCGGATTTGGCGCCAACGCGCGAACCGCACTAATCACCCGTGGACTGGCTGAGATGAGCCGGCTTGGTGCTGCACTGGGTGCCGATCCCACCACCTTTATGGGGATGGCGGGCCTGGGCGATCTGGTCCTGACCTGCACGGACAATCAGTCGCGTAACCGCCGGTTTGGCATGATGCTGGGCCAGGGCGAAGATGTAGATAGCGCGCAACGCATTATCGGACAAGTTGTAGAAGGCTACAGAAACACCAAAGAAGTCAAAGCGTTGGCTTCAAGATTCGGCGTGGAAATGCCGATTACCGAGCAGATTTATCAGGTGCTGTATTGCGAAAAACCGGCGAGAGATGCAGCATTGAGCCTGCTGGGACGAACAAGGAAGGACGAAAACAGCACTGGCTAACGCAGGACGCGTAGCATCATCACCTGCAGCGCCCATTCAGGCGCTTTTTTTATCGGGAGAAAGCAGCAATGTCGTCTGATGAGTTAGAACTGGTCTGGAATAATATCAAAGCAGAAGCGCGAGCCCTGGCTGATTGTGAGCCGATGCTGGCCAGCTTCTTTCACGCGACATTGCTTAAGCATGAAAATCTCGGTAGCGCACTGAGTTATATGCTGGCTAACAAGCTGGCAAATCCGATTATGCCCGCCATCGCCATCCGCGAAATCGTCGAAGAAGCCTACCGTGAAGACCCGTCGATGATACTGTCAGCGGCTTACGATATTCAGGCGGTGCGTCAGCGCGACCCGGCAGTCGATAAATACTCCACCCCGCTGCTCTACCTTAAAGGGTTTCACGCCCTGCAGGCGTACCGCATCGGCCACTGGTTGTGGAATGAGGGCCGTCGTGCGCTGGCGGTTTATCTGCAGAATGAAATCTCCGTCTCGTTTGCAGTCGACATTCATCCCGCTGCCAGCATTGGTCACGGTATCATGCTCGACCACGCCACAGGCATCGTGATTGGTGAAACTGCAGTCGTGGAGAACGATGTCTCTATCCTGCAGTCGGTGACGCTGGGCGGCACCGGTAAGACCAGCGGCGACCGTCATCCTAAAATCCGTGAAGGGGTCATGATTGGAGCCGGTGCGAAAGTGCTCGGCAACATTGAAGTGGGCCGGGGGGCAAAAATCGGTGCCGGTTCAGTGGTGTTGCAGCCTGTGCCGCCGCACACCACGGCAGCAGGCGTACCCGCCCGTATCGTCGGCAAGCCAGGCAGCGATAAGCCATCAATGGATATGGATCAGCACTTCAACGGCAGCCTGGCGGGTTTTCAGTTCGGCGACGGCATCTAGTCCTTAATCAGCGCGCCGGCATAATCCAGCTGGCGCCACGCTTCATACACCACTACCGAAACGGCGTTCGACAGGTTCATGCTGCGGCTTTCTGCCCGCATCGGGATGCGGATTTTCTGCTGCGCGGGTAACGCCGCCAGGATCTCAGCCGGCAGTCCACGGCTCTCCGGTCCGAACAGCAGATAATCGCCCGCCTGATACGTCACAGCACTGTGTGCAGGCGTGCCTTTGGTCGTCAGCGCAAACAGACGTTCTGGTGCCTCTGAGGCGAGAAACGCCGCATAATCCGCATGGAATCTGATGGCCGTAAATTCATGGTAATCCAGCCCGGCGCGGCGTAAGCGCTTGTCATCCCAGGCGAAGCCAAGCGGCTGGATCAGGTGAAGCTGAAAGCCACTGTTGGCGCACAGGCGGATGATATTGCCGGTATTCGGCGGAATTTCTGGTTCAAACAAGACAATGTTAAGCATTAAGGCCCCCGATGACAGGGGCCGAAGCATAACAAATTATTGACGACCGGAGGAGTAGAGCGGTAACCAGAGGGTCAGTCTCAGACCGCCCAGTGGGCTGTCATCGGCTTTCACCCAGCCGCGATGCTGCTGCACGGCCGTGTCGACAATGGCCAGGCCCAGCCCGGTGCCGCCCGATTCGCGATCGCGCGCTTCATCGGTCCGGTAGAAGGGACGGAAAATCTGTTCCCGATCTTCCGGGCTTACGCCAGGACCATCATCATCGACGTGAACCGTGATACCGGAAATATCGACGGAGAAGCTGACGCTGATGTGAGTGTGTGAATAGCGCAGCGCATTGCGCACGATATTTTCGAGCGCACTCTCCAGAGCGTGCGGATTGCCATAGAGCGGCCACGGGCCCGGAGGATAGGGGATATCCATCTTCTTGCCCATCTGCTCAGCTTCGAAACGGGCATCTTCCAGCACCCCATTCCACAACTGATTGGCCTTCATCGCTTCGCTGACCAGCGCATTCTTGTGCTGTGTGCGCGAGAGCACCAGCAGGTCGTTGATCATGCCATCAAGGCGTTGCGCCTCCATCTCAATGCGTCCCAGCTCTTTACTTTCACCCTGGCGACGACGCAGCAGTGCGGTTGCCAGTTGCAGGCGGGTCAGCGGCGTACGAAGTTCATGACTGATGTCCGATAGCAGGCGCTGCTGACCGGTCATCATCCGCTCCAGCGCACTCACCATCTGGTTGAAGCTCGATCCGGCGGCCAGAAACTCCTGCGGGCCTGACTCCAGTTCCGGATGCTGGCGCAGGTTTCCGCTCGCCACCTCATCGGCGGCATATTTCAGCTTACGCGCCGGGCGCGCCAGGCTCCAGGCCAGCCACAGCAGCAGCGGGGAGCTGATCAGCATCGTCACGATAAGCAGCAGTAACGGGCGGTCAAACAGCAGATTGACAAAATCGAGCTGGGAGCTGTTGGCGGGACGGATCATGTAAAGCTGGTAGTTGTCTTCGCCATCCTGCACGGAGAAAGGCCCGACCAGCTCCACCCGACCATATTTCTTTTTCTGCGGATGATCGGCATTGTCAGACTGGCCGATAAAGTTACGGATCACCTGCATTTCGTTATGTTGCGCGCCAATCACCCGACCTTCGCTGGTGACTAACAGCAGCCGCTGACCTGGCGGTGCCCATTTTTCGACAGCACGAAACAGACGACGCCACCACATCAGATCGTTAGGGGGATCCTGTGACAGTTCGGCTTCGACGTGCTGCTCAATCATGATGCCCTGCCGCTGTTCACTTTCCAGCAGCGAGGTCATCTGACGTGAATCGAGTTTGGGCACCATGAGCACCAGCATCAGCACCAGCGCCAGGGTTAACCAGAAGATAGCGAAGATGCGGGTGGTCAGACTGCCAATCATGATGCCGAAACCATCAGATAGCCGCGGCCGCGTAACGTTTTAAACCAGGGATGACCATCACGGCGCTCAGGCAGCTTGCGACGCAGATTGGAGATATGCATATCAATGGCGCGGTCAAACGGCGTCAGACGCTTGCCCAGCACTTCCTGACTCAGGTGTTCGCGTGAGACCACCTGGCCCAGATGCTGCGCCAGCAGATAGAGCAGGGTAAATTCCGTGCCGGTCAGATCCAGCGTCACATCATCAAAGCTGGCCTCCTGACGACCGGGATTGAGACGCAGGCAGTCCACTTCCAGCGTCGGTGAGCTGTTATCGTGTTGCTGTTGCTGTTCACTCCAGTTCGAACGCCGCAGAATCGCGCGGATACGGGCCACCAGTTCACGATCGTTAAACGGCTTAGGCAGATAGTCATCTGCACCCAGTTCGAGGCCCAGCACGCGATCCAGCTCGCTGCCGCGCGCGGTCAGCATGATGACGGGAGTCTGATGTTGCTGTCGCAGTTCTTTCAGGGTGTCGATACCGTTTTTCTTCGGCATCATGACATCCAGTAAAAGCAGATCAATAGAGTTGTCGAGCAGGTTCAGCGCTTGTTCACCATCGCTGGCCACTACCACTTCAAACCCTTCCATTTCTAACAGTTCTTTCAAAAGCGAAGTTAATTCGCGGTCGTCATCTACCAACAGGATTTTATTCATTTTTGTAGCCCTCCGCAGGCAAAATACCGTGTTCCTGGCGCACCTATCCATCGCTTTACGTAGTTTTACACCCCCTGACGGATGTTTGCAGCTGTCGCCGTACACTGGCTCTCGTTGAATCGCAAAACGGAACGAACTGGAGTACACGATGCGCAAATTAACCGCCGTCGTCCTTGCCTCAGCGATGACCCTGAGTATCGCCAGTGCAGGTGCTAAAGATGCGACGACGATTGACGAGATGCATCATGGCGGATTTCCGACAGGCAGTATGACGCAAAATCCGCAAAGCCACATGTTCGATGGCATTGAGCTGACTGAAGAGCAACGTCAGCAGATGCGTGACCTGATGCAACAGGCCCGACATGATCGCCCGGTGGTTCATATTGACGATATCGCAGCACTTCATGAGTTAGTGACTGCAGACCAGTTTAACGAAGCGGCCATCCGCAACAGAGCGGAAATTATCGCCAGAGTTCAGGTTGAACAGCAGGTTGAGATGGCACGCGTACAGAATCAGATGTTTCAGCTGTTAACGCCGGCCCAGCAGGCCACGTTACAGAAGAACTACCAGCGGCGGCTGAACGAGCTGCGCCAGTTTTCGAATTTGCAGTCGGCCTCATCGCTGCAGGCAGTGAGTAGTACCAGCAGTAACCAGTAACATAGTATCCCTGTTTTCCTTGCCATAGACACATCCCTGTCTTCCCCCGCCATGATGGCGGGGGTTTTTTTTATCTTTTTTTCACTTTTTCTGTTTTGACCCGAATCATCACCGCACAACAAAACCCCGGTTTTGTTAGCGCTATTGGCCCTTTACCGGCTTTTAGTTGCTGAAAGATGAACTGACCGGGGTTCTGGTTGCGTTTAAGCGCACCGGCAAGGCAAAACAGGGAAAAAATATTTTAACCCGTTGAAAAGAGTATATTTATTCGGCTGTTCGGAAAAATAAATACTATTTTTCAGTAAGATAGGGATTTTACCGTTGCGCTTGCTGGCGCCCTGGCTTTATCTACACTTAATCCTGTCACTGCAGGGAAGTGAAGTGATTTCGCGAAGTCTCAGGGAGCAACAACCACATTATGTAATCCCGAATGAATCTATTAACGGAGTAAATTATGGCAGAGCATCGTGGTGGTTCAGGTAATTTCGCAGATAATCCGCAAAAGGCCTCTGAAGCCGGTAAAAAAGGCGGCCAGAACAGCGGCGGCGGAAACTTTAAAAACGATCGTGAAAAAGCATCAGAAGCCGGTAAGAAAGGCGGCAAAAAGTAACAGCTGCAACGTTTCCTGAACAGACCAGAAACTGAGGGTCTGGCACTGATGTAACTGATGTGTATAACACGCTGCCCCGTCCTTTTCAAAGGCCGGGGCTTGTTTTTATCGGTTGCCCCCGCCGTAAAGAACCTCTCTCCGTTGCGCCTCCTTAAGCACTGCCCGCCTCAGGGTGTTAAACTTCAGCCTTTCTTCCATCTGAATACGCCTCATCTGATGATGGGGTGCAGGGGATCCGGCATGCAACCCTCTTATGGCCGACTGGTAAAGCGTGCTGCGCTGGCCGCTACCCTTCTCGCGTCGGTGCTGTTGATCGTGAAAATCTTTGCCTGGTGGTACACCGGTTCGGTGAGTCTGCTCGCTTCGCTGGTGGACTCGCTGGTTGATATTGCCGCGTCACTCACGAATCTGCTGGTGGTGCGTTATGCGCTGCAGCCCGCCGATGAAGATCATACGTTCGGGCATGGTAAAGCGGAATCGCTGGCGGCACTGGCTCAGAGCATGTTTATTTCGGGCTCGGCGCTGTTTCTGTTCCTGACCGGCCTGCAACATCTGGCGTCGCCGGATGTTCTGCGGGCTCCCGGTGTCGGGATTGTGGTGACGATTGTCGCGCTGAGTTCAACCCTGTTACTGGTGGCCTTTCAGCGCTGGGTGGTGCGGAAAACCCGCAGTCAGGCCATTCGGGCTGACATGCTGCACTATCAGTCCGATGTCATTATGAATGGCGCGATTCTGATCGCGCTGGTGCTGAGCAGCTATGGTTTTGCAAGGGCAGATGCCCTGTTCGCGCTGGGAATCGGCATTTTTATTCTCTACAGCGCGTTGCGTATGGGCTACGACGCAGTGCAGTCCCTGCTGGATCGCGCATTGCCGGAAGAGGAGCGTCAGCAGATTCTGACGCTGGCGACGAACTGGCCCCAGGTGCAGGGGGTGCACGATCTGCGTACCCGCCAGTCCGGCCCGACAAAATTTATTCAGCTGCATCTGGAGCTTGAAGACCAGCTGCCCCTGGTGCAGGCGCACCGTGTGGCCGATCAGGTTGAGAGGGCGTTACGCGACGCATTTCCCGGGTCAGACGTAATTATCCATCAGGACCCCTGTTCTGTGGTACCGTTCGAGAAGGAGGATTCTCCAGGTTTTTAACCTAAACGAATCAATTTGATACGTAAGGGACGACGTAACGCTAACATTGCTGCAAAAAATAGTGAAAAGTTGTCTGACCTGAATCAATTCAGCAGCAAGCCTTTGATATACTATCTGCCATCACATGTCGCGCTGGCCTTTAATGATGTTCAGCAGCGATCGACAGGCAGGATTAACCCTTCGTTTTAAAAATCCAGAGGTTGTCATGATCAAAAAAATTGGTGTATTAACCAGCGGCGGTGACGCCCCAGGCATGAACGCAGCTATTCGTGGAGTCGTGCGTTCCGCGCTGAGTGAAGGACTGGAAGTTTTTGGGATCTATGATGGCTATCTGGGATTGTACGAAGACCGCATGATCAATCTCGATCGCTACAGCGTCTCCGACATGATCAACCGCGGCGGCACCTTCCTGGGCTCTGCGCGCTTTCCTGAATTCCGTAATGAAGATATTCGCCAGGTGGCCATCGAGAACATGAAAAAGCGCGGCATTGACGCGCTGGTGGTGATCGGCGGCGATGGCTCCTACATGGGGGCGAAACGTCTGACCGAAATGGGCTTCCCCTGCATCGGCTTACCGGGCACCATCGACAACGACGTTGCCGGAACGGATTACACCATCGGTTACTTTACGGCGCTGGAAACCGTGGTGGAGGCCATTGACCGCCTGCGTGATACCTCTTCGTCGCATCAGCGTATCTCCATCGTTGAAGTGATGGGCCGCTACTGCGGCGATCTGACGCTGGCGGCGGCCATTGCGGGTGGCTGTGAGTTCATCGTGCTGCCGGAATTCCCTTATACCCGTGAAGAGCTGGTTGCGGAAATCAAAGCGGGCATCGCCAAAGGGAAAAAGCACGCTATCGTGGCGATTACCGAACATATCTGCGATATCGACGATCTGGCGCGCTTTATCGAAACAGAAACCAAACGCGAAACCCGTTCCACCGTGCTGGGCCATATTCAGCGTGGTGGCGCGCCCTGTGCCTATGACCGTATTCTGGCGTCACGCATGGGCGCTTACTCCATTGAGCTGCTGATGCAGGGCTACGGCGGTCGTTGTGTTGGTATTCAGAATGAGAAGATGGTGCATCACGACATCATCGACGCGATTGAAAACATGAAGCGTCCGTTTAAGCGCGACTGGCTCGACACCGCGAAAAAACTCTACTGATCCCCCTGCGGGGTGTGCGTTACCGCACGCCCCGGCATCGCCAGCCTATATTCCCCACAGTTATAACCACTTATTTTTAATTCTTTAAGCTCTGTATTGGTTTATGTCACGCTACGCCCATAACGACATTGGGAGAGTGCGTAATGAACAAGTGGAGTATCGGCGTTACCCTGTTGCTGGCCTCAACCAGCGTTCTGGCAAAAGACATTCAGCTGCTTAACGTGTCCTACGATCCAACGCGTGAGCTGTACGAACAGTACAACAAAGCGTTCAGTGCGCACTATAAACAGGAAACCGGCGACAACGTCGTGGTGCGTCAGTCCCATGGCGGCTCCGGCAAGCAGGCAACCTCCGTAATTAACGGCATCCGGGCGGATGTGGTGACGCTGGCCCTGCAATCCGATGTCGATGCCATTGCAGAACGCGGGCGTATTGATAAAAACTGGCTTCAGCGCCTGCCGGACAACTCCGCTCCTTACACCTCGACCATTGTCTTCCTGGTACGCAAAGGCAATCCCAAAGGCATTCATGACTGGAGCGACCTGATCAAACCAGGTGTCTCTGTCATCACCCCTAACCCGAAAACCTCCGGCGGGGCACGCTGGAACTATCTGGCGGCCTGGGGCTGGGCGCTGGATCACAACAATGGCGATCAGGCTAAAGCGCTGGCTTACGTCAGAGCGCTGTTTAAAAACGTTGAGGTGCAGGACTCCGGTGCGCGTGGCGCGACCAACACCTTCGTTGAGCGCGGCATTGGTGACGTCCTCATCGCCTGGGAAAACGAAGCCTATCTGGCGGTGAACAAGCTGGGCAAAGATAAGTTCGAGATTGTGACGCCGAGTGAATCTATTCTGGCTGAGCCGACCGTGTCGGTAGTCGATAAGGTGGTGGACGAAAAGGGTACGCGTAAGGTTGCGGACGCCTATCTGAAATACCTCTATTCGCCGGAAGGCCAGACGATTGCTGCGCAGAACTACTACCGTCCGCGTGATGCTGAGATTGCGAAGAAATTTTCCAGCACCTTTGCGCCCGTGAAACTGTTCACCATTCAGGACAAGTTTGGTGGCTGGACACAGGCTCAGAAAGCCCACTTCGCCGATGGCGGCAGCTATGACCAGGTCATGAAACCGTAAGGCATGGCGGTCAGCGCATCTCTGCGCTGACCGCTTAACGCGACACCTCTCTCTTCTCCACCCCTGCTGCGCTATCAGCCAGAATTCCCCGTGACATTCTTTTCCCGCCAGGCGAGGATGCAGGCTGCGAAGCCACTCAGGAAGCGTTGTTATGCCGATACACCGTCATGCAGCCCGCGGGATGGCGATCCTGCTGGTGCTGGTCATTGCGGGGATGCTGGCGGCCGCACTGCATTTTAAAAAGAACAGTGATGCGCTGTGGCAGATCGTCAGCGAGAAATGTGTGCCCCACCAGCAGAGCAGTGGCAACCCTGCGCCCTGTCAGCGTGTCGATCGGCCACATCGTTATGCCATGCTGAAAGATATCCATGGGCCATTGCAGTTTCTGCTGATTCCGCTCGACAGGATCACGGGCATAGAAAGCCCGCGCTTACTTCAGCCCGCCACACCCAACTATTTTGCCTTTGCCTGGCATGAACGCTATCTGTTAGCCCAGCGGCATGGCTCGCCGATTGACGACCGGGTTCTGTCGCTGGCTATTAATTCAGAGTATGGCCGCACCCAGAACCAGCTTCATATTCATCTTTCCTGCCTGCGCCCCGATGTGCGTCGGCAACTTGATACGCTGACGCCGCAGCTTAACGGCCAGTGGCAGCGCAGCACGCTGCGTCAGCATCACTACTGGCTGCGTGCCCTGACGCCAGCCGAACTGGCGCAGCAGAGTGCTTTTATCCGTCTGGCCAGTGAGCGGCCACAGGCGCGCACAGAGATGGGGAAATATGGACTGGCGCTGGCGCAGTTAAGCGACGGGCGACTGGTGCTGATGGCGGTAGAGCGAAACTGGCTGCTGCTGAATAGCGGGTCGGCGGAGGAGGTGCAGGATCATAGCTGCCAGCTGATTGCGCCCATAAAAAAGGCGGCTTAAGCCGCCTTTAATCTGTGCATCAACGCTTAGGCGCTTTTTGCCGCCGCCGCCGCTTTCACGATGACTGCAAACGCGTCAGCTTTCAGTGACGCACCGCCAACCAGCGCACCATCGATGTCAGGCTGGGTGAACAGCTCTGCCGCATTTTTGTCGTTAACGGAGCCGCCGTACTGAATGATGACCTGCTCCGCGACTGCCGCATCTTTCTTCGCGATGTGGTCACGGATGAATTTGTGCACGGCCTGAGCCTGCGCTGGGGTCGCCGATTTACCGGTACCGATAGCCCAGACGGGCTCATAGGCGATGACCGCACCGTTGAACGCTTCAGCGCCCTGGGTTTCCAGCACGGCATCCAGCTGACGAGCGCAGACTTCTTCGGTTTTACCCGCTTCGTTTTCTGCTTCGGTTTCACCGATGCAGAGCACGGGAACCAGACCCACTGACTTCAGCACCGCGAATTTCTTAGCGATGAACTCGTCGCTCTCTTTGTGGTAAGTACGACGCTCTGAGTGGCCGATAATGATATATTTCGCGCCGATATCTTTCAGCATCTCTGCGGAAACTTCACCGGTGAAGGCACCAGACAGGTTAACGTCTGCGTTCTGTGCACCCAGTGCAATGTGACTACCGGAGAGGGCGTGTTTTGCCTGCTCGAGATAGAGTGCCGGCGGTGCAATGGCAACGCCACAACCGTCAACGCCAGACAGTTCCTTGCGCAGACCGGCGATCAGTTCAGCTGTGATCTGCTTGCTGCCATTCAACTTCCAGTTACCCATAACCAGTGGATGTCGCATTCTATCCTCCGCATAACGCGATACATGAAAAATCGCTGCCAGCCGGCAGCGTTGTCTGCCAGACAGTATAGAGATCAAATGTTGCGATGGCTTTGCTTTTCGTCATTTTCGGCCACATCATCAGGGGCTGGCGAGCGCCAGTTTGACCGGCTCAATCGCAAAGGTCAGCCCCTTGTCACCGCTGTCAGAGACGACAAATCGCAGCGCGCCGTCGACCTGCGCATAGTAGGGTGAATCCTTGCCGGCATTCAGCAACGCCTCCAGCTTTTTACGCCCCTCTTCGGCACTTAATCCCGGCACAAAGAAGCGCAGCAGGGCGGTCATGTAGGCCAGCGCCTTTTGCTGCGAGGCGCTCTGATCCGGGCCAGGTAACGGCAGCCAGGTAATCTGCAACGTTTTGATTTTGCCGGTGCCGGGCTCCAGCGCCGTAGAGGCGTAGAGCGTCTCATTGATTTTGCTGGCAGCCCGCGTCAGGTTGCTTTTGTCACCGCGATTATCAATAGCGCGATACTCCGGCAGGATGAGCGCGGCATTGGCCAGATTATACTTTTCGCGAAACTGGCCGATAGTCATATCAAAGGTGGGCGCACCCGCCAGCAGATAGGGGGCGGGAGGCAGCGCATCGGTTCGCTCCTGCGGTGGCGGATCGGCGGCAAAGACCGGAACCGTCAGCGCAAACGATAACAGCAGTGCGCCAGGCAAATTCTTCATTTTGTCGATCCTGTCCCGTAAACTCAGGCGCAAATTAAAACGGTTTTTATCCGCGAGGTCAAAAGCGCGGCAGCTCTCTTTTCCGGATGATAAAGCATGACGTTACAACAATGGTGTTTTTCCTGGCGCGGCCGGCTGGGACGACGTGATTTCTGGATCTGGCAGGCGGTCTGGCTGCTGACAACGACACTGCTCTTCGTGCTGGCGGCTAACGACTGGCTCGATACCCAGATGGCGGCCTTTGGCGTGGTCTGCCTGCTGTGGCCTGCCAGCGCAGTGATCGTCAAACGGCTGCACGATCGCGATCGTCCCGGCTACTGGGGGTTGCTGGTAATCGTGGCCTGGCTGCTGGTGGTGGGGAACTGGAGCATGCTGGCGGGCATCCTGCCCTGGCTGCTGGGACGCGCCATTCCCTTTGTTTTACTGGCGGGCCTGCTGCTCGACCTCGGCGTTTTTCGCGGCTCCCCCGGCGCTAACCGGTTTGGCCCGGCGACCCAGCCGGTGCGATACCGCTCAACGGCTCACCAGTAATGTTCGCTGGTGATATGTCCCGGCTTACGCTTAAGGTGTTTGCGCATCTCACGTGTCTCTTTCAGGAGTTGCTGAGTATCACGCACCATCTGCGGGTTACCGCACAGCATCACATGGCTGCTCTCTGCATCCAGTGTCAGACCGGTGGCCCGCTCCAGCTCGCCATTCTCAATCAGCGCAGGCACCCGGCCAGTCAGCGACCCGGCAATCTCTTCGCGACTTACCACCGTCTGAATCTGTAGCTGGCCCCGATAACGCTGCTGCAGCTGCTGCATCAGCGGTAAAAAACTCAGGTCGGCCGCATAACGTGCGGCATGTACCAGCACGATATTTTCAAAGCGTTCCAGTCCTTCGCCCTGCTGCAGCATCGACAGGTAAGGACCAATAGCGGTGCCGGTCGCCAGCATCCACAGCGTCCTGCAGGGCGGAACCTCATCCAGCACAAAGAAGCCCGCGGCTTCTTTGGTGACCATCACCTGATCGCCTGGCTGAAGGGCCTGCAGATGCGGGCTGAGCTTGCCCTCTGGCACCGTAACCAGATAGAACTCCAGCAGATCATCTTTCGGCGCGTTGACGTAGGAGTAAGCGCGCTGCACGCGTTCCCCCTCAATTTCCAGCGCCAGTTTGGCAAATTGCCCGGCGATAAAGGGATCGACCGGTGCCGTCACCCGCAGACTGAACAGCGCATCCGTCCAGTTTTTGACTTCCTTAACTTCAGCATTGACCCACTCAGCCATACTCACTCCCTGGTTGTTGATGATTCAGGCAGGTCACTATTTTCGCGGCTGCCCGGCGCGATTGCCAGCCTGCGCCCTCGCAAAGGCTCGAATCGACAAACTGTTGCATTCCCTTTACAGGCTGGTGCATAAACTTGACAGACGCAAGCCAGGACCTTTTCGTCTGCCTCTCGCTTTGTCACCTAATCCTGATATTTTGCCCGCCATAATAAGATGTCCGGCGGGTGAACCGCTGTTTTAACCTCCTTTCACAGAAAGATATTTTGTATAACCATGATGACGAAACTGGAAAATCGCCCGCTGCTGGTGATGCTCATTGTGCTGGTGGCCGTGGGTCAGATGGCGCAGACCATTTATGTTCCGGCCATGGCGGTAATGGCCGATGCGCTGAACGTGCGGGATGGCGCGCTGCAACGCGTGATGGCGGCCTATCTGATGACCTATGGCGGATCGCAACTGATCTACGGCCCGCTGTCGGACAGCGTGGGGCGGCGCCCGGTGATCCTGGCAGGCATGCTGATCTTTATGATCGGGGCGGTGACCGCGCTGATGGCGACCTCGCTGGATATGCTGGTGCTTGGCAGCGCCGTGCAGGGGCTGGGAACCGGCGTGGCTGGCGTGATGGCCCGCACCATGCCGCGCGATCTCTATGAGGGTCACGCGCTGCGCCGTGCTAACAGCCTGCTGAATATGGGCATTCTGGTCAGCCCGCTGCTGGCACCGGTGATTGGCGCGCTGCTGACCCAGCTCTTTGGCTGGCATGCCTGCTTTGCCTTCCTGCTGCTGCTCTGCCTGACGGTAACCGGCGCGATGGCGCGCTGGCTGCCGGAGACCCGGCCGCAGAGTGCGGAAGTGACGCCCTTCTTTAAACGCTATGTCCGTCTGCTCAGCGACGCGAATTTCGTCCGCTATATCGTGCTGCTGATTGGTGCGCTCGCCGGAATTGCGGTATTTGAGTCGAGCTGCGGTGTATTACTGGGCGGCGTGCTGGGCCTGCACAGCCTGACTGTCAGTATCCTGTTTATTCTGCCGATTCCGGCGGCCTTCTTTGGCGCCTGGTTTGCCGGACGCGAGCAGGGCTCTTGGCATAGCCTGATGTGGTGGGGCGTGAACAGCTGCCTGCTGGCGGGCATTCTGATGTGGATCCCGGCGTGGTTCGGCGTGATGAATATCTGGACCCTGCTGGTGCCGGCCGCGCTCTTCTTTTTTGGTGCCGGTATGCTCTTTCCGCTGGCAACCTCTGGCGCTATGGAGCCTTATGCCTGGCTGGCGGGTAGCGCGGGCGCGCTGATTGGCGGGCTGATGAACCTCGGATCGGGTCTGGTCGCCTGGCTGTCAGCGATGATGCCGCAGCGCGACCAGTTCAGCCTGGGGATGCTGATGTTCTTCACGGCGCTGGTGATGCTGCTCTGCTGGTTGCCGCTCTCACGTCAGCCGGAGCGCGGCAACCAGGCGGTTACAGGATAAACGGATGAAGCGCCGGATCCTTGCGGTCAAGATAGTGAATCGACTGGATACGGCGGATGGTGCGTGATTTACCGCGAATCAGCAGGGTTTCGCTGGTGGCGATATTGCCCTGACGCGTAATGCCTTTCAGCAGCTCGCCACTGGTAATGCCGGTGGCGGCAAAGACCACGTTGTCGTTGCGCGCCATCTCACTCAGCGTCAGCTTTTTCCCCGCCTCAATCCCCATCTCTGCACAGCGCTGCAGCTCCTGCTCGCCGAGCAGACGGTTTTCCGCGCTGTCGCCCTTAACGTGATGACGCGCCAGCAGCCGGCCCTGCATATCGCCGTCCAGCGCCCGGATGACGGCCGCAGAGACCACGCCTTCCGGCGCACCGCCGATGCCATACATCACATCCACTTCGCTGTCCGGCATGCAGGTCAGAATGGAGGCGGCCACGTCGCCATCCGGGAAGGTGAAGACCCGCACACCCAGCTGCTGCAGCTGATCAATCACCGCGTCATGGCGGGGTTTTGCCAGAATCGACACGGTTAACTGCGACAGCGGCTTGTTCATCGCGATAGCGATATTACGCAGGTTGGTTTCCAGCGGCAGGTCGAGATCGATTGCCCCGTGGGCGGCCGGTCCCACAATCAGCTTCTCCATGTACATATCGGGTGCATGGAGAAAACTGCCCTTGTCGCCCACGGCCATGACGGCCAGCGCGTTAGCCTGACCCAGCGCCGTCATGCGGGTGCCTTCAATCGGATCGACCGCAATATCGACCGCGTCGCCGCGACCGGTGCCGACTTTTTCACCGATATAGAGCATCGGGGCTTCGTCGATTTCGCCTTCGCCGATCACAATCTGGCCGTCGATCTCAATGGAGTTGAGGACGTGACGCATGGCATGAACAGCCGCGCCATCGGCCGCATTTTTGTCGCCGCGCCCTAACCAGTGATAGCCCGCCAGAGCGGCAGCTTCGGTTACGCGGGAAAATTCAATGGCAAGTTCTCGTTTCATGGTCTCTGCCTGACAAAAAACAGACAGGCAGTGTAACACAGCGGGAGAGTGGGGCGGGGAAAAGGCCCGCGACGCAGACCGTCGCGGGCCCCGGTATTACTCTTCTTCTTCCCACGCCTGCGCGCGGGCGACGGCTTTTTTCCAGCCGGCATAGCGGAAGTTACGTTCGGTGGTCTCCAGGCTTGGACGGAACTCACGCTCAATCACCGATTTTGCACGGACTTCATCCAGATCCTGCCAGAAGCCGACGGCCAGACCCGCCAGATATGCTGAACCCAGCGCCGTAACTTCACGCACTTCCGGACGCTCAACACGGGTGCCGAGGATGTCAGACTGGAACTGCATCAGGAAGTTGTTGGCCACCGCGCCCCCATCCACACGCAGCGCCTGCAGACGGGTGTTCGCATCGTTCTGCATCGCTTCCAGAACGTCGCGGGTCTGATAAGCAATCGACTCCAGCGTGGCGCGGATGATGTGGTTAGCGTTCGCACCGCGCGTCAGACCGAAGATCGCGCCACGGGCATACGGGTCCCAGTAAGGTGCGCCCAGACCGGTGAATGCCGGCACCATGTAGACGCCGTTGGTATCTTTCACTTTCATCGCAAAGTATTCAGAGTCAGCGGCATCGCTGATCAGCTTCATCTCATCGCGCAGCCACTGAATCGAGGCGCCCCCGATGAACACCGCCCCTTCCAGCGCATAGTTCACTTCACCACGCGGGCCACAGGCGATGGTGGTCAGCAGGCCATGCGTTGAGGTTACCGCTTCAGTACCGGTGTTCATCAGCATAAAGCAGCCGGTGCCGTAGGTATTTTTCGCCATGCCAGGCTGGACGCAGAGCTGGCCATAGAGCGCCGCCTGCTGGTCACCGGCAATACCGGCGATAGGAATACGCGTGCCGCCTTTACCGCCGATGTTGGTCTGACCATAGACTTCAGACGACGATTTCACTTCCGGCAGCATTTCACGCGGGATATCCAGGATATCCAGCAGGCGCTGATCCCACTCCAGCTTGTGAATGTTGAACATCATGGTACGGGAGGCGTTGGTGTAATCGGTGATATGCACGCGGCCCTGGGTCATTTTCCAGACCAGCCAGGTATCAACGGTGCCGAACAGCAGCTCGCCACGTTTCGCACGCTCACGCGCGCCTTCCACGTTATCGAGGATCCACTTCACTTTGGTGCCGGAGAAGTAGGGGTTAATCACCAGACCGGTGGTGTGCTGGATATACTCTTCCAGTCCCTCTTTCTTCAGTTTGTTACAGTAGTCGGCGGTGCGGGGATCCTGCCAGACGATGGCGTTATAGACCGGCTTACCGGTCTCTTTGTCCCAGACGATAGCGGTTTCACGCTGATTGGTGATACCGATAGCGGCAATTTCATCGGAGCGAATATCGGCGTGTGCCAGCACTTCAACCAGCGTGGAGCTTTGAGAGGCCCAGATATCCATCGGATCATGCTCAACCCAGCCCGCTTTCGGGTAGATCTGGGTAAATTCACGCTGCGAGACGGCGACGATGTTGGCGTCATGATCGAGGATCACGGCGCGTGAACTGGTTGTGCCCTGATCGAGCGCGACAATGTATTTTTTATCTGTGGTAGTCATAAATTCAGTCCTGATGATAAAAAGTGAAACTTACGCTTTACGCTGCTGAGCGCGTGCAACCGGTTTGTCTGCAGGAACACTGGCAGGTTCCTTCGCGGTGCCTGGCAGATAGCGGCCAATCAGTGCGCGATAACCTACGGCACCCAGGCAGGCACCGACCAGCGGGCCAAAAATCGGAACGAGGAAGTAAGGGATGTCACGACCGCCGGTGAAGGCAACGTTACCCCAGCCTGCCAGCCATGCGAAAATCTTCGGTCCGAAATCACGTGCCGGGTTCAGGGCAAAGCCGGTCAGCGGACCCATTGCGCCACCAATTACCGCGACCAGCAGGCCGATCAGCAGGGGTGCCAGTGGGCCGCGTGGGATGCCGTTACCGTCATCCGTCAGACCCATAATGACCGCCATCAGTACCGCCGTGATGACCATCTCAACCAGGAATGCCTGACCGACGCCGATGTGCGGGTTAGGATAGGTTGAGAAGATGCCCGCCAGGTCGAGACTCTCAACCGTGCCGCGCACCATCTGATGGCTCTGCTCATAGTCAATAAAGAGGCTGTAGTAGAGGCCATAGACCAGCGCTGCGGCACAAAAGGCACCGGCAACTTGTGAGATGATGTAAGGCAGAACTTTACGTCCTTCAAAATTAGCAAACAGGCAGAGCGCCACGGTAATGGCCGGGTTCAGGTGCGCACCCGAAATGCCTGCGGTGAGGTAGGCGGCCATGGAAACGCCCAGCCCCCAGATGATGCAGATTTCCCACTGACCGAATGCGGCACCGGCGAGTTTCAGTGCGGCCACACAGCCCGCACCGAAGAAAATAATCAAGCCTGTCCCCAGAAATTCGGCAATACACTGACCTTTGAGCGTGTTAGTTGTCTGACTCATAATAGTGGTTCCTGAAGCGAGGTTAAATTTTATCAGTTTTTGTTCTCATTCCATGAGTCGCCCAGCTTTATTGTAGGGTTGGTGTGAATTTATCGTTAACGAACATAAACGAGAAATAGCGAAATCATTTTTTGTGTACTGTGTCATAAAAATGCGCGTTTTCGCGTATTCCGGCTTTCTTTCGCCCTTAAATGCGCCGGATAGCGGGCGTGGCGGAGAGATCTCTGTGTGCCGTTGATCGGAGCGCAGCATAAATTCAGGCATAGACTGAAAAGTGTTACAGACTACGCCCGGCGCGCCCGCGTTGCTGGACTTGCGGGGTGAGGGTACATACAATCGGGACAACGTTGCTGGCTAGCGCTGGCATCATCAACGCCTTGCAGGAATTTAGGAGAGGTCAGAAAGATGTCATTTGAAGTGTTTGAGAAACTGGAAGCGAAAGTACAGCAGGCGATTGATACCATCACCCTGTTGCAGATGGAAATCGAAGAGCTGAAAGAGCAGAACAACTCACTGCGTAACGATGCGCAACAAGTCGCGGGCAACCACGATGCGCTGATGCGTGAAAATCAGCACCTGAAAGAAGAGCAGCACGTCTGGCAGGAACGTCTGCGCGCACTGCTGGGAAAAATGGAAGAGGTTTGAAGCCTCAGCTGATGTGAAAAACGGGTGCTCAGGCACCCGTTTTCATGTCTGCTATCGGACCTTATTCGAGGTCCAGCGCATCCTCTGACAGAATGATACCGGTATTGTCGGCATAGAGATGGTCACCGGAAAAGAAGGTCACGCCGCCGAAATTGACGCGCACATCGCTTTCGCCAATCCCTTCACCCGCCGCGCCGGCCGGAATGGCGGCAATCGCCTGAATGCCAATTTCCAGCTCTTCCAGCTCGTCAACCTGACGTACTGACCCGTAGATGACCAGGCCTTCCCACTCGTTAGTGGCTGCCAGACGTGCCAGTTGCGCATCCACCAGCGCCCGACGCACGGAACCGCCGCCATCAATCACCAGCACCCGACCGCGGCCATTTTCTTCCAGCAGGTCGTAGAGTAAGCCGTTGTCTTCAAAGCATTTCACTGTGGTAATCTGACCACCGAATGAAGTGCGCCCACCAAAGTTTGAAAAAAGCGGTTCAACAACATTCACTTCTTCATGGTAGATATCGCAGAGTTCAGATGTATCGTATTTCATAAGGGTTTCGTCTGTTTGCCACAGGAATGCTAAGTATATCGCTATATGCAGATTGTTGGCAAAATCATCACCCTGAAAAAAGCATCGTTCGATCAAGAACATGCATAAAAAAGCCCAGCCGGTTCGGCTGGGCTTCTGAAAAGTGCGACTTCCGTGAATCAGAGAATGAAGCGGCTCAGGTCTTCGTCAGCCACCAGTTCATCCAGATGTTTACCCACATAGTCAGCATCGATGGTGACCGATTCACCGTGACGATCGCTGGCGTCATAGGAGATATCCTCCATCAGACGTTCCAGTACGGTATGCAGACGACGCGCACCGATGTTTTCGGTGGTTTCGTTAACCTGCCATGCGGCCTCAGCGATCCGGCGGATACCATCCTCGGTGAACTCAATATTCACGCCTTCGGTATTCATCAGCGCTTTGTACTGCACGGTCACAGACGCGTTAGGCTCTGTCAGAATGCGCTCGAAATCATTCACGGTCAGCGCCTGCAGTTCAACGCGGATAGGCAGACGGCCCTGCAGTTCCGGGATTAAATCGGACGGGCTGGCAACCTGGAACGCGCCCGAAGCGATAAACAGAATGTGGTCCGTTTTCACCATACCGTGCTTGGTTGAGACCGTGCAGCCTTCCACCAGCGGCAGCAGGTCGCGCTGAACGCCTTCGCGTGACACATCCGGACCGCCAGCATTCTGGCCGCCGCGCTTACAGATTTTGTCGATCTCATCGATAAACACGATACCGTGCTGCTCGACGGCATCGATGGCGTCCTGTTTAAGCTCTTCCGGATTCACCAGTTTTGCCGCTTCTTCTTCGATCAGCAGCTTCATCGCTTCTTTGATCTTCAGCTTGCGAGGTTTCTGCTTCTGGCCGCCAAGGTTCTGGAACATCGACTGCAGCTGGCTGGTCATCTCTTCCATTCCCGGAGGCGCCATGATTTCGACGCCCGGACCGCTGGCGGCCAGGTCGATCTCAATCTCTTTGTCATCCAGCTGACCTTCGCGCAGTTTTTTACGGAACGACTGACGCGCTGCAGAAGGTTCCGCGCTCTGCTCTGACTGGCCCCAGTTGTTTTTGGCTGGCGGAATCAGAACATCCAGGATGCGCTCTTCAGCCATCTCTTCTGCACGGTATTTGTTCTTTTCAATCGCCTGGCTGCGCACCATCTTGATGGCAGAGTCGGTCAGGTCGCGAATGATCGAATCGACTTCCTTACCGACATAACCCACTTCGGTAAATTTGGTCGCCTCGACCTTGATAAAGGGCGCATTGGCCAGTTTAGCCAGACGACGGGCGATCTCCGTTTTACCGACACCGGTCGGCCCGATCATCAGAATGTTTTTCGGGGTCACTTCATGGCGCAGCTCTTCATCCAGCTGCATGCGACGCCAGCGGTTGCGCAGTGCAATAGCCACGGCGCGCTTGGCGCTGTCCTGGCCGATAATAAAGCGGTTCAGTTCGCTGACGATTTCGCGTGGAGTCATCTCAGACATAGTTATACCTTTACGCCCTGGAGGTTAATTCTTCGAAATTAACGTTATGGTTAGTGTAGATGCAGATATCGCCTGCGATGTTCAGCGACTTCTCAACGATGTCGCGCGCGCCCATGTCGGTATTCTCCAGCAGCGCACGTGCCGCGGCCTGGGCGAAAGGTCCGCCGGAGCCGATGGCAATCAGATCGTTTTCAGGCTGAATTACATCACCATTACCGCTGATGATCAGTGAGGCGGACTCATCCGCGACCGCCAGCAGGGCTTCAAGTCGACGCAGCATACGGTCAGTACGCCAGTCTTTAGCCAGTTCCACCGCGGCTTTCACCAGGTGGCCCTGATGCATTTCCAGTTTACGTTCGAAAAGCTCAAACAGGGTGAAGGCGTCTGCGGTGCCGCCAGCAAATCCGGCAATCACCTTATCGTTGTATAAACGACGCACTTTTTTAACGTTGCCTTTCATCACGGTATTGCCGAGCGTAGCCTGGCCATCACCGCCAATCACTACCTGGCCGTTGCGTCGTACACTTACTATTGTTGTCACGGGCAGACCCCTTGTTGCAGTCGGAAAAGGACTCCGCGCACGGGGCGCGGAGTATCATGCAACAGATATGGGGCGGGTTTGACGGGTTTCAACCCCCGATTGAGAGGGGAATGCAGCCGGAGTGGCCGGAACTGCGCAGACGCTTCAGTGTGCTGTCCGCAGAGGCGCGATCTTTATACGGACCAATCACCACGCGATTCCAGCCGCCACCGGTCGTAATGCGGCTTTCAAATCCTTCAAAGGCTAAACCGGCACGCACTGACTCTGCCTGGTCGGTGCCTTTGAATGACCCGCACTGCACCATCCAGCGCTGCGAAGAGGCTTTCTCCGCCGGTTTCGCTTTCGCGGTCTCCTGCGGTTTTGACTGCACCTCGGGTTCCCGCGTAACTGGCGCAGGCTGCGTCTGGCGCTGAACATTTTGCTGCTGCTGCTGCTGCTGCTGCTGACGTTGCTGCTGTAACTGCAGCTGCTGCTGACGCTGTTGTTGCTGCTGCAACTGCTGCTGGCGCTGTTGCTGCTGTTGAGCCTGCAACTGCTGACGTTGCTGCTGCAGCTGTTGTTGCTGAACCTGCTGCTGCTGGCGTTGCTGCTGTTGCTGGAATTGCTGCTGCTGGCGTTGCAGCTGCTGTAACTGCTGCTGATGCTGCAGCGTCTGCTGACGTTGCGCTGGTGTCTGTTCGTTCCACGGCACTTCGTTCAGCTGCGTTGGCTGCTGGCGCATATCCGCCTGCATCTGCTCCAGCAGCTGGCGCTGCTCGTCAGTCAGCTGCGTCTGCGACTTCACCTCGCCACCCGATGAAGGTTCGATAGGGGTCGGCACGGTAACCTGACGGTTCTCCAGCTCTTTAATATATTTCCAGCGCTCTTCGGGCTTCGGCGGTAAGCCATTGCCGTTGGCTTTATGATCCGTAATGACCGGCACGTCCTCTTTCTTGTGATGCGCCAGGAACCATAAACCACCGGCAAAGGTCACCAGCACGGCGACCGCCAGTACAATCATCAGTTTGGATGTTCCCGAACCGCCTTTGCTCTTCTTGCCGCGGCTGGGGCTTTTTTTGCGACGCGTCCCTGTTGAACGCCCGCGGCCTACGTAATCTTTTTGTGCCACTCTCGTTCTTATACCCTTCAAAAATAGTGCCAGATGGGCGAAATGATGATTTTTACGCGCCCGGCAAGGAGTCCGCCATGTTACTCAAGGGTCGGAACTTTGACCAGCAGTGTTCGCTTTAAGAATCTACTGAAAAAGCGCGGCGAATACGCTTATTTTTCACGCTTTTTTGCGCGCGCCGTGCTGCCCCGAATGGTCAGACCCGCGTCCAGTAGCCGCGAACCGCTGATGACCCGTTTGCCATTCAGCTCATCCAGCAGCAGCAGCATCGCTTCGCGGCCGATCTGATAGCGCGGCTGGGTAACGGTAGTCAGCGGCGGCTCGCAGTAGCGCGACAACTCGATGTCATCGAACCCCACCACAGAGAGATCGTCGGGTATCCGCAGCCCGCAGCGTCTGGCCTGATTCATCGCCCCGAGCGCCATAATGTCGCTGTGGCAGAACAGCGCGCGCGGTGGTTGCGGCAGGGTCATCAGCTGATTCATCGCGGCAACGCCCGCTTCAAAGGTGAAATCGCCGCGCACAAATATAGGTGGGATCGACCGTCAGGCCACTGCGCCGCATCGCCTGGACATAGCCCTGTAAACGATACTGACAGAGCGGCATCTCTTCCGGCCCGGCGATGCAGGCAATCTGTGTGTGACCTAACTGCAGCAGATGATTAACCGCTTCAAACGCGGCGGTCAGGTTGTCGATGTGCACGGAGGGCAGTGACATTTCGGGCGCAAACTCATTCGCCATCACCATCGGCGGCAGGTTGCGCTGCTCATCAATGCCGGCATCAAAGGGCAACTGTGAGCCCAGCAGGACCATGCCATCTATCTGGCGTGTCACCATCAGGTTGAGAAAGGTTCGCTCCTGCTGATTCTGATGAGCGCAGTCGCCAATCAGCACCAGATAACCCTCTTCGGCTGCCGTGACTTCAATGCCGCGGATGATTTCACTGAAGAAGGGATCGCAGATATCAGGGACAATGACGAGGATGGTTCGGGTCTCATTGCGACGCGCGTTGCGTGTGGGACCATGTGCTGCATAGCCGACGGCGGCAACGGCCTGTTCGACTTTCTGTCGGGTGGCCGCAGAAACTTTCTCCGGATTCATCAGCGCACGCGATACGGTGGCGGTTGAGACACCCGCATGTTCCGCGACATCCTTCATCGTGGCGGCGGGCGGTTGTTGATTCTGCTCCAACACATGCTCCTGACGCATTATGGCGTGTTCGATTCTGTTTTTGCCTGCTCAGAGGCAAACCAGCCACATTGTTAACGATTGCGTGGCTGGTTGTTACTTAATTTGCATAAAAATTGTGACTTATGCGACATTTTTCGATCTGGCTCGCAACGTCAGCGGAGATCAGCTCTCGGTAGGGTCAATATCCAGCGTCCATTTCACTTTGCGCGCGGCGGGCAGGGTGGAAATCAGCGGCAGCGAACTGCTCAGCAACTGCTGCAGACGCTGCCGGGAAGGGTGCTGAACCAGCAGTTGCCAGCGCCAGCGGCCGCTGCGTTTTGGCTGCAGGGCCGGGACCGGCCCCATAAACCACATGGCCTGATCGTTGAGCGGACTGGCCTCCAGCAGGTTACGAAGCTGTTGCAGAAATTCAGCTGCCTGCTGATTATCCATATCTTCAGCGCGAAACAGCGCATGGCGGCTCCAGGGTGGCAGGTGAACCGCCTGGCGCTCCAGCAGTGCCTGCTGCGCAAACGCCGTATAGCCCTGGTGCAGCAGGGTCTGAAGCAGCGGATGTTCCGGGTGGTGGGTCTGCAGCAGGACTTCGCCCTGCTTACCGGCACGCCCGGCACGGCCGGCGACCTGGGTATAGAGCTGAGCAAAGCGCTCCGCCGCCCGAAAATCGGCGGAAAACAGCGCCCCATCGACATCCAGTAGCGACACCAGCGTAACGTCAGGGAAGTGGTGACCCTTCGCCAGCATCTGAGTACCAACCAGAATGCGCGCCCCTCCGCGATGCACATCGGCCAGATGCTGCTCCAGCGCCCCTTTACGGCTGGTGGTATCACGATCGATTCGCGACACCGGCACGCCAGGGAACAGCGTGCCGAGCTGCTGTTCCAGCTGTTCCGTGCCGACACCGACCGGCAGCAGGTGAGTTGAGCCACACTGCGGGCACTGATGAGGAAGCGGACGCTGGCTGTCGCAGTGGTGGCAGCGCAGCTGGCGATGATGCTGATGCAGCGTGTAGTAGCGGTCACAGCGGTGACACTCGGCAATCCAGCCGCAGTCGTGACAGAGCAGGGCGGGCGAAAAGCCGCGGCGGTTAAGAAACAGCAGCACCTGATTATCCGCCTGCAGATGCTGACGCATTTTGCCAATCAGGCCCGGTGCCAGGCCGCCGATCAGCTGCACACCTTTTAAGTCGATCAGCTGTTGCAGCGCCGGTCTGGCATTGCCTGCGCGCTTTGTCAGGTCGAGCTGGCGATACTTGCCGCTGCGCACATTGTGCAGCGTCTCCAGCGCGGGCGTCGCCGATCCCATTACAATCGGGATATTTTCTTCATGGGCGCGAAACACAGCCAGATCGCGCGCCTGATAGCGCCAGCCCTCCTGCTGCTTGTAAGAGCTGTCGTGCTCTTCATCAATGATGATGACCCCCGGCCGGGCCAGCGGGGTAAACAGCGCCGAGCGGGTGCCAATCACAATTGCCGTTTCCCCGCGCCGCGCACGTAACCAGACGGCCAGCCGCTCACTGTCGTTTAAGGCGGAGTGCAGCACGTCAATCGGCGCATCAAAACGCTCCCGGAAACGGGCAATGGTCTGCGGGGTCAGGCCGATCTCCGGGACCAGCACCAGCGCCTGTTTTCCCCGAGCCAGCACATTCTCCAGCACGCTGAGGTAGACCTCCGTTTTGCCGGAACCGGTGATGCCCGCCAGCAGCCAGGCGGCGTAATGTTCGTCATCTGCCCGAATCGCACCGACCGCCATCGCCTGATCGGTATTCAGACGCAGGCGTTCGCCTTTAATGGCGAAGGTGGTTCGCCAGTCGTGCCGCTGCGGCTGATGCTCATACAGCTCGCACAGCCCT
Organism: Pantoea anthophila; assembly: GCF_006494375.1. GTDB lineage: Bacteria > Pseudomonadota > Gammaproteobacteria > Enterobacterales > Enterobacteriaceae > Pantoea > Pantoea anthophila. The sequence goes on from NZ_VHIZ01000042.1 coordinate 63,641, forward strand.
TTGGTGCGCAGAGCCTGAAGCGTCGCCTCCGTCAGGTCGTGTTCGCTGACCTGATGGCGATAGAGCGGCTGCTGACGCAGGGCAGCCAGCGCCTGCTGCTGTTTGGGCGCGCGCTTTAAACTCTCCGGCATGGTCGCCCGGCCCTGCTCGGTAATTTCCCAGCGCCATAATGGGTTATCCTGCGCGGGTTTGCCCTGACGCAGCAGCACCGGAATGGCATGGTTCAGCACTTCGCCCAGGGGAGAGTGATAGTAGCTGGCGGCCCAGTTAAGGATGCGCCACAGCGAAGAGGGATAGAGTGACTCGCTATCCAGCACCTCAATGACGCGCTTGAGCTGTCCTTCGGGCAGATCGCTGCTCTCACGCAGGGCGACCACAATGCCGATCATCCTGCGATTGCCAAAGGGCACACTTACGCGACCACCCATGACCGGCTGCGCGCCCTGTGGCGGCAGATAATCAAACAGGCGGGGCAAGGGGACGGGCAGGGCAACCTGGACAACGGGCATAACTCTCTCTTTCCGGCTCGGGCATCGGGAGGGCTAGTGTACACGCTGGACCCGGATGGCGGGTATCCCAGGATAAATTTGCAGCAATGATAACTTCTCTGTATGATATGCCGCCTTCGGTGAGAAAGACCTTGCCGGAGTACACCCTATAATGTTCAACCGCGTGTGGTGCTGTGCAGGTTTACGCCTGGCACGGAGAGCGACACGGCCTTCTATGAGGTTTCCCATGAAACAAGGTATTCACCCGAAATACGAAGCAGTTACTATCAAATGTACCTGCGGCAACGAGATCCACACCCGTTCAACACTGACTCACGAACTGAACCTGGACGTCTGTGGTAAATGCCACCCGTTCTATACCGGTAAGCAGCGTGAAGTGGCAACTGGTGGCCGTGTTGACCGCTTTAACAAGCGTTTCAGCGTGCCAGGCGCTAAAAAATAAGATTAAAAGGCACCTGAACCTGCGGGTTCGGCGGCAACAAAAAACCCAGCCTCGGCTGGGTTTTTTTATGGCCCGGTTACAGGCTGGAGTCTGTTTCAGGCTTGTTCAATTCCAGAAGCTGCGTGGTGTAATCACCATCTAAATCAGCAATGGTAGTGATCTTAGGGGCTGAAATCGAAATTTTATCCGCTTTCATGGTGCCCTGCCTGCACAATAACCACAGCCGGCAGGATGTATTACTGATTTTGCCATCCGTTGTCAGCGCCAGGGTTGCCGCCTTCAGGGTACCCTTATTAGAAATTCCACTTTTACCGGTCACGCTTAACCGCTCAGTCGCCTGCATCACGCCCTGATTGCTAAAGTCGTCAGAAACGAGAGAGGCATTCTGCGCTGTGAGGGTTCCGGCGTTAGAGACAGTTACGGCAGAAACAGAGGCTGTGCTCTGTGCGGTAACATCGCCTGACCGGAGGCTGACCCCTTTAACGGCGTATAAGCCAATAGTGTCCGCCTGAATCGAGCCGGAGTTAATCAGGCTGGTGTTGGCGACAGGCGTGATAACGCCATTCACCGTGCTGTAGCCGGTCTGCATTGTCAGGGCTCCAGCCGTGCTGATGGCGCCTTTATTTTCGATATCTCCCGCCAGCGAAAAAAGGCTGACGGTGCCATCGCCACTGATCTGCCCTTTCTCGTTGTTAGTCACTTTTCCATAACTCACGATGCTGGCGTTGTTGGTGGCTTTAACAGTGCCTTCATTCGTGAATGTATTTGTTGTCTGCAGAGCAGCCTGGCTGGCAGAAAGCGTCCCTTTGTTCGTCATGCTGCCGCTGGCTGCGATGCTCATCACGCCAGCGTCAAGGGTTCCGTTGTTGGTTAACGTGCCATTGGTTGAGATATAAAGGCTGTTGGCATTCAGGACGCCATTATTGTTGACGCCCGCACCGGCTTCCGTGGTTTGCAGCTGGATCAGGCCTGCTGTTGCTCCGCCCAGCGCGCTGACATCGATGCTGTTGCCGCCAGTCCGGCCCGTCGTGCTGGCTGTGGCCTGACCCGAGGCCCTGTTATAGGTGTATTTACCGGCAATCGCTTTCAGCTGGGTTGTCTCAACTTTGCCATTGAGCGTAATTTTCTGCGCCAGCAGGTCCGTATAATCGGCGCCTGTCAGCCCTTTGCCTTTAACCGTAAGGGTGCCTTTCGTCACATTAAAGCCCGTCAGTGCACCATCGGTTAAAACTGGCGTGCCGGTGGTCAGGGTGGCGCGTCCGGTATTGATAAAATTACAGCCGGAACAGGTGATCCCGTTTGGGTTGGCGATAATTACATCGGCCTTCTGACCTGCGACTTCAATAAAGCCGTTCAGTGAAGAAGCTTTATTTGAGATGACCTCGTTCAGAATCAGACTGGCTGAGCTATTCAGATTGCTGTTCCGGGCAATATTACCACTGTCGCGAACCATATCTGTGGTGCTGTTATTCAGTACCAACCCCTTTTCGGAGACGTTGAAGCTCTGATACATATTATGTGACAGACCATTCGCATCCGGCTGATTAATATCCACCACGGTCGAACCATTTGCATGCTGATAACTGTTCAGTGCAGAAAGCGCAGGCTGACTACACAGGGTGGCGAGCGTCGCCAGGAATAGCAGATTAAACTTATGCGTATTCATTTTTTTCCTCTGGATGTGTGTGTTTATTTTCAAAATCTTTTTATTTAACGCTTTACTTCTTACTAATATTTCCACTGCAGTGAAAAACCGAGCGTAACGGGATCGGTGTGGAAAGCCTGGGGTTTTTTAACCGGGGTGCCGGCAAAAAGATCAAAACGTGTTTTCAGGAGTGTTCCCCGCAGGCCAGCCACGCTGCCTATAACGGTTTTTCCGGCATATTCCTGCTGGCTGCTATTACCGTAGACCTGGCCTGCGTCAATACCGATATAAGGCTGAACCGGTTTGTCAGGGAAAATCCAGCTGACATCGTTGCGCCAGAACCAGCCTTTATTATCCTGAAGCGCGTATTCGCCATCGAAGCCACGAACCGTCCAGCGGTTTGCCAGCGAAAAGCGATTCAGCGAAGAGAGGGTGTCGGGTGAATATTGCACACTGACATGGGGTGAGTAGTTCAGCCAGTTATCTCCTAACTGGAAATTAACCGAACCTTTCAGATCCAGCGTCATAATCCGGCCCTGCGTATCAATGAGCCCATACGTCTGTTCAACGGTATGGCTGCTGTTAAACCAGGGCATCTTCCGTTGATAGCTCAGGGTCGTCGTCAGCGCCGCGTTATCGTCATGCATCTCATGCTGCAGCAACGCTTTCCAGCCCGCACTTTTTTTATGCATGCTGATGAGGTCCCGGTCATTAAGTGAATAACGCGATGACGTGTTGAAGATTTGCAGGCCAGCTGTGGTGGTCTGAAAGAGGGTTCGCGAAAGCAGTCGGTTGAGCTGCGCACTGTAGTAGCTGTTCTTATTATCCAGTGCCCATTCTGACCAGTTTCCGGTCAGGCGTTGCTGATAATGACTCTGGCTGGCATAGAGATCGAGCCACCAGAAACCCCATGGCACCGAATAACCTATCGATTTATTATCATTGCCTTTGCGGGTCTGTTTCGGCGCAATATCGTGGCCGTAAGAGACGTAAAATATGTCACTTAATGACGCAATGTTGTTTAAATAGAGTGCGGTTCCCCCCTGATAGCGCCCCGTCGCCGCCGAGCCGGCATCATTCAGCCAGGCGCTCATCTGCCAGTATTTATCCTGTTCGCGCTGGATAACGATATCGCTTTCACCTTTGCTGCTGCCTGGCAATAACTGAACGTTAACCCGCGATCCCGGGACGCGCTGAAGATTAAGGCTGCCCTGTTCCAGATCGCTGAGTTCGAGCAGATCACCCGCGCTGAACGGCAGGGTACTGGTCAGATTAATGTCGTCGCCACTCGCCTTATTTAGCACGATTTTTCCGACGTGACCGGCATGAATATCAAACGTTAACGTACGGCCCGACAGATTCTGTTCGGGCAAATTAACACGCGTTGTAATATAACCCAGCCGGATAATTTCATTCTGCAGCGTTTTAGCGAGAATTTTTATTCCGTTAATGCCCAGGCATTTTCCTTCTGCCTGTGCAGTGAAATAGCGTAATTTTCTGAGGTGCAGTTTTTTACTGTCCTGATTCAGCGAAATATTATCGATCGGATAGCAATTTTCCTCATGCGGAAACGGAATCGCTTCCGGTCTGAAGTCCTCTTTTTCAGACATGCCAGGCAGCAGGTCAGGCGTTAATTGCGCTTTGCGCTCCCGATCCTGTTGCCGGGCATTAATATTCTCATTTTGCACCGTTATAGCCGGTGCCACGCTGGATGCAGAAGTGAAATAACTGGTTGTGCCGGTGATGAAAAGAATAAAAAAAGTGGGTGCGAAGGATTTTATTTTATATTTGATGCTCATTGGCTTTCCGTGAAATTGTCGCTCTGACAAAATCTTACGGATGCGCATAATAATGAACAATAGTAATAATTCTATTGTCCGGATAAAACAATATTCTTATTGCAATGGAAATAACGCAATAATAAGGAAAAGAGGGTAGATTTTTCTGATACGTCTGGCAGGCAATATGCAGGCGATGGCGTCAGGCCGGAAGAGAGGAGCGTCACAGGGGGCAGAACGGATCAGAAAAGCGGCTCCCTGAGCGGAGCCTGCTTCTCTGCAGCGAGGTCAGGCGACAACGGCGCCGGGGATCAATATTCCCATGTATCCGGATCAACACCCATCTGGCGCATAATTGCTTTCGCTTCTTCCGGGATCTCATCGCTGCGCTCTTTGCGCAGGTCGACATCATCCGGCAGCGGTTGACCCGTAAAGGCATGTAAAAAGGCTTCGCAAAGCAGCTCGCTGTTGGTGGCGTGACGCAGGTTGTTCACCTGACGACGGGTACGCTCATCCGTTAAAATCTTCAGCACGCTCAAGGGGATAGACACTGTAATCTTCTTGACCTGCTCGCTCTTCTTACCGTGCTCAGCGTACGGGCTGATATATTCGCCGTTCCATTCAGCCATGGGTTACCTTAATTAATAAACGTTAAATGTGAGGAAATCAGCGGATTATGCCTGATTTTTTCCTGCCTGACCCCTGATATGGCGGGTTTTCTTCGTTCACTGCCTCTGTTCTTCAGAGAGGAACGCCAGGCGATGACGCATAATTTTAGCGGTTATTGCGTTTCTGCTCAATCTATACGCAAAGACATTTAGATGTCCAGATGTATTGACGTCTAATTAGAGGGTGATATTCTGTGAGCCACATTTTATTCACTTTTCAGGAACAATTCGCTCATGACGCGTAAACCGGCAACCATCGCAGTGCGTAGCGGTTTGAATGATGACGAGCAATATGGCTGCGTTGTCCCGCCTATCCATCTTTCCACAACCTATAACTTCCTGGATTTTAATGAGCCGCGTGCGCATGACTATTCCCGTCGGGGTAACCCCACGCGTGATGTCGTGCAGCGTACGCTGGCGGAACTGGAAGGCGGTGCGGGCGCGGTATTAACCAATACCGGGATGTCGGCGATTCATCTGGTGACGACGGTGTTCCTGAAGCCTGGCGATCTGCTGGTTGCACCACATGACTGCTATGGCGGCAGCTATCGGCTGTTTGACAGCATGAATAAGCGTGGCGCATATCGGGTGAAATTTGTTGATCAGGGTGATCCGGTGGCACTGCAGGCGGCACTGGGTGAGAAACCTAAACTGGTGCTGATCGAAAGCCCCAGCAATCCGCTGCTGCGCGTGGTGGATATCAGCGCGATTTGCACCGCTGCCCGGGCGGCGGGTGCCATCAGCGTGGTGGATAACACCTTTATGAGTCCGGCCCTGCAGAATCCGCTGGCGCTGGGGGCAGACCTGGTGATCCACTCCTGTACAAAATATCTCAACGGTCATTCCGACGTGGTGGCAGGCGCGGTGATTGCTAAAGATCCGCAGCTGGCGACGGACCTGGCCTGGTGGGCAAACAACATTGGCGTCACGGGCGCGGCCTTTGACAGCTACCTGCTGCTGCGCGGGATTCGCACACTTTCACCACGCATCGCAGCGGCGCAGCGCAATGCGCTGGCGATTGTGGAGTATCTGAAGCAGCAGAAACGGGTGAAAAAGTTGTATCATCCTTCGCTGCCGGAGAACGCCGGACACGAACATGCCGTTCGCCAGCAGCGCGGCTTTGGCGCCATGCTGAGTTTCGAGGTTGACGGTGACGAGGCGCTGCTGCGCCGCTTCCTGAAAGCGCTGCGGCTGTTTACGCTGGCGGAATCGCTGGGTGGCGTTGAGAGTCTGATCTCCCACACCGCCACCATGACGCACGCGGGGATGTCGGCAGAGGCACGCGCTGCAGCGGGCATTTCCGATACGCTACTGCGGGTTTCTGTTGGTATTGAAGATCACGAAGATTTAATTGCCGATCTGGATAATGCATTCCGGGTCGCAGCCGAGGGTTAAGCATGACGATTTCAGCAGGCACGGGAACGCCGACTATCAGGCAGTTGCATAAATTTGGCGGCAGTAGCCTGGCCGACGCACGCTGCTATCAGCGTGTGGCCAGCATCATGGCGGATTACAGTCAGCCGGGCGACATGATGGTGGTCTCTGCGGCTGGCTCGACCACCAACCAGCTGATTAGCTGGCTGAAGCTGAGCCAGAGCGACCGGCTCTCCGCGCACCAGGTGCAACAGGCTTTACGGCGTTACCAGAGCGAACTGATCGGTGCGCTGCTGCCTGCTGAGATGGCGGAACCCTTAACCGCGGCATTTATTCGCGACCTGGAAAAGCTGGCCGCGCTGCTGGATGGACCGATAACCGATGCGGTCTACGCCGAAGTGGTCGGCCACGGTGAACTCTGGTCGGCGCGCCTGATGGCAGCGGTGCTGAGTCAGCGCGACATGCAGGCCTGCTGGCTGGATGCGCGTGAGTTTCTGCGTGCTGAACGTGCGGCCCAGCCGCAGGTCGATGAAGGCAAATCCTGGCCGCTGCTGCAGACCCTGCTGGCACAGCATCCGCATCAGCGCATCGTGGTGACCGGCTTTATCAGCCGCAATGATGCGGGTGAAACCGTCCTGCTTGGCCGCAACGGTTCCGACTACTCCGCCACGCAGATTGGTGCGCTGGCAGGTGTGGGACGGGTCACGATCTGGAGCGATGTGGCGGGCGTCTACAGCGCCGATCCACGCAAAGTTTCTGATGCCTGTCTGCTGCCACTGTTAAGGCTGGACGAAGCCAGTGAGCTGGCGCGTCTGGCGGCCCCGGTGCTGCATACCCGCACCCTGCAGCCGGTTTCCGGCAGCGATATCGACCTGCAACTGCGCTGCAGTTATCAGCCGGAGCAGGGTTCCACCCGCATCGAACGGGTGCTGGCCTCCGGAACCGGCGCACGCATCGTGACCAGTCATGATGATGTCTGTCTGATTGAAATCCAGCTGCCGGAGCAGCATGACTTCGCCATCCTGCACAAAGAGATCGACCTGCTGCTGAAGCGGGCGCAGCTGCGTCCGCTGGCGTTTGGCGTCCATCCTGACCGCCAGCTGCTGCAGCTCTGTTACACCTCTGAAGTGGTCAACAGCGCCTTTACGCTGCTGCAGGATGCCGGACTGCCGGGCCATCTGCAGCTGCGTGACGGCCTGGCGCTGGTGGGGCTGGTAGGCGCAGGCGTGACCCGCAATCCGCTGCATACCCATCGCTTCTGGCAGCAGTTAAAAGATCAACCCGTTGAATTTATCTGGCAGTCTGAAGAGCACATCAGCGTGGTCGCAGTGCTGCGCGTCGGTCCCACTCAGCATCTGATTCAGGGATTACATCAGTCACTGTTCCGTGCAGAAAAGCGTATCGGCCTGATGCTGTTTGGCAAAGGCAATATCGGCTCACGCTGGCTGGAGCTGTTTGCCCGCGATCAGGAAACGCTCTCAGCGCGCACCGGCTTTGAATTTGTGCTGGCGGGTGTGGTGGACAGCCGTCGCAGCCTGCTGAGTTATGACGGACTGGATGCCAGCCGTGCGCTGGCCTTCTTTGACGATGAAGCGGTGGAGCGTGACGAAGAGTCGCTGTTCCTGTGGATGCGCGCCCATCCCTTTGATGATTTAGTGGTGCTGGATGTCACCGCCAGTACGCCGCTGGCGCAGCAGTATCTCGATTTTGCCAGCCACGGTTTCCATGTCATCAGCGCCAATAAAGTGGCCGGTGCATCCGACAGCCAGACCTGGCGGCAAATCCGTGATGCTTTTACCAAAACCGGGCGTCACTGGCTCTATAACGCCACTGTCGGTGCAGGTCTGCCGATCAACTATACGGTGCGCGATCTGCGTGACAGCGGTGATACCATCCTGGCGATCAGCGGGATCTTCTCCGGCACGCTGTCATGGCTGTTCCTGCAGTTTGACGGCACGGTGCCCTTCACCGAGCTGGTGGATCAGGCGTGGCAGCAGGGCCTGACCGAACCCGATCCGCGGGCCGATCTCTCAGGGCAGGATGTGATGCGCAAACTGGTGATCCTGGCGCGTGAGGCGGGCTATAACATCGAGCCGGATCAGGTGCGGGTCGAATCACTGGTGCCAGACAACTGCCAGCAGGGCTCGGTTGACCATTTCTTTGAAAATGGCGATGAGCTGAATGAGCAGATGCTGCAGCGACTGGAAGCGGCGCGGGAGATGGATCTCGTGCTGCGTTATGTTGCCCGCTTTGATGCCAACGGCAAGGCGCGCGTGGGGGTTGAAGCGGTCCGTCCGGAACATCCGCTGGCCTCGCTGCTGCCCTGCGACAATGTCTTCGCCATTGAGAGCCGCTGGTATCGCGACAACCCGCTGGTAATTCGCGGACCGGGCGCAGGCCGGGATGTCACCGCCGGTGCTATCCAGTCAGATATCAATCGCCTCGCACAACTGCTCTAGCCCTCTCCTCAGGCGCCTCGGCGCCTGTTTTCAATGCGTTACCGCTGCCTGTTGAATCTCTTTCATGCTGGTTGAAAAATGATCATCGCTGTTCACGATTTATTCGTTGACGGCACGATCGGATTGGGCCATTTTGAACATCTGGACGTCTAAACGTTCAGATGTTTGCGGTCTGGTTTTTAACCGATATTGATGAGGGTGCAGGATGAGTTTCTTTCATGCCAATCAGCGCGAAGCGCTAAACCAGAGCCTGGCTGAGCTGAACGGGCGCATTAACGTCTCATTTGAGTTCTTCCCACCGCGGTCTGGTGAAATGGAAGAGACCCTGTGGCGTTCCATCGACCGTCTGAGCAGCCTGAAACCGAAATTTGTTTCTGTCACCTACGGTGCCAACTCAGGCGAGCGCGACCGCACGCACAGCATTATCAAAGGCATCAAAGATCGCACCGGTCTGGAGGCGGCCCCTCATCTCACCTGTGTTGATGCCACCCGCGATGAACTGCGCGCTATCGCCCAGGATTACTGGCATAACGGCATCCGTCACATTGTGGCGCTGCGGGGCGATCTGCCAGAGGGAGGCGGCAGGCCGGAGATGTACGGCAGCGATCTGGTGGCGCTGCTGAAAGAGGTCGGCGATTTTGATATCTCCGTCGCGGCCTATCCGGAAGTCCATCCCGAAGCGAAAAGCGCCCAGGCCGATCTGATTAACCTGAAGCGAAAAATCGATGCAGGCGCAAGCCGCGCCATTACCCAGTTTTTCTTCGACGTGGAAAGCTATTTACGTTTCCGCGATCGCTGTGTCGCGACCGGCATCGACGTTGAAATTGTGCCGGGCATTCTGCCGGTTTCTAACTTTAAACAGCTGCAACGCTTTGCCACGCTGACCAATGTGCGCGTGCCGGGCTGGATGAACGCGATGTTTGCCGGACTGGATGAGGACCCGGAAACACGGAAAATGGTCGGAGCAAACATCGCGATGGACATGGTGAAAATCCTGTCACGCGAAGGGGTGAAAGATTTTCATTTCTACACGCTGAACCGCGCTGAAATGAGTTACGCCATCTGCCACACGCTGGGCGTGCGTCCGGTTGCGGTGGCGGCTTAACCGCTCTCCTTCAGGCAATAAAAAAGTCGGGACAGTCCCGACTTTTTTTATGGCGACGTTCAGAGGGCGCGGACGCTACGCCGCGCCTGCACGCTAACCGGTGTTACGCATACCTGCTGCCACGCCCGCAATGGTCACCATCAGGGCCTGCTCAACGCGCGGATCCGGCTCATCGCCGCGTGCTTCCTGTGCGCGTGAACGATGCAGCAGTTCCGCCTGAAGGACGTTAAGCGGGTCGGTGTAGACGTTACGCAACGCAATTGACTCGGCAATCCACGGCTGGTCGGCCATCAGGTGCGAGTCGTTGGCGATAGTCAGCACCGCTTTGATATCGGCATCAAGCTGATCGCGCAACTGCTTGCCCAGCGGCCAGAGGGATTTGTCGACCAGACGCTGATCGTAATACTCTGCCAGCCACAGGTCCGCTTTTGCGAACACCATCTCCAGCATCCCCAGGCGGGTAGAGAAGAAAGGCCAGTCACGACACATCGCCTCCAGCTGATCCTGATGACCTGCCGCCATCGCCTGCTGCAGGGCTGCACCGGCACCCAGCCAGGCAGGCAGCATCAGGCGGTTCTGCGTCCAGGCGAAAATCCATGGGATGGCACGCAGCGACTCCACGCCGCCGGTCGGGCGACGTTTAGCCGGGCGTGAGCCGAGCGGTAATTTACCCAGCTCCTGCTCCGGCGTGGCTGAACGGAAGTAGGGAACGAAGTCGGCATTTTCACGCACATAACCCCGATACATCGCACAGGAGTCAGCGGAGAGCTGATTCATGATGTCACGCCATTCGCGTTTTGGCTCCGGCGGTGGCATCAGGTTCGCTTCCAGAATTGCGCCGGTATAGAGCGACAGACTGGCGATGGTGACGGCCGGTAAACCATATTTGAAGCGAATCATCTCGCCCTGTTCGGTGACGCGCAGACCGCCGCGCAGACTTCCTGGCGGCTGCGACAGCAGCGCGGCATGAGCCGGTGCGCCGCCACGGCCAATGCTGCCGCCGCGTCCGTGGAACAGGGTCAGGGAGATGCCCGCTTTCTCGCAGGTTTTGATCAGTGCATCCTGCGCCTGATATTGCGCCCAGCTGGCGGCCATCACACCGGCATCTTTCGCCGAGTCAGAGTAGCCAATCATCACCATCTGTTTGCCCTGAATAAAGCCGCGATACCAGTCGATGCTCAGCAGCTGGCTCATCACATCATTGGCGTTGTTCAGGTCATCCAGGGTTTCAAACAGCGGTGCAACCGGCATCGCATAGCTGATGCCCGCTTCTTTCAGCAGCAGATGCACGGCCAGCACGTCAGACGGGGTTTTCGCCATTGAGATCACGTAGGCGGCGATGGAGCCCTGTGGCGCTTCAGCCGCGACGCGGCAGGTTTCCAGCACTTCACGCGTTTCGTCGCTGGGTTCCCAGCTGCGCGGCAGCAGAGGACGCTTAGAGTTCAGCTCACGGATCAGGAAGGCCTGCTTGTCCGCTTCAGACCAGCTTTCATAGTCGCCCAGTCCCAGATAGCGGGTGACTTCGGCAATCGCTTCGGTGTGACGGGTGCTCTCCTGGCGCAGATCGATACGCACCAGCGGCACGCCAAAACATTTCACGCGGCGCAGCGTATCAAGCAGCTGACCGTTGGCGATAATGCCCATGCCGCACTGCTGCAGCGACTGGTAGATGGCAAACAGCGGGTCCCACAGCTGATCGTTGGAGACCAGCAGGTCGGCCGGACGCGGCAGACGCTCGCCTTTCAGGCGATGTTCCAGGAACGACTGCGTGCTCATGAGCTGGCTGCGCAGACGCTTCAGGATCACACGATAAGGTTCGATCGCTTCCGGATCGCCGCTGAGTTCACGGATCTCATCGCTGCACTCCGACATTGACAGCTCGGAGATCAACACGCCGATATCGCGCAGGAACAGGTCAGTGGCTTTCCAGCGGCTCAGCTGCATCGCATGACGGGTGATCGACGCCGTCACATTCGGGTTGCCGTCGCGGTCGCCGCCCATCCAGGAGGTGAACCGGACCGGGACGAAATCCACCGGCAGCTTAATGCCAAACGCCTCCTCTACCTGTTCGTTCAGCTCACGCAGAAAGGCAGGAACGCCTTCCCACAGGCTGTTTTCCACTACGGCAAAGCCCCATTTGGCTTCATCGATAGGGGTTGGACGGTATTTGCGGATTTCATCGGTGTGCCATGCCTGCGCGACCAGCTGGCGCAGGCGGCGCATAATCTGGTTACGTTCGTAGTCAGAGACATCGCTGTGGTCGAGCTGTTTCAGGCAGCTGTTAACTTCGACCAGCTTGTGAATCAGGGTACGGCGGGTGATTTCGGTCGGATGCGCGGTCAGCACCAGCTCCAGCGACAGCGACTCAATGGCCGCCAGAATGTCGCTTTCACGGATATCTTTCTGCTGTTTCAGGGTCTCAAAGGTCTTTTTCAGCAGTTCCGGGTGATTCGCCCCTTCGCCACTCTGGGAAATGGTCTGATACTGCTCGGCCACGTTGGTGAGGTTAAGAAACTGGCTGAAGGCGCGTGCAACCGGCAGAAGCTCTTCGTTGGAGAGATTCTGCAGCGTATTGAGCAGTTCTTTACGATGTGTGTCATTGCCTGCACGGGATGACTTGGAGAGCTTACGGATGGCTTCAACCTGGTCGAGGATGTTCTCGCCCAGAGCTTCCTTAATCGTATCCCCGAGCAGTTTGCCGAGCATACTGACATTACTTCGCATTGCGGAATATTGTTCGTTCATTGGACCCTGACACCCTTATCGTCTTGAAAAACTTCTACACCCGACCTTTCAGCAGGCAGCAGAAAAATCGGCAACGTTCTGCTCCCGCTAATCTACAGGGAACCGGCTCCGTTGCCGCCTGTCAGCATTCTGAAACGTTCTGGATAGTCACCCGGTGGGCATAACAACGTCTTTTATCTAGCCACGTAATGTTGCGTTCGTCAAATGCGTTAAAGTGGGCTGAACAGGTCGCTAAATAACGGAAATTCGAAGAATTTATCGGGAACAAAGCGGGATAAGTTATTCTTATTGGTAAATCCCGCAGAATGAGGGGGCATTTTACTGTTAATACAGTGAAATGCCCCATTTACTGTCAATCAGTGACAGAAATGCTGCACAACCTGACTGATAAGCGCCCGTGTCGGCTTGATAAATGCAGTATCAATAAATTCATCTGGCTGATGGGCCTGATTAATGGACCCTGGCCCCAGCACCAGCGTCGGACAGAGCTGCTGAATAAAAGGGGCTTCGGTGCAGTAGTTGACGATTTCGGTCGGCGTGCCCAGCAGTTTTTCCACCACACTCACCAGCTCATGATTCGCCGGACACTCATAGCCGGGAATCGGCGGATGCAGTTCGGCCACCGTGACACGGCCTGGCCATCGTGCGCTGACCGGAGCCAGCGCCTCGTTAAGCAGCCCATCCAGATCGCTGAGCGACAGGCCCGGCAGCGGACGGATATCCATATGCAGTTCACAGCAGGCGCAGATACGGTTAGCGGCATCACCGCCATGAATATGGCCGAAGTTCATGGTGGGATAAGGGATGGCAAAGCCATCATGGTGATAACGCTCCTGCAGGGTCGTGCGCAGTTGCATCAGATGGGTAATCGACTCATGCATCAGTTCAATGGCGTTCACGCCGCGAGCCGGATCGCTGGAATGGCCCGATTTCCCTTCAATGCGGATCACATTCGACAGGTGTCCTTTGTGTGCCCGCACCGGCTTGAGTGAGGTGGGTTCACCGATAATGGCGCAGTCGGGGCGCAGCTGCGTCGATTCAGAGAAATATTTCGCGCCGGCCATCGTGGTCTCTTCATCGGCCGTGGCAAGAATATAGAGCGGCTTGCTGAGGGTGCTGACATCCACATCCCGCAGCGTATCGAGAATAAAGGCGAAGAAACCTTTCATGTCTGCCGTACCCAGGCCATAGAGCTTGTTGTCGTGCTCGGTCAGGGTAAAGGGATCGCGTGTCCAGCGGCCATCATCAAAGGGAACGGTATCGGTATGCCCGGCTAACAGCAGGCCGCCCGCGCCGGTGCCGGTCCGCGCCAGCATATTAAATTTATTGCGGGTGCCGGGTACAGGCTGCACTTCCACGCTGAAGCCGAGGTCACGAAACCAGCCTGCCAGCAAATTGATTAAAGTTTCATTACTCTGATCCAGAGCCGCATCGGTTGCGCTGATCGACGGTGTGGCGATTAACTGGCGGTAGAGTTCAATAAAAGGCGGTAATTTTGTCTTCACTGTTGATGGTCCTTGAGTTAGGATGTATCCATATTCATGCATTAATAGTGAATAAAAATACATTAACGTCCTCTGCAAGGAAACCTTAAATCACTGCAGAAGACTGAGTGGGTTACGGGGCAAGGCCGCGGCCCGGGACGTGCGACTGTAAAAGGGGTTACAGCCTGATGTTGAATACGCTGATCGTTGGTGCCAGTGGTTATGCTGGAGTAGAGCTTGCCACCTTCCTGAATCGTCATCCACATATCAACATAACCGCTTTAGCGGTTTCGGCGCAAAGCCCTGATGCAGGTAAGCGCTTGTCCGATCTTCATCCGCAGCTGAAAGGCGTGGTGGATCTTCCGCTGCAGCCACTGAGCAGCGCGGCGGAGTGGGCAGACAAAGTGGATGTGGTCTTTCTGGCGACGGCGCATGAAGTCAGCCACGATCTGGCTCCGGAATTTCTTAAGGCGGGTTGTGTGGTGTTCGACCTGTCGGGCGCTTTCCGGGTCAATGACGCTGAGTTCTACACCCGCTTCTATGGCTTTACCCATCAGCATGGCGACTGGCTGGACAAAGCCGTTTACGGCCTGGCGGAATATCAGCATGAAAACATTCAGCAGGCGCAGCTGGTGGCCGTGCCGGGTTGCTATCCGACCGCCGCGCAGCTGGCGCTGAAACCGCTGGTGGATGCCGGACTGCTAAACGACGCGCAGTGGCCGGTCATCAATGCCACCAGTGGCGTGAGCGGTGCCGGCCGTAAAGCCAATGTCGGCACCAGCTTCTGCGAAGTGAGCCTGCAGCCTTACGGCCTGTTCAATCATCGTCATCATCCGGAGATTGTGGCCCACCTTGGCACCCCGGTGATCTTCACCCCACATCTGGGCAGCTTCCCGCGCGGTATCCTGGCGACCATTACCTGCCGTCTGAAAGCGGGTGTCAGCCGCGAAGATATTGCCGCCGTTTTCCATCGCGCTTATGACAATAAGCCGCTGGTGCGTTTCTATGACCAGGGTGTGCCGGCGCTGAAAGCCGTCGTGGGCCTGCCTTACTGCGACATCGGATTTGAGATGCAGGGCGAGCATCTGATTGTCGTGGCAGCCGAAGACAATCTGCTGAAGGGTGCGGCATCACAGGCGGTGCAGTGCCTGAACATCCGGTTCGGCTTCCCAGAAACGCAGTCACTGATTTAACGGACAAATAAACCATGACCAATCCATTGATTATCAAACTGGGCGGTGTGCTGCTGGACAGCGAAGAAGCGCTGGCCCGCTTGTTTGAAGCGCTGCTGAAATATCGCAGCACCCATCAGCGTCCACTGATCATTGTCCACGGCGGCGGTTGCCTGGTGGACGAGCTGATGAAAAAGCTGGCGCTGCCGGTGATGAAGAAAAATGGCCTGCGCGTCACCCCAGCCGATCAGATCGACATCATTACCGGTGCGCTGGCGGGAACCGCCAATAAAACGCTGCTGGCCTGGGCGAAAAAATCGGGCATCAACGCGGTTGGCCTCTGCCTGGGTGATGCGGGCATCGTGAATGTCACCGCCTTCGATCCGGAACTTGGCCATGTGGGCCACGCCATGCCAGGCGACCCGGCACTGCTGAATACGCTGCTGGCGGCGGGTTACATGCCGGTGGTGAGCTCTATTGGCATCACTGAGGGCGGCGAACTGATGAACGTCAACGCCGATCAGGCGGCGACGGCACTGGCTTCAACGCTGGGCGCGGATTTAGTTCTGCTCTCCGACGTGAGTGGTATTCTCGACGGCAAAGGTCAGCGCATCGAAGAGATGACCGCTGACAAAGCGGAGCAGCTGATCACCCAGGGCATTATTACCGATGGCATGATTGTGAAAGTGCACGCGGCGCTGGATGCCGCGCGTACGCTGGGCCGCCCGGTCGATATCGCCAGCTGGCGTCACGCTGAGCGGCTGCCTGACCTGTTTAACGGCGTGTCGATTGGCACCCGGATTCTCGCTTAACGACTCTGATTCAAGGATTACGAAATGCAAACGCAAAACATCAAAAAAATCGTTCTGGCTTACTCCGGTGGTCTTGATACCTCGGCAATCATTCCATGGCTGAAAGAGAACTACGGTGGCTGTGAAGTGGTCGCTTTTGTGGCGGATATCGGTCAGGAGCGTGGCGATCTGGAAGGTGTTGAGAAGAAAGCGCTGCAGTCTGGCGCCTCGGAATGCCACGTTGTCGATCTGCGTGAAGAGTTTATCAGCGACTACGTTTACCCGGTGCTGCAGACCGGTGCGCTCTATGAAGGCACCTATCTGCTCGGCACCTCGATGGCCCGTCCTATCATCGCGAAAGCGCAGGTTGAACTGGCACTGAAAGTAGGCGCGGATGCGCTGTGCCACGGTGCAACCGGTAAAGGGAATGACCAGGTGCGTTTCGAAACCACCTATACCGCCCTGGCACCGCAGTTGAAAGTGGTTGCCCCGTGGCGTGAATGGAACCTGCGTTCACGTGAAGCGCTGCTGGACTACCTGAAAGAGCGCAATATCCCGACCACCGCCTCACTGGAAAAGATCTACAGCCGTGATGAAAACGCCTGGCACATCTCTACCGAAGGCGGTGTGCTGGAGAGCCCGGCCAATGCGCCGAATAAAGATTGCTGGGTCTGGACCGTCGATCCGCTGGAGGCGCCCGATCAGCCTGAAGAGGTGACCGTGACCGTCGAAAAAGGCCGGGTTGTGGCCGTTAACGGCGAAAAACTGAGCCCGTTCCAGTGTCTGGAAAAACTCAACGAGCTGGGCGCAAAACATGGTGTCGGCCGTATCGACATCGTGGAAAACCGTCTGGTCGGAATTAAGTCCCGTGGCTGCTACGAAACCCCGGGCGGCACCATCATGGTCAGCGCGCTGCGTGCCGTTGAACAGCTGGTACTGGATCGCGACAGCTTCAAATGGCGCGAGCAGCTCGGCCACGAGATGTCCTATGTGGTCTATGACGGTCGCTGGTTTGCCCCGCTGCGTAAGTCGATTCAGGCTGCTGCCGAATCGCTGGCGGAAGAGGTAAATGGTGAAGTTGTGGTGCAGCTCTACAAAGGCCACGCGACAGCCACTCAGAAACGCTCGGCTAACAGCCTCTACTCGGAAGAGTTCGCCACCTTTGGCGAAGATGAGGTTTACGACCACCGTCATGCAGGCGGCTTTATCCGTCTGTTCTCGCTCTCTTCACGTATCCGTGCGCTGAACGAGCAGAAGAAGAAGTAATATTTCAGGCGAGGTGCGCCTCGCCTCACAGATTCAATCCAGGGGCGGCATTTATGCCGCCCCTTGTTTAACGATTCAGAGGAGTTTTCACATGGCACTTTGGGGTGGACGGTTTACTCAGGCAGCGGATCAACGTTTTAAACAGTTCAACGACTCGCTGCGCTTCGATTACCGCCTGGCAGAGCAGGACATTATTGGCTCTGTTGCCTGGTCCAAA
The DNA here is from genome assembly GCF_006494375.1 of Pantoea anthophila. GTDB lineage: Bacteria > Pseudomonadota > Gammaproteobacteria > Enterobacterales > Enterobacteriaceae > Pantoea > Pantoea anthophila. The sequence continues at coordinate 81,296 of NZ_VHIZ01000042.1, forward strand.
GCGCTGGTGACGGTAAATGTGCTGACTCAGGATGAGCAGCAGCAGCTGGAAGCGGCCCTGAATACGTTGCTGGGTGAAGTGCGCGAGAATCCTGAGCAGATTCTGCAAAGCGACGCCGAAGATATTCACAGCTGGGTTGAAGGACAGCTGATCGACAAAGTGGGCGCGCTGGGTAAAAAACTGCATACCGGCCGCAGCCGTAACGATCAGGTCGCGACCGATCTGAAACTCTGGTGCAAGATGCAGGTTGAGGCATTGCTGGGCGCGACACGCGATCTGCAGCAGGCGCTGGTCGTCACTGCGGAAGCGAATCAGGATGCAGTGATGCCGGGCTACACCCATCTGCAGCGTGCGCAGCCGGTGACCTTCGCGCACTGGTGTCTGGCCTATGTGGAAATGCTGGCGCGTGATGAGAGCCGTCTGCAGGATACCCTGAAGCGTCTCGATGTCAGCCCGCTGGGCTGCGGCGCACTGGCCGGAACGGCCTACGAAATCGATCGTCAGCAGCTGGCAGGCTGGCTGGGTTTTGCCTCCGCCACGCGCAACAGTCTCGACACCGTCTCCGATCGCGATCATGTGCTGGAGCTGCTCTCTGATGCGGCGATCGGCATGGTTCATCTGTCGCGCTTCGCCGAAGATATGATCTTCTTCAACACCGGTGAAGCGGGCTTTATTGAGCTGTCAGACAAAGTCACTTCCGGCTCATCGCTGATGCCGCAGAAGAAAAACCCGGATGCGCTGGAGCTGATTCGTGGCAAATGCGGTCGGGTGCAGGGCGCACTGACCGGCATGATGATGACGCTGAAAGGTCTGCCGCTGGCGTACAACAAAGATATGCAGGAAGACAAAGAGGGGCTGTTTGACGCGCTGGACACCTGGCTCGACTGTCTGCACATGTCCGTGCTGGTGCTGGATGGCCTGCAGGTGAAACGTCCGCGCTGCCAGGAAGCCGCAGAGCAGGGCTACGCAAACTCCACTGAACTGGCCGACTATCTGGTCGCCAAAGGTGTGCCATTCCGTGAAGCTCACCACATCGTCGGCGAGGTCGTGGTAGCGGCCATCGGGCAGGGCGTGGCGCTGGAAGCCCTGTCGCTGGCACAGTTACAGCAGTTCAGTGCGGTGATTGACGACGATGTCTATCTGATTCTGGCACTGCAATCCTGTCTGGATAAGCGTAATGCGCAGGGGGGCGTCTCGCCACAGCAGGTTGCCCGCGCCATCGGTGACGCGAAGCAGCGGCTGGCATAATCCGCAGGCAAAAAAAAGGCGGGCACAACAGATGCCCGCTAACCTCTAGCTTCAGAATTACTACTTTATTATAGGCACATCATCAAAGCGCCCGCTCTCCCGGCCGACGCTAAGATTCTCTTACGCTGACAGCAGGAACTGCTGCAGATCCTCACTGCCGCCAATATGACGACCGCCCATGAAAATCTGCGGCACCGTCGCCCGGCCTGATACGGCTCGCAGACTTACGGTTGTGGCATCCTGACCCAGCACAATTTCTTCATACTGGATGCCATGATCCATCAGCATCTGTTTTGCCTGGGCGCAGAAGATGCAGCCAGGTTTCGTAAAGATGGAGACTGACTCCTGTGCTTTGCACTCCGGGGCCAGATAGCGCAGCATGGTGTCGGCATCGGAGACCTCAAAGGGGTCGCCAGGCTTGTTCGGCTCAACGAACATTTTCTCCACCACGCCGTTGCGTACCAGCATGGAGTAGCGCCATGAGCGCGGGCCAAAACCGAGATCGGCTTTCTCAACCAGCATCTCCATACCTCGGGTGAACTCGCCGTTGCCATCAGGAATGAAAGTAATATTGTCTGCCCGCTGTTCTGCTTTCCAGGCGTTCATCACGAAGGTGTCATTGACCGAGACGCAGAGAATCGTGTCCACGCCATGTTGGGCAAACAGGCCCGCTAGTTCGTTGTAACGCGGCAGATGACTGGATGAGCAGGTAGGGGTAAAGGCACCCGGCAGGGAAAAAACAATCACCGTTTTGTCTTTGAACAGCGATTCTGTGGTGACATCGACCCAGCGATCGTCCTGGCGCGTATGAAACGTGACGGACGGAATGGCTTTACCTTCCTGACTTGCAAACATTTTTTCTCCTGATAACCCCTTTCCATTTGATGCGCGCATTATTCCGAACCGCCCTTGATAGGGCCAATCGTTCATTGCTATTCTATCTATCGCCACGGGCTATCGTGGTTTGGAGGGTAATAATGAATATTCGTGATCTTGAATATCTGGTCTCACTTGCTGAATATCGCCATTTCCGCCGTGCGGCAGATGCGTGTCATGTCAGTCAGCCAACGTTAAGCGGGCAGATCCGCAAGCTGGAAGATGAGCTGGGTGTGATGCTGCTGGAGCGTACCAGCCGTAAAGTGCTGTTCACCCAGGCCGGTTTGCTGCTGGTGGATCAGGCGCGCACGGTTTTGCGTGAAGTAAAAGTGCTGAAAGAGATGGCCAGTCAGCAAGGGGAAGCGATGTCAGGTCCGCTGCATATCGGCCTTATCCCGACCACCGGCCCCTACCTGTTGCCACAGATTATCCCGATGCTGCACCAGACGTTCCCGAAACTGGAAATGTATCTGCATGAAGCGCAGACGCAGCAGCTGCTGGCACAGCTCGACAGCGGCAAACTGGACTGCGCGATTGTGGCGCTGGTCAAAGAGAGCCAGGCCTTTATTGAGGTTCCGCTGTTTGATGAACCGATGAAGCTGGCGATCTACGAAGATCATCCGTGGCGCGACCGCGATCGGGTACCGATGTCCGATCTGGCGGGCGAGAAATTACTGATGCTGGAAGATGGGCACTGTCTGCGTGACCAGGCGATGGGATTCTGTTTTGAGGCGGGTGCCGACGAAGATACCCATTTCAGGGCAACCAGTCTGGAAACGCTGCGCAATATGGTGGCAGCAGGCAGCGGCATTACGCTGTTACCAGCGCTGGCGGTTCCGCCGGAACGTATCCGCGATGGGGTCTGCTATCTTCCGTGCTATAAGCCGGTACCACAACGCACGATTGCGCTGGTTTATCGGCCGGGTTCGCCTCTGCGCAGCCGTTATGAACAGCTGGCAGAAGCAATCAAAACCCACATGCAGCACTATCTCGACACGACGTTAAAACAGGCGGTTTAAGCCGTTTAACGCCGCCACGCGATAGGCTTCCGCCATCGTCGGATAGTTAAAGGTGGTATTCACGAAGTACTCAATCGTGTTGCCACCATTTTTCTGCTCCATGATCGCCTGACCGATGTGAATAATCTCGGCGGCACGCTCACCAAAGCAGTGGATCCCCAGAATCTCTTTGGTTTCCCGATGGAACAGAATTTTCAGGCTGCCGACGTTCATCCCCACAATCTGCGCCCGCGCCAGATGTTTGAACTGCGCGCGTCCCACTTCATAGGGCACTTTCATGGCGGTCAGCTGCTGCTCGGTTTTGCCCACGGAGCTGATTTCCGGAATGGTGTAGATACCGGTCGGGATATCTTCAATCAGATGCGCTGACGCTTCTCCTTTGATAATCGCCTGCGCGGCAATGCGGCCCTGATCGTAGGCGGCAGAGGCCAGACTCGGATAGCCAATCACGTCACCGACCGCATAGATGTGCGGCTGCGCGGTCTGATACATGCTGTTGACTTTCAGCAGGCCACGGCCATCCGCTTCCAGACCGACATTTTCCAGCGACAGGGAATCGGTGTTGCCGGTTCGGCCGTTGGCGTAAAGCAGGCAGTCCGCTTTCACTTTCTTGCCGGATTTCAGATGGATGATGACGCCATCTTCCACGCCCTCAATCTTCTCAAACTCTTCGTTGTGACGAATCACCACGCCGCTGTTCCAGAAGTGGTAGGAGAGCGAGTCAGACATCTCCTGATCGAGGAACGCCAGCAGACGATCGCGGGTATTGATCAGGTCAACCTTGACGTTCAGACCGCGGAAAATCGAGGCGTATTCACAGCCAATCACGCCGGCGCCATAAATGATGACGTGGCCCGGTTCATGATGCAGGTTGAGAATGGAGTCTGAGTCATAGACGCGGGGATGGGTAAAGTCGACATCGTCAGGATGGTAAGGACGTGAACCACAGGCGATGACAAATTTCTCTGCCGTCAGCCGCTCACGCGTCCCATCAGGTTGTTCAATCTCAATGGTGTTGGCATCAACAAAATGCGCATCGCCCTGGTACAGTTCACAGCGGTTACGCTCGTAGAAGCCCTGACGCATGGCCGTCTGCTGGCTGATCACGTTTTCCGTGTGATTGAGAATGTCGGCAAAAGAGGAGCGAAGGAGTCGGGTGTGATCGCTGTAAAGCGGGTTCTGATTAAATTCGATAATGCGACTGACGGCGTGACGGAGGGCTTTAGAGGGGATGGTGCCCCAGTGGGTACAGCCGCCGCCGATGTTATGGTAGCGTTCGATCACGGCGATGCGCGCTCCCTGTTTTACCAGCCCCATCGCCGCCCCTTCACCGCCGGGCCCTGAGCCAATCACAATGGCATCGTAATCGTAAGACTTTTGCATACCGATACGTCCTATTATTTATACATTTTTACAACGAGATTCTAACATCTCGTCGCGCACTTCTGAATTCTATCAGCGATTTTCATCACAGTTTGACAAAGAGTGAGGTTCACAGGCGGTGACAAAGATTGCCAATCTGTACGCTGAAATTTTTGATATAGTGCCTGCCTAACACCGCTAAAGGCAGAGAGAATGGGCGTCAGAGCGCAACAAAAAGAACGTACACGACGTACACTGATTGAAGCAGCGTTCAGTCAGCTCAGCGCCGAACGCAGTTTTGCCAGCCTGAGTCTGCGGGAAGTTGCCCGTGAGGCAGGTATCGCACCCACCTCCTTTTATCGTCATTTCAAGGATGTCGATGAGCTGGGCCTGACGATGGTGGATGAAAGCGGGCTCATGCTGCGACAGCTGATGCGCCAGGCGCGCCAGCGTATCGCCAAAGGCGGCAGCATCATTAAAACGTCGGTGTCGACCTTTATGGAGTTCATCGGCAACAACCCCAACGCTTTCCGCCTGTTACTGCGTGAACGTTCCGGCACCTCCGCCGCTTTCCGTGCCGCCGTGGCGCGTGAAATTCAGCACTTTATCGCTGAACTGGCTGACTATCTTGAGGTCGAAAATCGCATGCCGCGCAGTTTTACCGAAGCGCAGGCTGAGGCGATGGTGACCATTGTCTTCAGCGCCGGTGCAGAAGCACTGGATGTTGATGCTGAGCAGCGTCGTAAGCTTGAGGATCGGCTGGTGTTACAGCTGCGTATGATCGCCAAAGGCGCCTATTACTGGTACCGCCGGGAGCAGGAGCGTCTCGCGGTTACCCTGGAAAAACCCGAAGAGTAATGAGTAAGGATCCGTCCATGACCCACCCGGCTTCCCGCGATAAAGGCACACTGGCACTGGCTTTTATTACCGGCTTAGCGATTAACGGCTCGTTTTCTGTGCTGTTCAGCGCCTTTGTTCCCTTTTCCATTTTTCCGCTGATTGCACTGGGCCTGGCGGCCTGGTGTCTGCATCAGCGTTACCTCAACACCAACATGCCGGAGGGGATGCCGGGCCTGGCAGCCGCCTTTTTCCTGCTGGGAATTCTGGTTTACAGCGCGCTGGTGCGGGCAGAATACCCGGACATGGGCTCCAACTTCATCCCCACTGTTCTGATGGTGGCGCTGGTGTTCTGGATTGCAACGCGATTTAAGCGCAAGCGTAATCAGTAAAAAAACGGGAACCGCAGGGTTCCCGTTTTTGTTTATGCTTCAGGCTTTACGCGTCAGCAGAACACCGCATTCCATATGATGGGTGTAAGGGAACTGGTCAAACAGCGCCAGGCGCGTAACGTCGTGCGTTTGCGCCAGCGTCTGCAGGTTGTCGCTCAGGGTCTGAGGATTGCAGGAGATATAGAGGATGCGCGGATAAGCCTGCACCATCTTCACCGTCTCGTCATCCAGTCCGCTGCGCGGCGGATCGACAAAAATCGTCTCGCAGTCGTAGCTGGTCAGATCAATGCCTTCCAGACGATTAAAGCTGCGGACACCGTTCATCGCCTGGGTAAACTCTTCCGCCGCCATGCGAATGATCTGCACATTATCGATCTGGTTAGCGGCGATATTATATTGCGCCGATGCCACGGAAGGTTTGGCGATTTCCGTTGCCAGTACACGGCGGAAATTGCGTGCCAGCGCCAGCGAGAAGTTGCCGTTGCCGCAGTAGAGTTCCAGCAAATCCCCCTGTGAATCCCGGGTGACATCCAGCGCCCACTCCAGCATCTGAATATTCATTGCCGCGTTAGGCTGGGTAAAACTGTTTTCGACCTGGCGATAGATAAGCTCGCGGCCCGCCACCGGCAGACGTTCGTCAACGTAGTCGCGATCGAGACAGATTTTCGTTTTGGTCGCGCGGCCAATCAGCTGCACATCCAGCCCTTCTGCACGCAGCCGATCGCGCAGCGCGGCGGCGGCCTGCTGCCACTCGTCGTCCAGCTTGCGGTGGTAGAGCAGAGAAATGACAATCTGATTGCTCAGGGTCGAGAGATAGTCGATCTGGAACAGCTTGTGGCGCAGAGTACGGTTATCGCGGATCGCGGCGATCATCTTTGGCATCAGCTGGTTGATCAGCTGGCTGGCCGCAGGGAACTGATCGACACGGATCCGTTCGCGCGTCTGCTGATCGAAGATGATGTGATAGATATCATCACCGTCGTGCCACAGCCGGAACTCTGCGCGCATCCGATAGTGGCTGACCGGTGAACGGAACACCTCCACGTCGGGCGCAGCAAACGGCGTCATCATCGTCTCTAAACGACTGACTTTTTCCGCCAGCTGTGCGTCATACTCTTCAATGGGGAGATGTTCGGGTGTCATGAGCAATCCTGATTAATAGCTTACCAGCGGGCGATTGTAGGCATTCACTTGCTGATGTCCAGTCCCGCAGAGCGATGATTCCCGGCTATCTGGACTTCCGAATCGCCACTCCGTAGACTGCAGACGCCGGCCTCAGCCTGAGTTAATAGGGAATCCAGTGTAAATCTGGAGCTGACGCGCAGCGGTAAGGAATGTCGTGATGAGTGCAATAGCAGACACTGTCCTGCGGGATGGGAAGTCATCATCATTTATGGTTCCCAGCCCGAAGACCTGCCGGTGTAACGTCGCTACTCGTACAATCATCGCGTGCTATCGATTGTCGGCCTGCGGCATCCTGCTTCGTCTTATGGATGCGATTTAAAAATGATAAAAAAAAGTGTATCGCTGTTCGCTCTGAGCGCAACGGCGGCTTCTCTCTGGGCGCAAAACGGGTTTGCTCAGGCAAATGATGAGACGCAAATCGTGACCGCTAACCGTTTTGCCGAACCTGTCTCCGGCGTGCTGGCACCCACCACCGTCGTGACGCGCGATGAGATTGAGCGCTGGCAGGCTAAAAGCCTGGCGGATGTGATGTGCCGTCTGCCGGGTGTCGATGTGGCGCAAAACGGCGGATTAGGTCAGCAGAGCTCCCTGTTTATTCGCGGCACCGAGTCCCGCCATGTCCTGATCCTGATTGATGGCATCCGGCTGAATCAGGCCGGAATCAGTGGTTCGTCCGATCTCAGCCAGATTCCGCTGACCCTGGTGCAGCGTATCGAATATATCCGCGGTGCGCGTTCTGCCGTCTACGGTTCTGATGCCATTGGCGGCGTAATTAATATCATCACCGGCCGGTCGCAGCCGGGAACCACGCTGACGGCGGGCATGGGCTCCAATGGCTATCAATCTTATGATGGCTCTACCCAGCAGAGGCTGAGCGACGCCACAACGCTGACCCTGGCAGGCAACTATACCTACACCAGAGGATATGATGTGGTGGCGGGTTATCCCAGTAACTATGGCCCGGCACAGCACGACCGCGACGGATTCATGAGCAAAACCCTCTATGGCAATCTTGAGCATCAGTTCAGCGATGAGCTGAGTGGGTTTGTGCGCGGCTACGGATTTGATAACCGCACCGCCTATGACGGGGCATACAGCTACGATGAGAGTTATACCAACATCATCGGTCTGCCGGACACCCGCCAGCTCTACAGTCAGACCTGGGACACCGGTTTACGCTTTAACCGTGATTTCTACTCGACTCAGCTCATCGCCAGCTATGGCCATACCAAAGATATCAACTACGACCCGCGCAATGGCCGCTACGGCGCGGCTTCCACGTTTGATGATGTCACACAGTACAATCTGCAGTGGGGCAACACCGTGCAGATGGGGCAGGGCGCGGTGAGTGGGGGCGTCGACTGGCAGAAAGAGACCACTGAGCCAGGCACCAATACTCTGTCAGAGGGGTATGAGCAGCGTAACACCGGCCTCTACCTGACCGGCCAGCAGCAGTTCGGCACGGTTACCCTGGAAGGGGCGGTACGCGGGGACGATAACAATCAGTTCGGCTGGCATAACACCTGGCAGACGGCAGCTTCCTGGGAGTTTATCTCGGGCTACCGTGCATTCGCCTCTTATGGCACCGCCTTTAAAGCGCCGAATCTGTCACAGGTTTACAGCCCGGCTTATGGTAATCGGGACCTCGAACCGGAAAAAAGTAAACAGTGGGAAGGCGGCTTTGAAGGGCTGAGCGGGCCGGTCAGCTGGCGCGTGTCGGGCTACCGCAATGACATTGATAACCTGATTGATGGCGATCCGGCGACCTTCCGGTACTACAACATTAAGCAGGCGCGTATTAAAGGCGTGGAAGCGACGGCAGGCTTTGATACCGGGCCACTGACGCATCAGCTCTCTTATGATTATGTCGATGCGCGGGATGGCAGCACCAATCAGCCGCTGGTTCGCCGGGCAAAACAGCAGGTGAAGTATCAGCTCGACTGGACGCTGTATGACGCGGACTGGTCTGTGACCTATCACTATCTGGGCGACCGCTACGATACGGATTTCAACAGCACGCCCAGCCGCCGCGTGAAGGAAGGTGGCGTCAGTCTGTGGGATCTCGCCGTCTCATATCCTGTCACTTCACAACTCACAGTTCGTGGTAGAATTGCCAACCTGTTCGATAAAGATTACGAGACAGCGTATGGCTATCAGACTCCAGGACGAGAGTATTACCTCAGCGGCAGCTACAGCTTCTGATTTGCGACCCACCGTGCTGGTATTTGACTCCGGCGTCGGTGGGCTTTCTGTCTATGATGAGGTCCGTCAGCTACTGCCGGATCTTCATTATCTCTACGCCTTCGATAACGCCGGCTTCCCTTATGGTGAGAAAAGCGAATCCTTTATCGTGGAGCGGGTGGTCGCCATCGTTGAGGCCATTACCCGCCGCACGCCTCTCTCATTAGTCATCATCGCCTGCAATACCGCCAGCACGGTTTCGCTGCCTGCATTGCGTGAACACTTTTCGTTTCCTGTTGTAGGCGTCGTTCCGGCGATTAAACCGGCTGCGCGCCTGACGCGTAATGGTGTCGTGGGCTTGCTGGCGACAAGAGCAACCGTTCGCCGTCCTTATACCCATGAGCTGGTGGCACAGTTTGCTGGCTCCTGCAAAATTGAGATGCTGGGATCGGCGGAGCTGGTGGAGCTGGCGGAAGCCAAGCTGCATGGCGGGGAAGTGGCACTGGATGAGGTAAGGCGTATTGTTCAGCCATGGCTGCGGATGGCGGAACCGCCTGACACGGTGGTTTTAGGCTGCACTCACTTTCCTTTACTGCGCGAAGAGCTGCAACAGGTCCTGCCGGAAGGAACGCGCCTGATTGATTCCGGTGCGGCAATCGCCCGACGTACGGTCTGGCTGCTGGAGCATGAAGCACCTGAGGTGCGTTCCTCACAGCAGAACGTCGCGTTCTGTACGGAGCTGGATGGCGAAGCGGTACAATTATCACCCGTTTTACACCGTTATGGCTTCCCGTTGCTGGAAAAACTGGCGCTTTAGGGGCTTTTAGCTGAAAAAAACAGCACTCGGAATTTTATTTGAAATTAGCACTTGTCAGCCTCCGAGAACTCCCTATAATGCGCCTCCACTGACACGGCACAACGGCTTACGAAGCGTCGCGTTAAGTGGTTCGAAATCATACGAACCAGTGAGTTAAGCGAAAATAAATGCTTGACTGACAATGCGGAAAGCGTAATATACGCAGCCCGCGCCGCAGGAAAACGCGGCACTGCTCTTTAACAATTTATCAGACAATCTGTGTGGGCACTCGCAGGATTGATATCAGCGTCCCCGGACGCAAAAAAATATCAAAGCCTCACGAGTGAACACATAATGAAATTCATTATGACGTTTTACAGATGAGCACCGCTGAACCTGTTTCAGCAAATCAAACTTTAAATTGAAGAGTTTGATCATGGCTCAGATTGAACGCTGGCGGCAGGCCTAACACATGCAAGTCGGACGGTAGCACAGAGGAGCTTGCTCCTTGGGTGACGAGTGGCGGACGGGTGAGTAATGTCTGGGGATCTGCCCGATAGAGGGGGATAACCACTGGAAACGGTGGCTAATACCGCATAACGTCGCAAGACCAAAGAGGGGGACCTTCGGGCCTCTCACTATCGGATGAACCCAGATGGGATTAGCTAGTAGGCGGGGTAATGGCCCACCTAGGCGACGATCCCTAGCTGGTCTGAGAGGATGACCAGCCACACTGGAACTGAGACACGGTCCAGACTCCTACGGGAGGCAGCAGTGGGGAATATTGCACAATGGGCGCAAGCCTGATGCAGCCATGCCGCGTGTATGAAGAAGGCCTTCGGGTTGTAAAGTACTTTCAGCGGGGAGGAAGGCGGTGAGGTTAATAACCTTGCCGATTGACGTTACCCGCAGAAGAAGCACCGGCTAACTCCGTGCCAGCAGCCGCGGTAATACGGAGGGTGCAAGCGTTAATCGGAATTACTGGGCGTAAAGCGCACGCAGGCGGTCTGTTAAGTCAGATGTGAAATCCCCGGGCTTAACCTGGGAACTGCATTTGAAACTGGCAGGCTTGAGTCTCGTAGAGGGGGGTAGAATTCCAGGTGTAGCGGTGAAATGCGTAGAGATCTGGAGGAATACCGGTGGCGAAGGCGGCCCCCTGGACGAAGACTGACGCTCAGGTGCGAAAGCGTGGGGAGCAAACAGGATTAGATACCCTGGTAGTCCACGCCGTAAACGATGTCGACTTGGAGGTTGTTCCCTTGAGGAGTGGCTTCCGGAGCTAACGCGTTAAGTCGACCGCCTGGGGAGTACGGCCGCAAGGTTAAAACTCAAATGAATTGACGGGGGCCCGCACAAGCGGTGGAGCATGTGGTTTAATTCGATGCAACGCGAAGAACCTTACCTACTCTTGACATCCAGAGAACTTAGCAGAGATGCTTTGGTGCCTTCGGGAACTCTGAGACAGGTGCTGCATGGCTGTCGTCAGCTCGTGTTGTGAAATGTTGGGTTAAGTCCCGCAACGAGCGCAACCCTTATCCTTTGTTGCCAGCGATTCGGTCGGGAACTCAAAGGAGACTGCCGGTGATAAACCGGAGGAAGGTGGGGATGACGTCAAGTCATCATGGCCCTTACGAGTAGGGCTACACACGTGCTACAATGGCGCATACAAAGAGAAGCGACCTCGCGAGAGCAAGCGGACCTCACAAAGTGCGTCGTAGTCCGGATCGGAGTCTGCAACTCGACTCCGTGAAGTCGGAATCGCTAGTAATCGTGGATCAGAATGCCACGGTGAATACGTTCCCGGGCCTTGTACACACCGCCCGTCACACCATGGGAGTGGGTTGCAAAAGAAGTAGGTAGCTTAACCTTCGGGAGGGCGCTTACCACTTTGTGATTCATGACTGGGGTGAAGTCGTAACAAGGTAACCGTAGGGGAACCTGCGGTTGGATCACCTCCTTACCTGAAGATACCTT
>NZ_VHIZ01000043.1 GCF_006494375.1 Pantoea anthophila
GGCGACCACCGAACTGCACATCACTACGGTCAACAGCGAGCGGATGGTGCTGAGCAACGAAAAATCACCGGACAGCTGGCTGATACTGCCGTTCAGCAACCGGTTTAACGGCTGGCAGGCCAGCCCGCAGGTCGTCGTACAGATGCCGGTCAGCGAAGCTGCGGATGAGAGCGCGGTCGCGGCACGTCTGCAGGAGGTGCGCAAAGTCTGGTCGCCGTGGATCAGCGGCAATGCGGCGCTGAGCGTGAAGCTGGTGGAAAAGCTGCATCCTGAACTGAAAGATCCGGCCGCTGCGGTTTATCGCACCCTCAACTGACGCAAAAGGAGTTTGCATGGAAACCTTACAGCATCGTCTGGCCAATGCCTCGCTGAGCGAAGCGCTGGCTGATGTTACCCGCCAGATCCAGGCCTCTCCGGCCAGCGCTGACCTGCGGGCCGCGTTTGTGCAGCTGCTCTGCCTGGCAGGCAACTGGTCGCGTGCGCAGACCCAGCTGCAATCCTGGCTGGCGTTAAGCCCGCAGGCGCAGCCGACGGTGAATCTTTTGCAGCAGGCGATTGCCGGTGAGCTGCAGCGCGACGCCGTGCTGCGTGGCGAGGCGCAGCCGGTGCTGCCCGGCAGTGCCTGGCACTGGTGCGACACGCTGCTGGCCGCACTGCAGGCGGAGGCAGAGGGCGATGCCGCACGCGGCTCTGCACTGCGTGCTGAAGCACTCGAACTCGCTGCCGCGAATCCCGGCAGCGCCACTCAGCAGGATCAGCCTTCGGCCTTCAGCTGGCTGATGGATGGCGACAGCCGCTTCGGGCCGGTGTGTGAAGTCATCAATCAGGGCCGTTACTACTGGATCCCGTTCGCGGCGATCCGTGAAATGCAGTTTCAGGCGCCCGCCAGCGTCACCGATCTGGTGTGGCGTCATACGCGGGTGCAGCTGATTGATGGCAGTGAGCAGGTGTGCCAGATCCCGGCGCGCTATCCGCTGCTGGCGGGGGCGGAAGAACGTTTTCTGCGTGCCGGTGCCACCGAATGGCAGCCGCTGGGTGACGATCCGGATCAGTTCATCGGTCAGGGGCAGAAAATGTGGCTCACCGACAGCGCAGAGTTTTCGCTGCTGAGTCTGCAGCAGGTCCTGTTTGATAACGTTGAGAGTGCTGATGAGTCATGATTCAGGCGGGCAGAATGACGGCTATGCCCAGCTGCATGGCGGCTTTCGTGCGCGCAAAAAGCGCGATGCGTTAACGTCCCGCGACAAACTGCAATCCTCGCTGCTGGATCGTCTCACCGACAACGCGCCGGAGAAGCAGCAGGAGGCGGAGAACAGCATGCTGATTACGCACAGCACGCTGCGCCGCCACGTTCTGCGCGATCTGCAGTGGCTGTTTAATACTATCAATAACGAAGCGCAGCAGGATCTCAGCGGCTTTGATCAGGTGCAGCGCTCGGTCTGGAATTTCGGCGTGGCACCCCTGGCCGGACAGAATGTCTCCGATATCGAGTGGCAGGATATCCAGCGCAAAATGACCAACGCCATTCTCCACTTCGAACCGCGCATTTTGCCGCAGGGCCTGCAGGTGCGCTGCGTGAGCGATCTCAGTTCGCTCAGCCTGCACAACGTGCTGTCGATTGAAATCAAAGGGCGGCTCTGGTGTGTGCCTTATCCGCTGGCGTTTCTGTTCCGCACCCAGGTTGATCTGGAGAGCGGCCATTTCGAACTTCAGGATGCAGGGTAATCATGGACAGCAATCTGCTCGACTACTACAACCGCGAACTGGCCTATCTGCGTGAGATGGGGGCGGAGTTTGCGGCGCGCTATCCCAAAGTGGCGGGACGTCTGGGCATGCGCGGCATCGACGTGGCGGACCCCTATGTCGAACGGCTGATGGAGGGATTCGCCTTTCTGACCTCCCGCGTGCAGCTGAAGATGGATGCGGAGTTTCCGCGCTTCTCGCAGCGTCTGCTGGAGATGATTGCGCCTTCCTATCTGTCGCCGACGCCGTCGATGGCGATCGCCCAGCTGACCCCGGACAGCCGGAAAGGGGACATCACGCAGGGATTCCATGTGCCGCGTGGCACCATGATGGAAAGCCAGAACCTGAAAAAAACCGGCGTCACCTGCAGCTATACCACCGCCCAGGATGTGATGCTGCATCCGCTGCGCATCAGCGAAGTCACGCTTGGCGGGGTGCCCGGCGATCTGCCCACGGGGGAGCTGAAACTCAGCGGCCTGGGGGCAGCCAGTGCACTGCGCATCCGCATCAGCTGTGAGGGGATCTCCTCGCTGAGTCAGCTGAACGTGGATGACCTGATGCTGTTTCTCAGCGGCCCGGATATTCAGGCCCTGAAACTGCTTGAGCTGCTGATGGCGCACCGGGTGGGCATCGTGCTGCAGTCCGTTGAGAAACACCCTCAGCGTCAGGTGCTTTCAGATGATGCCCTGCAGCAGGAAGGGTTTGCGCCGGAGCAGGCGCTGCTGCCGGACGATCTGCGCAACTTCGACGGCTATCGCCTGTTGCAGGAATATTTCGCGTTCCCGGCGCGCTTCCAGTTTATCAGCCTGAACCAGCTCGCGCCGTTTCTGCGCCGCTGCGACAGCGCCCAGGCATTCGACATCATCATTCTGCTCGACAAGGCAGACAGTGGGCTGGAGAGCGTGGTCGATCACAGCCACCTGGCGCTGCACTGCACCCCGGTCATCAACCTGTTCCCGAAAACGGCAGAGCGCCTGAAGGTCAGTGACAGTCAGCACGAATATCACCTGGTGGTGGATAACATCCGGCCGCTGGATTATGAAGTGCATTCGGTGCAGCGCCTGTTCGCCACTATTGAGGGCAAGCGTGAAGAGCAGGTTTTCCGCCCCTTCTGGAGCACCTTCAGTGGCGATCAGGGCGACTATGGCGCCTATTTCTCGCTGCGCCGCGAGCAGCGCACCCTGTCTGAACAGGCGCAGCGCTATGGCACCCGCACCGGCTACATCGGTTCAGAGCTCTTTCTCTCGCTGGTGGATGAGCATCACGCGCCGTGGCGCGATGAGATGCGCTATCTCTCCGCCGAAGTGATGTGTACCAGCCGCGATCTGCCGCTGATGCTGCAGCAGGATCAGGGCAACTTCGTCATGCCGGACTCCATTCCGGTGGCGGAGCTGAAACTGTGCAAAGGCCCGACGCCGCCGCGTCCGGCCCTGGCCGAGGGGCTTTCCGCCTGGCGGCTGATCAGCCATCTGCAGATGAACTACCTCAGCCTGATGGACAGCAGCGATGGAGAGGGCGCGGCGGCGCTGCGTCAGCTGTTAAGTCTCTACGCCAACCTGGCGGAAGCACCGGTTGCCCGCCAGATTGACGGCATCCGCCACTGCACGCTCAGCGCCGTTAACCGCCGCGTGCCGGAGCCAGGCCCGGTGGTGTTTGCGCGCGGTGTCAGTATCACGCTGGAGGTGGATGAGCAGGCGTTTTCGGGTGCCAGCCCGTGGCTGCTCGGCAGCGTACTGGAGCGGGTCTGCAGCCGCCTTGTGGCGCTGAACAGCTTCACCGAGTTCACCCTCAACAGCCAGCAGCGCGGCGAGGTCGGCTACTGGCCGCCGCGCATGGGCCGGAAGGCGCTGATATGAGTGGCGAAAAAGTCATTACGCTGCCACGACTGACCCGCCTGCCGGACGATTTCTGGCAGAAGGTGATGGCCGCGCCCTGGCGCTACGATCTGT
Source organism: Pantoea anthophila (assembly GCF_006494375.1). Lineage (GTDB taxonomy): Bacteria > Pseudomonadota > Gammaproteobacteria > Enterobacterales > Enterobacteriaceae > Pantoea > Pantoea anthophila. The sequence goes on from NZ_VHIZ01000043.1 coordinate 3,693, forward strand.
TTCAGCTGCTGCGGCGGCTGGATGCGCAGGGCGGGCAGCGTTATCCGCTGGGCCGTGCGCCGCTGCCGAAGTTTGAAGCAGTGCGCATCGGGCAGACGCCGTCACTGGCGTTTGCTCCCGCTACCGTCGCCAGCGCCGCGCCGCGGGAGGAGACGGGACGCCACGATCTCGCGATTTACAGCTTTGGTCTGTTTGGCCCCAATGGTCCGCTGCCGACCCACCTGACCGAATATGTGCACGAACGGATTGTGCATCATCAGGATCACAGCCTGTCGGCATTTGCTGACCTGTTTCATCATCGCGCCACGCTGCTGTTCTATCGCGCCTGGGCGGATGCGCAGCCGACGGTCTCCCTGGATCGGCCCGACGACAGTCGCTTTCTGAACTATCTTGCCTGCCTTGCCGGCATCGGGTTGCCGGCCCAGCAGCAGGCCAGCTCACTCAGCCTGCATGCGCGGCTGATGCTGGTGGGGCATCTCAGCCGTCACGGCCACGACGCCGAAGGGCTGGTGCGCATTCTGCAGCACTATTTCGGCGTGCCGGTCAGGCTGACGCAGAACCTGCCGCACTGGCTTACGCTGGACAGCCGCGATCAGGCCCGGCTGGGTGCGGGACGCCATATGCCCCGGCTGGGTGCCTCCGCTTTTCTCGGCGTGGCGGTACGCGACGTGCAGCACCGTTTCCGCCTCCACCTGGGGCCGCTCAGCGCCGCGCAGTATGCCCATTTCCTGCCCGATGCCCCCGGCGCGCGCGAAGTGCGCGACTGGGTACGTCACTACCTCGGCATCGAAATGCAGTGGGATCTCAGTCTGATCCTCGCCGCAGACGAGGTCGGGGGCGTGGCACTGGGTGGCGGTGCCCGGCTTGGTTACACCAGCTGGCTGGGGCAGATGCCGCAGCCGCAGGATCGCGAAGATTTTATATTTGAGGTTGAGGCTGCCTCGCGCTAGCCCAACCGCTTTCCCTGTTACACAGCCTGCGTCTTTCATTGAAGAGAGTCCCCTATGTCAGAAATCAGCCGTGCCGTCCTGTTCGGCAAACTGGATACGCTGTTATTTACCTCGCTGGAAAGCGCCACCGCCTTTTGCAAACTGCGCGGCAATCCCTATGTTGAACTGGTGCACTGGCTGCATCAGCTGATGCAGCAGCAGGATGGCGACTTACAGCAGGTCATCACACATTTTTCACTGGATGAAAAGGCCCTGACTCAGGACATCGTCGCTGCGCTGGATCGCCTGCCGCGCGGTGCCAGTGCGGTCTCCGACCTCTCTGAGCATATCGACAGCGCCGTTGAGCGGGCGTGGGTTTACGCCTCACTGAAATATGGCGCAACCCGCATTCGCGGCGGTCATCTGCTCATCGGCATCCTCAAAACCTTTAACCTCGCCAGCGTGCTGAAAGGTATTTCCGGTCAGTTTGCCCGGATTAACGCCGATGCCCTGCTGGCGGAGTTCGACACGCTGCTCGGCAACAGCAAAGAAGCGCAGCAGGCGCTGAGCGCACCGCAGGATGCCGCAGGCACACCGCCAGCCGCCAGCGGCAGCACGCTGGCGCAGTATGGCCAGGATCTGACGGCACGCGCCCGTGCGGGAAGTATCGATCCGGTGACCGGGCGTGACGACGAGATCCGCCAGATGGTCGATATCCTGATGCGTCGCCGCCAGAACAACCCGCTGCTGACCGGCGAAGCGGGCGTCGGCAAAACGGCGGTGGTCGAGGGGCTTGCCCTGCGTATCGCGGCGGGCGATGTGCCTGCGCCGCTGCGCGACGTGCAGCTCTGGCTGCTGGATATCGGTCTGCTGCAGGCCGGTGCCGGGATGAAAGGGGAGTTTGAGGCGCGCCTGCAGGCATTGATCAACGAGGTGCAGTCCAGCCCGACGCCGATTGTGCTGTTTGTGGATGAGATCCACACCCTGGTCGGCGCGGGGGGGCAGCAGGGCACCGGCGACGCCGCCAACCTGCTGAAACCGGCGCTGGCGCGTGGCCAGCTGCGCACCATCGGCGCGACCACCTGGGCGGAATATAAAAAGTATATCGAAAAAGATCCGGCGCTGACCCGACGCTTCCAGACCGTGCAGGTGCAGGAGCCGGATGAGGCCAGAGCGATTCTGATGCTGCGCAGCACCGTCAGCGCACTGGAGAAGCATCACCGGGTGCTGCTGCTGGATGATGCGGTCAGCGCGGCGGTGAAGCTCTCGCATCGCTACATCCCGGCGCGCCAGCTGCCCGATAAAGCCGTGGCGCTACTGGATACGGCCTGTGCCCGCGTGGCGGTCAGTCAGGGGGCGCAGCCCGCGGCACTGGAGGATTGTCTGCACCGTCTGGCCGCGCTGGAGATTGAAGCGGAGATCGTGGAACGTGAAATCCGTGTCGGCCTCGGTGATGTGACCCGCCAGCAGGCGATTGCCGGAGAGCGTGCGGCGCTGGAAGCGGAACATGATGCGCTGCAACAGCGCTGGCTGCAGGAGCGCGAACTGGTCGAGACGCTGATTGCGCTGCGCGCCCGCTGTGCCACCGAAGAGGATGCGGCGCTGCGTGAACAGCGCGATGCCACACAGCAGCAGCTGACGGCGCTGCAGGGTGACACGCCGCTGCTCTTCGCTGCCGTCGATTCGGGCGTGGTCGCCGCCGTGGTCTCTGACTGGACCGGCATTCCGCTGGGCCGGATGGTGAAGAATGAGATCGACGCCGTACTCAATCTGGCGGACACCCTGAACCAGCGCGTTATCGGCCAGCGTCACGGTCTGGATCTGATCGCGAAGCGGGTTCGCACCACGCGCGCCCGCCTCGACAACCCCAACAAACCGGCGGGCGTCTTTATGCTGTGCGGGCCGTCGGGCGTGGGTAAAACCGAGACCGCGCTGGCGCTGGCCGAGTCGCTGTATGGTGGCGAGCAGAACATCATCACCATCAATATGAGCGAGTTTCAGGAGGCGCACACCGTTTCGACGCTGAAAGGGGCCCCGCCGGGCTATGTGGGTTACGGCGAAGGTGGCGTGCTGACCGAAGCAGTGCGCCGTCGCCCTTACAGCGTGGTGCTACTGGATGAGATTGAGAAAGCTCATCCCGATGTGCATGAGCTCTTCTTCCAGGTGTTCGACAAGGGCTGGATGGAGGATGGCGAAGGGCGTCACATCGACTTCCGCAATACCATCATCATTCTGACCTCGAATGTCGGCACGCAGCTTATCAGCGCGATGTGTGCCGATCCGGAACTGATGCCCGATCCCGACGCCCTCAGCGCCGCCCTGCGTAAACCGCTGCTGGAAGTGTTCCCGCCTGCGCTGCTGGGGCGTCTGCTGGTGGTGCCGTACTACCCGCTCAGCGATGACATGCTGGCGGAGATTGTGCGGCTGCAGCTGGCGCGCATTGTGCGTCGTCTCGCCGACAATCACGGCATTGAGGCGGAGATCGACGAGTCGGTGGTGAATCAGATCGTGCAGCGCTGCACCGAAGTGGAGTCGGGCGGACGCATGGTCGACGCCATCCTCACCAACACGCTGTTACCGCAGATGAGCCAGATACTGCTCAGCGCCCACGCCCGCGATGAACGCTATCGCCGCGTTGCGGTGCGCTGTGAGCAGGGCGAATTTGTCTGCCAGTTCGCTGTTTAAAGCCTAGTCATCAGAGAGTTTTCGAATATGTCGGAACATGATCAACCCCTGAATGTCCCCAACGCCCTGCCGCTGGGTTACCGCTTCAATGAGTTTGAGATTAAAGAGGTCATCGGCGGTGGCGGCTTTGGCATCGTCTATCGTGCCTGGGACCACCAGCTGGAACGCGATATCGCCATCAAAGAGTTCATGCCCGCCTCGCTGGCGGTGCGCAGCGATGATCTCAACCTGGTGCTGCGCAGTGAGCGTTTCAGCAAAACCTTTCACGCCGGGCTGAACAGTTTCATCCAGGAGGCGCGGCTGCTGGCTCGCTTTAACCATCCCAACCTGCTGCACGTGCTGCGGTTCTGGGTGCAGAACGACACCGCCTATATGGGCACGGTGTTCTACAGTGGCACCACGCTCTCGACCTTCCGTGAACGTCAGCCGCAGTCGGTGAATGAGGCCTGGATCCGCCGCCTGCTGCCACCGCTGCTGGGGGCGATTAAAACCATCCATGAAGCGGGCTATCTGCACCGTGACATTTCGCTGGATAACATCCAGATCCAGAGCAGCGGTGAGCCGATCCTGCTGGACTTCGGATCAGCGCGTAAAACCATCGGCAACCTCTCCGATGAGAGCGAGACGATGCTGCGTCCCGGTTATGCGCCGATTGAGCAGTACAGCGACAACGATGAGAGCGAGCAGGGCGCATGGACCGATATCTACGCGCTGGGCGCGGTGCTGCATACGCTGATCACGGGCGCGCCGCCGCCGGTGAGCGTGGTGCGCAGTATCGAAGATAACTACCAGCCGCTGGTGCAGCGTCGTCTGGCGGGGTATTCCTCTGCGCTGCTCAGCGCTGTCGATCGTGCGCTGGCGCTGAAACCGGAAGATCGTCCGCAGAGCATTGATGACTTTGCGGCGCTGATGGCGCTGCCGGAACGTGAACCGGAGCCGCTGCTCAGCGCAAAAATGAGCGGGCCGGGCACCATGCTGGTGCCGATCGAAGAAGAGGAGGCGGTCAGCCCCGACTCGCGGCTGAAAACGCTGCTGGGCCACCGCTTTGCCCTGCCGGGCCTGGTGGCCGCGGGCGTGCTGGTCGGGCTGTGCGCCGGTCTGCTGATGTCGCGTGGTGATGAACAGACGGCCCCGGCGGAGACCGCGCAAAACAGCGCACCTGCCGTCACCGTCGCGCCGGTTAACCAGCCGGTGGCTGCGCCACCGACGCAGGCTGAGACCCCGCCGGATAGCGTTGCCAGCACCCCGGCTCAGACAACCGCGCCAGCGCAGACCGCCGCACGTGAACCCGATCCTCAACCAGCCCCGCCACCTGCACCCGTTGCTCAGGTCTATATCCGGCTGCAGCAGGGTGAACGGGTTCAGGTGAACGGTCAGCCGCAGGCGCTGGTGCCTGCGGTCAATGGCTTTGCCACGCTGCAGCTGGCACCGGGCAACTACACCTTTGCCATCAGTGGCCAGAGCGGCACCCGCCAGCAGACGCTGAACATCAGCGAAGAAGGCGTCTGGTTACTTGATCCACACAGTTAATAGTCAGGGATTACTTATGTTCTCACGCATTACCGCACAGCTGCCGGCGGACGGCCTGCTGTTCCACACGCTGAAGGGCACCGAGGCGCTGTCGCACCCGTTTGTGCTCACCGCCGAGCTGCTCTCCACCGACGCGCGCATCGACCGTCACGCCCTGCTGGGCCAGCCGGTGACGTTCACGCTGCCCACCGACGGCCTGATGAGCGCGCTGAGCCCGCGCTACCTCAACGGTAAAATCACCCGGGTGGCGGTGCGCAGCCAGGAGCTGAACGGCACGCGCTACGCGTGCTACGAACTCACGGTGGAGCCGGACCTGTGGCCGATGAAGCGGGACCGCAACCTGCGCATCTTCCAGAGCCAGACGGTGCCGCAGATAGTGCAGACGCTGCTGAAGGAGTACGGGGTGAGCGTCGAGACGCGGCTGGCGGGCAGCTACCGGGTGTGGGAGTACTGCGTGCAGTATCAGGAGAGCAGCCTGGACTTCATCAGCCGCCTGATGGAGCTGGAGGGGATGTACTACTTCTTCCGCCACGAGGCGGACAAACACACGCTGGTGCTGTGCGACGCGCCGGACCAGCACCAGGCGTTTCCGGGCTATGAGACTATCGCCTATCACGTCACGCCGTCCGGCGGCGTGGTGACGGAGGAGGGCATCAGCCAGTGGTCGCTGTCGGAGAGCGTGACGCCGGGGATGTACAGCACCGACGACTACGACTTCCGCAAGCCGAACGCGTGGATGCTGCAGGCGCGGCAGAACCCGGCGTCGCCGGTGCCGGGCGCGGTGGACGTCTACGACTGGCCGGGTCACTTTGTGGACCACAGCCACGGCGAGTCCTACGCGCGCATCCGTCAGGAGGTGTGGCAGGCGGAGCACCACCGCGTCAGCGGGTCGGGCACGGCCACCGGCATCGCGCCGGGGTACACCTTCTCGGTCCTCAACGCGCCGCACTTCAGCGACAACGGCGAATACCTGGTGACCTCGGCGAGCTATGACTTCGCCGAGAACCCCTACGCCAGCGGCGACGGCGGGGAGAGCCGCCACAACATTGACTTCACGGTGCTGCCGTCGTCGGTGACGTGGCGCACGCCGCCGGAGACGCCGTGGCCGAAGACGCACGGCCCGCAGACGGCGAAGGTGGTGGGGCCGAAGGGGGAGTCCATCTGGACGGACCGCTACGGGCGGGTGAAGGTGAAGTTTCACTGGGACCG
>NZ_VHIZ01000045.1 GCF_006494375.1 Pantoea anthophila
CTTGGGTGACGAGTGGCGGACGGGTGAGTAATGTCTGGGGATCTGCCCGATAGAGGGGGATAACCACTGGAAACGGTGGCTAATACCGCATAACGTCGCAAGACCAAAGAGGGGGACCTTCGGGCCTCTCACTATCGGATGAACCCAGATGGGATTAGCTAGTAGGCGGGGTAATGGCCCACCTAGGCGACGATCCCTAGCTGGTCTGAGAGGATGACCAGCCACACTGGAACTGAGACACGGTCCAGACTCCTACGGGAGGCAGCAGTGGGGAATATTGCACAATGGGCGCAAGCCTGATGCAGCCATGCCGCGTGTATGAAGAAGGCCTTCGGGTTGTAAAGTACTTTCAGCGGGGAGGAAGGCGGTGAGGTTAATAACCTTGCCGATTGACGTTACCCGCAGAAGAAGCACCGGCTAACTCCGTGCCAGCAGCCGCGGTAATACGGAGGGTGCAAGCGTTAATCGGAATTACTGGGCGTAAAGCGCACGCAGGCGGTCTGTTAAGTCAGATGTGAAATCCCCGGGCTTAACCTGGGAACTGCATTTGAAACTGGCAGGCTTGAGTCTCGTAGAGGGGGGTAGAATTCCAGGTGTAGCGGTGAAATGCGTAGAGATCTGGAGGAATACCGGTGGCGAAGGCGGCCCCCTGGACGAAGACTGACGCTCAGGTGCGAAAGCGTGGGGAGCAAACAGGATTAGATACCCTGGTAGTCCACGCCGTAAACGATGTCGACTTGGAGGTTGTTCCCTTGAGGAGTGGCTTCCGGAGCTAACGCGTTAAGTCGACCGCCTGGGGAGTACGGCCGCAAGGTTAAAACTCAAATGAATTGACGGGGGCCCGCACAAGCGGTGGAGCATGTGGTTTAATTCGATGCAACGCGAAGAACCTTACCTACTCTTGACATCCAGAGAACTTAGCAGAGATGCTTTGGTGCCTTCGGGAACTCTGAGACAGGTGCTGCATGGCTGTCGTCAGCTCGTGTTGTGAAATGTTGGGTTAAGTCCCGCAACGAGCGCAACCCTTATCCTTTGTTGCCAGCGATTCGGTCGGGAACTCAAAGGAGACTGCCGGTGATAAACCGGAGGAAGGTGGGGATGACGTCAAGTCATCATGGCCCTTACGAGTAGGGCTACACACGTGCTACAATGGCGCATACAAAGAGAAGCGACCTCGCGAGAGCAAGCGGACCTCACAAAGTGCGTCGTAGTCCGGATCGGAGTCTGCAACTCGACTCCGTGAAGTCGGAATCGCTAGTAATCGTGGATCAGAATGCCACGGTGAATACGTTCCCGGGCCTTGTACACACCGCCCGTCACACCATGGGAGTGGGTTGCAAAAGAAGTAGGTAGCTTAACCTTCGGGAGGGCGCTTACCACTTTGTGATTCATGACTGGGGTGAAGTCGTAACAAGGTAACCGTAGGGGAACCTGCGGTTGGATCACCTCCTTACCTGAAGATACCTTCCCGCGCAGTGCTCACACAGATTGTCTGATAAAAAGTCACGAGCAGAAAAAACCTCTACAGGCTTGTAGCTCAGGTGGTTAGAGCGCACCCCTGATAAGGGTGAGGTCGGTGGTTCAAGTCCACTCAGGCCTACCAAATTCGCACTCACGCTGCGTTATGTCTCCGGCTCGCATAGTTCACTATGCTTCGCGAAGACATGCCTTGCCTGAGCACGAATTGCATTTCTCACGAAGTGTACTCGGTTGAGTGGTAGTAGTGGTCTCTGCAGTAACTGTATGGGGCTATAGCTCAGCTGGGAGAGCGCCTGCCTTGCACGCAGGAGGTCAGCGGTTCGATCCCGCTTAGCTCCACCATAC
>NZ_VHIZ01000046.1 GCF_006494375.1 Pantoea anthophila
GTGTACTCGGTTGAGTGGTAGTAGTGGTCTCTGCAGTAACTGTATGGGGCTATAGCTCAGCTGGGAGAGCGCCTGCCTTGCACGCAGGAGGTCAGCGGTTCGATCCCGCTTAGCTCCACCATACCTGCTGTTTTTTTCTGAAATACCTCAGAGCGTACCGGCGACGGTGTGCTGTGACGTATTATGCTCTTTAACAATCCGGAACAAGCTGAAAATTGAAACGACATGGCGCGTTCATTCTCCGTAATAAGAATGAAATGGCGACATGTTCGAGTCTCTCAAATGCTTACAGTCTGCAGCGTGAAAACGCCTGTGGGTTGTGAGGTTAAGCGACTAAGCGTACACGGTGGATGCCCTGGCAGTCAGAGGCGATGAAGGACGTGCTAATCTGCGTAAAGCGACGGTAAGGTGATATGAACCGCTACAGCCGTCGATGTCCGAATGGGGAAACCCGG
>NZ_VHIZ01000047.1 GCF_006494375.1 Pantoea anthophila
ACATGACATTTTCTGGGCTGCGTTGTGTTTTTTTTGTTATGTTTTTCATGTTTGTCATGTGTTATAGATTTTATTTAGGAATGGGGTGGCGATTCCCTTTATCATATGCCATTTTTTTATTTGTGTTGTTTGTTTTTTCTTTTATCATTTTTTAGCTTAACATTAAAAATGTTAAAAAGAATCAGCGCAAGCCATATCTGAATAAGCATGGCATCAAAATGCAGGGTGAAATTACTGATGTCTATATTCGTGGTGGAAATGGCAGTCCATTAATAAATATCATTATCACAATGCAGATGATCAGGTTTATGAAGGCCGAAGCTGTGACGTGATCAGAGCAGAAGAACTGGCGATGTATAGGGTCGGAAATAGCATAAAACTGACTTACGAAAAAGATCAGCCTGAAAGTTTTGCAATGCATATGCACAAATCCATTTTTAATTAGCATTGGAAGTAAATTAATACATATTTTCAATGCAGTCTCAGCCTATTCAAAAGAAGTATAAATATCTACACCATTCTCAATACCGGGTCGGGATCAGGCCCGGTATTTGTTTTATCTGTCGTTTCAAAAGGAACCCAGGCATGAAAATTATTAAGCCTCTGCGCCTGAGCGTACTTAATCGCCCGTTTCGCTGGCAGGGTAAAAATCATCTGGGCGTCACGGTGCTTGCGCTGACTGACATGGGGGAAAAGCCGCAGCTCCGTCCTGAAATGGAGCTGTGGCAACTGGCCGCCAGTGAGTTGCAAACCAGCGGTGGCGTGCTGGATCTGGCCATTCCAAAAGTGCGTGCAGAGTTTCTTGCCACAGGCCATGCATATACCCATCACCAGCACGACAAAACCGCCTGCGCAGCGCGCATTGACGTCGACACGCTGAGCAAATCGCTGGCGGTGTTTGGCGATCGCTACTGGGTTGGAAACCAGATAACGCAACCGCAACCGTTTGAATCAATGAGGCTCGACTGGAGCCGGGCATTTGGCGGGGAAGGGCACGATGAAAATCCTTATGGCTTAGGGATTCATTCCGAAGTGCATCAGGGGCACGAATTCATTCGCTTGCCCAATATTGAAGCCATGGCTGGTCGCCTCACTCATGCTAAACAAAAACCCGACCCTGCGGGTTTTGGACCACTCGACATCAGCTGGCCGCGTCGCTTTAGCCGTATGGGAAAAAAATATGATACCAGCTGGTTGCAGAATGATTTTCCGGGCTTTGCGCGTGATATTGACTGGAAAGTATTCAATGCTGCCAGCCCCGATCAATGGTGGCAGGATCGCGACGCGCTACCGGAACAGGCTACATGGCGTATCTGGAATATGCATCCACAAAAAGCGCTGCAGGAGGGTAAACTCCCGCCCTGGCAGGCGCGCTGTTTCATCAACCGCCAGCGCGGTGACGAAACGCTTTTTGAAGAAATAGCCCTGCGTGCGACGACGGTATGGTTTTTTCCGCATCTTGAGCAAATGCTCCTGCTGTGGCAGGGCAGCGTGCGCATTAACGAAGATGACGCGGCTGATGTCATGCAGCTGATGCCCGCGCTGGAAAAACAGGGGGCATCCCGGTCAGTCAGTCATTACCGCAAAGTACTCACGCAGCGTGTTGATAAAGAGAAAGGTGCGCTGTTCTCCTTCCGTGAAAAAGATTTAATTCCGGAAGAGACGATCGGTGCCTGGGTTGATAACCAGGTCGAACAGACTTCCAGTCCTATGCGGGAAAACATGCAGAATCGTGCTGCCCTGTTACGTGAACAGCATCGCGCGCGCATGGAGTCCAGCGGCGGCGAAGTTGATGACCTGCTGAGCGAACCGGAAGAGCCTGAACTGCCCCGACTCGAAGACCTGCCGGAATTCATTGAGAAAATGGAGCGGGAGGCACAGGAGATGCAGGCGAAGGCAGAGCAGCGCAAACGAGAGATGGAAGAAAAGTACCCGCAGAGCCAGAGTGATGAGCATCAGCCGCGGGGGCCGGAAACGCTGTTTCGCATGCAGGAAATGTTGCACCGTAATAAAGACACGCTGAGTGAGAAGAAGCTGGCTCAAAGCCGCGATGCGCTGCATCAGATGTACCTGATGTCAGTCAACAGCCAGCCGCCGGCCAGGCGCCTGAAAGGCGATCTGGCACAGATTATACGTCAGCGCGCGGAGCGCACCCTGGCGCAGGGCGGTAACTTCAGCGGTATGGATCTGACCGGTGCGGACTTTTCGGGTATGGACCTGCGCGGCGCGAACTTCAGCAAAACGCTGCTGGAGTGCGCCGATTTAAGTCACTGCCAGCTGGACGGCGCCAGCTTTCACAGTGCAATGCTGGCACGCACTGAACTGCATCATACCTCTCTGCGCGACTGTAACTTTGAAAACGCCACTCTGGTACTGGCGCAGTGTTGCCATAGCGATTTTTCCGGCGCGCAGTTCAAAGATACGCAACTGCAGGAAACACTGTTCGATAACTGCACGTTCAGCGACGCCACTTTCAGTGCCTTGCTATTCCGCGAAACCTGGTTTACTCAGTGTCGCTTCCATCGCGCGACGCTGCATAGCTGCGTTTTTATGGAGCTTAACCTTCCCGGTCCTGATTTTTTACAGGCAACGCTCACTAAGACGACGTTCTTGAAATCCACGCTGGAGCAGGCTTCATTCAGGCAGGCCGTGCTGGATAGCTGCTCGTGGGTAGAGACCCAGGCAAACGGAGCAGACTTCAGCGGTTCAACATGGACAGCCAGCGCAGTCGCTGCCGGCAGTTCTCTGAACGGTGCAGACTTTAGCCAGGCGACGCTGCGCCAGAGTAATCTGCGTCAGACGCCGCTAAACGGTGCGAACTTTACGCTGGCAAAACTGGAGAACAGCGATCTGAGCGAGGCCGCGTGTCAGGCTGCTGATTTCCGGCGCGCTAATATGACGGGCAGTATGTTTGTGCGCACTGATTTTCGTGATGCTGACTTTACCGATGCCAGTCTGATGGGGGCATTACTGCAAAAAAGCCAGCTGGGTGGGGCACAGTTTCGCGGTGCGAATCTGTTTCGCACTGATTTGTCTCAGGCCTTTACCAGTGATACCACTGAGCTTGACGGCGCGTGGATCAAACGTATCAAGACGCTTCCTAAGCGTGATGGAGAAATTGTATGACCACGCTCAGCGCAGCAGAATTGCAGCAGCGTATTAAGCAGGGCGAGGTAATAAGTGAACTTGATCTGCAGAACCTGGATTTACGTGGATGCGATCTTGCCGGCGGCGTATTTCAGGACGTTTCTCTGGCGGGTGCGGATTTGCAGGGCGCTAATCTGCAGGAAACGGTGTTCACTGAGTGTCAGCTTTCCCGGGTCAGGCTGAATAATGCCAGACTGGAGCAGACGGTATTTAATCAGTGCGAAATGGCAGGATTACAGGCGACGGACACCCGGCTGACCGAAACCGTATTGAATCAATGTGAACTGACCGGTAGCGACTTTTCACGCTGCGCACTGTTTACTACCCAGTTTATGCAATGTGCGCTGGAACAGAGCCAGTTCACTCAGGCTCAGTTCGACCGCTGCATCTTTTTTGAATCGCCGCTGGAGGCGTGCCGCTTCGACGGCTGCAAAAGCCTGCTCACCACGTTTTATGGTATTGATTTGCGTCAGACCTCGCTGACCGCCGGCGAATTTGATCGCACGGTATTTTTCAATTGTGACCAGCGCGGTAAAAATTACGAAAGACAGCGCTTCACCGGCTGCCAGTTCACGGACTGCGCGATGGATGACACGCTGTTAAATGGTGCGCACCTTGTGCAGTGCAACTTTAAAGGCGCATCGCTGAAAGCCGCGCAGCTCAATCAGGTGAATGCCAGCCAGGCGCTGTTCATGGAAGCCAACCTCAGCAACGCGCAGTGTAAAGGCAGCCTTTTTGATCAGGCTATTTTTGCCGGTGCGACGCTGATGCACACCGATTTCAGCGGCAGCCGCTTTTTCCAGAGCATCATGCAGCAGGTTAACGCTATGCAGGCGTTATTTAATCGTTGCGATCTGACCTACAGCGATTTCTCCGCCGCCGATTTGCGCATGGCCGATCTTCGTGGTGCCACTTTTTCCCGTACGCGTATGCACCGGGCGCGTCAGGAGAACGCTCAGTTCTCTGGCCGTCAGGGCATCATTGAATTTGATGAAGAACTACTGGCCGCAGAGGCCTGGAGCGCTCAACGCCAGAGCCGCAGTTAAGGAGTGAAATTATGAACAACGTAAATCATAAACTGGCGCAGGCCATTTTACCGCCAGTGCAGTCAGCGGGTTTAGTTACGCACTGCTTCGCTGATGCCAGCCTCACCGTTGAGTGTGATGGACGTGGCTGGCATTGCCGGCGTGCAGCCAGCTGCGTGATTGCGCCACAGGTGGGAGACACGGTGCTGGTAACCAGCGTCGAAAACCAGATCTGGCTGCTGGCGGTGCTGGAGCGCGCGAACGCGCAACAGGCTGAACTGAGCGTGCCTGGTGATTTACATATCCACAGTACGGGGGAGCTAAGTCTGAGCAGTTCCGCGTTGCGCATCAGCGCTGAACAGGGTGATTGTCACATCAGCGACATGAATTATAGCGGTGACAAGATCTCTGCCTGGGTCAGCCTTTCGCGCATCGTTGGCAAGCGTGCGGAATCGGTGTGGCAAACCATTACGCAGGTTAGCCATAACCTGCTGCGTACCACACGTAATACTGAACAGGTCCGGGCCGGTCAGCTTGATATGAAAGCCCAAGATTACGCCCGCCTGCATGCCAGCAATACGGTGATCACCTCAAAAGCCATTACGAAAGTCGATTCTGAACAGATTCATATGGGTTAAGGAGTAACAATGTTCGCAAACTGTCAGCTGTTTGGCGTGGATTTAGCTTTTCCGGATGTCTGCCTGACACCCACACCTGCGCCGGTACCGATTCCTTATCCGGATATTGCTCTGGGGCCTACCGCTATTCCTAATGCTATGAACATCCTGTTTATGGGGATGCCTGCGCATAATATGGCAACCGTCACGCCGCTGACGAACGGCGATAACCCCGGAGTAGCAACGGGTGTGGCATCAGGGACGGTAATGGGCCCATCACGCCACCTGACCGGGGCATTTACTGTATTACTGAAAGGCACGCCGGCAACCCGATTGACCAGCATGAGCCTGCAAAACTCCACCAATGCGATTGGGATGCGAATCGTGCCAAGTCAGTTCAAAGTGCTGATGCTGGCACCTTAAAACAGTAAATTTTGCCATATCTTCTTCAGAACAGGGATTACTTATGTTCTCACGTATTACCGCACAGCTGCCGGCGGACGGCCTGCTGTTCCACACGCTGAAGGGCACCGAGGCGCTGTCGCACCCGTTTGTGCTCACCGCCGAGCTGCTCTCCACCGACGCGCGCATCGACCGTCACGCCCTGCTGGGCCAGCCGGTGACGTTCACGCTGCCCACCGACGGCCTGATGAGCGCGCTGAGCCCGCGCTACCTCAACGGTAAAATCACCCGGGTGGCGGTGCGCAGCCAGGAGCTGAACGGCACGCGCTACGCGTGCTACGAACTCACGGTGGAGCCGGACCTGTGGCCGATGAAGCGGGACCGCAACCTGCGCATCTTCCAGAGCCAGACGGTGCCGCAGATAGTGCAGACGCTGCTGAAGGAGTACGGGGTGAGCGTCGAGACGCGGCTGGCGGGCAGCTACCGGGTGTGGGAGTACTGCGTGCAGTATCAGGAGAGCAGCCTGGACTTCATCAGCCGCCTGATGGAGCTGGAGGGGATGTACTACTTCTTCCGCCACGAGGCGGACAAACACACGCTGGTGCTGTGCGACGCGCCGGACCAGCACCAGGCGTTTCCGGGCTATGAGACTATCGCCTATCACGTCACGCCGTCCGGCGGCGTGGTGACGGAGGAGGGCATCAGCCAGTGGTCGCTGTCGGAGAGCGTGACGCCGGGGATGTACAGCACCGACGACTACGACTTCCGCAAGCCGAACGCGTGGATGCTGCAGGCGCGGCAGAACCCGGCGTCGCCGGTGCCGGGCGCGGTGGACGTCTACGACTGGCCGGGTCACTTTGTGGACCACAGCCACGGCGAGTCCTACGCGCGCATCCGTCAGGAGGTGTGGCAGGCGGAGCACCACCGCGTCAGCGGGTCGGGCACGGCCACCGGCATCGCGCCGGGGTACACCTTCTCGGTCCTCAACGCGCCGCACTTCAGCGACAACGGCGAATACCTGGTGACCTCGGCGAGCTATGACTTCGCCGAGAACCCCTACGCCAGCGGCGACGGCGGGGAGAGCCGCCACAACATTGACTTCACGGTGCTGCCGTCGTCGGTGACGTGGCGCACGCCGCCGGAGACGCCGTGGCCGAAGACGCACGGCCCGCAGACGGCGAAGGTGGTGGGGCCGAAGGGGGAGTCCATCTGGACGGACCGCTACGGGCGGGTGAAGGTGAAGTTTCACTGGGACCG
>NZ_VHIZ01000048.1 GCF_006494375.1 Pantoea anthophila
TATATCACTTGGCTCGATATAGAAAGAGAAGTTAAAAGAAAGTTTAAGTTTAAAAATAAATTAGAGAATATCAAAGCTATCTATTGTTACTCATCAGGGATGGAGGTTGAGTATATTAATGATAAAGAATTGGCTATTTCTGATTTAAATGAAATATTTAATGACTCAATTGTTCGAAAAGAAGATGAGTTATTGTTGTTTGTGGAAATAGGTGGGCCGGAATATCTAATTGAATTAATCCCTACTATTGGGGTGAAGAAAGAAACGAACATAGTTTATCCACTGTGGCGTGAACATGTATATATTGAAAATGCAAGTTTCAAACAACCAGAACAATGGGGGAATGGGCCCAAATTCTGTGCATTTCATTCATTCAAAGGTGGTGTCGGGCGTACAACATCTTTAATGACTTATGCAAGTGCAGCATTAGAAAATGACAATATTAAAAAAATATTATTGATAGATGGTGATCTTGAGGCTCCGGGCCTTACCTTATGGCTTGATGCGGAAAACTTGGGAAAAGTAACGTATACAAACTTTTTAGAGGCAATTCAATTCTCGGAAGGAAAGTTTGAAGCAACAATAGATTACTTCGCTAAAGAGTTGAGGAAAAGTTCAATTAGTATTGATGGTAGTTCAAAGGAGATTTTTGTTCTCCCCTCAGCATTATCCTTAGAAAGTATTATGGATATGCCTGTAACACCAGATCATATTTCTAAAAACATTGATAATCCATATATACTAAGTGACTTACTAAGACTTTTAGGTGATAAGCTTGAGGTGGATGTTATTCTGATTGACTTGCGTGCTGGACTAAGTGAACTTTCTAGCCCTTTAATTTTTGATCCAAGAGTTGAGCATTTTTTTGTTTCAACGATCGCAAAGCAATCAGTTGTCGGTATTGGCGAAGTATTAAAGAAAATTCATAGTTCAATTAAAAATACTTATCCTAATTTAAGCGATAAGCCGACAGTCATAATAAGTATGCTGACAAAGCTGCTCCGAGATTCTTCTAGTTATACAGAAGCCATTCAAATTGTTAATGAGGCATATCCGGCCATTGAAGATGAAGATGTGATTTCTCAGTCAATTGAGTTATTGGAATTTGATTTTGATGAGAATTTAATGAGTGTGTCTAATATTAAAGATGCGCTATCTTTGTTGAGAAAATCAAGCATTTATGGAAGCGCAAAGGATTGGGTTGCCGACGTCGAATTAATTGATTCTTCTAAGGAGGGTGATGATTTCCAAGGCAACGATAGTGGATTGCAACGATTATATGATACTTGTCAGTCCTTCCAGTTTGCTGAGAATACCAGTGAAGATGATATGTTGGTCATCGACCCAATTCGCAATCTAGCTAAAAATTATGCCGACTCACTGCCAAATGTTGTGTCAATAGGGGCTAAAGGGGCTGGCAAAACATTCACATATTTACAAGTTTGCAAGTCGAAAAGTTGGAGTAATTTTATATTCAAGGTAAATAATAAGGTCAAGTCTAGTGTTCATGCGAGCATATTTCCATGGATTTCTTCAACTAACCTTAATGAGAAGATTAGGGGGCAAGTCGCAGAACAGCGCGCAGATTGTTTGACTGAGATTTCAGCGCAATCACCACGCAATTTATTTCTCAATGTTAAAAAAATAACTGACGCATTGGCGAGCGATACTACTAGTTGGGATGATTTTTGGCAGAATCTATTAGTTTCTGAAATAATTGGTGAAAATAAAAACTTAAAGGATTTGAATGATTATCTAATAAGTATTGATAAGACTATTGTTTTATTAGTTGATGGTGTAGAAGATATACTTTTTGCGCCAGAAAAGGATGTAAATCATAATTCTGCAATTAGGTCGCTCCTGAATTTACCAAATGCTATATCTGACTTGCAGAATAGAAGGATAGGGTTGGTATGTTTTGTGAGGGCTGACTATGTACAGTCTGCAATTAAGCAAAATGTTAACCAATACGTCGCTAAGTATCAACAGTTTAGATTAGAGTGGACGCCTGAATCCTTTTTAAGATTAGCTTATTGGATAAGTGCTAAAGCTGAAGTTATAGATGCTAATGAACTGGATGCTGAGTCTGGTAGTCTTAATTTCCTACTAAGCAATCTTGAACGTCTTTGGGGAAAGAAATTAGGACGTGATAATTCAAAAGAGGCTAGCTCTGCAAGATGGGTCTTTGCTGCGCTCTGCGATTTGAATGGCCGACTTCAAGCTCGAGATCTTGTTAGATTCTTAAAATTCTCAGCTGACAATATGCTCAAAGCACCTTCAAATGGAATCAAAATAGAATTTTGGTTAGATCGACTTTTAGCTCCTGAAGCCATCAGACGTTCGTTGAATTCTTGCAGCCAAGAAAAAGTCGATGAAGCTGAGAAGGAAATTAAACCATTAGAACAGTGGATCAATAACTTAAAAAATGTATCGCCAGATTTGAAAAAAGTTCCTTTTAACCCTCAAGAGGTTGGTTTAGACCTGCCTCTTTTAACCTCGCTAAAAGAACTCGGTGTCATTTATGAGGATACAGATCAACCTAATGAAGAACGCTTTTATTTGCCTGAGATTTACCGTACAGGCTTGCAGTTCTCTTCAGCGGTGGGGGGAAGGCCACGAGTTCAGGCTCTCTTAAAACGTAACCTAGGTGGTATACCGTTCTAAAAGAAAGCGCGTAGTTGGTTAAGCGCGCAATGCTATCCCCGCCACGCCTGCCCGCTTTATGCATCGCTTTTCATACAAGTGCATGATGCGGGCCGGGCCGCGCCCGGTATGGCCTGAACGGGGAAAAGCGGTGCATAGTTTTGCATGCAGAATCATGCACGCTATGCATGCACGGCTCTTTACAAAGCGGCTGGCCAGAAAAGGGCTTCAGAAAGGCAAAACAAAGACACAAAAAAGCCGCTGGTCGGCAGCTGCTGTGCGGGATTAATGCACTTGGCGGAATGCAGAACCGTAACGGCCCAGCTTCTGGCGTTCCTTTATCGGTTCCGGCGGTGCTTCCGGTACTTTTTCCGGCTGCGGCGGTGCGGTGATGACCTTTGTGATGCTTTCATTTGTCTTGAAGGTGCAGGAACAGTCCAGGTTAGTGCACTGGTGATAACGCTCTTTCACCTGTTCGGACATATAGCGGCTCGATTTGGTGTGTGCTGCGCTTTTGCAGTAGGGACAGTGCATCATTTCTGGCTGCCCTCCTGAAGTTTTACACGCTGTGCCCGGATCGATTCTCCCAGTTTCTGACGGCGCAGGGGGCGTGTATAAAGCTCCATATCAACTCCCGTCAGGGCCGGGCGTTGCAGGCCGATATTCTCCAGCAGCGGTGCCTCTTTCAGCACGCTTTCCGGCAGGGCCGCAGCCGCTTGAGTCAGCGCTTTACCGACCAGATAAGCCACGTCCTTAATACTATCCCGGTCGTCTCCGGAAAATGTCAGAGAGAGTTCTGCACAATGGTAACGCTCATCTATTATGAAATTATAGTCAGATCGATTAAAGTGAAAATTAACAATAGTTAATGGGTTTTATAAAAATAAAATATCCCCAGCCAAAGCTGATAAGTAAAAAGTAAATATGGAAAATGAATCTTATGAATTTAGATTGTGGGGATGTAATCGTGGGTTTTAGAACGGTGTGGCAACCTATATGTCCCTTTGCAACTGCTTAGGTTGTTATTTCATTATGAAGTTTAATGATGAATTAGAATTTGTATGTGATATATCTGACTAAAAAATTTGGTTATGAACACATTAACTGGGATTATGATATTTTCACAGCGCCTGCAAATCACTCTCCATGTATCTATTACAAACAAATACTTGCGATCCAACTCTCATCATGGAAAATACCTAACCATAAGCAAGATTTATCTGAATAATTTAACTTAAGTTACGGGATAGCGATGGACAGCAATACTCTGAGATTCACTTCGTACTGGCGTAATACACTGGCTGACGCCGAGTCGGGTAAAGGGACATTCGAGCGTAAAGATGAAGAGTCATTCACGCAGTGGATGAGCGTTGATCAGGGGAAACTTGATGACAAAATTGTTCAATCGTTCTTTGAGGGTGAAGACAACCAGGTTAAGACGGTTGAGGTGTTGTTACGACCACAGGTATGGATACGCCTGTTAAAGCATGGCAAAGAACGCACGACAGGCGCGCCCGGTTTTATTACGCCCCTTGTGACATCTGCGTTGCTTAACCGTGAAGGTTTTTTGTTCCCTGCGTCACCAGCCACTATACCCCGTGACCTGCTTGAGCCACTTCCGAAGGGGAGCTTTTCGATTGGTGAGATGGATCAGTATGACAGATACAAAACCACTCATAATTCAATCACTTTTTGTCCCAGTAACGAGGATGAGAACGTTGAGGAGACCGATGAGCAACGCGAAGAGCGTTATGCTCGTCATCAAGCGTTGTGGCAAAAGTATCTTGAAGACGCAGGCGAACTTTTAAAATTTGTTGCTGGCAAATGGCTCGAAGCACCTGAGCAATATGAACTGGCTGGATATGGCTACGTTATTAAAGCCAGCCAGCCAGGTGGTGCCAGCATTCATATCCTGCCTATGTACGATCATCTGCTGTCGTGCAAAAAAGAGGTGCCATTGCTGGCGCGTTTTGCCTCGAAAGATAAGTTTCCTGTTGAGCCGCTCCTTGCCAGTAATGCGATGCTCAGTGAGCGATTGGGGCACTCCGGTGACAAGTTCCCATTGGCTGTGGCTCAGCGCGATGCTCTGAGCCACTATCTCACTCAGCAGCCGGGCGATGTTCTTGCTGTAAACGGTCCTCCTGGAACGGGCAAAACCACTCTGGTTCTTTCAATTATTGCCACTGAATGGGCGAGAGCTGCTTTAAACAAAACTGAACCGCCGGTAGTGATCGCGACATCAACAAATAACCAGGCTGTGACCAACATTATCGAGGCTTTTGGCAAAGACTTTTCTGCCGGTTCCGGACCTATGGCCGGGCGTTGGCTCCCTGATGTGAAAAGTTTTGGCGCTTATTTCCCATCTTCAGGTCGAAAGGCAGAGGCAGCACAAAAATATCAGACGGAGGATTTTTTCCAGCGTGTTGAATCTCTTGAATATGCTGAAGACGCAAAGATCTTCTTCCTTGAAAAAGCGAGGATGGCTTTTCCTGCTGAGGAATGTCGTTCTCCAGAACACGTTGTAAATCTCTTGCATGACCGTTTAGCTGATGTTTTTTCAAAGCTTAAGCAAATTGAGCCTGCGTGGAACAGACTAAACGCAATCCGTCAGGAACAGCGTGCCATAAGTGACGATCTCGATCTGTATTTGCAGGACAAGAGAACGCTGCTGCTCAATAGAACAAATGAAATCTCACTTTTAACGCAAGGCAAAAAACAGTGGCAGCAATATCGAGCCGGTGAGTCGATTATGTTCGCGCTCTTCTCTTGGCTTCCCGCTATTCGTACTAAACGCCACTATCAAATGAACCTGTTTTTAGAGTCTACCTTTGGCGCCAGAATGGCAGCATTTCAGGGTGCGCTGCCTGATGGGATTGATGCCTTTATCGATGGCCTTATTGCACAAGCGAACAAAGAGCAGGATGGATATCAGCAGCAGATTGACCTTGCTGAAGAAATTTCGCAACGTGAAAAGAAAGCTGCCCAATGCTGGTGTGAAATTACCCATTCACTGGGTTATGTTGGCGTATCGGAGCTAAGCCTGAACGAAGCCGATGAACTTGCCGATACACAGCTGCGTTTTCCTGCGTTTCTGCTGGCAACGCATTACTGGGAAGGCCGATGGCTGATGGATATGGCTGCCATCGATAATCTTCAGAATGAAAGAAAACGCAACGGCGCTAAAACTGTTAAGGCTCGCTGGCAGCGCAGGATGAAGCTGACACCATGTGTTGTGATGACCTGCTTTATGCTGCCTCGGCATATGCTCATCAAAGAACATGTTGGCGGGAAGAAGTTCGATGATAGCTATTTATATAACTTTGCCGATTTATTAATCGTTGATGAGGCAGGCCAGGTGCTTCCAGAGGTTGCAGCAGCCTCTTTCGCACTGGCAAAGAAAGCGTTAGTGATTGGTGATACAGAACAGATCGCGCCTATCTGGAATAGCCTGCCAGCAATTGATATTGGCAATATGGTAGAGGAGAACATCCTTTCGGGGGGGACGCAGGAAGAACTCACTGAAGCTTATGCTCTGGTATGTGACTCAGGAAAAAGCGCTGCGTCTGGCAGTGTCATGAAAGTTGCGCAGTTCAGCTCGCGATATCAGTACGATCCGGATTTAGCCCGTGGAATGTATCTTTACGAGCATCGTCGTTGTTTTGACAACATCATTGGTTACTGTAATACCCTCAGCTATCACGGTAAGTTGCAGCCCAGGCGCGGGGAACAAAAAGAGACGATTTTCCCGGCAATGGGCTATTTGCATGTTGATGGCAGAGGTATGCAGTCTAACGGTGGAAGTCGCTACAACGCCTTTGAAGCTGAGACCATAGCAGCATGGCTTGCGGCTCACAAAGAAGATATTGAGCGTCATTACGATAAACCGTTGCACAAACTGGTTGGCGTTGTGACGCCATTTTCAGCGCAGGTCAGTGCTATAAAAATGGCATTACGCCGGCTTGATATTAACTGTAGCGGCGATGAGGATTCGCTTACCGTTGGAACCGTGCATTCGCTGCAGGGAGCAGAAAGGGCAATTGTGCTGTTCTCGCCGGTTTATTCAAAACATGAGGATGGAGGGTTTATCGACAGCGACAGCAGCATGCTGAACGTTGCGGTATCCCGCGCGAAAGACAGCTTCCTGGTCTTTGGTGATATGGACCTGTTTGAGATCCAGCCAGGCTCTTCACCGAGAGGTCTGCTGGCGAAATACCTGTTTGCCTCTTCCGATAATGCATTGCAGTTTGAGCAAAAAGAACGGCACGATCTTAGTACAGCAAAAACGCAAATCTCTGCTTTACATGGCGTCGAGCAACATGATGCGTTTCTGAACCAGACATTTGACACTATCAGTAGAAGCATCACCATCGTTTCTCCATGGCTAACCTGGCAAAAACTGGAAGATACGGGGTTTCTTGCGTCAATGCAGCAGGCACGCGCTCGTGGTATCGACATCACTGTGGTCACCGATAAAAGTTTCAATACTGAGGACGCCAGTTATGAAAAGTACAAAGCCAAGCTGCAGCGTCTCAATGATGCTATGGAAAAGCTTAATCAGATGGGTATTGCAGCAAAGCTGGTTAATCGTGTTCACAGTAAAATTGTAATTGGTGACGACGGGTTATTATGTATAGGTTCATTCAATTGGTTTAGCGCTACCCGGGATGAGAAGTATCAACGATACGATACGTCGATGGTATACCGTGGAGAAAGCTTAAAAGATGAAATTAAGACGATATTCTCCAGCCTGGAGCTGCGTCAGTTGTAATTCCGGCGTTTTTTGAATTTATTCAGAGAGTGGCCTGACAACATTGTTATAATACTGTTGTCAGGTTTTTCCTCTGATTCCACCGCTCTAATAACAAGCTACGTTACAAGGAAAGCTAATTTATATTGTCGTTAATGCATACTGCCGCAATTCCGTATAATGAGGTAGTTAAGGGTCATTTAAAATTTGCTAAAATTCATGCTGAAAAAATCTACTATCTGATATATTCGTTGTGATATGGCCTGACGGCTGCTTGCATTCCCTCACCACAAGCGAGTAATAAAGAGCCTCAGTCAAAAGTGCGTTAGTTGCGCTTTTTATCCGGCCTGAATAATCTGAGATACATCATACAAGGAGAGTATTTATGAGTGCACAGGCAGAAGAAGGAACATTACGGCGGATGACGTTAGGCGAGATAGCAATGGCTCGAAGAGTGTTTGGTGATTCAATAGTGTATAGTCGTGTCTGGATTCATTGCGACAGTTATTTACCATTCGGACTTCAGAAAAAAAACTACGCTATGACCCCTAACGGAGAGTTGTGGTACAGAAAAACCATGTACAAAAAAGACTTCTCCGCGCACTCTGTTTTCATCGAAGATAAATATGTTTTCATCCATGAGCTGGGGCACGTGTGGCAACATCAGCACGGGCAATGGGTGAGAATGCGGGGCGCATTTAGCTGGGCTGCTGAATATACCTACAGATTAGATAAAGACAAGCTAACCGATTACTCTCTTGAACAGCAAGCCTCTGTTTTAGCTGATTACTGGTTACTGCTGGTTTATGGGATAAGTCAGTGGTCTTTCTATCAGAGGCCTGGGCGCATGGGTATGTACAGGGGGGCAGATATGTTGCAGGATGTCCCCTTGCTTTATCAGAAAATCGTAACAGGGAAGGAGCGGTAAACATGAAAAAAAGAATGTGGCTGGGAGCTATATTTCTCTTAACGGGATGCCCCGGACCGGGCGATCGAATGGTGGAGCGTGAATCTGCGACGGCATTTCTAAAAGATAATCAGGTTTGTGTGGTGTCGCCACTGGCGCCACAGGAAAGGATCACCGCCATTCAAATCAACAGCGAAAAAAGCGACTCCCTCCATAAGATTTTTGACGAAAAGCCTGTTTATGTTCCCAAAGGTGAGTGCCTACCTCTATTCGGCTTTAAGTTCACAGCGGGAGAACATTACTACTTCGCTTATGATGTTCAGTCTGATAAATCAGGGTCGCATTTAGTCACCGCTGAATTTTCTTATCTAAAAGAATAAGGCGCTACAGATACGGCTGCGCTCCACGCTTATCTCGAAAAGCTGGGATACGTGAAGCAAAAGCGCAGTCTGGGGGAGAAGGAAATATGGGCGAAGCCCGATCAGTTGGATGGGGATCTATTCTATCTTTACTTCAACCTAACAACCCATGAGATTGAGCTGACCAGGGTTCTGAATAATTGAGACGCCTGAACGAAAAATCGTTGTGGCGATGCCGGCCTCTGTCGCTGGTCATCGCGCTGCTGCTCACAGGATGCGCCCGCTCTGACGCGCTGTGGACGGTCACGCATGACCTCTGCATGAATAACTATCACTACCGTCGCGATCCGGCACCCTGCCAGCAAATCTATCTGCCGCAAGACAACACTCAGGGCTACAGCATCATCCAGAACCCCCGCCACAGGCTGCACTTTATTCTGGTGCCCACGGTGGCGATGTCCGGTATTGAAAGCATTGCGCTATCACGCCCCGGACGTCCCGATTATTTCGGCTACGCCTGGTTAATGCGTTATCGTCTGATGGCGGCCTATGGGGCTACCGTGCCTGAAGATCGGCTCGGCATGGCGCTCAATTCCGCTTATGGCCGCAGCCAGAATCAACTGCATATTCATCTGACCTGCCTGCGGGAAGATGTCTATCGTCAGCTCCAGGCCGAGCGCCCCTTTATTCATGATGACTGGCGACCCTTACCCGATCGTTTGCTGAATCACACCTACTTTGCCCGTCGCGTTATGCAGCCGACGGCGATGGGGATCTATCCTGTCTCCTCCGTGGCACGCCATTTCCATCTCTCTTCGCCGCAGCTGGCGGAGTCTGGCGTGGCGCTCATCCCGACGACGTTCTCGGGAGAAAAAGGGTTTATCCTGCTAACTACCCGGCGCGGCTGGGATAAGGGCAATCGGGCTTCTGTTGAGTCGCTACTGGATAAACGCTGCGCTATTCTTTCCGCGCCGCCCGCTGACGTTTCAGCCGCAGAGTAACGAAACCTCATCCCAGCCATCCACCACACAACCCCTTACCGGTACAGCGCCGCTTTCCCCACCGAACTGAACAGCGCCATCTTCGCCGCGACTACTTCACCCGCCGCCTGCATCGGTTTTACAAACAGCGCATTGGGTTCGTGTCCGCCCTGTTTCAGCTCCTGCTCCAGCGCCACAAAAAACGCCTTCTTCATATCGCTGGAGATGTTGATCTTACCGACGCCATAACGAATCGACTCCGCTACCTCGCTGTCTTTATTACCCGAACCGCCATGCAGCACCAGCGGGATATCCACCACCTTCCGGATCTGCTGCAGACGCTCGATATCCAGCTTCGGCTGCTTGCCTTTAGGGTAGAGGCCGTGCGAAGTGCCGATAGCGACTGCCAGCGTGTCGGTGCCGGTCTCGCGCACAAAGGTCTCAGCCTGCTGCGGATCGGTATAGAGAATCTCATTACTGCCGCCTTCGCCGCTGCCTTCTGCCACCCCGATGGTGCCGAGTTCCGCTTCCACGGAGACATTCACTGCGTGGGCGATCTCCACAATCTTCTTCGTCAGCGCAATGTTCTGCTCAAAAGGTTGAGAGGAGGCATCCATCATCACCGAGGTAAAACCGGCGTAGATCGCTTTCATCACCTCTTCGAGCGTGCGGCCATGGTCCAGATGGATCACCACCGGCACCCGCGCCTGAATCGCCAGCGTCCGCAGATAGCCGATGAACTCCGGGCCGGTAAACGCCATCTCATCAGGGTGGATCTCCAGAATCAGCGGTGAATCCAGTCGCTCGGCCGTCTCAACCGCGACGCGTCCAAACTCAGCGCTGGCGATGTTAAACGCACCCACGCCAAACTGATGCTGACGGGCCACGCTGAGCAGGTCTTTCATGTTGTAAAGCATAGGTTTTATCCTTGTTTTGCAGGAAGGGAGATATCTTTTTTCAGGAACAACAGGATCAGCGCCGTCAGCAGACTGCCTGCGGCAATCGCAAACAGATAACCCATGACGTTGCTGATCACGTTAGGAATGAAGATGACGAAGATGCCGCCATGTGGAGCGCGGGACGCGCAGCCCAGCATCATCGACAGCGCGCCCGCTAAGCCGGAGCCCGCGACAATCGCCGGGATGACGCGCAGCGGATCGGCGACCGCGTACGGGATCGCGCCTTCGGTAATGAAGGAGAGGCCGAGGATGTAGGTCACCTTGCCGGTTTCCCGCTCCTGCTCGGTAAACTTGCGGCGGAAGAGGGTGGTCGCCAGTGCGATACCCAGCGGCGGCACCATGCCCGCCGCCATACAGGCGGCAATCGGGCCATAAATGCCGCTCGACATCAGGCCAATCGCAAACATACAGACGGTTTTGTTCAGCGGGCCGCCCATATCAAAGGCCACCATCATGCCGAACAGCAGGCCCAGAATGGCCGCATTGGTGTTACCCAGCGAACTGAGGAAGGCGGTCAGCCAGCCGAGCAGCATCTTGATCGGCTCACCAATCAGCAGCACCATCAGTGCGCCGGTCAGCAGCACGCTCAGCAGCGGCACGATTAAAATGGGCTTCAGCCCGGCGACCGCTTTGGGCAGGTGGATATGGTTGTTGATGAGCAGCGTGATATAGCCCGCCAGGAAGCCGGCAATCAGCGCACCGAGAAAGCCGGAGCCGGTGTGGATCGCCATCATCCCGCCCACGGCCCCCGCCACGATGCCCGCTTTACCGCTGATCGACTGGCTGATGCCCAGCGCAAGAATCGGCAGCATCAGGGCAAAGGCGGAGCCGCCGCCGATGTCAGAGAGCATCTTTGCTATCGGGCTGAAATGTGCGTCCCCTGGTGTGGCCGCCGTAATCCCGAAGGAAAAACTCAGCGCGATCAGAATGCCGCCCGCCACCACAAACGGGATCATCAGGTTCACACCGGTGATGAGGTGGACATAAATCTCCGACGCCCAGGAGCGGGAAGCCGACGCCTCTCTGACCGCGGAAGCCGGTTCAGCAGCGCCGGAAGGTGACGCAGATTCGACCAGCTTCGGTGCCAGCTCGCCGTTGACGATGGCGCTTAACAGACCTTCCGCATCTTTCGCCGCACGGGTGACGGGCACTTCAATCACGTTTTTATGCTGAAAGCGTGCCATCTCGACTTTTTTATCTGCGGCGATCAATACGACATCAGCCTGATGAATATCGTCGTCGCTGAGAATATATTCGCTTTCTATGGCACCCTGGGTTTCCACTAATACATTCAGCCCCAGTTTTTTCGCCGCTTTTTTTAAATTACTTTCGGCAAGGTAGGTGTGGGCAACACCTGTAGGACAGGCGGTAATGGCAATAATGTTCATAAACGTTCTCCGGTAAAAGGAAACGATTTTATTTTTATCTTTTTAACGACTGATGGATGGCGACTGTCTGAAAACCTCCTTACTGTTTTATTTTGTCAGTATCTCCCTGTTATTCAGGCTCCCGAGCGGGACAGGAATAAATGAAACATCTCTTCGCGATGCTCTGTATTCAATAATTGTTCAACCACCTCTTCGTCACCGAGGGCAATGGATATTCTGGCGAGCATTTTTATATGGCCGACATCTTTATCGGACTCTTTAACCGCAAAGAGGATCACCAGCCGCACCCGGGTGCCGTCGATGGTCTCCCAGGGAATATCCTGGCGTAAGCGTCCGACGGCAATCCGGGTTTTAACGACGGCAGCCGATTTACCGTGCGGAATGGCAATATGATTTTCAAATCCGGTTGAGCCTAATTCTTCGCGCAGATAAACATCTCTCAGAAAAGCGGCTTTATCCGTGACCGCCCCGGTCTGGCAGAGCAGATCGGTCAGCTGAGAAATAATCTGCTCTTTGGTCTGGCAATCGACATCGAGAATAATGCACTCTTCTTTAAGCACTTCATTAATCGCCACGGCTGTCGTCATTTTATTTCTCCATCATTAATTAATTGAGTTCGAGACCAGACATTCGGTAACCCTGGCGATATCTTTCGCCGAAAAGAGGGCGGAGACATACACCACCGGCTTTTCCAGCGGTTCCAGCCGGATAGTCGAGATCACCACGTCGCACGCCTGTCGCTTCAGGGAGTCCGCGATATTTTTACCGGGCACAATGTCGATAATCTGCCAGTCAGGAAAGGCGCGCAGGATCCGTCCGTAAAGCAGCTGCGAGGTACCCAGACCGCTGGAGCAGACCAGCAGCACCCGCTTTACCTTAATGCTGTTTTCGATGGCCGCCTGAATATGCACGGTCAGATAGGCCACCTCATCGTCACTGATTTCATCCAGCTGATACTCCTGCGTCAGCTCCCGGATCACCGCTTTGACGGCGGCGAACACGGTGCCCAGTTCGGTCTGGATATCGTGCAGCAGCGGATTTTTAATCCGGATGTGATATCTGAGGCGGTTCAGCATCGGCTTGATGTGTGAAGTCAGCGAAGCCTGCAGCTTCGGATCGGTGGTGATGGCGATGTTGATCCGCTGCGCCACCCGGTCGATCAGCGCCGCGGCAAAGCGGGTTTCCCGTTCTGAAATCAGCGCGTCATCGTGCAGATCGGCATCGCCGCCCGCTTTACCGGACGACACCAGATACTGATAGATGGAGTGCGCCTCCTCGGCGACCAGTAGCGTGTTGTAAGCCGTCTCGATACGCTCTATGACCGCCAGTGAAACCTGCCAGGCGTGCGGATCGCTGACCCGGTTCATGACCACGGCGCGGGCGTCCGGGCTGTGCATCGGTGAGTGGCTGCGGTGAATCAGCACCAGAACGTGGGTGAACAGATTGATGTAGTAAGGATCGCTTATCGTATAGTGCAGCTGCTGTTCAATAAAATTGATGAGCTGCAGGGTGAAATGGACAGCCTGCTGACCAAACTTCTCTGAAAGCTCCTGCAGCGTGCTTTCATCCAGGCGGCTCTCCATCATGTCCTGACGGTTGTAGATCGATTTTAAGACCAGCGCTTTCATCGCCAGGCGAATATTCTGGTCACTGCCTTTAATGCTGGTGCCGGTACGACTTTTTAATAAGGTTAAATTAAATTGATGTAACCAGGCATCTAATGTTTTTAAATCATTCACTATTGATGCGCGGCTGATAAAATATTTATCGGCCAGCTCACTGATTGACGAACTTCGGGGTGAGAGCATTAACAGATCGGAGGCTATTTTCAGCATTCTGACGTTACTGCTGAAATCGTCCACCTCCGCAGAAAAAATCCGTCGGGCCGCTATTTCGGATGTGGCGTCAGCAAATTTAATTGTGATGCCTCTCCCACTTTTACCACTCAGTGTGATCCCCTGGTCAGCGAGTTTTTCATTAATATCGGCAATGTCGCGGCGTAACGTTCTTGGCGTGATGGCCGTTTTTTCTGAAATAGCGCGCAGGCTCACATAACTGTTATGAGAAATAAGCTGTCGCATAATGGTCAGTTGCCGTTCTGTCAGCGCCTTCATCATCTTCAGGTTCCGCTTAATCAGTTATTCGCCTTTGGGAGTTATCATCTAAGCAAAGGCACCAGACCCTGTAAATATTAAAACATGGCCACAACCCGGGGGGCTGGCTGACCACCTGACAGCGGGTTCTGAAATAACAGAGACGAGATGAACGGTCAGGGAGAAGGCTGATTGCGGTGTGATGCTCATTGAGAAGGCGACGGGCGGATTTGCCGGATGGCGGACAGCTATGCGGCAGGTGGCACACCAGCGAAAGCATCAGCCTCTGAATACGGGAGCGTTTTTATCTGCTCTCATCAGTTGCCTGAAGCCGCACGTTGATGCTTCAGGCAACCTCAGAGATGGGGCCTGCCTCTCAGTGATGTCAGACATTGAAATCAGAAAACGACAGAAAAAATCACTCTTCCGCCTGGTTGATAAAGAATAGGGTAGAGACAAATCATGAGGAAATTATTTATGGCTCTGCATGGAAAGTTTGTGCATAGGGTCTCTTACGTAATGCACCATTGAGAATGCAATAGAGAGAGGGTTGTTGTATGAAGGAGCTAATGGTTTATGAAAATATTAAGGTCATTGCTCATGGCAAAGCGTGCCTTTAATCTTTTTATCAGGATAGCGTTGTTTACTGTAATTATGCTGCTTGTCGCTAAAGCGGTTCCCTATGAGGGGGGAGTGAACGCTTTAACAGCATCATTTAATTTTCATAACGCTCAGGTTTTGACTCGTTTTATTCTGGGTGAGCCTGACCCGGAGGTCCGGGAATCATTAAGGGACTACATCAGCATTTTAGTTAATACCCTGATCAGCGTGCCTGTTATGAGTGTGCTCATCACTTTTTTCAACGGCGTTACGCGAAGGATAAGGCCAGGTTATCTTGCTAAAGAGTGGGCTTTCTCAACGTTGCGTCGGTTGGGGAAAATCTTTTTGTTCACATTTATCTTTTGGCTGCTTTTTCGAACGCTGCCTTATTCATCCTTTTTCCCGGATGAACAGGCTTTTTCATCATTAAATCTCGCAGCGTTTCTGGCATCAAATCTGTTATTAACAATTGCCTGTTATTACGTTGTCAGGAAGAAAATAAAATTGAAGAGGAGAGGATAAAATGCCTGTTCCAGCCTGTTTGCAGGCATTAAGCGTAACGGCGAATTGAGTCAGCAAAAGCCAAACAGAGTCCTGTGACGGGTTGGGCACAAAAAAAGCCCGGCATCCGCCGGGCCCGATAACATCTTTACGCCATCTTCAGCCGCTGCAGTCGCTTCTCGCGGCGAATCTTGCGCTCCTCCATTACGGCGACCATCGCCATCAGACAGATACAGGCGATAGCGGCGGTATCGAGTGCGGCAAAGGTACCTGCCCAGCCGGTCAGGCCGAAGATCGGGGTGCCGTCTGCGATCATGCCCAGGCCCAGCTTGGCAAAGCTGTCGCCAATCAGGTAGGCGAAGGTGCCTTTAATGCCGTCGGCGGCGCTAATCGCTTTTTTCGGGACGAAGCCCACGGCGGCCACGCCGATCAGTAACTGCGGGCCAAACACCAGAAAGCCCAGCGCAAACAGCGAAGCCAGATAGACATACTGGTTGCTGGCATGCTGATAGATCCCCAGCGTGGCGATAATCAGCGCTAACGCGACGCAGGCCACCAGCGCACGACGGCCATTGGCCAGATCCGATAACCAGCCCCACAGCAGCGTTCCCACCAGCGCACCCGCTTCAAACAGGGTAAAGCCCTGAATCGCGATCTCTTTTGAGAGCTTCAGCTCCTGAAAAGCATAAACCGTTGACCACTGATCGATACCGATGCGCACCACATAGAGGAAGATGTTGGCGAAGCAGAGCAGCCAGATCACCTTATTCTTCAGTACGTATTCAACAAAGATCTGCCATTTGGTCATCGACTCATCTTCGGCCTCTTTATCCTCCTCGCTCAGCTCCTCGCCGAACAGCTCTTCGGCTTTGCCCAGACCATAGGACTCCGGCGAGTCGCTGCCGTAGCGCAGGCCGATAAAGCCGACAATCAGCGCGATGATCGACGGGAAGATAAACATTCCGACCACGTGACCGTCGAACAGCACATTGGCACCAAACAGCGCGACGCCCGCGGCACCGGCTCCGCCGAGGTTGTGAGAGATGTTCCACATGCCAAGGTAGGAGCCTCGCTTACGGCGCGGTGTCCATTTGGTGATGGTGGAGTAGCTACAGGAGCCGCCGGTGCTCTGGAAGAAGCCGCTCAGGGCGTAAAACGCGATCATCAGGAACAGGCTGATCGAACCGCTGCCCATGCTGGCGCTGAACCCCAGCATACAGATGGCCGAAAGGATCAGCATAAACGGCAGAAACTGCTTGGTGTTTTTACCGTCCGCATAATAGGAGACCAGGGTTTTCCCGACGCCATAGGTGATGGAAAAGCCCAGACCAATCATCCCCAGTTGGGTCATGCTCAGCCCGTAGGTGGTGATCATATCGTTCTGCGCGATATTGAAGTTTTTGCGGATCAGATACATGGTCAGGTAGCCGATAAAGACCACCAGATAGGACTGCATAAAGGGCTTGAACCACATCTTGCGCCGCAGTTCGATTGGCAGATCCAGCGTGGGTCTGCGCACCTGTTTGAGGAAGGCCAGCATGGAAGGGGATTCTCCTGGTTGGAAAACTGCCATCGGCAGCGAATGGCTGGCATTGTAAAAACCGCTGACCAGACCGGCCTGAGACAGCGTCCAGGCGAAACCAGGAAAATGTCTTAGTTTTGCCCGACTCAGGGCAAAAAAGAGAGGCGTATCACGCTTCAGGCTGGGAGCGCGGCGCCTGCGCATTCAGAAACGGCAGCAGCAGCAGGGCAGAGATCCCCGCAGCCGTGGCAATCACCGCAAAGAAGCCGCTCCAGTGCCAGATGTCGATCACCCACGCCAGCGGCCAGCCGGAGAGCGACGCGCCAAGGTAGGCAAACAGGCCGACAAAGCCGGTTGCCGCGCCCGCCGCGTCTTTGTGTGAACACTCCGCCGCCGCCATGCCGATCAGCATCTGCGGGCCGAAGACAAAGAATCCGGTCGTGAAGAAGCACGCTGCCTGCATCACATAGCTGGTAAAGGGCATCAGCCAGAGTGAACCCACGGAAAGCAGAATGCCGGCGGCGAAAATCAGGTTCATCGGGCCGCGATTGCCGTTAAACAGCCTGTCCGATCCCCAGCCGGCCACCAGTGCGCCCATTACGCCACCCAGTTCGAACAGCGTAATGGCGGAGTTCGCCGTCACTAGGTCAACGCCCAGCGTCTCCGAAATGTAGAGGTTGCCCCAGTCATTAAGCGCGGCACGGACGACATAGACCAGCACGTAGCAGAGTGACAGCAGCCAGATGTAGGGGTTGAGCAGCACGTAGCGCGTCAGGATCGCCTGGCGGCTCAGGCCCGCACCTTCCTGCTGCTGCGCCATCTCCATCTCATCCTGTCGCCAGTCGCCCACGGCAGGCAGGCCCACGGTCTGAGGCCGGTCGCGCAGACGCCAGCAGAGAAACAGCCCGGCAAGGATCGCCAGACTGCCCGCAATCATCATCCCGGTTCGCCAGCCATACTGCAGCGCCACCGCGCCGATAATGATCGGGATGAGCGCGCCGCCCACGTTGTGAGCGGTGTTCCAGAGTGCCCACCAGCCGCCCCGTTCGTTACGCGAATACCAGCTGGTGAGCAGGCGGGCGCAGACCGGCGCTCCCCAGCCCTGGAAAAAGGCGTTGAGGGTCCAGAGTAGCGCAAAGGCCCACAGCGAGGTGGAGAAGCCAAACAGGATATTGACCACGCCCGTGGCGATCAGGCCCAGCCCCATAAAGTAGCGCGCATCCGAGCGGTCGCTGACGATGCCGGAGAAAAACTTCGACAGGCCGTAGGTGATGTAAAACAGCGTCGCCAGCAGGCCGATATCGGTTCGCAGCATGACACCGCTGGCGATCACTTCCGGCGCTGCCGCGTTGAAGCTCTTGCGGGTAAAGTAGAACAGCGCATAGCCGATCCAGATGGTCGCCATGATGTGGCGGCGCCAGTAGCGATAGCGGCTGTCAATCTCACGTTTATCCTGCAGCCGCGGCGCGTCAGGAGGCGTTTTCAGAAAGGTAAACACGGCAGTTCCTCAGACAGCCCGCAGCGGCAGGTGGACGCTGACGCGGGTTCCATGGGTGCAGGAGAGGGTCAGCGACCCGCCCAGCGCGGTGACGCGTTCGCGCATCCCGACCAGCCCAAAGCGCTGCTGACCGGAGCCTGGCGGCAGACCGCAGCCATCATCTTCAATCACCAGCAGCAGGCGATCATCCTGCTGCCAGCCTTTGAGTATCACGGCGCTGGCGCTGGCATGTTTAACAACGTTGTTCAGCGCCTCCTGGCAGATGCGAAACAGCGTGACGCGCTGCGCTTCACTCAGCAGCGTCTCATCAATGCGCCAGTGAAGATGACTGACGATGCCGGCATCTTCCAGCTCCATCTCCCGCATCAGAGAACGGATCGCCTGCTCCAGCGAAAGGTCATCCAGCTGCCGCGGCCGCAGACGCCCCAGCAGTCGCCGTACCGCGTCATAAACACCCAGCGAGAGTTGTTCAATGTGGACGCCACTCTGGATCACCCGGCTGTTGTCCGGCGCCACGCGCTGCACAATGCCCGCCTGTGTGCGGATCGCCGTGATCGTCTGCCCGATATCATCGTGCAGTTCACGCGCCACTTCCTGACGCACACTCTCCTCCGTCTCCACCAGGCGTTCCGCCAGACGCCGGTTGCGCGCCAGCTCACTCTGCAGGGAGTGGTTCAGCTCGCGCAGCCGCTGGATACCGGCACCCAGCAGCAGCCCGGTCAGACTCTGGGCCAGCAGGGAGAGCAGCAGATCGACGGGATGATCATGCCAGGTCTGGCTGGCGATCAGCGCGATGGCATTCATCAGCGTGGCGATCAGTGCGCCCTGCCAGCCGTAGTGCCAGGCCAGCGCAATGATGGGCAGCGCCAGACAGAAAGGGGTAAAGCGTGACAGCTCCGCAGGCAGGCCAAGCTGCAACCAGAGGCTGATGACAAACAGCAGCAGATACCAGACAAGATGCCGGGCGCGCCAGTTGACCGGCTGCGAAATCAGCGACGGACCCAGCGGCTGCCAGCGGGTTCGGGTGAGGTAGTGCCAGAAGACCAGGCAGGTCGGGGCCAGCGTCAGGCCGCCGGTCAGCGTCAGCAGCAGGGTGTTGAGCATCTCCGCCTGACCGGCCCAGGGCAGAGACTGCAGCAGCGCTGCGGCGATCAGCGCCGCGCCCTGGCTCAGCAGCGTGCGCCAGTCACGCTGGTGGCGGAAACGGGAGATCAGCGCCACCGGCAGCAGCGTCAGCACGCCGCCCGCCATCAACAGCGGCAGATGCGCCAGGGAAACGGCCTTCGCCAGCCAGAGCAGCATGACCCACTCAGCCGCCAGCAGCACCGGCCAGTAACTGCGCGGGCATTGCAGCATCAGCCCCAGACGCAGGCCAAACGGGAAGAGCAGCACCGCCAGCTCCGGGCGTTCAACCAGGTGCAGGCTGATACTCCACAGGCAGAACCAGGCTGCCGAGAAGAGGAAGAAACTGGCGACCACTGAGATCAGCCGGGAGAAGAGAGGGCTCATTGCCAGCCATCAAACATGCGGCGCGCCAGCTCCACATCGTTGCTGACGCCGAGCTTCTCCATCAGGTTGGCGCGATGGACATGCACGGTTTTTGGTGACAGGCCGAGTTCAGCCGCGATCTCTTTGACCGCCATGCCCTGAGAGAGCCTCTCTGCGACCTCACGTTCGCGACGGGTCAGCGGATCCTGACGCCCGGCGGCCAGTTTAACCGCAATCTCTGGCGTCAGATAACAGCCGCCGGTGGAGACGGTGCGCACCGCCGCGATCAGCTCATCGGGGCGACAGCGTTTGGAGAGAAAGCCACGCGCACCGGCATTCAGCGCCTGTTCAACCAGTGCCGGGCTGTCGTGTACAGAGAGCATGATCGTGGCCAGCCCCGCCGGAAGCTGGCTCAGTAACGCCAGCCCGGAGAGGTCTGGCATGGAAATATCGCAGATGCAGACCTGGACGCCCCGGCCCGGTAACCCTGCCAGCGCCTCACGGCCGGAGCCGAACTCCGCCACCACCTGAAAATCAGGTTCCAGGGCGAGCAACTGGGCAAAACCGGAACGGACGATAAGGTGATCGTCAATCAGCGCGAGGGTAATCATGGCGTTTCCTGGCAGGTAAAATCGCGCTTACCTTAGCGATAAGCGTGAAGCTGTTCAAGTCGTGACCACTCTACAGGATTGCGGGGGCGGGCGGGGTGACAGCGGTCAGATCGCTGGCGATCTGCAGATTAAATCTGCCGGGCAGAACCCCACCCGGCAGATCAGAACGCACTCCGTTCGATCAGTGCAGACAGCACTGCTTATATTTTTTGCCGCTGCCGCACGGGCAGGGATCGTTGCGGCCGGGCTGCTTATCGACGGTCACCGGCTGTTGCGGCACCGGCACCGCCTCGGGCTGCGAGATCCAGTGATCGTGCAGCACCAGCGCAGCGGGGCGGATAGCTTCGATGCTGGCTTCCATCTCTTCCGGTGTCATGGCGTCGAGCTTTTCGAGGTTCTCTTCGGTGCCATGCAGGGCGATAGCGTCCAGCGCAGGCTGCAGATCCGCGGGCAGCGCCGACCAGTCGGTCAGTGCGACGCCACGCATATAGCCGAAGCACCACTCTTCCACCACGGTAAACTCCAGTCCTTCCATCTCACGGATGCCAAACAGCGGTTCAAACTGCTCCGGGAATTCCGCTAAGCGGTCTGCCACGTCATTCATATGCTGGAAGCAAAGCGACATAAAGCGCGTCATTTCGCGCTCGTTGCTCCATTTCGGAATCTGTTTCTCGCCACCCCACAGGGCCACCAGCCACTGGCTGGGTTCCACGGTTACGGGACCGGAGAGGATCGCCGTCAGCAGACCATCAAGTTCGGAGACATCGAGAATCGACGCTTCGCTGCCATACTTTTCCAGCATATCTTCCAGCCATTGCAGCTCTTTTTCGGTCAGTGGGCCTTCTTTCATGCGGTTGCCTCCCGGGCATATCTAAATTTCAGCGCGGCGTTGAGCCTTAAAACCGCAGCAGTGTACACCCTTGCGGGCAGCAACACAGCTAACGCTGTCCGGCATCAGCAGGGTGAACCTGCGTTTAACCCCCCTTTTACCCCATTATGCAGGCGATAGCCCGCCGCACTTTATGGTACCTTTTTGCGCTACGGCCAGCCTGCTGCGCGATAACTCTACTTAACTGAATGATTAATCTATGAAAAAGGAATTTTCTGGCAGCCGGATCGCTGCGCTCTGCCTCAAACGGCTGGCTCAGGTCGCTCAGCGGATCGGCAAGCCCTGCGGGATCCCGGCGGCGATCGTTCTGCTGACCGGCTGTGGCACCCTGTCGCAAACCTCCGCCCCGGTCAGCGATCGTGTCTACCTGACGCATGCCACCTTCAACGAAAATGTCGATGACATCGTACAGCACTACATGCAGCAGAAGCAGGTTCCCGGCATCAGTATTGCCGTCATCCATCATGACGAGCCAACGCACTACTATTCATTTGGCGTCACCGACCGGGTGCATCGCTATCCGGTGACCCCGGACACCCTGTTTGCGCTGGGATCGCTGAGTAAGGGCGTGACGGCCGAGGTGATTATCCAGCTGGTGGATCAGGGCAAACTGCACTGGAGCGACACGCTGGCCGATCTGCTGCCCGCGGGCGTGCCGCTGAGTCGTGACGCACGCCGCATCACGCTGCTGCAGCTGGTGACGCATACCTCCGGTCTGCCGCGGCAGGACATGGATCTGCCGATGTTGCACCAGTTCATCCGCTATCTCGGCACGGGCGAAAACTTCTACGGCAATCTGGATAGCGATAGCGTGCTGAGTTACCTGGCGGATTTCTCTGCTCCGGCGGTTCGCAGGCCGTGCTACTCCAATCTCGGCTATGCGCTGCTGGGCTTCATTCTGCGCGAGCGCTTTCATCAGGATATCCAGACGCTGGCGTCCCGGCTTATCTTCGCCCCGTTGAAGATGGATCAGAGCAGTTTTGAGCCGGAAACGCTGGCGGGCTTTCCGTGGCGCGCGCTGGGCCACGCCGGCGATCAGCCGAAATTTATCCGCCGTGGCGCGCTGACGCCTGACTGGCATTTTCACGGCAACATGGTGGCGGCGGCCAGCCTTTACAGCAGCGCGCGCGATCTGAGTCGCTATCTGCGCGCGCACCTAACGGCCACCGGTGATGCAGAAAGGGACAGGGCGTTTGCGGCGGTGAACCGTGCCTGGTACCGGCAGGGCGCACAAACGCAGAATATCGCCTGGATCACCGAGACAACAGAAGGGCAGCCGATCACCTATCAGGTGGGCTACATCGGCGGCTACGCAAGTTTTATCGGCTACGATAAAGGTCACGGTAACGCGATTGTGGTGCTGCAGAACGGTTTTAACTGGAGTAACTATTTAGGCATTGCGCTGTTGGTCGATCTCGCAACTCAGGATAAAGTGGTCGCACAGCGATCCGTTACCGCTGACCAGGGCGCCATAAAGTGAATTGCGCTGTGTTGCCTGGCACATAGCGTCATCGCGCCGGAACTGAAGTGCGATAAATTTAGCCTGACTGTCAAAATTCAACGTGGAAATCATTATGCGCAGGACTCAACGTGTACTTTTATCAATGGGATTACTGGTTGGCTCACTGAGCCTGATCCCTGCTGTTCAGGCGGCTGGCGAAGCCACCGACAGCGTTCCGCCTCCGCCGCAGATCCAGCCCGCTAACCCGGATGCCCAGCCGCAGTCTGGTGCAGGCAACGCCCAGCCGGACAACGGTGCCGCACAGAGCCAGGCACCGACCAGCTCACCGTCTAACGATGGCATTACGCCGACGACGCCCACCACGCCGTCAACGGCCAACAGTGCGCGCCCGAATTACGATCTCAGCACCATCATCATCGACTACAAACAGTACAACATCGGCGACACGGTGCCAGAGAAGTACACGGATAAAACCTACACCATCGTTGAGTGGCAGAAACGCAATCTGCCGGCCCCGCAGGAGAACACCCACTGGGCCTACATCAACGCCAACTACATCCTGATTACCAATGACACCGGCAAAATTGTCATGGGGAAATCGGGTGATATCTTCTTCCGTGGCTAAAATAATCAGCCGGTCGTGATGACCGGCTTTTTTTCAGCCGAAGCGCTCAGCCCCAAAGCTGGCCAGCATCGGATGCTTCTCACCGGTCACGATCTCCTCCGCCAGCAGCTCGCCGACAATCAGCGCCAGCGTGGCACCCGAATGGGTAAAGGCCACATAACAGCCCGGTACCTTCTGCAGTTCACCCAGCACCGGATCACCATCGCCCGGAATCGGCTTCAGGCCAATCTTCCAGCTCTGCACGCTGAGCGGCTCGTCGCCGCGTAACAGCCGGCTCGCCTCTGCGGCCAGCGTGGCCACAACATGTTCATCAATATGGTAATCGCCGTCGGCCAGCGGCTGGATATCCGCCTCATACCAGTCATGGTCCAGCGCGTAGCGGTTGCCGGGATTTGGTCTGATGGCGGCGCGCGGGGTGTTGAGCACCGCTTTCAGCTGATGCCCGGCCGGTTCCGTGATCACCAGCATCGAGACCGGCGAACCATTGGGGATCGTCACGCCCAGCGGGGCGACCACCTCCGGGGTCCAGGGGCCGCAGGCGACCACTACCGCATCCGCCCGCATCTCCCCCTTGTCACTGCGGATGCCGCAGGCCCGGCCCTGATCGGTGATCACGGCGGCTTTACCGGCGTGTTCGATCACTTCGCCGCCGCGTGACCGGAACTGGTTCAGCAGATAATCCACCAGGTGCGGCAGGCTGACCCAGCCTTCACCCGGATTAAAGATCGCCTGCGACGGCAGCGCATCGGGATCGACCGTCGCATCCGCCAGCGCCACGTTATCGGCACTCATGAGCTGAGAGTCGTAGCCGTGCGCCTTCTCATAGGCGTGTCGCGCCTGCGTCCCGGCCGCATCGTTGCTGAACCAGCAAAGTCCGCCATCAAAACGCAGCCAGTCGAGGTCAGGGTGCTGCGCAAACAGCGTGCGATAGCGATCGATGCCCGCCATGCG
Source organism: Pantoea anthophila (assembly GCF_006494375.1). Classification (GTDB taxonomy): domain Bacteria; phylum Pseudomonadota; class Gammaproteobacteria; order Enterobacterales; family Enterobacteriaceae; genus Pantoea; species Pantoea anthophila. The sequence goes on from NZ_VHIZ01000048.1 coordinate 24,224, forward strand.
CAGCGCATGATAGGGCCGGGATCGCTCACCCGCCGAATTGAGCCAGGAGAGTGAACGTCCCGATGCGCCGGAACAGACCTCCGCCTCGGTCACCAGCGTCACCGCCGCCCCGCGTTTTGTCAGCTCCAGCGCCGTCGAAACGCCCAGCACGCCGCCGCCCAGTACCACCACCTTCATTTCAGTTTTTACCGCCATTGTCAGGTTCCTTGCTCAGTTACAGCACTTCAGAGAGAAAACGTTGCAGGCGCGGCGACTGCGGCGCGTCAAAAATGGCGTCTGGCGGCCCGGCTTCCACAATCTCGCCTTCGTCCATAAACACCACCTGATCCGCCACTTTGCGCGCAAAGCCCATTTCATGTGTCACCACCACCATCGTCATGCCGCGACGACAGAGATCCGCCATCAGCGTCAGGACTCCTTTCACCAGTTCGGGGTCAAGCGCGGAGGTGGCCTCGTCGAACAGCATCACCTCCGGGTCCATCGCCAGCGCCCGGGCTATCGCGACCCGCTGCTGCTGGCCGCCGGAAAGATCGCGCGGCCGGTGATCGGCGCGCTGACCCAGACCGACCTCTTCCAGCCGCTGACGCGCAATCGCCATCGCCTGCGCTTTGGGCAGGCCTTTGACACACCAGGGGGCGAGGGCGACGTTCTCCAGCGCAGTGTGATCGGGGAAGAGATTGAAGTGCTGAAACACCATGCCAATCCGCAGCCGCAGCGCATCAGGCTTGTCGCGCAGCACGGAGCGGTCGGCCAGCAAAACATCCCCCGACTGCGGTTCGTGCAGCCGGTTGATACCGCGCAGCAGGGTCGATTTACCCGATCCCGATGGTCCGATAATGCAGGTGGTGGTGCCCGGGGCCACCTGCAGGGAGACCTTACGCAGCACTTCAATCGGGCCATAGGCGAGGGTCAGATTGCGCAGCTCCAGGCTGGCGCCGCGCCAGCTCGCGCCATTCAGATTATTCATGGTTGCCTCCCATCCGGGGGTGAGTGACCAGAACGGCGCCGCCGGACGGTCTGACCTCATCCACCTCTTTCAGACCGCTTTGCGGGGCCGTCAGACGACGGCGTCCGGTGCGGTAGCGCACATCGACATAGTTGACCATGTGCGTCAGCGGCACCGTGATCATCAGATAGAAGAGTCCTGCCAGCATCAGGGGCGATAGGTTGCCGGTCAGCACCGCCGCATCCTGACCCACGCGAAACAGCTCACGCTGCTGCGTCATCAGGCCGAGCAGATAGACCAGCGACGAATCCTTGATGATGGCGATGAACTGGTTAACGATGGCGGGCAGCACGCGACGGATCCCCTGTGGGATGATGACCCGTCGCATGGCCCGGCCATAGCTCATCCCCAGCGCACGGCACGCTTCCAGCTGGCCGCGTTCCACGCTCTGGATACCGGCGCGAAAAATCTCGCCCATGTAGGCGCTGGCGATCAGGCTGAGGGCGAAGATCCCCAGCGGATAGGGTGTCGGGCCGAACAGCTGATAGCTGAAGCGCGCCAGACCCTGACCAATCAGCAGAATGGTCAGAATGGAAGGCAGACCGCGAAACAGATCGGTATAGAGCCGGGCAGGCACCCGCAGCCAGCGCGAGGGCGAGATGCCCATCAGCGCCAGCAGCAGGCCAAACAGCGTGCCGAGCAGCGTCGCCGCCAGTGAGATAATCACCGTGTTGACCAGCCCGGTGGTCAGCATCTGCGGCAGTACTTCCCTCATTGATGAAAAATCAAAGAAGGTGCGGGAAAGAATCGTGAGCAGCTCCATCGCCGTCTCCTTGCAGAGCGGGGCATCCCCCGGTTAACTCAGGACGTAAACGTCCACCTCTTTACTGACCGCCAGGCAGATACTGTTTTGGCATCGGCGATCCGGGGAACCACTTCTGATAGAGCCGTTGCCAGGTGCCATCCTGCATCGCAGCCTTGATGGCGTTATCCAGCGCGGCCTTGAAGGCGGGTTTACCTTTCGCAATGGCAATGCCCGCCGGTGCATCAAAAGAGGGGATATCGGCGGCAGAGACCAGCTTAAAGCGTTCGGCGTAGCTTTTGGCCGCCTCATAGTCGAGGAAGACGGCGTCGAGCGTGCCGTTGTTGAGGGCAGAGACCGCGCTGTTGTTATCCGGGAAGCGCACCAGATCGGTCTGCGGGAAGTGCTCCACGGCATAGTTCTCCTGGAGCGTGCCCTGAACCACGCCGAGCCTGTGCTTTGCCAGTGTGGCGACATCTTTCACGCCGCTGTCATGACGGGTCAGAACGGTGAGGAACCCAGCCAGATAGCCGGTGGAGAAATCGACCGTTTTTTCCCGCGCCGGGGTGATGCCAATCGCCGCCACCGCCGCATCGTACTGACCGTTGGCGACCGCGGGCATGATGGCCGAGAAGTCCTGACCAATAAAATCGACCTTATCGATGCCCATGCGGTGGGCGACATTTCTGAAAAATTCGACGTCGAAGCCGGTGAACTGACCGCTGGCGTCGGTGAAGGTGTAAGGCTTTGAGTCGCCGACGCTGGCGATGCGAAGCTGACCCGGTTCGATCAGCCCATAGGGATTGTTATCGCTGGCGGCCAGCACAGAGAACGACAGTGAACAGAGTGCGAGTGCGGTGCCGAGCAGTTTGCCCAGTGTGATTTGCGATTTCATAGCTCATCCGTTTTTGCAGGTTTAAACATCAGAGACTGTTGAGCCAGTAATTCTGATTGAGACCGGTCTCAACGCAGGTGGCACCTTAAGACAGAAACATTGTGAGACCGGTCTCAAGGAGTTACAATGAGTTTAAGCACAGCCTTTTTTCGGCGTCAATATTCCTGTCATCAACCTGTGATTCGAAATAATTATGACCAGCCAGAACAGACGATCCAAAGCGCCGACCGTGGCAGATGTGGCGCGCGCAGCAAATGTTTCCAAAGCCCAGGCGGCGCGCGCGCTGGGTGGCTATGGCGCGGTCAGCGATGAGGTGCAGGAGCGGGTCAACAGCGCCGCCTCCGCGCTGGGCTACCGGCTCAATGCGCTGGCGCGCAGTATGAACACCGGCCGCTCCAATACTATCGGGGTGATTGTCGGCGATATTGAGAATCCTCACTTTGGTCTGGCCCTGCGTGGCATGGCGGACGTGGCGCGCACGGCGGGTTACCATCTGCTGCTGAGCAACAGTGATGAAAAGCTGCAGGCGGAGCAGGATGCGGTGCGGGTGATGCTGGAAAAGCGGGTCGATGGCATTATCGTTGCGCCCTGCTGTTCAGCCCTGGAGCAGAACGCGCATCTGATACAGGTGCAGGAAGAGGGCAGAGCGCTGACGCTGTTCGATCGCGCGGTAACCGGTCTTGATGTGGACGCGGTCTGCTGTGAATTTACCGACGTGGCCGCAGACGTCACGGCCCGGTTGCTGGCCGCAGGTCATCGCCATATCGCCTATATCACCAGCATGGCGCTGACCACTGACTACAGCACGCCGGACGATTTTGGCCTGACGCCGGTCGCCCAGCGCGTGGGCGGCATGATGCAGGCCTTTGCTGACGCAGGCGTGCCGTTTGATCCGTCGCTGGTGCAGGTGAACGCGCTGGACGAGGCATCGATTAGCCGTATCGTCGCGGCGCTGTGGCAGCGTCCGCAGCCGCCCACCGCGCTGGTGGCGTCTGACAGCGTGGTCGCCATGTGGCTGCTGCGCGAAGTGACGCAGCGCGGACTGCGTATCCCGGCCGATCTCTCTTTTGTGATGTATGACAATTTCCCGTGGAGTGAGATTGTGACGCCACCGCTGACGGTCATTGCGCAACCGGTCTATGAAATGGGCCGTGAAGCCGCACGACGTCTGATCGCCGCCATCCGCGGCGAGGCCCCCGGCCCCGTGCCGCGCTTCGATGCCCATCTGATGATCCGCCACTCGATTGCTGCGCCGGCCTGCTGAAGAGCAGCCCGGCGCGTCAGACTGTTTGCGGGCAAGGGATCCGGGATGTTGCCTGAGGGGCAGGCTTTTTAAGCGGCCGGGAACGTGGCACTCTGCTGACATTATCTGCAGCCGGGAGGCGATATGTCACAACACAGTAATCAGTACGGTCAGCCGGTCGGCCAGCCTTTGCCAGACTGGCAGCCGCGTCCTCTGCCACAACATCAGGTTTTCACCGGTCAGTCGTGTCGGCTGGAGCCCTTCAGCGCCACGCGGCATGGAGAGGCCCTGTCTGACGCCTGGGCGCTGGCGGAAGATGGGCGCGACTGGACCTATATGTTTATGGGGCCGTTCGATGATCCCCAGGCGTGGCAGGATTATCTCCGGCAGCTGGAGGCCAGCCGCGACCCGCTGCATTTCGCCGTGATCGACCTCGCCACCGGAGAGGCGGTGGGCAGCCTGTCGTTAATGCGTATCCAGCCTGAACATGGGGTGATGGAAGTCGGTCATGTCGCTTTTTCGCCCCGTCTGAAGCAGACGCGCATGGCAACAGAGGCGCATTTCCTGCTGATGCAGTACGCCTTTGAAAGCCTGGGTTACCGCCGGTATGAGTGGAAATGCGACAGCTGCAATGCGCCTTCTCGCAGAGCCGCGGCACGCCTCGGTTTTCAGTATGAAGGTGATTTCCGCCAGGCCATTGTCTACAAAGGTCGCTCGCGCGACACCAGCTGGTTTTCGATCATCGATCGCGAGTGGCCGCAGGTGAAAAGCGGGCTGCAGCGCTGGCTGGCGGAGGAGAATTTTACCGCCGATGGTCAGCAGCGTGAGAAGCTGGAAGCGCTGCGCGGCAGGTCCTGAAGCGGTGGCGACAAAGTAAGAGGCCTCTGCAAAAACGCAGAGGCCTGAAGAGAAAAGAGGAGATTAAGGCTGGGGCACGATTTTAAGTTCGACCATGCCAATGCCCAGTTTGCGCGGGTCCTGCCCCGTGATATTGCCGGTGTTGCTCAGCTGAGGTTCAGGCGGGGCGATCACCAGCTGGTGGCTGGCGTCCGGGTTATCAAAATGCAGCGTATGGGTCGAGATCGCTTCGCCCAGCGACAGCAGCTGCTGTTGATTGCCCACGCGAACCGGAATCGGCCGGTGCACATTCGCGCCGTAAGCCCGCGCCGTGATCACCAGATCGAACTTCGCGGGCAGGGCTTCGACGTAGTCGATATGCACCTCAGGCGCGAGATTGGCATTTGACCAGCGTCCCCAGCTCTCCGGGCGTGAGATGCCGCTGAAGCTTTTCACACTCAGCGGCGCGCCGGGGATATCAAGCCGGAAGCTGTCAGCGCTGTAGCGGATATTGTTATCTTCGATACGGATCTGCGCCTGATTTTGCTGATAACGTGCATCGCTGATCGGCCCGTCCGGGAACTGCACCCGGCCTTTCCATTGCGGTTTGTCGATGTGGGTAACGGACGGTGTGCCGCCGGTTTGCCCCATCGCCACACAGAGATCGCCGGAGAGGGCCAGCGACGGCTGCCAGAGTCGCGCCATTTTAAAACAGCGATCGACCCAGACGAATTTATCGGCTGCCGCGAAATCGGCCAGCTGATAGCGCAGCGGTGCCGAATATTCCCCTTCCGGCATCGGCTCAACGTGTTTGTCGCTGATGCGGAACAGAATCGGCAGCTTAAAAGTGGTCCCGGAGAAGCTGAAGCTATTCTTCGTCTGATCGACGGTGAAGTTCTCCATCTTATTCGGGAAGTTCCAGAGCTGGATAATATCGGGCTTCCAGCTCATGACCTTGCTCTTCATATCGTCAAACTGCGTTGAGAGCGACAGCGAAGAGAGGCTGCTGCGGCCCAGACCTATCGCATTATCGCCGCCGAGAATATCCAGCAGCGTAGCGCCATTATCCAGCGTGCTGCGCTTTGCCTCCAGTAGCTCCGCCTGCGGTTTATCCCCGCGGATCACCATAAAGAGATTGCGACGCGGCTGTTTGATCAGCCAGGGATGCGCGGTGTTGTTCATCGCCAGATGATCGGAACTCACCACGATTACGGTATTTTTAAACCACGGTGACGCTTTGATGCGATCGATCAGCCGCGCGACGTGCTCCTGTGAACAGGCGACCGCGCTGAAGGACTGGTTTGGTTTCCCCTCAATGCTGTAGCTTCGGCGCTGACAGCTGCGCGAGATAAATCCGTCAGGATGGTGGGTGTCGACGGTCAGCGTAAACAGCGCAAAAGGTTTACCGGCCCGGGAGAGCGCCTGATACTTCTCAAAGACTTGGTCGAGCACCGTGTCGTCATAATAGCCCCAGTTATTACGGTAGCTGGGATCGGCGACGCGGCTTTTCAGCTCCTGCGAACCATAGAGGTTGGCAGGATCGAAGCCGTGCGATTTCAGGAAGACATCCTTACCGGCAAAACGCAGATCGGCACCCTGAATAAACCAGTTCTCATAGCCGGAGTTTTTCAGGATGTCGCCCAGACAGACATTTTGCGGATAGAAGCTGGAGAGTGATGCCGACGCATTGCCGTCAAACGGGGCAAACAGCGGAATGCCGCACTGTGAGGCGACCATGCCCGCGATCGTGTAATCGGTGCCCGGCAGCTGTTCGGTCTGGCTGAAATCGATACTCTGCTCTTTCTGACGGCTCAGCTCAGGTGCCAGGCCGGGGAAGGCAATCGGATCAAAATAGGTGCGCTCTAAACTCTCGCCATAGATATAAACCACGTTGAGGCGCGGCTGTTCAATGCGGTTACGCGGCACTTTATAGAAGGTGTCGAAGTCAGAATCGGCCAGCTGGGTATGCGACACGATCAGCGTCGCGACCTGACGAAAGGCGGGGGTAGTCTGCACCGAGCCGATCGCGCAGGCGGCCGCCAGCAGCGACCAGCCCAGATGGTGGGGACGCTTACGCCGCCGCAGCACCCAGGAGAGCAGGCAGAACAGCAGAAACAGCACGATGATCAGCCCGATGGCCGGCACCACATATTTACTGACGCCCGCGCCGGTCAGGCTGTTGGTCAGGGTATAGATCACCGCATCGTTAATGCCGTCGCCGGTGAAATAGTTGCTGGCGTAGAGGGTGGCGTTCAGCACCACAAATATCACCAGCAGAACAAGAACAAGCATAAACCAGAATCTGTTACGCCCGGCTTTACAGGAATAGATAGCAATAGCAGCCAGAAACAGCACGACTGACACAAATTCGGACAACGGGAAATCCTCTCTCTGCAGGGGGGCGCGGGGCGTCACGCAACCGGCCATCGTCGGGGGATGGTTTTTCGACAATCTATATTGGCTGTCATCGGGCTGCAACATATCCGGCGGATTTGTGCGAGGAAGCGCAGAGGGATTTTGTGTCGTGCCTGCCGGGCGTCCAGCAGACGTGACGGTGGCTGGCGCGCACCGTCAGCAGAGCAGGCGTCCGGGCCGCTTTTCAGAGTTTGCCGGTCAGATACTGCGCTTCGCCGTCGGCAAAACTCCAGTCGCCTTTGTCATTGGTGATAAAGCTAATCATCAGATCGTTGCCCTGCACGCCACAATGCTCACGCAGTTCGCGCGCCAGTTCCGCCATAAACCGCTGTTTCTGTTCGCTGCTGCGCGGGCTGGTAAAGACCCGCACCATCACCAGATTATCGCTGCGGCTGAATCCCAGCCCGGTGTCCTGAAACACCATCTGATAGCGTTTGTTTTCATGAACAATCTGGTAGCGATCCCGTTCCGGCACGTTAAAAGCGGTCAGCACGGCCCGGTGCGCGGCATCCAGTAATGTACGCAGCTCAGATTCTGAACGACCCTCAATAACATCAAATTGCAGCAGTGGCATAGCGGTTTCTCCTGAGAAATAAGACGCCTATGGTGACGGCTTTATCCGGCGGGAAAAAGCGCGTAGCCTGAAATGATTATTCATTATTGTGAACAATGCTGATGAAAGAGATGAAGACGGACACCCTGTGGGAGCATCTGCACTGGCTGACGGTACTGGCAGAGCAGGGCAGTTTCACCCGTGCGGCAGCGCGGCTGGATGTCAGCAAAGCGGCGATGAGCCAGAAGATCAAAGAGCTGGAGGAGAGAGCGGGTCTGATGCTGGTGCAGCGCACCACGCGCAGCGTGCGGCTTACCTCCGCCGGTGAGAAGCTGGTGGAGGAGCTGCGCGAGCCTTTTGCCCGCATCGAACAGAGTTTTTTCAGCGTGCGGGATACCGCCGGGCCGGTGCGGGGTCTGGTGCGCATCACCGCACCCGTGGCGTTTGCCCGCCAGCAACTGGTGCCGCTTATCGGCGAGTTTCTGCATGACTATCCGCAGGTGCGCCTGCAGCTGGATGTGACGGATCGCCTTGTCTCGCTGAGCAGCGAGGGGTTTGATCTGGCGATTCGCCACTGTGACACGCTGCCGGAAACGCACGTGGCGCTGCCACTGTGCGACACGCAGACCGTGCTGGTGGCCTCGCCAGCCTATCTCAGGGCGCAGGGGGTGCCGGAGAGGCCGCAGGCACTGGCGCAGCACAACTGCCTTTACTACCCGCGCGGCGTCGAGTCACCGCGCTGGCGGTTTGTCGCGCCGGGGGAGAGCGAAACGGTTCAGGTGCAGATTCAGGGCAGTTTTGCCACCAACAACAGTGAGTCGATCCGCGATGCGGCCCTGCAGGGTCTGGGCATTGCCATGCTGCCCGACTTCAGCGCCCGTGAGGCGCTGTCAGCGGGATCGTTACAGTGGGTGTTGCCGGAGTGGCAGCCGGTCGGCGCTTTTGCCGCCCGCCTGTGGATCGTGCGACCCTGGGCGGCACAGGTGCCGCGCGCGGTCACCACCTTTACACACTGGTTACGCGCCCGCTTTAACCACTGAGGGCAGTGCCAGTCCCGGCGAACGGGTATGCATCATCTCCCCAATCAGGCTGCTGCGGTTATAGAGGCCGATACGTAGATTGAAGTCGAGATGCAGCCGCTCATTGCCGGTTAACTTAATAATCGGTGGCGGCGTCTGGGGACGCTGCTGAAACAGCACTGACTGCGCAAAGGCGCTGCTGCTGTCGGCGTGCAGGCGCTGATAATACCAGGCACTGGCTTCACCTTTACGCAGATAGAGATTGGCCCGCCGGTATTCACGCATCGCCACCTGCTGCGCCAGTGAGAGCAGCTGACGGGACGGGTTATCCATATTCTGCACAAGCAGCGGAAAGTCATCGCGCTTCTGCAGCTCATGAAAATAGTTGCGGATGCCGACATTTTTAACCGGCGCCAGCTGTTTCAGCCATTCACGGATAAAAGGGTTCTGCGCCGGGGCGGCCAGAAACCAGCTTTCAATGACCGGCGCAAGCAGGTTCAGCGTTGACTGCTCGCGGTAGTAGCCGATCAGATCCAGTGACCGCGCCTCGTGAACGCGATGCACCCAGGCGAGATCCTCGAACAGCAGGGTGCTGCAATCAATGCCGATGCCGCCGTAACGGTGAAGCAGTTCCAGCCGGATGATCTCACTTTTATGCGCCAGCGTCAGATCGGCTGAGATAAACCGGAGGTCGGGCAGCCATTGCGACAGGGTGCGCTGTGTCACCAGATAAACCTGGTGATCGGGATTATCCCGCCGTATTTTGCTGATATTGAGCGCCATTGAGGCAGGCAGCTGTTCATTATGCCAGACCATCCAGACAATCTTTGGAATCTCCGGCAGATCTTTCTGCTGAGCGATTAAAACGACATTATCTTCCTGACCCGGATCATATTCCGGCGCCCGACAGAGTCTTTGCTGTTTTTTATTCCATAACATCTGGCTGCTGAACGATATTCTTTTCCAGTTGCGCCAGATTTTATGCGCTGGACGTTGGCGATGTGCAGTCATGATATACCTGTTATTTTTATTTTCCCGTCATAGTGCAGACTCTGCCTGTTCGCATGGGGCGGAAACAGGCGGCATTACAGACTGGCTGCAACCCCGATGCGTGCGGGAATTATTGAAAGGGTTTCCCTGGTGGCGACGCAGTGCCTGAGCGCGCGGTAGTTTCCTCACGGCTATCTGGAATTGCACTGCACCTTTTTAATAAAACATTATTTACTGATTAGCTATGCCTTTTTTTGACTTTAGGATAAAACGGAATCAGGCCGGGCATGAAATAAAAATAAACCCATGGCCGTAATTAATCATTTATTTCATCCCGGTACGCGCCGTTATTAAGGAATATCTGAATCGCAAGACCGTGGCGCTTACGGGAGTGCGGGAGCGGGCGTGATTGCGCTTAATGTGTGACGTAAGCCCGGCTCATCAATCCGCCGAATCAGACAGCCTGAAGCGCATTGTCTACGCTTAAGAAGAACTTACTGAGAAAGGAGCGCACATGCAGAGTGAATCATGGGGTTTGCTGGCGGTCGATAAGCGGGGCAATCGCGTCCTGTTTCTTAATCCGGAGACGTTCGCGGTTGAGCGGGAACTGAACGCCTTTCCACCGCGCCCGCATGAACTCCTGATGCTGGCCCCCTGGGGTAAAGCCTATGTGCCGGTCTATGGCGACGGCGTGCATGGCGACAATCCCCATCCGGGTCATAAAGTGGCGGTCATTGATTTAGCGCGTCGGACGATCAGCGGCTTTATCGATCTCTCGCCGCTGCGGGCACCCCACAGCGGTCAGCTGGGGCGCGACGGTAAAGTCTACCTCTGCTGTGAGGAGAGCGCCGCCGTGGCGGTGATCGATCCACAGAGTGACAAGGTCGAAAAAGTTATCCCGATCCCTTCGCACAATGCGCATCGCCTGACGCTCTCTCCCAGCGGCCGCAAGCTCTTCACTGATAACGAAGAGGATGCCACCATCACGGTGGTGGATCTGTGTGAGGCAGAGGGGCGGGTCATCGACACCATTCTGCTGCCTGGCCCGATTGCCGGTATCGCGGCCTCACCGAAACACCCTTATCTGGTCGCCAGCGCGGCTGACGCGCCGCTGCTCTATGTGATCGATCGGCAAAGCCACCGCATCCGTCAGCGCCTGACGCTGCCGGGCCATCAGCAGCCCTGCCAGGTAGTGCGCTTCAGCGACGATGGCGAACAGCTGGTGGCCATAGGGGATCAGGAACCCCTGGTCACGCTGTTTGACGATTTGCTGAATCCGCTGGGTGACATCGCGGTGGGTAACATGCCGATGGATGGCTGTTTTACCCCCGACAAAAAGCAGCTGCTGATTGCCAATCAGGATGATGGCACGCTGAGCGTGATCGATCTGGCGCAGCGTAAAGTGATTGCCACGCCGCGCGTGGGAACGGGGTGTGAAGTGCTGGGCTATTTTTCGCTCGCTCAGATAAACGGGCGATGATAGATCGCGGAACTCCAGTGGCGGCTGCTGGCATGCTTCTCCGCCTGCCAGCCCCGTTTACGTAATTCCCGGGCAATCATCTTATTCATGATGCCGTGGCCCAGCAGCAGCACGGTGCCCTGAGCGGAGTACCCGATTAACTTTTCTGCGGCCGCTGCGGCGCGCTGGCGCGCATGAGGCAGCGACTCCGCATCACCCGCATATCCGCAGAACCAGAGCAGCCGCAGCAGCGCCAGCCAGCAGAGGATCGGCAGCTGCATCGCGCCCATTCGCAGTATCGGCACGGCAACTTCGCTGAACAGAGCATTCACCTCATGCGGCTGCAGACCAAGCTGACTCAGGGAGGACTGCGCGCGGGGCAGGGGACTGCAGACAACAACCGCCGCCTGACGGGCAATGTGGACAGTGCGCGGCGGCGGCCCGTCACTGACCTGTGACCGATCGTAGGCTTCGCACCAGTCTGCCAGCGCCTGCACGCTCAGACGGCCTGCGGCCTGATGATCGGGTTTACCGTGTCGCATCAGAATAATGGTCATACATTCTCTGCCTGGCCTTTTTTTCAGGGTAACGCATTATTTGCGCGCGCAGCGATTTTTCAGCCTGAGCCTGAGTGTCATCCTGCGGTCACAGAGCTGTGCGACAACAGAGCCCGATGAAAGCAGCCCCGCCTGTTTTTTACGCTTAATGATTAGAGAAAGTGCTGACTTAACGCGAGCGATGACTTTTTTTTGTGCAAAGTGAGGCGCTGTTAACTGGCTGAATTTGCGATAAAAAACCATGATGACGCACTGTGATAGTGAAGTCTGACTAACATTTTGCGTCGGGATCGCTTGATTTATCTACGCGCGTAGATACACTAGGTCCCCAGTGATTGCTCACGGTGCTCGATGCACAGTCGGCTCCATCGATTGTTAAGTTACATTCGCTCAGTTTAAGTGACCGGTTAAAAAAGATCGGCGAAAACGGGCGAGGCAGATGATTCCAACACCAGGGAATCCTTTAACCTTTCATCATGGTTAGTCAACTGAACGTCGCCACCGGGGAATTCCGCTTTTATCAGGGAATCGACCCATGGACGGGCGTTTATCGATCTGCATACGCATTCAGGGATAGGGTTATGACGGCACACAATTCCGTTAAGCAGCAGGCATCACTGTCATCCACTTCAGCCGCCGATGCGCGGTTTAATACCCCCTCAGGCCGCAAAGATTTCTGGCGCGCCACATTCTCATGCTGGCTCGGAACGGCGATGGAGTACGCGGATTTTGCGCTCTATGGTCTGGCTGCCGGTATCATCTTCGGCGATGTCTTCTTTCCCGAATCGACACCGGCCATGGCGCTGCTCTCCAGCTTTGCCACCTGGTCAGTCGGCTTCGTTGCCCGGCCTATCGGCGCACTTTTCTTCGGCTGGCTCGGCGACCGCAAAGGGCGAAAGGCGGTCATGATCACCACCATCATTCTGATGGGGGCCTCCACCACCTTTATCGGCTTAATCCCCAGCTATGCCACGATTGGCGTCTGGGCACCCGCCTGTCTGGTCCTGCTGCGCTTCACGCAGGGGTTCGGCGCGGGTGCAGAGCTCTCTGGCGGTACTGTCATGCTGGGCGAGTATGCGCCCGCAGAGCGTCGCGGGCTGGTCGCTTCCGTTATCGCGCTGGGCTCTAACAGCGGCACACTGCTGGCGTCGCTGGTCTGGCTGCTGGTGGTGCAGATGGATCAGCAGAGCCTGCTGGCGTGGGGCTGGCGTATTCCTTTCCTCAGCAGTGCGCTGATAGCGCTGGTGGCATTGTGGATCCGGCGTCACTTGCGCGAAACCCCGGTCTTTGAGCGCAGAAAAGCGGAGATGGAAGCGGCGCGCGCCGGTGTGCTGGCGACCCCGCCGGTGAAGGATACGCGGCCGTTCTTCCAGCGCACCCGCGCCTTCTGGACGATGGTGGGGCTGCGCATCGGTGAAAACGGTCCCTCCTATCTGTCGCAGGGCTTCATCGTCGGCTATGTCGCGAAGGTTCTGCTGGTGGATAAATCGGTCCCGACCACGGCAGTGTTCCTTGCGTCGCTGCTGGGTTTTCTGATTATCCCTTTTGCGGGCTGGCTCTCTGACCGTTTTGGTCGCCGGATCGTTTATCGCGTCTTCTGTCTGCTGCTGATGCTCTACGCCTGGCCCGCTTTTACGCTGCTGGATACGCGTGAACCGATGCTGGTCATTCCGGTGATTGTGGTGGGCATGGGGCTGGCGTCGCTGGGTATTTTTGGTGTGCAGGCCGCCTGGGGCGTGGAGATGTTCGGCGTGCATCATCGCTACACCAAAATGGCGGTGGCGAAGGAGCTGGGTTCGATTCTCTCCGGCGGCACGGCACCGCTGATTGCGGCTGCTATGCTCTCTTATACCGGACACTGGTGGCCGATTGCGGTCTACTTCTCGGCGATGGCCGCGACTGGATTCTTTACCACCTTTGTTGCGCCTGAGACGCGAGGGCGGGATCTCAATCTGCCTGATGACGCCATCTGACAGGGCAAAACGAAATAAGCAGCAGGCCGTGTAAAGCGGCCTGTTTTTTTAGGGAGGAAAGTGATGTGCCTAAGTCGTTAACGGGAAAAGTGACCCGCAGTGAAGTGGCGAAAGCGGCAGGCACCTCAGTGGCAGTTGTCAGTTATGTCATTAACAACGGGCCGCGTCCGGTCGCCGAGGCGACCCGGCAGCGGGTGCTGGAGGCGATTAAAGCGACCGGTTACCGGCCCAATGCGGCTGCACGGGCGCTGGCGTCCGGCAACACCAAAACCTTTGGTCTGGTCGTGCCGAACATCGGCAATCCGTTTGTCGCGTCCATGGCGCACGTGCTGTTGCAGGAGTCGATGAATCACGGTCATGTCATGCTGCTGGGCGATGCCGGTGACGATCGCCGGCGCGAACTGGAGCTTATTCAGGGGCTGCTCAACCGGCAGGTCGATGGCCTGTTTTATAACAGCGTCGATCGCCATCCATACATCGACCTGATTAAAGCGAGCGGCACGCCCCTGGTGATGCTGGAACGGGTGGAACCTCAGCCTGGCGTGAACATGCTGCGCGTCAATGAGCGCCAGGCGGCCTGGCAGGTCACGGCACATCTGCTGAGCCACGGCTATCAGCAGGTCGGCATCATCACCGGTCCGGTCGATATGCTTAACGCGCAGGATCGTATTCAGGGCTGGCGCGATGCCATGCAGGAGCGCGGCCTGCCGATTGATGAATCGCTGATGTTTCCCGCCAGCTACACCCCGCAGGGGGATATGAAGCGGTGCAGACGATGATTGCCCGTGGCTGCGTGCCCCGCGCGCTGTTCACCAGCAACGAAGGTCAGGCGATTGGCGCAGTGCGGGCCTTTTCGGAGCATCAGATCCGGGTGCCACAGGATGTCGCGCTGGTCTGCTTTAACGGCACCAATCAGTCATCGTTTCATGTTCCGACATTAACGACCGTGCGTCAGCCACTGCGCGAGATGGCGCGTGCGGCGATCCACATGCTGAAAGAGGGGCAGAGCGAAGCCCAGTTAAAGGAGTTTCCACACTATCTTGAAATCGGTGAATCCTGCGGCTGCACGCCGCAATCTCAGAGTTAACGAATAAGAAGATGAAAAGAATCATTATTGATTGCGATCCCGGTAATGGGATTGCAGGTGCCAACACCGATGATGGCCTGGCGATCGCGCTGGCCTTAGCCTCACCCGGCCTGTCGCTGGAATTAATCACCACCGTGGCGGGTAATACGCCGAGTGAGGTGGGCGCGCGCGTGGCGAAAGATCTGATTGCCCGGCTGGGACTCACCATCCCGGTGGTGCAGGGGGCGACACAGGCGCTGCAGGAAGATCCGGCGCCGTGGCGCGAGACGCTCGATAACCGGGTTAATCAGCTGGCGCTGGCCGATCTCTGGCAGGATGTCCGTCAGCCAGCCGATGTCACCGCGGACGGATTTGACGCGGCTGACGCTATCGGCAGGCTGATTTGCGACAATCCGGGCGAGATTACGCTGGTGGCGATTGGCCCGCTGACGAACGTGGCGCTGGCGATGCAGCGCTATCCCGCGATGGCCGAATCGGTGGCGGAGATTGTGGTCATGGGAGGCGTCTTTGCGCTGGATGACTATATCAAAGACACCAACTTCGGCCTGGACCCGGAAGCGGCGCACCAAGTGCTGCACAGTGGTGCTGCGGTAACGCTGGTGCCGATGGATGTCACCACGCAGACGCTGCTGACCCAGCAGGATCTGACCCGGCTGACCGCCGTCGATCATCCGCTGGCCGACTTTGTGCGCGACACGCTGCGTCCGTGGATCGACTATTCGATGCAGACCCGTCAGCTGGCGGGATGCTGGATCCACGATGCGCTGGTGGTCGCCTGGCTGCTGAATCAGCGTGTCGCCTCAGGAATCGATTACCGGGTCGACATTGAGCTGCGTCCCGGTGCCACGCGCGGCAAGAGCTGGCGTTATCGGCAGCCGCTCCGGCTCTCTGTCGGTGTGCCCGAGCAGTGCGGCGCCTCGGTGCATGTCCTGCATCGCGTCGATAACACGCTGCTGTTATCGATCCTTGAGCAGGCTTTCAGACGCCTGATTAGCTGAGCAGAGGTAAAGGGTCAGATCGCTTCGCAGACATCAATCCAGCGGGCATTCGTCAGTTCAGCCATCTGCTGCGGCGAAATGCGGACGGCGCTATGGATAGCGCCAGCGGCAGGTAAGACTTCTTCAAAACTGCGCAGTGAAACATCACAGTAAACGGTCAGCGGGTTTTCCAGACCGAAAGGACAGACGCCGCCCACCGGGTGGCCGGTCCAGTTAATCACCTCGTCAACGCTCAGCATGCGCGCTTTCGCGCCCAGCGCCGCTTTCAGTTTGCGATTGTCCAGCCGGGCATCGCCTCGCGTTACGATCAGCACCACCTCGTTTTTCACTTTCAGCGACAGGGTTTTTGCTATTTCGCCTGGCGTCACGCCGTGGGCGCGAGCGGCCATCCCGACCGTTGCGGTGCTCTCTGCCAGTTCAATAATTTCAATTTCAGGGGCGTGTTCGGCGAAGAACTGGCGCACAGACTCCAGACTCATCTTTCTCTCCAGGCTGATCGAAGGCGTAAAAATTGCCACAAGCCTCTGTGCCTGTAAACGGGATAAACGGAGAATTCGCGGGAATCGGGTCTGTTTAGCTGCTGCTCAGGGTGCAGTTGCCGCATTGCTGAACATCGGGAATGCGATAGCGCTGGCAACAGCTGCGCCGCACCAGTTCACCGTCACGCGGGATCATGGTGCGATAGAGGGGATTGTCGCTGCCATCCAGCAGCCGCTGGTTAAAGAACAGCGCCTGTTCCAGCTGCAGGACCAGCGTCTCATCTATCTGGCTTTTCAGCTCGCCCAGGAACCACTGGAAAGTGAACCCCATGTTGTTCCAGATCAGGCGGGCGTTGATGTCA
This sequence comes from Pantoea anthophila, assembly GCF_006494375.1. Classification (GTDB taxonomy): domain Bacteria; phylum Pseudomonadota; class Gammaproteobacteria; order Enterobacterales; family Enterobacteriaceae; genus Pantoea; species Pantoea anthophila. The sequence continues at coordinate 40,839 of NZ_VHIZ01000048.1, forward strand.
CCATGCTGCGTAATGCCATTCACGGCCGGGATGAGATGCTGCTGAATCAGGCGGTCGATGCGCTGCAGCGGGTTGAGATAGCGCGCCTCTTCATCCTCCTGCACATCAATCCAGAAGGTGGCCGGATGACCATGCTCATGAAAACCGACACGAATGTGTTCCGGCGAGCAGTCGAGCGCGCGGGACTCCTGTAGCAGGGCCATCAGCAGCGGCGGTATCAGCAGACCGAAATACCACTGCGCCCAGAGTGAGAGCACGGGTTTCGCTTCACGCACCGCATCGGGATGATCGCGATAGAGGTAGTCACTGTAGCGCCGGATAAGCGGGGCGAAGGCGTCAGCGTGTGACCAGACGGCAAGGGTCTGCGCATCACGCGGGGCTGACTGGCTGAGCTTCGTTGAATCCAGCAGATAGCTGCGCTGCTGTTGCAGCCGTTCATACAGACTTTCCGCCAGTGGACGGTCATTCTGCCGGAAGATCATCGACTGAGCGCTGAAACGCTGTTCCTGAGCTGAAGCGGTTGCCATGACGACTCGCGAAAAGTGTAGATAAGAAAGCAAATGATAATCGTTATTGATTAACTCTACAAGCGGCGTAAAAGCGTGCGGTTCCTGGCGGTAAAAACAGCAGGGGAGGAGAGGAGAAATCAGCCCGGCGATGACCGCGACAGCTCGGTCAGATCAACAGGGGCAGACGCCGGTTATCAGCGTGTTATACGGGCTCTTCTGCGGTGTGAGGCGCCTCTCTGGGTAAATCTTCCCAGGCGAGAATGGTATTCCGGCCCTGGTTCTTCGCAACATAGAGGGCGCTGTCGGCATTGGCGACGGCCTGGTCGAACTCGTTGTCGTAAATCGGCGCAATCCCCGCGCTGATAGTGACGTGCGTTGACACAGTCTCATTGAACAGATGGGGGATCTCCAAATCCACCACATACTGACGGATGCGCTCTGCCAGCTTCATCGCAATGGAGCTGTTCACGTTGGTCATCAGCACCAGGAACTCTTCACCGCCATAGCGGGTAACGACATCGCGCGAACGCACCGCATCACGGATCGCCACAGAGACCCGCGCCAGCGCCTGATCGCCCATCGCATGACCATAATTGTCGTTGTAAGCCTTGAAGTGATCGATATCCAGCAACAGCACAAAGTGGCTGCCGGCGTGGTTTTCCAGGATATTGTCGAGCCGGTTCTTCAAACCACGGCGGTTATACAGCCCGGTCAGCGGATCGAGCATGCTGAGGTCGCTGAAGGTCTCTTTCTCTTCGTAAAGCTGATGCATCAGACGCAGGGTAAAGTTGTCGGCCCGGCGGCGCATCAGGTGCTGCAATGAAAAACCGATCAGCGGCAGGGAGATGGTCAGCAGAATAAGCGGCAGATGCTGACCATTGTCGAGCAGCAATACGGTCAGAACGGGCGGGGCGACGTGCAGACAGAAAGCCACCAGATAATCGCTCAGGGCGATGGCGCTGATAAATAACACGCTGATCAGGCTGATAATCAGAAAGCCACCATCAAAATAGAACACCAGATGGAAACGATAATTAATATGCCAGGCCCAGAAGATCCCTAATAGCAGCGCAACAGGATTTAACAGGGGGAGTTTAACTTTGGGCCAGATTAAATGGGCAATTAACGTGAGGGAGCTGAAGGCGGCGACACACATAACCGGCAGCGTCGTCTCACTTTTTTCCGTGCTCATTATTGGCAGCAGATAAAAGAGGGAAACGGCGATATTTAAAAACAGGAAAAGCATCACTGAAAGCCGGTATTTACTCTGCTTCAGTTCTTCATATGATTGTAATTTCATTATAAATACTCGTGACGACCCTGAAATACCAAAGCGCAAGCCAGCAGAAAGGAGGGGTCTGCAGGACCATGAGCAAATATTGCTAGTGCTGTTATTAAAGGTGTTATCGGCCGCAATCTAGCATTTTCCAGATGATCTGTCATCTTCAGCGCCGGGCCAGCCAAAAACAGGCTGCAGAACGGGAAAAACTGTCATATGATAATGGGAATGCTTATCATTTGAGGTTGGCGTCATGGGGATAGCGATCGTAGCGGCCTGCGGCCTGTGGGGAATCAGCTGGGCACTGGGCAAAAAACTGGATAGTGCGTGGGGGGTTCTGCTGCCGTGCATAGCGCTGCCGCTGTTTGCCCTGTGGGAGCCGGGATTCAGTCAGTGGCGAATGGTGATGATCGTTGCGCTGTTGCTGACGGTGGTGATGCTCTTTCATCAGCGCCTGCGTCACTATCTGCTGCTGCCATCCTGCCTGGCATTAGCGACCGGACTGGCGGCGGTTTCCGTGAATTTTCATCTGAATTAGCAACAGTGCAGGGGCGTCATGCTGACGTAACAGAAAAGGTGTAAAAATCAGAAGGCGAGCCTGAAATGGCAAAGAAACGGTCAGAACAGGAAGGAAACATGAATAAAGCCGGAGGATGACAACGTTGGTGCGAAGAGAGGGACTTGAACCCTCACGTCCGTTAAGACACTAACACCTGAAGCTAGCGCGTCTACCAATTCCGCCACCTTCGCATCTTGTTGTCTTTTCATATCACCGCAATGGTGCGAAGAGAGGGACTTGAACCCTCACGTCCGTTAAGACACTAACACCTGAAGCTAGCGCGTCTACCAATTCCGCCACCTTCGCGCAGTGCTCGCGATATGAAACATGTGATTTTGGTGCGAAGAGAGGGACTTGAACCCTCACGTCCGTTAAGACACTAACACCTGAAGCTAGCGCGTCTACCAATTCCGCCACCTTCGCATACCCGTAACACCCTGAGAATGTTACAACCACGGAGGCGCATTCTAGAGATTTTACTCTTTGCGTCAACAACTATTTCGTCGGGCTGAAACGATCGCTCTAAAAAGCAACATTTTCAGCCCGGCAACGCGGTCAGCAGCGGAAAAAAGGATTAACGGGTTTTCGCACCGCGACCATAGACGGCACGGTAAACCTTAAAGCGGCCAGTCTGTGCGATCACTTCATGGCTGCCGAACGCCTCATCCAGCGCCTGTGGATAGGGCAGGAAGGCATTGGCAACGATACGCAGTTCACCGCCGGTGTTCAGATGCTTCACCGCGCCACGGATTAACGCCTGTGCCGCATCGAGGCTGGTCTGCGTGCCTTCATGGAACGGCGGGTTAGAAATAATCATGTCGAAACGTCCGGTGACGTCAGAGAAGACGTTGCTGGGGAAGACCTCGCCCTCAATGCCGTTGGCGGCCAGCGTCGCCTTACTCGCTTCAATCGCCGCCGCGTGAACGTCACACAGCCACAGGCGTACTTTAGGCGAACGGGCGTGCAGTGAGGCGGCAATGACGCCCGCGCCACAACCCATATCCAGCACTTTTCCTTTAGTGTGTGGCGTAAAGGTGGAGAGCAGCAGGGCACTGCCGCTGTCCAGACCATCGCGGCTGAAGACGCCAGGCAGGGTGTGAATCGTCAGGTCATCCATCTGATACTGATGACCAAAGGCGCCGGCATCAAAGTCAGGCTGTGCGTCGAGGCGACCGTGATAGAGACCACAGCGGCGCGCGCTGTCGATCTTCTCCAGCGTTACCCAGGACTCCAGCATGCCTTCTGCACTGCGAACGCCGCTGCGGTTTTCACCGACCACGAACACGTCGCAGCCCACCGGCAGCAGCGACAGCAGATTCTGCAGCTGGAACTGCACTTCCGGCTTATTTTTGGTCCAGAAGTAGACCAGCGTATCGCAGCCCTGCACATCTTCCGCCTGCGCAACCAGTCCATAACGCGCCTGTTCGCCCATACGGCGGCTCAGGTTTTGCCAGTGATGATATTGCTGGGTGTGCACGCGCGACGAGGCGGTTTCCAGCTGAGCGGGCAGGTCATCCTGCAAATCGCCAGCAAATAAAACGTGGCGGGCGGTAAATTCATCACTGTGGCGCAGAATGACTTCGCTGGCCGGGGTAAAAGCAGACATGTAGAGCTCCTGTAAGATCTGAGCGGGGATTATAGTGGTTTGTTGGCGCATGTTCGATGGGTTTGCTAGCATAGCGTCGCATTCAGGCAGCCAACAGGTAACACCATGACGTCCAGGCGCGACTGGCTTTTACAGCAAATGGGAATTACGCAGTATCAACTGCGCCGCCCGCGCGTGCTTCAGGGCGAAATTGCCGTCACGCTGGCGCCGGACACGCAGTTAATCATTGTCGCTGACGTGCCCCCCGGGCTGGATGAACCGCTGATGCGCGACGTGCTGCAGACGCTCAATCTTCAACCCGCCCAGGTGATGACCGTGACGCCGGATCAACTCCAGATGCTGCCGGAAACGCTGAACTGCGCCGGCTGGCTGCTTGGGGTTGAGAGTGCACAGACTTTTAATGGCGTGGCACTGACCAGCGCCGCTTTCAATGAACTGATCAGCAGCGGCGTCGCCAGACGCGCGCTCTGGCAACAGATGTGTAACCATGACAGCCATCTCTTTACTCACCCCTGACGATCGGGCCGAGGCCTTTGCCATCGAGCGTCGCAGTCACGCGTTTCCCTGGAGTGAACAGACGTTTGCCAGCAATCAGGGCGAGCGCTTCCTCAATTTACGGCTGGATGCCGAAGGAAAAATGGCCGCCTTTGCCATTACCCAGGTGGTGCTGGATGAAGCGTCGCTGTTTAACATCGCGGTCGATCCCGCCTGGCAGCGCCGGGGATTTGGCCGTCAGCTGTTGCAGCATCTGATCGACGAGTTAATAAAACGCGATGTGCTGACGCTGTGGCTCGAAGTCCGGGCATCCAATCTGCCCGCCATTGCGCTTTATGAGCAGATGGGATTCAACCAGGTGAGCCGTCGTTCCAACTACTATCCCACCGCCAGCGGGCGTGAAGATGCCCTGATGATGGCGCTGACGCTGTAGCGGTGCTAAGGAGCTTTAATGTCAGAACAGTGGGATTGCATCCTGTTTGATGCGGACGATACCCTTTTTCATTTCGATGCTTATGCCGGTTTGCAGCGGCTGTTCGCCGGTTATGACGTGCAGTTCTCCGACCAGGATTACAGCGACTATCAGGCGGTTAACAAGCCGCTCTGGGTTGATTATCAGAACGGCACGATTACCGCGTTGCAGCTACAGACCCAGCGTTTCAATCACTGGAGCGAAAAGCTCAGCGTCGCGCCGGAGATCCTCAACAGCGGCTTCCTGACCGCCATGGGCGAGATCTGTACGCCACTGCCAGGCGCGGTGAGCCTGATGAAGCAGCTGCACGGTCGGGTAAAGATGGGCATCATCACCAACGGCTTTACCGCGCTGCAGCAGACGCGCCTGGAGCGCACCGGTTTCCGCGACTACTTTTCGGCGCTGGTGATCTCTGAGCAGGTCGGCGTGCCAAAACCGGCGGTGGAGATTTTTGATTATGCGCTGAACCTGATGGGCAATCCGGATCGTCAGCGGGTGCTGATGGTCGGGGATACGCCGGAATCCGATATTCTCGGCGGCATGAATGCCGGGGTGAAAACCTGCTGGCTCGATCATGGCACCCGGCCGCTGCCGGAACATATCAAACCGACCTGGCAGGTCAAATCGCTGGCTGAGCTGGAAGCGCTGCTGATCGGCTGACAGATCCGAATACAAGTACAAGTAAATCTGACAGCAATAGACAGAGTTGATGCGCAGGGAATACGGGCAGAGGAGGAAAGCGTCCCGCGCCATGGACAAAAGCGCCGGGAGCGTTTTTGAACAACGCAAAGCGTTGGCCCGGTCAGGGCGCACCTCAGGGATGAGGTGCGTAATCGCGCGGGACGAGCGGCCAGGGAGGGTTTAAGCGACTTTCCGATCTGACCGTGTTCCCTTCGCAGGCTCGGCCTCACCAGCTCCCTGACTGAGTTCTGTGCTCGCGTCCTGAACCGCTACGTTTTCTTCTCATCATCTTCATCCCGATCCTCCTGCACCGGCGTGCTGGCGGTGAGCAGGAACGGTGACTGCTGCCAGCGGGTACGGCGGTGGCGCAGCAGGGTACGGGAGAGAATGATGCCGATGGCCAGCGCCAGCAGCATCATCAGACGCAGAATATTGGTGGTGTTGTCGACCTGATGTGAGTCGGTGACCAGCACATGGGTGTCCAGCGTCACGCGCAGAAAGCCCAGCGGGCCATCGTTTCCGGCCAGGGGCTGCACAATCTGATGATTGAAATAGCTGCCCGCACGCTGCCCGTCGAGAGCGAGCCTGTCGCGCACGTTGATGTTTTCTCCGCTGTGCGCCACCAGGCTGCCATCACCGTCATACACCGACGCATCCAGAATACGGCTGTTCGCCGTCATCTGATTCAGAATCGCTTCTATCTGATTACGGTTGTTTTCACTGTTGTCCATCAACGGCTTAAGGCTGAACGCCACCTGGCTGGTCAGCGTATGAGCCAGCTCTTCGACCTGTTCAGAACGCGCCATCTGATGACCGGTACTGAACCAGGAGACGCCCTGCATCAGGGCGACCAGCAGCGTCATCGAGATGAGAACGATCACGGTACGATGTAAGCGAAATTTCAGCGCGGTTTTAGCCATTACTCATCCGGGTCATGTCACAACAGAAAGCCTGGAGATTATGTTGCCAGAAGCGACGCAGACAGGGTAGCCTCTTGCGTGGTTTTGTTGTCCCTACAGGAGCTCTGATGCCAAATCGTTTAACCTGGTGCGATCTTCCCGCCGATGTCTCTCTCTGGCCGGGTTTGCCCCTTTCTCTTAGCGGTGATGAAGTGATGCCGCTGGATTATCGCGCTGGCCGCACCGGCTGGCTGCTGTATGGCCGTGGGCTGGATAAGCAACGGCTGACCGATTATCAGCATCAGCTGGGTGCAGCGATGGTGATTGTCAGCGCCTGGAACGTCGATGAGTATCAGGTGATCCGCCTGGCGGGCTCGCTGACGCCGTTTGCGACTAAACTGGCGCACGATGCCGGGCTGGACGTGGCGCCGCTGGGTAAAATCCCCTACCTCAAGACCCCCGGTCTGCTGGTGATGGATATGGACTCCACCGCGATTCAGATCGAATGTATCGACGAGATCGCTAAACTGGCAGGCAGCGGTGAGCAGGTAGCAGAAGTGACAGAGCGCGCGATGCGCGGTGAACTCGACTTCAGCGCCAGCCTGCGTCAGCGCGTTGCCACCCTGCAGGGCGCTGACGCCAATATCCTGAAACAGGTGCGTGATGAGCTGCCTTTAATGCCGGGCTTAACCACCCTGACGCAGAAGCTGCAGGCGCTGGGCTGGCAGGTGGCTATCGCCTCCGGCGGCTTCACCTACTACGCCGAATACCTGCGCGATAAGCTGCATCTGTCGGCCGTGGTCGCCAACGAACTGGAAATCCGCGACGGCAAACTGACCGGCAACGTGCTGGGTCCGATTGTCGACGCACAATATAAAGCCGATACGCTGAAGAAGCTGGCGCAGCGTTTTGATATCGCGCCGGAACAGACGGTCGCGATTGGCGACGGAGCCAATGACCTGCTGATGATCAAAGCCTCCGCGCTGGGCATTGCGTTCCATGCTAAACCTAAGGTGAATGAGCAGACTGCGGTCACCATTCGCCATGCCGATCTCATGGGGGTGTTCTGCATCCTGACCGGCAGCCTGATCCACGAAGAGCGTTAACTGAGGAATTGATTTGGCCAAAGCGGCAAAACGCGCATTTGTCTGTAACGAATGCGGCGCAGATTACCCACGCTGGCAGGGGCAGTGCAGCGCCTGTCACGCCTGGAACACCATCACCGAGGTGCGCATTGCCGCCTCACCCGCGGCTGCGCGCAACGAGCGCCTGAGCGGCTATGCCGGCAGCGCTGGCACCAGCCGGGTGCAGAAACTGTCGGAAATCAGCCTGGAGGCACTCCCGCGCTTCTCCACCACCTTTAAAGAGTTTGATCGGGTGCTGGGCGGCGGCGTGGTGCCGGGCAGTGCGATTCTGATCGGCGGCAGCCCTGGCGCCGGTAAATCCACGCTGCTGTTGCAGGTGATGTGCCGGTTGTCGGAAGGGATGAAAACCCTGTACGTCACCGGAGAAGAGTCCCTGCAACAGGTGGCGATGCGCGCCCATCGTCTGGGATTGCCCACCGAAAATGTGAACATGCTGTCGGAAACCAGCATTGAGCAGATCTGCCTGATCGCCGAGCAGGAGCAGCCGCAGCTGATGGTGATCGACTCGATCCAGGTGATGCACATGGCGGAGATCCAGTCCTCGCCGGGCAGCGTCGCCCAGGTGCGGGAAACCGCCGCCTACCTGACACGCTTCGCCAAAACGCGTGGCGTGGCGATCATCATGGTGGGACACGTCACGAAAGATGGCTCGCTGGCCGGTCCGAAAGTGCTGGAGCACTGCATCGACTGTTCGGTGCTGCTGGATGGCGATGCCGACTCCCGCTTCCGCACCCTGCGCAGTCATAAAAACCGCTTCGGTGCGGTCAATGAGCTGGGGGTGTTTGCCATGACCGAGCAGGGCATGCGCGAAGTCAGCAACCCGTCAGCGATCTTCCTGTCGCGCGGTGAAGAGATAACCTCAGGCAGCTCGGTTATGGTGCTCTGGGAGGGAACGCGACCGCTGCTGGTGGAGATTCAGGCGCTGGTCGATCACTCGATGATGGGCAACCCGCGTCGCGTCGCGGTCGGGCTGGAGCAGAACCGCCTGGCCATACTGCTGGCGGTGCTGCACCGTCACGGCGGATTGCAGATGGCGGATCAGGATGTGTTCGTCAACGTCGTGGGCGGCGTCAAAGTCACCGAAACCAGCGCCGATCTGGCGCTGATGCTGTCGATGGTGTCGAGTCTTCGCGATCGTCCGCTGCCGCAGGATCTGGTGATCTTCGGCGAAGTGGGGCTGGCCGGTGAGATCCGTCCGGTGCCCAGCGGTCAGGAGCGCATCTCGGAAGCGGCGAAGCACGGCTTCAAACGCGCCATCGTTCCGGCAGGAAATGCGCCGAAAAAACCGATTGCCGGGATGCAGGTTTTCAGCGCGAAAAAGCTGGCCGATGCGCTGGCGATTCTGGACGATCTGTAACGCGCCTGACGCCTGCCCGGAAAAACCACGGACAGGCGGCACCCACCTTAACCGCATTGATGCAGGAGGCACGACATGTCGTCGTTTGAGTATCTGAAAACGGCCATTCGCCAGCAGGGGCACACGCTGCAACAGGTCGCTGACGCCAGCGGCATGACCAAAGGCTATCTGAGCCAGTTGCTCAATGCCAAAATCAAAAGCCCCAGCGCGCAGAAGCTGGAAGCGCTGCACCGCTTTCTGGGGCTGGAATTTCCGCGCCGTGATAAAAGGGTGGGCGTGGTATTCGGTAAGTTCTATCCGCTGCACACCGGCCATATCTATTTGATCCAGCGCGCCTGCAGTCAGGTGGATGAGCTGCACATCATCATGGGCTACGATGAGCCGCGCGATCGGGAGCTGTTTGAGAACAGCGCCATGTCCCAGCAGCCGACGGTCAGCGATCGCCTGCGCTGGCTGCTGCAGACCTTTAAGTACCAGAAAAACATCCGCATTCACGCCTTCAACGAGGAGGGGATTGAACCCTATCCGCACGGCTGGGATGTCTGGAGTGAGGGCGTCAGCGCTTTCCTCAGCGAGCACGGCATTGCTGCGGACTGCATCTACACCAGCGAAGCGCCGGATGCGGAGATGTATCAGCAGCACCTGGGCATTCAGACCGTGCTGGTCGATCCCAACCGATCCTTTATGAGCATCAGCGGCGGGCAGATCCGTCAGGATCCGTTCCGCTTCTGGGAGTACATCCCGACAGAAGTCAAACCCTTCTTTGTGCGCACCGTGGCGATCCTCGGCGGCGAGTCGAGCGGTAAATCGACGCTGGTGAACAAACTCGCCAACATCTTCAACACCACCAGTGCCTGGGAATATGGCCGCGACTATGTCTTTTCCCATCTGGGCGGTGACGAAATGGCGCTGCAATATTCTGATTACGACAAGATCGCGCTGGGACAGGCGCAGTACATCGATTTCGCGGTGAAATATGCCAATAAAGTGGCGTTTATCGACACTGACTTCGTGACGACTCAGGCGTTCTGTCTGAAGTATGAAGGGCGTGAGCATCCGTTTGTGCAGGCGCTGATCGATGAGTATCGCTTTGATCTGGTGATTCTGCTGGAGAACAACGTGCCCTGGGTGGCGGATGGCTTACGCAGCCTGGGCAGCTCGGTGGATCGGCGGGAGTTTCAGTCCATGCTGGTCACGATGCTGCGGGAAAACAACATCGACTTCGTCCATGTCCAGGAAGATGACTACGACACCCGTTTCCTGCGCTGTATTGAACTGGTCAAAGGGGTGCTGGGCGAGAAGAACGTTCAGCCATAAGGTCTGTCATAGCCCGGTCTGCACCGGGCTACGTCATACATACATCCTCAGCGCGGCGGCTGTTGCTTTTCACCGCCGCCGCAGAACAGCCGGATTAATAGACCATAACCACTTTGCCGCGCATGTGACCTTCCAGCACACGCTGATGGGCAGCGGTTAAGGTCTCAACGCTCAAGCCGTGCAGCGTCTCACTCAGTGTGGTCTGCAGTTTACCTTCATCCAGCAGGGCCGAAACGGCATCCAGAATCTCGCCCTGGCGCGCCATATCAGGCGTTTTAAACATGCTGCGGGTGTACATCAGCTCGAAATGCAGAGCGGCACTCTTCAGCTTCAGCTGATCCATCGACAGCGGATGCTCATTTTCCACGATGGTGCAGATATGGCCCTGCGGGGCGATCAGTTTTGCCATCGTCTCCCAGTGACCGTCGGTATCATTCAGGCAGAAGATGTAGTCCACCTGTTTAATGCCTTCTTTCTCCAGCTCACCGATCATATCTTTGTAGTTGATCACCTTGTCAGCGCCCCGATCGCGGCACCACTGCGCGGAGTCCTCGCGGGAGGCGGTGGCGATGATCTGAACCTTGCTGCGCAGCTTCGCCAGCGGGATCGCCAGCGATCCGACACCGCCAGCGCCGCCGACGATCAGCAGCGTCTGATCTGCGGTTGCCGTCTCCAGGTTCAGCCGCTCAAACAGGCCTTCCCAGGCGGTCAGCGCCGTCAGGGGAATGGCCGCCGACTGCGCCCAGTCCAGGCTTTCGGGCTTGTGGCCGGTAATGCGCGCATCCACCAGCTGCTCGGTGCTGTTACTGCCAGGACGGGTCAGGTCGCCGGCGTAAAAGACCTCATCGCCGGGTTTAAAGTTGCTGACTTTGCTGCCGACTTCCAGCACGACGCCGCTGGCATCCCAGCCGAGAACACGCGGCACCTGTAAGCCATTTTTGATCGCCCCTTTGTGGACTTTGGTGTCGACCGGGTTGACCGAGGCGGCCTTGACGCTGACCCGCAGGTCATACTCACCGGGCGTCGGGGTTTCAGGGAAGATTTCTGTGAAGTTTTCAGGACTTTCCGGATTAATAGCGATAGCGCGAATAGACATAGCATTTTCCTGTTAAGTCAGGCTCAAAGCCTGGAGAGTGTCAGTTGCCATTCTGGCCCTGGGCAGTGCACGCCAGCCGGTGAAGAGGCCGCCCGGCGGGTGATGCGCTGTCCGTGGCAGACTGGCGTCACGATCTGGAACAGGTTTAAGTGTAGAACCTGGTTTTAGCGGTGATAAGATGGACAATCTTTCATAGAGTGTTCGTCTGAGGTGAACAATGGCCTTCCGGCAGTGGCAGGATATGGCGCTCTTTGCGCTGGTGGCGGAGTGCGGCAGCTTTACCGGCGCGGCAGAGCGGGCGGGACTGCCGAAATCGAGCGTCAGTCAGCGCATCAGCCAGCTGGAGCAGCGGGTAGGGATTCGGTTGCTGAACCGCACAACCCGCCAGCTCAATCTGACCTTTGCCGGTGAGCGCTATCTGCTGCATTGTCAGGAGATGATGCAGGCGAGTGAACGCGCGGATCAGGCGATCGCCAGCCTGCGTGAAAATCCCAGCGGTCGTCTGCGCATCACCAGCCCGGCGGGGATCGGCGCGACGCTGCTGGCCCGCTGTAACGCGGCATTTTTACGCCTCTACCCCGATGTGACGCTGGATGTGTCGATCTCCGATGAGATGCGCGATCTGGTGCAGGAGGGCTTCGATGTGGCGCTGCGCACCGGTCAGCCGCACGAGTCGTCGCTGATTGGCCGCCGGATCGGTAACTGCCCGCGACTGCTGGTCGCCTCGCAGGGCTATCTCGATCAGCATCCGCCGCTGGTTCATCCGCAGCAACTCTCTGCGCACCGCTGTATTGCCCATCGCGCCTGGAATGAGTGGGTATTACAGCGCGATGATGAATTCTACCGCTGGCTGCTGCCGCCAGGCCACCTCACCGATAATCTGCTCTACGCCCGTGAATGCGCGCTGGGTGATGCCGGTATCACGCTGCTGCCGCACTTTCTGACCGATGGCGCGATGGCGGACCCGCGTCTGGTGCCCGTTCTGCCGGAATGGGAGATTGAAGGGAATGAACTCTGGCTGGTCTATCCGGGGCGCAAACTGCACTCTCCGGCGCTGGCTCGCTTTATCGAGTTCGCGCTGCAATCCCCGGTGTTCAGGGATTTTTATCGCTGAATATTAAGACAGAAATTAAATTAAAATTTGATACCTGTAGCAGAAAATTTAATTGCTTTAATTATGATGAGGCTTCCTGTTGTTCTCAGAGGATGAGGAATTTATGAAGGCTCAAAATTTAAAGACTGCATGTATCAAAACTTTATCCAAAAGTGAAATTTACGATCAAAGAGAGTTTAATGGTGTAACAGCTCTTAAAAATATTCTGGGTAACGAAAATAAGGTTATCGATACTACTTTCATACTCAGAGGCAGTGATGTTAGCTGTAATGCCTCAGTTACCTGGTATGATGCACGGGAGTCGCATGGGACTCGTTCTGAGTTTCGGCTTTATTATGAAAGTAATCCGGTAACTGAACTGGCCGTTCCTGGAGATAATATCGTAATTGGCTTTGATAAAAATAATAAATTGAACTGTATTTTATTTAAATCGAATGACGAGGAGCATCAAGGGGTTATTGAGCAATGGACTTCGCTTTATTAATCTAAAAAGGGAAGCAAGTGCTTCCCTTTTTTAACATCAGAAATTACTTCGTCATACGCTTGTACTTGATGCGCTTCGGCTCCAGCGCATCTGCGCCGAGGGTACGCTTCTTGTACTCTTCGTATTCGGTAAAGTTACCTTCGAAGAATTCAATTTTGCCCTCATCCTGGTAATCCAGAATATGGGTGGCGATACGGTCCAGGAACCAGCGGTCATGCGAGATCACCATGGCACAGCCCGGGAACTCCAGCAGGGCGTTTTCCAGTGCGCGCAGGGTTTCGATATCCAGGTCGTTCGTCGGTTCATCGAGCAGCAGCATGTTACCGCCAACCTGCAGCAGCTTCGCAAGGTGCAGACGACCACGCTCACCGCCTGAGAGTTCGCCCACGCGTTTGCCCTGATCGACGCCTTTAAAGTTAAAGCGTCCGACATAGGCGCGGCTTGGCATCTCGGTGTTACCGATGCGCATAATATCCTGACCGCCGGAAACTTCTTCCCACACGGTTTTCGAGTTGTCCATGCTGTCGCGGAACTGATCCACGGCGGCCAGCTTGACGGTGTCGCCCAGCACGATGCTGCCGGAATCAGGCTGTTCCTGACCGGACATCATGCGGAACAGCGTCGATTTACCCGCGCCGTTCGGACCGATAATCCCGACAATCGCGCCTTTCGGCACGGAGAAGGAGAGATCGTCAATCAGTACACGGTCGCCATAGGACTTACGCAGGTTGCTGACTTCCAGCACTTTGTCACCCAGACGGGCACCTGGCGGAATGAACAGTTCGTTGGTTTCGTTACGCTTCTGGTAGTCGGTATTGTTCAGCTCTTCAAAGCGTGCCAGACGGGCTTTGCCCTTAGACTGCTGGCCTTTTGGTCCTTTGCGAACCCACTCCAGCTCTTTCTCAATCGACTTGCGACGGGCAGCTTCAGAAGAGGCTTCCTGCGCCAGACGCGCATCTTTCTGCTCCAGCCAGGAGGAGTAATTGCCTTCCCATGGAATGCCTTCGCCACGGTCCAGCTCCAGGATCCAGCCTGCCACGTTATCCAGGAAGTAACGGTCATGCGTAATGGCGACGACTGTGCCTTCGAAGTCGTGCAGGAAGCGTTCCAGCCAGGCGACAGATTCCGCATCCAGGTGGTTAGTCGGTTCGTCCAGCAGCAGCATGTCTGGTTTTTCCAGCAGCAGGCGGCAGAGGGCAACACGGCGACGTTCACCACCGGAAAGGGTCGCGACTTTCGCATCCCAGTCTGGCAGACGCAGCGCATCGGCTGCACGTTCCAGCTGGGTATTCAGGTTGTGGCCGTCGTGCGCCTGGATAATCTCTTCCAGACGACCCTGCTCAGCGGCCAGCTTGTCGAAATCAGCATCCTCTTCAGCGTACAGTGCGTAAACTTCATCAAGGCGTTTCAGTGCGCCAACCACTTCCGACAGCGCTTCTTCAATCGACTCACGCACGGTGTGTTCAGGGTTGAGCTGCGGCTCCTGCGGCAGGTAGCCAATCTTGATGCCTGGCTGCGGACGCGCTTCCCCTTCAATATCTTTATCGATGCCGGCCATAATGCGCAGCAGGGTCGATTTACCCGCGCCATTCAGGCCGAGTACGCCGATTTTGGCGCCAGGGAAGAAGCTGAGCGAGATGTTCTTCAGGATATGTCGCTTCGGCGGAACCACTTTGCCGACGCGATGCATGCTATAGACGAATTGAGCCACGTTGGTTTGAGCCTCTGGGTCTGTTGGTCGTTGGAATGATGTCGAAGTTTAGCCTTTTTCACCCCTTAATCCCAGCCGGGGGGCGGCGAATATTCGCGGGCCGGGGGCGGTCAGGCATAAGACGCTGATTTGTCCGGCTCACCGGCGAGCCATATGAAAAGGCGGGCAGAGACCGGCTGGCCTCCGGCCTCAGGGCAGACGCAGGGGGATAGCCTGCTGCGTCAGCCAGGTCTGCAGGGCCTGATCGGGGGCACTGTCGCTGACCAGCAGATCGAAGCGCTGCAGGTCGCCGATGCGGGCGGGCAGCACTTTGCCATATTTGCTGCTGTCCGCCACCAGCACCGACCGCCGGGCGCGCAGCATGGCATGATGTTTCATCGTCAGCTCGTTAGTGTTGTAGCAGGTTGCGCCCTGATCTTTGTCGATCCCGGCCGCAGAGATAAAGGCGAGCGTCGGGCAGAGATCGTCGAGAAGAGTGTGCACACCCACGGGCGTAAAGAGCGCATTGTCGGCATGAAACTCCCCGCCGCTCAGGATCACGTGACAGGCCGGTTTCTCTTTCAGAGCAAGAAACGTGTTCATGGCGCAGCAGATGGCGGTAAAAGAGAGCGTGTCGGGGAGGGCATCAATGATATAGGGCAGGGTGGTGCCACAGTCAAAAAAGACCGTGTCGTTCTCGCTGACCAGGCTGGCGGCCACCTGAGCCAGCCGCTGCTTTCTGGCGGCGTTCTGCCCGTGCTGGTCGCTGACAAAATAGTGACCGGCATGACTTTTGGGATCGCTGACGATATAGCCGCCCAGCAGCACTACGCTGGAGCCCGGCTCGGTCAGATCGCGGCGAACCGTCATCTCAGAGACGCCCAGCAGCCGGGCCGCATCTTTCAGATGGAGTTTGTCGGTGCGTTTGAGCGCCTGCGTCAGTTTCTGGATGCGTTCATCGCGCCGGGTTTCCATGGTCATCTCTCTGTTCCCTATCCTGCAGTGCGGAGGAAGGACGCCGGAATCGGCGTCGATACGCGACAAACCTCACAGATTTGAATGAGTTGCGTCTCATCCGCCAGGCTGGCACTCAATCTTACCCGCAATCCGTGAGGGCCGCAAACCTCTGGCGCGCGGGGGAATCGCGCCACTGCTCAGTGGAGACCGGCTTACTGTAAGCCGGGCGTTAAATCGCCACCAGGCCGCGCACGCCTTCTGCCTCCATGGCGTCGCCGCGGCCTCGCTGCACAATTTCACCGCGGGACATCACCAGATAGCTGTCCGCCAGTTCGGCCGCGAAGTCATAAAACTGCTCAACCAGCAGGATCGCCATATCGCCTCGCTGCGCCAGCTGGCGGATCACCGCGCCGATCTCTTTGATCACCGACGGCTGGATCCCTTCGGTCGGCTCATCCAGGATCAGCAGCTGCGGCCGACAGGCCAGCGCCCGGCCGATCGCCAGCTGCTGCTGCTGGCCGCCAGAGAGGTCGCCGCCCCGGCGTGACTTCATCGCCTGCAGCACCGGAAAGAGCTGATAGATCTCCTCCGGGACGGCCCGTGCCTCTGCCGCCGGAAAGCGTGACAGGCCCATCAGCAGATTCTCCTCCACCGTCAGGCGCGGAAAAATTTCCCGCCCCTGCGGCACATACGCGATGCCAGCCTGCACCCGCTGATGCGGTTTGCGGCCATTCATCCGCTGCTGCTGCCAGTGAATCTCCCCCGACTTCGCCGGGATCAGGCCCATCAGGCACTTCAGCAGCGTGGTTTTTCCCACGCCGTTGCGCCCCAGCAGGCAGGTGATTTCGCCAATCCTGACCTCAAACGAGAGGCCGCGCAGGATGTGACTGCCGCCATAATATTGATTCAGTTCAGTAACCTGTAACATCTCAGCGCCCCAGATAAACGTCGATAACCTGCTCGTTGGCCTGCACCTCGCGCAGCGATCCCTCCGCCAGCACCTGTCCCTGATGCAGCACCGTAACGTGGTCGGCGATGGTCTCCACAAAGCCCATGTCGTGCTCCACCACCATCAGCGAATGTTTCCCCGCCAGGCTGCGAAACAGTTCGGCGGTGTAGGCCGTTTCCGCATCGGTCATGCCCGCCGCCGGTTCATCCAGCAGCAGCAGATGCGGCTCCTGCACCAGCAGCATGCCAATCTCCAGAAACTGCTTCTGACCGTGCGACAGCAGGCCCGCCCGGCGCTGGCGCTCGCCGCCCAGCCGTAGCAGCTTCAGCACCTCATCAATCCGGTCCCGCTGCTCGCTGTTGAGGCGGGCGCGCAGGCAGGCCCACACCGATTTGTCGGCCCTGAGGGCGATCTCAAGATTCTCGAACACGGTCAGCGCTTCGAAAACCGTGGGTTTCTGGAACTTACGGCCAATCCCGGCACGGGCGATCGCCACCGGTGACAGACGGGTCAGATCGCTGTCCTGGTCGTAGATCACCCGGCCTGCATCCGGCCGGGTTTTGCCGGTGATCACATCCATCAGTGTAGTTTTGCCCGCGCCGTTGGGGCCGATCACGCAGCGCAGCTCACCGACGCCGATCTGCAGCGAGAGATCGGTCAGCGCCCGGAAGCCTTCAAAGGAGACGCTGATCTTATCGAGCTGCAGCACCGGATCGCGCTGCACCCGGTGGCGATCCGCTAACTGGGGTTGGGTAAACAGGGCATCACTCATTTTTTTCTCCGGCGCAGCAGGCCAATCACGCCGTGCGGCAGAAACAGCGTGACCAGGATAAACATCAGGCCCAGGAAAAAGAGCCAGTATTCCGGGAAGGCGACGGTAAAGAAGCTGCGCGCGCCGTTAACGATCGCTGCGCCCAGCAGCGGGCCAATCAGCGTGCCGCGTCCGCCCAGCGCCACCCAGATCGCCGCTTCGATCGAGTTGGCGGGGGACATCTCGCCAGGGTTGATGATGCCGACCTGCGGCACATAGAGCGCCCCGGCCAGACCGCACAGCACCGCAGAGAGTGTCCAGACAAACAGCTTGAAGCCGCGCGGATCGTAACCGCAGAAAGTCAGGCGGTTCTCCGCATCCCGCACGGCGGTCAGCACCCGGCCGAATTTGCTGCGCGCCAGGGCGAAGCCGATCGCCAGGCTCAGCAGCAGCAGCAATACCGTGGCGACGAACAGTCCGATACGGGTCGGGGTCGCCGTCACCGAAAAGCCGAGCAGAGTGGTGAAGCCGGTAAAGCCATTGTTGCCGCCAAAACCGGTTTCGTTACGGAAGAAGAGCAGCATGCCCGCGTAGGTCAGCGCCTGCGTCATAATCGAAAAGTAGACGCCTTTGATTTTTGAGCGAAAGGCGAAAAAGCCAAACAGCAGCGCCAGCAGGCCTGGCACCAGCATGCTGAGACAGAGCGCCCACGCGAAGGAGTCGGTGCCGGCCCAGAACCAGGGCAGCTCACGCCAGGAGAGAAAGGACATAAAGGCGGGCAAGCCTTCCCCGGCGGCCTGGCGCATCAGGTACATGCCCATGGCGTAGCCGCCCAGGGCAAAAAAGAGGCCGTGGCCCAGCGACAGCAGGCCGGCGTAGCCCCACACCAGATCCAGCGCCACGGCGACCACCGCATAGCAGAGGATTTTGCCGACCAGCGTCAGGGTATAGGTGGAGATCGCCAGCGGATGTGTAGCGGGCAGCAGCGCCAGAAACGGCATCAGCAGCAGCGCCACGGTGATGACCAGGCCCAGGGTAAGGGTCAGGCGTGGGGCGGTGCGCGCCACGCGAAGCGTGATAGGTTGCGTCATCAGTCAGTCACCCTTCCTTTCACCGCAAACAGCCCCTGCGGACGTTTCTGAATAAACAGTACGATGAGCACCAGAATCAGGATCTTGCCCAGGACCGCGCCAATCTGCGGCTCCAGCACTTTGTTCAGAATGCCCAGGCTGAAGGCGGCGACCACGGTGCCCGCCAGCTGGCCGACGCCACCCAGCACCACCACCAGAAACGAGTCGATGATATAGCCCTGGCCCAGTTCCGGGCCGACGTTGCCCAGCTGCGACAGCGCCACGCCGCCCAGCCCGGCAATGCCGGAGCCGAGTCCGAACGCCAGCATATCGACGCGGCCGGTCGGCACGCCGCAGCACTCCGCCATGGCGCGATTCTGCGTCACGGCGCGCACGTTCATGCCCAGGCGGGTGCGGTTCAGCAGCAGCCAGGTGAGCGCCAGCACAAATACCACGAACAGGATCACCGCGATGCGGTTCCACGGCAGCACCAGATTAGGCAGCACCTGTAATCCTCCTGACAGCCACGATGGATTCGCCACCTCCAGGTTTTGCGCCCCGAACAGCACCCGCACCAGCTGAATCAGCATCAGGCTGATCCCCCAGGTGGCGAGCAGCGTCTCCAGGGGGCGGCCATAAAGATGGCGGATCACCGTGCGCTCCAGCGCCATACCAATGGCGGCGGTGACCAGGAAGGCAACCGGCAGCGCCAGCAGCGGATACCAGGCCAGGTAGTGCGGCGCAAACTGCTGAAACAGGCTCTGTACCCACCAGGTGGCGTACGCGCCGAGCATCAGCATTTCGCCGTGTGCCATATTGATCACCCCGAGCAGGCCATAGGTGATCGCCAGGCCCAGCGCGGCCAGCAGCAGGATCGATCCCAGCGACAGGCCGCTGAAGGCCTGACCCAGCAGATCGCCCCACCGCAGCCGCTGCTGAATCTGTTGCAGGCTGTCCGCCGCCGCGGCCCGCACCGTGGCATCCGGTTCATTCGCGGGCTGAGTCAGGCGTTGCAGGCTGGCCTGGGTGTCAGGATCGCTGGACTCGCCCAGCAGATTGACCGCACGCAGGCGCACCATCGGATTGCTGTCTGCCAGTTGCAGGCTGGCCAGCGCCAGCGCTAAGGCAGCATGAACCCGGC
This sequence comes from Pantoea anthophila, assembly GCF_006494375.1. GTDB lineage: Bacteria > Pseudomonadota > Gammaproteobacteria > Enterobacterales > Enterobacteriaceae > Pantoea > Pantoea anthophila. Next base: position 60,410 of record NZ_VHIZ01000048.1, read on the forward strand.
TATCCTGCTCGGCGGCGAGGCGCTGCGTCAGCAGCGGCAGCTGGTCGGCAACCCCCCCATTCTGCAGCTGCTGCGCGGCACGCAGGCGCAGCGCGGCATCACTGCTCACCAGCTGGTGGGCGGCCAGAGCATTGTTGACCAGCACGCGCAGCCGGTTGTTCATAAAAAGTTTTTTCAGGTTACCGGCGGGCCGGGCCGCACCCTCCAGCGGTGTCAGCTGTGTACCCTGCTGGCTGAAGGGCTGTTTGTTCTGGTCGATGACGACCGTTTCGGCGTGCAGCGCTTCCAGCAGCGGCAGGCGCTGGCTGTCCGGCGCGGCGGCCCATTGCTGCAGCAGGGTGGCCTGCTGGCTGCGGCTGGCGGCGGCAAAGTCAGCCGCCGGTCCGGCGCTGGCCAGCAGCGGCATCAGCAGCAGCAGGCTGAATAAGCAGCGGCATAGAGTCATAAAGAGAGCCTCGTCAGGGGGAGGCAGCACGGCGGATTACACAGCCGTGCTGCCGCTTCGCAGCGATTGACGCTGCCTGTCTGCCTCGCGCTTACTGCGCGGTTTTTATCGGGTAATCGGGCTTTTTGTCGTTACCGGCAATGTACGGGCTCCACGGCTGTGCGCGCACCGGCTTGTCGGTCTGCCACACCACGCTGAACTGGCCGTTCTCTTCCACTTCGCCAATCATCACCGGCTTGTGCAGATGGTGATTGGTTTTGTCCATGGTCAGGGTAAAACCATCCGGGGCGTTAAAGGTCTGACCGGCCATTGCGGCCCGCACTTTGTCGACATCGGTGGTGCCCGCTTTTTCCACCGCCTGGGCCCACATATGGATGCCCACATAGGTTGCTTCCATCGGGTCGTTGGTGACCACGGTGGCGGCGTTCGGCAGATTGTGCGCTTTGGCGTAGGCGCGGTAGTCCGCGACAAACTTCGCGTTGGTCGGGTTGTCGATCGATTCGAAGTAGTTCCAGGCGGCTAACTGGCCGACCAGCGGTTTGGTATCAATGCCGCGCAGCTCCTCTTCACCCACCGAGAAGGCGACCACCGGAATGTCGGTGGCTTTGATCCCCTGGTTGGCCAGCTCTTTGTAGAACGGCACGTTGGAGTCGCCGTTGATGGTCGAGACGACCGCGGTTTTGCCGCCAGCCGCAAACTTTTTGATATTCGACACGATGGTCTGGTAGTCGCTGTAACCAAACGGCGTATAGACCTCTTCGATATCCTTGTCCGCCACGCCTTTGCTGTGCAGGAAGGCGCGCAGGATCTTGTTGGTGGTGCGTGGATAGACGTAGTCGGTGCCCAGCAGGAAGAAGCGTTTAGCACTGCCACCATCTTCGCTCATCAGATACTCCACCGCCGGGATCGCCTGCTGGTTTGGCGCCGCACCGGTGTAGAAGACGTTAGGCGACATCTCTTCGCCTTCATACTGCACCGGATAGAAGAGCAGGCCGTTCAGCTCTTCAAATACCGGCAGCACCGATTTACGTGACACTGAGGTCCAGCAGCCAAACACCACCGCCGCTTTGTCCTGCGTCAGCAGCTGCCGCGCCTTCTCGGCAAACAGCGGCCAGTTAGAGGCGGGGTCTACCACCACCGGCTCCAGCTTTTTCCCCAGCACGCCCCCTTTGGCATTGATCTCATCGATCGTCATCAGCGCCACATCTTTCAGCGGCGTTTCAGAAATCGCCATGGTGCCGGAGAGGGAATGCATGATCCCCACTTTGATGATGTCAGCCGCCTGCGCACTCCAGGCAAATCCCATGCTGACAACGGTGGCGGAGAGCGCAAAAGCTTTGATCAACGAACGTCTTTTCATCATCTGAACCCCTGAGTGGTTGTTGTGTTATTCGATGGTCTGGAGCCGGGCCTGCTGCAGGCGATGCAACGTGATCTTCCTGACTTCCGCCTTGCTGACGGCGATATGGTCGGTCAGCATGCGTTGCGCGTCGGTGGTCTGTTGCTGAAAAATCGCCTGTAAAATCTCTGCATGTTCCTGATAGGTCGCGCAGATACGGTCGTCGCGGGTGAAGTCGAGCCGCCGGATAATGCGGATCTTCTCCGTGAGTTCGGCATGGATGCGGGCCATCTCCGGGTTGCCCGCCGCTGCCACCAGCGTCATGTGAAACGCCTCATCGTGCTGCGAAACCACCAGCCCTTCGGTGAGCGCCTCTGCCTCACACCAGAACTGGTTCAGCTCCGCTAACAGGGCCGCACACTGCGGAGCGGGCAGGGCACAGAGGCGTTTTACCGCCTCGCACTCCAGCACGGTGCGCAGGTCATAGAGCGATTCAAACCAGGCGAAATCGAAATTTCGGATCTGCCAGCCGCTGCGGAACCACACTTCCACAAAACCTTCGCGCTCCAGCCGGAACAGCGCCTGACGCACCGGTGTGCGGCTTACCGCCAGCCGTCCGGCGATTTCGCTTTCACTGAAGCGGTCACCCGGCATCAGGCGAAAGGCGAAGATATCGGCCTTGAGCGCCTGATAGACCCGCTCTGCCAGCGCCTCCGGGCGCGCTTTTGGGGATTGAGGTTGCCTTGTCATTGCTGCTCCTTATTCCAGCCACAGCAGGTTATCGCCCGGGCTGACCGGGCGGCCCGCCTGGCAGGCGATACGCGTGACCCGACCGGCCTGCGGGGCGACAATCGCCAGCTCCATCTTCATCGCTTCCACGATGATCAGGGTCTGACCGGCGCTGACCGCGTCGCCCGGCTGCACCAGCACTTTCCAGATATTGCCGTTGAGGTCAGCCTGCACCGCCACGCCTTTTTCCTGCTCCTCGCTGACGCTGGCCAGCGCCTCCTCAGCCTGCGGCGCGCTCTGCTCTTCCTGCGCCCATAGCTGCACCTCCTGCTCAAAAGCGGCGGCCTGGCGCTGGCGGAACGCCGCGATCTCTGCGGCGTGATCGGTGAGGAACTGCTGGTGGGCGGCAAAATCGAACTGCGTCTCTTCGATGCGCAGGCTGCCACGACCTTCGCGAAAATCTTCGCGCAGCCGGGTCAGCTCCTCTTCACTGACGGGATAAAAGCGCACCTGATCGAAGAAGCGCAGCAGCCATGGCGCGTCGGGCGCGAACTGCGGATTTTTCAGGAAGGTGTTCCAGATTGGCAGCGTCCGGCCCACCAGCTGATAGCCGCCAGGCGAGTCCATACCGTAGATACACATGTACATGCCGCCGATACCGACGGTGCCTTCGGCGGTAAAGGTGCGCGCCGGACTGTATTTGGAACTCAGCAGACGATGGCGTGGATCGACCGGCACAGCGCAGGGCGCGCCAAGATAGACGTCGCCCAGCCCCAGCACCAGATAACTGGCATCAAACAGGGTCGCGCGCACCTCCTCCCGGCTGCTTAAACCATTAATACGCTGGATAAAGTCCACGTTGTTTGGCAGCCAGGGGGCGCTGGCGCGAACCGTCTCCTGATAGCGGCTGACGGCACCGAGCGTGGCGCTGTCCTCAAAGGCCATCGGCATCCACACCACGCGGGAGGGGACCTTCAGCGTGCTGACATCGCCCAGCGTCGCCTCCAGCGCCAGCAGCAGCGTCATCAGGGTGGACTGATTAATGATGCGGCTGTCGTAGCGCACCTGCAGCGAGCGCACGCCCGGCGACAGCTCCTCGACGCCGGGTTCTGCCTGCGCCGTCAGCGCATTCATCAGCAGATGCACGCGCAGACGCAGCGCCAGATCCAGCACGTTGTCGCCATATTCAATCAGCACATATTTGTCGCCCGCCTGGCGATAGACCACTTTCGGGGTGGTGTCGGTGGCGTCGAGGGCGGCGAGAATCGTGGCGGAGCCGTGAGCGGTTTCAGCCAGCGACGGCACGGCAAAGGCCGGGGGATGTTCCGGGCGCAGCGTCTCAATCAGATGACGCTGCGCGTTTTCCCGCGCCAGCGCCTCCTCCGCGCTGATTGGATGGAAGCGGATGGTGTCGCCGGGTTTGACCTGGCCCACTTTCCACAACTCGGCTCTGGCGATGGTTACCGGACAGACAAAGCCGCCGAGACTCGGGCCGTCGTGCGTCAGGATCACCGGGAAGTCGCCGGTGAAGTTGACCGCACCGATAGCATATTCACAGTCGTGAACGTTGGAGGGATGCAGGCCCGCCTCACCGCCGNCGGTTAGAGTTGTAGTGCACCTGCCAGTCGCTGGCAAAGAACTCGTCGATGGCGGCCTGGGTGAAAAAGTCCGGTGCGCCGTGCGGACCGTAGAGCACACCGATACGCCATTCAGTGCCGTAGTGCGGAATCAGCGACGCATCAAGCGGCTGCGGCGCGCCAGTCGGGGCCGGTGTGGTGCAGGCGGCGCGCGCAGGCTGTGAGACTGGCAGCATGTCGGCGACGCGCAGGGTGCGTCCGGCGTGACCGCCAAACTGGCCCAGCGAAAAGGTGCTGCGGCTGCCCAGATATTCCGGCACGTCAAAGCCGTTGCGCACCGCCAGATAGCTGCGGCAGCCCTGGCGGGCGCGTCCCATCGTCAGCGTCTGTCCCGCTTTCACCGTCAGCGGCTGCCAGTAACTGACCGCTTCACCATCAAGCTGCGCGTCACACTCTGCGCCGGTCAGCGCCACAATCGCGTCGCAGTGGAAGCGCAGGGTGGGGCCCTGCAGGGTGAACTCCAGCCCCGCCGCCGCCTCATGGTTTCCGACGATGCGGTTAGCCATCCGGAACGCGAAGTCATCCATCGGGCCGGAAGGCGGCACCCCGATGTCCCAGTAGCCGAGGCGGCCGGGGTAGTCCTGCACCGAACTGAAGGTGCCGGGCTGCAGCACCTCCACCACGGTGGCGGCAGGCACCACGCTGTCGAGATAGCGCGTCCAGACGTTGCCGCTGCGAAACGCCTCGCTGGTGGTAATCTGGCGCAGATAGTCGAGGTTGGTGGCGATACCGTGCAGCTGGGTCGCATCCAGCGCGTGATGAAGTTTTTCCAGCGCCGCTTCACGGTTGTCGGCATGCACAATCAGCTTGGCGATCATCGGGTCATAAAAGCTGGAGACTTCACTGCCGGTTTCGACGCCGCTGTCGACACGCACGCCGTCAGGAAAGCTCACCGCGGTTAACAGGCCAGGGCTGGGCTGGAAGTTTTTCAGGGGATCTTCCGCATAAAGCCGCACTTCGATCGCCGCGCCCTGAGGCGGCTGCTGCAGGCGTGACCACTCCACCGGATCACCCGCCGCCACCTGCAGCATGCACGCCACCAGGTCGAGCCCGGTGACGCATTCGGTGACCGGATGTTCAACCTGCAGGCGGGTGTTCACTTCAAGGAAATAGAACGCCTGCTGGCTGACGTCGTAGATGTACTCCACGGTGCCTGCGCTGCGGTAGTTGACCTGTTCGCCCAGCCGCACCGCCGAGGCGAGCAGGGCGTCGCGTGTCTCCTGCGAAAGCCCGGGCGCGGGTGTCTCTTCCACCACCTTCTGATTGCGGCGCTGCAGGGAGCAGTCGCGTTCACCCAGTGCGACGACGGTGCCGTTACCGTCACCAAAAATCTGCACCTCAATATGGCGGGCGCGATCGATGCAGCGCTCCAGAAATACGCCTGCATCACTGAAGAACTGCTCACCAAGGCGGCGCACGCTTTCCCAGGCGCTGGCGAGCGCGTCGGCGTCGGCGCAGCGCGTCAGGCCAATGCCACCACCCCCCGCGGTGCTTTTCAGCATCACCGGGTAGCCAATCTCATCGGCAGCCTGAATCGCCTCCTCCAGCGAGGCGAGCAGCGGAGTGCCCGGCGTCATCGGAACACCTGCACTGGCCGCCAGCTCACGCGCGCGGTGCTTCAGGCCGAACTCGCCAATCTGCTGCGCGGTCGGGCCGACAAAGGCGATGCCCGCCGCCTCACAGGCTTCGGCAAAGGCCTGGCTTTCCGACAGAAAACCGTAGCCCGGCCAGATCGCCTGTGCGCCGCTCTGCTGCGCCGCCGCCAGGATTTTGTCGATGCGCAGGTAGGAGTCACTGGCTTTGTCGCCGCCGAGGGCGATCGCGCTGTCCGCCTGCTTAACGTGCTGCGCGTTGCGATCCGCGTCAGAGTAGACCGCGACACTTTTGACGCCCAGGCGCTTGAGGGTGCGAATGGCGCGGCAGGCAATCTCGCCCCGGTTGGCAATCAGTACGGTGGTGAACATGATCAGTGACTCCCCTGTGAGGTCAGCCAGTTACGCCAGCCGCCCGATTCGGTGATTTCCAGTGCGCTGTTCAGCGCAGCGCCTTCGCAGATAAAGCCTTTGACGATCCGCCCATCCGCCAGCGTCAGGCTGCCGATACCCAGCGGGGCGGGGATCTCCGCCACAAATTCGCCGAAGCGTGCCAGCGGAATGTCCCACAGCTCCACCGTGATGGCAGCACCCTGTTCGTCCCGCATCAGGCCGGGCTTTTTAATCGCCCCGTCCAGCAGGGCGAACAGGCGGTAGTGAGGGGCGGTCTTTGTCTCTTCCACCCACACCGCTCTGCGCTCGGTGAGCTGGAAATTCAGCGGCATGCCGGTGAGGTGTGCCCCCACCACCGCCAGCCGGACATGATCGGGGGAGACGGGGAGAGCGACGGGCGGCGGGCAGGGCAGGCCAGTCGCCCCCAGCGGCAGCGCCAGCTGGCGCTGCCAGCGGATGCCAAATTCAGCCAGCGCCCGGTCGTGCCAGGCGGGCGCAATCAGCGTGATACCCGCCGGGAGATCGTCATTGCGGAACGGCGCAGGCAGCGCCAGCGCGGCGAGGTCAGCGAGGTTGGTAAAGTTGGTGTAGGTGCCAAACTGTGAGTTGTAGTGAATCGGCTCCTGCTTCATCTCTGCGAGGGTATGAATGGTGGGCGAGGTCGGCACCACCAGCGCGTCAAACTGCGCCAGGGTCTGCTGAATCTGGCGCGTCAGCCCGGCCCGCAGATACTCCGCTTTGTAGGCATCGACGGCGCTGTATTTCAGGCCGCTGGCGACGATCTCATGCACCACCGGGTCCATATCGGTGGGGCGATCGAGCATCCCGCCTACCGCCACGGTGCGCTCAGCAACCCAGGCACCGTAGTAGAGCTGCTCTGCCAGCTGCCGGAACGGCGTGAAGTCGATGGGGTGCAGCGTCGCGCCACTCGCCTGCAGGGCCTCCAGCGCCCGATCCCAGGCGGCTTCAGCGGCGGCATCATCGAAAAACTCCGGCGTGTCAGGAACGGCAAAGCGGGGGCGAACCGGCAGGCTGGCGGGGGCGGTGCGCGGATTCACGCGCGAATAGGCGTCGCCGGCATCGTAGCCCCCGATCACGCTGGCGACGCTCCAGGCATCTTCTGCCGTCAGGGCGAACACGGAAATCGTGTCATTGAGGCGGCAGGCGGGCACGACGCCGCGCGCAGAGAACCAGCCTTTGGTCGGCTTCAGGCCAACGATATTGTTGAAACCGGCCGGGACGCGGCCCGAACCGGCGGTATCGGTGCCCAGGGAAAAGGCGACCAGTCCGCGCGCCAGCACCGAGGCCGAGCCGGAGCTGGAGCCGCCGCTGACATAATCGGGGTCAAAGGTGTTACTGACCGCGCCAAAAGGTGAGCGGGTGCCGACCAGACCGGTGGCAAACTGATCGAGGTTGGTTTTACCGATGACCACGGCCCCGGCCGCTTTGAGTCTGGCTACCGCTACCGCGTCCTCGCTGGTGGTATAGGTAAAGGCGGGGCAGGCGGCGCTGGTGGGCCAGCCCGCCACATCGATATTGTCCTTGACCGCGAACGGCACGCCGAACAGAGGCAGCGATGCGGGATCGCGCTGATAGTGAGCCAGCAGCGGTTCAATCTGGGCCGCCAGCTGATCCGGGGTCGCCAGCATGATCCAGGCATTATCCTGGGGATCCAGGGCGGCAAGGTGTGCGCTCAGCAATGCGCTAATCTGATGTGGCGCCTGCTGGTAGCGTTGTTGCCAGGCGTGCAGTGTCAGGCCAGTGGTCGAAGTCATAAGAAGGATTCCAGCTGGTATACAAGATGGAATTCAACAGAGCAAAGGGTGTGCCACTTTTTTAAGCTGATGATTCAACGCCTTAAAACGACAGGTGATAAGTTTTTCTGATGATTATTTGCACAATGACGGCGCGCAGGCTGAACGATGACGGTGCGTTTAACCGCCGCGTGCGTAAATATTGTGAAGAACATGGCAAGAGTCTGATGCCCTGGTTAGCATGAAGACTGCCTGGCAACTCGCCGGCGCCCAGCAACAGAGGAGATTTACGTGGTGAAGTGGCGTAACTGGATGATAGGGATCTGCCTGGTCGGTACGGCCAGCAGCGCATGGGCCGATTCGCTTGATCAACAACGGCAACGTTATCAACAAATTAAACAGGCGTGGGACAGCAATCAGATGGCCACCGTGGAGCAGCTGTTGCCCACGCTTCAGGATTATCCGCTCTATCCTTATCTGCAATATCGCCTGCTGGCACAGGATCTCGATCAGGAGACCGCCCTGGCCGTACAGAATTTTATTCGCCAGTATCCCACACTGCCGCCTGCGCGCTCGCTCAGCACCCGCTTTATCAATGTGCTGGCTTACCGGCAGGACTGGCAGGGCGTGCTGAATTTCAGCCCGACCGAACCGAAACCGGTGCAGGCGCGCTGCAACTGGTACTACGCCAAATGGGCCACGGGTCAGCAGCAGGCCGCGTTTGATGGCGCGAAGCAGATCTGGCTGCGCGGCACTGCGCTGCCTGCCGACTGCGATAAGCTCTTCTCGGTCTGGCAGTCATCGGGTCAGCTTTCACCGATCACAATCCTGGAGCGTATCCGTCTGGCGATGAAGGCGGGTAACGACAGCCTGGTGAGCTATCTGGCGAAAACCCTGCCGGCAGATTATCAGACCATGTCTGACGCGGTGCAGGCGCTGCAGCAGGACCCGCTGACGGTCAGCACCTTCGCCAGCGCCGTCGGACCCACCGACTTTACCCGCCAGGCGACGATTTACGCCTTTACCCGCGTGGCGCGGCAGGATATGGAAAACGCCCGCAGCCTGATCCCGATTCTGGTCCGGGCGCAGAAAATGGGGCCGGAAGATGAGCAGGCGCTGAAAGAGATCGTGGTCTGGCGCATGATGGGCAGCGATCTGACCGCTGAACAGGCACGCTGGCGCGATGCGGTAGTGATGAACAGTGAGTCCACCGCGCTGGTAGAACGCCGGGTGCGGCTGGCGCTGTCGCAGCACGATCGGCGCGGCCTGAACACCTGGATCGCCCGTCTGCCGGTAGAGGCCAAAGAGAAAGATGAGTGGCAGTACTGGCAGGCTGACCTGCTGTTTGAGAAAGATCGCAAAGAGGAAGCGGAAGAGATCCTGCGTAAACTGATGCAGGCGCGTGGCTTCTATCCGATGGTGGCCGCTCAGCGTCTGGGGGTGGATTATCCGCTGCAGATTGATGAAGCACCCAAGCCTGACAGTGCTACGGTGCAGGGCCCCGAGCTGGCGCGCGTCCGTGAACTGATGTACTGGGGACTGGATAACCTGGCGCGCAGCGAGTGGAGCAATCTGATCGGCAGTCGCACACATACGCAGCAGCAGATGCTGGCGCGCTACGCCAATGAGCAGGACTGGTGGGATCTCAGCGTGCAGGCCACGATCACGGCCAAAATGTGGGACAGTCTGAAAGAGCGGTTCCCGCTGGCGTGGCAGAGCGTTTACGAGCGCAACACCCAGGTGAAGCAGATCCCGCCAAGCTATGCGATGGCGATTTCGCGTCAGGAGAGTGCCTGGAACCCGAAAGCGCGCTCGCCGGTCGGGGCGAGTGGTCTGATGCAGATCATGCCTGCCACCGCGGCGCACACCGTGAAGATGTATGACATCCCCGGCTACAGCAACAGCAGTCAGTTGCTCGATCCGGAAACCAATATTCAGATTGGTACCCAGTATCTGGAGTATGTCTACCAGCAGTTTGACCAGAACCGGATTTTCGCCTCTGCGGCTTACAATGCCGGGCCGGGCCGGGTGCGAAGCTGGCTGAAAACCAGTGCAGGTAATCTCGACGCCGTGGCGTTTATCGAGACCATTCCGTTCTCTGAAACGCGCGGTTACGTGAAGAACGTGCTGGCCTATGACGCCTACTATCGTCACTTCATGGGCAAGCCTGACAAAATCCTGTCAGATGGTGAGTGGAATCGCCGTTACTAGCTGTGCTAAGCTTCCGTACTCTTTAGCGAGTACGGAAGCCTCTTCATGACCCATTCTCATTCCCCTTCAGCCGACGATAGCTGGCAGCGCTTTGTCAGGCTGATGCAGCAGGCCTTTGCCGATGGTCACGCGCTGCCCCTGATGCAACTGATGATGACGGCGGATGAGCGGGAAGCGTTTGGCACACGACTGCGGATTATCGAAGAGTTGATGAAGGGGGAGATGAGCCAGCGCGAGCTGAAAAACGAACTTGGCGTAGGTATCGCCACCATCACCCGTGGCTCTAACAGTCTGAAAGAGGCGCCGCCGGAGCTGAAACGCTGGCTGCAGGCGCATCTGGACGGCGAGTAATTACGACTGATAGAGCGGATGAACAAACGGGCAGAGCGCCAGAATCAGGGCCTGATGATAGACGCTGGCGCGGCTGAGCAGGCCGTGCGTGAACGCCCCGATAGCCCCGCCCTGATGTTTGATATTTTCAATGCCGGTTAACCGCGCCATCTCTTCGCCCAGCTCCCGCCCTTCGCGCAGACCCGCCAGCACCGCCGGTGGCAGCGTAAAGCTGGCTGACCGCGATTCGCCGCGCTGCTTCTGATTCTCTATCACGATACAGGCAAAGGCGCTGTCCTCTTCGATCCCCGCCTCAATCGCCACCCAGAATGTCGCTTCAGGCCGTACCTGACGGGCATTCATTACGCGCTGACGTGCGCCCGTTCGCGTTTCGAGGTGGCTCAGCGGCTGGGCGGAAACACCACTATCGACCCCGACCCCTTCAATATGGCAGGATCCTTCGCCGAAAACGTCGTTGAATGCCTGCGCAATCGCGTGAATCTTCGCTGGATTGGTGGTGGCTGCGACAACATGGTACATAATTAATTGAACCCTCAGATGGTTAAGCGCCTGGCCCATCAGGCTACAGACAGGCTCTAAGGCGATTCTGGTCGCAGTATAACGGAAACTACTATGTTACAGGTCTATCTTGTTCGTCACGGTGAAACGGTTTGGAATGCGGAACGTCGCATTCAGGGGCAGTCCGACAGTCCGCTGACGGAAAAAGGTGAACAGCAGGCGCATCAGGTGAGTGAACGCGTGAAACATCTGGGTATTACCCACGTTATCACCAGCGATCTGGGCCGTACGCGCCGCACCGCGGAGATTATCGCGGATGCCTGTGGTTGCACGGTGACGCTCGATCCGCGCCTGCGGGAGCTCAATATGGGCGTGCTGGAGAAGCGTCCGCTGGATGGCTTAACCGCCGCAGAAGAGCAGTGGCGTGCCACGCTGGTGAACGGCACCGAAGGCGGGCGCATCCCGGAAGGGGAGTCCATGTCCGAACTGGCATCGCGCATGCACGCCGCGCTGAATGCCTGTCTCGACCTGCCGGCCGGGAGCCGTCCGCTGCTGGTGAGTCACGGTATGGCGCTGGGATCGCTGGTCAGCACCATTCTCGGTCTGCCTGCCTGGGCGGAACGCCGGCTGCGTCTGCGAAACTGCTCGCTCTCGCGGGTCGATTATCAGCAGAGCGCCTGGCTGGCCGAAGGGTGGATTGTGGAGATGGCGGGCGATATCTCTCATCTGGATGCGCCCGCTCTCGACGAGCTGCAGCGCTGAAGGTGTGCAGGCCGCCGTCGTGAGGACGGCAGCCTGAATATCAGCTGACCGGGGTCTGACGGCGAATCGGAATCAGATATTCGCAACGGATCTCTGTCGGCGGCTCGGCACGCTTTTTACCGCCGTGGGTATAGAAGCGTTCAATATCCTGCCCCTGACGGCGGGTCAGCCCCAGCGTCGGCATGCAGGTGCCGTAGAGCAGCAGGATGAACTCCTGCAGATTGACGCGCGGGCCGGTGTAGGTGAACTGCACATAATCGCCCGCTTCCAGAATGACGTTCTGACCGGAGTGCAGGCTGCCCGCGCTGTCAGCCGGTACCGCTGTGGTGTAGAGGATCTCCTGCTCGTCATCTTTTTCCTGGCTGGCGCGCACCTGATGCAGGCCATACAGCACCGGCGGCACGGTATCCGTTTCCAGCAGGAACTGCTTCCAGAAGTGAATCCGCATCTCGTCACGGTAGCTGGAAATCTGCTCCAGAATACAGGTGTAGTTCTGGGTCTGACCCACCAGCACCGTTTCCGGCAGGGTGACGAAGGTCGGTTCCGGCTGCGTCTCATTGTCCAGACGGATAGGGGGACGAATACCGAAGGAATTCCAGTCGGAAGCGCGACGATACCAGGCCGGCGTCTGCGCAAACTGCTTCTTGAAGGCGCGAGTAAAAGTCTGTTGTGAATCAAAACGATACTGCAGTGCGATGTCCAGAATCGGACGGCTGGTCAGGCGCAGCGCCACCGCCGCTTTAGACAGGCGACGCGCCCGGATATAGGCGCCGATCGCATGTCCGGTCACGTCTTTAAACATCCTTTGTAAGTGCCATTTAGAGTAACCGGCTTTCTGGGCAACGTTGTCCAGTGAAAGGGGTTGATCCAGATGGCTCTCCAGCCAGACAAGCAAATCGCGAATGATACCGGCTTGGTCCATAAAACATCCTCATACTCTGGTGGTGCAGCTAAATGCATCGAAGAATATTAGCACTCATTGCTCAAAAGACGTGGGCCGTTTTCCGGGGAAGATTGTGCTAAATCAGTGCGGGCATAACCCGTTTTGGTTTTGTCATTATATCGATTGACAGTACATTACATGTTCATCTATTCAATTTGCAATGGTAACCCCATGACAAGACCTCGTCTTATCCTCGCTGCGCTGACCGCACTGACCTTTTCCAGCCCGCTGCTCGCCGAACAGATCGGCTCTGTCGACACGGTGTTTAAGATATTCGGGCCTGACCACAAGATTGTCGTTGAAGCCTTCGACGATCCGGATGTTAAAAATGTAACCTGCTATATCAGCCGGGCGAAAACCGGTGGGATTAAAGGCGGGCTGGGGCTGGCTGAGGATACCTCCGATGCGGCGATTTCGTGCCAGCAGATTGGGCCAGTGGAGCTGAGTGAGAAAATCGCGCAGGGCAAAGCGGAGGGGGAGGTGGTCTTCCGCCAGCGTACCTCGCTGATCTTCAAAAAGCTGCAGGTGGTGCGCTTCTTCGATAAAAAGCGTAACGCCCTGGTCTATCTGACCTACTCCGATAAAGTCGTCGATGGTTCACCGAAGAATGCGATCAGCGCCGTGCCGATTATGCCGTGGCACTGAGCATAAAAAAAACGCCCGCAGGGGCGTTTTTTTTCAGGCTTACCGCAGCTTACTCATGCAGGTCGCCGCAGAAGCGGTAACCTTCGCCATGGATGGTGGCGATGATTTCAGGCGTGTCCGGCGTCGATTCGAAATGCTTACGAATACGACGGATGGTCACATCCACGGTGCGGTCGTGCGGCTTGAGGTCACGGCCGGTCATTTTTTTCAGCAGATCGGCACGGGTCTGAATCTTGCCCGGATTTTCGCAGAAGTGCAGCATGGCGCGGAACTCACTGCGTGGCAGTTTATAGTGCTCGCCGTTCGGGTTGATCAGTGAGCGGCTGTTGATATCCAGCTCCCAGCCATTGAATTTGTAACTCTCAACCTGACGGCGCTCTTCGCCCGGCATGGCGAGATTCATGGTGCGCGACAGCAGATTACGGGCACGAATCGTCAGCTCACGCGGATTGAACGGTTTGGTGATGTAGTCGTCAGCGCCAATTTCCAGACCGAGAATTTTATCAACTTCGTTGTCACGGCCGGTCAGGAACATCAGGGCGACATTGGCCTGTTCGCGCAGTTCACGGGCCAGCAGCAGGCCGTTTTTACCCGGCAGGTTGATGTCCATGATCACCAGGTTAACGTCATTGTCGGTCAGCACCTGATGCATTTCTGCACCATCAGTCGCCTCATACACCACATAACCTTCTGCCTCGAAGATGCTCTTGAGGGTGTTACGCGTGACCAGTTCGTCTTCAACGATAAGAATGTGCGGGGTCTGCATGTTTAGCTACCTAAAATTTGCCAACAAATTGAAAACAGGGCGTACAGCGGTATGGCGTTCTCCATCATCGAGAGCAGCGGGCCGCGCTGAACCGTTGTACGAAATCATATTTTGATAAGCCATCTATCAACGTCAACAACAGTATTAGCTCAGCCAGTCAGGATGAAAATTGCATGCCCCAGGCGAGAATGATAATGGCGCATATCCTAACTGCATTAACAGCAACCTAACAGCACCAACTACAACCGATAAGCATAAAAACAACGCTTCGTTGACTTATATCAAATGCAATTGTAGCACGTTAACACTTTTGTGAAAAACTTCTCGTAGATTGCCCGTTTAGCTCACAAAAAGCATCATTTTCATTACATTTTTCACGCTTCGGTTCCAAAATGAAACCCACTGGTAATCACATTCTATCCTGTTGAACTTAAATGTTTTAATAGTGGTTTCTTTAATAAAGGCCGCTTCGCCGGTAAAAAGATTCGGACCGCTTTTTTTAACCGGTTTTAACAATGTTAATCACCGCTTTTCTTATTCGCTTCCGCCCGCTGAATCCTGAACAGTCATGTTAATATGGCGTTATGTAAATGGACCAATGGAATAAATATGCTCTTCCCCCTGATTCTCGTCTCGCCCGCGCGGCCAGAAAATATCGGCGCTGCGGCGCGCGCCATGAAAACCATGGGCTTCAGCCAGCTGCGCATTGTCGCCAGCGACGCCTGGCAGGACCCGGCCGCGCGCCGGGTCGCGCATGGCGCGGGTGAGATCCTCGATAACGTCCAGACGTTTGCAACGCTGGCTGACGCATTAGCTGACATCGACTTCTCCGTCGCCACCACTGCGCGCAGTCGGGCAAAGTTTCGCTACTACGCCACGCCAGAGCAGGTTGAAACACAGCTGCTGGAGAAGCGTCAGTGGGTAAAGAGTATGGCGCTGGTATTTGGCCGCGAAGACAGCGGGCTGACCAATGAGGAGCTGGAGCAGGTCGATCTGCTGACCGGCATCCCGATGGCGAATGACTATCCGTCACTCAATCTCGGCCAGGCGGTGATGGTCTACTGCTATCAGCTGTCGAAGCTGAACCAGGTTGAGGCTCCGCTTACCGCCGCCGCAGACGGGCAGCAGTTGCAGGCGCTGCGGCAGCGTTTGCATCAGCTGCTGGCGCAGCTGGAGGTGAGTGATGATGAGAAACTCTCTGACTGGATCGATCAGCGGGTGGGGCTGCTGGAACAGCGCGACACGGCGATGCTGCATCGTCTGCTGCACGATATTGAAAAAAAACTCGCAGATTAATCCTCGGCGAAAATTTGATTTTGCAGTAACAGATCGCAGAGAAGTTCAGCATCGCAAACGATCAAAGAACGTTTTACGATTTCGCCGGTGGCTCTGCGCAGTCAGGGAAACGGGCCCGCCGGACAAATCGGGTTGACTTAATGTGCGCTTTGCTTTACTTCTGGATGCCAGACGGACAGACAAAGACAGACAGAAAAAAATCTCAATGCGTAAAATCAGCCTGAACACCACAATTATTACCATCACCATTACCACAGGTAACGGTGCGGGCTGACGCATACAGGAAAAACAGAAAAAAAGCCCGCACCTAACCAGTGCGGGCTTTTTTTTCGGCTTAAATTCAGGAGAGTTTATATCATGCGAGTGCTGAAATTCGGCGGGACCTCGGTAGCGAATGCGGAGCGGTTTCTTCGCGTCGCTGACATTCTGGAAAGTAATGCGCAACAAGGACAGGTTGCAACCGTGCTCTCTGCGCCAGCAAAGATCACTAACCACCTGGTGGCGATGATTGAAAAAACCATCAGTGGTCAGGACGCTTTGCCGAATATCAGCGACGCTGAGCGCATCTTCAGCGAGCTGCTGCAGGGCCTCGCTGAGTCACAGCCTGGCTTTGAATATGAGCGGCTGAAAACCCGCGTGGACCTGGAGTTTGCGCAGCTGAAGCAGGTGCTGCACGGCATCAGCCTGCTGGGGCAGTGCCCGGACAGCGTCAACGCGGCGATCATCTGCCGCGGTGAAAAGCTCTCGATTGCCATTATGGAGGCGCTGCTGCAGGCACGCGGTCATGAGGTCAGCGTGATCGATCCGGTAGAGAAGCTGCTCGCTGTCGGTCACTACCTGGAGTCCACCGTCGACATCGCCGAATCGACCCGTCGCATCGAAGCCAGCCAGATCCCGCCGCAGAATATGATCCTGATGGCGGGCTTTACCGCCGGCAACGAGCGCGGTGAGCTGGTGGTGCTGGGCCGTAATGGCTCAGACTACTCGGCGGCCGTGCTGGCAGCCTGTCTGCGCGCCGACTGCTGTGAAATCTGGACCGATGTCGATGGCGTGTATACCTGCGATCCGCGTCAGGTGCCGGATGCCCGCCTGCTGAAATCGATGTCCTATCAGGAAGCGATGGAACTCTCCTATTTCGGCGCCAAGGTGCTGCATCCCCGCACCATTGCGCCTATCGCGCAGTTCCAGATCCCGTGCCTGATCAAAAACACCGCCAATCCGCAGGCGCCCGGCACCCTGATTGGGGCAGAAGGCGAGCAGGATGAAAATCCGGTGAAAGGCATCACCAACCTGAATAACATGGCGATGGTTAACGTCTCCGGTCCCGGCATGAAAGGGATGGTCGGAATGGCGGCCAGGGTGTTTGCGGCGATGTCGCGCACCGGCATTTCCGTGGTGCTGATCACCCAATCCTCGTCTGAATACAGCATCAGTTTCTGCGTGCCGCAGAGCGAGCTGGCGCGGGCGCGTCAGGTGCTGGAAGAGGAGTTCTATCTGGAGCTGAAAGATGGCCTGCTGGACCCGCTGGATATCATTGAAAATCTGGCGGTGATCTCGGTAGTGGGCGATGGCATGCGCACCCTGCGCGGCATCTCAGCTAAATTCTTCTCGGCGCTGGCGCGCGCCAACATCAATATCGTGGCGATTGCGCAGGGCTCCTCTGAACGTTCCATCTCCGTCGTGGTTAACAACGATGAAGTGATCACCGGGGTGCGCGTGGTGCATCAGATGCTGTTCGCCACCGATCAGGTTATCGAAGTCTTTGTGGTGGGCGTCGGCGGCGTCGGCGGTGCGCTGCTGGATCAGTTACATCGCCAGCAGGCGTGGCTGAAGCAGAAGCATATCGACCTGCGGGTCTGCGGCATCGCCAACTCGCATGCGCTGTTAACGAATGTTCATGGCATCGATCTGAGCCACTGGGAAGCGGCATTAAGCGAAGCCAAAGAGCCTTTCAATCTGGCGCGCCTGACCCGGCTGGTCAAAGAGTATCATCTGCTTAATCCGGTGATTGTGGACTGTACCTCCAGCCAGGCGGTCGCCGATCAGTATGCCGATTTTCTCAGCGAAGGTTTCCACGTGGTGACGCCGAACAAAAAGGCTAACACCTCATCCTGGAACTACTACCAGCAGATGCGTGCCGCCGCAGCCAAATCGCGCCGCAAATTCCTTTATGATACTAACGTTGGTGCCGGTCTGCCGGTGATCGAAAATCTGCAAAACCTGATGAATGCGGGTGATGAGCTGCTGCGCTTCTCCGGCATTCTGTCTGGCTCGCTCTCCTTTATCTTCGGCAAGCTGGATGAAGGCGTCTCCCTGTCTCAGGCGACTCAGATGGCGCGGGAGATGGGCTTTACCGAACCCGATCCGCGTGACGATCTCGCCGGCACAGACGTGGCGCGTAAGCTGCTGATCCTGGCGCGCGAAGCGGGTCATCAGCTGGAGCTGACGGATATTGAGATTGAGCCGCTGCTGCCCGCCAGCCTGACCGACATTGCAGACGTTGAGCAGTTTATGCAGCGCCTGCCCGAGCTGGACAACGCCTTTGCCGCGCGGGTTGCGCAGGCGCGTGATGCGGGTAAAGTGTTGCGCTATGTCGGCGTGATCGAAGAGGGCGGCGTCTGCAAAGTCAGAATTGACGCCGTAGACAGCAACGATCCGCTGTTTAAGGTGAAAAATGGCGAGAATGCGCTGGCATTTTACAGCCGCTACTATCAGCCGATCCCGATGGTGCTGCGCGGGTACGGTGCAGGAAATGATGTGACAGCGGCCGGTGTCTTTGCCGACCTGCTGCGCACGCTGTCATGGAAGTTGGGAGTTTAAAAATGGTAAAAATTTACGCACCGGCCTCGATTGGTAACGTCAGCGTCGGCTTCGATGTGCTGGGCGCGGCGGTTTCGCCGGTGGACGGTTCCCTGCTGGGTGACTGCGTCTCCGTGGAGGCGGCAGAGCACTTTTCACTGACCAACGCCGGACGTTTTGTCAGTAAGCTGCCCGCCGATCCTAAAGAGAATATCGTTTATCAGTGCTGGCAGCGCTTCTGCGAGGCGGTGGGCAAAGAGATCCCGGTGGCGATGACGCTGGAGAAGAACATGCCCATCGGCTCCGGGCTGGGCTCCAGCGCCTGCTCGGTGGTGGCCGGTCTGGTCGCGATGAATGAATTTTGCGGTAAGCCCCTCGATGACAGCACCCTGCTGACGCTGATGGGCGAGCTGGAAGGGCGCATCTCCGGCAGCGTTCATTACGATAACGTCGCGCCCTGCTTCCTTGGGGGCATTCAGCTGATGCTGCAGGAGAATGAGATTATCAGCCAGGCCGTGCCCGGCTTTGATGACTGGCTGTGGGTCATGGCCTATCCGGGCATTAAAGTCTCGACCGCCGAAGCGCGCGCGATTTTACCGGCGCAGTACCGCAAAGATGAGTGCATCAAGCATGGCCGCCTGCTGGCGGGCTTCATTCACGCCTGCCATACGCGTCAGCCGCTGCTGGCCGCTAAACTTATGCAGGATGTCATTGCTGAACCTTATCGCACCAGACTGCTGCCGGGCTTCGCCGAGGCGCGACAGGCGGCCAAAGATATCGGCGCACTGGCGTGCGGTATCTCAGGCTCTGGTCCGACACTTTTCGCCGTTTGCAATCAGATGGAAACGGCACAGCGGATGGCTGACTGGCTGAGCCAGCACTATCTGCAGAACGATGAAGGCTTCGTCCATATCTGCCGTCTCGACACGGCTGGCGCACGACAATTGGGATAACGCATGAAACTCTACAATCTTAAGGATCACAACGAGCAGGTCAGCTTCGCCCAGGCGGTGAAACAGGGTCTGGGATCGCAGCAGGGTCTGTTCTTTCCGCTGGAACTGCCGGAGTTTGAACTGACAGACATCGACGCGATGCTGGATATGGATTTTGTCAGCCGCAGCAGCAAAATTCTGTCGGCTTATATTGGTGATGAGATCCCAGCCGAACAGCTGCATGAGCGTGTTAAAGCCGCGTTTGCGTTTCCGGCACCGGTCAAAGCGGTCAGTGAAGATGTGGCCTGTCTGGAGCTGTTCCACGGCCCGACGCTGGCGTTTAAAGATTTCGGCGGCCGTTTTATGGCGCAGATGCTCTCCTATGTTTCCGGTTCAGACGAGCAGATCACGATTCTGACCGCGACCTCCGGTGACACCGGTGCGGCCGTGGCCCACGCCTTCTACGGCATGGAGAATGTGCGTGTGGTGATCCTCTATCCACAGGGCAAGATCAGCCCGCTGCAGGAGAAACTTTTCTGTACGCTGGGCGGCAACATCGAAACTATCGCCATCGACGGCGATTTCGATGCCTGTCAGGCGCTGGTCAAGCAGGCGTTCGATGATGAAGCGCTGAAAAAGACGATTGGCCTGAACTCAGCGAACTCCATCAACATCAGCCGCCTGCTGGCGCAGATCTGCTACTACTTTGAAGCGGTAGCGCAGCTGCCGCAGGAAAAACGCAATCAGCTGGTGGTTTCCGTGCCAAGCGGCAACTTCGGGGATTTAACGGCGGGTCTGCTGGCGAAATCACTGGGTCTGCCGATCAAACGCTTTATCGCCGCCACTAACGCCAACGACACAGTGCCGCGCTTCCTCGGCAACGGCGAGTGGCAGCCTAACCAGACGGTCGCGACCCTGTCGAATGCGATGGATGTCAGCCAGCCGAACAACTGGCCGCGTGTGGAAGAGCTGTTCCGCCGTAAAACCTGGCGGCTGACCGACCTGGCCTGCGGTGCGGTCTCTGACGAAACCACCCGTGCCGCCATGCGTGAACTGGCTGAGATTGGCTACATTTCTGAGCCTCACGCCGCCATCGCCTGGCGTCTGCTGCGCGATCAGCTGCAGGAGGGCGAGTATGGCCTGTTCCTCGGCACCGCCCATCCGGCCAAATTCCGTGAAAGCGTGGAAGCGATCCTTGAACAGACCCTGACGCTGCCGCCGGAGCTGGCGGAGCGTGCGGAACTCCCGCTGCTGTCGCACCAGATGCAGGCGGACTTTGCCGCGCTGCGGGCATTCCTGCTGAAATAATCTTCCCCGGCTGCGGGAAAGAGAAGACGCGCGGGGCTACTGCTCCGCGCGCTTGAACACCAGCTCGCTTTCGCTGCTGCTGGCTGCATCAAAACGGTAGCCTTCCAGATCAAACGCCTTAAGCTGCTCCGGCTTTGTCAGGCGCTCCTGAATCACATAGCGACTCATCAGGCCGCGCGCCTTTTTGGCGTAGAAGCTGATAACTTTGTAGCTGCCATTTTTCTCATCCAGGAACACCGGCTTAATCATCTGCGCCTGTAACGCTTTCGGTCTGACCGCCCGGAAATATTCATCCGAGGCGAGGTTGATCAGAACGTTGTCGCCCTGTTCCGCCAGTGCGGCGTTCAGCGTTTCGGTGATGAGGTCACCCCAGAAGGTATAGAGATCTTTACCTGCCGGATTTGCCAGCCGAATGCCCATCTCCAGGCGGTAAGGCTGCATGAGATCGAGTGGACGCAGCACGCCATACAGGCCAGACAGCATGCGCAGGTGCTGCTGCGCAAAATCGAAATCCTGATCGCTGAACGTTTCCGCCTGCAAACCGGTATAAACATCGCCTTTAAACGCCAGAATCGCCTGGCGGGCATTCTGCGGCGAGAAGTCGGGCTGCCAGCTGTTAAACCGCTCGGCATTCAGGTGCGCCAGTTTGTCGCTGATGCCCATTAACGAGGCGATGCTGGCCGGTGACAGGTCACGCGCAATCTCAATCAGCTGTTGTGACTTTTCTAACAGCGCAGGCTGGGTATAGCGGGTTGTCGCCAGCGGGCTGTCATAATCCAGCGTCTTGGCGGGAGAGATCACCATCAACATAGTTGCTTCCTCGTTTAATGCCTGCTTTAACAGGATATTGGCGGCTTATCAGGCTCCGCAGTGTAGCAAAAAAGCCGCAAAGAATGACGAATCACACCTATTTGTTCGCGCTATCGTAAACGGCATTCCCTGACCTTGCGCCACCGTTGGCGCGTGATATTATCGCAACAGCCTTTTTTCACACTGACAGTTAACTAAGAGAAAAGAACATGACGGACAAACTTACCTCCCTGCGTCAGCTCACCACCGTCGTTGCCGACACCGGTGATATCGCAGCCATGAAGCTGTATCAGCCGCAGGATGCCACGACTAACCCTTCTCTGATTCTTAACGCCGCACAAATCCCTGAATACCGTAAACTGATCGATGAAGCGATCGGCTGGGCGCGTGAGCAGAGCAGCGATAAAGATGAGCAGCTGCAGCTGGTTTCTGACAAGCTGGCCGTAAACATTGGTCTGGAAATTCTCAAACTGATCCCGGGCCGTATTTCGACCGAAGTGGATGCGCGTCTCTCTTACGACACCGAAGGCAGCATCAATAAAGCCCGTAGTCTGATCAAACTCTACAACGATGCCGGTATCAGCAATGACCGCATCCTGATCAAACTGGCCTCAACCTGGCAGGGTATCCGCGCCGCGGAGCAGCTGGAAAAAGAGGGCATCAACTGTAACCTGACGCTGCTGTTCTCCTTCGCTCAGGCGCGTGCCTGTGCCGAAGCGGGCGTCTTCCTGATCTCTCCGTTTGTGGGTCGTATTCTGGACTGGTACAAAGCCAACACCGATAAAAAAGAGTATGCGGCGCACGAAGATCCCGGCGTGGTTTCTGTTTCTGAAATCTACAACTACTACAAGCAGCACGGCTATGAAACCGTCGTGATGGGCGCCAGCTTCCGTAATACCGGCGAAATCATCGAGCTGGCTGGCTGTGACCGTCTGACCATTTCGCCTGCGCTGCTGAAAGAGCTGGCCGAGAGCGAAGGAACCCTGGAGCGTAAACTGAGCTACAGCGGTGAAGTGAAAGCGCGTCCGGCCCGCATGACCGAGTCTGAGTTCCTGTGGCAGCACAACCAGGATCCGATGGCGGTGGCGAAGCTGGCAGAAGGCATCCGCAACTTTGCCGTTGATCAGGGCAAACTTGAGAAGATGCTGGCAGAGCTGCTGTAATCCTCCGATCGTGACGGCGCAGGCCGTCACGGTTTTCCCTTTTCCGACCCTTTCACTTTGTATTATCCTTTCGGCTATTCCCCTTTTATTCCACCGCACCGCGGTCATTCACAGCGAAGCTAACCATGAATACATTACGCATTGGCCTGATCTCGGTTTCCGATCGCGCCGCGAACGGCATCTATCAGGATCAGGGGATTCCCGCGCTGGAGAGCTGGCTCAGCACGGCCATCAGCAGCCCGTTCGAAATGGAGTCCCGACTGGTGCCGGACGAGCAGCCGATGATTGAGCAGGCGATTTGCGAGCTGGTCGATGAACGCTTTTGCCATCTGGTGCTGACCACTGGCGGCACCGGCCCGGCCCGGCGCGACGTCACTCCCGACGCCACCTTAGCCGTCGCCGATCGGGAGATGCCCGGATTCGGTGAGCAGATGCGTCAGATCAGCCTGCAGTTTGTGCCGACCGCGATTCTGTCGCGTCAGGTTGGCGTGATCCGTAAGCAGTCACTGATCCTCAATCTGCCTGGTCAGCCAAAGTCGATCAGGGAGACGCTGGAGGGGCTGAAAGATGAGCAGGGCAACGTCAAAGTCCACGGTATTTTTGCCTCTGTACCTTATTGTTTACAGCTATTGGAAGGGCCGTATGTCGAAACCCATCGCGACGTGGTAGCAGCATTTCGGCCTAAAAGCGCGATACGTGAGATAAATAACTAAATATTGTCCATTTCAGGCATAAGCTATAGCCCGGCTGGTGTGGCAAAAGATTGACGGTATAGTAATTAGATCTTTACAACTCGATCTTTTGCCTCTGGACTATTATGAACCTGACCTCTACGCAGCGTCTGACCGGTAAGGATTACAGAACCCTGGCGCTGGCCGCACTGGGCGGCGCGCTGGAATTTTACGACTTCATCATTTTTGTCTTCTTCGCCACCGTGATTGGCGAACTCTTTTTCCCCGCCGATATTCCCGAGTGGCTGCGCCAGCTGCAGACCTTTGCCATTTTTGCCGCCGGCTATCTGGCACGTCCGCTGGGCGGCATCGTGATGGCCCACTTTGGCGATAAAGTGGGGCGTAAGAAGATGTTCAGCCTGAGCATTATGCTGATGGCGCTGCCGACATTGATGATGGGCGCGCTCCCCACCTGGCAGACTATCGGCGTTGCCGCACCGTTACTGATGCTGCTGATGCGGATGCTGCAGGGGGCGGCGATTGGTGGCGAAGTGCCGGGAGCCTGGGTGTTTGTCGCTGAGCATGTGCCCTATAAACGCATCGGTATCGCCTGCGGCACACTGACGGCCGGGCTGACCATCGGGATTTTACTGGGGTCGCTGGTGGCGACGCTGATCAATACCTCACTCTCACCCCAGGCGATTCATGATGGCGGCTGGCGCATCCCGTTCTTCCTCGGCGGCCTGTTCGGGCTGGGCGCGATGGTGCTGCGCCGCTGGCTGCATGAGACGCCGGTGTTTGTGGAGATGCAGCAGCGTAAAGCGCTCTCCAGTAAGCTGCCGCTGAAAACAGTGCTGGCTGAACATAAAAAATCGGTCGTCATTTCCATGCTGCTGACCTGGCTGCTCTCCGCCTGCATTGTGGTGGTGATCCTGATGTCCCCGGTCTGGCTGCAAAAACAGCTGGGCATTGCGCCTGCGCTGACGCTGCAGGCCAACAGCCTGGCCACCGTCATGCTCTGCTTCGGCTGTATTATTGCCGGCCTGGCGGCCGATCGCTTCGGTGCCAGCCGCACGCTGTGTGTCGGCAGCCTGCTGCTGGCGATCTGCTGCTGGCAGTTTTATCATCTGACCGCACTCTATCCGCAGCAGCTCTTCCTGCTGTATGGACTGGCCGGCCTCAGCGTGGGTGCCGTGGGCGCCGTCCCGTTCGTGATGGTGCGTGCCTTTCCGGCGGAAGTCCGTTTTACCGGTATCTCCTTCTCCTACAATCTCGCCTATGCGATTTTCGGCGGCCTGACACCGATTTTTGTGTCGCTGCTGATGAATGTGTCGGTGATGGCCCCATGCTGGTATGTGATGGCACTGGCGCTGGTGGGATTGGTGACGGGGATCTGGCTGCGGCGTGATATCAGCCACGAGCCAGAACTGCATCAGGGGGTTAATTCGCTGTAGTGAAATGACGCGGAGCCTGACTCCGCGTCTTATCATGATTGATGCGGCTTCTCGCCAATCGGCAGAACGGTACGGCCAAAGGTTTCGTTCAGCACTTCCCCCATGGCCAGATAGCAGGCGCTGGCGCCGCAGAGAAGGCCAACCCAGCCTGCCGTGGTGACCAGCGCAGGCAGATGCATCAGATGCGCTACGGCCAGCAGCAGAAACAGCAGCGTGAGCGTGGCGAAAACAAACTGCAGCATCCGCGCACCTTTCAGCGTGCCGACAAACATAAACAGCGTGAAGATGCCCCACAGAAGCAGCCAGGCCCCCAGAAAACGTTCGTCGGGGGCGTTCGCGAGGCCCATTTCCGGCAGCAGAAGAATCGCCACAAAGCTTAACCAGAACATCCCGTAAGAGGTAAAGGCCGTCAGCCCAAAGGTGTTATTCTTTTTAAACTCCAGCAGGCCTGCCAGCACCTGCGCAATCCCACCATAAAAAATCCCCATGGCCAGAATCGCGACGTCCATCGTGAACAGGCCCGCGTTGTGCAGGTTAAGTAAAACCGTTGTCATGCCAAATCCCATTAATCCCAGCGGGGCAGGGTTGGCCAGTGTTGAATTTGCCATAGTTCCTCGGCGGTCAGTAAACGTTGATGATAAAAAGCGCTCCGCTTCACTCCATCGAGCGGAGCGGCGCATCATATTCAGCGTTCTGCCTGGGTTCTTTGATCCCGACCGGGCCAGAGGTGAAAATTTTTTTTGGTTTAACCCTTGATGCGCATCGAAGCGGCCCCATTTACTTCTCATCGAGCGTTGTGAACGTTGGAAAAAAAGCTTGTGCTGGCAGGTTGAATGCAAACAACCCGCCCACATAAAAGGTTCACAACCCAAATTGGCAACGAATTTAAGTGGGAGATGTTTAGATGGGTAAGATTATTGGTATTGACCTGGGTACAACCAACTCTTGTGTTGCGATCATGGATGGCACTAAAGCACGCGTGCTGGAAAATGCCGAGGGCGATCGCACCACGCCTTCAATTATTGCGTACACACAGGATGGCGAAATTCTGGTCGGTCAACCGGCTAAACGTCAGGCAGTGACCAACCCGCAGAATACCCT
Source organism: Pantoea anthophila (assembly GCF_006494375.1). GTDB lineage: Bacteria > Pseudomonadota > Gammaproteobacteria > Enterobacterales > Enterobacteriaceae > Pantoea > Pantoea anthophila. Next base: position 86,009 of record NZ_VHIZ01000048.1, read on the forward strand.
GTTCGCAATTAAGCGTCTGATCGGTCGTCGCTTCCAGGACGAAGAAGTTCAGCGTGATATTAAAATCATGCCGTACAAAATCGCCAGCGCTGACAACGGCGACGCCTGGCTGGAAGTGAAAGGCCAGAAAATGGCACCGCCGCAGATTTCAGCTGAAGTGCTGAAGAAAATGAAAAAGACCGCCGAAGATTACCTCGGTGAGCCAGTGACCGAAGCGGTGATCACCGTTCCGGCATACTTTAACGATGCACAGCGTCAGGCGACCAAAGATGCAGGCCGCATCGCGGGTCTGGAAGTTAAGCGTATCATTAACGAACCAACCGCTGCTGCACTGGCCTACGGCCTGGACAAAGGTCAGGGTAACCGCACCATCGCCGTGTATGACCTGGGTGGCGGTACCTTCGATATCTCCATCATCGAGATCGACGAAGTTGATGGCGAAAAAACCTTTGAAGTTCTGGCAACCAACGGTGATACCCACCTGGGTGGTGAAGACTTCGACAGCCGTCTGATTAACTATCTGGTAGCTGAATTTAAGAAAGATCAGGGCATCGATCTGCACAACGATCCTCTGGCGATGCAGCGTCTGAAAGAAGCCGCAGAGAAAGCGAAAATCGAGCTCTCTTCTGCTCAGCAGACCGACGTTAACCTGCCGTACATCACTGCAGATGCGACCGGTCCTAAGCACCTGAACATCAAAGTGACCCGCTCTAAACTGGAGTCACTGGTTGAAGATCTGGTTGCACGCTCAATCGCGCCACTGAAAGTTGCGCTGCAGGATGCTGGCCTGTCGGTTTCTGACATCAACGACGTTATCCTGGTCGGTGGTCAGACCCGTATGCCACTGGTTCAGGCGAAAGTCACCGAGTTCTTTGGTAAAGAGCCACGTAAAGATGTGAACCCGGACGAAGCCGTTGCTGTCGGTGCTGCGGTTCAGGGCGGTGTACTGGGTGGCGACGTGAAAGACGTGCTGCTGCTGGACGTAACCCCGCTGTCACTGGGTATCGAAACCATGGGTGGCGTGATGACGTCGCTGATCAGCAAAAACACCACCATCCCGACCAAGCACAGCCAGGTCTTCTCGACTGCTGAAGATAACCAGTCAGCCGTGACCATTCACGTGCTGCAGGGTGAGCGTAAGCGCGCCAATGACAACAAGTCACTGGGCCAGTTCAACCTTGACGGTATCCAGGCTGCGCCTCGCGGTATGCCGCAGATCGAAGTCACCTTCGACATCGATGCGGATGGTATCCTGCACGTGTCAGCGAAAGATAAGAACAGCGGTAAAGAGCAGAAAATCACCATCAAAGCCTCTTCCGGTCTGAACGACGAAGAGATCGAAAAAATGGTGCGTGATGCGGAAGCGAACGCAGAAGCTGACCGTAAGTTCGAAGAGCTGGTACAGACGCGCAACCAGGGCGATCAGATTGCCCACAGCACGCGTAAGCAGCTGGAAGAAGCCGGCGACAAACTGTCAGCAGACGACAAAGCGCCAATCGAAGCCGCACTGGCCGCGCTGGAAACTGCGCTGAAAGGCGAAGACAAAGCGGAAATCGACGCCAAAATGCAGGCGCTGATGGAAGTGTCCGGCAAACTGATGGAAGCCGCACAGCAGTCTCAGGCAGGTGCAGCCGATGCCGGTGATGCGTCAGCGAAGAAAGATGACGACGTTGTCGATGCTGAATTCGAAGAAGTAAAAGACAACAAGAAATAATTGCCCCTGACCGGGCGCGACGGCTGGCCTGACAGCCGTTGAAACCAGCACGGGCGTCGGAGATCTCTCCACGCCCGTGCGATCATGTTAAGGGCTAAATAAACATGGCGAAGAGTGATTACTACGAGATTTTAGGCGTCGCCAAATCCGCGGACGAGCGTGAAATCAAAAAGGCGTACAAACGCCTGGCAATGAAATTTCACCCGGATCGTAATCCCGGAGATAAAGAAGCCGAAGCCAAATTCAAAGAGGCTAAAGAAGCGTACGAAATCCTGACCGATGCGCAGAAGCGTGCGGCCTACGATCAATATGGTCATGCAGCTTTTGAACAGGGCGGCATGGGTGGCGGTGGATTCGGCGGCGGCGGCTTTGGTGGCGGCGGTGCAGACTTCAGCGATATCTTTGGCGACGTATTCGGTGACATCTTTGGTGGTGGACGCCGTCAGCGCGCATCCCGCGGCGCCGATTTACGCTACAACATGGAGCTGACGCTGGAAGAAGCGGTACGCGGCGTGACCAAAGAGATCCGCATTCCAACGCTGGAAGAGTGTGATGTCTGCCACGGCAGCGGCGCGAAACCAGGCACGCAGCCACAAACCTGTTCGACCTGTCACGGTGCAGGCCAGGTGCAGATGCGCCAGGGCTTCTTCACCGTTCAGCAGGCCTGTCCGACCTGTCACGGTCGCGGCTCGGTGATTAAAGATCCGTGCAACGCCTGTCACGGTCACGGTCGCGTTGAGAAGTCGAAAACGCTGTCAGTGAAAATCCCGGCCGGGGTCGACACCGGCGATCGTATCCGTCTGAGCGGAGAAGGCGAAGCGGGCGAGCAGGGCGCGCCAGCGGGCGATCTCTATGTTCAGGTCTCGGTGAAGAAACACCCGATTTTCGAACGTGAAGAGAATAACCTCTACTGCGAAGTGCCGATTAACTTTGCGATGGCGGCGCTGGGCGGTGAGATTGAAGTGCCGACGCTGGATGGACGCGTGAAGCTGAAAGTGCCGTCAGAGACCCAGACCGGCAAGCTGTTCCGCATGCGCGGACGCGGCGTGAAATCTGTTCGCGGTGGTGCGGTTGGTGACCTGTTGTGTCGCGTCGTGGTGGAAACACCGGTCAGCCTGAACGAGAAACAGAAATCGCTGCTGCGTGAACTGGAAGAGAGTTTTGGCGGTCCGAGCGGCGAGCACAACAGCCCGCGCTCCAAGAGCTTTTTCGACGGTGTGAAAAAATTCTTTGACGACCTGACCCGATAAACCGGGAAAGATAAAACGGAGCCCTGGGCTCCGTTTTTTTTGGCCTCTGATCAGGGATGCTGCACACCGACTGCTCCGCAGCGTAGCCGGGCCTGCGGATGTTCCGGTCAACGCGAGCGACAACGCCGGGCACAAGCTGCTGTTAACGGGCGATATGAGTCGTTACACTTATTCACTTTCACTCGCCGATCAGGAAGATAAACGTTGAATAAGCCTCGGAAACTCAGAAACCTCCTCAGGAGCTTCATTGAAAGTGATGCCAGTAACGGCATGATATTAATCCTGGCAGCCGTGGCGGCCATGATCCTCGCCAATACCGCTGCGACGGCCGAAGGCTATCAGGCGTTACTGAATGAGCCTGTCCAGATCCGCTTTGGTGCGCTGGATATCAGCAAAAATCTGCTGTTATGGATAAACGATGCGCTGATGGCGCTGTTTTTCCTGCTGATTGGGCTGGAGGTGAAGCGCGAGCTGAGGGTCGGTGAACTCGCAAGCCGGGAGAAGGCAATCTTTCCGGTTATCGCAGCCCTGGGAGGCATGGCGCTGCCCGCCCTGATCTTTCTGGCTTTCAACCACGGTGATGAGATTGCCCGCAACGGCTGGGCGATTCCCACGGCAACGGATATCGCGTTTGCACTGGGGGTGCTGGCCCTGCTCGGCAGCCGGGTTCCTGCTGCGCTGAAAGTTTTTCTGATGGCGCTGGCGATTATCGATGACCTGGGGGCGATTGTGATTATCGCCCTGTTCTATACCAGCGGTCTGTCGGTGCTCTCTCTGGGCGTGGCGGCAGCGGCGATTGTGGTGCTGGCCCTGCTGAATTACTTCAACGTCCGCAAAATCTCGATCTACATTCTGGTGGGCATTGTGCTCTGGACCGCCGTCCTTAAGTCGGGTGTTCATGCAACGCTGGCAGGCGTTATCGTGGGCTTCTTTGTGCCGCTGGAGAAGAGAGAGGGGCACTCGCCAGCAGAGCATCTGGCGCACGGCCTGATGCCGTGGGTGAACTGGCTGATTCTGCCGCTGTTTGCCTTTGCCAATGCCGGTATTTCACTCGCCGGTATTACGCTGGGCGATATCCTGTCACCGGAACCGGCAGGCATCATCTTTGGCCTGTTAATCGGCAAACCCCTGGGCATTACGCTCTTCTGCTGGCTGGCCGTCAGATTGCGGCTGGCGGTATTGCCTGGCGGCACCACCATCCGCGATATCATGGCGATCGGCGTGCTGTGCGGTATCGGCTTCACGATGTCGATATTTATCAGTTCACTGGCCTTTGATGCCGCCCATGAGCAGCTGGTGACGTTCTCTAAGCTGGGGATTCTGACCGGTTCTCTGCTCTCCGCCGTGTTGGGATATAGCCTGTTACGGGTCAGGCTGCGTTAAGAGAGGGGAGGCGAAAGCCTCCTTTTTTCGCCCTGCATCACCCTCACGGGGAATGGCGGTGCGGCAAATGACAGGCGAAAAAAAACCGGCGTAAGCGCCGGTTCTTTCAACAAAGCGATAAACAACAGGCGATTAAGCCAGTTTGTTGATCTGTGCAGTCAGGTTTGCTTTATAACGTGCAGCTTTGTTTTTGTGGATCAGACCTTTAGCAGCCTGACGGTCCACGATTGGTTGCATTTCATTGAATGCGTTCTGCGCAGCAGCTTTGTCGCCTGAAGCGATCGCCGCGTATACTTTCTTAACGAAGGTACGCATCATAGAGCGGCGGCTAGCGTTATGCTTACGGCGTTTCTCAGATGTTACGGCGCGTTTCTTAGCTGATTTGATATTAGCCAAGGTCCAACTCCCAAATGTGTTCTATAGAGACAAATCAAAGGCCGAGGACTATGCCCTTCCAACCTGATTTTGTCAATGGATTTGTGCAAATAAGCGTCGCTCTATGAGCAGCACTCGGTTACGTATTTGATGGCGCAAGATTCTACCAGCTTCGCCTTCCTGAATACAGTATTTCGCGACAAAATTCTCAACACGTGCTTCTGTAACAGGAAATGCAGCGCGTTAAGCATGAAAGGCGTGCTGACGGGTTAACCTGAACCGGTTTCAAGGGTATAATCCGCCGATTTCCACCGGTTTGGGTCAGCCATGAAGTTTATCCGCGGTATTCATAATCTTAACGAGCAGCATCGCGGCTGCGTTCTGACCATTGGTAATTTCGATGGCGTACACCGCGGGCACCAGGCACTGATGGCCCGGCTGTGTGAAGAGGGACGCAAACGTAATCTGCCGGTGGTGGTCATGGTCTTTGAACCACAGCCGCTGGAGCTGTTTGCTGGCGATAAAGCCCCGGCTCGCCTGACGCGCCTGCGTGAAAAACTGCGCTACCTGGCTGAAGCCGGCGTCGATAAGGTGCTCTGCGTGCGGTTTGACCGTCGCTTTGCGGCGTTATCCGCCCAGCGTTTTATCAGCGACCTGCTGGTTGAAAAGCTCGACGTCAGATACCTTGCGGTGGGCGATGATTTCCGCTTTGGCGCCGGTCGCCAGGGGGATTTCCGGTTATTGCAGAAAGCCGGTGTGGAGTATGGCTTCGAGGTTATCAGTACCGAAACCTTCTGTGAGGGCGGAAAGCGCATCAGCAGCACCGCCGTGCGTCAGGCGCTGGCCGCCGATGATTTAGCGCTGGCGCAGTCGTTGTTAGGCCATCCTTTCACGATTTCCGGCCGCGTCGTGCACGGTGATGCACTGGGACGCACGCTGGGCTTCCCAACCGCCAACCTGCCTTTACGCCGCAGCGTGTCGCCGGTGAAAGGGGTCTATGCGGTGGAAGTGGAAGGGCTGACGCCGGAGCCGCTGCCGGGCGTGGCGAATATCGGCACCCGTCCGACGGTAAAAGGTTTACGCCAGCAGCTTGAAGTTCACCTGCTCGACATCAATATCAATCTTTATGGTCGTCACATTGATGTGGTGCTGAAACAGAAAATACGAAACGAGCAGCGCTTTGCCTCACTGGAGGCGTTGAAAGAACAAATTGCGAATGATGTGGTAACGGCCCGGCAGTTTTTTGGGCTGCTTTAACCTGAGCGAAAAACGGAATCGAGAATCTGATGAGTGACTATAAATCTACCCTGAATTTGCCGGAAACGGGATTCCCGATGCGTGGCGATCTGGCCAAACGCGAACCGGGAATGTTGCAACGCTGGTATGCCGACAACCTGTATGGCGTTATCCGCGAAGCCAAAAAGGGGAAAAAAACCTTTATCCTGCATGATGGCCCTCCTTATGCGAACGGCAGCATTCATATCGGTCACTCAGTTAACAAGATTCTGAAAGACATTATCGTTAAGTCGAAAGGCATGGCGGGCTATGACGCGCCCTATGTGCCGGGCTGGGACTGTCACGGTCTGCCTATCGAGCATAAAGTTGAGCAGATGATCGGCAAGCCGGGCGAGAAAGTCACGGCGGCAGAATTCCGCGAAGCGTGCCGCAAATATGCGGCAGAACAGGTTGAAGGCCAGAAAGCAGACTTTATCCGTCTGGGCGTACTGGGCGACTGGGATCGTCCTTACCTGACCATGGACTTCAACACGGAAGCCAACATCATCCGTGCGCTGGGTAAAATCATCGGCAACGGTCACCTGCACAAGGGCGCGAAGCCGGTGCACTGGTGCCTGGATTGCCGTTCTGCCCTGGCCGAAGCGGAAGTGGAATATTACGACAAGACCTCACCGTCGATTGATGTGATGTTCAACGCCGTCGATGCCGACGCTGTGCGTCAGGCGTTCGGCGTCACTACGGTTAACGGCCCGATTTCACTGGTTATCTGGACCACCACCCCGTGGACGCTGCCCGCTAACCGCGCCATCTCTCTGCACCCGGAATTTGACTATCAGCTGATCCAGATCGAAGGCCGTGCCCTGATCCTGGCAAAAGAGCTGGTGGAAAGCGTCATGAAGCGTGCCGGTGTCAGCGAATGGCAGGTGCTGGGCGAATGCAAAGGTGCCGCGCTGGAGCTGCAGCTGTTCCAGCATCCGTTCCTTGAGCAGATTCAGTCGAAAGTGGTGCTGGGCGAACACGTCACGCTGGATGCCGGTACTGGTGCGGTCCATACGGCACCCGGCCACGGCCCGGATGACTATGTGATCGGCCAGAAATATGGCATCGAAACCGCTAACCCGGTCGGGCCAGATGGCGCGTATCTGCCTGGCACTTACCCGACGCTGGATGGGGTTAACGTCTTTAAAGCCAACGATATGATCGTTGAGCTGCTGAAAGAGAAGCAGGCGCTGCTGCACGTTGAAAAACTGCTGCACAGCTACCCGCACTGCTGGCGTCACAAAACGCCTATCATCTTCCGTGCCACGCCACAGTGGTTCATCAGCATGGATCAGAAAGGCCTGCGTGCGCAGTCGCTGAAAGAGATCAAAGGCGTGCAGTGGATCCCGGACTGGGGCCAGGCGCGTATTGAATCGATGGTGGCGAACCGTCCGGACTGGTGTATCTCTCGTCAGCGTACCTGGGGCGTGCCGATGGCGCTGTTCGTTCATAAAGAGAGCGAAGAGCTTCACCCGGATACCCTGGCACTGATGGAGAAAGTGGCACAGCGTGTTGAGCAGGATGGCATTCAGGCCTGGTGGGATCTCGATCCGCGCGAGCTGATGGGCGATGACGCCGATCATTACGTCAAGGTTCCGGATACCCTGGATGTCTGGTTCGACTCCGGGTCAACCAGCTATTCCGTCGTGGATGCCCGTCCGGAATTCGAAGGACAGGCGCCGGACCTCTATCTGGAAGGGTCCGATCAGCATCGCGGCTGGTTTATGTCCTCGCTGATGATCGGCACCGCGATGAAAGGCAAAGCGCCTTATCGTCAGGTACTGACACACGGTTTCACCGTGGATGGTCAGGGCCGCAAAATGTCGAAATCGATCGGCAACACCGTGTCGCCGCAGGATGTGATGAACAAACTGGGTGCTGACATTCTGCGCCTGTGGGTGGCATCAACCGACTATTCGGGTGAAATGGCGGTCTCCGATGAGATCCTGAAGCGTTCCGCCGATGCCTATCGCCGTATCCGTAACACCGCCCGCTTCCTGCTGGCGAACCTTAACGGCTTCAATCCGGCCACCGACCTGGTGAAACCGGAAGAGATGGTCGTGGTGGATCGCTGGGCCGTGGGACGTGCGCAGGCGGCGCAGGCCGATATCGTCGCCTCTTATGAGAACTACGATTTCCATGAAGTGATCCAGCGTCTGATGCAGTTCTGTTCTGTGGAGATGGGCAGCTTCTATCTCGACATCATCAAAGATCGCCAGTACACCGCGAAGGGCGACAGCCTGGCGCGTCGTAGCTGTCAGACCGCGCTGTGGCACATCGTTGAAGCGCTGGTGCGCTGGATGGCGCCGATCATGTCCTTTACCGCGGATGAGATCTGGGGCTATCTGCCTGGCGAACGCGCGCAGTATGTCTTCACCGAAGAGTGGTATCAGGGTCTGTTTGGCCTGGCGGAAGATGAAGCCCTGAACGATGCCTACTGGGCTGAGCTGCTGAAAGTACGTGGCGAAGTTAACAAGGTCATCGAGCAGGCGCGTGCCGACAAACGTATCGGTGGCGCACTGGAAGCCACCGTGACGCTCTATGCCGATGCGGAGCTGGCCGCTAAGCTGCAGGCGCTGGGCAACGAGCTGCGCTTTGTGCTGCTGACCTCGGGTGCCCAGGTAGCTGATTACGCGCTGGCAAACGATGAAGCGCAGCAGAGCGAACTGCTGAAAGGTCTGAAAATTGCGCTGCACAAGGCGGAAGGCGAGAAATGTCAGCGCTGCTGGCATTACACTACCGACGTCGGCCAGAATCCGGAGCACGCTGCGGTATGCGGTCGTTGTTACACTAACGTAGCCGGTGACGGTGAACAGCGTGAATTTGCCTGATGCGTAAACCTATTCTCTCAACCGGATTGCGCTGGCTGTGGCTGGTGCTGGTGGTCATCGTTGTCGACTTCGCCAGTAAGCAGTGGGTGATGAACAACATGATGCTGCATGAAACGCAGCCGCTGATGCCTTATCTTAACCTGTTCTATGCGCACAACTACGGCGCGGCGTTCAGCTTCCTGGCGGACAAAGGCGGCTGGCAGCGCTGGTTTTTTGCCGGTATTGCGCTGGCGATCGTGGTTTCACTGGTGCTGATGATGTATCGCAATCAGGCCAGCCAGAAGATTTCAAACATCGCGTATGCCCTGATTATCGGCGGTGCGATAGGCAATTTATTTGATCGCTCCTGGCATGGCTTTGTGGTCGATTTTATCGATTTTTATGTCGGTAACTGGCACTTCGCTACATTTAATATCGCTGACTGCGGCATCTGTATTGGTGCCGCATTGGTGGTGCTGGAGGGCTTTTTCAGCCCGAACGGCAAACAGGCTAAACAGAAAGGGTAAGTGATGACTGAGTCCGTACAGCGCGACAGCGCGGTGTTGGTGCATTTTACGCTGAAGCTGGAAGATGGCTCGACGGCGGAATCGACCCGTGCAAACGGTAAGCCTGCGCTGTTCCGTCTCGGTGATGGCAGCCTCTCTGCGGCACTGGAGGAGGCACTGCTGGGGCTGAAAGCGGGTGAAACTAAACAGTTCACTCTGGCGCCGGAAGAGGCATTTGGTGGCGTCAGCCCTGACCTGATCCAGTATTTCTCGCGTCGTGACTTTATCGATGCCGGTGAACCGGAAGTGGGGGCCATCATGCTGTTCAGCGGCATGGGCGGCAGTGAAATGCCAGGCGTGATCCGTGAAGTCTCCGGTGATTCGATCACCGTAGATTTTAACCATCCGCTGGCAGGTCATCGTATTCAGTTTGATGTAGAGGTGCTGGAGATCGATCCGGCACTGGAGGCGAACGATGCAAATCCTGTTAGCTAATCCGCGCGGTTTCTGCGCCGGCGTTGATCGCGCCATCAGTATCGTTGAGCGCGCGCTGGAGATGTATGGCGCGCCTATCTACGTGCGTCACGAAGTGGTGCATAACCGTTACGTGGTCAACAGCCTGCGTGAGCGCGGGGCGATCTTCATCGAAGAGATCAGTGAAGTGCCGGATAACGCGATTCTGATCTTCTCTGCGCACGGTGTTTCGCAGGCGGTGCGTGCAGAAGCCAAAGCGCGCAATCTGACCATGCTGTTTGATGCAACCTGTCCGCTGGTGACAAAAGTGCATATGGAAGTGGCACGTGCCAGCCGTAAAGGCGTTGAGGCGATACTGATCGGTCATGCGGGTCATCCGGAAGTGGAAGGCACCATGGGGCAGTACAACAACCCCAATGGCGGGATGTATCTCGTCGAGTCTCCGGAAGATGTTTTCCGGCTGACGGTAAAGGATGAAAACAACCTGAGCTTCATGACGCAGACCACGCTGTCAGTGGATGATACGTCAGACATCATCGATGCTCTGCGTCAGCGCTTCCCGGCGATTATCGGGCCGCGTAAAGATGATATCTGCTATGCCACAACCAACCGCCAGGAAGCGGTTCGCACCCTGGCGAAAGATGCCGAGGTGGTACTGGTGGTGGGGTCGAAGAACTCCTCCAACTCGAACCGTCTGGCTGAACTGGCGCAGCGCGCCGGTAAGCTGGCGAAGCTGATCGACTCTGCTGATGATATTCAGGAAGAGTGGGTCAAAGGCGTGGCCTGTATCGGTGTCACCGCCGGTGCCTCAGCGCCCGATATTCTGGTGCAGCAGGTGATTGAGCGACTGCGTGAGCTGGGCGGCGAAGCCGCGATCGAGCTGATTGGCCGTGAAGAGAACATCGTCTTTGAAGTGCCAAAAGAGCTGCGCGTCGAGGTGCGCAACGTGCAGTAACCGCACGTTAATCCTGATAAAAAGGCCGACTCTGTTCGGCCTTTTTTGTTTTTATCGGCCGATGAAAAGCCCACCTTTTGCCATGGCGATTGCTTTTACTGATAATCGCAGGCGGCTGGCATAAAATTCTTATTATCCCTGATTAATAGTGGCGTGACTGTTAACTCGTCGTTAACCTGATGACGCTTTGGATGCATAGTTTTGTTTTAGGAATGAATAAATATGAAGAATATCCGCATTGCCGTTGTGGGCGCGCCGGGCCGTATGGGCCGTAATCTGATTGAGGCAACACAGCAGGCTGAAGGCGTGGAGCTGGGTGCTGCGCTCGCCCGTCCGGGTTCATCGCTGACCGGCAGCGACGCCGGAGAGTTAGCGGGCATCGGCAGAAACGGCATCCTGATTGCTGACGATTTACGTGCAGTGATTGATGACTTTGATGTGCTGATCGACTTTACCCGTCCGGAAGGCACGCTGGAGTATATGGCGATCTGCCGTGAGCACGGCAAAGCGATGGTGATCGGCACCACAGGATTCGATGACGCAGGCAAAGCAGCCATTCGCGCCGCCTCAGAAGATATCGCCATTGTGTTCGCCGCAAACTTCAGTGTGGGCGTTAACCTGGTGCTGAAGCTGCTGGAGAAAGCCGCCAGTGTGATGGGGGAGTATGCGGATATTGAGATTACTGAAGCGCACCATCGCCACAAAGTGGATGCGCCATCGGGCACCGCACTGGCGATGGGGGAAGCGATTGCCGATGCGATGCAGTGGAAACTGGATGAGCACGCGGTCTATACGCGTGAAGGGCACACCGGCGAACGTCAGCCTCAGACAATCGGTTTTGCCACGGTGCGCGCCGGGGACATCGTCGGTGAGCATACGGCAATGTTTGCGGATGTCGGCGAACGGGTTGAGATAACCCACAAGGCCTCAAGCCGTATGACCTTCGCAAAAGGTGCGGTTAAGTCGGCATTATGGCTGAAAGAGAAGAAAGCAGGCCTGTTTAATATGCGGGATGTGCTGGATCTGTGATGTTGTGCGTGTTGTGAACCATCGTGATGTGGTTATTTCAATCGTTAACCTATTGATTGGAAAAGGGCAATGTTTTTATTGCCCTTAATTTTGTCTGAAATACTCGCCCTGATGTGAAAACAGATTAAGCCATCTGTTTTTATCACTTTTCGCGCGTTTTATCTTCGTTAAGATGCCGTTTTTGACCATTTGGTCAAAAAAATCAGCCTGACAGCCTCGGGTTCTTATTTTTACTGCCTGGCAAACGATTATTCGGCCGGGTTTTCTCCTGTTTTTACCGCTTAAGCCCGTTTCTGGCCTCATAAGTCAGATAAAGATGAAAAAAACGGGCCTCAGGGTAGACAAGCCCCAGGGTGATCATTAGAATGCGCGCAATTTGCCAAAAATCGACAATTCAGGCGGTTTTTGCATTGATTCAGGCGGCTATTTTGAATTAATATGCAGATATTATGACTGTTTATTCCCTGGAGGATGTTTTGATTAAGTCAGCAATCCTGGTTCTGGAAGACGGAACCCAATTCCACGGTCGGGCCATCGGGGCAACGGGGTCGGCAGTGGGGGAAGTCGTTTTCAACACCTCAATGACCGGTTATCAAGAAATCCTCACTGATCCTTCCTATTCCCGCCAAATCGTTACTCTCACTTATCCCCATATCGGTAATGTCGGTGCCAACGCCGCTGATGAAGAATCAAGCCAGATTCATGCTCAGGGCCTGGTCATCCGCGATCTGCCGTTGATTGCCAGCAACTTCCGAAGCGAAGAAGGACTCTCCGCTTACCTGCAGCGCAACAACATTGTGGCCATTGCCGATATCGATACCCGCAAGCTGACGCGTCTGCTGCGCGAGAAAGGCGCTCAGAATGGCTGCATTATCGCCGGTGATAATCCGGATGCCGCGCTGGCGCTGCAGAAAGCCCAGGCGTTCCCCGGGCTGAAAGGTATGGATCTGGCGAAAGAGGTCTGCACAACGGAAACCTACAGCTGGCAGCAGGGCAGCTGGACGCTGGGCAGTGGCCTGCCGGAACAATCCTCAGCGGAATCCCTGCCTTATCATGTCGTGGCTTACGATTACGGTGCCAAGCGCAACATTCTGCGTATGCTGGTTGACCGCGGCTGCCGTCTGACCGTTGTAGCGGCTCAGACACCGGCGGAAGAGGTGCTGAAGATGAATCCGGATGGCATTTTCCTCTCCAACGGCCCGGGTGACCCGGAGCCATGTGACTACGCCATCAGCGCGATTCAGGCCTTCCTGAAAACCGAGATTCCGGTGTTCGGTATCTGCCTGGGTCATCAGCTGCTGGCGCTGGCCAGCGGAGCCCGGACCGTGAAGATGAAGCTTGGCCATCATGGCGGCAACCATCCGGTGAAGGATCTCGACAATAATCGCGTGATGATCACCGCCCAGAACCACGGTTTTGCCGTCGATGAGAACGATCTGCCCGCGAACCTGCGTGTCACCCACATTTCGCTGTTCGATAAAACGGTGCAGGGCATTCACCGCACTGACAAGCCAGCCTTCAGCTTCCAGGGACACCCGGAAGCCAGCCCGGGACCGGGTGATGCTGCGCCGCTGTTTGACCACTTTATTGAATTGATTGACGCCTTCCGTCTGCAAGCGAAGTAATCAGGAGCTAATTCATGCCAAAACGTACAGACATAAAATCAATCCTGATTCTTGGTGCCGGTCCGATTGTGATCGGTCAGGCCTGTGAATTTGACTATTCCGGTGCGCAGGCGTGTAAAGCGCTGCGTGAAGAGGGTTACCGGGTCATCCTGGTGAACTCCAACCCGGCGACCATCATGACCGACCCTGAGATGGCCGATGCCACCTATATCGAGCCCATTCACTGGGAAGTAGTGCGCAAAATCATCGAAAAAGAGCGTCCGGATGCCGTACTGCCGACCATGGGCGGCCAGACTGCGCTGAACTGCGCACTGGAGCTTGAGCGTCAGGGCGTGCTGGAAGAGTTTGGCGTGACCATGATTGGTGCGACTGCAGACGCCATTGATAAAGCAGAAGATCGTCGTCGCTTTGACGTCGCGATGAAAAGCATCGGGCTGGACACCGCCCGTTCCGGTATCGCACACACCATGGAAGAAGCGCTGGCCGTGGCGGAAGATGTCGGTTTCCCCTGCATCATCCGTCCCTCCTTTACCATGGGCGGCACCGGTGGCGGCATCGCCTATAACCGCGAAGAGTTTGAAGAGATTTGTGAACGGGGCCTCGACCTTTCACCGACCAATGAGCTGCTGATTGATGAGTCGCTGATTGGCTGGAAAGAGTATGAGATGGAAGTGGTTCGCGATAAAAACGACAACTGCATCATCGTCTGCTCGATTGAAAACTTCGATGCGATGGGGATTCACACCGGTGACTCCATCACGGTCGCCCCCGCTCAGACGCTGACGGATAAAGAGTATCAGATCATGCGTAACGCCTCGCTGGCGGTCCTGCGTGAAATCGGTGTGGAAACCGGTGGCTCTAACGTGCAGTTCTCGGTGAACCCGAAAGATGGTCGCCTGATTGTTATCGAGATGAACCCGCGCGTGTCTCGCTCCTCTGCGCTGGCTTCAAAAGCGACCGGCTTCCCGATTGCGAAAGTTGCGGCCAAGCTGGCGGTCGGCTTTACTCTCGATGAGCTGATGAATGACATCACCGGTGGTTTAACGCCCGCCTCATTTGAGCCGTCGATCGACTACGTGGTCACCAAAATTCCACGCTTCAACTTCGAAAAATTTGCCGGTGCCAACGACCGCCTGACCACCCAGATGAAATCGGTCGGTGAGGTGATGGCGATTGGCCGCACATTCCAGGAGTCCGTACAGAAAGCGCTGCGCGGCCTGGAAGTGGGCGCGCACGGCTTCGACCCGAAAGTGCATCTGGACGACCCGGAAGCCCTGACCCGCATCCGCCGCGAGCTGAAAGATGCCGGTTCAGACCGTATCTGGTATATCGCTGACGCGTTCCGCGCCGGGATGTCGGTCGATGGCGTCTTCAATCTCACCAACATTGACCGCTGGTTCCTGGTGCAGATTGAAGAGCTGATCCGGCTGGAAGACCAGGTGGCTCGTGAAGGGGTAAACAGCCTGGATGCGACCTTCCTGCGTGCGCTGAAGCGTAAAGGCTTTGCCGACGCCCGGCTGGCGGCGCTGGCAGGCGTGGCTGAGAGCGAAATTCGCAAGCTGCGTCAGCAGTTTAACCTGCACCCGGTCTATAAGCGTGTGGATACCTGCGCCGCCGAGTTCGCCACCGATACCGCTTACATGTACTCCACCTATGAAGAGGAGTGCGAAGCCAATCCGGCGATGGATCGCGATAAGATCATGATTCTGGGCGGTGGGCCAAACCGTATCGGTCAGGGTATTGAGTTCGACTACTGCTGCGTTCACGCCGCGCTGGCGCTGCGTGAAGATGGTTACCAGACCATTATGGTCAACTGTAACCCGGAAACGGTGTCGACCGATTATGACACCTCTGACCGTCTCTACTTTGAGCCGGTGACGCTGGAAGATGTGCTGGAAATCGTCCGTATCGAGCAGCCTAAAGGCGTAATCGTGCAGTATGGCGGTCAGACCCCGCTGAAGCTGGCGCGTGCGCTGGAAGCGGCGGGTGTGCCGGTTATCGGCACCAGCCCGGACTCTATTGACCGTGCTGAAGACCGTGAACGTTTCCAGCAGGCTGTCGATCGTCTGAGCCTGAAACAGCCAGCCAATGCCACGGTCGCCACGCTGGAGCAGGCCGTTGAGAAAGCCGCTGGCCTGGGCTATCCGCTGGTGGTGCGTCCTTCTTATGTACTGGGCGGCCGTGCCATGGAGATCGTCTACGACGAAACCGACCTCAAGCGCTACTTCCAGACAGCGGTCTCCGTCTCTAACGATGCGCCGGTGCTGCTGGATCGCTTCCTGGATGATGCGGTCGAAGTCGATGTGGATGCGATCTGCGATGGTGAGCGGGTGCTGATTGGCGGCATCATGGAACATATCGAGCAGGCTGGCGTTCACTCCGGTGACTCCGCCTGTTCACTGCCGGCCTACACCCTGAATCAGGAGATTCAGAATGTGATGCGTCAGCAGGTTGAGAAGCTGGCGTTCGAGCTGAACGTCCGCGGCCTGATGAACGTCCAGTTCGCGGTTAAAGACAACGAAGTCTACCTGATCGAAGTTAACCCGCGCGCCGCGCGTACTGTGCCGTTCGTCTCGAAAGCGACCGGTGTGCCGCTGGCGAAAGTGGCCGCACGCGTGATGGCAGGTAAAACGCTGGCAGAGCAGGGCGTTACCGAAGAGGTGATTCCGCCTTACTACTCCGTGAAAGAGGTCGTACTGCCATTCAACAAGTTCCAGGGCGTTGACCCGATTCTTGGACCGGAAATGCGTTCGACCGGTGAAGTCATGGGCGTGGGCCGCACCTTTGCTGAGGCCTTCTCTAAAGCGATGCTGGGCGCACAGAGCAACATGAAGAAGTCGGGCCGTGCACTGCTGTCGGTGCGTGAAGGCGACAAGAAACGTATCGTCGACCTGGCGGCCAAGCTGCAGAAGTTTGGTTTTGAGCTGGATGCGACACACGGCACGGCGGTTGTGCTGGGCGAGGCGGGAATTAACCCACGTCTGGTGAACAAGGTGCATGAAGGTCGTCCGCACATTCAGGACCGTCTGAAGAATGGCGAATATAGCTATATCGTCAACACCACGGCAGGACGTCAGGCGATTGAAGATTCGAAGCTGATTCGCCGCAGTGCCCTGCAGTATAAAGTGCACTATGACACCACGCTGAATGGCGGTTTCGCCACCGCGATGGCGCTGAATGCCGATCCGACGGAGCAGGTTATCTCCGTTCAGGAGATGCACGCGCAGATTAAGGCGATGTAAGTCGAGGTAGTGTGAAAAGCGGCTCCTGCGGGAGCCGTTTTTTTTGGTTAAATTCTGGCCATATCAGCGGTGAGATCGCGCCTGCGAAGGGAACACGGGCAGATCGGAAAATCGCTCAAGCCAGTCCCTGGCCGCCCGGCCCGCGCCGTCCATGGCGCGGGACGCTTTCCTCCTCTGTCCGTGCTCCCTGCGCGTTGTGCTGATACGTTGTGGTCCCCCCAGAATTTGAATTTGTCAGCTGCCTGAAGGGCTCGTGCGGGAGCCGTTTTTTTTGCCTCCCGCCTGGCGATAATCTGAAAATCAGGCTCGCGTAAAGCAAAGGATTTGCCTTAAAGTCACTGATTTGACTTAGTTTTTTAGCTATAGGTGCGAATCAGCCCCGTTCGCACAAATTTATAAGATAAACACTTCCTGTCCGGATTTTTCGCCAGTAATATGCCTGCCGCTCATCACCGGAGCGTGCAAGGACACCTATAAAAATGAAAATGCGTACTTTTTCTCTGAGTGCAGTGGCTGCACTGATGGCTATTCTTCCTTTCGCCAGCCAGGCGGAAATCACCCTGTTAAAACAGGACCCACAGGCTGGCGATCCGCTTAGCCGCCTCAACTTTACCTTTGGCGGCAGCATCCGTGCTCAGGTCAATCACCAGACCGGCGTGGATGACAAATCGTACAAGCGTGACGGATTCGATGGCGGCACCCGTTTCCGTTTCGGCGCGGATTACTACCTGTTCGACGACGTCAGCTGGATCAGCTACTACGAGCTGGGCGTGAATATTCCGGCGGTATTCAGCTGGGATCGTCATTATGCCGACGGTGCGAATAACACCACGCGCCGCCAGCTCTACACCGGTCTGAAAAGCAAGACCTGGGGCCAGCTGACCTTTGGTCAGCAGAACAGCGTTTACTACGATACCGTAGGGGCCAAGACCGATATCTGGGACTACGACATGATCGGTCAGGCACCAGGCAACGGGATCAATGGCGACTACGATGGCTCTTACCGTTCGCGTAAGCAGCTGAAGTATAAAAACACCTTCGGCGATCTGGATCTCTACGCCTCTTATCTGTTCGACGATAATGAGTTCCTGCCAGGCAACGGCCTGCGCTACAAGCGCAAAGGCGGCGGTTCGCTGGGTGTGGATTATCACATTACCGACGATCTGAGCTGGGGCACGGCGTGGAACTACACCCGCGCGGCGATGCGTAACCCGAACAATGGCGACAGCGGCGATTACGACCAGAACATTTATGGCACCGCGCTGAGCTGGACCCCGGGCAACTGGACGCTGTCAGCGGGCGGCGGCTGGTATCAGAACTTCATGACCACCAAACGCAAAGATGTGCATGACTACTTTGCTGGCGATGCATGGGGCGTGGAATACTTTGCCGGTTATAAAATTCCGGTGGCGCAGTATGGCCTGAAAGCGGTGCAGCCGTATGTTATGGGCGATCGCATTGAATATGCAACCGGCCGTGATTATCAGCGCATCGACAACGGTCTGGGTGTGACGCTCTTCCTCGACTACGGTTTCCGTGTCGATTACGAACATGTCTTTACCTCCAGCACCGATAACCTGGGTGATATGAATCTGGTGCGTCTGCGCTACGACTTCTGATAACCCCGACGGCTCCTGCGGGAGCCGTTTTCTTATTCGCCCGGTTTTGTGCCAGCTGGCGTCAGATTACTGGCGAGCTGCGGCTAACAGACGCGATTTCGCGGTGAAAAACGCTGCGCAGGCAGTGAAACGCGACATCATAAAAAGCTTTACGCAATTAGACCTTCCCCCCTATCGACGAAAGTTTCACCTTCTCGTATCATGGCGCCAATTTTTTTCCTGTGAGTAGTTAACATGATTAGTCTTATCGCGGCATTAGCAGCAGATCGCATTATTGGAATGGAGAACGCCATGCCGTGGGACCTGCCTGCAGATCTGGCGTGGTTCAAGCGTAACACCCTGAAAAAACCGGTGATTATGGGCCGGCTGACCTTTGAATCTATTGGTCGCCCGCTGCCTGGCCGACTGAATATCGTGGTCAGCAGCCAGCCCGGCACCGCCGAAGGCGTCACCTGGGTCACTTCGCTGGATGAGGCGCTTCAGGCTGCCGGTGAAGCCGAAGAGATCATGGTGATCGGTGGCGGACGCGTTTATGAGCAGATGCTGAAGCGTGCCGATCGTCTCTATCTGACCCACATCGATGCAGAAGTAGAAGGCGACACGCAGTTTCCGGATTACGAGCCGGATGAGTGGCAGTCAACGTTCAGCGAGTTCCACGACGCTGATGAGCATAACTCCCACAGCTACTGCTTTGAGATCCTGGATCGCCGTCGCTGATTCCTTGCCCGCCCGCCTGTAACCTGGCTGTCATCTTTATTCATTAGCATTGCTTCTTTTCCGGGACCGACACAAAGGAAGCAATCACTGATGAAGATCGAACTCTCCGCGTTAAGCACAGACCGCCTGCCCGATTCGCAGCGACGTAAGTTCCTTGCCGGTTCCGGCGCACTCGGGCTGACCGGCTTTCTCAGCGGCGGCCTGACTTTCTCCTCCGGCGCACTGGCGCAGGAAAAACCCGCCGGCAGCCCGCTGCTGGGCTTTCAGGCGATTGCCGCTTCGACCGCGGATGAGATTGTAGTGGCGCCAGGTTATCGCGCTGAAGTGCTGATCTCCTGGGGCGACCCGCTGGTTAATGGCGCGGCTGAGTTCGATCCGCATGGCAACAACAGCGCGGAAGATCAGGAAAAGCAGTTCGGTGACAACAATGATGGGATGAGCTTCTTCGCCATTGATGAGCATCGTGGCGTGATGGCAATCAACAATGAGTATGTGAATGAGCCGACGCTGTTCGCCCACGGCGGCAGCAAAGCGACCAGCCTGGAGGATGTGAAGAAATCACAGGCGGCGCACGGCGTTTCTGTCGTTGAGATTAAACGCGGCGAAAGCAATCGCTGGCAGGTTGTCCGTCCTTCAGATTACAACCGCCGCATTACCGCGAATACCCCGATGCGTTTTTCCGGTCCGGCCGCAGGCGACAAAGCGCTGCAGACCGCCGCCGATCCTCAGGGCCTGCAGGTTCTCGGCACCTTTGGTAACTGCGCCAACGGTAAAACGCCCTGGGGCACTTATCTGACCTGCGAAGAGAACTACGACACCTACTTTGGCACGCATGACGCGCATTTTACGCCGACCGCCCAGCAGAAGCGCTACACCCTGAACGCCGCCGAGCCGGAGCGAAACTGGTCCGATTTTGATCCCCGCTTCGATATCGCAAAAAATCCTAACGAATTTAACCGCCACGGCTGGATAGTCGAAATCGATCCCTTCGATCCCCAATCGGTGCCGGTCAAACGAACCGCGCTGGGGCGTTTCAAGCATGAGAATGCTGCGGTGACGGTTGCTAAAACCGGCCAGCTGGTGGTCTACATGGGCGACGATGAGCGTGGCGAGTACATTTATAAATATGTCTCGGACGACAAGGTTAACCCGGACGATGCGAAAGCGAATCACGGACTGCTCGATCGGGGCACGCTCTATGTGGCGCAGTTTAACGGCGATGAACAGGGCACACCCCTGAAAGGCAGCGGTCGCTGGCTGGCACTGAAGTGGGGGGAAAATGGACTCACTGCTGAGAAGGGATTTCATAGCCAGGCCGATGTCCTGATCAATGCGCGTGCTGCTGCCGATGTGGTTAACGCCACGCGGATGGATCGGCCGGAATGGATCGCCGTTAACCCGCATGATGGCCGCGCCTACTGTACGCTGACCAATAACAACAAGCGCGGCAATGAGGGGATGCCGGTTAATGCCGCCAACCCGCGCCCCAAAAATATCTATGGCCAGATTATCCGCTGGGATGAGAAGGGCGATGCCACGGCCACGTCGTTTGCCTGGGACATCTACGCGTTATGCGGCAATCCGATTGCCCATCCCGAAGGCATCTATCGTGGCACACCGAACATCACTGCTGAAAACACCTTTAACAGCCCGGATGGCCTGGGGTTTGATGCGCAGGGGCGGCTCTGGATCCTTACCGATGGCAAATACAGTAACAAAGAGGATTATCAGGGGCAGGGGAATAATCAGATGCTGGCAGGAGACCCGGACAGCGGCGAGATCCGCCGGTTTATGGTCGGCCCTAAATCCTGCGAGCTGACCGGCATTACCTTCACGCCTGACTACAGAACGCTGTTCGTGAACGTGCAGCACCCTGGCGAAGAGGGGGATTCACATTTTCCTGATAACAGTCCGCGCCCGCGCTCGTCGGTGATCATGATCACCCGGGAGGATGGCGGCATTATCGGCGCATAAAACAGCAGGCTGGCCGCCGGGCCAGCCTCAGGATTATAGCGCCGGAGGCGCCAGACTTTCGCTGGAGTCGAGCGCTTTCTCGCGGTTAGAGGGCTGAACCACATAGCGCTGCTCTTCCCAGTGCAGCAGGGTCAGCGCGCCGCCCCAGCAGCAGCCGGTATCCAGGCCGATAATTCCCTCTGGCGTGCCTTTGCCTTCCAGTGAAGCCCAGTGACCGAAAACGATGATGTAGTCCCGGGCGACCGGTCCGTCGATGTTGAACCAGGGCTTCAGCGGTGGCAGCGCCGATTCAGGGGCATCTTTGCAGATCATGTCCAGCTGACCATTGGGGAAGCAGTAGCGCATACGGGTAAAGGCATTGGTGCTGAAGCGCAGTCGGGCCAGACCGGTCAGATCTTCGCTCCAGTTATTTGGCATATCGCCATACATCGCATCCAGGAACAGCGGATAACTGTCGCTGGCGAGCACCGCTTCCACTTCCCGCGCACATTTTTTCGCGGTGTCGATATCCCACTGAGGCGTGATACCGGCGTGTCCCATGACCAGCTTTTTCTCTTCATCCACCTGCAGCAGCGGCTGCCGGCGCAGCCAGTTGATCAGCTCATCAGCATCGTCCGCTTCCAGCAGGGTGGTGAGGCGATCTTTCGGCTTGTTACGGCTGATTCCGGCATAGACCGCCAGCAGATGTAAATCGTGGTTGCCCAGCACCAGGCGCACGGCGTCGCCCAGTGACTTCACATAGCGCAGGACCTCCAGTGAGCCAGGACCGCGCGCCACCAGGTCACCGGTCAGCCACAGCGTGTCATGCTCGGGATTGAAATCGACCTGCTGCAGCAAGGCACGTAATTCATCGTAGCAACCATGGACGTCGCCAATCAGGTATGTGCTCATAACGTTTTATCCATCGGGAATGTGCCCGACTTATCGGGCAAAAGGCGTGAAAATCAGTGAATGTGCGTCTGGATGGCGAGGCGGAACACCGGGATTTCAACGTGAAAGGTGTCGCCCTGATCGTCGACCATCACGTAGTGTCCCTGCATGGTGCCCATCGGCGTTTCGATAACAGCACCACTGGTGTACTGGAATTCGTTGCCCGGCGGGATAAGCGGCTGCTCACCGACCACGCCTTCGCCCTGAACTTCTGTTTCGCGGCCGTTACCGTTGGTAATCAGCCAGTAACGCCCCAGCAGCTGCACGGCGGAACGGCCCAGATTGCGTATCGTAATGGTATAGGCGAAGACGTAGCGATCCTCATCCGGCGAGGACTGGGAGGCGACGTACTGGCTTTGCACATGAACGGAGACGCGGGCCGTTTCACTCATGACTTACTCCTGCGATTTTCCCTGATGCGTCGCCAGCCAGTTAGCCAGCTGACAATATTGCGCGACCGAGACGTTTTCAGCACGCAGACCAGGATCAATGGATAACTCTTCCAGCGCACCTGCCGCCACCATGTGGTTCAGGCTGTTGCGCAATGTTTTACGGCGCTGACCAAAGGCTTCTGTCGTGATACGGCTCAGGATACGCACGTCGCTGACCGGATGCGGTGGCTCGGCAAACGGCACCAGACGCACGACAGCCGAGTCCACTTTCGGTGGCGGCGTGAAGGCGTGTGGCGGCACTTCCAGCACCGGAATAACCTGGCAGTAATATTGCGCCATCACCGTCAGGCGACCATACGCTTTGCTGCCCGGGCCCGCAACCAGACGGTTAACCACCTCTTTCTGCAGCATGAAGTGCATATCTTTGATCGAACCAGTATAGCTGAAAAGGTGGAACATCAGCGGGGTCGAAATATTGTAAGGCAGGTTACCAAATACCCGCAGCGGCTGGCCTCTCTCCTGTGCCAGCGCGGCAAAGTCGAAGGTCATGGCATCCTGCTGGAAGATGGTCAGTTTCGGGCCAAGGAACGGATGCGTTTGCAGACGCGCCGCGAGATCGCGGTCCAGCTCCACCACCGTTAAGCTATCGAGGCGTTCGCCTACCGGCTCGGTTAAGGCGCCGAGGCCAGGGCCGATCTCCACCAGCGCTTCATCGCGCTGGGGATGAATGGCGGAGACAATGCTGTCGATAATGTACTGATCGTTCAGGAAGTTCTGCCCGAAACGTTTACGGGCGTAGTGCCCCTGATGGACGCGATTATTCATTACTGCTCTTGATCATAGTGATGGCGAGGTTAAGCGCCGTGATAAAGCTGCCCGGTTCCGCCTGACCCAGCCCGGCGAGTTCAAGCGCGGTGCCGTGGTCAACGGAGGTCCGGATAAAGGGCAGGCCCAGGGTAATATTTACCGCGCGGCCAAACCCCTGAAACTTCAGTACCGGCAGGCCCTGGTCGTGATACATCGCCAGCACCGCATCGGCGTTTTGCAGATATTTGGGCTGGAACAGCGTATCCGCAGGCAGCGGGCCGGTCAGTTTAATGCCCTGCTGACGCAGTTCATTGAGGGCCGGCGTAATCGTCTCAATCTCTTCCCGTCCCATGTGGCCGCCTTCACCGGCGTGGGGGTTAAGACCACAGACATAGATATGCGGCTCGGCAATGGCGAACTTCTGCTGCAGATCACGATGAAGAATGGTGATCACTTCATGCAGGCATTCGCGGGTGACCGCCGCAGGCACCTCTTTCAGCGGCAGATGCGTGGTGGCCAGTGCCACACGCAGCGCTTCGGTTGCCAGCATCATCACCACGCGATGACCGCCTGCGCGGTCGGCGAAGAATTCGGTATGGCCGGTAAAGGCGATACCGGCATCGTTAATCACGCCTTTGTGCACCGGACCGGTAATCAGCGCCGCAAATTCACCCTGCAGACAGCCGTCACAGGCGCGGGCCAGCGTGGCCAGCACATAATCACCGTTAGCGACACAGAGTTCGCCTGGCGTGACCGGCTGTGCCGTCTCAATCGGCAGAATGGTCAGCGTCCCCGCCTGCTGCGGCACGGGGTCCGCCTCAGGCTGGTAGTGACGCAGGGTCAGCGGCAGACCGAGCTGCGCTGCCCGCTGCTGCAACAGGGCAGGGGAGGCGCAGACGACGAGTTCCACCGGCCAGGCGTGCTGAGCCAGCTGAACGGTGAGATCAGGACCAATCCCGGCGGGCTCGCCGGGAGTGATCACCACACGCTGGTTACTGTGCATTGCCATCCAGAATCTTCACATAGGCACTGGCGCGCTGTTCCTGCATCCAGGTCTGCGCTTCTTCAGCAAATTTACGATTAAACAGCATGCGATAAGCGCGCTCTTTCTGGGCCGCGTCGGTTTTGTCCACCTGGCGGGTATCCAGCAGCTGAATCAGATGCCAGCCGAAAGAGGAGTGCACCGGCTGGCTGGTCTGGCCTTTCTGCAGACGCAGCAGCGCATCGCGGAAGGCGGGATCAAAGACTTCCGGAGAGGTCCAGCCGAGATCGCCACCCTGATTCGCCGATCCCGGGTCGTCAGAGTACT
This sequence comes from Pantoea anthophila, assembly GCF_006494375.1. Taxonomy (GTDB): domain Bacteria; phylum Pseudomonadota; class Gammaproteobacteria; order Enterobacterales; family Enterobacteriaceae; genus Pantoea; species Pantoea anthophila. The sequence continues at coordinate 110,395 of NZ_VHIZ01000048.1, forward strand.
GTTTGGCCGCGGCGGCAAAGGTGGTTTTTCCGCTGCGGATATCGGCCGCGATCTGTTCCAGCTGCGCCCTGGCCTGATCGTCAGTGAGAACCGGCGATGGTTTCAGCAGAATATGACGAGCGTGCACCTCAGTGACCGAGACGTTCTTACTTTCGCCACGCAGGTCGTTCACCTTCAGGATATGGAAGCCCACACCTGAACGCACCGGCCCGACGATGTCGCCTTTTTTCGCCGTTGCCAGCGCCTGGGCAAACAGGGTCGGTAACTCTTCGATTTTACCCCAGCCCATGTTGCCGCCTTTCAGCGCCTGCGAGTCGGCGGAGTAGGTCACGGCCATTTTGCCGAAATCCGCACCATTTTTCAGTTCGCCAACCAGCTGTTTCGCCAGCGTTTCCTGCTCATCGACCTGCTGTTGCGTCGGGTTTTCCGGCAGCGGCAGCAGAATGTGGCTGATGTTCAGCTCGGTTCCCTGGCTGTTCTGGGCGGCAATCTGGGTTGAAAGCGTATCCACTTCCTGCGGCAGGATGGTCACGCGACGACGCACTTCATTGTTGCGGACTTCGGCAATCATCATCTCTTTGCGGATCTGTGAGCGATAGACGCCATAGTTCATGCCGTCATAAGCCAGACGACTGCGCAGCTGATCCAGCGTCATGCGGTTCTGTGCGGCGATGTTCTTAATCGCCTGGTCCAGCTGCTCGTCGCTGATCTGGATCCCCGCTTTTTCACCCATCTGCAGAATGATGTTGTCCATGATCTGGCGTTCCAGAATCTGATGGCGCAGCATTTTATCATCTGGCAACTGCTGACCTGCCTGCCGGGCCTGAGATTTCACCGTGCCCATCATGCCGTCCACGTCACTCTCAAGAACCACGCCGTTATTGACCACGGCGGCAACTTTATCAACGACTTGTGGTGCTGCGAACGCGGTGTTGGCACTGATTGCCACACCAAGAATCAGCATTCTCCAGTTCTTCATACTTTATCCATTGTTGGTTCCGCACTGCGGGATTGCCTGTCAAACATCACAACATCAGAAAGCGGGCTGGTAAGGGATAATCCCCTGACGCAGCATATCGTTGGTGCCTAAGCCATAGTTGGAGCTCAGACCACGCAGCTCAATGTTGAATGAGATTTGGTTGTCATATTTACTGTCGTCGTTTTCCCAACCGTTAATTTTGCGTTCGTAACCGACCCGAATGGCATAACAGCATGAGCTGTATTGCAGGCCTACCAGCTGCGAAGCCGGACGGCTGTTGCGGGTATCGTAGTAATACGCGCCTACCACGGACCATGCATCCGCAATCGGCCAGCTGGCCGTGGTGCCCACCTGTGAAATCCCATTTTTGAAGATAGGATTGGTCACCAGGCTGCTGTCGTTCAGCGCAGTTGCGACATATTCCGGGCTGCTGTAACGGTAGCTCAGCTGCACCATGCGATCGGCATCACGACGATATTCCAGTACGGTATTGCCCTGGGAAACGTTGTCGAGTTTGGTGTCATACTGCAACCCACCCCGGACGCCCCAGCGATCGCTGATTTTCCAGTATGTATCGCCAGCCCAGATCAGGCTGCCGGTATCATCTTCTTTACTGGTCTGATTCACACCAGTACGAGAAGGGGTAAACGAGTAGATTTGACCTACAGAAACGTTAAAACGTTCAACCAGATCGGCATCATAAATGCGTGTGGTGACGCCGGTGGCCACTTCGTTAGCCGACGCGATACGATCCAGGCCGCTGTAGGTGCGGTCGCGGAACAGCCCGGTGTAGTCGGTCTGCAGCAACGTTGAGTCGTATGGATAGATGTTGCTCTGATTGCGGTACGGGATATAGAGGTACTGCACCCGCGGCTCCAGCGTCTGGGTATAGCCCGCCGCGGAGTCCATATCGCGGTCAAAGACCAGACGGCCATCAACTTTAAACTGCGGCAGGGTGCGGTTTACCGACTCATCCAGATCGCCACTTTTGCCGTTGCGGTTCGCAAAGTTGTTGTTGTAGTAATCAACATTGGTCTGCTGATAGTGGGTTGCCAGGAATTTCGCTTCGGTATCCAGGCTCGCCCAGCCGTTTGACAGCGGCAGGTTCAGCGTTGGCTCTACGTGCAAACGGGTCGCTTCAGGATAGCGATCGCTGACGTTGGTGAATTTCACCGCCTGCGCATAGATCCGGCCATCAAACGGACCGATATCGTTCTGATAGAGATTGACGTCCAGCTGCGGCATGGCGCGGTAAACGTTGCTATTACTGGTGTTACCAAATACCTGGAAATCTTTGCTGGAGAGCGTCGCATCCCAGTTGGTGTCCGCGTAGCCAATACTGAATTTCTGCGTGGCGTAGTTGTCAGTCGAGCTGTAGTACTTCGAGTCGAGGTCGTTGAAGTAGTAGCTATCGCTGACCTTGGTGTAGTCCGCGCTGAAACGCCAGTGTTTATCGTAGACACCCGCATGACGCCAGTAGAACAGCCAGCGATCGGAGCTGTCATCTTCGGCGATGCCGCGCAGCGCTTTATCTTTGTCGTACTGCTTGTCTGAGCCGAGGTAGTCGAACTCCATCAGACCTGCGCCCAGCTCTGTCAGATAACGGAATTCATTCTCAAACTTCATGCCGCGCTTGCTGATGTAGTGCGGCGTAATAGTGGCATCGGCCTGCGGCGCGATGTTCCAGTAGTAGGGCAGGATGAACTCAAAGCCGTTGTTGCTGCCATATTTGGCATTCGGGATCAGGAAGCCGGAGCGACGACGGTCGCCAATCGGTAACTGCAGATAGGGACTGTAGAACACCGGAACGGAACCGAGTTTAAAGCGGGCGTTCCAGATCTCGGCCACTTCCTCTTCGCGGTCCTGAATCACTTCGGAACCGACCACGCTCCAGCTGTTGGAGCCAGGCAGACAGGAGGTAAAGGTGCCATTTTCCAGAATGGTGTAGCGGTTATCACCGCGCAGTTTCATCTGATCGGCGGTGCCGCGACCCTGACGATCCACCATCTGGTACTGACCGTTCCAGACGTTGGTATCTTTACTGTTCAGATTTGACCAGGCTTTCGGACCTTTCAGGATGACCTGGTTATCATCGTAATGCACATTACCCAGGGCATCGACGGTACGAACCGGCGTGGTCTGGCCCTCCTGCTGACGCTGATGAAGCTGAACTTCATCGGCCTGCATACGGCTGTTGCCCTGCTCGATATTCACATTGCCTGTGAAGACCGCATCATCGGGATAGTTCCCTTTGGCAGCGTCGGAGTGAATGGTGACAGGCAACTGATTGGTATCGCCATTCACCAGCGGGCGGTTGTAACTCGGCACGCCTAACATACACTGCGACATCAGATCGTCGGCAACGGCTTGCTGGCTAATGGCTGCGCCGATCAGTGTGGCCAGCAGGGTAGGTATATGTTTTTTCATACGCGGTATCGAGAATTCCATGAAAACTGGCATCATGCCGACAATCGGGTCAGAGACTAACTTACTGCCCGGCGTTGCGCCAGTGTTAATCCTGGTCAGTCAGCGTTGCCGTTAGGCGCTGAGATAAATGACAGGTATGATAATGCAATTTTCAGCCGCAAGCATGGCGAATTGAGGAGTTTATGCGCTACTGGGGAAAAGTTGTGGGTCTGGCGCTGGGATTACTTTCCGGTGCAGGCTTCTGGGGTATTGTGATCGGTTTGATCATTGGCCATATGTTTGACAAAGTGCGCGGCGCGCAAGGCAAGGCTTACTTCTCAAATAATCAGACCCGACAGACGCTGTTTTTCAGCACCACCTTTCAGGTCATGGGCCATCTGACCAAGTCAAAAGGGCGCGTTACCGAAGCGGATATTCAGATTGCATCGCTGCTCATGGAGCGGATGCAGCTGCACGGTGACTCGCGCACCGCCGCCCAGCGCGCATTTCGCGAAGGCAAGCAGGCAGATTACCCGTTACGCAGCAAACTGCGGGAACTGCGCAGCGCCTGTTTTGGCCGGTTCGATCTGATTCGCATGTTCCTGGAAATTCAGATTCAGGCTGCCTTTGCCGACGGTTCCCTGCATCCCAATGAGCGGCAGGTGCTCTATGTCATCGCCGAGGAACTGGGCATTTCACGCGTTCAGTTCGATCAGTTCCTGCGCATGATGGAAGGCGGCCAGCAGTTCGGCGGCGGACAGCGCAGTGGCAATGGTGGCTTTCAGCAGGCGCAACGTGGACCAACGCTGGAAGATGCCTGCAGCGTGCTGGGTGTGAAGAGCAGCGATGACGCCACCACCATCAAGCGCGCATACCGCAAGCTGATGAGCGAGCATCATCCCGACAAGCTGGTGGCGAAGGGGCTGCCGCCAGAGATGATGGAGATGGCGAAGCAGAAGGCGCAGGAAATTCAGGCGGCGTACGATCTGATTCGCAAAGAAAAAGGCTTTAAGTAATCGCGCCTCTCTCCGCCTCTCAGAAGGAGGCGGCCAGGCGTACCGCCCCCCTTAAAAATCGGCGGGCTGACGAAACGTCATGGCATTACCGAATGCCGGATGGGTGATGGTCAGTGACTCCGCGTGCAGCAGCAGGCGCGGTGCCATCGCCCTGGCGTCCGGATGGGCATAGAAGTTGTCGCCCAGAATCGGATGGCCCAGGGCCAGCATATGCACCCGCAGCTGGTGCGAGCGGCCGGTAATCGGCTTCAGCGAAACGCGCGCACTGTTATCCGCACGATATTCCAGCACCTGATACTCCGTCTGCGCGGCTTTGCCGTTTTCGAAGCAGACCATCTGCTTCGGACGATTGGGCCAGTCGCAAATCAGCGGCAGATCAACCACTCCCTCCTCCTTCTCCGGATGACCCCAGATGCAGGCCACATAGGTCTTGGCGGGTTCCCGCTCGCGAAATTGCCGTTTCAGCTCACGCTCAGCCGCCTTGGTCAGGGCGACGACCATCACACCACTGGTCGCCATATCCAGCCGGTGAACCGATTCCGCCTGCGGAAAATCACGCTGTATCCGCGTCATCACACTATCTTTGTGCTCATCCAGCCGACCGGGTACCGAGAGCAGACCGCTGGGTTTATTCACCACCATGATATGCGCATCCTGATAAAGGATGTGCAGCCAGGGTTCACGCGGTGGATTGTAAGGTTCCATAGGGCTTTCCAAAAATAAGGGGCCGGAAGGCCCCTGAGCTTACTGGTGAGTCACCACAATCAGGCGCAGCGCGTCGAGACGCCAGTTGGCCTGATCCAGGCTTTCCAGCACCTGTTCACGGTTGCTTTCCAGCGCCTCGATCTCATCTTCACGGATGTTCGGGTTCACCGCTTTCAGCGCGTTGAGACGGGAAAGCTCTGCACCCAGCTTTTCATTCGCCTCGGCCCGCGCCGCTTCAATCACCGCACGTGCTTCGCTGACCACGCTCTCTTCACCCTGGGTGAGGATCGCATGCACATCCTGCTGCACCGCATTGACCAGTTTGCTGGCGGTGTGGCGGTTAACCGCATTCAGCTGGCGGTTAAAGCTTTCGAACTCCACTTTCCCGGCCAGGTTGGTGCCGTTGCGATCGAGCAGCAGACGGATAGGCGTCGGTGGCAGGAAGCGGGTCAGCTGCAGATGCTTCGGAGCCTGCGCTTCCACCACGTAGATCAGCTCAACCAGCAGCGTGCCGACCGGCAGCGCCTTGTTCTTCAGCAGTGACAGCGCGGAGCTGCCGGTGTCACCCGACAGGATCAGATCCAGGCCATTACGAATCAGCGGATGTTCCCAGGTGATGAACTGAGTATCCTCGCGGGAGAGCGCCTGATCGCGGTTGAAGGTGATGGTGCAGCCATCTTCCGGCAGGCCAGGGAAATCGGGCACCAGCATGTGGTCGGAAGGGGTCAGCACAATCAGGTTATCGCTGCGATCTTCCTGATTGATACCGACAATATCAAACAGGTTCAGCGCGAAGTTCACCAGACCGGTGTCGTTATCCTGCTCGCTGATGGCGTTCGCCAGCAGCTGAGCCGATTCGCCGCCGTTAGAGTTCAGCTCCAGCAGACGATCGCGGCCCTGTTCCAGCTGCGATTTCAGCGCCTCGTGCTGTTTACGGCACTCCGCGATAAAGCTGTCAAAGCCTTCACTGTTTTCCGGCGCGGCTAAATAGCCGATCAGCTGCTGATGCACGCTGTCGTAGATGGTACGACCGGTCGGGCAGGTGTGCTCGAACGCGTCCAGACCTTCATGATACCAGCGCAGCAGCACCGCCTGAGCAGTCTGCTCCAGCCACGGCACCAGAATCTGAATATCGTGCGCCTGACCAATACGGTCAAGACGGCCGATACGCTGCTCCAGCAGATCCGGGTTAAAGGGCAGGTCGAACATCACCAGGCGGCTGGCAAACTGGAAGTTACGGCCTTCAGAACCGATTTCGGAGCAGAGCAGAACCTGTGCGCCATTCTCTTCCGAGGCAAACCATGCGGCAGCACGGTCACGCTCAATGATCGACAGGCCTTCGTGGAACACCGCCGCCCGGATGCCTTCGCGCTCGCGCAGCACCTGCTCCAGCTGCAGCGCCGTGGCCGCTTTGGCGCAGATGACCAGCACTTTCTCTTTACGGTTACTGGTGAGATAGCCCATCAGCCATTCCACACGCGGATCGAAGTTCCACCAGGTGCCGCTGTCGCCTTCAAACTCCTGATAAATCTGCTCCGGGTAGAGCAGGTCACGCGCCCGCTCCTCGGCGCTTTTGCGCGTGCCCATAATGCCGGAAACTTTGATGGCCGTCTGATACTGCGCAGGCAGTGGCAGGCGGATCTGATGCAGTTCGCGTTTCGGGAAACCTTTCACACCGTTACGGGTGTTGCGGAACAGGACGCGGCTGGTGCCATGGCGATCCATCAGCATGGCGATCAGCTCCTGACGCGCCTCCAGCTTGCCCTCACGATCGCTGTTGGCGACCTGCAGCAGCGGCTCGATATCCTCTTCGCCCACCAGATCGTTGATCCGGTTCATCTCCTCCTGGGAGATCGCCTGGTCAGCCAGCAGCGCTGTTACCGCATCAGCAATCGGACGGAAATGCTGCTGCTCTTCAACAAAGGCAGCAAAATCATGGAAACGGTCCGGATCGAGCAGGCGCAGACGGGCAAAGTGGCTCTCCATGCCGAGCTGTTCCGGCGTCGCCGTCAGCAGCAGCACCCCGGCCGTTTTCTCAGCCAGTTTTTCGATGACCAGATATTCACGGCTGGGTTCGCCTTCGGACCAGGCCAGGTGGTGCGCTTCATCCACCACCAGCAGATCCCATTCGGCATCGGCCAGCAGTTCAAGGCGCTGTTTGTTACGGCGAACAAAGTCGAGCGAACAGATGATGAGCTGTTCCGTTTCAAACGGATTATCGCTGTCGTGCTGCGCTTCGGTGTAGCGGTCATCATCAAACAGGGCGAAACGCAGGTTAAAGCGGCGCAGCATCTCGACCAGCCACTGATGCTGTAAGGTTTCAGGCACCACGATGAGTACCCGCTCGGCACGACCCGCCAGCAGCTGCTGCTGAATGATCATCCCGGCTTCAATGGTTTTACCCAGGCCCACTTCATCGGCCAGCAGTACGCGTGGCGCGTGGCGGCGACCCACATCGTGTGCGATATGCAGCTGATGAGGGATCAGGTTGGTGCGCATGCCGCGTAACCCGCTGATCGGCAGACGGTATTGCTCACTCTGGTATTTGCGTGCGCGGAAGCGCAGGGCAAAGCGGTCCATGCGGTCGAGCTGACCAGCAAACAGACGATCCTGCGGCTTACTGAACACCAGCTTGCTGTCGAGCATCACTTCACGCAGGATCACATCGCTTTCTTCAGTATCCAGTCGGGTACCGATATAGGTCATCAGGTCATTTTCGTTGCGGACTTCATCGACGCGCATCTGCCAGCCTTCGTGACTGGTGATGGTATCACCCGGGTTAAAGATGACGCGGGTAACCGGCGAATCGTTGCGGGCGTAGAGGCGGTTTTCCCCCGTGGCCGGAAACAGCAGGGTGATCATGCGGGTATCGATCGCCACCACGGTGCCCAGTCCCAGTTCACTTTCCGTATCACTAATCCAGCGCTGACCTAATGTAAAAACCATATATTTTTAGCTCGAATTTTAACGTTTTTAGAGGTGTTCCCGAATCTCAGGCAATAGCGTTACCGCCAGACAACAAGGTCTGGAGCGTGCATAAGAGCGGTGAGTTTCAGGAAGGGCGCTATGGTACTGGATGGCAGGGCATTCGTCACCTGTCAAAAAAGCCCCAGTTGCCCCGTAATCAGTGTAGCAAAATCTCCTCCGACAAAGGGCAGGATCCCCTCTGCCACCGGCTGCAGCTGCTTCGTCACATAGTGGTCATAGTCGAGCGGCGTACTGCGCGCCTCCAGCGGTTCGGGGCCAGCCGTAGCCATGACGTAACGAATCCGGCCGCCGTTCTGATACTGCAGTGGACGGTTCAGTTTGCGATTCTGCTCATCAGCCAGCCGGGCGGCGCGCACGTGCGGGGGCACATTTCGTTCATACTCCTTCAGCGGACGCCGCAGGCGCTTTTTGTAGATCAGCTGATCGTCCAGCTCGCCCGCCAGCAGCTGCGCCACGGTCTCCCGGATGTAATCCTGCCACGGCTCGCGGTGGAAAATACGGTGGTAGAGCTGCTGCTGAAATGTTTTGGCCAGCGGCGTCCAGTCGGTTCGCACCGACTCCAGCCCCTTAAAGACCATGCGCGCACCGTCGGCGTCACGAATCAGTCCGGCGTAGCGTTTCTTGCTGCCCTGTTCCGCGCCGCGAATGGTCGGCATCAGAAAACGGCAGAAGTGGTTTTCATACTCCAGTTCCAGTGCGCTGGTCAGTCCCAGCGTCTGCTGCAGGTGATCGCGCCACCAGGCATTCACTTTCTGCACCAGCTGATGACCAATGGCAGCGGCCCGCTCCTCATCATGGGCCGACTTCAGCCAGACAAAGGTGGAGTCGGTGTCACCATAGATGACGTCGTAGCCTTCCGCTTCGATCAGCGCGCGGGTCTGCTGCATGATGGCGTGACCGCGCAGGGTAATTGAGGAGGCGAGTCGCGGATCGAAGAAGCGGCAGGCGCTGGTGCCCAGCACTCCGTAAAAGGCGTTCATGATGATCTTCAGTGCCTGTGACAGCGGCTGATTGTTCTGTTTTTTCGCCGCTTCGCGCCCCAGCCAGATCTGTTCAACCATCGCCGGCAGGCAGTGGGTGTGGCGAGAGAAGCGCGCTTCCCGGAAACCGGCAACCGAATCCGCATCATCAGGATGGGCCAGACCCTCCACCAGACCCACCGGGTCGATCAGGAAGGTGCGGATAATCGACGGATAGAGGCTTTTGTAATCCAGTACCAGCACCGAGTCGTAGAGACCGGGACGCGAATCCATGACATAACCGCCCGGACTCGCTTCCGGGGCCACCTCACCCATATTGGGCGCGACAAACCCGACACGGTGCATGCGCGGAATATAGAGGTGACTGAACGCCGCCACCGAACCGCCATGGCGGTCCACGGCCAGACCATTGACCGCCGCGCGCTCCAGCAGAAACGGCATGATCGCCGTTTTGTGGAAGATGCGCGTCACCAGTTCACAATCTTTCAGGTTGTAGCGCGCCAGCGCCGGTTTATCGTTGGCAAACCGCCAGTTGATCTCCTCCATGCGGTGCCAGGGATTGTCGATCGCTTTGCCTTCACCCAGCAGCTGCTGCGACACCGACTCCAGGCTGAACGACGGAAAATCCCAGAACGCCGATTTCAGTGCGTCGATGCCATCAATGATCAGGCGGCCGCTGGCCTGCGCGAAAAAAACGCCTGGCTTGAAGCCATGTTCCCGCCACTCCAGCGCCGTCTGCTGGCGGCCAAGACGCAGCGGAATGCCGTAGCGGTCGGCATGTTTCTGCAGCACCCGCAGGTCAAACTGCACCACGTTCCAGCCAATCAGGACATCCGGGTCATGCTCTGCAAACCACTGGTTCAGGGCTTCCAGCAGCTGTGGCCGGCTGTCGAGATAGATCAGGTCGAAATCCAGCGTGCTGGCATCGCCGTTAGCGGGGCCGAGCATGTAGACCTGGCGCTGACCGCAGCCCTCCAGTCCGATGCAGTAGAGCTCGCCATGCTGGGTGGTTTCAATATCCAGCGAGACCCATTTCAGCGGCGGGCGATAGTCGGGATGTGGCTTAAGCCGCGCGTTGACCAGCGTGTCGCCCTGCTGCTCGCCATCAAACCAGACGGGGGCGGTAATAAAGCGCTCCATCAGATAGCGTTCCGGCGGGCGGATATCTGCCTCGTAGATCGGAATCCCCTGTTCGCGCAGCCGTTTTTCGATGCGCTGCAGCTGACGATGCTGCTGGCAGTAGAGGCCCAGCACCGGACGGTGACGAAAATCTTTCAGCGCCAGCGGCTGGATACGCAGCTGGCGTTCCTCTCTCTGCAGCTCGCTGATCTGCGCCTGATATTCCGCAGGCACAAAAGCGACAGACTCCTGCACAGGCAGCACCACGCGCTGCGCGCCCGCATCGGTGGCGAGCCAGAGGATAATTTCGGTGCCATTCGGGCTGTCGCGCCAGTGGCGGGTGAGCAGAAAACCTGCGCGGGGCATAGTCAGATGTTCTCCGGACGCCGTGTTTCAGGGATAAGTAAACAACCTGAGTATATCATGGATATTTATACAGTTCCTGTCGCCACGATTTGTCAACATTGTCCTACAATTCTTGCCTTGACGCTGTGTGGCTGGCTCTGGACAATCCAGCCTTCTGCTTTGACTAAGGACCACTATGGAAGCCTGGATTCAACAACTGATTACGCAGTCCCTGGAGTGGGCGCTGTTTGCCGTTGCGCTGGTGACGTTTCTGGAGTCGCTGGCGCTGGTCGGGCTGTTGCTGCCAGGTACGGTGATGATGGCCAGCCTGGGCGCGCTGGTCGGCAGTGGCGAGCTTGGCCTTTATCCTGCCTGGGCGGCGGGCTTTGCGGGCTGCCTGATCGGTGACTGGGTTTCCTACGGTATCGGCTGGAAATTCCAGGGGCCGCTGCACCGCTGGAAGTATCTGCAAAAGTACAAAGGCCTGCTGGATAAAACCGAGCATGCCCTGCATCAGCACAGTATGTTTACCATCCTGGTCGGACGTTTTGTCGGCCCCACGCGGCCGCTAATCCCGCTGGCGGCCGGTATGCTGGAGCTGCCGGTACGTAAATTTCTGCCGCCTAATCTCATCGGCTGTCTTCTCTGGCCACCGATCTATCTGCTGCCCGGCATTCTGGCCGGGGTGGCGATTGACGTGCCAAAAGCGGCGCAGGGCGGCAGCTTTAAATGGCTGTTACTCGGCGCAGCGCTGCTGATCTGGCTTGGCGGCTGGTTAGGCTGGCGCTGGTGGCGCAGTGGCAAAAGCCGTGACTGGGCCACCGCCTGGCTGCCCCCGGCGCGCCTGCGCTGGGCTGGCCCGCTGGGGCTGGCGATCGCCGTGGCGGCGTTTGTCGCGATCCAGTTCCATCCGATGATGCCGGTTTTCCGCCATCTGCTGTGGCAGGTTTTCATCGCCTGAGCCGCTAACGACGCGGGATGCCGAGTACGTCGGCCTCCCGCGTGTCGCCCGACAGCAGCTGTCGGGTTTCGCCATCCCAGTAAACCCGGCCATCCACAATGACCACGCTGCGCGGCGCGATCTGCTGCGCATCTTCCAGACTGTGTGACACCATCAGCAGCGTGATGCTGCGCGCCTCACACACCGAACGCACCAGCTGAAGCATCTCGCCGCGCAGGGCGGGGTCCAGCGCGGAAAAGGGCTCATCCAGCAGCAGTACCGGACGGTCACGCAACAGGCAACGGGCCAGCGCCACGCGCTGGCGCTGGCCGCCCGACAGTTCGCCTGGCAGGCGTGACAGCAGATCGCTTAATCCCACCTGTTCAGCCAGCGCAGTCAGCTGCTGCTGCTGTTCCGAGCTGAGTCGTAGCCCCGGGTGCAGCCCCAGCGCCATGTTCTGCTGCACGCTGAGGTGCGGAAACAGGTTGTTCTCCTGAAACAGCATGGAGACCGGTCGTCGGGCCGGGACAGTGTGGGTGTGCTCCTGACCGTCAATCAGCAGGGTGCCCTGATTCACCGGCAGAAAACCGGCAATCAGGCTCAGCAGGGTGCTTTTACCCGCGCCGCTGGGGCCGAGAATCGCGATGCGTTCACCGCGTGTGGCCCTGAAGCTGAAGCGCATCGGCAGATGCTGGTAGAGATAGGTAAGGTTATCAAGAGTCAGCATGGCGGCCCGGTAATTTTTCCATTAGCGTGAACAGCAATAAGCAGAGCAGCAGCAGCAGCAGGGCGGTAACCGCACCATCAGCGCCACGATAGGCACCTATCTGCTGATAGAGATAGAACGGCAGCGTGCGGAAGTCGGCGCTGCCAAACAGCGCCACCACGCCAAAATCACCAATCGACAGCACGCAGGCAAAGGCCAGCGCCTGGGCCAGCGGACGTTTCAGCGCCCGCAACTCGATCAGCCGCAGCCGGTTCCAGCCCTGAATATCCAGTGAATCGCAGAGTCTGCCGTAACGCTCTGCGGTGTCGCGCATCGGGTTTTCCAGCACTTTCAGCGCATAGGGAATGGCGATCAGCGCATTGGTAAACATCACCAGCCCTTCGGCGGAGTCGGGCAGGCCGATGGTGGCGTTGAACAGCAGGAAAAAGCCGGTGGCGAGCACAATGCCCGGCATCGCCAGAATCAGCATTCCGCTGGTGTCGATAAGCGTGGCCGCCGCCGGATGCTGGCGCAGACGCAGCTCGCGGCTGCTCCAGAGCAGCATCATGGTCAGCACCACGCAGATCAATCCGGCCCCGGTGGCGATGCGTAATGAGGTCAGGGTTGCCCGCCAGAGAGCAGGCTGAGCCAGCGCACCGCGCACTCCGCCATGCAGGCCCTCCACGATCACCGCCGCCAGCGGAGGCAGCAGCAGGAGCAGCGCCAGCAGGATAAGCAGCGCATCGCTGAGCTGTGCGCCCCACGAATCCTGCGGATCGCGCCAGCCCTTCAGCTGACGGGTGCCGGCGGGGATCGCCTTACTGAAACGCTGGCTGAGCAGCACCAGCGTCAGGCAGAAGCCGAGCTGAATCAGCGCCAGCAGCGCGGCACGGCCCGGATCGTAGTCATAACTCAGCGCCTGGAAAATCGCCAGTTCGAGCGTGGTAGCCTGCGGCCCGCCCCCCAGTGACAGCACGGTGGCAAAGCTGGCAAAGCAGAGCATAAAGATCAGCGCACCGGTCGGCAGCAACTGACGCCGCAGCCACGGCCACTCCAGCAGGCGAAAATGGTGCCAGCCGCGCAGGTCGAGCTGCGCCGCGAGCTGACGCTGCTCGGCCGGAATGCTCTCCAGCGCCTGCAGCATCAGACGCGTCGCCAGCGGCAGATTAAAGAAGACGTGCGCCAGCAAAATGCCCGGCAGACCATAGGGTGAGAAGTGATAACCGATGCCCAGCAGCTGACAGAGCTGGGCCAGCCAGCCAACGCGGCCATAGACGGTCAGCAGACCAAACACCGCCACCAGTACCGGCAGGACCAGGGTCATGGCACAGAGACGCAGCAGCAGCTGGCGGCCGGGAAAACGGCGCCGATAGAGCGCACGCGCCAGCGGCACGGCAGGCAGCAGGGAGAGCAGGGCGGAGAGCAGCGCCTGACCGAAAGAGAAGCCGATCACGTGCCGCAGATATGCATCCTGCAGCACGCTGCGCCACTCCAGGCCTGGCGCGGCCATCCAGAGTGCGCCAAAGGCCAGCAGCGCCACGCCGGTTAGCAGCAGCGTGGCGAGCGAGCCGGGGATCAGCCAGCGCGCCATCAGCGGCTGACGGCGCGTTGCCACTGGCTGATCCAGCCTGAACGCTGTGTGGCCACCTCTTCAGGCGAGAACTGCAGGGCGGTGGACGGCACCGTCAGGCTGGCAAAACCGGCAGGCAGCGGCGTATCGATCACCGGGTACATCCAGTTGCCGGTGGGAATGGTGCGCTGGAACGCAGGCGAGACCATAAACTGCATGAACTGCTGTGCCAGCGCAGGCTGTTTGCTGCTGGCTAACTGTGCGGCCACTTCCACCTGCAGATAGTGTCCTTCGGCAAACGGCGCGGCGGCGTAGTTCTCTTTTTTCTCTTCGATGATGTGGTAAGCCGGAGAGGTGGTGTAACTCAGCACCAGATCGCCTTCGCCCTTCAGGAACAGGCCATAGGCTTCGCTCCAGCCTTTGGTCACCGTTACGGTTTTCTGCGCCAGCTTCTGCCACGCCTGCGGAGCCTGGTCGCCGTAGACCTTCTGCATCCACAGCAGCAGGCCTAAGCCGGGGGTACTGGTACGCGGATCTTCGTAGATCACCCGCCACTTTTCCGGGCTGTCGACCAGCTCTTTCAGGCTCCTGGGCGGGTTTTTCAGCCGGGTTTTGTCATAGACAAAGGCGAAGTAGCCATAGTCAAACGGCACAAAGGTGGTGTTGTGCCAGCCGCCAGGCAGGGTAAGTTTTGCGGTGTCGACCTGACTTTCAGCAAACAGACCGGTTTTCTGCGCCGCCTGCACCAGATTGTTATCCAGCCCCAGCACCAGATCCGCTTTGCTGTTTTTGCCTTCCATCCGCACGCGGTTCAGCAGCGAGACGCCATCTTCCAGCGTGACGAATTTCAGCTCACAGTTGCACTGCGCCTCAAAGGCTTTTTTTACCGCCGGGCCAGGGCCCCAGTCGGCAGAGAAGGAGTCGTAGGTGTAGACCGTGAGGACCGGCTTAGCCGCCAGAACGGGGGCGGAGAGTAACAGCAATACCGGCAGAACTTTGTTTAACACTTTGCGCTCCTTCAGGAGAATAGGGGATGAGTCGCAAAGGATCTGAGCACAGCGGCCTCTCAAATCCCTACGTCGGTATTAACCGAATCAGGTTCGACGGGTCTCTCTCAGCTGCTTGCTGGTGGCAGGCGGCACCCCGTTGAGAACGTCACATTCTAGTCATTTCAGCGCCGTGGCGAAAGCGTCACAGTGCCGGCGGCGCAAACCAGGCCGATTTAAAATCAAACCAGCCCAGGGTATTCATCCGGACGCCACGCATGCTGCGCTGGCCCTCCAGCAGCAGCCAGTGATGAAACAGCGGATGCAGACCCGCCTCTTCAACCAGCTGTTTGCTCCACTCGGCCAGCGGCAGCGTTTTCTCGCGCCAGCGGGCCGCGTCACTGTGCCAGTCAATCGGCAGGCAGTGATGCAGCAGCGGGATCTCATACAGCTGGGCGAACAGCGACCAGTTCAGCGGCAGGGTAAAGTTGACGCTGCCGAGCCAGATATCACTCTCCGCGTCGCCCTGATACCAGCTTTCATAACTGATCTCACGGGTTTCCAGGGTGACGCCCTGTTGGGCCAGCAGGGGACGCAGCGCATTGGCGATGCCCTCATGCTCCACGTGCTGACTGTACCAGGTCAGCGTCAGATGGGTCAGGCCGGGCGGCTTTTCGACCGGGGTCAGGTCCCGGCGGTGGTGCCAGCGCGGCAGCAGGCCATAAGCCGGAAACCAGTATCGCTGATAGCCGACGCCCGCGTGGTTGAGCAGGGCGATAGGGTTGAAGAGATAACTGACCCAGCGCCTGACTGCCTCGCTGCGACCCTGCTCTGAACGCTGGTCAAACAGCAGATAGTAGCAGCCCTCCTCAAGGCGGCTCTCCTCCTGAATCTCATCCGCAGCGTCCCCCTGCAGGCGCACACCGGCATAGACCAGCTCATCGCTGATGTCGGGCAGCACCCAGATAGAGACATCGTCGATCAGGGCGCGAAAACCGAAGTAATCATCAAAAGCTTCAATCTTCAGCTGGCTCTCATGATTGCGGATCACCCGGTAGGGGCCGGTGCCGACTGGCTGGCGGGCAAAATCCTGAATCGTCGGCCACTCGCGCGGCAGGATCATCGCGCTGACGCTGCCCAGCAGCCAGGGCAGGCCGTCGTCGGGCTGGTTCAGATGCACATCCAGCGTCCAGGGGGCGGGTGAGGAGATCTTTGCAATGTGGGAAAAGAGCGGATGAGGGCACTGACGCTCCAGGGTGGCGATGACATCCGCCATCTCCAGCTCCCGACCGTGATGGAAACGAATAGCCGGACGCAGAAAGAAGCGCCAGTGAAGCGGGGAGGTCTGCTGCCAGTGATGCGCGATATCGGGCTCGATTTCCCCGTTTTCCTCATTTATCCGCGTCAGCCCATTAAAAATCTGCCGGGCAATGTGCGTTTCAGAGCGCCGCAGCGGCGAGCCAGGCAGCAGATTGAGCAGGGGACGATAGTAGAGCACCCGCAGGATATGCTTGCCCTGCCGGAAACTGCGGCCGAGATGCGCACTGATCATCTGCCGCACCTGATCCTTATCGCCCACCAGCTGGACCAGCTGATCGATGCGATCCTGCTCCAGCAGATCTTCGGCACGCTGCTGCTGTAAAGCCAGCCCGGTATAGCAGAACGTCAGATGTGACCGCCTGCCGCGTCCCGCTTCTGCCTGCCAGACCAGCCAGCCTGCCGCCTGCATCCGGTTGAGCAGATTGCGCATGTGGCGGCGCGAGCAGTGCAGCAGGTCAGCCAGTTCGCTGAGGGTAATGGCCTGCGACTGGCCCTGGCAGCTCTGCCACAGGCGAATGAATTGCTGCTTCAGACGTGACGAGGACATAAAAGAGGAACTCCTGCTGAAAAGCGCTCTGTTTTTTCTGCCTCATTTTAAGAGCAAACTTTGCGCTATGGGAAGAGCGGGAGGCATTCAGTCTGGAATGGCGTTCAACCCTGACTTCGCTGTTCAGCGGAGTGCTTTTCTGAGTAGGGTGCATTTACACCGCCAGCAGAGGATCTCTGCTGGCTTTTTTCATCGTGCGCGGTATGGTCTACCCTTCTTTTTTTCCTCTCTGTTTAGCCTCTAAGGGATTTCGCTATGAAATCGCTGTTAACGCGGCAGCGCCGCATCAATCCGGTTTACCTCGCTTTTATGGTTGCCTCGTTCATGCTGGGCGTGGCGGGCGCATTGCAGGCACCGACGCTGAGCCTGTTTCTGACGCGCGAAGTGCAGGCCCGCCCTTTCTGGGTCGGACTGTTTTTTACCATCAATGCGGTGGCCGGTATTCTGGTGAGCATGCTGGTGGCGAAGCGTTCGGACAGCGTGGGGGACCGCCGTAATATCATTCTGTTCTGTTGCCTGATGGCGCTGGTCAATGCGCTGCTGTTTGCCTTCAGTCGCCACTACCTGACGCTGATTACGCTGGGTGTGCTGCTGTCGGCGCTCGCCAGCGTCTCAATGCCTCAGCTCTTTGCGCTGGCCCGGGAATATGCCGATCAGTCGGCGCGTGAAGCGGTCATGTTCAGTTCGGTGATGCGCGCGCAGCTGTCGCTGGCGTGGGTCATCGGGCCACCGCTCTCATTTGCGCTGGCGCTGAACTATGGTTTTGTCACGCTGTTTATGGTGGCCGCCGCGCTGTTTCTGATCTGTATCCTGCTGGTCTGGTTTACCCTGCCGTCAGTGCCCCGTGCGCAGCCGCTGCTGCAAAGCGGCGGTCTGCCGCTAAGCGGCTGGCGCGATCGCGATGTGCGCCTGCTGTTTATCGCCTCGGTGGTGATGTGGACCTGCAATACCATGTATATCATTGATATGCCGCTCTATATCAGTACGACGCTTGGCCTGCCGGAAAAGCTGGCGGGTCTGCTGATGGGCACGGCCGCCGGGCTGGAGATCCCGGTGATGCTGCTGGCCGGGCATTACGCCCGCCGCATGGGCAAGCGCCGGTTAATGCTGGTGGCGGTGGCCGCCGGGGTGCTGTTTTACCTGGGGCTGGTGCTGTTTAACTCCCGCACGTCACTGATGGTATTGCAGCTGTTTAATGCGGTGTTTGTCGGGATTATTGCCGGGATTGGGATGTTGTGGTTCCAGGATCTGATGCCGGGACGGCCTGGCGCCGCAACCACCCTGTTCACCAACTCCATCTCAACCGGCATGATTCTGGCCGGGGTGATTCAGGGTACGCTGAGCGAGCGGCTGGGACATGAGGCGGTCTACTGGCTGGCATTCGGGCTGGCGATTGTGGCGCTGGTGATGTCGGCACGGGTGCGCGACGTATAAAGAAGAAGGGCGACAGGATATCGCCCTTTTTTTAACTATTGAGGAATCTGGACCGGTCGCTGTGATAGCGAGCCTGCTCAGAGAACACGGTCAGATCGGAAAGGCGCTTAAGCCAATCCCTGGCCGCTCGGCCCGCGCGATTACGCACCTCATCCATGAGGTGCGCCCGTAAACGGGCCAACGCATTGCGTTGTTCAAAAACGCTCCCGACGTTTTTGTCCCTGGCGCGGGACGCTTTCCTCCTCTGACCGTATTCCCTGCGCGTTAAGCTTAATTGTTGCTGTCAGATTAGCCCTGTCTTAACGCAATCAGCGCAGGAAGGCGGGCTGATTCTGCTCATACTGCGAAATTGACGCTTCATGCTGCAGGGTCAGACCGATGCTGTCGAGGCCGTTGATCATGCAGTGGCGACGGAAGCTGTCGAGTTCAAACGGGTAGACTTTATCGCCTGCGGTCACCGTCTGCGCTTCCAGATCGACCGTAAAGCTGATACCTGGCTGAGCCGCAACCAGCCTGAACAGCTCATCCACTTCCTCTTCGCTTAACTTCACCGGCAGCAGCTGATTGTTGAAGCTGTTGCCGTAGAAGATATCGGCGAAGCTTGGCGCAATCACCACGTGAAAACCGAAATCGGTCAGCGCCCAGGGCGCATGTTCACGAGAGGAGCCACAGCCAAAGTTCTCGCGCGCCAGCAGAATGCTGGTGCCTTTAAACTCTGGCTTGTTCAGCACAAAGCTGGGAGTCGGGACCGTGCCGGCGTCATCTTCAAAACGCCAGTCATGGAACAGGTGCTGACCAAAACCGGTGCGGGTCACCTTCTGCAAAAACTGCTTAGGGATGATCGCGTCGGTATCGACGTTTGCGGCGTCCAGCGGCGCGACGATGCCGGTGTGCTGAGTAAATTTATTCGCCATGACTTATGCTCCTGTCGTCAGTTCACGGATGTCGGCAAAGTGGCCGGTGACGGCTGCCGCTGCGGCCATTGCCGGGCTGACCAGATGGGTTCGTCCACCGCGGCCCTGACGACCTTCAAAGTTACGGTTGCTGGTTGACGCGCAACGCTCGCCGGGGTTGAGGCGGTCATTGTTCATCGCCAGACACATGGAGCAGCCTGGCAGACGCCACTCAAAGCCCGCTTCCAGGAAGATTTTATCCAGACCTTCCGCTTCCGCCTGTGCTTTTACCGGACCGGAACCGGGCACTACCATCGCAACCACACCCGGCGCAACTTTGCGGCCTTTGGCGATAGCGGCGGCGGCACGCAGATCCTCAATGCGTGAGTTGGTACAGGAGCCGATAAAGACTTTATCAATCGCGACATCGGTCAGTCGGATGCCCGGCTGCAGATTCATATACGCCAGCGCTTTTTCCGCTGAGGCGCGCTCTACCGGATCGGCGAATGAGGCCGGGTTCGGGATCACCTGATCAACGGCGATCACCTGACCCGGGTTGGTGCCCCAGGTGACCTGTGGCGCAATCTCTTCTGCATGCAGCGTGACCACCGCATCATAGGTCGCGCCTTCATCTGATTTCAGTGTGCGCCAGTACTCTACAGCCTGCTCCCACTTCTCACCCTGTGGGGAGAACTGGCGGCCTTTCAGGTAGCTGAAGGTGGTCTCGTCCGGTGCCACCAGGCCCGCTTTCGCGCCCATTTCAATCGCCATGTTGCACAGCGTCATACGACCTTCCATGCTCAGCGCCTGAATGGCCGGACCGCAGAACTCAACCACATAGCCGGTTCCGCCTGCGCTGCCGGTTTTGCCGATGATCGCCAGGACAATATCTTTTGCCGTAATGCCGGTTGAAGCCTGGCCCAGTACCTCAATTTTCATGGTTTTCGCCCGGCCCTGCTTCAGGGTCTGGGTGGCAAACACATGCTCTACTTCGGAGGTGCCGATACCAAACGCCAGTGAGCCGAAGGCACCGTGCGTCGCCGTGTGCGAGTCACCGCACACGATGGTCATGCCTGGCAGCGTCATGCCCTGCTCAGGGCCGATAACGTGCACAATTCCCTGATACGGGTGGTTCAGGTCATAGAGCTGTACGCCAAATTCAGCGCAGTTCTTCATCAGCTCCTGCATCTGAATCCGCGCCATCTCGCCCGACGCATTGATGTCTTTGGTCTGAGTAGAGACGTTGTGGTCCATGGTGGCAAAGGTTTTGCCCGGCTGACGCACCTTGCGTCCATGCGCACGCAGACCATCAAAAGCCTGTGGCGAGGTGACTTCATGGATCAGGTGGCGATCGATATAGAGTAACGGCGTTTCGTTCGGCGCTTCGTGGACGACATGTGCATCAAATAACTTCTGGTATAAGGTTTTCATTTTTTTATTTTTCCTCGGCGATAAAGCGGGCAATGATGCTGCCCATCTCATCTGTGCTGACCGCTGGGCCATCACCGGCTAAATCTTTAGTGCGGTAGCCCTGTTCCAGCGCACGACTGATGGCGCGTTCGATACTGTCGGCAGCCTCATCGGCATTCAGGCTGTAGCGTAACAGCAGGGACAGCGACAGGATCTGCGCGACCGGGTTAGCTATATTCTGTCCGGCGATATCCGGTGCGGAGCCGCCTGCCGGTTCAAACAGGCCAAAGCCCGCTTCATTCAGGCTGGCGGAAGGCAGCATCCCCATCGAACCGGTGATCATGGCGCACTCATCAGAGAGAATGTCGCCGAACAGGTTGGAGCAGAGCAGCACGTCAAACTGTGACGGATCTTTGATCAACTGCATGGTGGCATTGTCGATATAGATGTGGCTCAGCTGTACGTCCGGATACTCTTTAGCGACCTCATTAACGATTTCACGCCACATGACTGAGGTCTGCAGGACGTTGGCTTTATCTACTGAGGTCACTTTATTGCGGCGTTTACGCGCAGACTCAAACGCGATACGGGCGATGCGCTCGATCTCGAAGCGGTGGTAAACCTCCGTATCGAATGCCCGCTCTTCCGGGCCACTGCCTTCGCGTCCTTTAGGCTGACCAAAATAGATGCCGCCGGTCAGTTCACGCACGCACAGGATATCGAAGCCTTTCGCCGCGATGTCGGCGCGCAGCGGGCAGAAAGCTTCCAGACCGCTGTAGAGTGCCGCCGGGCGCAGGTTACTGAACAGTCTGAAGTGTTTGCGCAGGGGCAGCAGGGCACCGCGTTCCGGCTGCGAGGCCGGTGGCAAATGTTCCCACTTCGGTCCGCCAACCGAACCAAACAGGATCGCATCCGCCTGCTCGCAGCCCGCCACGGTCGCAGGAGGCAGGGGTTCGCCGTGCTGATCGATAGCGATGCCGCCGACCGCATATTCCTGAGTGGTAATCTGCATATCAAAGCGCTGACGAATGGCGTCCAGCACTTTCATTGCCTGTGCCATCACTTCCGGGCCAATGCCGTCACCGGGTAAAACTGCGATATGAGAAGAGCTGGACATAGTTATACGGTTTCCTTCTGATCTTTAAATTTGCGTTGCAATTCCTGTTCAACCTGGCGGGCACGCCAGATATTGTTCAGCGCATTCACCATCGCTTTGGCAGACGATTCCACGATATCGGTCGCCAGACCGACGCCGTGGAACTTACGGCCGTTGTAGCTCACCACAATGTCGACCTGACCCAGCGCGTTTTCGCCGTGGCCTTTGGCGGTCAGTTTGTAGTTAACCAGCTCCGCGTCGAACTGGGTAATACGGTTAATGGCCTGATAGACCGCGTCAACCGGGCCGTTGCCGGTGGCCGCATCCGCTTTGGCATCATCGCCGCAGCCCAGCTTGACAGAGGCGGTAGCGGTGATGCCGGAACCGGTCTGAACGTTAAATTCATGCAGCTGAAAATGCTCCGGCTCTTCATTCTGTTTATTGATGAAGGCCAGCGCTTCCAGGTCGTAGTCGAACACCTGACCTTTTTTGTCAGCCAGTTTCAGGAAGGCGTCATACAGGGCATCCAGATTGTAATCCTGCTCTGCATAGCCCATCTCTTCCATGCGATGTTTTACCGCCGCGCGGCCAGAACGTGAGGTCAGGTTCAGCTGAATCTTGTGTAAGCCGATCGACTCTGGCGTCAGGATTTCATAGTTTTCGCGATTCTTCAGCACGCCATCCTGATGAATACCGGAGGAGTGGGCGAAGGCGTTGGAGCCGACCACCGCCTTGTTCGCCGGGATAGGCATATTGCAGATCTGGCTCACCATCTGGCTGGTGCGGTAGATCTCCTGATGATTGATGTTGGTGTGCACATTCATGATCTGCTGGCGGGTTTTGATCGCCATGATCACCTCTTCCAGCGCACAGTTACCGGCACGTTCACCCAGACCATTCAGCGTGCCTTCAACCTGACGTGCACCCGCCTGGACAGCCGCCAGGGCGTTACCGGTCGCCATACCCAGGTCATCGTGGGTATGGACAGAGAGAATCGCTTTGTCGATGTTAGGTACGCGGTTGATCAGTTGGCTGATGATGTGAGCATATTCGCCTGGCAGGGTGTAACCCACGGTGTCCGGGATATTGATGGTGTTGGCACCGGCATTAATTGCGGCTTCAACCATCCGGCACAGGTCATCAATCGGAGTACGGCCGCCATCTTCGCAGGAGAATTCAACGTCATTGGTGTAGTTGCGGGCACGTTTCACCATGTGTACCGCGCGCTCAATCACCTCGGGCAGCGTGCTGCGCAGTTTGGTGGCGATGTGCATCGGTGAGGTGGCGATAAAGGTATGAATACGGAAGGCTTCGGCAACGCGCAGTGATTCGTATGCCGCATCAATATCCTTCTCCACACAGCGGGCCAGACCGCAGACCCGGCTGTTTTTAATGGTGCGCGCGATGGTCTGTACGGATTCAAAATCGCCAGGTGAGGAGACCGGGAAACCCACTTCCATGACATCCACGCCCATACGCTCCAGCGCTAATGCAATCTGCAATTTTTCTTTCACACTCAGGCTGGCCTGTAATGCCTGCTCACCGTCGCGCAGAGTGGTATCGAAAATAATGACTTGCTGACTCATCGTATTCATCCTTATGCATTTTCTGGCCTGGCAACGAGCATAAAAAAACCCGCGACAGGCGCGGGTTTTTAACTTTCAGCAGGTTTGAATCAGTGTTTGATTCCGCCCACAAGTCTACCGCGCAAGCTGTATGCGTTTAGTAGTAGACCGAGAAGGCGAGCAAAACGAAACATGGATTCAAACCTTATAAATTGTTGTGCTGCCTATATTGGTACTGCAATCACTCAGGGATGTCAACCTTCTGTGCAGGGTTATTCTCCAGCGAGTAAAAGGAAGATCGTCTGTTATTTTACAGCCTGACAGCGTAATGAATAGCGCAGAAGTGAGTGCCGCGCCGGTCAGGCAGGATAAGTACGCTTCTGCAGGGTGGTGACTGACTTATCTATTTGAAAAATAATAATTTTATTTTTATGCTTCTCAGGTGTGACGCAGAATTTATGTCCGCTTGCTTAGCATAATCGTATGCGCTTTAGCGATTTTCTGGTTAATTAACCCGGAAAATAAAACGGCGGGGCGATTGTGGGCTGGGGCAGGACACAATAAGTTTTCGCTATTTCTTAGATCACGCTAAAAATAATTTCTTAGTCAGCATTTTCCTCTGCGGTTCTGCGGCGTAATTAGTTTAATCCGCGCAGCCAATTCTTATCGGACAGAGCCTTTACGTCCCTGCCATTTAATTTACACGGCTTTGCGGTTTGCCTGCCCGCTGAAGTGCGGTTATGGTAATCGACCTACTCTCAGAACAATGAACTCGACAGATTTCTCTGTAACCGGACAGCGGCACAGGTTTCCGCTGTCGTGCATAAACATAAGATTTTGATTGGCAGAGCAGGCACCGGCGCGACGCGATATGTGCAAAAGGCCCTATTCATGGCGCCCGGTCCTGAAGCCTGGAGGCAGAAGATGGAGATGTTGTCAGGAGCCGAAATGGTCGTCCGTTCGTTAATCGATCAGGGCGTTAAGCAGGTATTCGGTTATCCGGGTGGCGCGGTATTAGATATCTATGATGCGCTGCAAACCGTCGGGGGTATCGATCACATTCTGGTACGCCATGAGCAGGCTGCGGTGCATATGGCTGACGGCCTCGCACGCGCCACGGGTGAAGTCGGGGTCGTGCTGGTCACTTCCGGCCCCGGCGCGACCAATGCGATCACCGGGATCGCCACCGCCTATATGGACTCTATTCCGCTGGTGATTCTGTCGGGCCAGGTGCCTACCTCGCTGATTGGCTATGATGCCTTTCAGGAGTGCGACATGGTCGGCATTTCACGACCGGTGGTGAAGCACAGTTTTCTGGTGAAAAGCACCGAAGAGATCCCCACCGTGCTGAAAAAGGCGTTCTGGCTCGCCGCCAGCGGACGTCCGGGCCCCGTGGTTATCGATCTGCCGAAAGATATTCTCAACCCGGCCAATAAGCTCCCTTATCACTGGCCGGACGCTGTCAGCATGCGCTCCTACAATCCGACCATCCAGGGCCATAAAGGTCAGATCAAGCGTGCGCTGACGACACTGCTGGCCGCAAAACAGCCGGTGATTTATGCCGGAGGCGGTGCCATCACCGCGGGCTGTGAAGCGGAACTGTTACAGCTGGCCGAAAGCCTGAACATTCCGGTCACCACATCGCTGATGGGGCTGGGCGCGTTTCCTGGCACGCATCGTCAGTGCGTCGGGATGCTCGGCATGCACGGCACCTATGAAGCCAACATGACGATGCACAACACCGATCTGATTTTTGGTATCGGCGTTCGCTTTGACGACCGCACCACCAATAATCTGGCGAAGTATTGCCCCAACGCCACCATCATGCACATTGATATCGACCCGACCTCAATCTCCAAAACGGTGGCGGCGGATATCCCGATCGTGGGTGATGCGAAGCAGGTACTGCAGCAGATGCTGGAGCTGCTGGCGCAAAACGACAGTGAGCCGCGCTCTGAGAGTCTGCAGGCGTGGTGGAGCGCGATTGAGGGCTGGCGCAGTCGTCAGTGCCTGGAGTTCGATCGGACCAGCGACAAAATCAAGCCGCAGGCCGTTATTGAAACCATCAGCCGTCTGACCCATGGCGACGCCTACGTCACATCCGATGTGGGCCAGCATCAGATGTTTGCTGCGCTCTATTATCCGTTCGATAAACCGCGTCGCTGGATTAACTCCGGGGGGCTGGGCACGATGGGCTTTGGCCTGCCCGCTGCGCTGGGTGTCAAGATGGCGCTGCCGGACGAAACCGTTATCTGCGTGACGGGCGATGGCAGTATCCAGATGAACATTCAGGAGCTCTCAACCGCACTGCAGTACAATCTGCCGGTGCTGGTACTGAGCCTGAATAACCGGGTTCTGGGCATGGTGAAACAGTGGCAGGATATGATCTACTCCGGTCGCCACTCGCAGTCCTATATGGAGTCACTGCCTGACTTTGTGCGTCTGGCTGAAGCCTACGGCCACGTCGGGATCGCCATTGAGCATCCGGCTGAACTGGAAGAGAAGCTGACGCTGGCGCTGGAGAAACTGGCACAGGGGCGTCTGGTGTTTGTAGATGTTGCCGTGGACGGTAGCGAACATGTTTACCCGATGCAGATTCGCGGCGGCAGCATGGATGAGATGTGGTTAAGCAAAACGGAGAGGACATAACTATGCGTCGCATTTTATCAGTTCTGCTGGAGAACGAATCTGGCGCATTATCCCGTGTCGTCGGTCTCTTTTCGCAGCGCGGCTACAACATCGAAAGCCTGACCGTTGCGCCTACCGACGATCCCACCCTGTCGCGGATGACCATTCAGACGGTAGGCGACCAGAAGGTGCTGGAGCAGATCGAAAAGCAGCTGCACAAGCTGGTGGATGTGCTGCGCGTGACCGAACTGGGGCAGGGTGCCTACGTAGAGCGCGAAATCATGCTGGTGAAGATCCAGGCGAGTGGCTATGGCCGTGAAGAGGTGAAGCGCAACGCTGAGATCTTCCGCGGTCAGATTATTGATGTAACGCCTACGCTGTACACGGTTCAGCTGGCAGGCACCAGTGACAAACTGGACGCGTTTCTCCATTCCGTGCGTGAGGTTGCCGAAATCGTTGAAGTGGCCCGCTCCGGTATTGTGGGCGTGTCACGCGGCGATCGCATCATGCGTTAATCACGCTGCGTCACCATCGAACCTCACCTAACCCGGCGAAATGCCGGGTTTTTTTATTTTTTATGCGCCAGGCTGGTTACATTCAGAAAAGCGGTTGCTCCGCGCACTTTTCTGCTGTTAGATGATAGCCATGAGTTATCCATAGCTTAACTGCGGCTATTTCTGCCGTAAAAGCGGATTTGATGGTGGGGTTATCGTGAAGCTGGATGAAATTGCGCGTTTGGCAGGCGTGTCGCGCACCACGGCCAGTTATGTGATCAATGGTAAAGCGCGGCAGTATCGTGTCAGCGACAAAACCGTTGAGAAAGTGATGGCGGTCGTGCGTGAGCATAATTATCACCCCAATGCGGTGGCCGCCGGGCTGCGCGCCGGGCGAACGCGCTCTATTGGGCTGGTGATTCCCGATCTGGAGAATACCAGTTACACCCGTATTGCAAACTATCTTGAACGTCAGGCGCGTCAGCGAGGCTATCAGCTGCTGATCGCCTGCTCAGAAGATCAGCCTGATAACGAGATGCGCTGCATTGAGCATCTGCTACAGCGTCAGGTCGACGCGATCATCGTCTCCACCTCGTTACCGCCTGAGCATCCCTTTTATCAGCGCTGGGTCAACGATCCGCTGCCAATCATTGCGTTAGACCGTGCGCTGGATCGTGAACATTTCACCAGCGTCGTGGGCGCCGACCAGGACGATGCCCATACGCTGGCGGCTGAACTGCGTCAGCTCGAGGTCAAAAACGTGCTGTTCCTCGGCGCCCTGCCTGAGCTGTCAGTGAGCTTCCTGCGTGAGATGGGATTCCGTGATGCGTGGAAAGATGACCCGCGGCCGATAGATTACATTTATTGCAACAGCTTCGAACGCACCGCTGCCGCCGCGCTTTTTGAGCGTTATCTTGAAGAGCATCCGATGCCGGAGGCGCTTTTTACCACCTCTTTCGGGCTGCTGCAGGGCGTCATGGATGTCACGCTGAAACGAGACGGCCGGCTGCCTACCGAGCTGGCGATTGCCACCTTTGGCGACCACGAATTACTGGACTTTCTTGAGTGCCCCGTGCTGGCCGTAGGACAACGCCATCGTGACGTCGCCGAACGGGTACTGGAATTAGTTTTAGCCTCGCTGGATGAGCCAAGAAAACCTAAACCCGGTTTAACCCGTATCCGCCGTAATTTATATCGTCGCGGACAATTAAGCCGAAGAGTTAAATGAGGGAAGGGCAGTATTACGCTGCCCGCCACGTTTATTTTTTTCGAATTACTGATTAAATAAACAGGTCGACGTAAAAAAGCGTAAATTCTGCTCATCAATTCTAACAAAGCAGAAAGGGTTATTTTTATTATCTGCTTACAACTTCAACAAATGCCGCTTTCCTGTCCGGCCTGAGCCGCTGGGCTTTCTTTCGGAAATCCCCTAAAATGCCGCCGCTGTCTCAGAAACCACGAGAAATATTCAGCGTGTGACGCTGTTTCATTTTTAATCGTTTTTTCCGCGCCCGCTTTTTTTATTCAGGTATTCATTGGTTTAATTTTTTCTTTCTCTTTTTATTCGATCAGGGCGTCGGCAGCCATTAATTCGGCGCTCTGTAAATAGTGATATTCAACTGCCGCTCCGGCTTGACAAGGATTTCATCGAATCCTTAAACTCGTTTCGTGGTAAAAAGTGGGATAAAGTGGTGCAAACGGGTGACCAGGGGGAGAGACTGGCATGTTCCGCGGAGCAACGTTAGTCAATCTCGACAGTAAAGGGCGGCTTGCCGTACCCACGCGATATCGCGATTTGCTGATCGGGGAATCTCAGGGGCAGATGGTCTGTACCATCGACCTCCACCAGCCATGCCTGTTGCTTTATACCCTGCCCGAATGGGAAATCATTGAAAAAAAGCTCGCCCGCTTATCCAGTATGAATCCACTTGAGCGCCGTGTGCAGCGTCTGTTGCTGGGACATGCCAGTGAATGTCAGATGGATAATGCAGGACGCCTGCTGCTGGCGAATACGCTTCGGCAGCACGCAAAATTAACCAAAGAAGTGATGCTGGTCGGACAGTTCAACAAGTTTGAGCTGTGGGATGAACAGACCTGGTATCAACAGGTCAGGGACGATATTGACGCAGAACAGTCAGCTCAGGAGCCTTTATCTGAGCGGTTGCAGGACTTGTCGCTATAGCTATGCAGGAAAATTTCAAACATACCACCGTGCTGTTGGATGAGGCGGTTAACGGCCTCAATATCAGGGAAGACGGTATCTACATCGACGGCACGTTTGGTCGTGGTGGTCATTCACGTCTGATTCTTTCGCAACTGGGAGAGAAGGGACAACTGATCGCCATTGATCGCGACCCTCAAGCTATCGCCGCTGCCGCTGAGATTACAGATCCCCGCTTCTCTATTATTCATGGCCCTTTTTCCGCCCTGGCAGAGTATGTCTCTGAGCGGGATTTGGTCGGAAAAATTGACGGCATCCTGCTGGATCTGGGGGTTTCCTCACCGCAGCTGGATGACGCAGAGCGCGGCTTCTCGTTTATGCGTGACGGACCGCTGGATATGCGTATGGATCCTTCGCGCGGTCACTCCGCCGCCGAGTGGTTGCTGCAGGCGGAAGAGGCAGACATCGCTTTCGTTCTGAAAACCTACGGTGAAGAGCGGTTCGCCAAACGTATCGCCCGCGCCATTGTTGAGCGCAATCGCGAAGCGCCGATGACCCGGACACGGGAGCTGGCTGAGGTGATCGCCGTTGCCACGCCGGTTAAAGATAAGTTCAAGCATCCGGCGACGCGCAGTTTCCAGGCGATCCGTATCTGGATTAACAGTGAACTGGAAGAGATCGATATTGCGCTGAAAGGGGCAGTTGAGGTGCTGGCACCACAAGGGCGCCTTTCGGTGATCAGCTTCCACTCGCTGGAAGATCGGCTGGTGAAACGCTTTATGCGCGATCAGAGTCGCGGGCCGCAGGTCCCAGCCGGGCTGCCAATGACGGAACATCAGCTGCGTGCCCTGGGCGGTCGTGAACTGAAATTACTCGGCAAAATGTCGCCGGGCGATGCCGAAGTTTCTGAGAACCCGCGCGCGCGCAGTTCGGTATTACGTATTGCGGAGAAAACCGACGCATGATCGGTAATGAGCGTCACAGTCTGCCCGCCGTCATCGGCGGGGATCTGCTGCGAAAGGGCAAGATCCCGGTGCTGTTGCTGATCGCTGTGGTGGTTTCTGCCGTGCTGGTGGTCACCACCACCCATAAAACCCGACTGTTAACCGCACAGCGTGAACAGCTGGTACTGGAGCGCGACGCGCTGGATATCGAATGGCGCAACCTGATTCTGGAAGAGAATGCGCTGGGCGATCACAGCCGTGTCGAACGCATCGCCACCGAGAAGCTGCAGCTGCAGCACGTTGATCCTTCACAAGAAAATATCGTGGTGCAGAAATAAGGACCTCAGATAGCGAATGAGCGGTACAGGCAGAACGCTGAAGTTAAAGAAACCGGAAGATAAGGCCAGCTTTGTAAGCTGGCGTTTTGCGTTGCTGTGCGGCTGTATTTTGCTGGCGCTGGGTGGACTGCTGTCACGCGTTGCCTGGCTGCAGGTGATCAATCCAGGCAAGCTGGTCAAAGAGGGTGATCTTCGCTCGCTGCGCGTGCAGGCGGTGCCGACGTCGCGCGGGATGATCAGCGATCGAGCCGGACGCCCGCTCGCCGTCAGTGTCCCGGTAAATGCCATCTGGGCCGATCCCAAAGAGCTCCACGCCGGCGGCGGCGTCACACTGGACAGCCGCTGGAAGGCGCTCTCCGATGCGCTTTCGATTCCGCTGGATCAGCTGGCGGCGCGTGTTAACGCCAACCCGAAAGGCCGCTTCGTCTATCTGGCGCGCCAGGTCAATCCGGCTATCGGCGAGTACGTTAAAAAACTCAAACTTCCCGGTATTCATCTGCGCGAAGAGTCGCGCCGCTACTATCCTGCCGGGCAGGTCACCTCCCATCTGATTGGTTTTACCAATATCGACGGACAGGGTATTGAAGGCATCGAGAAGAGCTTTGATAAGTGGCTGACCGGTGCGCCGGGCGAACGAACGGTGCGTAAAGACCGTTACGGTCGGGTCATCGAAGATATCTCTTCCGTCGACAGCCGGGCGGCCCACAACCTGACACTGAGCATTGATGAACGTCTGCAGGCGCTGGTTTACCGCGAACTGAATAACGCCGTGGCGTTCAACAAAGCGGAGTCGGGCACGGCGGTGCTGGTGGATGTGAACACCGGTGAAGTGCTGGCGATGGCTAACAGCCCGGCTTACAACCCGAACAATCTCAGTAATACCTCCAAAGATCTGATGCGCAACCGCGCCATCACCGACATTTTCGAGCCTGGCTCAACCGTGAAGCCGATGGTGGTGATGACGGCGCTGCAACGCGGCGTGGTCAGAGAGAACAGCGTTCTGAATACCGTGCCGTACCGCGTCAATGGTCATGAGATCAAAGATGTGGCGCGCTACAACGAATTGACCCTGACAGGGGTTCTGCAGAAGTCGAGTAACGTCGGGGTTTCACGTCTGGCGTTAGCGATGCCCTCCTCAGCGCTGGTAGAAACTTACTCGCGTTTTGGACTGGGCAAACCGACCAATTTGGGGCTGGTCGGGGAAAGCAGTGGCTTATACCCTAAAAAACAACGGTGGTCTGACATAGAGAGGGCCACCTTCTCTTTCGGCTACGGGCTAATGGTGACGCCGTTACAGTTAGCGCGAGTCTACGCAACCATTGGCAGCTATGGCATTAATCGCCCGCTGTCGATTACCAAAGTCGACCCGCCCGTCGCGGGAGAGCGCGTTTTCGATGAGTCGCTGGTGAAAACCGTGATGCATATGATGGAAAGCGTGGCGCTGCCCGGTGGCGGCGGTGTCAAAGCGGCCATCAAGGGCTATCGCATTGCGATAAAAACCGGTACGGCGAAAAAAGTCGGGCCGGATGGTCGCTACGTCAACAAATACATCGCCTATACCGCAGGTGTTGCACCTGCCAGTCATCCTCGGTTCGCGCTGGTGGTGGTGATCAACGATCCCCAGGCCGGCAAATATTATGGTGGTGCGGTTTCTGCTCCGGTGTTTGGTGCCATCATGGGCGGCGTACTGCGCACCATGAACATCGAACCGGATGCGTTACCGACCAATGACAAAAACGAGCTGGTGACTAACAGAAGTGAGGAATCAAGTGACAGATCGTAACCTGCGCGACTTACTCGGCCCCTGGGTGCCAGGCGCGCCGGCGCGCCCACTGCGTGACATGACCCTGGACAGCCGCCTTGCGGCTTCTGGCGATCTGTTTGTCGCTGTTTCAGGCCATCAGGTTGATGGACGCCGCTTTATCCCGCAGGCGATTGCGCAGGGCGTCGCTGCGGTTGTGGCGGAAGCCGAAGGCGAAGCCGCCGACGGTGAAATCCGTGAGATGCACGGCGTGCCGGTTATCTATCTGGCGCAGCTGCATCAGCGTCTTTCGGCATTAGCCGGACGCTTTTACCAGCAGCCAGGTGAAAAACAGAAGCTGATCGGCGTGACCGGCACCAACGGCAAAACCACCACCACGCAGTTACTGGCGCAGTGGGCAATGCTGCTGGGTGAAACCAGCGCGGTCATGGGCACGGTCGGCAACGGCCTGGTAGGCCAGCTGGCCGCCGCCGAAAATACTACCGGCTCTGCGGTAGACGTACAGCATCTGCTGCACGATCTGGCTGAAAAAGGGGCGACCCTGACCGCCATGGAAGTCTCCTCACACGGGCTGGTTCAGCATCGCGTCGCGGCGCTGCCGTTTGCCGCTGCGGTCTTCACCAATCTCAGCCGCGATCACCTCGACTATCACGGTGACATGGAGAGCTACGAGTCCGCCAAATGGCTGCTCTTCTCCGAGCATCAGGTCGGTCAGGCGATCCTCAACGCAGATGATGAAGTGGGGCGTCGCTGGCTCGCGCGCTTACCGGATGCGGTCGCAGTCACCATGGAGAATAACCTCCAGCCGGGTTGCCATGGCCGCTGGCTGAAAGCCGACGCGGTGGAGTACCACGACAACGGCGCCCATATCCGTTTCAGCTCCAGCTGGGGCAATGGCGACATTGCCAGCCCGCTGATGGGCGCATTCAATGTCAGCAATCTGATGCTGGCGCTGGCGACCCTGCTGGCGCTCGACTATCCGCTGGCGACGCTGATCGACGCCGCCCCCCGGTTACAGCCGGTCAACGGGCGTATGGAAGTGTTCAGTGCCGCAGGTAAACCCACGGTCGTGGTCGATTACGCTCACACGCCAGACGCGCTGGAAAAAGCGCTGGAAGCGGCACGCCTGCACTGCACAGGGAAACTGTGGTGCCTGTTTGGCTGCGGTGGCGATCGTGACAAAGGGAAACGCCCGTTAATGGGGGCGATTGCCGAGCAGTTTGCCGATGTGGTGGTGATTACCGATGACAACCCGCGCAGTGAAGATCCGCAGGCCATCGTCAACGATATTCTGACCGGTTTGCTGAACCCGGGCCGCGCCCGTGTGGTCTCCGGTCGTGCGCAGGCGGTGACTAACACCATTATGCAGGCGCAACCTGACGACATCGTGCTGGTCGCGGGCAAGGGCCACGAAGATTATCAGATCATCGGTACACACCGGCTTGATTACTCCGACCGTGCAACGGTCGCGGCTCTGCTGGGAGGCACAGCATGATTCCGGTTTCATTACAGACCCTGGCACAGATCACCGGCGGCACGCTTTACGGCAGTGACCTCACTCTGAACGAGGTCACCACAGATACCCGCAAGGTGACGGCTGGCAGCCTGTTTGTCGCGCTGGTGGGTGAGCGTTTTGATGCGCATGACTTTGTCGGCGATGCGATTGCGAATGGCGCACAGGCGCTGCTGGTCAGTCAGCATTTATCTGTCGCTGTACCGCAGGTGGTCGTTGAGGATACCCGTCTCGCCTTTGGCAGACTGGGGGCCTGGGTTCGCCAGCAGTCGACCGCCCGCGTCGTGGCGCTGACCGGCTCTTCCGGGAAAACCTCGGTGAAAGAGATGACCGCGGCGATTCTGCGTCAGTGCGGTGAAACGCTCTATACCGCCGGTAATCTCAATAACGACTATGGCGTCCCGATGACGCTGCTGCGCCTGACACCTGAACATCAGTATGCGGTGATCGAGCTGGGCGCGAATCATCAGGGCGAGATCGCCTATACCACCGATCTGGTTCGGCCGGAGAGTGCGCTGGTTAACAACCTGGCGGCAGCACATCTGGAAGGCTTTGGTTCACTGGCGGGCGTTGCCAAAGCCAAAGGCGAAATTTTTCAGGGCTTACCGCCGCACGGCATTGCGATTCTGAATGCCGAGAGCAATGACTGGCCAAAGTGGCAGGCGAATCTGCAGGATAAAACCGTGTGGCGCTTTGCACCGCAGGCGGCAGGGTGCGACTTCTCCGCCCGCGATATCCGCATTGCTCAGGACGGTACCCATTTTGTCATGGTGACTCCGCGTGGCGAAGTGGAGATCGTTCTGCCGCTGCCGGGTCGCCATAACATCGCTAATGCCCTGGCCGCTGCGGCCCTGGCCCTGTCAGTGGACGCGCCGCTGAGCGCCGTTCAGCAGGGGCTGAAAAGCCTGCAGTCGGTGCCTGGCCGTCTGTTCCCGGTGCGCCTCTCTGCGCAGCAGCTGCTGCTGGATGACAGCTACAACGCTAACGTCGGTTCAATGACCGCAGCGGTTCAGGTTCTGTCCGAGATGCCGGGCTATCGGGTGCTGGTGGCGGGGGATATGGCCGAGCTGGGCGACGAGACCGAACAGTGTCACCGCGAAGTCGGCGAGGCGGCACGTGACGCAGGCATTGATCGCGTGCTGACGACCGGCAGATTCAGCCATTTCATCAGCGAAAGCAGCAAAGCTGGCGAACATTTCAGCGATAAGACGGCGCTGACTGAACGTTTACGCCAGCTGTTGTCCGAACACTCAGAAATTACTGTCTTGATAAAAGGTTCGCGTAGTGCCGCCATGGAGCAGGTAGTACAGAGCTTACAGGAGAAAGGAACATGTTAGTTTGGCTGGCCGAGCATCTGGTCGCTTTATATTCCGGTTTTAACGTCTTTTCCTATCTGACGTTTCGCGCCATTGTCAGCCTGCTGACCGCGTTATTTATCTCGCTCTGGATGGGACCGCGCCTGATCGCCTGGCTGCAGAAGTTACAGATCGGTCAGGTTGTCCGCAACGATGGCCCGGAGTCTCACTTCAGCAAGCGCGGCACGCCGACCATGGGCGGCATCATGATCCTGACCTCCATCACCATTTCGGTGCTGATGTGGGCCTATCCGTCGAATCCGTATGTCTGGTGTGTGCTGGTGGTGTTAATCGGCTTTGGCATCATCGGCTTTGTCGACGACTACCGCAAAGTCGTACGTAAAGACACGAAGGGACTCATCGCCCGCTGGAAATATTTCTGGATGTCGGTGATTTCGCTGGGCGTGGCGTTCGCGCTGTATGCGGCAGGCAAAGATACGCCGGCGACCCAGCTGGTGGTGCCATTTTTCAAAGACATCATGCCGCAGCTCGGCCTCTTTTATGTGCTGCTGGCCTACTTTGTGATTGTCGGAACGGGTAATGCGGTTAACCTGACCGATGGCCTGGATGGTCTGGCGATTATGCCGACCGTCTTTGTAGCGGCCGGCTTCGCGCTTGTTGCCTGGGCAACGGGTAACGTGAAATTCGCAGAATATCTGCATATCCCTTACCTGCGTCATGCCGGTGAACTGGTGATTGTCTGCACCGCTATCGTCGGGGCAGGGCTGGGCTTTCTGTGGTTCAACACCTACCCGGCACAGGTCTTTATGGGGGACGTGGGCTCGCTGGCACTGGGCGGCGCGCTCGGAACCATCGCGGTGTTACTGCGTCAGGAATTTTTACTGGTGATCATGGGCGGCGTGTTTGTGGTTGAGACGCTGTCGGTGATCCTGCAGGTGGGATCGTTCAAGCTGCGCGGTCAGCGTATTTTCCGCATGGCGCCGATCCATCACCACTATGAACTGAAAGGCTGGCCGGAACCGCGCGTGATTGTGCGCTTCTGGATTATTTCGCTAATGCTGGTGCTGATTGGCCTGGCCACGCTGAAGGTGCGTTAATCATGGCTGACTATCGGGGTAGAAAAGTCGTCATCATCGGGCTGGGCCTGACCGGGCTCTCCTGTGTTGATTTCTTTCTGGCGCAGGGCGTAACGCCTCGCGTGATGGATACCCGTGTCTCGCCGCCGGGGCTGGATAAATTGCCCGGGCAGGTTGAACGCCATCTGGGCGGTCTTAACGGCGACTGGCTGCTGACCTCCGATCTGATCGTTGCCAGTCCGGGTATCGCGCTGGCGCATCCGCTTCTCAGCGAAGCAGCAGATGCCGGTATCGAAATCGTCGGCGACATCGAGCTGTTTTGCCGCGAGGCGCAGGCGCCTGTCGTGGCGATTACCGGTTCCAACGGCAAAAGCACGGTGACGACGCTGGTGGGCGAGATGGCCAAAGCCGCAGGCTGGCAAGTGGGTGTGGGCGGCAACATCGGTCTGCCCGCACTGAGCCTGCTGCAGTCTCCGGCGCAGCTCTACGTGCTGGAGCTCTCCAGCTTTCAGCTTGAGACTACGCACAGCCTGAAAGCCGCGGCGGCAACCGTGCTGAACGTCAGCGAAGATCATATGGATCGCTATCCGCTGGGGATGCAGCAGTATCGTGCCGCCAAACTGCGGGTTTACGAGAACGCGCAGACCTGCATCGTTAACGCCGATGACGCCCTAACGATGCCGGTTCGCGGGGCGGACACCCGTTGTGTCAGCTTTGGCATCGATTTCGGTGACTATCACCTTAACAAGCAGCAGGGCAGTATCTGGCTGCGGGTGAAGGGTGAGAAGGTGCTGAACACCGCTGAAATGAAAATGACCGGCCAGCACAACTACACCAATGCACTGGCGGCGCTGGCCCTGGCTGATGCCGTAGGGTTGCCACGCGCCTCCAGCCTGGCCGCTTTAACGCATTTTAACGGTCTGGCACATCGCTTCCAGCTGGTGCATGAGCATCAGGGCGTGCGCTGGATTAACGACTCTAAAGCCACCAATGTTGGCAGCACCGAAGCGGCACTGAATGGTCTGCAGGTGAACGGCACGTTATGGCTGCTGATGGGCGGCGATGGCAAATCAGCCGACTTTACGCCGCTGGTCCCCTGGCTGCAGGGTGACAATGTGCGTCTCTACTGTTTTGGCCGCGATGGCGATGCGCTGGCGGCGCTGCGTCCTGAGATCGCCGTACGCACGGAGACGATGCGTCAGGCAATGGAGCAGATCGCGCCTCAGGTTAAATCCGGCGATATGGTTCTGCTGTCGCCCGCCTGTGCCAGCCTTGATCAGTTCCGTAACTTTGAGCAGCGCGGCGATCAGTTTGCGCAGCTGGCGAAGGAGCTGAGCTGATGCGTATTCCTGGCGCCGGACTGGCTCACTATTTCTCAGGACGCCTGAAAGATTGGGTCATGGGAGCGCGTGAAAGTGATGACACTTCACTGGTGCTCTATGACCGCACGCTGTTATGGCTGACGCTCGGTCTGGCAGTGATTGGTTTTGTGATGGTGACCTCGGCCTCTATGCCTGTCGGTCAGCGTCTGAATGACGATCTCTTTTACTTTGCCAAGCGTGACGCCTTCTACATTGCGCTGGCGCTGGGCATGGCGCTGGTCACGCTGCGGGTGCCGATGGATTTCTGGCAGCGCTACAGCAACGTGATGCTGATGGTCACGATCGTCATGCTGCTGATTGTTCTGGTGGTCGGCAGCTCGGTTAACGGTGCATCGCGCTGGATTGCGCTGGGTCCGCTGCGTATCCAACCTGCGGAGCTGTCGAAGCTCTCCCTGTTCTGCTATCTCGCCAGTTATCTGGTGCGCAAAGTGGAAGAGGTGCGTAATAACTTCTGGGGCTTCTGTAAACCGATGGGCGTCATGGTCGTGCTGGCGGTGTTACTGCTGGCGCAGCCCGACCTGGGAACGGTGGTGGTACTGTTTGTTACGACGCTGGCGATGCTCTTCCTGGCGGGGGCCAAGCTGTGGCAGTTCATGGCGATTATCGGCTCCGGTATCTTTGCGGTGATCCTGCTTATCATTGCAGAACCCTACCGTATGCGCCGCGTGACGTCGTTCTGGAATCCCTGGGAAGATCCGTTTGGGAGTGGCTACCAGCTGACCCAGTCGCTGATGGCCTTTGGCCGCGGTGAGTTCTGGGGACAGGGACTCGGTAACTCCGTGCAAAAGCTGGAATATCTGCCGGAGGCGCACACCGACTTTATTTTCGCCATCATAGGGGAAGAACTCGGTTACATCGGTGTGGTATTGGCACTTTTAATGGTATTCTTCGTCGCTTTTCGTGCGATGTCGATTGGCCGACGTGCGCTGGAGCTGGATCAGCGTTTTTCCGGCTTTTTAGCCTGTTCAATTGGCGTCTGGTTCAGCTTCCAGGCGCTGGTTAACGTCGGGGCTGCAGCCGGTATGTTACCGACTAAAGGCCTGACCTTACCGCTGATCAGTTACGGTGGTTCGAGTCTGATCATTATGTCGACCGCCATCGTCTTTTTATTACGCATAGATTATGAAACGCGCCTGGCGAAAGCGCAGGCGTTTACCCGAGGTGGTCGATGAGCGGTAAGCGATTGATGGTGATGGCAGGCGGAACCGGCGGACATGTTTTTCCCGGTCTGGCTGTCGCCCATCATCTGATGGAACAGGGCTGGCAGGTTCGCTGGTTAGGCACCGCCGACCGCATGGAGGCCGATCTGGTGCCGAAGCACGGCATTGAGATCGACTTTATCCGCATCAGTGGACTGCGTGGTAAAGGCCTGAAAGCGCTGCTGCTGGCGCCCATGCGCATCTTCAATGCATGGCGTCAGGCGCGCCGCATTATGAAAGCCTGGCAGCCCGATGTTGTGCTGGGCATGGGCGGCTACGTTTCCGGTCCCGGTGGCCTGGCGGCCTGGAGTTGCGGCATTCCGGTGGTACTGCATGAGCAGAACGGGATTGCCGGACTGACTAACAAATGGCTGGCGAAAATTGCCACCAAAGTGCTGCAGGCGTTTCCGGGGGCTTTTCCTGCTGCCGATGTGGTGGGCAATCCGGTGCGTACGGATGTGCTGGCGCTGCCTCTGCCGGCACAACGGCTGGCCGACCGGTCAGGCCCGATCCGGGTGCTGGTGATTGGCGGCAGTCAGGGCGCACGGATACTGAATCAGACGCTGCCGCAGATTGCGGCGCTGGTGGGTGATGAGATCACCCTGTGGCATCAGACCGGTAAAGGGGCGCTGCCCGAAACGGAAAAAGCCTATCAGCAGGCGGGTCAGACGCAGCACAGGGTCACCGAGTTTATCGATGATATGGCGGCGGCCTATGCCTGGGCCGATGTGGTGGTCTGCCGCTCCGGAGCGTTAACCGTGAGTGAAGTCGCTGCCGCTGGTTTACCGGCGATTTTCGTGCCGTTTCAGCACAAGGATCGCCAGCAGTACTGGAACGCGCTGCCGCTGGAAAAAGCGGGCGCCGCCAGAATTTTTGAGCAGCCGCAGTTTACTGCGGAGGCCGTAGCGGATCTGCTACGCCACTGGGATCGCGCAACCCTGTTGACGATGGCTGAGCAGGCCCGTCAGGTGGCGATCCCCGATGCGACCGATCGGGTCGCACAGGAAGTGGCTCGCGCCGCAAAGTAATCATTCCGGTCAGCGTGTCTGACCTGTACCCGGGCCGGGTACAAACTGAAAGAGCAGGTAATTGAGAGCGATGAATACACAACAATTGGCAAAACTGCGTTCTATCGTGCCCGAGATGCGTCGCGTCCGGCACATCCACTTTGTCGGCATCGGTGGTGCTGGCATGGGCGGTATTGCCGAAGTGTTAGCAAATGAAGGCTACCATATCAGCGGTTCAGATCTGGCCCCTAACCCGGTGACGCAGAACCTGATAGCGCTGGGTGCGACCATCTATTTTAACCATCGCCCTGAAAACGTGAACGATGCCAGCGTGGTGGTGGTTTCCAGCGCGGTTTCACAGGATAACCCTGAACTGGTGGCGGCGCGTGAACAGCGCATTCCGGTCATTCGTCGCGCGGAGATGCTGGCGGAGCTGATGCGATTCCGTCACGGCATCGCCGTTGCGGGCACCCATGGCAAAACCACCACCACGGCGATGGTCTCAAGCATTTATGCGGAAGCCGGGCTGGATCCGACCTTTGTGAACGGCGGACTGGTCAAAGCAGCAGGCACCCATGCCCGTCTGGGCAACAGCCGCTATCTGATTGCCGAAGCGGATGAGAGTGACGCGTCGTTCCTGCATCTGCAGCCGATGGTGGCGATTGTAACCAACATCGAAGCGGACCACATGGACACCTATCAGGGCGATTTTGAGAACCTGAAGCAGACCTTTATTAACTTCCTGCACAACCTGCCGTTTTACGGTCGCGCAGTGATGTGCGTGGATGATGCGGTGATCCGCGATCTGATCCCACGTGTAGGACGGCACATTACCACCTACGGTTTCAGTGATGACGCTGACCTGCGCATTGAGAATTATGAGCAGAGTGGTGCGCAGGGACATTTCACCCTGATCCGTCAGGATAAAGCGCCGCTGCAGATTACGCTGAACGCACCGGGCCGCCACAACGCGCTGAATGCGGCCGCCGCGGTTGCCGTCGCCAGTGAAGAGGGCATTGAAGACAACGCCATTCTGGCCGCGCTGGAGAGCTTCCAGGGCACGGGCCGTCGCTTTGATCTGCTGGGTGAGTTCCCGACCGAACCGGTAAACGGGCAGCCGGGCAGCGCAATGCTGGTGGATGACTATGGTCATCACCCGACTGAAGTTGAGGCGACGATCAAAGCGGCACGTGCAGGCTGGCCGGACAAAAAACTGGTCATGGTATTTCAGCCGCACCGTTTCAGCCGAACCCGCGATCTCTTCGATGATTTCGCCAACGTGCTGTCACATGTCGATGTCCTGCTGATGCTGGATGTCTACTCTGCCGGTGAGACGGCCATTCCGGGCGCAGACAGCCGTTCGCTCTGCCGTGCGATTCGCAATCGGGGCAAAGTGGATCCGATTCTGGTGCCGGAACATGACGCGCTGCCGGAGATGCTGGCACCGCTGCTGTCAGGCAACGATCTGATTCTGGTGCAGGGAGCCGGTAACGTCGGCAAGGTTGCCCGCAAGCTGGCTGACGCGAAGCTCCAGCCGGAGCAGAAAGCGGAGGATCGTCATGGCGGATAAAGTTGCCGTATTAATGGGCGGTACCTCGGCAGAGCGTGAGGTGTCGCTTAACTCGGGTCAGGCTGTGTTAGCCGGATTACGGGAAATGGGCATTGATGCACATGGCATCGATACCCGTGATGTTTCGGTTCTCACGCTGAAAGAGCAGGGCTTTACCAAAGCCTTTATCGCTCTGCATGGCCGGGGTGGCGAAGATGGCTCGCTACAGGCGGTACTGGAGTTTCTTCAACTGCCCTACACGGGCAGCGGCGTGATGGCCTCAGCCGTCACCATGGACAAGCTGCGCACCAAACTGCTGTGGCAGGGGCGCGGCTTACCTTCAGGACGCTTTGTCTGGCTGACGCGTCAGCAGTTTGCTGCCGGGCTGGATGCCGAGAGCGACGCGGCGATTGCGGCGCTTGGCCTGCCACTGTTTGTTAAGCCAGCCTGTGAAGGCTCCAGCGTGGGCATCAGCCGGGTCAACGATCTGAGCGCGCTGCCTGCTGCACTGGAACTGGCGTTTAAGCACGACAATGACGTGCTGGTCGAGGCGTTTCTCAGCGGCGCGGAGTATACCGTCGCAATTGTGGGCGATCGTATTCTGCCTGCCATTGAAATTAAGAGCGCCAGCGAGTTCTATGACTATGAAGCTAAATACATTTCTGACGATACTCAGTATCTCTGTCCGGCCGATTTAAGTGCCGAACGGGAAGCAGAATTGCAGCAGCTGGTGCTGGCAGCCTGGCGTGCGCTGGGATGCCGTGGCTGGGGACGGGTTGATGTGATGACCGACGGAGAGGGGAACTTTCAGCTGCTGGAAGCCAACACCTCACCGGGCATGACCAGCCACAGTCTGGTTCCGATGGCGGCGAAACAGGCGGGTATGCGTTTCCCGCAGCTGGTTGCCCATATTCTGGAGCTGGCCGACTGATATGTCACAGGCGGCGATGAGAGTTCGAAACCGTGAACCGCAGGAGCGTACTCGCACCGGGCGCAGTAACGGAGCCCGACTGTTCGGTATTGTTTTCCTGCTGATCGTCATCGGGATTATGATTTCCGGCGGGCTGGTGGTGCTGAAGTGGATGAATGATGCGTCCCGGTTGCCGTTATCCAGACTGGTGGTAACGGGGCAGACGCACTACACCACGCACGATGATATCCGCCAGGCGATCCTGTCGCTTGGCCCACCGGGCACCTTTATGTCGCAGAATGTCGACATCCTGCAGCAGCAGATCGAGCGGCTGCCGTGGATTAAGCAGGTCAGCGTGCGTAAACAGTGGCCGGACGAGCTAAAGATTCATCTGGTGGAGTACACGCCAGTGGCGCGCTGGAACGATGTGCATATGGTGGATGCTGATGGGGTTTCCTTCAGTGTGCCTGCCAGCCACATTGGTAAAGAGACGTTGCCAATGCTGTATGGACCTGAAGGGAGTGAGAAAGAGGTCCTGGCGGGCTATCACAGCATGGATGATGTGCTGAAAGCCCGGAAGTTTACTCTGAAGGTGGCGTCGATGACGGCCCGGCGTTCATGGCAGCTGGTCACCAGCGATGATGTTCGTATCGAGCTGGGCCGCAGCGACACCATGAAACGACTGAATCGCTTTATTGAGCTCTACCCGGTGCTGGAACAGCAAGGTCAGAACGAGAGCAAACGTATCAGCTACGTGGATTTGCGATACGACTCGGGCGCTTCTGTTGGCTGGACACCGGTTGTGATGGAGCCACAGGACAGTAATCAGCAACAGAACCAGGCACAGGCTAAACAACAATGATCAAGGCAACGGACAGAAAACTGGTAGTTGGACTCGAAATCGGCACTGCGAAGGTCGCCGCCCTGGTTGGGGAAATTCTGCCCGATGGTATGGTCAACATTATTGGGGTGGGCAGCTGTCCCTCCCGCGGTATGGATAAAGGTGGCGTAAACGACCTTGAGTCGGTGGTGAAATGCGTTCAGCGTGCCATCGACCAGGCTGAGCTGATGGCAGATTGCCAGATCTCCTCTGTCTACCTTGCTTTATCGGGCAAACATATCAGTTGTCAGAACGAAATCGGGATGGTTCCGATTTCGGAAGAGGAAGTGACTCAGGATGATGTGGAGAACGTCGTGCATACCGCCAAATCGGTGCGTGTGCGTGATGAGCATCGCATCCTGCACGTGATTCCTCAGGAATATGCCATCGACTATCAGGAAGGGATTAAGAACCCGGTCGGACTTTCCGGCGTGCGTATGCAGGCGAAAGTGCACCTGATCACCTGTCACAACGACATGGCGAAGAACATCGTGAAAGCCGTTGAGCGGTGCGGGCTGAAAGTCGATCAGCTGATTTTTGCCGGCCTCGCCTCCAGTTTTGCCGTTTTAACGGAAGACGAACGTGAGCTGGGCGTGTGTGTTGTCGACATTGGTGGCGGTACAATGGACATTGCCGTATATACCGGCGGCGCTTTACGGCACACTAAGGTCATACCGTATGCGGGCAACGTCGTCACCAGCGATATCGCCTATGCGTTTGGCACACCGCCAACCGATGCGGAGGCGATTAAAGTGCGGCATGGCTGTGCGCTGGGATCGATTGTCGGCAAAGATGAGAACGTTGAAGTGCCAAGCGTGGGCGGACGTCCACCGCGCAGCCTGCAGCGTCAGACGCTGGCAGAGGTGATTGAGCCGCGTTATACCGAACTTTTGAATCTGGTCAACGACGAGATTCTGCAGTTACAGGAACAACTGCGTCAGCAGGGCGTGAAGCACCACTTAGCCGCAGGCATTGTCCTGACCGGTGGCGCCGCGCAAATTGAAGGACTGGCGGCCTGTGCGCAACGCGTATTCCATACGCAGGTGCGTATCGGACAGCCGCTGAATATTACTGGCCTGACTGATTATGCGCAGGAATCGTACTACTCCACCGCGGTGGGACTGCTGCACTACGGCAAAGAGTCGCACATGAACGGTGATGCAGAGACCGAAAAGCGTGTCTCAGTAGGTAACTGGTTCAAGCGTTTTAACAGTTGGTTAAAAAAAGAGTTTTAATTTTTGTGAAAGGAGATCATGCTGTTTTCTTTAGTGATCTCCAGGCGACAGGCACATAACGGAGAGAAATCATGTTTGAACCTATGGAATTAACCAACGACGCGGTGATTAAAGTCATCGGCGTCGGTGGCGGCGGCGGTAACGCCGTAGAGCACATGGTACGCGAGCGTATCGAAGGTGTGGAATTCTTTGCTGTGAATACCGACGCTCAGGCGCTGCGTAAAACAGCGGTCGGCCAGACGATCCAGATCGGTAACAACATTACCAAAGGTCTGGGTGCGGGTGCGAACCCGGAAGTGGGCCGTAACTCTGCAGAAGAAGATCGCGAAGCACTGCGTTCTGCGCTGGAAGGGGCAGACATGGTGTTCATCG
Organism: Pantoea anthophila; assembly: GCF_006494375.1. Taxonomy (GTDB): domain Bacteria; phylum Pseudomonadota; class Gammaproteobacteria; order Enterobacterales; family Enterobacteriaceae; genus Pantoea; species Pantoea anthophila. The sequence goes on from NZ_VHIZ01000048.1 coordinate 154,166, forward strand.
CAGCCGGCATGGGCGGCGGTACCGGTACCGGTGCAGCGCCTGTCGTGGCTGAAGTGGCAAAGGATTTAGGCATCCTGACGGTGGCCGTGGTCACTAAGCCGTTCAACTTCGAAGGCAAAAAACGCATGGCGTTTGCCGAGCAGGGGATCGCTGAACTCTCTAAGCATGTCGATTCACTGATCACCATTCCTAACGACAAGCTGCTGAAAGTGCTGGGTCGCGGCATCTCCCTGCTGGATGCGTTTGGCGCAGCCAACGACGTGCTGAAAGGTGCAGTCCAGGGTATTGCCGAGCTGATCACCCGTCCGGGCCTGATGAACGTCGACTTTGCTGACGTGCGTACCGTCATGTCTGAAATGGGCTATGCGATGATGGGTTCAGGCGTTGCGTGCGGTGAAGATCGCGCGGAAGAAGCGGCTGAAATGGCGATCTCCAGCCCACTGCTGGAAGATATCGACCTGTCTGGTGCACGTGGCGTGCTGGTCAACATTACGGCAGGCTTCGATCTGCGTCTGGATGAGTTCGAAACCGTGGGTAACACCATCCGCGCCTTCGCCTCTGACAACGCAACCGTGGTTATCGGCACCTCGCTGGATCCGGAAATGAACGACGAACTGCGCGTCACCGTGGTGGCAACCGGTATCGGCATGGACAAGCGTCCGGAAATTACGCTGGTCACTAACAAGCCAGCCAGCCAGCCTGTGATGGATCATCGCTATCAGCAGCACGGTATGTCACCGCTGCCGCAGGAGCAGAAACCCGCTGCTAAAGTGGTTAACGACCAGGCTGCGCAGTCGAACAAAGAGCCCGACTATCTTGATATTCCGGCCTTTTTACGCAAGCAGGCCGATTAGGATTAACCCTATAATTGGGGTTCTCCGCTCTTTGTGCTAAAGTGTCTGCCCGCTGGTAAAGTATACTGGCGGTCGGAAAGGTAATATTGCGAGATAATGCGATGATCAAACAAAGGACATTAAAACGTATTGTTCAGGCGACGGGTGTCGGTTTGCATACCGGCAAAAAAGTCACCCTGACATTACGCCCTGCGTCGGCTAACACCGGGGTCATCTATCGTCGCACCGACTTGAATCCACCGGTAGATTTTCCGGCTGATGCAAAATACGTGCGCGACACCATGCTGAGTACCTGCCTGGTGAATGATGACGGCGTGCGTATTTCAACGGTCGAACACCTCAATGCCGCCCTGGCCGGTCTGGGTATCGATAACATTATTGTTGAAGTCGATGCTCCGGAAATCCCGATCATGGATGGCAGCGCAGCACCGTTTATCTATCTGCTGATGGATGCGGGTATCGAGCAGCTCAACAGCGCGAAGAAATTCGTGCGCGTTAAGCAGACCGTGCGTGTGGAAGAGGGTGATAAATGGGCCGAGATCAAACCGTACAACGGTTTCTCGCTTGATTTCACCATCGACTTCAAACACCCGGCTATCGATTCCAGCTCACAGCGTTATGCGATGAACTTCTCTGCTGATGCCTTTGTTCGTCAGATCAGCCGGGCGCGTACATTTGGCTTTATGCGTGAAATCGAATATCTGCAGTCTAAAGGCCTGTGCCTGGGCGGTAGCTTAGATTGTGCGATAGGTCTGGATGATTTCCGCGTACTGAATGAAGAAGGCCTGCGTTTTGAAGACGAGTTTGTCCGTCACAAAATGCTGGACGCTATCGGCGACCTGTTTATGTGTGGTCACAACATCATTGGTGCATTTACTGCATTCAAATCAGGCCACGCACTGAACAACAAGCTGCTGCAAGCGGTTCTGGCTAAGCAGGAAGCCTGGGAATGGGCAACCTTCGAAGACGAAGCTGAACTGCCGCTGGCATTCAAAGCACCGAATCTGGTTCTGGCTTAATTACCCCGGAACGCGAAACGGCTGGTTATGCTGACACCCTCTCCGGTCAGCGGCGCCAGCCGTTTTTTATTGCCCCCATCTTATCCGTCGCAATAGTGTGACCGCTCTCGTAACGCCTTGTCTGTTCTGCTGAATTGCTGAACAATCGCTCGCCTTTTCTCACACCGCCACTTTAATCTCAGGTGTGGATGCCCCACATTAATGATACTATCTGTGGCGCTTTTACAGGCCGAAATCCGTTGCAGCATGCGGCGGTTGAACGAAAACAAAGGCGCAGGAGCATGCGCAATGGAAAGGGTGTGATCGGGATTCTTCAGCGCTGGCGACAATTGGGTAGACGCTATTTCTGGCCCCATCTCCTGTTAGGGATGGTCGCGGCCAGCTTTGGCCTGCCAGCCTGTGCGCAAAACTCCGAACTCAGCACCTCTTCAGAATCTCCGGCCAGCAGCCTTTTTCTGGGCAGTGCCACACGTTTTGACCACCTGATACGGCTTCAGGAAGCGTCCCGCCGTCCCAGCTTCAGCGTGGATTACTGGCATCAGCACGCCATCCGTACGGTTATCCGTCATCTTTCGTTTACGCTGGCGCCACAGGCCCAGGCGGAGCCACAGATTTTACCGCTGGCGGCACAAAAGCTGGCGCTGATTGATTCACTGCATAACTTACTGACGTCTCATTCTGCGCGGCCTACCGCCCCGCAGCTGATGACGGCACCCCCGCTTTTCACCGCCGTAACCCGCTCATGGGTTGAGTGGCATGCCAGCGTGCATGGCATTCGCGCCGGACCTGCCCGATTGTTCTGCTAATATTTTTGGTTTTATTCACTCTGTTAAGATTTCGCAGTCCGGCAAGCGCCGGCTGAATTGAGAAACTATTGATTATGTTAAGCAAAATATTGACCAAGGTTTTTGGCAGCAGCAACGATCGTACGCTGCGCCGCATGCGCAAAGTGGTAGATGTCATCAACAAGATGGAGCCTGATTTCGAGAAGCTCTCTGATGATGAACTGAAAGCCAAAACGGACGAGTTCCGCGAGCGCCTGAAAAAAGGCGAATCGCTGGAGAGCCTGATTCCTGAAGCCTTTGCGACGGTGCGTGAAGCCAGTAAACGTGTATTTGGCATGCGTCACTTCGACGTTCAGCTGATTGGCGGCATGGTGCTGAACGACCGCTGCATCGCTGAGATGCGCACCGGTGAAGGTAAAACCCTGACCGCGACCCTGCCAGCCTACCTGAACGCACTCTCCGGCAAAGGCGTTCACGTGGTGACCGTCAACGACTATCTGGCTCAGCGCGATGCGGAAAACAACCGTCCCCTGTTCGAGTTTCTTGGCCTGAGCATTGGTATCAACATGTCGGGCCTGCCTGCGGTAGCGAAGCGCGAAGCCTACGCTGCAGACATTACCTACGGCACCAACAACGAGTATGGCTTCGACTACCTGCGCGACAATATGGCTTTCAGCCCGGAAGAGCGCGTACAGCGTAAACTGCACTACGCGCTGGTGGATGAGGTCGACTCCATCCTGATCGATGAAGCGCGTACGCCGCTGATTATCTCCGGTCCGGCAGAAGACAGTTCTGACCTCTACACCAAAGTGAACAAAATCATCCCTCATCTGGTTCGTCAGGATAAGGAAGATAACGAAACTCATCAGGGTGAAGGTGACTTCTGGGTCGATGAGAAAGCGCGTCAGGCTCACATGTCCGAGCGCGGTCTGGTTAAGGTGGAAGAGCTGCTGGTCAGCCAGGGCATCATGGAAGCGGGTGAGTCACTCTATTCACCGACCAACATCATGCTGATGCATCACGTTACGGCGGCGCTGCGTGCTCATGCGCTCTTTACCCGCGACGTGGACTATATCGTCAAAGATGGCGAGGTCGTGATTGTTGATGAACACACCGGCCGTACCATGCAGGGTCGTCGCTGGTCCGATGGTCTGCATCAGGCGATTGAAGCGAAAGAAGGGGTAGAGATTCAGAACGAGAACCAGACGCTGGCCTCTATCACTTTCCAGAACTACTTCCGTATTTACGAGAAGCTGGCCGGTATGACCGGTACCGCAGACACTGAAGCGTTCGAATTCAGCTCCATCTATAAACTCGACACTATCGTGGTGCCGACCAACCGTCCGATGGTACGTAAAGATCTGGCTGACCTGGTCTACATGACCGAGAAAGAGAAGATCGACGCTATTATCGAAGATATCCGTGAGCGTACTGCTAACGGTCAGCCGGTGCTGGTGGGGACAATCTCGATTGAAAAATCGGAAGTGGTCTCTAACGAACTGACCCGTGCGGGTATTAAACACAACGTTCTGAACGCCAAGTTCCACGCCCGCGAAGCGGATATCGTGGCGCAGGCGGGTCAGCCGGGTGCGGTAACGATCGCCACCAACATGGCGGGTCGTGGTACAGACATTATGCTGGGCGGCAGCTGGCATGCCGATGTGGCGGCGCTGGAGAATCCAACCGAAGCGCAGATCGAAGAGATCAAAGCGGCCTGGAAGGTTCGTCACGATGCGGTTCTGGCATCAGGTGGTTTGCACATCGTCGGTACCGAGCGTCACGAGTCCCGCCGTATCGACAACCAGCTGCGTGGTCGCGCAGGTCGTCAGGGTGATGCCGGTTCCTCACGCTTCTACCTCTCAATGGAAGATGCGCTGATGCGTATTTTTGCCTCCGATCGCGTGTCAAATATGATGCGTAAACTGGGCATGAAGCCCGGCGAGGCGATTGAGCATCCATGGGTCACCAAAGCGATCGCCAATGCTCAGCGCAAAGTTGAAAGCCGTAACTTCGATATTCGTAAGCAGCTGCTGGAATATGATGATGTGGCAAACGATCAGCGTCGCGCTATCTACAGCCAGCGTAATGAGCTGCTGGATGTCTCTGATGTGAGCGAAACCATTAACAGCATTCGCCACGATGTCTACAAAGCGACCATCGATACCTACATTCCGCCGCAGTCACTGGAAGAGATGTGGGACGTGCCAGGGCTGGAAGAGCGTCTGCGCGCCGACTTCGATCTTAACCTGCCGATAGCGGAATGGCTGGATAAAGAGCCGGATCTGCACGAGGAAGTGCTGCGTGAGCGCATCATGACCCACGCGACCGAGAGCTATGCTGCCAAAGAAGAGATCGTCGGTGCCGAGATGATGCGTAACTTCGAAAAAGGCGTGATGCTCCAGACGCTGGATTCGCTGTGGAAAGAGCATCTGGCTGCGATGGACTATCTGCGTCAGGGTATCCATCTGCGTGGCTATGCGCAGAAAGATCCGAAGCAGGAGTACAAGCGCGAATCCTTCGCCATGTTCGCTGCGATGCTGGAATCACTGAAGTATGAAGTGATCAGTACCCTGAGCAAGGTTCAGGTGCGTATGCCTGAAGAGGTTGAAGCGATGGAGCAGCAGCGTCGTGAAGAAGCCGAACGTCTGGCGCAGCAGCAGCAGCTGAGCCACGTAGAAGAGGATGCGCTGGCAGAACCGGCGGCAGAGCAGAGCGGTGAACGTAAAGTCGGCCGCAACGATCCCTGCCCATGTGGTTCCGGTAAGAAATACAAGCAGTGTCATGGCCGTATCGCCTGATACGCAATGCTAATGAAAAAGGAGCCGCTGGCTCCTTTTTTTATGCCCGCGGCCCATCTCGCCAGAGCAGACGTAAAGCGGTTAACTTCCGCTATAGCATGTTCTAAAATCAGCCCTCACTCATTACGACCGGACAGTTTCCATGAAGCACCTGCAGGTTGCGGTTGGCATCATTCGCAATGCCAGTAAACAAATTTTCCTTGCCCAGCGCGCGTCAACGTCTTACATGGCGAACAAATGGGAGTTTCCCGGCGGTAAGATTGAAGCGGGCGAAAGCGCGGAAGAGGGGCTCGTCAGAGAACTCCACGAAGAAACCGGTATTGAAGTGACCGATGCGCGCCCGATTGGTCATGCCGACCACACCTATGACGATCTGCGCGTGACGCTGCATTTCTTTCTGGTCGAAGGCTGGAAGGGAGAGCCGTGGGGTAAAGAGGGGCAGCCGCAGCGCTGGGTTGATCAGCAGGCGCTGGTCGCCGACGAATTTCCGGCCGCGAATCATCAGCTGATTGCGCGTCTGGTCGCCGGCGAGCTCTGAGCGGATGGGGCAGTGCGCCCCATCCTTTTGTCAGCGATCTTCTTCGCTCCAGTTTTCACTGTCGTTCATATCATCGCTGCTGGGAATGCGTTTCTCTTCGGCAGCCCATTCCCCTAAATCGATAAGCTGACAGCGTTTACTGCAAAACGGCCGAAACGGGCTGAGTTCATCCCAGATCACCTCTTTGCCGCACTGCGGACAGGAGACGGTCATGACTTCTTGCTGCATAGTTACCTCTAACAACAGGCCAGCTGGAAGTTAAGGCGGGCGGGCACTTCGCCGCGCTCGCTGTCCAGCGGCATAAAACGAATGGCGTAGCGGCTTTTGTGGCCGGACACCTGTGGATAGAGCGCATCGTCCAGCGACAGCTGCAGTCGCAGCAGATCGGCATCCTCGGCATTATCCTGATAAAAGCCATTGAGGCTGGTCTGCGTATGGAACGAACCCGACTGGCGGATCAAATCCAGCACCATCGCCAGGGCATGATGGAGTGGCTCCAGGGTCTGCATCCAGGCTTCAACCTGCGCATCGCGGACTTCCTGTGGCAGATGCAGCCAGATGTGCAGACCCGGCAAATCAAAACTGCAGCAGCCGCCAGGAATGCTCAGACGCTGGCGAACCAGGGCAATGAGACGATCCTCGCGGAGTTGCTGCCCCATCCGTGGCGCATTCATCAACCGGGTTGACTGACTTTTGAGTTTATCGCTCAGGGCATCAACCCGCGTCATATCGACACCCGGCACATCCGCCCAGGCGCGTAATTTCTGCTGCTGACGCTCCAGCTCTTTCAGCAGCTCTGTGCGAATATCGCCCCGCTCGAAAATGTCGAGCAACTCGCCGGTGAGGCGGAAAAAGGTCAGCGCGTTGACGGTTTTATCCAGCGGGGTCGTTTCGTCTAACTGATTAATTAAAAACTCAACCCGTAGCCAGGTCCGCATTTTTTCATTCAGTGGGTGTTCAAACAGAACGGGTGTGCTCATGTTATTAATCCTGTTTCGTTGCCGCCAGCCGGAGGTAGCGCTGGTGAAGTCCGGCAACCTGTGGCAAGGCGTCATCGGGCTCGCCACTGTTATCAATAATATCGTCCGCGCAGGCGAGGCGCTGCTGGCGCGTCGCCTGCGCGGAAAGAATACGTTGCGCCTGCTCCAGGGAGAGCCCATCGCGCTGTCGGGTACGGGCTAACTGCGTCTCCTCATCAACATCCACGACCAGCACCCGATCAGCCTGGTGCTGTAACTGATTTTCTACCAGTAGCGGCACCACCCAGAGCACATAAGGTGAGGCCGCCTGGGCGATCAGCTGTCGCGTCCGGGCGTTAATCAGCGGGTGCAGCAGCGCGTTTAACCAGCTTTTCTCTTCGGGCTGCTGGAAAATAATTTCGCGCAGGCGGGCACGGTCAAGCGTTCCCTGTCCGGTCACGATCGATGCGCCGAAGCGCGCCTCAATGGCCTGCAGAGCGGGAGTGCCCGGCTCGACCACTTCGCGTGCGATCAGGTCAGCATCAATAATTTCCACACCAAGCGCAGCAAAGGCTCCGGCTATCGTGCTTTTACCACTGCCGATTCCTCCTGTGAGCGCGACGGTATAGGGCATGTTTCTCACCTGGCTTCTCATATGGACATAGGTTCAGGGTAATGATCTGAATAAAAAACGCAAAAATGAGCGACAGATCACACCAGTAAAGCAGCAATAAATTTTACGGATTGTAGCGTAAATAAAGTGAAATTCGCAGTCTTGTCGCGTCGCCAGAGGCGCGTAATATAACGTCACTGGAACCGTGCTTATTTCGCGAACGGCGAGTTGTTGCCACCTACCAGGACACTGTTTATGCGTATTGAAGAAGATCTGAAACTGGGCTTTAAAGATGTCTTAATCCGGCCCAAACGCTCCACGCTGCAAAGCCGCTCGCAGGTCGAGCTGGAACGCAGCTTCACCTTCCGGCACTCCCGCCTGAGCTGGAGCGGCATCCCGATTATCGCGGCCAACATGGATACCGTCGGCACCTTTTTAATGGCTGAGGCGCTGGCCAGTTTTGATATTCTCACCGCCGTTCACAAGCACTACAGCGTGGAGGAGTGGCGGGCG
>NZ_VHIZ01000049.1 GCF_006494375.1 Pantoea anthophila
CGTTTATTCAGCGCGTCCCCGCCACGGTTCTGAAGCATGTGATGGTGTCAACCGGCACCTCTGAAAACGATCTGAACAAGCTGGTCGCCATTATGGCGCTGTCCGACGATCTGCAGTTTATCTGCATCGACGTGGCCAACGGCTACTCGCAGCATTTTGTTGATTTTCTGCAGCGCGCTCGTGAGATGTTCCCGGCGAAAACCATCTGTGCCGGTAATGTGGTGACAGGGGAGATGGTGGAAGAGCTGATTCTGTCGGGCGCGGATATCGTTAAGGTTGGCATCGGTCCGGGGTCAGTCTGCACGACCCGGGTGAAAACCGGCGTGGGCTATCCGCAGCTTTCTGCCGTCATTGAATGTGCCGATGCGGCCCATGGCTTAAGTGGACAGATTGTCAGTGATGGCGGCTGTTCGGTGCCAGGCGATATTGCGAAAGCTTTTGGTGGCGGAGCGGACTTTGTGATGCTGGGAGGCATGCTGGCGGCACACGATGAGTGTGAAGGGCAGGTCGTCGAAGAAAATGGCGAAAGCTTCATGCTGTTTTACGGCATGAGTTCTGAATCGGCGATGAAACGTCATGTCGGCGGTGTCGCCCAGTATCGGGCTGCCGAAGGTAAAACGGTGAAGCTGCCACTACGTGGCCCGGTGGCTGATACTGCACGGGATATTCTGGGAGGTTTGCGGTCCGCCTGCACCTACGTCGGGGCTGAGCGTCTGAAAGAGCTGACCAAGCGCACGACCTTCATCCGGGTCAATGAGCAGGAAAACCGCGTATTCAACCGGTAATCGTCCGGGGCGCATCCGGCGCCCCTTAATGCATCGCATCACCCAGACCGAATACGGGCAGATACATCGCGACTACCAGCGAGCCGACGATAGCGCCAATGACCACCATCATCACCGGCTCCAGCGACGCCGCCAGGGTATCAGCACGTTTGCGGGTCTCTGCCTCGTGCCACTCCGCCAGACGCGCCAGCATCACATCCAGTGCCCCCGCCTCTTCGCCGACCCGAATCAGCTGACCACATAACGGCGTGAAAAGCGAATGATGCATCAATGCCTGATGCAGGGGATGACCCTGAGCAATGTGCTGCTGGAGGGCGGCCATGGCCTCCCGCCAGAGCAGGGCAGAGAGCGTCACTTCTGCGGCGGCCAGTCCCTGCAACAGGGTCAACCCGGCACGCTGCGTCAGCGTCAGGATGGTGTAGATCTGCGTCAGCTGCATCCCCCGCCATAATCCGGCAAGCAGCGGGAGGCGCAGCAAAAGCGCCTGTTCGCGGCGCTGCCACTCCGCAGAGCGTCGTCGCAACTGAAACACAATCGCCAGTATCAGCGTTACGCCGAAAGCGAGGACGCCTCCCCATGCCTGAAGCAGGGCTGATAGCTGCATCACCGCTGCCGTAAAGGCGGGCAGGGGCGCGTCAAAGGCGTCATAGACGGCAACGAACTCAGGCAGCACAAACAGCAGCATGCCGCAGGTGACAGCGAGGGCCACCAGCAGGATGAACAGCGGATAACGCAACGCTTTCACCACCTGCTGACCTAACTGCTGTTGCCGGATCTGCTGACGGGCCAGCTCCTCGCAGCAGACATCAAGCTGACCGGTCAGTTCACCCACCTCCATCAGTGCCGGATAGAGCGCCGGAAAAATCTGTGGCCATTCACGTAATGCCTGAGAAAAAGGGGCGCCGCTGAGCACCCGATAATGCAGGGCGAGCAACAATGCCCGCCAGCCTGCATGCGGATGCCCCTCTGCCAGCAACGCCAGACTCTCTGCCAGCGGCAGACCGGCTTTGAGCAGGGTTGCCAGCTGGCGTATCAGATCGCTCTTCTGCTGCCACTTCCATTCCGACTGACGCCAGCCCTTTTCCCGCTTCCAGCTCACGGGCAGCAGGTCGCGCTGCGCCAGCACCCGCAGCAGGGTTTCACTATCAACCGCCAGCAGCTGACCACTGCGCAACTGCCCCTGGCTATCTACCGCCTGCCAGCGGAACAGCGCTGCATCAGCCATCGTCCAGCCCGATGACCCGCTGCATCTCTTCCAGCGAGGTGTCGCCCCGGCTTACGGCTTCCAGACCGGAAACCAGCAGGGGGCGCAATCCCTGCTGTTTTGCCAGCGTGAGCAGATTCTCCAGCGGCATCTCAGCAGCAATGGCATTCTGGAGCCTGGCATTGATCGGCAGCAGTTCAAACAGCGCCAGCCGGCCAAAGTAGCCGGAGAAACAGTGATCGCAACCGGGCGCCCGCCAGGTCTGCAGCGTGCCGGGCCAGATTTCTGTGGGGTAGTGCGCTACCGCCTGGGCCGGCTGACGGCAATGGGGGCAGAGGCGCCGGACCAAGCGCTGAGCCACGATCAGCTTCAGCGCCGGGCCCAGCAGATAACCGGGGATGCCCATCTGCCGCAGCCGCGTCAGCGTCTCGGCGGTGGAGTTGGTGTGCAGAGTTGAAAGCACCAGATGGCCGGTCTGCGCTGCCTTCACTGCAATCTCTGCCGTTTCGGCATCGCGGATCTCTCCGACCATAATGACGTCCGGATCCTGTCTCAGTAACGCCCGCAGCACACGGTTAAAATCCAGCCCCTTGCGGTTATGGATCTGCGTCTGATTAATGCCGGACAGCGGGATCTCAATCGGATCTTCCACGCTGCACAGGTTTTTTTCTGGCCGGTTCAGGGCGCTGAGTCCACTGTAGAGGGTAAATGTCTTGCCGCTGCCGGTCGGCCCGGTGACCAGGATCAGCCCCTGCGGCTGGGCCAGCGCCGCCGTGAAGAGGCGCAGCTGCGCAGGGGGGAGGCCGAGCTTATCCAGTGACAGCGCCGCGCTTTCACTCTGCAACAGCCTGATGACCGCTTTTTCACCGCCATACACGGGTAACGTTGCCAGACGAAAGGAGGCTGACTGACCGGCGATCGCCAGACTGAACTGACCATCCTGGGGCAACCGGCGTTCGGCAATATCCAGTCCGCCGAGGATTTTCAGGCGCGCCAGCAGCGCCGCAGGCTGGGTCACAGGCAGGGAAGAGAGCGGGTGAAGGACACCGTCAATGCGCAGCCGCACCCGCATCCCCTCAGCGCCGGGTTCGATATGCACATCCGAGGCGCGACGTTCCAGCGCCTGACGCAGAATCAGCTCGGCGGCTTCAATCGCCGATTCAGCGGGTGTCTCTTCGCGCGCGACCCGCCCCGTGTCGGCATGCTGACGTTGATCCAGGCGGGCCTGAGGCCAGCATTCAATGTCAATCTGACACTGACTGGCAAAGTGAAGCGCTTCAGAGAGGCCGGGCGGAACGCTCTCCGCCACGGCAACGCGTAACCGATCGGCATCATGCTGCAAAATCAGCGCGCGATAGCGCTGGCAGAGTGCCGTGATTGCATCGTCAGGCGGATTCATCGCTGGCCCCTTTATCCGCAAAGCGGAACTGTTCCAGGCAATTGTCGCGCAGATTGTTGTTGCTGCTGGTGCAGCTGCGCTGCCAGCTGATGCTGCCATCCGTGGCATCATGAATCGGCACCATTTCAACGCTCAGGCCATTCAGACTCTCCTGGCCGGTCAGTGTAATCACCCCGTTAGTGACGCTCAGTGCCGAAACGTAGCGCGATCCTTTCGCAGCAGGGATACCAGCCTGTCCGGCCTGACACTGCGTCGGGCCGCCGCGCTCCATGGCACAGAGTTCGACGGCGGTTTTATAGGGCACCATCGTTTGCAGCATGTCGGTGAGCGCGGCGCGCTGCAGATAGTTTTGATAGGCGGGCAGGCCGATGGCACTCAGAATCGCCACAATGCCGACCACAATCATCAGTTCAACCAGCGTAAATCCACGTTGATAGTTCATTCCATCGTCTCCTGATTAAGAAGTCGACAGGGTAGAAAGCGGGGGCAATGAAAAACAGTGGCGAGTTTTCAGGCTGGAAAGGATCACCGAAAGAATGTGCGTCGTTACAGCGCAGTAGCAATGGCGCTGTAAGCGAGGTCGCAAAACGTGTGGCCGCGCGGGCAGGTCAGCAGAGTGCGCGGACAGAGGCAGCGGCACTGACCGTGCCGCTGCGGTTTACTTTTGCTGAAAACGCATCGAGAGATCCAGCGCCCGGACATGTTTGGTCAGTGCGCCAACCGAAACGTAGTCCACGCCGGTCAGGGCGATCTGCGGCAGGGTGGCTTCGGTAACGTTGCCGGAAACTTCCAGCAGCGTCCGCCCCTGATTCAGTTCGACGGCGGTACGCATCTCCTCCAGGCTGAAGTTATCCAGCATGACAATGTCAGCGGCGGCCTCCAGCGCCTGGCGTAACTCCTCCAGCGATTCCACCTCAACTTCAACCGGCACGTCTGGCTGTAACCACTGCGCTCTTTCCACCGCCTGAGCAATCGACCCGCTGGCGATAATATGATTCTCTTTGATCAGATAGGCGTCAGAGAGGCCGAGCCGGTGATTGCTGCCGCCACCGCAGAGCACGGCATATTTAAGCGCCGTCCGCAGGCCGGGCAGGGTTTTACGCGTGTCCAGCAGCTGGGTCTGGCTGCCTGCCAGCAGCGCGACATAGCGGCTGACTTCGGTCGCCACGCCGGAGAGCGTCTGCACAAAATTGAGCGCCGTCCGCTCGGCGGTCAGCAGCAGGCGCGCCGGGCCTTCAATTTCAAACAGCAGCTGGTCAGCCTTGATCGGATCGCCATCACTGACGTGCCAGTTCAGGGTGGCGTGCGCGCCCAGCTGAATAAACACCTCTTCGACCCAGCGTTTACCACAGAAAACACCGGCTTCGCGGGTAATGACCTGCGCATGGGCCTGGGTGTCGGCCGGTAACAGCTGTGCGGTGATATCGCGGTCGGCGTCGATCTCCCCACCGAGATCCTCCTTTAACGCCAGCGCAACGGCATCCGGGATGTCACTTTCAATGCGTTTAATCAGCGCCTGACGGCGGCTGTCGGGATCATAACCACGAGAAGACATAGGCTTACACTCCAGAAAAGGGGATGTCTGAGGCGGTCACAATAGCCTGAACTGCCACGCGGTGCCAGCCATAAACCGTATTTTGTTTAGTATCCTTAACAAGGAATCAGATAATGTCACGCTGCCGACACACTAAGGGGCAAGAATCCTTTATTATTCATGCTATTCTCAGCCAGGCAGAACAAGGAAATCCGGTATGAAAATCAAACAGGGCTGGCTGACCGGTGTACGTCAGGTGCCCTCATTACATTGCAATGAACGACCTGACAATGAGGCGCCGTCGCTGCTGGTGATTCACAATATCAGCCTGCCGCCGGGAGAGTTTGGCGGACCGTGGATCGATAAGCTGTTCACCGGCACGCTTCCGCCGGATGCGCATCCCTATTTTGCCGATATCGCGGCACTGAAAGTGGCGGCACACTGCCTGATTCGCCGTGACGGCGAGATTGTGCAGTATGTTCCCTTTGATAAGCGCGCCTGGCATGCGGGGGTTTCGCAGTTTGAGGGCCGGGAAAACTGCAATGACTTCTCTATTGGCATCGAGCTGGAAGGAACTGACAGCGAGCCTTATACCGGGGCGCAATATCGGGCTTTGCAGCAGGTTACGCAGTTGCTGCTGCAGCACTATCCGGTCACGCCTGCACGTATTACCGGGCATAGCGACATCGCTCCGGCGCGCAAAACCGATCCTGGTCCTGCTTTTGACTGGGAGTACTACAGAGAGCTGTTAACGCAGCAAAAATCCTGATTTTTGCGGGGTCAGTATGACGTTGTTTACCTTGTTGTTGGTTCTGGGCTGGGAGCGCCTGTTTAAACTGGGCGAGCACTGGCAGCTCGAACACCGGCTGGAGCCGATTTTTCGCCATCGCCGCCACTTCTCCATGATGCGGACGCTGCTGATGACCGTGCTGGCGATGGCGCTGACGGCACTGGTGCTGGTGACGCTGAAAGGCGTGCTGTTTGGCGTGGTGCTATTGCTGTTCTGGATTGTGGTCGGGCTGCTCTGTATCGGGGCCGGTTCAGTGCGGCAGCACTACCATCACTATCTGAAGGCGGCCAGTCATGACGACGATGCGGCGCATCAGGCGATGGCGGCGGAGCTGACGCTGATTCATGGTGTGCCGGTGGAGTGCAGCGAACGCGAATTTCTGCGCGAGCTGCAGAATGCGCTGATCTGGATAAACTTCCGTTTCTATCTGGCCCCGATGTTCTGGCTGGTGGTGGGTGGCCCCTGGGGACCGGTGCTGCTGGTGGGTTACGCCTTCCTGCGAGCCTGGCAGGGCTGGCTGGCAAAGCACGGCACACCGATGGCGCGGGCGCAATCGGGGGTCGACGGTATTCTGCATCTGCTCGACTGGATACCGGTCCGGCTGGCGGGGGTGGCTTACGCTCTGCTGGGCCACGGTGAAAAGGCGCTGCCCGCCTGGTTTGTCTCACTGACCGATCGTCACCGTTCTCAGTATCAGGTGCTGACCACCCTGGCGCAGTTCTCGCTGTCCCGCGATCCGCACACGGATAAAGTTGAAACGCCACGGGTGGCCGTGGCGTTGGCGAAACGGACCTCACTGGTGCTGGTGGTGGCCGTAGCGCTGCTGACGATTTATGGCACGCTGGTGTGATCAGCAGGGGGCACGCCAAAATCGGGCGTGCCATCGCTGCGCCAGCTGAAGTATTTCAGTCGGGTATGGCGGTTCGGGTCCCATAACGGATCGCCCTCAATCTCCGTGTAGTTTCGTGCATGGTAGACCAGCACGTCCCGCCCCGACTCATCCTGCGTAAAACTGTTGTGCCCCGGCCCATACTGATGATTGTCCCAGCTGGAAACAAACACCGGCCGCGCCGATTTCTGCCATGCGGTCACGTCGAGCGGGTCCGCCTCTGCGGCAATCGACAGCATGCCCAGGCAGTAATTCTCATCGGTGGCGCTGGCGGAGTAGGTAACAAACAGCCTGTCACCATGACGAATGACCGTCGGTCCTTCATTCACGCTAAATCCTGCACACTCCCACTCATATTCAGGCCGGCTCAGCATTACCGGCGTGCCTTTCAGCGTCCAGGGATTAAGCAGCTCCGCCAGATAGAGGTTGGAGTTACCGGGAATGGCGGGATCTTTCTGTGCCCAGAGATACCAGTTTTTACCCTGATGCACGAAGTGGGTGGCATCCAGTGAAAAGCTGTCAAGCTGGCTGAAGACGCGCCGGCAGGGCTGCCATTCGCCCTGCAGCGGGTCGCCGGCCTCGCACACCAGTGCGTACATCCGATGCTGGAATAATCCCTCTTTAATGTCGCGCGTCGGTGCTGCCGCGAAATAGATCACCCACAGCCCGTCGATATAGTGCAGCTCGGGTGCCCAGATGAGTTCGCTGCAGGGGCCGCTCTCCGGCTTGTGCCAGACCACCACCGGTTCTGCGCTGCGCAGGTCAGCCAGCGTGGTGGCGCGGCGAATCTCCAGCCGGTCATATTCCGGTACTGAGGCGACAAAATAGTAGTGCTGTTCATGGCGCAGAATAAACGGGTCAGCGCGCTGCTCAATAAAAGGATTCGGCCAGGTTGGGCTCATTTTACATCTCCGGTTGGCGTGGCAGCACGGTTGTGCAGACGAACAGTGTGTAAGTCGTGGAAGTTTTCGCGACGCAGCGCCAGATCCTGCTGGATGGTGAGCATCATTTTGCGGTCAACCTTCATCAGCCGTACTACGCCGGCGGTGATCAGGTAGCCGACGCCCGGAATAACGGTAAACAGCAGCATGATGCCGTTAATCGCCTCGGCTGACTGCTGTTTTGCGCCCGCGTTGTAGCCATACATTGAGAGCAGAAAACCGACCATCGCCCCCGCGACAGCCAGACCCACCTTGAGGAAAAAGAGGTTGCCGGAGAAGCTGATGCCGGTAATGCGTTTACCGGTTTTCCATTCGCCGTAGTCATCCACATCGGCCATCAGTGACCAGTGCAGGGGGGAGGGGATCTGATGCAGAATATTCAGCACAAAATAAGCCACCACGACCATCAGAGTGGCGTGTGGATCGATCCAGTAAAAGCCGCTGGAAAAAAGGGCCAGCGCGATATTGGTCCAGAAAAAGACTTTGAGTTTGCACCAGCGGTCGGTGAGCACTTTCGCCAGCGTGCTGCCCACCATCATGCCGATTACCCCCAGGCTGATAAACAGGGTGGCGAAGTGCGTTGACTGACCCATGACCCAGGTTACGTAGTACATGGTCGCCGCCATGCGAATGAAGCCGGGACAGACGTTGCAGAAGGTGAGCAGCAGGATCCGGACCCACTGGTCATTCTTCCAGACGTCACGCAGATCTTTTTTCAGGTCATCATTGCTGGGAACGGCAGGGCGGATGCGTTCACGCACCGTAGCAAAGCAGAACAGAAACATCGCCAGGCCCAGGGTGGCCAGCACCGCCATCGCCATCTGATAGCCGCGCGCCTTATCCGCGCCGCCAAACCACTCCGCCATCGGCAGCAGTGACAGGGAGAGGGTCAGCGTGGCGATGCCCACCATAACAAAGCGGTAGGACTGGCAGGAGACGCGCTCGCCGGGATCGCTGGTAATCACGCCGCCCAGTGAACAGTAAGGAATATTAATGGCGGTGTAGGTCAGTGACATCAGGAAGTAGGTGACAAATGCCCAGATCACCTTGTTGTGATAGGTCCAGTCTGGCGTGGTAAACATCAGTACGCTGAACAGCACGTAGGGAACGGAAACCCACAGCAGCCAGGGACGAAAACGGCCCCAGCGACTCTGGGTGCGATCGGCAATCGCGCCCATAATCGGGTCGGTGACCGCATCCAGCACCCTGACCGAGAGCAGCAGCGTGCCCACCAGCGCCGGAGCCAGGCCGAACACATCGGTATAGAAGTAGTTGAGGAACAGCATGATGGCACCGCCAATCATGTTGCATCCGGCATCGCCCATGCCATAACCCAGTTTTTCTTTGAATGTGAGTGCCGCGGGCTTCATTGTGCTTCTCCTGCAAACCATGAAGCTAATGATTATCAGCGCTTAAGTCATTCACGGCGTGGCAGTATTGAGTCACAGAGATGGACAAAACGGGCGGGCGCAAAAAAATGTGAACTGGCACGCAGGCGCGGGCCCGTTCACATCACATTAAGCGGGGCAGGGCGGCAGAGAATCGTTAAGCTGCGCTGTTATTCTGCCCTTCAACCAGGCCACCGAGAAGACTGCCAATCCAGCCACCAATGGTGCTGAAAAGCGTACTGGCCACCGAGGAGATCACGCCGTTAAGAAAGGGAATCGGTATCAGGGAACCCATCACGCTGCCCAAAAGCGAACCGGCCTGCTGGCCGACGGCGGTGGTGATATCCTGAATCAGGCCACATCCGCTGACGGCCATAATTTCTGAAGGTGCGAGTTCACGCATAGTTATTTTTTCCTTTATTGGGTGAGAAGCAGGAAAAAATTATCACTACCCGTCAGCAATAAAAATAGTAACAAAACGAAAGTGGCCGGTGCGCCTGAGCAGGCGCACCGGATATGAGAAGGGATCAGACTTTCTGCGTCTGGTTCTTAATAAAGTAACCCAGCGCCAGAATCACCAGCCAGACCGGGATCAGCCAGACAGAGATGGCCATGCCCGGCGTGGTTGCCATCAGCACCAGAATTGCCGCCAGGAAGATCAGGCAAATCCAGTTACCGGCCGGATAGAGCAGCGCTTTGAAGCGGGTGGTCACGCCCTGCTGATCTTTCTTACGACGGAACTTAAGGTGCGCCAGGCTGATCATCGCCCAGTTGATGACCAGTGCAGAAACCACCAGTGACATCAGCAGGCCGAACGCTTCACCGGGCATCAGGTAGTTGATCAGCACGCAGAGCGCCGTGGCGACCGCAGAAACCAGAATGGTTAAGACCGGAACGCCGCGACGGTCAACTTTCAGCAGCGATTTGGGCGCGTTGCCCTGCTGAGCCAGACCAAACAGCATACGGCTGTTGCAGTAAACGCAGCTGTTGTAGACCGACAGGGCGGCTGTCAGGATCACCACGTTCAGCGCATTCGCCACCATGGCATCGCCCAGCTCGTGGAAGATAAAGACAAACGGGCTGACTTCAGAGGTGACACGGCTCCACGGCATCAGTGACAGCAGCACCGCCAGTGAACCAATGTAGAAAATCAGGATGCGCCACAGCACCTGGTTGGTCGCTTTCGGGATGCTGACTTCCGGATTATCGGCTTCAGCGGCGGTGATCCCCACCAGCTCCAGCCCACCGAATGAGAACATGATGATCGCCATGACCGTCACCAGACCGCCAATGCCGTGCGGGAAAAAGCCGCCCTGTTCCCAGAGGTTACGCACCGTCGCCTGCGGACCGCCGTTGCCGCTGAAGAGCAGCCAGCCGCCGAACAGGATCATGCCAATGACCGCCACCACTTTAATAATGGCGAACCAGAACTCCATCTCACCAAAGACTTTCACGTTGGTCAGGTTGATGGCGTTAATCATGACGAAGAAGATGGCTGCCGAGGCCCAGGTTGGAAAGTCGGGCCACCAGAACTGAATATATTTGCCGACGGCAGTGAGCTCTGCCATGGCGACCAGCACGTAAAGTACCCAGTAGTTCCAGCCCGAGGCGAAGCCGGCAAAGTTGCCCCAGTATTTATAGGCGAAGTGGCTGAAGCTGCCGGCAACCGGCTCCTCAACGACCATCTCGCCCAGCTGGCGCATGATTAAAAAGGCAATAAAACCGGCAATGGCATAGCCCAGAATAACGGCCGGACCGGCGGATTCGATGACCGATGCGCTGCCCAGAAACAGGCCGGTTCCTACTGCTCCACCCAGCGCGATGAGCTGAATATGGCGGTTCTTAAGACCACGTTTCAGCGCCTCGCCTTGCTGTTGTTCCATACAAACCTCGTGATGTTTTTATTCTTCGTTCCCAGCGCGGTTCGCTGTAAGGAAGTAGTTACATTAACGTATTGATTATTTTACGGTATCTGGCGTGCTGAGTGCTGCCATGCGCTACCCTGGCGACAAGAATAGTGATAAGCGAATCGCTTTGCACCTGCTTTCGCCTTTCGTGCTGAGAGTTGACTGAAAAAACGCCGTCCCGGTCACGTCAGGCCAGAGAAATTTCTGCCATGAAATGCGGTTCATGACGAATAGCTTTCACTTATGGATGCCGCTGCGCTTCGGGGCTAAGCAGGTGTAAGGTTTGGTAAAAGTGAATTTATTTAACATTCAGCCTAACGCGAATTTTTCATTTTTTTAACCGCAAGTTAGCGTCAGGGCGGGCTTCAGAGGCAGGGGAATGTCACAGACACCATATAGACACAAGGTGAATACTTTGTTACTTTACCGCCACCTCTGTACAATTGGTATTACCAATTTACTCCGGACGACTGGCTTAATAAGAAGGGATGATGGCTTACAGTAAGATTCGCCAACCCAAGCTCTCAGATGCTATCGAGCAACAGCTCGAATCCCTGATTATGGAAGGGACACTGCGTCCGGGAGAGAAGCTGCTCCCTGAGCGCGAACTCGCCAAACAATTCGATGTCTCACGTCCGTCTCTCCGCGAAGCGATCCAGCGCTTAGAAGCGAAAGGATTGTTGCTGCGCCGTCAGGGCGGCGGAACATTCGTACAGGAGCATCTCTGGCAAAGCCTGAGTGATCCACTCGTTGAGCTTCTCGCAGACCATCCGGAATCACAGTTTGACCTGCTGGAAACGCGTCATGCCTTAGAGGGCATCGCCGCCTATTACGCGGCGCTGCGCGGCACAGAAGAAGATCTGCTGCGCATTCGCGACTGCCATGTGCACATCCAGCAGGCGCAGGACAGCGGCGATTTAGACGCCGAAGCGGACGCCGTGATGCAGTATCAGATCGCTGTCACAGAAGCGGCCCATAATGTGGTGCTTTTGCATTTGCTACGCTCAATGGGCCCTATGCTGGAACAAAACGTCCGTCAGAATTTCGAATTGCTCTACTCTCGCCGGGAAATGCTGGCAAAAGTGAGCGGTCACCGCGCCAGAATCTTTGAGGCGATTGTGGCCCGTGAGCCAGAAAAAGCGCGCGAGGCTTCACACCGTCACCTGGCGTTCATAGAGGAAATCTTGCTGGACAGAAGTCGGGAGCAGAGCCGTCGAGAACGCTCCCTGCGTCGTTTACAGCAACGTAAGGAATAACGTGCGACAAAGATCGTACGGACATGTGCGACGAGCCTGCCTGCTTGTGCTTTGACAGGCTCCCGATTATTCAACGTATTAGACACAGATAAGGAACACACCCATGTCAGAACGTTTACACAATGACGTGGATCCGATTGAAACTCGTGACTGGCTACAGGCGATCGAATCGGTCATCCGTGAAGAAGGTGTTGAACGTGCACAGTATCTGATCGATCAGGTACTGGGTGCAGCCCGCAAAGGCGGCGTGAACGTTGCTGCAGGATCGTCTGCTATCAGCAACTACATCAACTCTATTGCCGTTGAAGATGAACCCGACTATCCGGGCAACACCTCTCTTGAACGTCGTATCCGTTCCGCTATCCGCTGGAACGCCATCATGTCGGTGCTGCGCGCATCGAAGAAAGATCTGGAGCTCGGCGGCCATATGTCCTCCTTCCAGTCTTCTGCGACCATTTATGAAGTGTGCTTCAACCACTTCTTCCGCGCGCGCAATGACAAAGATGGCGGCGATCTGGTCTATTTCCAGGGCCACATCTCTCCGGGCATTTATGCCCGTGCGTTCCTTGAAGGTCGCCTGACCGAAGAGCAGATGAACAACTTCCGTCAGGAAGTTGACGGTAAAGGTCTCTCTTCTTATCCGCACCCGAAATTAATGCCGGAGTTCTGGCAGTTCCCGACCGTTTCTATGGGTCTGGGTCCATTGTCAGCGATCTATCAGGCGAAGTTCCTGAAATATCTGGAACACCGTGGCCTGAAAGATACCTCTGCTCAGACCGTCTACGCCTTCCTGGGTGATGGTGAGATGGATGAGCCAGAATCCAAAGGTGCGATCACCATCGCGACCCGTGAAAAACTGGATAACCTGGTCTTCATCATCAACTGCAACCTGCAGCGTCTGGATGGCCCGGTCACCGGTAATGGCAAGATCATCAACGAGCTGGAAGGCATCTTTGCCGGTGCTGGCTGGGAAGTGATCAAAGTCATCTGGGGCGGTCGCTGGGATGAGCTGCTGCGCAAAGATACCAGCGGCAAGCTGATTCAGCTGATGAACGAAACCGTCGACGGCGACTACCAGACCTTTAAATCCCGTGATGGCGCCTATGTGCGTGAGCACTTCTTTGGCAAATATCCGGAAACTGCCGCGCTGGTTAAAGACATGTCCGATGATGAAATCTGGGCACTGAACCGTGGCGGCCACGATCCGAAGAAAATCTACGCGGCACTGAAAAAAGCGCAGGAAACCAAAGGCAAGCCGGTGCTGATCCTGGCGCATACCATCAAAGGTTATGGTATGGGCGACACCGCGGAAGGCAAAAACATTGCTCACCAGGTGAAGAAGATGAACATGGATGGCGTGCGCTATATCCGTGATCGCTTCAACGTGCCGGTTGCTGACGATAAAATCGAAGAACTGCCGTACGTGACCTTCGAAAAAGGCTCAGAAGAGCACACTTACCTGCACGGTCAGCGTGAGAAGCTGGGTGGCTACCTGCCAACGCGTCAGCCGAAGTTCACCGAGAAGCTGGAAATGCCAGCGCTGGAAGAGTTCGGTGCGCTGCTGGAAGAGCAGAACAAAGAGATCTCCACCACCATCGCCTTCGTTCGTGCCCTGAACGTGATGCTGAAGAACAAGTCGATCAAAGATCGTCTGGTTCCGATCCTCGCGGATGAAGCGCGTACCTTCGGTATGGAAGGTCTGTTCCGTCAGATTGGTATCTACAGCCCGAACGGCCAGCAGTACACTCCGCAGGACCGTGAGCAGGTTGCTTACTACAAAGAAGATGAGAAAGGCCAGATTCTGCAGGAAGGGATCAACGAGCTGGGCGCAGGTTCATCCTGGCTGGCAGCGGCGACCTCTTACAGCACCAACAACCTGCCGATGATCCCGTTCTATATCTATTATTCGATGTTCGGCTTCCAGCGTATCGGCGATCTGATGTGGCTGGCGGGTGACCAGCAGGCGCGCGGCTTCCTGGTCGGCGGAACCTCCGGTCGTACCACGCTGAACGGCGAAGGCCTGCAGCATGAAGATGGCCACAGCCATATTCAGTCGCTGACCATCCCGAACTGTATCTCTTACGACCCGTCTTACGCCTATGAAGTGGCTGTCATCATGCATGATGGTCTGGTGCGTATGTATGGCGAAGCGCAGGAGAATATCTACTACTACATCACCACGCTGAACGAAAACTACCATATGCCAGCCATGCCGCAGGGTGCGGAAGAGGGTATCCGTAAGGGTATCTACAAGCTGGAAACGGTAGAAGGCAGCAAAGGCAAAGTGCAGCTGCTGGGCTCAGGTTCTATCCTGCGTCACGTACGTGAAGCGGCACAGATCCTGGCGAAAGATTACGGTATCGGCTCTGATGTCTACAGCGTCACCTCGTTCACCGAACTGGCGCGTGATGGCCAGGATTGTGAGCGCTGGAACATGCTGCATCCGACAGAAGAAGCACGCGTGCCTTACATCGCTCAGGTGATGAATGACGCGCCAGCGGTTGCCTCAACCGACTACATGAAACTGTTCGCTGAACAGGTTCGCAGCTATGTTCCAGCCAGCGATTACCGCGTGCTGGGTACCGATGGCTTTGGTCGCTCTGACAGCCGTGAGAATCTGCGTCATCACTTTGAAGTTGATGCATCTTATGTGGTGGTTGCTGCGCTGGGTGAGCTGGCTAAACGCGGCGAGATTGAGAAGAAAGTGGTGGCGGATGCCATTACCAAATTCAACATCGATGCCGATAAAGTTAACCCGCGTCTGGCTTAAGAGGTAAGAGAGTAATGGCTATCGAAATTAAGGTACCGGATATCGGGTCTGACGAAGTTGAAGTCACCGAGATTCTGGTGAAAGTTGGCGACAAGGTGGAAGCCGAGCAGTCGCTGATCACCGTGGAAGGCGACAAAGCCTCAATGGAAGTGCCTTCCCCGCAGGCTGGCGTAGTGAAAGAGATCAAAATCGCCACCGGTGACAAAGTAGAAACCGGCTCGCTGATCATGGTGTTTGACGCAGAAGGGGCCGCAGAAGCGGCACCTGCCGCCGCCGAAGAGAA
>NZ_VHIZ01000050.1 GCF_006494375.1 Pantoea anthophila
GCCCCATGACCGGGAAGCCCTGCAGGAAGGTCACACCCACCTGCGCCGTCGCGCCGTTACCCTGCTGCGTCAGGCTGCT
The DNA here is from genome assembly GCF_006494375.1 of Pantoea anthophila. Lineage (GTDB taxonomy): Bacteria > Pseudomonadota > Gammaproteobacteria > Enterobacterales > Enterobacteriaceae > Pantoea > Pantoea anthophila. The sequence continues at coordinate 80 of NZ_VHIZ01000050.1, forward strand.
GTGTCCGCTGAGCCAGCCATCCGACCCGCAGACCAGCCCCTGCTTTGCCGGAACAAACAGCGCGCTACCCTGAGCCGGGTGCTGCCACCAGGTGCGGAAATGGCAGCCATCCAGCAGACTGAACTGCAGCCACGGCGAGGTGTCTGCCTGCGCGGCGTTGACCAGCGGATCGGCAGGCACGGCGGCGGCCGTGGCGGCCGGTGTCGCAGGCGGCGTAACCACGGTTTTCCACTGCTGCGCTCTGGCAGCGCTGCCGGTCGCGATTTCACTGCCCTGCGCGTCGGTGAGCTGCCAGTGCAGCTGTTGCAGCGGTTTACACTGGGACGCCATCAATCCGGCAACGCGCGGCAGGAAGGTTTTCAGCACCGCCGGGTCTTTTTCACCCAGCGTGACGATCCGCAGAGAGATCGTGCTGTTACACCAGCTCGACAGCTGATTGTTTTTTACGTTATCGATCCAGACATCCAGTTTCTGTGCCGGGGACTGGACGATGCGATAGTTTTCAGCATAAGCGTGCGTGCTGAGCAGCAGCGCTGCCAGACCCAGTAATCCATATTTCATGTTGGCGTTCTCAATCTCGCAGAGGGAAGAACTGCGCCGCTTCAGAGAGCGAGTGCAGTAAAGTGGTGTCCTGAGGTGACCCAATCCAGACGGCCAGCGCACTGAAGTTATCCTGCTGTCCTGCATCCGGCTGGTCGTTTTTAATGATCTGCTGCATCAGCGTCAGCCACTCTTCCGGCGTATTCACCATGTGCAGCGACTGCTGCATCTGCTCCAGCGACACGCCGTGCCAGAAACCGTCGGTGCAGAGCAGAAAGGCATCACCATCTTCAATCTCCACCACGTCGCTGTAGCTGGCGTCGCGCTGCTCATCACCCATCCCCAGCGCAAAATAGAGCAGATTGCTGTTGATCCCTTCGGTACGGTGTCCGGCATCCTTCATCTGCTGCACCAGACTGTGATCGGTGGTGACCAGATAGAGATAACCGCGCCGGAACAGATAGAGGCGGCTGTCCCCGGCGTGGGCCCAGCAGGCCAGATGGTAGTCCCGGTCGATAAACAGGCTGACCATCGTGGTCCCCATCCGGCTGTGTTCACTGCTGACTTTCTGCTGCTGACGAATGGCGTGGTTGGCGTGATTGACATAGCGGCGAATCGACTGCGCATCAAGATGCGCATTGCCATCAAAGGCCTCCAGCAGGCTGCTGCGGGCGATCGACGCGGCAATCTCGCCGCCGGGGAATCCCGCCACGCCATCACACACGACAAAGCAGGCGGAGCGCTTGCCGATCACATCACCGATTTGGTCCTGGTTACTGGCGCGATCGCCCTGATTCGACGTCGAGGCAATAGTGATATTCATGCGTCATCCGTGTGGGTTTGTGAGTCTTTGTACTGATTGACTTCCAGGTCATAGGCGTGCAGGAATGCTTCGCCAAACAGGGTGTGAAAATCGTCCTCGATTTCGCCCGCCGTCTCGCCGTAACGCTCAACAAAATGTTCCCACAGGGCGGCTTTGCGGCTGCCCGGCAGGCCGATACGTGACACCGATCCCGCCTGGCGCGCCTCCTCCTCCAGCTGTTCCGGATTAAAGGATTGCAGCATGGAGGCGATGATGGCGCGGATCCCGGCGATCATCCCCAGCTGGTGGGCCTGCAGGTCGATCAGCGCATCGCGCACGGCCTGACGCGGCGGCATAAAGCCCGGCATCCGGCTGCCGAACATCTGCATCAGGACGGTCTTGCCTGACGGCAGCAGCTTGAACGGGTTGTTAGCGTCGTCGAGGATCACCGTCATGTCGGCCTTGACGCCGCGCTTGAGGATCGAACGCGATGAGAGCAGCGCGACCGTCCCCTGCGAGAACATACTGAGCATCTGACCAAACTGCAGCATCTGTTCCCGGTCAAACTGGGGCGTCGGCTGCAGGTCACGCAGACCCATCCCTTCCAGCAGCGCATCCAGCAGTTCCCCCTTCAGGGCGTCGCCGCTGTTCTGGCCGGCGGTCAACGGCTGTTCCGTGGCGGCAGGCTGATATCCCGAGGCGACCGGATCGATACGCAGCCGCCCTTTTGGCGTCGGTGAAGGTGCGCGCTGTACGGCCTGCGGCGTAGGCAGCGTAATCCCGCCATACTCATTTTGCGGCGTGACCGCGTCGGGCTGAGCGGCGTCTTCATCTTCGATCAGGGGCGTCTGGCCCGGCGCTTCAGGGTGATGCTGGCTCTCTGCTGCCTGCTGAGGTGGTGGTGCGTCACTGAACAGCATCGAAAAATCCTGCGCATCCGGCGTGGCAGGCACCGCTTCCGGCGGACGTCCGGTCGCCGGTTTCACGCTGGCCGGGGCTTGCGGGGGCACATGCAGGGTGGCCGGTTTCGCGGTCTGCGGCTCCGGCTGTGCCAGTGGCACCGCGTTGCCCATCATCAGTCCCAGCGGATCGTCATGGTTGCGGGCATCCATGCTGCTTTCACCCTCAAACAGGCTCAGCGGGTCCAGTTCAGCGGCGGGCTTTTCAGCCTGAGGTGCCGCCGTCTTCGTCTGAGCAGAGAGCGTACTTGGCGTTCTGTCGTCAAAAATGCTTTCCCGGGCGAACAGCGCATCGCCTTCATCAAACAGGCTGCTGTTTTTAGGCTGCTGACCAAAATCGAGCGGCGCGTCATTAGCCAGCTGGGAGAGCGGATCTTCCGGATTACGCTCCGGCGCGGCAGGCGCGGTCAGCGGATGTGCCTCCGGCAGTTCCGGCGCGGCTTTGCGCTTAGAGAGATCATCCGAGATCGAAAACTCTTTCGCCAGGCTGTCCCAGATTTCGCTGGGAATGGCCGCCGTCGCGGTTTTTTCCACCGGCGGCTCAGGCACTATCGACGCAGGGCGCACCGGCTCAGGGCGCGGAGCCGTCCTCTCCGTCTGCGGCGGCTGCGCACTGTTGAGGTCACTGACCCGCAGCTGATAATCATCAATGCCCAGAATGTCCCCATCCTGCAGCTCGACCTGACGGCCACGCTCAAGCGGAATATCGTTGAGCAGCACCCGCGTCACATTGCCACGGTTGGTCAGGCGGCACTCACCGCTGGCGGTGATATGCACAATCGCCTGCAGTCGGGAGAGTGTACGGTCGTCATCTGGCAGGACCAGATTGTTGTCCACGCCGCGACCAATGGTGCCGCCGGGCGGAAAGAAGTCACAATGGGTCTGCGGCGGCTGTTGGCCCGGTTTAGTCGTTATTATCGTAAAGCGCATAACGGATTCCTGCGGTTAGCGGTTCGGCATCTATAGTGCGCACCTCTCAGGGAAAGGTGCGGGGTATAGGGAGCGGGAAGGTTTTTATTGGCAGACAGTATTAATCGGGAACGTATTGATGGCAGCACGGCTTACTGGGCAGAAAAATATATCGTCGTTAATTCATTACATAAATAAACAGAGACGATAGCGCCATCCATAATAAGCTGATTGTGAAAACGATCTGGGAAAGCACCCAACTCTCAGACATCCACGATGTATCAGCAGCAGGAGATTGCTGGACAACAGCATACGCCTCTCGCCTGACATTTTCAGTGCGAACGAAACGCATCATCTTTATTTTATATTCTGTTAGCAGCCTCATTAACAGGAAATAATACCCACTGTTTTCTTTAAAATGAGCACGGCAACATCTGTAATTTTTTGAGGGAATGCTTACTTTTTATATTTATTGTAGAGAGCGTTCGCATCCTGACTTTGAGACAGCAAAGTGCATTTCATCATATTAAAATTTCCTGCCACTGAGCCGGTCAGGTTCATCTTCAGATAAGCGCTAATCAATTTATCCCCGTCGGTGAATGCGTCCACGGGAAGATGACTTGCCTCCAGCCAGGCTGATGCGCTTTTAAAGGCATCATCAGTGAATGCTTTTTCAGCAGAAACCTTCCCTGCACAACGACTCAGCAGCCAGTTACTGAAAATTTGAGATTGCGTAAAGGAGTTGACAGCAGGTGGCGTGATTGCCAGCGCTGCAGGGGATGAGATCAAAGCCAGTAGTATCAGAACCTTTTTCATTTCAGTATCCACAGAGAGGCAACATCAGGAACAAAAGTACCATTTTCCGCACCCCCCAGGAAGTGACAGCTATCAGAGCAGATATTTCCGTTCCAGAGTGTTACGTGTCCCCGGGCATTGCTCCAGCCATTCCCCTGAAAGACAATCAGCCCCTGCTTACCATTAAATGAAGCGGGTTTCGGCGATCTTACAGTCAGGTCGGGTTTGCCAAAAACAGATACCAGAAAGTCCATCATATCGTTAACGCGAAACATGTATCGCTTTTTATCTTTTCCCGTCACGGTAGCGTAACGACTGTTAGCCGGAACAGGAACGCCCGTGTAATTAAGAACATAGCTCATTCTGATTGGGCATGCATTCTGGAAAATCCCGGAGGCAATGTTAGCTTCCACATTGCCACCCAACTTTTCCCCTACCTTTTCTACCGAAACATTGACTTCAGAGAAGCGGTTCCAGGCGGCAGAAAATTGAGGTCTTAAATGTGCCATAGCAAAACTCCTGATAAAGCCTCCCCGAGGGGAGGCGGCATAAAGCGATTACGCTTCTTTGTTGCCTTTGATGTCCCAGCCTGCGCTGCTTTCTGCGCCCTTGCCGCCGGAAGCACTCTGCTCCCAGTACTGCTGCTTCACTTTAGAAGCCTGGAAGGAGTAGGTCATGCCCAGCGTATCGCCGTTGTCAGAACCGTTGTAATTAACGGTGGTCACCAGCACATCTTCCAGAGTAATGCGTGCATACTCAACCTGAGTCCCACCCGCTTTACAGATAGAGAGTTCAACTTTAGCGAGATGCTTACCGCTGGCACAGTTCTTCAGCAGTGCCGTGGTCGATTTGTCGATCAGGGCGTTAACGTGCAGGTCGTTAAAGTTAACTTTACCGGCACCGCCGCCGCCGCCAACAGACATGTTGCCTGGCTGAGAGGCACCCCATGAGAAAGAGGTAATATCGGTCCAGCCAGTGTGGTTAGAGTCTTTAGACTCGCCGGTGACACCGTCAACCTTCATAAACATATCAATAGCCATTATCTTTCACTCTTTATTGGTTGAGATTATTGCTTTCAAAAAAGCAAGGATATGGCAAAAAGAAAAGCATGGGGCTGAATAAAACAGTCCATATTTTACCTTTGCCTTGCTTCTGAAATAGCGTCATTAACGCTATTTCAGACTTCTTGCTGCCCGTTTTTTAAATCGGACAAATACTTTTATTTCTCGCTTATTCATAGCGAAATCTGACATGCGAATTAATGTTCTTCCATTCGCCTGAGATTGCAGCCGGCCATTCTGTAGACAGTAATATCATGCAAAGTTTATAGTAGCGGGCCTGTCAATTGCTCAAAAAAGGAATGAGCGTGAAGAAAATCATCTTACTTTTCCTCGCCATATTAATGTCACTACTTTCACTTTATTCGATCACTGATCTTGTCGGGTCGCTATATCTCATTTCTCGCTATGAGCATTTCATTGCCTGTTCACTCGGATTGATTGCCGGTAAAGCCGTTTTCATCGCAGTTTGCGTCGCGGTGACTTTTATACTGGTAAAAATCGTACGCAGATGCACTCAGTCTGAAAAAGACCGGGCATAGCATTGCCCACCTGGCTCAGGCAAACATCCGGTTAATAGCCTCATCAGCAGGGAAGCGCGCGATGCGGATCCAGACTCCAGCATCGCGCCTCTTCTCACCCTTTAGGCGTTGTCATTTTTCAGTGACGGCAGCTTAGAAACCAGACGCAGTGACACCGTCAGTCCTTCCAGCTGGTAGTGCGGACGCAGGAAGAACTTCGCGGCGTAGTAGCCTGGATTATCCTCCTGCTCTTCCACATTGACCTCAGCCGCCGCCAGTGGCTTACGTGATTTGGTCTCCTGGGAGGAGTTAGCCGGATCGCCATCGACATAGTTCATCACCCAGTCGTTCAGCCAGCGCTCCATCTCATCGCGCTCGCGGAAGGAGCCGATCTTGTCACGCACGATGCACTTCAGGTAGTGCGCGAAGCGGCAGCAGGCAAACAGGTAAGGCAGGCGCGCCGCCAGACGGGCATTGGCCGTGGCATCCGCATCGTGATACTCCGTCGGCTTCTGCAGTGACTGCGCACCGATAAAGGCGGCGAAGTCAGAGTTTTTGCGATGCACCAGCGGCATAAAGCCGTTTTTCGCCAGCTCCGCTTCGCGGCGATCGCTGATGGCGATTTCGGTCGGACACTTCATGTCCACGCCGCCGTCGTCGCTTGGGAAGGTGTGGCACGGCAGGTTTTCAACCGCCCCGCCTGACTCCACGCCGCGAATCGCGGTGCACCAGCCATACTCTTTGAACGAACGGTTGATGTTGGCTGCCATCGCGTAGGCGGCGTTGCTCCACGCGTAGTTGCTGTGATCGGAACCGTCGGTCTGCTCTTCAAAATCGAAGCTGTCGACCGGGTTGGTGCGGATGCCATAGGGCAGACGCGACAGGAAGCGCGGCATGACCAGCCCCAGATAACGGGCATCTTCCGATTCACGCAGACTGCGCCAGGCGGCATATTCGGTGTTCTGGAAGATCTTGGAGAGGTCACGCGGATTCGCCAGCTCCTGCCAGGACTCCATCTGCATCACTTCCGGCGCGGTACCGGTAATAAACGGACAGTGCGCTGCCGCCCCGATACGTGCCATCTCACCCAGCAGCTCAACATCCTGCGGACTGTGATCGAAATAGTAGTCACCTACCAGACAGCCAAACGGCTCGCCGCCGAACTGACCATACTCCTGCTCATAAATCTTCTTGAACAGCGGGCTCTGGTCCCAGCCAGCGCCTTTGTAGCGCTTCAGGGAGCGACCCAGCTCCTGTTTGGAGATGCTCATGAAGCGGATTTTCAACATCTCGTCGGTTTCGGTGTTGTTCACCAGGTAGCTCAGGCCACGCCAGGCACTCTCCAGCGACTGAAATTCCGGATGGTGAATAATCTGGTTTACCTGCTGCGACAGCTTTTCATCAATCTCCGCGATCAGTGCCTGGATGGTGCGATAGGCATCGCTGGAGACGGTCACGGTATTTTCCAGCGCCTGCTGCGCCAGGGTTTTTACCGCGCTTTCCACGGCAGCGCGCGCCTGATCGCTTTTTGGCCGGAACTCTTTGTTCAGCAGCGCGCTGAACTCATCCTGACTGAAGCTGGCCGCGCCCTGGGACTGCGGCTGTTGTGAAGTCTGGGTCATGCTTTAGGCTCCTCTGCGTCAGTGGTGTCACCCTGCTTTGGCAGATGGGTCAGGGCCTGCAACAGCGTCGGGTCCTGCAGCACTTTACCAATCAGCTCTTCCGCGCCGTTTTTGCCATCCATGTAGGTCAGCAGGTTGGCCAGCTGGGTACGCGCTTCCAGCAATTTGCTCAGCGGCTCAACGTTGCGGGCCACGGCATCCGGCGAGAAGTCATCCATGCTGTCAAAAGTCAGATCAATGTTCAGTTTGCCTTCGCCGTTCAGGGTGTTATCCACCTGGAAAGCGGCGCGCGGCTTCAGGGCTTTCATGCGCTCATCGAAGTTATCAATGTCGATCTCAAGGAATTTACGCTCGTCGATGCCCGGTTGCGGCTCCAGCGGTTTACCGACCAGATCCGCCAGCACGCCCATCACAAACGGCAGCTGAATTTTGCGTTCCGCGCCATAAATTTCCACGTCATATTCAATCTGAACGCGAGGCGCGCGATTGCGGGCAATGAACTTCTGCCCACTGGATTTGCTTGTTGCCATGGTTTTCTCCATTAATGATGCGCGGATAAAGTGTCACAGCAGGCGCGCAGGTCCCGCTGTGTGAGTGCGTTATGTCTGCTTAATCGCGACGGCCGAAAATGGTTTCCAGCTGATGCACCCCATCAGGGGCCAGTTCACGAATGATCTCCAGAAAGTCGCGTTCGATTAAACGCTGAACCCGGTCGATCATCAGCGGTGCCGGATGGCTCGGCTCGTGCTGGGTAAAATAGAGCTTTACCTTTTCCAGCATCAGCTGAGCGTCGGCGCGGGAGCCAATCTGCACACTGCGCCAGTCAGTCGCCGCACGGGGTGCCGCCGGTGCAGGCGCTGCTGCGGTTTCAGCCGGCTGTTCCGTCGCCGCTGCCGTGGGGACCAGGGCGCTGAGGTCGGTGGCCTCGCCGCGCTCGGCGATCAGTGCAATCTGCCTGCGCAGCTGCGTCAGTTCCGGCACGGCGGCGTCGCCCAGCCGTTCGGCCACGGTTTCGCAGATGGTCTGCAGCCGCTCATGAATCTGCAGCACCGCCTCAATGCCGGGCTGATCGCCCCGCGCCAGTTCGTCGATCAGACGCGGCAGGCCACCCGGATAATCAGCCACCTCCGTTTTGCTGCCGTCGCACAGCGCAGCGGCATCACGCAGCGTGATCCCATCTGAGGGGTAGCGCAGCAGCCAGCTCTGGCGCACCGCGCTGCTCAGGGGCGACTTGTCACCCAGCAGCGCCAGCGCGTTGATGCGGTAGAAAGGATCCTGTTCGCCATACTCTTCCAGCCGCGGCCACAGCGGCTCCCAGTAAAGCAGTAAGGCCTGCTCAATCAGTTTCAGGCCCTGTGCGTAGCCCGGCAGCCCTTTCAGCTCGGTCCAGGCGTGAGTCAGCGCCAGCATCACCCGCAGATCTTTGCTGCGTTCCAGCAGCGCGATCGCCAGTTTCTCCACTTTGTTCCAGTCCGCCGGTTCCGCCGGAATGATCGTGCTGCCGAACTGCTGCTCCGCTTTACCGGCGCTGGCCTGCTCCATCGCCAGAAAATCGGCGTGATACTCCAGGTTATCCCCACCGGGATTGTCGTCGCTGACCGGAGCCAGCAAAGCCTCAATATTGGTCGTCATGCGTGTCGCCTCAGGATTCAAACATCGGGGGATAAAGTCCGTTTCGTCCCGGCTTTGCCCCACCGGCCGGATCAAACAGCAGGGAAAAAAGCTGGGCGGTGAAGTTACCGCTGTGCACCTGGGTATAAAGCGGAAACCCGTCGCTCTGGTTCGTCCACCAGAAGCTGGTGTAGAACTGCGGGTCAAAGTTCTCGCCCGGCAGCGTCCAGTTCAGCGTCGAAGGTGTATCGCCATGCCCGATCACGTTGAGAATGTCTGACGATTCGTCTGACGCCTGAGGAGGCTGCGGCTGCGGGATACTGAGCAGCGCCTGGTCCAGCTGCTCCGGTGAGCCGCCGCCCTGCACCACCCGCAACAGCGTATTGCCCACCTGCTGATACCACTCACCGGAACGCGCCAGCAGCGCGGGTGACCACTCGGCCGGGGTGAAATGACGCAGCGCACAGAGCGGGTAGTTACGCCCCACACTGTCACGCGCGGCAATCAGGCAGCCCATCTGGATGAGCTGGCTGCCGAGCATCGGGGGAACCACAAAGTTCCACACCGGCGCATTGAGAAACGGCCGTGAAGGCGCGTTATCGCCTTCCTGATTGCTCTGCCAGTGGTGGAGCCCCACCTGAAACCAGCTGGACCACTGGCGATAGAGCACGTCCGGAAAGCGGCGCTTTACAAAGTCACCCGCGCTGGGCAGTTTGCCGTACCAGCAGGGTGCAGCGTATTGAGTCATTGTCGGATCCTGTTTCAGGGGCAGCTAAAGCCGGGAAGCTGGAACGGGTTACGAATGCTGCCAGGGGTAAACGACAGCGTCACCTGATGGCCTTCCACGCTGAACGTTGCTTCGCGGGTCAGTCCGCCAGCCGCGGTCACCCGGGCACGGTCGAAGAAGCGATTGAGCGCCCACGGGCCGCTGGTAACCAGGGTGGACGTGGTGCCGTTGGTCAGACCGAGCTGCATCCGCACCTGGCTGGTGCCGCCGGGACCGGGCCAGCTGACCAGCTGAACCGCCTGCGGCCCGTGGCTGTAACGCAGAATCTGTCCATCCACATCCAGCGTCAGGTTAAGAATATCGTTGTCCATCCTGACGGTGCGCAGCGTCACGCGGAAGCCTGGGGTGGTTGCGCCGTTGGCAAAGAAGGCATCGCGAATCGACTGTGCCTGCTGGAAGGGACGCAGCAGGGCTTCGCCGCCTGGCAGGGTTTTACCGTCGATGCCCGGCGTAAAGCGCCACGCTGCGCGGGTGGTGTCCACCTTGCTCGCCAGGTTGTCACGGAAGAAGCTGTCCATCATGCCGCTGCCTGGCGCAAACATGCGGGCCAGGTCGTCGGGCGTTACCTCGCTGCGCGCAGAGCGCACCAGCGGATAGCGACCGGCAATCGCCTGACGGCAGAAGCTGCCGACCTCCATGGTGATGCGTTTGCGGACGTTATCCATGTCGCGACGCTGAGCATCGCTGCTGGCCCCCACGGCCATGCTGGAAACCATGTTCTGCAGCGACCCCGGCAGGCGACCGGCGCTGGCCTGCAGACGGCTGATGGCATCGCTGGCCGGTGGCGGCATCCCGCTGTTGGCGGCATCCTGCACCGCCGTGAGGTAACGATAAAGATCGTCAATCTGGTGCAGGAAATCATCGACTGCCAGCACCTTGCTGCCCTGCTGTAACGGCTGCGCCAGCTCCAGAATCGGCGCAAAGTGCAGCGCTACAGCCTGCTCCGGTGCGGCCTGCGCGGCAGCCTGGCCCCGCGCGGCGCTGGCGTCGGGCGAGGTAAACAGCGCTTCCAGCGTGCGGGTGGCGCTGTTATCTGACGGCTGCTGCGGCTGCGCAGTTTTCTCATCAGGCTGTGCCCGGTTCAGCGTCAGCAGTTTACTGAGGTTGATGACCATCTGGCGCAGCGGTGAGTGATTGCCTGAGAGCAGGCGCGCCGTGTTGATACGCTGTGACAGATCGGCGCTGCTGTTGAGCTGGATATCGCTGAGGAACTGCTCCCACTGGCGGATATAGTCCTGCACATAGAGCTGGCGCACCGCGAGGTCGATCTCCTCACTTTTCTGCTGCGGCGTGGCCCCATCCAGCACCCAGAGATCGTCCTTATAGAGCGCCTGCGTCACCGGCGCGATCTGCTTATCCACCTGCTGCCAGTAGCCGTCCGGCGTGTAGAGCCCCTCTACCCCGTCGTTGACCGACTTGCCGCTTTTGCGTGAAAACACCAGCTCGCTCTGCGGCCCACCCAGCGCCGACAGCGTGACCGGCTGTAGCGTGCCGTTGCGCTGCAGCAGTCGCTTCAGTCGGCCATAAACCCGCTGTGAGAGCGGCATCTGGTTAATCAGCGTCTGTTCGCGCCTGACCAGCGCCTCATCCTTCGCGTAAGGCGACGACTGGATCTGCGTCTCTAGCAGCTGTTGCAGGTGCCATGCCAGCTGTTTGACCTGCTGCTGGGTGACGTTCTGCGGCAGTTCGCGGGAGAGGTTAAGCATCAGCCACGCCTGCAGGAACTTGCCATCGTAATGCTTTGGCTGGTAGAGCATCTGATACGCCTTCAGCGCCTCATAGCTGTAATCAGCGTCGCTGCCATTGTCATTGCGCAGCCAGCGGGTAATGTTCTGTGCCACCTGCGGCAACAGCAGCTGCTTCAGCGCTTTGTCATAGAGCGCCCGGGTTGCATCGCTGACCTCGGTGCCGCGATAGAGTCCCATACGGCGCGTCAGCGGTGGCGAGTCGAGCGAGAAGTCGGCGCTCTCCGGCAGGTGCAACAGGGTGTTGAGATAGGGCACCAGCGCAAACAGATCGCCATTGACCTGCTGCTGTAACCGATCGCCCAGCTGCTCCACCTGCGGCGTTTTGGCAGCCATCTCCTGCAGATAGGCTTTGTTTTTGCTGTAGCTGGTGAGCCACAGCGCGCCAGCCACCAGTAACAGCACCAGCAGGGCCAGATAGCCCGACCACAGACCGGCGCGGTTGCGCAGCTCCCACCAGCGGTTGCTGCCCGCCAGACCAGACTCCTGGAAAATCACATTTTCCAGCACCCCTTTCAGGAAGAAGCTCTGCCCTTTGTTCTGCGGGATCGGCGCCTCTTTATCGACATGGTCCCAGCTTCCCGACTCACCCGCCTGCTGGTTCGGCAGATTGAGTGCGCGGTTCAGCTCCCCCATCACCCGGTCAAACGGCAGACCTTCCTGGGTGCCGCTGGCAAAATAGATACCGCGCGGGGCGAACTGGGTTTCAAAATCAGAGCGGGCAAACAGCGTGTCGAGCGCCTCTGCCAGCACCGGACGCAGTGCCGCAAACTCCTGCGGGAACAGATAGCTCTCGGCCCGCGCCTGCGCGTCGCTCTCCGTCAGCAGCCGATCCGCCAGCCCCGCTTCCAGCCGCTGCTGCAGCAGGGAGTACTCCTGCTGAAACTGGTTATTCAGCTCAAAATCGGCGGCGGAGGCCTGCGCCCACGGGAAGGTGAACCCCCACACCTGTTCACGCTGCGCTTTATCCAGCGCGGCAAAGTAGCTGCGGAACCCTTTGAGCAGGTCCGCCTTGGTCACCAGCACATAGACCGGGAAGCGGATGCCGAGACGGTCATGCAGCTCCATCAGGCGCTGACGCAAAGCCAGCGCCTGGTTGCGCAGCGCTTCAGGCGACTGGGTCAGCAGATCGGAGACGCTGAGGGTGACGACCACGCCGTTGATCGGCTGACGCCCGCGATATTTGCGCAGGAGTCCGAGAAAGTGGTGCCATTCGCTGGCGTCGCGCTCCTGCTGACTCTCCTGGGTGCTGTAACGCCCCGCCGTGTCGAGCAGAACAGCTTCATTGGTAAACCACCAGTCGCAGTTGCGTGTGCCGCCAATCCCGCGCAGCGCCGACTTCCCGAACTTATCCGCCAGCGGAAACTGCAGGCCGGAGTTGACCAGCGCGGTGGTTTTACCGGCACCGGGTGCGCCGATAATCATGTACCACGGCAGCTGGTAGAGATACTGGCGGCCAAAGCGCTGCGCCCAGAACGGTGTTCCTTTGCTGCTGTGACGCTGGAAGTGCGCCTTTTTCAGCATCTCTGTGGCTTCTGAGAAGCGCCCTGCCAGCACCTGCTCTTCGCTGGTCAGCCGCTGCCGGTCCGCTTCCGGGGCGTCACTCTTACCGGTTTCCAGGCTCGACATCAGTTTGCGGTTAAGCCAGAAGTTATAGAACCGCGGGATCGCCTGCCCCAGGCCCCACACCAGATAGAGCAGCGCAATACTGATGATGCGATTCTGCTCCGGCTCAAGCGGACGCGAGTCCACGATAGAGAAGACCGGGCCGATGACCCAGATGATAAAAGAGAGCGCGGTGATGCCGACAAAGCCCCACGCAAGGCGGCTGGTCAGTACCGCAAACAGGATATTCAGCATGGATCAGTTCCCTCTCGCCAGGCCGTTAAGTTCGGCATGGGTCGCATCCGGTGCTACCAGCAGCGTGATTTCAACCCGACGGTTACGTGCACGATTTTCTGCGCTGGTGTTTGGCACCAGCGGATTGCTTTCACCGCGCCCTTCCGCTTTCACCCGTGAAGGCTGCGCCAGCTGCTGTTGCAGCAGGCTCTGCACCGACTCGGCACGCGCCAGAGAGAGTTCAAAGTTGGAAGCGAAGCGCGCACTGCGAATCGGCACGTTGTCGCTGTAGCCAATCACCTGAATCTGGCCGCTGACGTTATTCATGGCGGCGGCGATACGCCGGATGACGTCGGTATAACGTCCGCGCACCTCGGTGGCCGCCGAGGCAAACAGCCCGTCCCCTTTCAGCGTCACGACGCTGCGGTCCGCCTCGTCGCGCACCGCCACCAGCCCGGCATCAATTTCCGGTTTCAGGAAGGCGCGCAGGTTCAGCGTGGCAGGCGGAGGCGGCGCCGGATTACCGATCTTCACTTCCGGCAGGGCCGTCTGGTAGATACGCGCCAGCACCGGCGAGGTGTAATCGCCCAGACGCCAGTTGAGCACGATATAAAACAGGCAGGCGGCCAGCCCCGCCACGGCCGCGCAGGCCCACAGCGGAATCATCGGTCGCCAGAGTTTGCGCAGTACCGGCTGATCGGTCGGGTGCGGTGACAGCGCCGCCGCGTAACTGCCGCGCACGCTTTTAATCATCTGCAGCAGCCGCTGTTTGATGGTCTCCAGCTGCGAACGCCCGTTGTCCAGCACCCGATAGCGCCCTTCGAATCCCAGCACCAGACAGAAGTAGATCAGTTCCAGCATCAGAATGTGACGACGCGGGTTCTGTGACAGCTTCGCCAGCAGCTGGAAAAACTTTTCGCCGCCCCAGGTTTCGTTGTGAAAGGTGACCAGCAGACCGTTGCTGGTCCAGACGCCGCGACTGCCCCAGGGGGTCAGCGCCGCCGCCTCATCCAGCGCCGTGCAGAGGCAGTAACGCGCGCCGATAATCACTTCATAGCCGAGCCCCGACTGCTGGCAGCTCAGTTCAAAGCGCCGGATCTGATCGATCAGCTGCTGGCGCAGTTGGGCCGGATCGTCATGGGTGACGGAATGTCGGATCTGGGGAATGGCATTAATCAGGGGATTCGCCGCCGCGACCAGCACATTCTGATGGCTGGCATCCGGCGCAATGTCGCTGTGTGATTTTTCGTGTTCCTGCATCATGCTGCGTGCTCAGTTTATTATTCTGACTGACTGCGGATGGCCCAGAACTCCATGTTCAGGCCCGGAAACTCACCGGCAAGGTGCAGCGCAAAAGCGCCTGAGCGCTCCATCTCTTTCCATAGCTCGCTGTTCTTATCCAGTTCGAAATAGTTGTAACCGGCATGCCACGGGATCTGCGGCGGCGCGCCGGGCATTGCCCGCAGGGCCAGCCCCGGCAGCTGCAGCTGCACCAGATCGCGGATTTTGCTGACCGGCGCGACTTTCATCTGCGCCGGGAAGTGAGTCTGCAGGGTGTCGGCCGGGACGCTGGCTTTAACCGCCAGCACAAAGCCAAACTCATGCACCATGCTGCTTTCCGGCACGGTCGCGACATTGAGACCGTGTGAGCGCTGGATCAGCGGCAGCTGAATGGCGCTCTCCTCCATCACCTGTGACAGTCCCTGACGCAGCAGCAGTAACAGGCGGCTGAAGCAGCCCTGCAGATCGTCATGATCGTAAAGCGGCAGCCCGTCCGGGGCGCGGGCGGGCGTCCAGGTGCTGAGTTCTGCCGCCAGTTGCACCCAGTGGCTGTAGAGCGTCTCCGGATGAAGCAGCGGCAGATGCTGCAGATGGCTGTGCAGGCCAAGCTGACGATTGAGCAGCGCCAGCAGCATAAAATCGACCATATCGGCGCTGTTGAAGCGGCCTGTGCCGGGCGCCCGCTGGCTCAGCTGCTGGCTGCGTTGCTGGATCAGCCCGTGCAGATCGTTGAACATGTTCTGCAGCGGACGGCTGCTGTTGAGGGTCAGCATCGGTGGAATGTAGTCGCTGTCGAGCCGGATATGGTTGTCGCTGCGTTTTTCAATCACCTGCGCCACGCCCATTGCGGTCCACTCAGCGGTCAGGTCCTGCTCCAGCATCAGACGCAGGCGCAGTTTGCCAAACTGCACGGTCGCGCTGCCCACCGCCTGAGCGTTGTCATCTTCCACTTCCGCTTCCCAGGCCAGATAGCGCGCCAGAGAATCCTGAGACTCCTGGAAGGCAACCGCCTCACGTCCGTTGCGGCGGGCCGGTATCGCCAGCACGACCTTGCTGCGGTCAATCGTGGCAGGCAGATCGAGCGGTGCCGGGCCATGCCGGGGCTGACTGAACGCAAAGAAGGTGCCGTCCGGCAGGCAGCCGCTGGCGGCACTCAGAGCCAGTTTGCCCTGACGCATCAGCGCCTCATCAAACTCCAGATCGTAAAAACCCCAGGTGAAGGGGCGCTGGGACTGACCCCATTCACGCAGGGTACTGAGAAGATAATTTTCTGACTGCTGGAAATGGTGAGGACGCAGAAACATCCCCTCGGTCCAGACCACCTTTTCGGCTCTGTTCATAGGCATCACTGTTTTTCCACTCGTAGGCCGTTAACGCCCGCGACGATGCGGGCATTCAGCTCGCCATCGTTACGTTTCCAGAACGCCCAGAATGCGGGGGCATCGCCTTCCGGGACCGGCAGCGACAGCCGCCAGACTTTGCCATCCAGCGCCTGGTATTCCGCCATGATGCCGATGAAGCGCGCCTCGGGCAGACTCCGGATGCGCAGCGTTTTGCTGCGCTGGTCCGGCGTCAGGAAGAACTGTTGCGTATTCAGTTGCGCACTACCCAGCGCGGTCGCCGGCTGGTTTTGCAGGGAGTAGAAATCGGCCGACATGAAATCCGCGTCGGAGGTCAGTAACATGACCCGCACTTTCAGCGGCGCACCGCCGTTGACCTGGTTCTGCGCCTGCACATCCAGGTTGTAGTAGGCCACTGGCGGCGTACTGCTGCTGCAGCCTGCCAGCAGCCAGGCCATCACGCCGATCAGCGCCGCGCGCAGTTGTCGTGTCATCATCATCCTGCCCTCCCTGCTCAGTGCGATTAGTTAATGATCCAGGTTCCGCTGCTGCTGTTCTGGCAGGCAGTGCTGTCACCGTTGACCGCGACGCAGGTCTTCTTCTTGCTGCTGCTGCGTGCACGGCGTTTTGGCTGATCGGCTTTCACGGTCTGATCGTAAAGCTCGCTTTTCACGACGGCGCGGAACGGCACATAGCCTGCCAGCTTAACGGTGGCCTGTGGCGCAGCCGGTGGCGTCGCCTCTTTCGCGATAGTGGCATCCTTTTCCGGTTCCGCAGCGGCCTGAGCCGGTTCACCCAGCGCCAGCCAGTTGTTCTCTACCTGACCAATGACGGTGTAGCTGTCACCGCTTTTCAGGGTCTCAACCACTTTGCCGCCAAAGCTGGGCTGACTCATTACCGAGGCAGGATAGAGCGCACGGTAGGGCTGATTCACCGGCGTGAACTGGGCTGGCGGTTTAATCGCATAGCGGTGGCTGATCGCCACGCCATCGACTGTGCTGGTCACCAGCGTGTCATCCGTCATTTTTGGGGGCGTTTTACAGCCCGCAAGAGAGAAAACAACCATCAGGCCTAATGCAATGCGGAGCTTCACCATATTTTTCATGTTGTGTTCCATTCGTACCTAGAAGAGTGGCCGGGGGCCGGGTGTCAGTAATGAAAATCGGAGGGTGTTAAATGTCTGGCCGCTGATTAGTACCAGACCAAAAAGCAATCATTAAGCAGATTGCGCTGAATTAGCGTCTGCACTGCTGAAAAACGATCAACAAAGATTAAGTATGAAAAGCGACTTCGGCAGGCTAAGGCAGAGACGGGAAGAAATTACGCCTGAATGCAAATGATCAAATTGTTGATCTATTTCTTTCCGACAAAATTCCTGAGGCAGGGTAAATCCAGAGATTACTTAAGCCATCCATGACAGAAAAACTTTCGCGCTGACAATTCAGACGTCGCTGAAAGTTTAAGCAGACCGCACCAGCCACCCTTCCCTGACCGCTGTTAGTTGTTCATTTTAAACACTTTATCAATCCATGATCTCTCATAGCTACCGCACGAGTCAGGAAAATCCTGCCCGTGAGCCTGAAACCAAAATCCATTTGTAAATATTAGCTGCAAGTTTACATAAGACTGACGAAAATTCAACGGCACGGTTTTGGTGCAAAAAACATCAGATTTAGTTAACTAATTTTGTTAATACAAATCTGCCTCACTTTTAACCATCTACATAGGAGTAATCTTAACAAGTTGCGTTAATATGAAGTATTTTTACTCAAAAATATGACAGGGCTGAAATCAGCATTAATACCTCTCATGTAATGAGTGGCGCTATTAAGGAAAGATCAGAATGATTCGTGCCCCGGAAGCAGAGAGGCATCGGGCGTAGGTTCGCAAAGGAGAATTCGTATAAATGCCAGTTTATCAATACGTTAATATATTGATGTAGTGCCTGGCTGCAGCCAGGCACCCGGCGTGAGGAGAGGAAAGTAAGCGAAACGTTAAATAAACATGTTAAATTTTTTAACAGACTGATTAATTGTTCTTTACCGGGCCGTCTGACGGTTCCCGAAGGCAAAAATCACCCGGTACATTACATCCTCTAATCGTACAAAAACCACGCCGTAGCGTGGTTCAGCGGTGATAGCGGAGACGTCGGGGAGCCGCAGGCAGCGGCTCCCCGCGTCAGGTTCAGAAGAAACCGAGCGGTTCGATACTGTAGCTGACCAGCAGGTTTTTGGTCTGCTGATAGTGATCCAGCATCATTTTGTGGGTCTCACGCCCAATCCCCGATTTCTTATAGCCACCAAAGGCCGCGTGCGCCGGATAGAGGTGATAGCAGTTTGTCCAGACGCGTCCGGCTTTGATTGCCCGGCCGACCCGATAAGCGCGGTTGATATCGCGGGTCCAGACGCCTGCCCCCAGCCCATAGATGGAGTCGTTGGCGATGCGGACGGCTTCAGCTTCATCCTTAAAGGTGGTGATGCCGATAACCGGGCCAAAGATCTCCTCCTGGAATACCCGCATGCTGTTGTTGCCTTTCAGCAGGGTCGGCTGAATGTAGTAGCCACTGTTGAGGGAATCATCCAGTTTCTCGACGCCTCCGCCCACCAGCACCTCCGCGCCCTCCTGCCGGGCCACGTCCAGATAGGAGAGGATTTTATCAAACTGCTGCTGTGACGCCTGGGCACCCACCATCGTCTCTGTATCCAGCGGATCGCCCCGTTTAATAGTTTTCACCCGCTTCATGACAGCCGCCATGAACGGCTCATATATCGACTCCTGTACCAGCGCCCGTGACGGGCAGGTACAGACTTCGCCCTGGTTCAGGAAGCCCAGCACCACGCCTTCGGCTGCTTTCTCAATAAAGCTCTCTTCCGCCTGCATGATATCTTCAAAGAAGATATTGGGAGATTTCCCCCCCAGCTCGACCGTAGAGGGGATCAGGCTCTTCGCCGCCAGCTCCAGAATATGGCCGCCGGTGGCGGTAGAACCGGTAAAGGCAACTTTGGCAATGCCGGCGTGGGACGCCAGCGCCTCACCCGCCTCTTTACCATACCCGTGCACCACGTTCAGCACCCCCGGCGGCAGCAGGTCTTTGATCAGATCGACAAACACGGTGATCGACAGCGGCGTCTGTTCCGCCGGTTTCAGTACCACACAGTTCCCTGCGCCCAGCGCCGGGGCCAGTTTCCAGGCCGCCATTAACAGCGGGAAGTTCCACGGGATAATCTGCGCCACCACGCCCAGCGGCTCATGGAAATGGTAGGCGGCGGTGAACTCATCGATCTCCGCCGCACTGCCCTCCTGCGCCCGGACGCAGCCGGCAAAATAACGGAAGTGGTCGACAGCCAGGGGCAGATCCGCCGCCAGCGTTTCGCGCACGGGCTTACCGTTATCCCAGGTTTCATAAACCGCCATCGTCTCCAGATTCGCTTCAAGCCGATCGGCAATTTTCAGCAGCAGCAGCGCGCGTTGCTGCGGAGAGGTTTTGCCCCAGGCTTCTGCGGCCGCCGCGGCCGCTGCCACCGCGTTATCCACATCAGCCACGTCTGAGCGCGGGAACTCACCGGCCTCAGACCCGTTTACCGGCGAGGTATTGGTGAAGTAGTTGCCGTTCACCGGCGCGACGAATTCACCATTAATAAAGTTGCCATAATTCTTTTGTAACGTGATCAGAGAACCCTGTTCTCCCGGGGCGGCATAACGCATGGTCATTCTCCTGACAGGTGACTGATGTAACAATGACGAAACTTATTATTAACATGAATGATCATCGCCAGCCTGTCAGTTCCGATGACCGGAAACTGTGACCGCGCCGAAGGAATCGTCGCTTCCGCTTCGTTTATAGAAAATTCCGACTTTTTTCGGAAAGGCTGGCAAATAAGAAACTAGTGCGTCACAAAGGGGTCAACGAGAGGATGAATTCATTCGGGAGATAAGCATGCTGGCTTCGGCTTTTACCCAGATGCGCGCTAAAGCCAATTTCGTGCATCAGTTTATCCGCAATCCGCGCATGATGGGCAGCATAACGCCGTCCTCAGAGGCGTTATGCCGCACCATGATTGCCTCGGTGGCGTGGCCTGAAACGTTACGGATTGCCGAGCTGGGCGCGGGCGATGGCGTCCTGACACGGCGGATACTGGCAGAGATGTCCCCTGACGCCACGCTGGATGCCTTTGAGATCAGCGCTGCGCTGGCCGACCAGCTCAGCGCGCTGGACGACACGCGCATGACCGTGCGCACCTGCTCCGCGGAGTACCTGAACGGGGAATATGATGCGATCTTCTCCGGCCTGCCACTGCTGTCCTTACCGCCCGCGCTGCGCGAAGCGATCCTGCGGGCGGTGTTTAATGCCCTGGGGCCGGATGGGATCTTCGTGCAGTTTCAGTACACCTCACTGACCCAGCCCGACCTGTCGCGTTACTTCACCTGGGAACGCGAGCGGGTGCTGAAAAATGTGCCACCCGCCTGGGTCTATCGCTGCCGGCGTCACTACGCGCCCTGAGCCTGCGCTGCGGCCGGGCGCGTCTGTTGCCAGAACTCTACCAGCAAGGCACGCGCCCAGTCTTTCCCTTCTATAACATCCCCGCCATCAGACAGCCCTTCCGGCAGACAGACGTTCATAATCTGCCGTGAAAATTCGGGATGAAACTGCACCGACAGCGCCTGCGGAGCGTAACGCACAATCTGGCAGCCATCCTGCGCCGACGCCGCCAGCACCTGCGCCTGAGGCGGCGGAGTGATGACCGACTGCCGGTGTGACAGCCAGACGCTGAACTCGGCTGGCAGACTTTGCAGCAGCGGATCGCGCTGCGCCTGAGCGCTGCAGCGGATTGGGAGCAGGCCGCGCTCCCAGCCATGCGGATTATCCGCCACCTCGCCACCCAGCGCATAGGCCATCAGCTGGTGACCATAGCAGACACCCAGCAGCGGCAGCTCCTGCTCAATGGCTGCCCGGACCCAGGCCGCACTGCGCTCACTCCACTCCTCATGATCGGTGACCATCGCCCAGGAGCCGCTGAGGATCGCCCCGGAGATCTCATCAAAAGCCGGTAACGCTTCACCGAGATGGGGCCGCACAATCAGGTACTCATGGGGTTGCAGATCGAGGGCGTCGATAAACCAGCGTGGCTGTTCACCAATCTGCGAAACAACGTTAGCGGGCGGGACTTCAAGCTGAATCAGGGCAAGGGGTAAAGCGGGCGTCTGGGTCATACCGAATCGGGTCCTTTTCAGAAGTCGTGTCAAATCAGTCTGCCAGCATCACGTCCGAAAGTCTCACCGCTGCGCGCAGAAAATTTTTTCCGGCATTGGCTGGAATGCCGCAGTTCGTGCCATCATTAGCGGGCTAAGCAAAAAACATCGAAAGGATATTATCGTGGCTGTGCGGCATTTTTTTCTGATTCTGATGGTGGTCTCTGTCTGGGCCTTCAACAATGTGGCGGTGAAATGGGGCCTGCTGGAGCTGCCGCCCCTGTTTCTGACCTTTATGCGTTTTCTGGTCGTCGCCGTGGTGCTGGTGCCGTTTTGCCGTATTGAACGTAAGCAACTGCCCTGGCTGCTGCTGCTGGCTTTCACCTTCGGGTTTATGCACTTCTCGCTGCTGTTCGTCGGCCTGCGCTATACCGATGCCGGCACCGGGGCAATTGTGGTGCAGCTGGGCACGCCGATTGCCATGCTGCTGGCGATGCTGGTGCTGAAAGAGAAGCTGAAGCTGGTGCAGCTGATGGGCATTGTGATCTCGCTGAGCGGTGTGGTGGTGCTGTCAGGCAGCCCGACGATTCCGTCGTGGTGGGTGCTCTGCCTGCTGTTGTGCAGCGCCACCGGCTGGGCTGTCAGTAACCTGATTGTGAAGAAGTCGCCGCCGATTAAGCCACTGACCATGACCGGCTGGATTGCCTTTCTGGCGATGCCGATTGTCGGTGCCTCCAGCCTGGTGATGGAGTCGAATCAGCTTTACGCCCTCGAACATGCAGGCTGGCACGGCTGGTTCGCCATTCTTTACAGCGCCATCGCCTCGTCAATTATTGCCTACACGCTCTGGTATGTGCTGCTGAAGAAATATAACGTCAACCTGATCATGCCCTACTCCCTGCTGACGCCGGTGTTGTCGGTGCTGATGGGCATCGTCGTACTGGGAGACAGTCTCAACCGCTTTAAGATTATCGGTGCCTCGCTGGTGATCCTTGGCACCGCCATCGCCGTGCTTAACCTGCGTAATCTGCGCATGCACGCCCGCTTCCCGCGCCTGCGGCGGCGTTAATCCGGCGTGCTATGCTTGAGAAAACGTACTCAGGGAGCACAACATGGATTCAGCGCGCACCGCCTCACTCTGGCAACAGATGGTGCAGGGATTGCAAGGCAGCGATAACGTCTGGCCTCTCCCCGCTTTTATTGATCGTTCAACATTCTCTTCCGCGTTTGCCGTCAGTGAACTGGCGGCCACCAGCCTGGGTCTGGCAACCCAGGCGGTGGCGGCGCTTCTCGCCACCGCCCGCCCGACTTATCCCTCCCCACCTGTTACCGTCAACGTCAGGCAGGCGTCACGCTGGTTTCAGCAGAGCTTTCATCCGTTAAACCGCCCGGGCCCGGCAATGTGGGATGCTTTTGCCGGAGACTACCGCAGTCGCGACGGCTGGATCCGCCTGCATACCAACGCGGCTCATCACCGGCTGGCGATGGAGCAGGTACTGGGCACCCACGCCGATCGCCCGGCGCTGGCGCAGCAGGTTCAGCAGTGGCAGGCCAGCGAACTGGAGCAGGCAATTATTGATGCGGGAGGCTGTGCCGCCAAAATGCGCAGCGCTGAAGCCTGGCAGCAGCATCCCCAGGGTCAGGCGGTGCAGCGCGAGCCGCTGTTTGACTGGCACACGACGGATGCAGCGCCTGCGCCCGCATGGCCGCTGGCTGAAGCGCGTCCGTTACAGGGGATCAGGGTGCTGGATCTGACGCGGATTATTGCCGGGCCCGTCGCCACCCGCTTTCTTGCCAGCCTGGGTGCCACGGTACTGCGCATCGATCCCCCTGGCTGGGCGGAGCCGACGCTGGATGAAGAGATGAGCTGCGGCAAGCGACGTGCGCTGCTCGACCTGACACAGCCGGTCGATCGCGACCGGTTTATCCGCCTGCTGCGGGACGCCGATGTTCTGGTACACGGCTATCGGGCCGATGCGCTGGAGCGGCTCGGTTTTGACGCCGAAACCCGCCAGTCACTCTCACCGGGGCTGGTCGATGCCAGCCTGAATGCCTGGGGCTGGCAGGGGCCGTGGCGCAACCGGCGCGGTTTCGACAGTCTGGTGCAGATGGGCTGCGGCATTGCCGAACGGGGCATGCAGTGGCAGCAGAGCGATAAACCGTGCCCGCTGCCGGTCCAGGCGCTGGATCATGCCACCGGCTATCTGCTGGCGGCCGCGGTGCTGGAGGGATTACGGCGGCGTCTTACCGGAGGGCACGGCAGCCAGGTCCGGCTGTCACTGGCCCGCACCGCATGGCTGTTGCAGCAGCATCCCGCAGGCCAGCACACCGGCTCGGGCATTGTGCCTCAGGTGAAGGACAACCTGCCCTTCCTGGAGCTGACGCCATGGGGGATTGGCGTCCGGCTGCGCGCCGCCGCCTGGCTGCCCGGCACACCACAGTTCTGCGCAACGCCGGGGTGTGTGCCGGGTACGCACCCGGCGGCGTGGTGAACGGCACGGATGAGCGCCTGACAAACCGGGCATTAGATAATTAGAAAATAACCTTGAAAACATTAGACTTTGCCATTATCCTCCTCCGGAACTCAGGGACGGTGTTTACAGGTATTGTGCCAGCCCGTCAGGATATGCCCTGCGCTACTGTTGCATTTGCTGCACAGAGAAAATCCCGGATAAATTATGTCAAAACAATATATTTATGATGAAAGCGGTAAACCACAGTTTGTGGTTCTGCCCGTTGCGGAGTACGAAAAGTTGCTTTCAGCCAGCGAGGGCGAGTGGGAATCGCTTTCTGCTGAGGCGGATGAGCATGATGACGAAACGATCCCCCATGACGTAGCAGGGATCATGATTGAGCAGGAAGTGAGCCTTCAGGCAGCCTGGCGCATCTATCGGGGTCTGAGTCAGCATGAGGTGGCTCAGCAACTGGGCACGACACAAAGTGCGATTTCGCAACTCGAACGACCCGACAGTAAGCCCCAGAAGAAAACACGCGAGCGACTTGCAAAGTTATACGCCTGCCGACCCGAGCAGCTGATTCTTTAAACTGCTCGGATAGCGACCACAGGGCCTTAGCAGAAACTCACATTCTCAGGCAGTCCCGGCAGAACCCGGCGACGCAGGCAATCAGGCGTCGGGCTGCTGTTCGTTACTCTCAAGCAGCTCGTTGTACATCACCTGAATGGCTTCGCGGCTCAGCATCGCCAGCGTGCGGTAAAACGCGGTGGTGGCATGCGCTTCCACTTTACCCAGGAAAGCCCCGCACCACGGCAGCAGATACTCTTCGAACAGCGCCAGCTGCGCCGCGCTCTCATCTTCCGCCGACTGATCTTCCAGCCATGACGCAGAGAGCAGCAGAACACCAAAGTGATCCGCGGGCGCATCGCTCAGTGGCATACCGCGCGAGGAGAGAAACGCCCGCACTTCCGGCTCGGTTTTTCCTTCAGGCCACTGTGAAGCGTAAGGCGGCACGTTACAGTCGCTGCCGACAAACAGCGCGTTGTAATCAGCGGCCAGCGCCTGAGGATCGCTGTTCTGTTGCAGACGGGTCAGCAGCTCATCCTGCTCCAGCGGCCACTGTGACTGCAGCTTACCCTCGCGTAGCAGGGTAAACAGCGGGACCAGCAGCGGGTCCTGCGGCTGACGATTAAACAGAGAGCCGATCACGCGGCACAGAATGGAAAACTCATTCATGAGTCAGATTTCCTTGAGGCAAAGTAAGTTAAAAGTCAGCCAGTTCAGCAATATGTTTGCCGCTGCGCTGCTCCAGAAAGTCGAGCAGGCGGCGCGGCGTGACATTTAACACCCGATCCTCCGGAAAATCCACTTTACGGGCGATGCGCAGGCAGTGTTCAAAATGGCCCAGCGTAAATGCAGTGTGGGAATCGGAGCCAAACACAAGCCATCCACCGGCATTATAAGAGACTATCTCACAGGGTGTTCAGGGGAAGGAAATAGCTATGCACTGTCATTCCCTGTGCTCCCCTCTGGCTTTACCAAGGAAATAAGCGGCTCCATACCCCATCAAAACAGAACCAAAAAAGCCGCATAGCTTCAGAGCCAGACTATCAAACAAAAATAGCGAAGCGAGAGCCAGGAAACTCATCGCTGCTGTTATCGTCCCCTCAAGAAGGTGTGCCGAAAATTTACCCAGCCATTTTGCAAATTTCATTATTGATCCTTCGGCACGTCTGCGGGTGACTATTGATATAACCGAGGCAGGGCTGTTTAGATATGCTGGATAATATCTGAACATAGGCGTGCTTTTCAAACCAGAGAAAGGTGGCCCTGAAAAGCCCCTATGCGGGGCTGAGTTCCCGACGAAGCAGTTAAAAGTCAGCCAGTTCAGCAATATGTTTGCCGCTGCGCTGCTCCAGAAAGTCGAGCAGGCGGCGCGGCGTGACATTTAACACCCGATCCTCCGGAAAATCCACTTCACGGGCGATGCGCAGGCAGTGATCGAAATGGCCCAGCGTAAATGCAGTGTGGGAATCGGAGCCAAACGCCAGCCGTCCACCGGCGTCGCGCACCGCGGCGGCAATCGCGCGACAGTTAGGTTCGCTGCCGGGACGCGAGTGGGTAAAGGAGGAGTTGTTCAGTTCCAGCGCCACGTCATAATGTGCGGCAGCTTCAGCGATAGCCGGGATATCGACCGGAAATTTCGGGTTGCCCGGATGGCTGATGATGTGAACCTGTCCGCTGGCCATCGCGGCGATCATCGCGTCAGTGTGCTGTTTTTTGTCGCGCGGCGCATAAACCGGCTCGTGAAAGCCGGCAACGATCAGATCCAGCGCATCAAGCATCGGGCCGGAGCAGTCGATCTCGCCCTGCTGATTTTTAATGTTGGCCTCAATACCGCGCAGAATCGCCACGCCATCGATCACCCGCGGCCAGATGCGCATATTCACAAAATGCCAGTAGTGCGGCGCGTCAGCCATATCAGGGCCGTGATCGGTAATGGCAAACAGTTTCAGGCCCGTTTGCTTCGCCTGAGCCACATAGTCGTGCAGCGTGCTGTAAGCATGTGTGCTGGCAACAGTGTGCATATGCAAATCTACCGGATACATTCTTCTCTCCTCCTGAGCGGCCTTGCAGGGCCGGTTAGTTAATAGCCGCGCTGCCGATCCACCCTGCCCTGCGGCGTTTCGCCTGCCTGGTCCTGAGTAATGGCGCGGGCAATATAGTCGATCGCTTCGTCGATCAGCGTGACCGCCGCATTATGGGGGGTAATTGTGACGCGCGGATGGGACCAGAGCGGATGCGCTTCAGGAAGCGGCTCCACCTGAAACACATCCAGTGCCGCCGCTTTCAGCTGACCACTCTCCAATGCCGCCAGCAGATCCGCTTCTACCACCTGTGCACCGCGTGCGATGTTGAGGAAGAACGCGCCGTGCGGCAGCTGTGCTAAAAAGTGCTGGTCGATCAGGTTAATCGTCTCCGGCGTACTCGGCAGCAGGTTGATTAACACCTGCGTCCCCTGCAGGAACGGCTGCAGAGCATCGCGACCGGCGAAGCTGGTGACGCCGTCAATGGTTTTCGGCGAACGGCTCCAGACGCGCAGCGGGAATCCCCAGGGCTTCAGGCCCTCGGCGACGCTCTGCCCCAGCACGCCCGCCCCCAGAATACCGACGGTAAAGGTTTCACGCGCATAGGGAGGCAGCGGCTGCCAGCACGCCTGCTGCTGCTGAAGCTGGTAGTCGTCAAAGCGGCGGAACCAGGTCAGGACACTATGGACAGCATACTCCTGCATCTGGCGCGCCATGCCGGTATCTTCCAGCCGATAGAGCGGCACGCTGTCGGGCAGCATCCCCGGATGCTGCTCCAGCTGTTTCAGAATCTCATCGACGCCCGCGCCGAGGGCAAAAACGCCGCGCAGGGTGGCCCGTCCCCGCAGCATCTCTGCGGGAGGAGAACGGACCAGCGCATAATCGGCCGGCCCCTCATCGCCTGGCTGCCAGGCACGCACCCGCGCCTGTGGCAGACGCTGTTGTAAACCCCTAATCCAGGCCGTTGCAGACTGCGACGGGTGATACCAGATGATCTCCATCCTGCTCTCCTTTTTTTCTTTCAGCGTCAGGGAAAATCCCGGTCAGCGCAAGAAAAAACCCGCGTCGGGCAGGGCTTTTTACCCTAAAAATAATTCCCGTGGCTTCACATTTCCGGCTCGCTTCAGGGTGAAGTGTCAGGATACGGTCTAAAGTTGGTCCTGTGGTCAATGCGTTACGCGCGGCCGCATTTCGGACAAGGAGAAAAACCGATGACAAAAATTGAGGTAAACGCCGCCCCACGGCGTCAGCGTTATGCGCCCTTTCTGCTCACTCTGCTGCTGAGCGTACCCGCCTTCACTGCTCATGCCGACGATCACAGCCGCATGCTGGATAATCAGCCGCAGCCGCCAGACGTTCGTCTGGGGCCGCTGTTTAATGCCGTGCAACAGGCGAAGTTCTACCCGGACCAGAAAACCTTTGCCGATGCGGTGCCGAAATTTGATCCCGCGTCGATACTTGCCGACTGGCAGATGCAGAAGAAACAGCGCAATTTCGATCTGAAGCGTTTTGTTGATGCCAACTTTACCCTGCCCGCCGCAGGCGACAAATATGTGCCGCCAGCCGGGCAAAACCTGCGTGACCACATTGATGGCCTGTGGCCGGTGCTGACGCGCACCACCAGCAGCGCCGGACAATATGACTCGCTGCTGCCGCTTCCCAAGCCCTATGTGGTGCCGGGTGGTCGCTTCCGCGAGATCTATTACTGGGACAGCTACTTCACCATGCTGGGGCTGGCCGAGAGCGGACACTGGGATAAAGTGCAGGATATGGTGGATAACTTCGCCTCGCTTCTTGACCGCTACGGTCACATTCCCAACGGCAACCGCAGCTACTATCTGAGCCGCTCGCAGCCGCCATTCTTCAGCCTGATGGTCGATCTGCTGGCGACGCATGACCAGGGCAAAGCGTACAGCCACTACCTGCCTGAACTGCAGAAAGAGTATGACTACTGGATGGCGGATAGCGACAAAGTGGCGGCGGGCGCGGCCAGCAAGCGGGTGATTAAGCTGGCGGATGGTACGCTGCTTAACCGCTACTGGGATGCCCGTGACGTGCCGCGCACCGAGTCCTGGATGGATGATATTGCCACCGCGCAGAAAGCACCGCAGCGCAATAAAGCGGAACTTTACCGCGAGCTGCGCTCCGGGGCAGCGTCGGGCTGGGATTTCAGTTCACGCTGGTTTACCGATGCGCATAACCTCTCCACCATCCGCACGACGCAGCTGGCCCCGGTTGACCTGAACAGCCTGCTGTTCCATCTGGAGCAGACGCTCTCTAAAGGGTACCAGATGAACAAACAGAGCGATCTGGCGAAGCAGTATGCCGATCGCGCAGAGAAGCGCCAGGCGGCGATTAACCGCTATCTGTGGGACAGTAAACAGAACTGGTATGCCGACTATGACTGGCAGAAAAAGCAGGTTCATCCGCAGCTGACCGCGGCCACACTGTTCCCGCTCTATCTGCAGGTCGCCAGCGATAAGCAGGCGGAAAGTACCGCCAGCGCGGTAGAGAAACAGCTGCTGAAGCCAGGCGGGCTGGTCACGACTACCGTGAACAACGGTCAGCAGTGGGACGCCCCTAACGGCTGGGCACCGCTGCAGTGGGTTGCAGTGGAAGGACTGGAGCATTACAACCAGCCAGAACTGGCTAAAAAGGTGGGATTACGCTTCCTGCAAAATGTCCAGAGCACCTATGACCGTGAGCATAAGCTGGTCGAGAAATATGTCGTTGAAGGCAAAAATCTCGGCGGCGGCGGCGGCGGTGAGTACCCGCTGCAGGATGGCTTCGGCTGGACAAATGGCGTGACGCTGAAACTGCTGGATAAGTACTGCCCGAAAGATAAAACCTGTAACAGCGCCCACGATATTCCTCAGGCGTCAGCCTCTCAGCCCTGATTAGTCTCTGAATACCTCTGGCCTGGCCGGAGGTATTCTTTCCTTACTTCAGCGAATTTTACTTGACGTTCTCTCATCCACAGGCAAAATTGCAGCGTTTTTACAAAAGGTAATAATTCTCATTATGATAATGAGATTATGTATCAACAAACTGACTACACCTGCCTGAACCTTTGTTAAGAAAGGAATTTCGATGAAACTGTCATTGCCGCTGAAAGGTTATGTTCCCCTCTGCACTCTGGTGCTGGCCGCGCCTGCCCTGAGTTACGCTGCCGATATGGTCGTGACTGCGCAGCCGCAGGAAGATGCGACCTCTCCCACCCAGGGCTATCTGGCAACCACCAGCCAGGGCGCAACTAAAAGCGATCGGCCGCTGGTGACCACACCGCAGTCAATTTCGGTTGTGACCCGTCAGCAGATCCAGGACCAGGGGGCACTGACCCTGAATCAGGCGCTGGGCTACAGCTCCGGTGTCTTTACTAACTTTGGCGGTGCCGCCACCCGTTACGACACCATCGCGCTGCGCGGCTTCCACGGCGGCGATGTCGATAACACCTTCCTCGACGGCATGCGGCTGATGAGCGACGGCGGCAGTTTCAACATTCTGCAGGTGGATAACGCCTTCCTTGAGCGCGTCGACGTGATCAAAGGCCCCTCTTCGGCCCTTTACGGCCAGACGGTGCCTGGCGGGCTGGTAAACCTGGTCACTAAGCGTCCTCAGTTCGCGGAAGAGGGTCACATTCAGCTGCAGGCGGGAAGCAATGCCACCACCGGCACAATGTTCGACTACACCAACGCCATCAACGACCAGTGGGCGTACCGTCTGACCGGCGTGACCCGCAACAGCGACACCCAGTACGATCACACCCGCGAAGAGAAATATGCGCTGATGCCGCAGCTGATGTGGCAGCCGGATGAAGATACCCATCTGATCCTGAAAGCCTATCTGCAGAAAGATCCCTCTGGCGGCTATCACGGCTCCGTCCCGGGTGACGGCAGCATCACCGAACACAACGGCTACAAGCTGAGCAAGGGATTCTATGAGGGCAACAGCGACCTCGACCAGTTCAAACGCCGCGAGCAGATCTACAGCTTCGACTTCGCTCATCGCTTTAATGACGTCTGGTCCTTCTCCTCAACAGGCAGCTACAGCCACTCGAATGTCGATCTCGATCAGGTCTATCAGATTGGCTGGGATAAAAATAATCCCGATCTGCTGAACCGCTACTATTCAGGTGAGCGCTCTTCTCTGGCGGCATGGGCTACCGATAACCGTTTACAGGCGGAGTTTGCCACCGGTGAACTGGAGCATCGCGTGACGCTGGGTGCTGAATATCACCGCTACAAAAATGAGATCTCCGCGGCAGGCGGCTCGGCTTCACAGCTGAATGCCCTGACCGGCGAGCAGGTCGGTGACATGCCAGCCTATACCTGGGCGGATAAAACCCGTCGTTACTACCAGACCGGCCTCTATCTGCAGGATGAGATGAAGCTGGACCGCTGGCATCTGGATCTTTCTGGCCGGTACGATCGCATCGTCGCGAATAACAGCGGCAGCGATCGCCGTCAGGATGATCACATCAGCGGGCGCGCCGCCCTGCTCTATGCCTTCGATAACGGCATCTCACCCTATGTCAGCTGGAGCCAGGCGATTACGCCCACCGCCCTCACCGACCGCAACAATAATCTGCTGAAACCGACCACGTCAGAACAGTATGAGGCCGGGGTGAAATATCAGCCGGTTGGCACACGCGATCTCTATACCGCTGCGATTTATGATCTGACGCAGAAAGATGTGGCGAACCGCGACGTGCTGACGGCGACCTATACGCCATCGGGCAAAGTTCATTCCCAGGGTATTGAGCTGGAGGCGCGTAATCAGCTCACCTCACGCCTGAGCACAGTGGCGAGCTATACCCTGAATCATCTGCGCTACAAGGATTCGGTAGATGGTAATGATGGTCACACGCCTTACGTGGCGCCAAACAGCATGGCGTCTCTCTGGGGCCACTATCAGTTTGATTACGGTCTGAGTGCCGGCGCGGGCGTGCGCTACATCGGCAAGCAGTGGGCGGACAACGAGAACACCACTCGTCTGCCGTCGGTCACGCTGTTTGATGCCTCCGTTCGCGCCGATCTCGGTGTCTGGAATAACAGCTTGAAAGGAGCCTGGGTGCAGGTTAACGCGAATAACCTGACCGATCGCACCTATGTGGCCGCCTGTTACGGCACCGGCTACTGCTACCGTGGCGCTGAACGCAGCGTGATGGCGAACGTCGGTTACGACTTCTGATAAGAGCCTTCGTGATGCAACCCTCCGGCCAGCCCGGAGGGTTTTCTCCTCTGATAACCCGCCTTTTTCAGCCTCTTTCAATCCGCTCAGAATTATCTTTCTCTGCCTGCAGACCTTTCCCTCCCGAACGTTCCTGAAATCCGCCCGGCCTTTTTTCTGCCGCTTCGCTCACAGATAGAACTATGGCCGAAATGGTGCGATGACACGCAGGCGGCCCTGACGTATAAAACAGAGGGTCCGGCGTTGAAAAGGAGTCTCTGACATGAACCCCTATGAACAACATTACAGGCAGCTTCTGGCAAACGGCGCGGTGGCCTGGGCAGGAGAAGGTTATCTCAGAGCCAAAAAACAGCAGGAAGAAATCTTTCAGTGGCTCCGTACTCACCACTATTTACCGGAGCCTGGCGCACCGGTACTGGAGATGGGATGTGGTAATGGCGCCATGGCCGCGCAGTCTCTCGCTGAGCAGGGATATTCAGTCTGGGGGGTAGACTGGTCAGAGACCGCGATAGAGTGGGCCGAAAAGCGTTTTCAGCAAGCCGGACTCACCGCGACATTTCTTGTCGGCAATGTCTGTCATATCGATCGCTGCCAGGCGGCAACATTTGAGCTCATTATTGACGGCAGCTGCTTACACTGCCTGATCGACGACGATCGGCAGCGCTTCTTTGCCGAGGTAAGAAGGCTGCTCAGCCCGGAGGGACGCTTTGTGATCGGTTCAATGTGCGGCACACCTCGTCATTCAGCAGACATTGCGGCCTATGATCCCTGCAGCCACCATTTATGGAAAGCCGGCAAGCCCTGGCGGACCCTGAAGACGCTCCCTGATTTACGGCGTGAAGTCGAGAGTGCGCATTTCACGGTGGAGGCAGTCAGCGTTAATGAAAATGCATGGTGGGATCACGCTACAATAGTCTGTTCGCAGCAAAAGAGGCTCACAGCATGACGGACAAGGGCGCTAAAAAGCGATCCGGTCTGAGTCATAAAAAAGGGGACGAATCACTTCGTCCCCTTTTTTGTTTAAACCGTTACGGTCAACTGCGTACCTTGCGGTAGATAAACAGCACCACGATGGCACCGATCACTGCGACCACAAAGCTTCCGAAGTTAAACCCATCGACGCGGCCGAAGCCAAACAGCGTACTGATCCAGCCCCCGACCACAGCACCGATAATACCCAGCACCACCGTCAGAATGAAACCGCCACCGTCTTTACCCGGCATAATCCACTTCGCCAGAATACCCGCGATCAAGCCAAAGACGATCCAGGAAATAATACCCATCTGTTGCTCCTTCCTTTTTTGATTACATCGTGAACGCCTGATTAATCAAGCGGTTTACTGCGCTAAGTATAGCGAGCTTTTCGGAAAGTGCCTGCCTGCCCTCACGATTTTTTCGGCGTACCGCGGCTAAAGCTTTTTTCTGCTGCGCCGATAACCGTAATGAGGTAGTCAGAACGTAAAAATAATAAAACCCCTTGTGGAGCAGGATGTGAAAGAAGCCGACCAGGAACAATATTTAAAACGTGGCACGCTGGCGGTTCTGGGCGTAATGAAAGATCTGCTGCGACTGCAGACACCATTACTGGTGCGTTTTCCGCGCGGGCAGTTTATCAGCCGGATGCTGGCTGCCGACGCAGACCGCCTGCTGTTTGACCTCGGCAGTAATAATCTGGATAACGACTACGCCCTGACCAGCGACGATCTCAGCATCACGGCGGAAACCTACGGCGCAAAGGTAGAGTTCAGTCTCGCCTCGCTGGAGAAGGTCGATTTTGACGGCCTGCCCGCCTTCAGCGCGCCGCTGCCCGAGCTGGTGTGGCAGATTCAGCGACGGGAATTTTTCCGGGTCACTGCCCCGCTGGCGCCGGAGTTCTGGTGCCATACCGTGTGGCCGGATGGCCGGAAAACGCGTCTGCGCCTGCAGGATCTGTCGCTGGGCGGGATCGGTGTGCTGGTGGACGAGGCACTGCCGGAAGGATTGCAGAATGGCGACAGTTTCAATCAGTTTCGCGTGGAGCTGGGT
Organism: Pantoea anthophila; assembly: GCF_006494375.1. Lineage (GTDB taxonomy): Bacteria > Pseudomonadota > Gammaproteobacteria > Enterobacterales > Enterobacteriaceae > Pantoea > Pantoea anthophila. Next base: position 33,338 of record NZ_VHIZ01000050.1, read on the forward strand.
GAGTATGGTCATTTTGAGGTGCCGGTTAAGCTGCTGCACATCGGCGAACGAACTGTCGTGACGCATAAAAATGAAACCCGCGTGACGCCCCGTCTCAGCTTCCGGTTTGCCACGCTGAACCCAACGCAGGAGCGACAGCTTCAGCAGATTATCTTCTCCCTTGAGCGACTGGCCCGCGATAAATCGACCCGATTCCAGTAACCGCTTTCCGGATGCGCGCCCCCAGGGGGCCGCATCCAGGCTATGCTTCCTGCTTGATTTCTTTTAAACCGGAACCCAGCAAGGAGACCTTCCCCAATGGAAAACTGGCTCTCATCACGTCATTTTCACTCCCTCTTTTTTAACCAGACGTTCTGGCTCAACAGCGCCATCGTGGTGGTCGCCACCCTGGTGATCTACTGGGTGTTGCGCACCCTGATTCGCTTTATCTCCAACCGGATTGCCCTTTACAGCGAACACCGCCACGTTCGTGTCACGGCGATCCTGGTGGAGATCCTGCGAAGCACCAGCCAGACCCTGCTGCTGATCTTTTCGCTACTGATCGCCCTGAAATTTGTCGATCTGCCCGCCTCATGGAGCGCCACCATTGCCCACGGCTGGTTCCTGGCGCTGATTGTGCAACTTGCCCTGTGGATCGACAGCGGCATCCGGCTGTGGCTGAAGAGCCTGATGCGCGATCCGCTGCACGTGCGTAATCCTGTGACCACGGTGATCCTCGGGATTCTGCTGCGGGTCGTGGTCTGGATCATGATGTTCCTCGCCATTCTGTCGAACATGGGTATCAATATTACCGCACTGGTCGCCAGCCTCGGGGTCGGCGGTATCGCCATTGCACTGGCCATTCAGACCGTGCTGAGCGATGTGTTTGCGTCACTGGCGATTGGTTTTGATAAGCCTTTTGAGCATGGCGATTTTATTGTCTTTGGCGACATTGCCGGTTCCATCGAGCATATCGGCCTGAAAACGACCCGGCTGCGCAGCCTGAGCGGAGAGCAAATCGTCTGCTCAAACACCATTCTGTTGCAGCAGACCATTCACAACTACAAGCGTATGCAGCAGCGCCGCATCGTCTTTAAGTTTGGCATCAGCTACGCCACCCCGTCGGAGCAGGTTCGGGAGATTAGCCCGCTGGTTAAGGCGATCATCGAGGGTGTGGAAACCACGCGTTTTGACCGCGCCCACTTCCTGGCGTTTGAGGATTCGAAGCTGACGTTTGAAGTGGTCTATTACGTGCTGGATGCGGATTACAACAAATATATGGATATTCAGCAGGAGATTAACCTGCAGCTGATGGCGGCCTTGGAAGCGCGCAATATTCGCTTCGCCTTCCCGATCCGTCAGGTCGAGTTCAGCGGCGGCAATCTGCCGCCGGTGGATCTGGTTGCCGTGGAGAATGATAAGGGCGAGGTTCGTCAAATGGCGCGCTGAAGTGTTGCCTGGCCTCAGGTGGTTTCAGGCCAGGCAAACCGTCACGCCGCTGCGCCGGATCGCGCTTAACGCGGCTGAAAACGGCAGCGGGCAACAGCGTCGAGCCAGCCTTTGTAATTTTCCTGCATAGCGTGCGCGCGTGCGTCACGGGGCAGGATAACGCTGCCCCCCTGCAGCGCCTGCATATCACTGCCCTGCTGCCACCATCCCAGCACTTTGCCGGCCAGCAACGCTGCGCCCAGGGCGGAGACTTCGGCGGTGGGCACCCGGTAGAGCGGGCGCTGTAACACATCGGCCTGTAGCTGCATCAGCCAGCTGTTTTCCGTGGCGCTGCCATCCACACACAGCGCCGGAAGCTGCTGACCGCTCGCCTGCTCCATCGCAAAAAAGACATCGGCGATTTGCCAGACGATCGACTCCAGCGCCACCCGCGCCAGCACCGCGGGGGTGGCGGCATCCGTCAATCCGCACACCATGCCGCGCGCCTGTAAATCCCACCAGGGCGCACCCAGTCCTGAGAGCGCCGGGACGAAGTAGATGCCCTGATTGTCATCGCAGCCCTGCGCCAGTGCGGTCAGTTCACGTGGGTCCTGCACGCCGAGCAGCTTACCCAGCCAGGCCGCGCCTGAGCCGGTGTGGGTAATATTGCCTTCAAAGGCATAACGCAGCGTACCGTCGTGCCAGGCCACGGTAGTGCTGAGGCCATTTTCGGTCAGTAACGGCGTCGCCATGGACATCATCAGGGAGGAGCCGGTGCCGTAGGTGGCTTTTACGACTTCAGCGTCTCCGCGTCGCTGCGCCTGCAGGGCGGCATGCGAATCGCCGATGCGCGCCAGAATGGGGGTGCCCGGCGCTAAGCCGGGAATGGTGTTCACCGCCACCACACCCTGCTCACTGGCGGAGGCGATGATGCGCGGCAGCGCGGCTCGCGGCAACTGAAACAGCGTCAGCAGCTCGTCGTCCCAGTCGTTCAGGTGCAGGCTGTAGAGCTGCGTACGGGCGGCATTAGCATGATCGGTCACAAAGCATTCGCCCGCGCTGAGCTGCCAGCTGAGCCAGCAATCAACCGTGCCGATGCAGAGCTCGCCGGCTGCGGCCCGTGCCGCGCCATCGGGGATGGCAGCCAGCATCCCGGTCAGCTTCGCCGCCGGAAACATCGGATCGACGGCCAGCCCGGTCAGGCCGCTGATCCGGGGGGCTTTGCCTGCCTGGTGCAGATCGCGACAGAACGACTCAGAACGGCGATCCTGCCAGCTTACCAGCGGCGTCAGTGGCTGCCCGTCGCGCCGCTGCCAGATCAGCACCGACTCCCGCTGATTACTGATCGCGACGGCGGCGACAGGCGCGCCCCCGCATGCCGCCAGACACCGGGTGATCGCCTCCCTCACCGCCTGCCAGATCGCCATCGGGTCCTGCTCAGCCAGCCCCGGCTGGGGATGGTGCAGGGTTAAACTCTGGCTGCCACGCGCCACCACCCGCCCGGCACGATCAACCGCTATCGCCTTGGCATTAGTCGTGCCTTCATCGATTGCCAGAATCAGAGGTCCCGCCATGTTCACACTCCTGCGCAGATGCGCGCTGCACTCTTCACCACGCTGCTGGCGTCAATGCCGTGACGGGCCCGCGTGGCGGCCCGATCGCCGGCAATCGCATACTCCCCATCGGCAATGCCGAGCCGGACCAGCGGAATGCTGCAGCCGCCTTCTGCCAGCACTTCCGCGACCAGGCTGCCGACACCGCCATTGACGTTATGCTCCTCCACGGTCACGACCGCCGGATAGTGATTTAACAGGTTGCGCAGCTGTTGGGTATCACAGGGTCGAATCGATGGAACCGCGATCACGCCCGCTGAAATACCCTGCTCAGCCAGTTGCGCAGCGGCGTGAACCACCTCATGAACTGTGGATCCCATCGCCACCAGGGCGATGTCGCGGCCTTCGCGCAACAGATCGATCGCACCCGGTCTGAAGCGGTAGGTGTCATCATGCAGCTGCGGCAGATCTTTGCCATCAAGGCGGATATAGACCGGGCCGACGTGCTCCAGGGCGTAATCAATAATCTGACGACACTCCAGCGGACAGGACGGTGCGTAGATCTCGATGTTGCCAAAGCCGCGCATTACGGCGATATCGTCAATGCTGTGATGGGTGCTGGCTAACGGGCCATAACTGGCACCGGCATTCAGCCCGAACAGTTTGACGTTGGTGTTGTTGTAGCAGACATCAACTTTTACCTGCTCATTGGCGCGTGAAACCAGAAACGGCGCGGCGTTGCAGGTCACGGCGATTTTGCCGCCCAGCGCCAGGCCTGCTGCCGTTCCCACCAGCGTCTGCTCCGCGATGCCGACGTTAATCAGCCGGTCGGGAAACGCCTTGATAAAAGGCGCGATTTTGGCGGTGGAGGTGGAGTCCGCGACCACCGGTACCAGATCGACGCCGCGATTAACCGCGTCGATAAAGGCCGTAACCATGACGTTTGCCAGGTGTTGTGCATTACTCATCTTTCAGTTCCTCCAGCGCCAGCGCGATCTCTTCGCCTTTCGGCACCCGGTGATGCCACTCCGCCTTGCTCTGAATAAAGGAGACGCCGAAACCTTTCTCGGTATGCGCCACAACCACCTGCGGCTTGCCGTTCTGCGGCAGGTTTTCAAGGGTGCTGACGACCGCCGCCATCGCATTGCCGTTACATTCGCTGACCTCCAGCCCGAAAGCGCGCCATTTTTCCGGCAGCGGGTCCGTGTTCATGATGTCCCGGGTGGCGCCCGCCAGTTGCAGTTTGTTCTTGTCATTGATGATGATCAGATTGTCGAGCCCATAGTGCGCCGCCACCAGAGCGGCCTCCCAGTTGCTCCCTTCCGCCAGTTCGCCGTCACCGGTCACGACAAAGATGCGGCGGGAACTGCGATCTTTTTTCGCCGCGAGGGCGATGCCTACCGCCACCGGCAGGCCGTGCCCCAGCGCACCGGTATTCAGCTCAACGCCCGGTGTCTTCTGGCGCACCGGGTGGCCTGGCAAAGGAGAGTCAGCGTGCTGATAGGTGGTAAGCCACTCCGTCGGAAAATAGCCCGCTTCCGCCAGTACGCAGTAGTAGCCCCCTACCGCATGCCCTTTGGACTGAATGTAGATGTCGCGATCGTTATCTTCTGTGCGATCCGGTGCGCAGTTCAGAATACGGAAGTAGAGCGCGGTCAGGATCTCGACCTGTGACAGGTCAGCACCGGTGTGCCCGCCTGCCGGACTGCCCGCGTTAAGCTGGATAATGCGGCGGCGTATCGCCCGCGCCCGGCGTTCAAGCTCATCGACTGAAAGATTGAAAGGGTTCATGTTCTGCCTCTGAATTTTAAATCGACCGTGAATATATATTCACGATGGGTAAAAAAATTAACCGTTAACGTATCCGGTCCGGAATCGGCCGCCTGTCATCCTGTATAAATGCGTCGTTAAACAGCGTGTCAGCTCGGTTCATCACCTGACGGCTATCTCCATCCCCCCATGATCCCTACAGCCTGACAACCGGCACGATAGGGACAAAAGGGCCTGCTCACGAATTTCAATGAATATATATTCAGTGACGATTTTATATGCATAATGACTATGCGCCTCTGCTGAGGCATCGTCCAACAGGCGATCGTCAAAAAGCGAAAACGATCACAAATTCGCCTGCGTTGTGATTTTGATGATCATGGTTAACAATACCGGGCAGACTCTGAGAGGGAAAACTGATGGCCAAACAGGATGAACAGCGACTGATGGTGAAGATCGCCACCCTGTACTATATCGAGGGGCTGAAGCAGTCGGAGATCGCGCAGTCGCTGTCCCTGTCGCAGTCCTTTGTCTCACGCATCCTTAATCGCAGCGTAAAAGAGGGCGTGGTCAAAATCAGCGTTGTGCCGCCGGCCAATGTCTATCCTGAGCTGGAAAAAGCGATTGAGCAGACCTACCACCTGCCCCAGGCGATTGTGGTTGATGTGCCGGACCAGGCTTCTCCGCTGCAGATCAAACAGGCGATTGGATCGGCGGCAGCGCACTATCTCGAAACCCGCCTGCGCAACGATGAACTGATTGGCATCTCCTCCTGGAGCGGCACCATCCGGGCGATGGTCGATGCGCTGCATCCGCTCAACATCGCCTGCAAAGGGGTTATTCAGCTGCTGGGCGGGGTTGGCGCTAACGGCAATGTGCAGGCCACCATTCTGACGCAGAATCTGGCGGCGCTGCTGAACTGCCCCGCCTGGCTGCTGCCGTCACAGTCAATCGAACATTCGGTCAGCGATCGCCAGCGGCTGTCAGCCAACGCGGAGGTGGCGGAGGTACTGGATCAGTTTGAGCAGGTCGATCTGGCGATTGTCGGTATTGGCGACCTTGAGCCGTCAGCCCTGTTGCGCAATTCGGGCAACTACTACGATGGTGAAATGCTGCAGACCCTGGCGGCACGCGGTGCCGTGGGGGATATCTGCCTGCACTACTTCGATGCCTGCGGGCAGCCGGTGCTGCAGCCGGAAGAAGATCCGGTGATCGGCATGGAGCTGGCGCAGGTTAAGCAGTGCCCGCAGGTAGTGGGACTGGCAGGCGGACGCGAGAAAGCGCCGGCGATTCGTGCGGCGCTGCTGGGCGGCTACATTAAAGTGCTGATCGTCGATTATCCGACGGCGCGGCTGCTGCTCGCGCCGTAAGGAGTGCGCCCGCTGCCATGCCGGGGCGCTTTCCGGTCAGATCGTGCGGTAGGCGGTGGTAACCTTCCACAGATAGCGCGGAGCCTGCGCCGCCGGATGTTTGTTCTGAACATGCTGGTAAAACTCATCCGGCGACATCGCATTGATCATCGCAATGGCACGATCGCGGTCGCGGGAGAAGGTTCGCAGCAGCGCACCGGCACCATTGGCATAGGAGACGATGGTGGCATAACGCAGCGTCAGCGGATCGCGAATCCCTGACAGAGCGGAATCCTGCAGGATGCGGATATAGGCGGTGCCGATATCGATATTTTTAGCCGGATCTCGCAGTTCGGCATTCGATGGCTGACCGCGGCGACCCTGCGTCCGGTAGACTTCACGCCCGGCGGTCGAGGCTTTGATCTGCATCAGGCCCACCGCATTCGAACGGCTCACCACGCCAGGATTTCCCCCCGACTCGACACTGATAATGGCGCTGATAAGCTTCTCATCAACGCCATAATGACTGGCGGCATCTTCGGTAAACATTGACCATGCGCTGTTAACGCTGGAAGGCGGTGCCTGAGTGAGTGGCGTATTACGCTGTTTCACTGCGTGGTGCGGTGGCTCGCTGGCACAGCCGGTCAGGAGTAACGCTGAGAGTATAAGGTGTCGGATTTTCAGCAATTTTTCGTCTCATAGCGGTAGTGGCGAATGCTATCATACCCAGACAGCCTGAGAGCAAAATTACCGTTTATCCTAAATGCACGAAAAAGCGGCCCGTGTCGTGACTTCAGGGGTGTATTTCGTCATCATCGCCTCAGGTCAAGGGCGCTAACAGCAGGAAAGTATGATGATTTCACGTTCAGTTCGTCTTATCTCCCCCTCCGGTTACTGTCACAATCAGCCTGCGGCACTGTGCGGCATTGCGCGACTGCGCGAGGCGGGCCATCGGGTAGAGAATGAGCAGATCATTACCCGGCGTTTTCAGCGCTTCGCCGGGACAGACGCCGAACGGCTGGCGGATATTAACCAGCTTGCCACACTCAGCACGCTGCCCGATGTGGTGCTGGCGGTGCGCGGCGGTTATGGTGCCAGCCGGTTACTGGAATCGATCGACTATGTCGGCCTGCAGCGTCGCCTGCTGAATCAGCCGCTGGCGCTGTGCGGGCACAGTGATTTCACCGCCATTCAGCTGGCGCTGCTGGCGCAGGTCGGCTTAATCACCTTCAGCGGTCCGATGCTGGCCGGCAACTTCGGTGCCGCGACCTTATCTGAATTTACCCTGCATCACTTCTGGCAGGCTCTGACATCACCTACAGTAGACGTGGCATGGCAGAGCGAAACGCCTGATGAGGGTGAGTGGCAGGGGACGCTATGGGGCGGTAATCTGGCGATGCTCTGCTCGCTGACTGGCACGCCGTGGATGCCACAGATTGAAAACGGCATTCTGGTTATTGAGGATGTGAATGAACATCCGTTCCGCATAGAACGTATGCTGATTCAGCTGCAGCAGAGCGGCATTCTGGCGCGCCAGCGGGCGCTGGTCACCGGCAGCTTTACCAGCACCGCACTGACAGAGTATGACAACGGGTTTGACTTCAGCACCGTCTGGCAGCGGGTGCGTGAAACCACCGGCCTGCCGGTGATCAGCGGTCTGGATTTTGGTCACGCGGCTGACACCGTGACCCTGCCCCTGGGGGCCAGCGCACGATTAGCGGTCCGTCAGGGCCAGGCCAGTTTACAGGCAAGCGGGCATCCCGTTCTGCGGGAATAAAGAACGTTTCAGGAGATCGACATTGAAGCCGTTGTATGACGATTTGTGGATCTCAACCCCGGAATTTCCGGTGGAAGATGCCGTTAATGACCTGATGATGCATGGCTTTATGCTGCGTCACCCTCGCGGCAATCTGCTGATTGGCCGCGTAGAAAATCCGCTCGATCATGAAGTGCTGGCCGATAGCGGTGGCGTGATCCGCCACTATCTGACCCACTGGCACGAGTCTGCGCCGGGGGCGGCGGTGATCCAGCAGCGCTTCAGCAGCGCACTTTACTGCCATAGCCGGTCGCTGGGCCCCATCAGCCGCTTCGCGGAGCCTGATGACACCTTTTCGCAGCAGGAGACGCACTTCGGGGATTTTCATCTGCTGCCGACGCCAGGGCACACGCCGGGCAGCAGCAGTTACCTCTATACCTCGCCGCTGGGGCTGACCTATCTGTTTGTCGGGGATACGGTGACGCGGTCGCACGATAACTGGATCACCGTGCTGGTGCCGGACAGTAATCCCGCGGAGCTGAGTCAGACGCTGGAATTTTACCGTTCGCTGCGTCCCGACGTGGTGCTGATGAGCACCACGCGTGGACATCTCTCGTGGAAAAAGGTCACCCTGCAGAGCTGGCTGGCGGCGATCGATGAAGCTGAGCAGCACCCGCTCGATCTGCGTCAGCAGCCGCTGTTCTGATTACAGCGTTTTCGTCAGATAGTGGCGCTGGTGGTGGCGTGGATAGTTATCCAGGCTGAAACGCAGCGTATAGCCAAGCTTTTCATAAAACGGTCGCGCCTGAAAACTGGCGGTATCCACTTGGGCAAAGCGGCAGCCGCGATCCCGCGCCTCCTGCTCGGCGGCCTGAATCAGCGCGCTGCCCGCCCCCTGCCCGCGCAGCGCCTCACTGACCCACAGCATATCAATCCGCAGCCAGTTTCCGGCCGTTGACCCGGTCAGACCCGCCAGCTTTTTGCCCTGCTCATCACGGATGAAGACGCCAATTGAGCGGATCTCATCCACATTAATAAACTTACGGTTGAAGGCGGTCAGACCCAGTCTGACCTCATCCAGATCCTGTGCGGTAACCGTGTCAGTAATTTCAGGTTTCATCGTGGCTTCCGGTGTCAGGTATCAGGTGTCAGAGCGCGCTCTGTCGTCGTAGCGCTCCAGCGTCAGTGCATCCACATCGCGTTTTTCACTGCGGCTGCAGGGCAGCAGTTTATCGCTACCGCGATAAACAAAGAAGGTCGCCTGGGTGCGCTGATTCACAATCAGCTGATCGCCATTGCGAAAGCGGGTAATCGCCACTTTGTCGCCCGCCTCCAGACGGGTACGCTGCTGGCCTGCGGCAATCTGGAAGTGTCCGGGAGGCCACATCAGGGTGGATAATCCATATTCGGCGCGTGAAATGGTCATGGTCGCCCGACCGGGACAGGTGAGCTGAAATTCAGTTTCGCTCCATGCGGGCGCGACGTGGCAGGCCATCAGGCCCAGAGCAATCAATGCTGCCTTCATGCTGTGTCTCCACTGAAGAGGATTTCTACAGGAATGAATAGCTTAACATATCCCTGCCCCCTGATGAGGCACGGGCGCGTCGGGAACAAGACCACGAAAAGATAGAATCGGGGTGAGAAAAAGCGGAAAGTTGAGAAAAGATAAAGTAATCCGGTCAGCATATCAGCGCCGCATGCTGACCGGATAACGGTTATTCGGCGGCAACCTCTGCGGCCACCAGCATCAGCGCCAGCCCGGCATTCTCGCTGTCATACGCCTGCATCGCTGCGCGAATACGCTCGGAGCAGGCAACGACCTGTTGCTTCTTATCGGCATCTAACTGGTCAATCGCGTGGCGAATAATCATTAGACTGGCTTCTTCTTCTTTCATCATTTATCCCTGGATTTGCCTAAGTGGTGCGCAAAGGAGCCAAGAATACCGTTTATTGATAAGCAAAGTCACCCTTTTACATTCCTGTTGCTTAACGATTAAACAAATCGCAAACAGGAAGCGCAGCGGAAACTGCTATGATTAACAAAATGATGGCCTGGCAGAAGAGACGCCACGCCACGACACGCCCAGGGATTGAAGCAGGTAGAAAATCATGATGCGACTCAGCATTTTTATCCTCATCACCATACTGACTGGATGTTCATCTGGCCCGAAAGGGGTCGACTGTCCGGGTGAGGTTTCGACAATTTATGGTCAGCCGATGGGGCAAACGCAGGGGCGGATTTTTGATCTGGTCAGCGCCTTCACCGTGACCCGGGATGACGTCAGCGTGGAGAGTGGGCCGCTGCAGTCGCTGGATCGCTTTAAATATGTCCCCTCCGCCGTGACGCGGGAAGGCTACTATGCGCAGCGCCTCTCTGATAAGCAGTTCCGGCTGATCAATCCCTACCAGGATACCCAGATCACCTGGACCTGTCCGTAAGGGGTGAATCCTGCTGCCAGATGGTTTATTGTCAGGAAACGTCAAGCAGCAGGTTTCCCCGATGGAAAAGCGTCTGGATAACAACGGTTATATCGACTTCCCCTTTCCGGCCACCCGCAATGCGGATGGCTCCGTCAATCCGTGCGGTATTGATTTAACGCTGGAAACCAGCCGGCTGGAGGAGATTGCGGTCCTGAACCGCTCAGAAAACCTGCGCCGTCTGGTCGAAGAGGTCAATCTGCAGGAGGGGCTGTTTATGACGCTCGCCTGCGACTGGCAGCAGCAGGCCGATGCGGTCTGTGGCTTTATCGATGTGGCCTTTCGTCCCGATCTGCCGCAGCACGGTCACGACGAGGCACTGGCGCTGGAAGCGCATTTCATCCGCTACCTGGCCGGGCAGGAGAAGCAGCATAACCTGCCTGCTGAAACGCTGGTAAATTATGCCCGCTCGGTGCTCGACTGGAGCTGGTCGCCTCTGCGCCAGCGTCAGCGCGACTATGAAAAGATCACCGTTCAGTTCTATTGTCCGCAGGCTGACGACGCCGAATGGTGTTTCGATCACCTGCGTCATTTTCTGGTGAGCGTTTATCCGGCCTGCGTCACGGCCCGCTCACGCTGATCCCCCTGGCATCCGGAGTCGCTATGCGTTCTGCTGCACTGTCTGCTGTTACCCTCTTCTGTTCGCTCTTTTTCGCCACGTCTGCCCTGGCCGATCGCTGCCAGCAAATTCGCGCCGGCCTTGATATCGGTTCCGGCACCACCAAAATCGCGGTGGCCCGCGTCAATGTCTGCCAGTCGCGCATTGAAAAAGTGCTCTATCAGGATCAGCGCGCCGTCGCCTGGAACGATGCGCTGGCACATGCTCCCGACAATCAGCTCACCCCGGCGATCGCCCGCCAGGGCGCCGCTGCGCTGCAGCAGCTTCTGGCCCATGCTCAGCGCTTTCATCCTCAGCGGATCAGCGGCGTGGCGACCGCCGTGTTTCGCAACGCCCGCAATGGCCAGGCGGTCATTGACGATCTGCAGCGGCAGACCGGGGCGCAAATCAGCCTGATCTCACAGCAGCAGGAGGCGAAGCTCGGCTTCCTCTCCGCCAGAGCCGCGCTGAACGATCCCGCGATCCGTGATGAGCAGTTGCTGGTCTGGGATATTGGCGGCGGATCGATGCAGATGACCGCCTGGCGACAGCAGGCCGGTCAGCCGGTAGCTGATATCTATCAGGGGAAGCTGGCTTCCGTGACGCTGAAAAACTTTATCCTGCGCGTGCTGAAGAACAGCCCGGATGCCCCGTCACCCAACCCGATTGGCTCCTGGCGGCAATCTGTGCTGCGCTTCGTGCAGTTTTATGCCACTAACGAGGTCAGCCCGCAGATCAAACAGGATGTGGCGGGTCGCCGGGTCATCGGTATTGGTGGTGTGCACGGGTTTTCCATCCGCAATCAGTTACCGGGCAGACCCCATCACTACACACTGGCAGCATTGCGCCAGCTCTCTCAGCAGCAGGTCTGGAAGGGTGACAGTGAACTGTCAGGCGACTATCGCGCCACGGACGTCAGCAACCTGTTGCTGGTTGAAGGCTATATGGAGGCGCTGAAAATCAACGAGGTGACCATCGTGGAGGCCAGTCTGCTCCAGGGCGTGCTGCTGCAATAGCCCTGTCTCTGCCCTGCTTCGCCTCCAGCTGAGCCGCTGACACCGCGCCATTAACAGCCGGACATAATTTTTTAGCCTCTGATTTGCCTCTGACGGAGCAGGATTCACTATCTTTGCTACGCTTTGAGTGTCTCACTTAAAACCAAGGAGCAACAGATGTCAGGAAAAATCGAAGATAAAGTAAAAGAAGCCGCTGGCGCAGTTCAGGAACAATGGGGCGCAGCAACCGGCTCTTCTGAGCATCAGGCTAAAGGCGCCGCGCGCCGTTATGCCAACCAGGCAAGCTACGCGGCACGCGATGCTGCTGACTGCATCAAGGATCAGGTTCAGTCTAATCCTGTTGCCGGTCTGGCTGTTGCGGCAGGCGTTGGTGTTATCCTCGGCTTTCTGCTGGGCCGTAAGTAATCCTGCAGAACGTCAGCAGAACGGAAGCCGGTGGCTTCCGTTTTTTTTCGCTCACAGCGACGTGCCGCTGAGAAACATCTGAAAAATAACCCTTTTCAGGCCAGATCGCGGTCAGTCACTATGATTAAGAGAGCTTCCCTTTTTCTGACAACATCAAGGTGACCTTATGAAAACGATTCCTGCCCTGCTGCTCGTTGCAGCAACGCTGACCTCTCTGGCGGGCTGCTCACACCAGAGCAGCGCGATTAAAGAAGATGGACGTCCTCATGCGCCAAGCGGTCAGGCCTCACCAGGCGGCACGCTCGGCTCCGGCCCGGTGGGTCAGCCTCAGTCCTGATTCCCGGCCCCGGCTCTGACGCCGGGGTCTGTTTATTGGCGCGGCATTAACCGATAGTGCGCATAAAATAATGTCACTCATTGTTATCCTGCTATTAGTTATTACTGCAATTAACATCACATGCAAAATAAAATAATTTTTTAAGATTCATCCCAGTCCTTTTCAATAAACCCCTACTCTCTTTACGCAATCCTGTAAATACACCCTGAATAAACAACACAGAAATTGTGGAAACAATTTAAACAGATCCTCTACAGCGTTTAAAAAAACATTTCCGTAATGAACTTTCTCGCTGAAACTATTCTCTAATCACGCATAATGATTTTTTGTTTAATATAATTGCTACGTGAAAGAGAATTGAGACGTGAAGAAAAAAAAGATTTATCTGATAGACCGCCTTTTAACGCTTTATTCTCGATTTTCCGGCAGAAGACAACCGCAGGCCCTGCAGCAGCTGAACCCGGAGACCGTTGTCATCTACTCCACCACCGCGCTGGGCGATTTCCTGATGAATACGCCCGCTATCTGGAGCCTGAAAAAACGCTTTCCTGCCAGTAAATTTATTCTGGTCTCCAGCCTGAAAAATAAGGATCTCGTCAGCCGCTATCCCTGGTTCGATAAGATTTATATCTGGGATAACAAACTGGCAAATTTTCTGCCGTTATTTTTCAAACTGCGTCGCCATAAACCAGAACTGTCCGTCATATTACACGCACATTTCCCCTACGATATTATGAGCTCGGTACTGACCGGCAGTCAGGCTATTTTACGCGACCATTACGGCAGCGAATCGCCGGTACTGAATAAATATCTCGACCACTATTCGGGTTATTTCGACGACCACACCATCAAGCGTAAGCTGAAATTAATTGAAGCACTGGGCGCAGAGACGCAGCAGACCCGGATGCATCTGCCAGAGCTGAATAGCAGTGCCACGGCAAACGCGTCGCATCGCCGCATCGGGTTTCAGCTGGGGGCATCGAAAGATATCCGCCGCTGGCCGCTGGAGTCGTTCAGTCAGCTGGCCACCGCCCTGCTTGCGCGCTGGCCTGACAGTGAAATCGTTGTGACCGGTACAGCGGCTGAGCAACCGCTTGAGCAGGCGTTTATCGCCAGCCTGCCGCCGCACTGCCGGAAAAATGTGACGCCAATGGCGGGCAAAACAAATCTCAGTGGCCTGATTACCCTGATCCGCTCGCTGGATCTGCTGGTCACCGGCGATACCGGCCCGCTGCACATCGCCGTGGCAGCGCAGACGCCGACCGTCAGCCTCTTCTCCACCGCTAACCCGCGCTATACCGGCCCCTGTCAGGACAGCGATCGCCACATTATCATTCACCGTCCGGATAAGACGGCGACGCAGCATCCCATGGCGTCGATTAAGGCGGAAGAGGTTGAGCAGGCCGTGGCGCAACTGGTGGGATAATGAACCGCTTATCTATCGCCATTATTACGCTGATTGAATATCATAATCAGCCGACCCCCCTGGGCTGGTTCCGCAGAGTGGACCGGCCGGGTTTTTACCTGCAACAGCTTCCGCTGAATGAGGTGGAATTTGCGCTGCTGATGAGCGACTTTTTTCTCACGTTTAACGTCAGCGCCGACCATTATGATGAGTCCCGCTATTTTCCGGCAGCGCAACGGCGACGCTTTGCTTTCACTCCCGGATTCAGAGCCGGCGCTGAACCGGCTTACCGCCCTGTCACCGTCGCGATGCTGTCTGAGGCGGCCAGCCGGGGATGCTGGCCTGAAGAGGATGACTGAATCAGGGTATGGACAACGGCGTCATAGACTTCACAGCTGTTCAGCGCGTTAACATTCCGTGACGCGGGCTGCAGCACCTGATAATTCACCTGCCAGGGATGCCAGCACGCCGGGTCGCTGTCGCCGAACAGCGCCACCACCGGCAATCCCAGCGCCGCACCGATGTGCATCGCCCCGCCATCACTGCTCACGAGCCCCTGACATAACGACATCGCCGCGATCAGTTGCGGCAGGCTGGTTGTTGACACCGCTCTGATCGGCAGGTGCGGACAGAGCGCCATGATGTCTGCGGCTTTTTCATCATCACCCGGATGACGCGGATTATCGCGACTGCCGGGTGACCACAGCAGCATGATCTGGCAAGGGTGGTGAGCGGCAATCTTCTCAGCCAGTCCGGCAAAACGTGTCGCTTCCCACTGCTGGCTCGGCTTACGGGCGCTGATTTGCAGCGCATACACCGGGAGGCCGGCATCAATTGCGTAAGTGTCGCGCAGGCTGGCGGCAAGAGCGGCGTCAGGCCGCAGCGTCAGTCTGCCCGGTCTGTTTTCACGGAGATTGAAGGGGCGTCCCAGGCTGAACAGCGTTTCGCTGATATGGCACGGCGACGGGTCGGGCGGTGGCAGCAGGTCGGTAATCAGAGGATGCGACTGCTCCCCCAGGGCGATGACTCTTGCCGGACGCAGGCTCTTTACCCATTTCAGGCCATGCTGATCCCAGCGGCTTTTCGCCAGTATCACCACCTCATAGCGTTGCTTTTTCAGGGTCAGCATCAGCTTCAGCCGCTGCAACAGGCAGGTCACTCTTCCCTGCCCTGACTCCCGGTGATGCAGTTTGGTGTAAAAGAAGAGCTGCCGGATGTCGGGGTTATGCGCCAGCACAGGGGCGGCGTAGTTGTTCGTCAGTACATCGACCTGATACTGTCCCGACTGCGCCAGCGCACTGATGAGCGGCGTGGTCAGTAACGTGTCGCCAATATTATCCCTGCAAATAATTAAAACCCGCATGTCTGACATCCTCTGCGCACAGTCTGTGCTGGCTGGCTAAAAATAAGACGTCCCCGTTAACGCTCGTGGAATGCTAACGTAACGGTACAGTCAGCTGATTAGTCAGCGAAGTGTCAGATTGGTTCAACAGTTGCCATATTGTTAAAATATGAGGCCGGGCAGAGCGGATGAATACGCTTAACGGGTTTGGACAGTTAGCCGGTTTCCGGCAGGGAGAGCGTCAGGATCATTCGGCCCGGCACAGAGTATGCCGGGCACGCAGTTTTCAGGACGGGATTAATGGAGCCTGTCGTCTAACAGCTCAAGGGCGACCCGATAAATCAGCCCAGGCTGGGCATCGGGTAACATCCGCTTGATTTTCTCCTCCAGGGCGCGGTTCGTGACGGCCTGATTATCCGCCAGTAATTCCAGCACAGCCTGACCGAACATCAGGCGACAGATATAAATCGCGTCTTTGGTATATTTTGCGTCCATAAATCCTCCTTATGAATGAGTGTTTACAGTAACGGGTTCAGACGCTGAAGAATGGCCGATGCAGGGGCGCAGCCTTTTTTTTGCAGTGGCATCAGACAATCCGATTTGCAGAAATATTAAAACGCGATGATGTCATTGAAGGGTCAGGTGCGGCGGAGAAAGAGAAAAGCGTGGAACGCGGGCACAAAAAAGCCGGCACAGAGCATGACCCTGTGCCGGCCGCATCAGACATTACATATTTTCGATGATCGCGTCACCAAACTCTGAACATTTCAGCAGTTTAGCGCCATCCATCAGGCGTTCGAAATCGTAAGTCACGGTCTTGTTAGCGATAGCGCCTTCAACACCTTTAACAATCAGGTCAGCCGCTTCGAACCACTCCAGATGACGCAGCATCATCTCTGCCGACAGGATTACGGAACCTGGGTTCACTTTATCCTGGCCTGCATACTTCGGCGCAGTGCCGTGCGTGGCTTCAAACAGCGCGCACTCGTCACCGATGTTGGCGCCAGGTGCGATACCGATACCCCCCACCTGAGCCGCCAGGGCGTCAGAGATGTAGTCACCGTTCAGGTTCATACAGGCGATAACATCATATTCAGCCGGACGCAGCAGGATCTGCTGCAGGAACGCATCCGCGATCACATCTTTAACGATGATCTCTTTGCCGGTGTTCGGGTTTTTGAACTTCATCCACGGGCCGCCGTCGATCAGTTCGCCGCCGAACTCTTCTTTCACTAACTGGTATCCCCAGTCTTTGAAAGAGCCTTCGGTGAACTTCATGATGTTGCCTTTGTGAACCAGGGTCAGTGAATCACGATCGTTGGTGATGGTGTATTCCACTGCCGCACGCACCAGACGCTTGGTTCCCTCTTCGGAGCATGGCTTAACGCCGATACCGCACTGCTCAGGGAAGCGGATTTTCTTCACGCCCATCTCTTCGCGCAGGAACTTGATCACTTTGTCCGCTTCGGCAGAGCCCGCTTTCCACTCGATACCCGCATAGATATCTTCGGAGTTTTCACGGAAGATCACCATGTCGGTCT
Organism: Pantoea anthophila; assembly: GCF_006494375.1. Classification (GTDB taxonomy): domain Bacteria; phylum Pseudomonadota; class Gammaproteobacteria; order Enterobacterales; family Enterobacteriaceae; genus Pantoea; species Pantoea anthophila. Next base: position 50,295 of record NZ_VHIZ01000050.1, read on the forward strand.
CTTCAGGACGTTTAACCGGGCTTGGCGTGCCTTTGTAGTAACGAACCGGACGCAGGCAGACGTAGAGGTCAAGCTCCTGACGCAGGGCCACGTTCAGTGAACGAATACCGCCGCCGACCGGGGTGGTCAGTGGACCTTTGATCGCAACGCGATATTCTTTGATTAAATCGAGGGTTTCCTGAGGCAGCCAGACGTCCTGGCCGTAGAGTTCGACTGATTTCTCACCGGTGTAAATCTCCATCCAGGAGATTTTACGCTCGCCGTTGTAGGCTTTCTTCACCGCCGCGTCGACCACTTTCAGCATGACCGGGGAAACATCAACACCGATACCGTCACCCTCGATGTAAGGAATGATCGGATTGTTTGGCACTGTCAGCTTGCCCTGATTCAGGGTGATTTTTTGACCTTCCGCCGGAACAACTACTTTGCTTTCCATTAACCTCTCCTGGGCGTTTGTTAATGATTTGTAAGATGCGCGTCAATACTACTTGAATATTTACGCCACGCCAATCACCGCAATTTCACGTTATAATGCGCCGAATGTTTCTGACTGCAAAGCCCATGCGAAAAACTTCTCAACGAATTCACCAGGATAAACGATTCAGCCGTCCGGCGCGTGATGCGCGACGTACGCCTGCCCGCCCTGCGGCCCCGCGCCGCGTGATTCTCTTTAACAAACCCTTCGACGTTCTGCCGCAGTTTACGGATGAAGCGGGCCGCCGCACCCTGAAGGATTTTGTTACTGTTACCGGGGTCTATGCCGCAGGCCGCCTCGATCGTGACAGTGAAGGCCTGATGGTGCTGACCAACGACGGCGCCCTGCAGGCCGCGCTGACTCAGCCCGGCAAACGCACCGGCAAAATCTATTATGTGCAGGTCGAAGGCGCGCCACAGGAGGCGGATCTGCAGCCGCTGCGGGATGGGGTTAATCTGAAAGATGGCCCGACCCTGCCCGCTGGCGTGGAAAAAGTCGATGAACCCGAATGGCTCTGGCCACGCCAGCCGCCGATCCGCGAGCGAAAAAACATTCCGACGCAGTGGCTGAAGGTCACGCTGTATGAGGGGCGTAATCGTCAGGTTCGCCGCATGACCGCCCACATCGGCTTTCCTACCCTGCGCCTGATTCGCTATGCCATGGGTCACTACAGCCTCGACGACCTGGCCCCCGGAGCGTGGCGGGAGATCAGTACAGACCCTGTCTGACAACCGAACTTTCATAACCTCAGGTTAACAATTGCGGAGAAGGGATGTTTAAACCTCATGTTACGGTCGCCTGTCTGGTTCAGGCGGAAGGTGAGCTGCTGGTAGTGGAAGAGACCATCGACGGACGCGCCACCTGGAACCAGCCAGCCGGCCATCTGGAAGCGGATGAAACGCTGCATGAAGCCGCGGCGCGTGAACTCTATGAAGAGACCGGCATCGTGGCGCAGATGGACTATTTCATTGCGATTAACCAGTGGATTGCCCCCGATAACACGCCTTTTGTGCGTTTTCTGTTTGGGGTCGATCTGCCGGAAAAAGTGGTGACGGAGCCGCAGGACAGCGACATCGACTGCTGCTGGTGGCTGCCGCCAGCGCAGATTCTCACGGCTTCTAACCTGCGTTCGCCGCTGGTGGCGGAGAGCGTCCGCCTGTGGCAACAGGGCACGCGTTACCCGCTTCATCTGATCAGCCCGTTCCGGTGGCCGTTTCACGAGGGTGCGCGTCTGCCTTCTGCATGATAGAATGCGCCGCCTGTTTTTTTATCGTAATGCGAGCGTGTCATGTCTGACAACAGCCAGAAAAAAGTGATCGTCGGTATGTCCGGCGGCGTCGATTCTTCCGTTTCCGCCTGGTTACTGCAGCAGCAGGGTTACCAGGTTGAAGGCCTGTTCATGAAGAACTGGGAGGAGGACGATGGCGAGGAGTATTGTACCGCCGCGGACGATCTGGCGGATGCGCAAGCGGTGTGCGACAAGCTGGGTATGAAGCTGCACAAGGTTAACTTTGCCGCGGAATACTGGGATAACGTCTTCGAGCATTTCCTCGAAGAGTATAAAGCGGGCCGCACCCCTAACCCCGATATTCTCTGTAACAAAGAGATCAAATTCAAAGCGTTCCTGGAGTTCGCGGCTGAGGATCTCGGCGCTGACTTCATCGCTACCGGTCACTATGTGCGCCGTCAGGATGTTGCTGGCCAGAGCCAGCTGCTGCGCGGCCTGGATGGCAACAAAGATCAGAGCTACTTCCTCTACACCCTGAGCCACCAGCAGATTGCGCAGAGCCTGTTCCCGGTCGGCGAGCTGGAAAAGCCGGAAGTGCGCCGCATCGCTGAAGAGCTGGACCTGATCACCGCGAAGAAGAAAGATTCGACCGGCATCTGCTTTATCGGCGAGCGTAAATTCCGCGACTTCCTGGCACGCTATCTGCCGGCCCAGCCAGGCGAGATTGAAACCACTGACGGTCAGATCGTCGGTGAGCACCAGGGGCTGATGTACCACACCCTGGGACAGCGTAAAGGCCTGGGTATCGGTGGCCTGAAAGAGAGCAAAGATGATCCCTGGTATGTGGTCGACAAAGATGTGGCGCGGAACCGCCTGATTGTCGCTCAGGGCGGCGATCATCCGCGTCTGATGTCTGTGGGACTGATTGCGCAGCAGCTGCACTGGGTCGATCGTCAGCCGATCACCGCCCCGCTTCGCTGCACCGTAAAAACCCGTTATCGTCAGACCGATATCCCCTGTGAGATTATTCCTCACGGTGACGATCGGATTGAAGTGCGCTTCGATGAGCCGGTTGCTGCGGTGACGCCCGGCCAGTCTGCGGTCTTTTATCTTGGCGATGTCTGCCTCGGTGGCGGTATTATCGAACAGCGTCTGCCTTTCGTGACAGAGTAAGCGGGCGCAGCCCCTATTGATGACGCGTAAACAGGAGTAACCGTGGCGAAAAATTATCAGGAAATTACGCTGGCGCTGGCGGGCATCTGTCAGTCCGCGCATCTGGTGCAGCAGCTGGCTCAGCAGGGTCACTGCCAGCCAGAGGCGCTGACCGTTTCGCTGCGCAGCGTGCTGGATCTCAATCCTGACTCCACGCTGGCCGTGTTTGGCAACAATGAAGCCAACCTGCGTCTCGGACTGGAAACCCTGATGGCGGTGCTGAACAGCAGCAGTCGCCAGGGCGCCGGTGCCGAACTGACCCGTTACACCCTGAGCATGATGGTGCTGGAACGTAAACTCAGCGCCAGCAAGTCTGCCATGGCGACCCTGGCGCAGCGCATCAGTCAGCTGGATCGCCAGCTGGCGCATTATGAGCTGGAATCCGATACCATTCTCAGCGCCATGGCGGGCATCTATGTCGATGTCATCAGCCCGCTTGGCCCGCGGATTCAGGTGACCGGTTCACCTGCCGTGCTGCAGAACAGCCAGGTTCAGAGTAAAGTGCGCGCCACCCTGCTGGCCGGTATCCGCGCGGCGGTGCTCTGGCAGCAGGTCGGTGGTGGCCGACTGCAACTGATGTTCTCGCGTCAGCGTTTGCTGCGTGAAGCGAAAACCCTCTTATCCCGGCTGCCACTGACCTACTAAGTCGGTGTGGCCAAACACTGCTAAATGATTCAGGAGTTGCACTGATGGAATTATCCTCTCTGACCGCCGTCTCACCTGTCGATGGTCGTTACGGCGACAAAGTCAGCCCGCTGCGTGCGATTTTCAGCGAATTTGGTCTGCTGAAATTCCGCGTTGAGGTTGAAGTTCGCTGGTTACAAAAACTGGCCGCGACCGCAGAGATCAAGGAAGTTCCTGCATTTGACGCTGACGCAAACGCTTTCCTTGATGCGATTGTCGCCGGTTTTTCCGAAGAAGATGCTGCGCGCATCAAAACCATCGAACGCACCACCAACCACGATGTGAAAGCGGTCGAATACTTCCTGAAAGAAAAAGTCGCCGACACGCCTGCGCTGCACGCCGTCTCAGAATTTATCCACTTCGCCTGCACCTCGGAAGATATCAACAACCTGTCGCACGCGCTGATGCTGGAAACAGCCCGCCGTGACGTGCTGCTGCCTTACTGGGCGCAGCTGATTGGCGCGGTGAAGGGTCTGGCCAGCGAATACCGTGATATTCCGCTGCTCTCCCGCACCCACGGACAGCCGGCAACGCCGTCAACCATGGGTAAAGAGATGGCAAACGTGGCGTACCGCCTTGAGCGTCAGTTGCGTCAGCTGAAGCAGATCGAAGTGCTGGGCAAAATCAACGGCGCAGTGGGCAACTACAACGCCCACATTGCTGCCTACCCGGAAGTGGACTGGCACGCGCTGAGCGAGGATTTTGTCACCTCGCTGGGGATCACCTGGAACCCCTACACCACGCAGATCGAGCCGCACGACTATATCGCCGAGATGTTCGACTGCATCGCCCGCTTTAACACCATCCTGATCGACTTTGATCGCGATATCTGGGGCTACGTGGCGCTGAACCATTTTAAACAGAAAACCATTGCGGGCGAGATTGGCTCGTCAACGATGCCGCATAAGGTCAACCCGATCGACTTCGAAAACTCCGAAGGCAACCTGGGTCTGGCGAATGCAGTCATGCAGCATCTGGCCAGCAAACTGCCGGTGTCGCGCTGGCAGCGTGACCTGACCGACTCTACCGTGCTGCGTAACCTTGGCGTCGGCGTCGGTTATGCGCTGATCGCCTATCAGGCGACGCTGAAAGGCATCTCAAAACTGGAAGTGAACCGCGAACGTCTGCTGGACGAACTGGATCACAACTGGGAAGTGCTGGCGGAGCCGATCCAGACGGTGATGCGCCGTTATGGCATCGAGAAGCCTTATGAGAAGCTGAAAGAGCTGACGCGCGGCAAACGTGTGGATGCCGCCGGTATGCAGGCCTTTATCGACAGCCTGGCGCTGCCGGAAGAGGAAAAAGTGCGTCTGAAGCAGATGACGCCAGCAAACTATATCGGTCGCGCTGTCCGGATGGTGGACGATCTGAAATAATGCCCGCCGCAGACCGGCTCACTCCGGTCTGCGTTAACATCCTGTTTAATACATTTCGCGTATACTTTCTGCAGGTTGACTCAAACAGAGTGTAAGGACTTTCTATGCGTGTTCTGGTTGTTGAAGACAATGCCCTGCTGCGCCATCATCTCGCCGTCCAGTTACGTGACATGGGCCATCAGGTCGATGCCGCCGAAGACGCCAAAGAAGCCGACTATTTTCTTCGGGAACATCTGCCCGATATCGCGCTGGTGGACCTCGGTCTGCCGGATGAAGATGGCATGTCGCTGATCCGTCGCTGGCGCGGCGACGCCGTGCGCCAGCCCATTCTGGTGCTGACAGCCCGCGAAGGGTGGCAGGCCAAAGTCGAAGCGCTGGAAGCCGGTGCCGACGACTACGTGACCAAACCGTTTCATATTGAAGAGGTGGCCGCCCGGCTGCAGGCGCTGATGCGTCGCAACAGCGGTCACGCCTCGCAGATTATCGATATGGCCCCCTTTCAGGTCGATCTCTCCCGCCGGGAACTCACCGTCAATGAACAGCCGGTGAAGCTCACCGCCTTTGAGTACACCATCGTCGAGACGCTGATTCGTAACGCGGGCAAAGTGGTCAGCAAAGATTCGCTGATGCTCCAGCTCTACCCGGATGCGGAACTGCGTGAAAGCCACACCATCGACGTACTGATGGGCCGCCTGCGCAAAAAGATTCTAGCGCTGCACCCCACTGACGTGATCGCCACCGTGCGTGGCCAGGGTTACCGCTTTGATCTCTGACCATGTCCTGGTTTAATCGTTATCGCCCGATTTCGCTGCGCGCCCGCTTTCTGCTGGCCTCCGCAGCGATTGTTCTGTTTCTCTCCCTCTCTTACGGCATGGTCGCGGTGATTGGCTATGTGGTGAGCTTTGATAAAAACACCTATCGCGTCATGCGTGGTGAGAGCAACCTCTTCTTTACGCTGGCGCAATGGCATGACAACAAGCTCACCATCGCCCAGCCGGAGCGGATGACGCTCAACTTCCCGACGCTGGTGTTTATCTACGACGAGCGCGGCAAGCTGCTGTGGCAGCAGCGCGACGTTCCGGATATCCGCAAAAAGATCCGCCATGAATGGCTGCTGAAGCCCGATTTTTACGAGATTGACACCAGCAACCGCACCAGCATGCTGGCGATGGGGAACAACCTGAATGCGCAGCGACGCCTCAACGACTGGGATAACGACAGCAACGATACCTTTACCCACTCGGTGGCTGTCAACCGTTACGATGCCACCACCAATCTGCCTGCGCTCACCATCGTGGTGGTCGACTCGATCCCGCAGGAGCTTCAGCACTCGGACGTGGTCTGGTCGTGGTTCAGCTACGTGCTGGCCGCCAACCTGATCCTGATTGTTCCGTTGCTGTGGCTGGCCGCGCACTGGAGTCTGCGGCCAATCGGTGCGCTGACTCAGCAGGTGCGTGAACTGGAGACCAGTCAGCGCGAAAACCTGGACGACAATCCCCCACAGGAGCTGCGCAGCCTGGTGCGCAATCTCAATCTGCTGCTGACCAATGAGCGGCAGCGTTATACCCGCTATCGCACCACCCTCTCAGACCTGACCCACAGCCTGAAAACGCCGCTGGCCGTGTTGCAGAGTACGCTGCGCTCGTTGCGCAACGGCAAAGAGCTGACGGTGGAAGAGGCAGAACCGGTGATGCTGGAGCAGATCAGTCGTATCTCGCAGCAGGTCGGATATTACCTGCACCGCGCCAGTATGCAGGCCGATCACAATCCGCTGCAGCGCGATCTGCATTCGGTCTCTGGCCTGCTCGACAGCCTCTGTTCGGCCCTGAATAAAGTCTATCAGCGTAAGGGCGTGGCGATTACCCTGGATATCTCCCCGGAGCTGACCTTTGTGGGTGACCAGAATGACTTTATGGAAGTACTGGGCAACGTGCTCGATAACGCCTGCAAATATTGCCTGGAATTTATCGAAGTGAGCGCGTTTCAGAGCGACAAGGCGCTGCATCTCTATATCGATGACGATGGCCCGGGCATCCCTGAAAGCAAGCGTGACCTGGTGTTTGTTCGCGGACAGCGGGCCGATACGCTGCGTCCCGGCCAGGGATTAGGTCTGGCCGTGGTGCGCGACATTCTTGAGCAGTATGAAGGTAACGTCATCGCCTCCGGCAGTGCACTCGGCGGAACCCGCATGGAAGTGATCTTTCAGCGGCAGGAAGTCGAACATCGCCGCGAGTAGAAAAGCCGCCGGGCTGTTATACTTGCTGGCATTTACAGCCCTAAGCGGAACTCTTTTATGGACTATCAGCTCGATCTTAACTGGCCCGATTTTATTCAGCGCTACTGGCAGAAACGCCCGGTGGTGCTGAAGCGTGGCTTTAAAGACTTTGTCGATCCGATTTCACCGGATGAACTGGCCGGACTGGCGATGGAAAACGAGGTGGATAGCCGCCTTGTCAGCCATCAGGATGGCAAATGGCAGGTCAGCCACGGCCCGTTTGAGAGCTACGATCACCTGGGCGAGAACAACTGGTCGCTGCTGGTACAGGCGGTCAATCACTGGCACGAACCCTCTGCTGCGCTGATGCGCCCTTTCCGTTTCCTGCCTGACTGGCGCATTGATGACCTGATGGTGTCATTTGCTGTGCCTGGCGGCGGCGTCGGCCCCCATTTTGATCAGTACGATGTCTTTATTATTCAGGGAACCGGTCGCCGTCGCTGGCGTGTCGGTGAAAAAGTGCCGATGAAGCAGCACTGCCCGCATCCCGATCTGCTGCAGGTTGAGCCGTTCGACGCCATCATTGATGAAGAGCTGGAGCCGGGCGATATCCTCTACATTCCACCAGGATTCCCGCACGAAGGCTATTCGCTGGAGAACGCCCTGAACTACTCTGTCGGTTTCCGTGCCCCCAGTGGCCGGGAGCTCATCAGCGGCTTTGCGGATTATGCTCTGGCGAATGAGCTGGGCGGCCTGCGCTTCAGCGATCCGGATGTCCCGGCGCGTGAATGCCCGTCGCAGATCCTGCCACAGGAGATTGAAGGTGTGCGTCAGCTGATGCTGGATGTCGTTAACCAGCCGGAGCATTTCGCGCACTGGTTTGGCGAATTTATTTCGCAGTCGCGCCATGAGCTTGATGTGGCGCCGCCGGAGCCGCCTTATCAGCCTGATGAAATTTATGATGCGCTGCAGCAGGGCGATGCCCTGAGCCGCCTGGGCGGCCTGCGTGTATTAACGGTTGGCGATGCGGTGTATGTCAACGGTGAGCGGGTCGAATGTTCACGCCCTGAGGTGATGGCGGTGCTGGCGCATCACTCCCGCATCACGCTGGATGACCTGGGCGATGCGCTGGATGATCCGGCAGTGCTGGCGCAGATCGCCGGTCTGGTGAATGCCGGATACTGGTATTTTGGTGACGAATAACCGGTAGGCCGCTTACGGAATCAGGCTCTCTGCCCCTCAGGTCAGAGAGCCTTCTCTCATTATCCCTTCTTCTGCGCTGCCAGTTCTGACAGACGCACAATCACTTCCACCGTTTTCGCCATGATGTTCAGCGAGGCGAACTCGTGCTTGCCGTGATAGTTGTAGCCCCCGGTAAAGATGTTCGGACAGGGCAGCCCTTTCCACGACAGCGACGACCCATCAGTGCCGCCACGAATCGGTTTCACCACCGGTTCAATGCCGCAGTCACGCATCGCCTGCAGGGCCAGGTCAATGATATGCGGGAACGGCTCGACCTTTTCACGCATGTTGCGATAGCTGTTGGTGATCTCAACGGTGACGGAGCAGTCAGGATGCAGGGTTTTATTGATCTCCGCAGCGATCTGCAGCAGCGTCTGTTTCCGCTGTTCAAAGCTTTCCGTTTCAAAGTCACGGATAATGTAGAGCATCTCGGCGTGCTCGACGCTGCCCTTGATCTGATGCAGATGGTAGAAGCCCTCGTAGCCGTCGGTGAACTGCGGTTTCTCACGGGCCGGTACCGCCGCGTGGAACTGATTTGCCAGCTCCAGCGCATTCACCATCACCCCTTTGGCGGAGCCAGGGTGGACGTTGTTGCCGACGATGCGGACCGTGGCCGAGGCGGCATTGAAGTTCTCATATTCGAATTCACCCAGATCGCTGCCATCAATAGTGTAGGCCCAGTCGGCGGCGAAGCCTTCCACATCAAAGTGAGAGGTGCCGCGTCCGATCTCTTCGTCAGGCGTAAAGGCCACGCGGATCGCCCCGTGCGGCGTATCACTCGCCGCCAGCTGCGCCATCGCCGTCATAATCTCTGCAATGCCCGCTTTGTCATCCGCACCGAGCAGGGTTTTGCCGTCGGTGGTAATCAGCGTATGACCGATCAATTTGTGCAGCACCGGGAACATGACCGGCGACAGGATCTCATTGCCACTTCCCAGCGCGATGTCACCGCCGCGATAGTTTTCAATGATCTGGGGATTCACATGCTTCGCCGTGAAATCAGGCGACGTATCCATGTGGGAGATGAAACCGATGACCGGGGTGGGCCAGTCGACATTGGCGGGCAGCGTGCCCATAACACAGCAGTGATCGCTTAAGGTGACATCGACAAATCCCAGCGCCAGCAGCTCTTCCTGCAGCTGCCGTGCCAGCGTCCACTGCCCTTCGCTGCTGGGCACCTGGCGCGCCTGCGGCTTAGCCTGAGTTTCAACGGCCACATAACTTAAAAAGCGCTCAAGTAACTGTTCCATATCCCATCCTTTAAAAGTGCTGTGCGGTATTATTCACCGATCGGCCTGTCACAACGTTGCGTAAAATCATCAGCAGACAGGTTAGCGCTGTCGCTGACCTTCAGCAAAGTAATAAGCCCGAAAAAAACGCCGGATGACGAGATTGTTGCATCGGGTCAGACATCGTCGATAACAACAGGGGCGGCCATCGCCGCCCCTGTTTATTTATAAAGACCGCGCAGTAGCTTATGCACGAACTCCGGCACCACTTCACTCGCCAGGCCGTAATGCCGCTCGGCAAACTCGTTGCCCACCTGGCTCGGCTCCAGGTTCAGCTCAACGGTATGCGCGCCCTGCAGTCTGGCTTCGTGAACAAAGCCCGCCGCCGGATAGACGTGGCCCGAGGTGCCGATGGCGATAAAATAGTCGGCCTGCTCCAGCGCCTGATAAATCTGCTCCATGCCCAGCGGCATCTCACCAAACCAGACCACGTGCGGTCGAAGTGCGGAGGGAAACTGGCAGCAGGTGCAGCGATCGTCAGGGGTGATATCGCCGCTCCACTCAATCACCTGGCCGCTGGTCACACAGCGCACTTTTAACAGCTCGCCGTGCATATGCAGCACCCGGCTGTTTCCGGCGCGCTCATGCAGGTTGTCGATGTTCTGCGTGACCAGCAGAAAATTATCGCCTAACACCTGCTCCAGCTCCGCCAGCGCCAGATGGGCCGCGTTCGGCTGAATCTCTGGCTGCTGCAGCTGCTGACGGCGCGCATTGTAGAAGCGCTGCACCAGCGCGGGATCGCGCTGAAAGCCTTCCGGTGTCGCCACATCTTCTACGTGATGCTCTTCCCACAGACCGTCAGCCGCGCGAAATGTACGAATGCCGGACTCGGCGGAAATACCTGCGCCGGTCAGGATCACCACATGCGGCAGAGGGTGGGCGGCCAGTTCGGCCTGACGATCGCGCTCAAATATGCGCTGACGAAAGCGCTGATGCACTTTTCGCCGGGTTTTCTTCAGGCGGGCAAGTCGTATGCGGCGACGTGGTGTTCGCATAAAATCTCCTGGCGTAGCAGCTGCGGCGAGCTGCTCTGAACAGATTCCGGGTAAACATCACCCGATAGTAACGGTTGCCGGGGGCAGAACCCCATAGCAAAGGTCTTAAACAAAAGCGGCGCGATAATCACTCGCGCCGCATTGTGCTACTGACCGCTTAAAACCCGAGCCGGGTCAATGCGGCTGGCGCGTCTGGCGGGATACCAGCTCGCCAGCAGACTCAACAGAATCGCAGTAATCAGTACTGAGAACACATCAATCCAGTGCAGTTCCGACGGCAGAAAGTCGATGAAGTAAATATCGCCCGCCAGCAGATGATGACCGGTGATCGACTCCAGTCCGCGCACCAGTTTCGTCAGGTTCAGCGCCACCAGCACGCCCGCGACCACGCCGCTGACGCTGCCCAGCAGACCTGCCAGCAGCCCGTACCAGATAAAGATGGCACGGATCAGCCGGTCTTTGGCACCCAGGGTACGCAGGACCGCAATGTCGCTGCTCTTATCTTTCACCGCCATCACCAGCGTGGAGACGATGTTGAAGCAGGCGACGCCAATCACCAGTACCATCGCCAGATACATAATGGCGCGGATCATCTGAATGTCGCGGTACATGTAGCCGTAAGTGCCGATCCAGCTCTTAATGTAGACGTAAGAGCGGGTCGCCTCACCGGCCTCGCGCACCAGCTTAACGGCCTGGAACGGGTCGGTCATCTTCAGGGCGATGCCGGAGACGCTCTCCCCCATCTCCAGATAGTGCTGGGCATCAGCCAGCGGCACCAGCGCCAGGCTGTGATCGAGCATACCGCTGAGTTGCAGGATGCCGCTCACCTGCAGCCGGATGCGTTTTGGCTGCAGCAGTTTATTATCACCATCGTTATTCGGGATCATGATGGTGATCCAGTCGCCCTGCTTCACATTCAGCGATTTGGCAATGCCGCCGCCGAGGATGATCTGCTGTTTACCGGCGGCAAAGGAGGACCAGGCGTTGTCTGCCACAAACTGCGGCAGCGCGCTCAGGCGCGGCTCCTGTGCCGGATCGACGCCCTTGACCTGCAGCGCTTCCAGCCGGGCTCCGCTCTCAATCAGGCCGGTGAAGTTAACGTAGGGGGCGGCGGCGGCAATGCCGGGCACCTTTTCAATCGGAGCGATCATCGATTGCCAGTGCTGAAACGGCTGATTCACCGCCTCGATCTCACCGTGCGGCACCACCGCCAAAATGCGGTTATTCAGTTCACGCTCAAAGCCATTCATGGCGCTCAGACCGATAATCAGCACCGCCACGCCCAGGGCAATACCGATGGTGGAGATCACCGAAATCAGCGACACCATGCCGCCCCGGCGGCGTCCGCGGCTGAAGCGCAGGCCCAGCAACAGGGATAACGACGAACCCATTACACCGCTCCTGCCAGGGTGAGCCGATCGCTTAACTGCCCGTCACGCATCTCCATCTGACGCGTCATGCGTTTTGCCAGCATCAGATCGTGGGTCACCACCAGAAAGGCGGTGCCCTGACGGACGTTCAGTTCGCCCAGCAGTTCAAAAATGGCGTCGGCGTTGCGCGCATCGAGGTTGCCGGTAGGCTCATCCGCCATCACCAGTCGGGGACGGTTGACCAGCGCACGGGCAATCGCCACACGCTGACGCTCGCCGCCGGAAAGCTCAGAGGGCCGGTGCGCGGCGCGATGGTCCAGCCCGACCGCGGCCAGCATTTCACGGGCGCGATCCTGCGCTTCCGCTTTGGCGGTTTTGCCAATCAGCAGCGGCATCGCCACATTCTCCAGCGCGCTGAAGTCCGGCAGCAGATGATGGAACTGATAGATAAAGCCCAGCTCGCGGTTGCGCAGTTCGGCTTTGGCGGAGGAGGACATCGCATTGAGTGACTGGCCGTCGAAGACCACATCGCCAGAGGTTGGCGCATCCAGGCCGCCGAGCAGATGCAGCAGCGTACTCTTACCGGAACCGGAGCTGCCGACAATCGCCATCAGTTCACCCGGCTGGAGGCTGAAAGCCACGTTGCGCAGCACATCGGTCTGCACGCTGCCTTCCTGATAGCGTTTGCACAGGTCGCGACACTGCAACAAAGGAGAGTTACTCATAACGTAAAGCCTCAGCGGGTTGAACGGCGGCAGCGCGCCATGAAGGATAAAGCGTAGACAGCAGCGCCACGACCATCGCGCTGAGGGCGATGGTCACCACCTGCCACGGATTAATATCGACCGGCAATGCTGCGCCATCCAGGAACAGGCCAATGACCGGCATTAAGGTGTTGAGCTGGCTGGCGAGCAGCACGCCCAGCAGGGTGCCGAGCAGCGTGCCGATAATACCGGCGCTGGCTCCCTGAACCATAAACACCGCCACAATCTGCCGGCGCGTCAGGCCCTGGGTTTGCAGGATCGCCACTTCGCCCTGCTTCTCCATGATCAGCAGGCCCAGCGATGTAATGATGTTAAAGGCGGCGACGGCGATGATCAGGCTCAGCAGCAGGCCCATCATGTTCTTCTCCATACGCACCGCCTGAAAGAGATCGCCTTTGCGCTCGCGCCAGTCTTTCCAGACCAGGCCCGCCGGCAGCGTCTGCTGGCTCAGGCTGTCAACCTCAAGCGGTTTGTCGAGCCAGAGTCGCCAGCCGGTGATATTCCCGGCCGGATAGCGCATGACACGCGACGCATCCTGAAGATTGACCAGGATCTGATAACCATCGACTTCGCTGTTGGCAGCATAGGTGCCCGCCACGGTAAACAGGCGCTGGCTCGGCACGCGGCCCATCGGCGTAAACTGGCTGACAGACGGCACCATCAGACGCAGCTGGTCGCCGCGTTTAACGCCCAGCTGAGAGGCCAGCTGTTCCCCGAGGATGACATTGTACTGCCCGGCCTGCAGGACGCGCTGATCGGTGTTGACCAGAAACGGCGTCAGCGGATCTTTCTCATCCGGCGCGATACCGAGCATCACCCCGACCGAGACGCTGTGCGGGCTTTGCAACACCACATTCGCCGTGGTCAGCGGTGCAATACGGCTGACCCCGTTGAGGTTGAGGGAACGGGCGGGTTGCTGTTGCGGATTAATGCTGCCTTTGTCGCTGGTGATCAGCGCCTGAGGCATCAGGCCAAGAATATTGCCTTCGAGTTCACGCTCAAATCCGTTCATGACCGATAACACGGTCACCATCGCCAGCACGCCGAGCGTAATGCCAATCGTTGAGAGCCAGGAGACAAAGCGACCGAAGCGATCCGATGCTCGTCCGCGCATGTAACGCAGACCGATAAATAGCGCGACAGGTTGATACATGGAATCCAGTAAGCCGTTGCCTGAAAATAGGTAGTGGGATGATAAAGGAGAGGCTGGCTTTATGAAACCTCTAACCCTCTGAGTCGGCAGCAAAGTTGCATCAGAATGCGTCACATTCCCTGCCAAAGCCGGGGAATAGAGCATAAAGCCGCCGCTTATTGGCTGATTATCGGCCACCACAGGGGGTAGACTACAATCAGTAACAGGATAAGAAGCGAGGTTATCGCCCGGCCACAGAGGTAGCGACCATGTTCAGATTTCCCAAAGGCAGCATCGTGAAACATCAATCCGGGGAGATCCGGGGCGAGATTATCAACGTCTTTGAGCAGGGAGCGGCATCGGCTGGCTACTACGTAAAGTGGGACGACGGCAACCTCAGTTTTCATCCTGAGCAGGAGTTATCCTGGGCGAATATCGACCGCCCACGCATGCATTACACACAGCAATCCATAAAATAACTGCCCGTTTAACCCCGTCGCTGCATGGCGACGGTGGTTTTTTCCGATCCCCCGCCCGACTCCGTCTATTCTCTTTTTAGCCGCTGCATTACCGCTGACACCCGGTAAGCACTGCCCGATTCGGGTTGAGCACGGTGCGGCAGGAAAATTGTGCCGCAAAGGTGATCCCCCTGACATAATATGGAATGATTACGTCCTGGAAAAATGGAGCAACCCCGAGATCCCATGCCCGAACAGACTCGTTATACCCTGCCCGTTAAATCCGGCGATCACCGGCAGCTTGGTCAGCTTATCGGCGCTGCGCACGCGGTAGAGTGTGCCAGCATTACCGAGCGACATGCCGGTCCGGTGTTGATGATTACGCCCGATACCCAAACCGCCCTGCGTCTGCTGGATGAAATCCGCCAGTTTACCGATCTGCCAGTGGCCCATCTCGCCGACTGGGAAACGCTGCCCTACGACAGCTTTTCACCGCATCAGGATATTATCTCCTCCCGCCTGTCGACCCTTTACCAGCTGCCGGTGATGCAGCGCGGGTTGCTGATTATGCCGGTCAATACGCTGATGCAGCGCGTCTGCCCGCACAGCTTCCTGCACGGTCACGCGCTGGTGATGAAACAGGGACAAAAACTGTCGCGCGACAGGCTGCGCGACCAGCTTGAGCAGGCGGGTTACCGCCATGTCGACCAGGTGATGGAGCACGGTGAATACGCGACGCGCGGCGCCCTGCTCGACCTGTTCCCGATGGGCAGCGATCAGCCCTACCGCATCGACTTCTTTGATGATGAGATTGACAGCCTGCGTCTGTTCGACGTTGACAGTCAGCGTACGCTGGAAGCGGTGCCGGAAATCAATCTGCTGCCCGCGCATGAATTTCCCAGCGACAAGGCAGCCATTGAGCTGTTCCGCAGCCGCTGGCGCGAGATCTTCGACGTGCGCCGCGAGTCGGAGCATATCTATCAGCAGGTCAGCAAAGGCACGCTCCCGGCGGGCATCGAATACTGGCAGCCGCTGTTTTTTGAGCAGCCCCTGCCCAGCCTGTTCAGCTATCTGCCTGACAACACCCTGATTGTGAACTGCGGCGATCTGGAAGGCAGTGCCACCCGCTTCTGGCAGGATGCGGAGGCGCGTTACGAGAATCGTCGCGTCGATCCGATGCGTCCGCTGCTGGAGCCAGCCACCCTGTGGCTGCGTCCGGACGGTCTCATGGGCGAGCTGAAAGCCTGGCCGCGCATCTCCATGACCAATGAGGTGCTGCCGGCGAAAGCCGCCAACACCAATCTCGGTTATACCCCGCTGCCGGATGTGGCCGTTCAGGCCCAGGCAAAAGCGCCCCTTGACCCGCTGCGTCAGTTTATCGACACCTTCAGCGGTGCCGTGGTCTTCTCGGTTGAAAGTGAGGGCCGCCGGGAAAGCCTGCAGGAGCTGCTGGCACGCATCAAACTGCGTCCTCAGCCGGTGCACCGCTTCGATGAGACCGGTGAGGATCGTTTCAGCCTGATGATCGGGGCCAGCGAACGGGGTTTTATCGACACCGTGGGGAACCGGGCGCTGATTTGCGAAAGCGATCTGCTGGGCGAACGCGTCAGTCGTCGCCGTCAGGATACCCGCCGTACCATTAACCCGGATATCCTTATCCGTAACCTGGCGGAGCTGCATCCCGGTCAGCCGGTGGTGCATCTGGAACACGGCGTGGGCCGCTATATCGGCCTGACCACGCTGGAAGCGGGTGGCATCCAGGCGGAATACCTGATGCTCTCCTACGCGAACGACGCCAAACTTTACGTGCCGGTCTCCTCGCTGCATCTGATTAGCCGCTATGCCGGTGGGGCTGACGAAAACGCGCCGCTGCACAAACTGGGCAGCGATGCCTGGTCGCGCGCACGGCAGAAAGCCGCCGAAAAAGTGCGCGACGTGGCGGCGGAGCTGCTGGACATCTATGCGCAGCGCGCCGCCAAAACCGGCTTTGCCTTTAAGCATGACCGTGAACAGTATCAGCTGTTCTGCGAAAGCTTCCCGTTTGAGACCACCCCCGATCAGGCTCAGGCCATCAACGCGGTGCTGAGCGATATGTGTCAGCCGCTGGCGATGGACCGCCTGGTGTGTGGTGATGTGGGCTTCGGTAAAACGGAAGTGGCCATGCGCGCCGCGTTTCTGGCTATTGAGAACCACAAGCAGGTTGCCGTGCTGGTGCCGACTACCCTGCTGGCGCAGCAGCACTACGATAACTTCCGCGATCGCTTCGCCAACTGGCCGGTGCGCATTGAGATGCTGTCCCGCTTCCGCACCGCGAAAGAGCAGGCGCAGGTGCTGGAACAGGCCAGCGAAGGCAAGATCGACATCCTGATCGGCACGCATAAGCTGCTGATGAGCGATCTGAAATGGCACGATCTGGGTCTGCTGATTGTCGATGAGGAGCACCGTTTCGGGGTGCGTCACAAAGAGCGCATCAAGGCGATGCGGGCCGACGTGGATATCCTGACCCTGACCGCCACGCCTATTCCGCGTACCCTGAATATGGCGATGAGCGGCATGCGCGATCTCTCCATTATCGCCACACCGCCTGCCCGCCGCTTAGCGGTGAAAACCTTTGTGCGCGAATATGATGATCTGGTGATCCGCGAAGCGATCCTGCGTGAGATTCTGCGTGGCGGCCAGGTCTACTACCTCTACAACGACGTCGAAAATATTGAGAAAGCGGCACAGCGACTCAGCGAACTGGTGCCGGAGGCGCGGGTAGCGATCGGCCACGGGCAGATGCGTGAGCGTGAGCTGGAACGGGTGATGAACGATTTCCATCATCAGCGTTTCAACGTGCTGGTCTGCACCACCATTATCGAAACCGGGATCGATATTCCGACCGCTAACACCATCATCATCGAGCGGGCCGACCACTTTGGCCTGGCGCAGCTGCATCAGTTGCGCGGCCGCGTCGGGCGTTCGCACCATCAGGCTTATGCCTGGCTGTTAACGCCACATCCGAAGGCGATGACCACCGACGCGCATAAGCGACTGGAGGCGATCGCCTCGCTCGAAGATCTGGGGGCCGGTTTTGCGCTGGCAACGCACGATCTGGAGATTCGCGGGGCTGGTGAACTGCTGGGTGATGAGCAGAGCGGGCAGATGGAGACGCTGGGCTTCACGCTCTATATGGAGCTGCTGGAGAACGCCGTCGATGCGCTGAAAGCGGGGCGTGAACCTTCACTGGAGGATCTCACCAGCAATCAGACCGAGGTAGAACTGCGGATGCCCGCGCTGCTGCCGGAGACCTTTATACCGGATGTCAGCACCCGTCTGTCGCTCTATAAGCGCATCGCCAGCGCGGAAGCGGAAGAGGAGCTGCAGGAGCTGAAAGTGGAGATGATCGACCGCTTTGGCCTGCTGCCCGATCCGGCGCGCAATCTGCTGGATGTCGCCATCATCCGGCTGAAGGCCCGCGCGGTGGGGCTGCGCAAGATTGAAGCCAGCGATAAAGGCGGCTATTTCGATTTTGCGCCGCAGAACAAGGTGGATCCGGCCTGGCTGATCAGCCTGCTGCAGAAAGAGCCTCAGCAGTGGAAGCTGGATGGCCCGACACGGCTCCGGTTTACGCGTGAGCTGACGGAAAGAAAGATTCGTATGGATTGGGTGCAGAGCTTCGTTTCACAACTGGCTGAGCATCAGGCGTAACCGGTTCTTCCGCGCCTCGCCCGTTTTCCGGCGAAGCGCGGCGCGCAGAACGCCACGAAAAAAGGCGCATCCTGAGATGCGCCTTTTTTATTACGTCGTGCTGTGTGGCCGCGAGTGCGGCAAAGCTTTGCCCAATTACGCCTGGTCGCCGTTAAGGATCAGCTGACCATTGCGGTCCAGTGGAATACGGGTGCCGGGATCATTTTCCATACGGATTTTGCCCTGCTGGTCGCCTATTTTATAGGTCACGTCATATCCCAGTTGTTTCTCTTGTTTGTCGTAAACTGTTTTGCAGCGCTGCTCGGTTGTGGTGTAGGTATCCCGATCCTGCAGTCCGCCCTGGACCTGATTACCGGCATAACCGCCCGCTAACGCACCTGCGACGGTTGCCACGTCCCTGCCGCGTCCGCCACCAAACTGGTGACCTAACACGCCCCCGGCTACTGCACCCAACACCGAGCCAGCAATACGGTTCTCATCCTGAACCGCCCGGCGATGCGTCAGCGTGACGTTACGGCACTCCTGACGTGGCTGTTTGATGCTCTCTTTGATTGGCGTTGCAGCCAGTACCTGAGCGTATTGAGGACCGCGAT
Source organism: Pantoea anthophila (assembly GCF_006494375.1). Classification (GTDB taxonomy): domain Bacteria; phylum Pseudomonadota; class Gammaproteobacteria; order Enterobacterales; family Enterobacteriaceae; genus Pantoea; species Pantoea anthophila. The sequence continues at coordinate 69,018 of NZ_VHIZ01000050.1, forward strand.
CAAACACGTTCATGCCTGCTACGGCGGCAACACCCAGTGCTGCTGCCACACCAATACCGATACCCGCTAACATTGATTTATTCACAGGAAGTCCTCCTGAAAAGTGTTACCGCGCATTCCTGCCGTAAAGCATCCTCGTAAACTGAGGCATAACCGACGTGCGCGACTCGCCGTGTTTGTTGGGATGAAGTTTTACAGATGGACCGAAATTGCAACATCAGATAAATGGAGGAAATCGGTCACTTTGCTTTCAGGACCAGTTTTTAGGAGAGTTCTGAGGAGAGAAAAGCAGCAGTATCCGCTTTTACAGGCTATGGATAAATTTATTTAAATCAATGGGATAACAGAAACCACCCTGCACGCTGTCAGGCACTGGCGTTATCCGGTAACACAGGGCGCGCGTCTGGCGTCTGAACGTTGTTTATCGGGGTGAATGTGGAATAACCCCGGCCAGAGGACCGGGGTCAGAGAACCAAAGGTGGCTCAGAAACGGTAACCGATACCGATGTTAAAACCATTGATGGCAACATCTTCACTATATTTCACGCGAGTGCCTTCATAGCCAACACTTACCGAGAGGTTGCTGACTGGATTCACGACGATACCTGCGCCCCAGGCCAAAGAGGTTTTATTTTCGCTGTATTTTTCGGACCAGCCATCGAGGTAGGTCACGTTCTCATCCACTTTGGTATGGGCAGCACCAATCAATGCATAAAGACTGACATAGTCATTGAGGCGATAGGCCGGACCTGCCATCAGTGAATAATATTTCACGTTGGTTTTGCCGTCATATCCGCTGATATCACCATAAAAATCTTCGCGCTCAGAAAAACTTTCATCGCCTTTCAGGTAGCTGAATGAGCCAATCACGCTGAGGGGCGAGTCCCACTCATAGCGATACTGAACGTTAACGCCGCGTAGATTTTTAAAGTCTTCAACTTTGCTTTGAGCATAGCCGATGGAGACGGTGTGGTTATTTGCCAGCGCAGTATTGCCGGCTAACAGCCCTGCGCAGAGCACTGCCATGAGGGTAATTTTGCTTTTCATCTGAATCATCCTTTTAATAATTTCATACCTTATTTCCCTGCGCCAGGCGCAGGACTTCATTCCCTGAATTACCCACATCGGACAGAAAGACAATGCTGCCTGCCTCACCGCCTGTGTCGGACAGGAATTTATTCACATGATCCGTGCAGGACGCTTGCATGGCCGGTTGCCTGTCAGAAAAACAGGCAGGCCATTATTTAACGCGCGTCAGATTTGATCCGAGAAATTCTGGCCATGACGGCATAAAGCGTCAGGCTGTAATTTACGTTAACCGGCGAATTTATTCAGACCATTCCGTTGATTAATGACGTTAACGAAGAGAGAAGTCTGCAACAGCACAGCCGTTATTTAATGATTTAATGTCAGAAAAAACAACCTGCCGCGTGCGCTGGAAATGCCTGAAATGACCCTCAAACAACAACGCAGGTAATGAAAATATTAATTATTATGCAACCTGATAACCTTTTATTCGACTATGCCGGAACCAGGATGCGTGTCAGGCCATTATTCACCTGTACACTTCCCTCTCTTTTTATCATCGCGGGTTGGTTTAATCAGGTCATGTAAAAAGCAAAAAAAAAGCCCCCTGCCATGAGGGGGCTGATAGCAAAACGGTACTCGCCTGTGGCGAATCAGTGCAGCTTAAGCCGCGGACGGATCACCCGGTTGATGCTGCCGACCAGCATCATCAGGCCGGTTTTAAAGTAGCCGTGCAGTGCGATCTGGTGCATACGATAGAGAGAGATGTAGACAAAGCGCGCAATGCGCCCTTCCACCATCATGGAACCGCGCATCAGGTTGCCCATCAGGCTGCCGACGGTACTGAAGCGGGAAAGCGACACCAGCGAGCCATGATCTTTATAAACATAGGCTTTCAGCGGTTTACCGTGACGCTGCGCCAGGATATTTTCCATCGCGCGTGAAGCCATCTGGTGCGCCGACTGAGCACGTGGCGGGACAAATCCGCCACCCGGCAGGGCGCAGGAGGCGCAGTCGCCAATCGCATAGATGTCATCATCCAGCGTAGTCTGCAGTGTCTCTTTCACCACCAGCTGGTTGATACGGTTCGTTTCCAGTCCGCCAATCTCTTTCAGGAAGTCTGGTGCTTTGATGCCCGCCGCCCAGACCATCAGATCGGCTTCGATAAACTCACCGCCTTTGGTGTTAAGACCGTTGCGCTCGGCACTGGTCACCATAGTCTGTGTCAGTACCCGCACGCCCAGCTTGGTCAGCTCCTGATGGGCGGCGGCAGAGATGCGCGGTGGCAGTGCAGGCAGAATGCGCTCGCCCGCTTCAACCAGCGTCACGTTCAGCGCTTCGCGTCCCAGACCTTTAAATCCGTAGCTGTGCAGCTGTTTCACCGCGTTGTGCAGTTCGGCTGAGAGCTCAACGCCCGTTGCGCCGCCGCCAACAATGGCGATATTCACTTTCTCGACCTTACCTTCGCTGGCAGAGAACTTCAGAAACAGGTTGAGCATCTCGTTATGGAAACGACGCGCCTGATGCGGGTTATCCAGGAAGATACAGTGATCTTTCACGCCAGGCGTGCCGAAGTCATTGGAGGTGCTGCCCAGCGCCATAACCAGCTGGTCATAGGCCACTTCGCGCTGTGGCACCAGCACTTCACCGTGCGCATCAAGCACTTCGGCCAGGCGGATCACTTTACGACTGCGATCGATATCGGTGAGCGATCCCAGCTGGAACTCGAAACCGTGATTGCGGGCATGGGCCAGATAGCTCAGTGCATCAATGCCTTCGTCCATCGAGCCGGTCGCCACTTCATGCAGCAGCGGCTTCCACAAATGACTGTGGTTGCGATCGACCAGAATAATCTCGGCCTTCTTTTTACGGCCCAGTTTATGGCCCAGCTGCGTCGCCATTTCCAGGCCGCCTGCTCCCCCGCCGACGATAACAATTTTCTTAACAGATGTAGTCAACAAAGACCCCCTCAAATTGTGAACCAAAAGTTAACTGAAGGTTAAATTAAACCTTAATAAACATAGGGTTGGCGAAGTTAAAAATCGCAATCTGCTGGCAGAATAGCATGGCAGGAAGAGGAGGACATAAGAATATTGATATACATCAAAGAAGACGAATAAAACTCAGAGAATTACGCAATGAAAACAGGCACCCTGCGGTGCCTGCTCTGCTTAACCTGCTGTTTTAAAGGCTTTTATCCGCTGAAGGTGTGGGGATATATTTTTGAATTTGTGCCCTTCCGTCTCGTCCCAGACAATCTGATAAAAGGGATGCAGCTCATTGGCGATGCGCTGCGTATCCAGCGCCTCATCCTGACGGGAAAGAAAAGTCAGGCAGCGATCGCGGTTACGCTCGCGAAAGTCACTGACGCATTTCGTGGCGATATCCTGATACTCCTCTGGCCGGTCGATCTTCCCCTCCATGTTCTCCTGCGGGAAAAGGTTAGGGTTGAAGATCGCCTGCCGGATGCCACATAAAAATCCGATGCGTTCTGACCAGTAGCCGCCCAGCCCGACACCGCAAATCAGCGGACGGTCATCGTCAGACAGGGTCAGCATTTTGTCCGTCACTTTCAGCAGAAACTGCATGTCATGTTTAGGATGGCGGGTGCTGTAACTGATCAACCTGACGTCAGGGTCAATGAACTGCAGTTGCAGCACTTTTTCGTGATTGCCTGGACTGTTTGAATCAAAACCGTGCAGATAGATGATCATGTTAATCCTCAAGGTATCGATAGCGCCGGGCAATCCCTCCTTACCACGACGCTTTATGAGCCAGCCAGCGTTCCTGAAGTGCACTCAGTTGCCGGGCATTCTCTTTCCAGCGAGACGTTGCCTGCAACGCATCGCGGGTCAATCTGCCCTGATGATACAGCTGTGTAACCCGCTCTGACCCGACCGGGATCAGGTTATCAAGCACACTGATAGCCCCCTGACGCTGATTACAGACCAGAATCATGTCGCAACCGGCAGAGAGAGACTGCTGTGCCCGCTCAGGATAGCTGCCCATGACCGCGGCGCCCTCCATCGAGAGATCGTCGGAGAAAATCACCCCGCTGAAGCCCAGCTGCTCGCGCAGGACGGTTTTCAGCCAGTAAGGCGAACCACTGGCAGGCAGCGGGTCCACGTCGGTGTAGATGACATGCGCGGGCATAATGGCATCCAGCGCCTGCTCGGTTATCAGCTGGCTGAAGATCGCCATGTCATGTTCACGCAGCGTTTTTTCATCGCGCGGATCGCGCGGGGTCTCTTTGTGCGAATCGGCACTGACCGCACCATGCCCCGGAAAATGTTTCCCGGTGGTTTTCATGCCCGCCTCATGCATCCCGGCGATAAAACGACGGGCGACGGCAAGCGCGATAGCCGGATCGTCATGGAAAGCGCGGTCGCCAATCGCGGCGCTGATATGACCCACATCAAGCACCGGCGCGAAGCTGATGTCGATGTCCATCGCGATCATTTCTGCCGCCATCTGCCATCCTGCCTGCTGTGCCATCTCACCGGCGCGCTCAGCGTCGTGAAGGGCGGCAAAAGATTGCATGGCGGGCAGCTGGGTGAAGCCGTCGCGGAATCGCTGCACGCGCCCCCCCTCCTGATCCACCGCAACCACCAGCCGGGTGTGCGAGGCGGCGCGAATCTGGCGCACCAGCTCGGCCAGCTGAGCGGGATCGTGATAATTGCGGGCAAATAATATCAAACCGCCGACCAGCGGATGCTGCAGGATGTCGCGCTCTTCGCCATCCAGTTCATAACCCTCAACGTCGAGCATCAGTGGGCCGGGTAAATGTGATTTCATAACCTGAATCCTGTAGCGTTACGCCTCTGCGTGACGCGATTAAATCTGTTGCCAGCTCTGTCGAGCCATCTGTTGTAGTGCTTCATCGTCACACTGAGCGGCACGGAGCTGATACCAGCTGGCTATCAGTAACCGCAGCCAGGGCTGCCAGCGTCTGACCTGCCTTACCAGGGCATCAGGCGGCAGCCGCATTGCCGCAGCATAGTCGGCCAGCCAGTCAGCCTGGTTTTGCGGATCGCTGGCGCAGAGTGCGGCCAGCTCCAGCGCCACATCACCATCCGCGGCATACTCCCAGTCAATCAGATGCAGCCCTGTCTCACCCTGGATAATATTCCCGGCATGCACGTCCATGTGCAGCGGTGCCAGCCTCAGCGGCTGAGGTTCCCCCTGCTGCGTCAGCCGCCGGAGCGCCCGCAGCCAGCGATGATTGCGCTGAGGAACCTGCTGCCAGTACCGCCAGAGCAGCGGCAGCAGCGACAGACGGTAGCCGGTCAGCGGCTGCTGGTGCAGCTGTTGCAGCAGAGTGACAATCTGCGGACGCTGCTGGCTGAAGCGCTGTTCATCCAGCGCCTCGCCAGGACACCAGCTCAGCACATTCCCCTGCCGGTGGCCTGCAACGGGCTGAGGGGCCACTCCGCTGGCGCGCAGTTTTCGTAACAGACGAAACTCGCGCTGTCGGTCAACAAAGGGAATCGGCGGCTGAGGTGCCGCCCGCGCGATAAAGAGACCACGCGGGCTGACGATTTTCTGACTGTGCCCGGTCAGTCCGGCGAGCGGAAGCGATGTCGTCCTCTCTGGCTCGCCGGTGACCTGATGAATCATCCGCGAAAATGCGGAATCAATGCTGTGCAATGCCGTTGCCAGACCAGATGATTTCGCCGGTCTGCACCAGCATCAGCTGCATCTGCAGGGTCGGCGCTTTCACATCGCCGCGTGCATTGCTGTAAAGCACATACTGCGCGTTAACATTGCGTGCCAGGCCAATCGCTTTACTGCGCGAGTTCAGGCTGTCATCCGGTGACAAACCCAGCGCCTGCTTGGCCTGTGCCAGTTGATCGGCTGAAACCAGAGTGAATTTGCCGTTGTTGTTCAGCGCATTCTGGATCGCCGCTGTGGCTTTCTCGCTTTGCAGCGATCCGTTGGTGCTGTTTTTAATCCGATCCACCAGCAGCACGCTGCCTGGCTCGGCGCTGGTCGCCTGGAGCATCTGCGCCACCAGCGGCTGAACGCTGGCGTCCCAGTTGATCGTCACCAGCTTCGGTGGCTGCGGCACCGGCTGTGGCTGCGGTTGCGGCACCGGTTCAGGTTGCGGAACGGGCTGCACGGGTTCAGAAGGCTGGGTCGGTTCAACCGTGGCGGGCTGCTGCTGCTTCACGACACAGCCGGTGAGAATGAGCGCCATCAGGAGCGCTCCGGTACGATTAATACTGCGTATCACGTCGAAAATCCTTAAAGATAGAGATAGAGACGAACCTTGCTGGCAGTCAGGTTACCCAGTTGCGATGTGGCGACAATGCTCCCCTGTGCCGGAACGGTGACGGTCTGCGCCGGTTCCTGTGGGGTGATTTCCAGCCCCTTGTCGTCATACCAGTAGTAACGATAGTGCACAATGACCGGGGTTTCGCGCTGATTATAGAGCACGCTGGTGGCGCGTTTCAGCCCATCGTTCTCATCCAGCGTCGGCTCATCGGTGATGATCCCTGCCGACAGCACAGAGGACTCCATCACCAGCGATTGCGAGGTATTGATCATCGGTTTATCACTGCTACAGGCCGTCAGGCAGAGCAGGATCGGCAGGCCAGTCAGCCAGGATCGCATAGCACGTTTCCGTTGTCAGTTCAGTTTGAAAGCATCGGGCCCAGCGGTTCGCCACCCAGCAGATGCATGTGGATATGATAAACCTCCTGACCCCCATGTTGATTGCAGTTCACAATCAGCCGATAACCATTCTGATCGATGCCTTCCTGACGGGCGATTTTCGCCGCGGTGGTGAACATGCGGCCCAGCGCATGCTCATGCGCCGCTTCCGCCTCGTTAACCGTCGGGATAAGTACATTCGGCACGATCAGGATATGGGTCGGGGCTTTGGGCGAAATGTCGCGGAAGGCAGTGACCAGCTCATCCTGATAAACCACATCAGCGGGGATTTCGCGGCGGATAATTTTACTAAAAATGGTTTCTTCAGCCATGGTGCAATTCCTTTAGCATGAGTCGTAATCAAGCAGTATGAGGGAGAAATTTGTTTTCTTTCAACCTCGGTGCCACTTTTCTTGTTTTGTTAGCCTGCCTTTGTAGCAGCGCGCTATCTTCCTGGCCAGTATGCCGTTTTGCTGGTCCTGCTGACCACCGCCTCATTATAAAAATGAAACGCTGTTTCATAAATAAGAGTTTCGCCCCCCTTTTCTTCATCTGGTTGCCATTCTGGCGCCATCCCTTGCCAAATCACGAAGGTTTACCCCTCCGGTCAGTTCTACTTTGCTAACCAGTCCGGTTGAGATGTCCGGCGTCACCAGAGTTAACCGCCATACAACCTCAAGGAGCCTCTGCTATGCGCTCACGTAAAATTGGTCCGGGCCACTATCTGGCCTATGGTTCTGGAGATTTTCTTGGAGCCGGCACGACGGCACTGACTGCCGCCTGGTTGCTCTATTTTTACACCACCTTTTGTGGATTGACCCCGATTCAGGCCACCCTGATTTTCGCCGCCGCCCGCGTTCTGGATGCGATAGTCAGTCCGCTGATGGGGTTTATCACCGATAACTTCGGTTCGACCCGACTGGGTAAACGCTTTGGCCGCCGCAAATTCTTTATCCTGCTCGGCATTCCCGCGGTGTTCAGTTACAGCCTGATGTGGGTCAGCGACATGAGTTTCTGGTGGTATCTCTCCACTTATCTGCTGTTTGACATCGTCTACACCATGATCCTGGTGCCTTATGAAACGCTGGTCCCGGAAATGACGGACGATTTCCGCCAAAAAACGCACTTCTCCGGTGCACGCATCGGGCTGGCACAGCTGTCGGCCATACTGGCAGCGTTTTTGCCTGGCCTTTTGCTGGGCTGGCTGGGGAAAGATAACCCTCTCTCCTTTTTCTACGCCAGTCTGGTCTTCTCCGTCATCTGTGCGCTGGTGCTGACACTGGTGTGGTGTTTTACCTGGGAGCGTCATCCTGATGATTTTTCCGCGGAGTCGCGCCGGGCCGGGCTGGAAAAACAGCAACTGACGCTCCGGCAGAGCCTGAAACGGCTCTATGTTGAGCTGGCTTCTACCCTGCGCATCCGCATCTTCCGCCAGCACCTGGGCATGTATCTCGGTGGCTATATCGCTCAGGATATCTTTAACGCCGTCTTTACCTGGTATGTGGTATTTGTGCTGATGCAGAGCGCCCAGGTCGCCTCAAGCCTGATGGGCACGATGGCGGTGCTGCAGTTCATCGCGGTGATGGTGATGATCCCGCTTTGCATCCGTCTTGGTCCTGCGCCTGCCTACCGTATGGTGGCTCTCCTGTTCGCCCTGGCAGCGCTCTCCTATGCCGGATTGTGGTATGCCGGCCTGAACGACAACATGTCATTGCTGCTCGCCGTTTCTGCCCTGGCTGGGCTGGGACGTGGCGGCATCAATTATGTGCCGTGGAACACCTACACCTATATCGCCGACGTGGATGAGGTGATCACCGGTCAGCGACGGGAAGGGATTTTTGCCGGCATCATGACGCTGACGCGGAAAGCGTCGCAGGCGGGTGCGGTGATGCTGGTTGGCATCATTCTGCAACTCTCGGGCTTCGTCTCTGGTCAGTCGACGCAGTTACCCGGGGTCAGCCACACCATCCTGGCGATTCTGAGCATCGGCACCGTCGCCGTTCTGGCCTGCGGCTTTATGGTGTCACTGCGCTTCAGGCTGAATCTGCAGACCCATACTGTGCTGCGTCAGGAGACGCAGAAAATGCGTGAAGCGGGCCGTATCGTGCCGGAAAGTATCACCCCGGACGCGCGCAGGATCGTTGAAATGCTGGCGGGCATGCCCTATGAGAATCTGTGGGGTAACAATAATATTGGCTTTCTCAATCGCAACAAGCCCGCTCCCGGCAAACTCCCGGCCCCCTCTCTGATCTCCCCTTCTTTAAACCCGACCTTAAACAGGAATAAATCATGATGCTCTTTCCCGTTAAACAGAGTCCGCTGCTGCGCCAGCCTGAGTATCTGCTGCCACGCCGTGAACTGGTACAGCTGATTGAGAAGCTGACACAAAATCTGATTAACATCACCGATGAAACCGGCGAATTTTTGCTGCGGCTGGATGATGGCCGGGTGATTGATACCAAAGGCTGGGCAGGCTGGGAGTGGACTCACGGCATTGGTCTCTATGGGATGCTGCACTACTACCAGCAGACCGGTGATGAGCAGACGCTGTCGATTATCGATACGTGGTTTTCGCAGCGGCTGGCGGAAGGCACGCCGACCAAAAATGTCAATACGGTCTGTCCTTTTCTGACTCTGGCCTATCGCTATGAGGAGACCGGTAATCCGGTCTGGAAGCCGGTACTTGAGCGCTGGGCGGAATGGGTCATGTATGAGATGCCGCGCACCGAACAGGGTGGCCTGCAGCACATTGTCTATAACAGCGAAAACAGGCAGCAACTCTGGGACGATACGCTCATGATGAGCGTGATGGCGCTGGCCAAAATCGGGCAGCTGCTGAAGCGCGACGCGTGGATTGAGGAAGCGATTTATCAGTTCCTGCTTCATACCCAGTATCTGATGGATCGGGAGACCGGGTTGTGGTTTCACGGCTGGAACTTTGACGGCCGCCATCATTTCGCGAATGCGCGCTGGGCCCGAGGCAACAGCTGGGTGACGATAGTGATCCCCGACTTTCTGGAGATGATGGACTGGCCTGAGCATCACGCCACCCGCCGTTTTCTGCAGCAGGTGCTGGAAAGCCAGGTCAGGGCACTCAGCGCCTGTCAGCACAGCAGTGGATTATGGCACACCCTGCTCGATGACCCGCACAGTTATCCGGAAGCCTCTGCCACGGCTGGCTTTGCCTATGGGATCCTGAAAGGCGTCCGTAAGCGTTATCTGCCCACTGAATATCGTGAGGTCGCTGAAAAAGCACTGCGCGGTGTGATTGCCAACATTGATGATGATGGCGAGCTGAAACAGGTTTCGTTTGGCACCGCGATGAGCAGCGATCTCGATGACTATCGCAACATTCCTCTGACCTCAATGCCGTACGGCCAGGCAATGGCGCTGCTCTGTCTGACCGAGTATCTGCGGGTTTACCTCTGAGCGGTAATAAAAAAAAAGCCCCGCAGTGCGGGGCTTTCTCATCAGCGTGTCTCGTTACATGCTGCGGATGTAATCATCCATATCGGTTTTCAGGTTATCGGACTTGGTGCCGAAAATGGCCTGCACACCTGAACCGGCCACCACCACGCCGCGGGCGCCGAGGTTTTTCAGTTCTGACTGATCCACTTTCGCCACATCGGCCACGCTGACGCGCAGACGGGTGATGCAGGCATCCAGGTTAGTGATGTTCTCTTTACCACCAAACGCGGCAACCAGTTTGCCAGCCATCTCTGTACCGGTCGCAGAAGATTGCTCGCTGCTGCTGCTCTCTTCACGGCCAGGCGTTTTCAGGTTCAGCTTAACAATCAGTACGCGGAACAGTGTGTAGTACACCAGACCGTAGATGATACCGATAATCGGGAACAGCCAGATTTTGCTGCTGTTGCCGCTCAGCACGATAAAGTCGATCAGACCGTGTGAGAAGCTGGTGCCATCACGCATCCCCAGCAGGATACAGATTGGGAACGCCAGACCCGCCAGAATCGCATGGATCACATACAGGATGGGTGCCACGAACATGAATGAGAATTCAATCGGTTCGGTGATACCGGTCAGGAACGAGGTCAGCGCAGCAGAGATCATGATGCCGCCGACTTTGGCACGGTTTTCAGGTTTCGCGGAGTGCCAGATAGCAATCGCAGCAGCCGGCAGGCCGTACATTTTGAACAGGAAGCCGCCTGAGAGTTTACCGGCAGTCGGGTCACCCGCCATGTAGCGTGGGATATCGCCGTGGAACACCTGGCCTGCGGCGTTGGTGTACTCGCCAATCTGCATCTGGAAAGGCACGTTCCAGATGTGATGCAGACCAAACGGCACCAGAGCGCGTTCTACGACGCCATAGATACCAAAGGCCACAACCGGGTTCTGGTAGGCCGCCCACTGCGAGAACTCCTGAATCGCGGCACCCACCGGTGGCCAGATGAAGGAGAGCAGCACGCCCAGCACAATCGCCGCCAGGCCGGAGATAATCGGCACAAAACGCTTACCGGCAAAGAAGCCCAGATACTCAGGCAGCTTGATGCGGTAAAAACGGTTAAACATATAGGCGGCGATGGAGCCGGCGATAATTCCGCCCAGCACCCCGGTGTCGGCGAGGTGTTTAGCCTCGATCTCTGCCGCCGGCAGATGCAGAACCAGCGGCGCCACGACCGCCATGGTTTTCACCATGATGCCATACGCGACCACAGCGGCCAGTGCGGAAACGCCGTCATTGTTGGTAAAGCCCAGCGCCACACCAATCGCAAAAATCAGCGGCATATTGGCGAACACCGAGCCGCCCGCTTCTGCCATCACATGCGAAACTACTGCAGGTAACCAGCTGAAATTAGCTGAACCGACCCCTAATAAAATCCCGGCAATCGGCAGAACCGATACCGGCAGCATCAGCGATTTACCGACCTTTTGAAGGTTGGCAAAAGCATTTTTGAACATAGCGTGAAGCTCCTGAGTATGAGTGCATATTTGCGCAGTGCGCGTGGTAAAGAGGGAGGATTCTTTACCGGGGTGGCGGTAACCGCCTTTTGATTTATTACGAAGGGTAAAATAATTACTGATTTTTTACTTTGACGGCTATCACGTTTCAACAATTACAGCGGCATGATTTGCGAAATTTCTGATTAATTCAGCGCTGCAACACGCAATAAAAAACTGACCCTGTTCAGAAAAACAGGGTCATTCGGGAAGATTGCAGATTAATTACAGAGACTGAAATAAACCGGCCGACTCAGGCACCCAGCTGGCTCATCGGGATATGAAACAGCGTGGAGAAGTTGCGGGTGGTCGCCTCCGCCAGCGTTTCGATATCGACACCTTTCAGCACGGCCAGATAGTCGGCAACGTCGCGCGTATAGGCGGGCTGGTTCTCTTTGCCGCGATAAGGCACCGGGGCCAGATACGGGGAGTCGGTTTCGACCAGCATCCGGTCCAGCGGTACATAGCGTGCAGCCTCACGTAACTGTTCGGCATTACGGAAGGTAACGATACCGGAGAAGGAGATGTAGAAGCCCATATCCAGCAGTTTAGCCGCAGTGGGCTGATCCTCTGTGAAGCAGTGCAGCACGCCGCCACAGCGCTCAACCTGCTCTTCCCGCAGGATCGCCAGCGTATCGTCACGCGCATCGCGGGTGTGAACAATAATCGGTTTGTTCAGCGCAATACCGGTTCGGATATGTTCCCGGAACGAGCGCTGCTGCTGCTCCCGCGTCTCAGGCTGATAGTGATAATCCAGCCCGGTTTCACCCAGCGCGACCACGCGGGGATCGGCAGCGAGCCGGCGAAACTCCTCAACATCGTACGCCTCTTCCTGATTCAGCGGATGCACGCCGCAGGAGAGCGCAATGTTTTTTCGTTCCCCCACCAGCTGCTTCAGGGTATGAAAACCCGGCAGCGTGGTGGCGATGGCCAGCATAAATTTCACATCACGCGCCGCCGCTTTGGCGAGCACATCATCCAGGTCACGGTGGTTCTTTTCATAATCCAGGCCATCAAGATGGCAATGGGAATCGACAATAAACATAAAGACTCTCAGAGTGATTTAGCCGATCAGGGCGGGCTTCTGGTTATCTGCCCAGCTCAGGAGCTGATCGGTCAGCAATAATTCACGGTTGACTGACGCCACATGCAGTAGCTGTTCACGGCAGCGCATCCAGGTCCGGGCCGTGTTGTTAAGCGCGCTGGCTGAAAAGTGGCTGGCCAGTAAGGCCACCACATCCTGGCGATCGATGTTGCTCAGCCACTGCTCCGCATTCTGCTGCCATTTCATGGCGTCCAGCAGTAATGAAATCAGCCAGCCAATGCGTGCTGCCGCATCATCTGCATTCAGCACCGGCAGCAGTTGCAGGATGTCATGCTGCAACGCCGCAGGCAGCGCGTCGCAGAGCTTCTGTCTGGCCTGCCATGGCCCGGTGTCCAGCAGGCTCAGCGCCGCACCAGGCGCGCCCGCGCTCAGGCGTAACGCCGCCAGCAGCATCGCTTCATCCTGTGAGGCGTGCTTCTTCAGCCAGAGCAGGCTCTGCCCTTCATCCGGTGGCGTCAGGTGCAGCGTCATGCAGCGACTGCGTAGCGTTGCCAGCAGCCGTGACGGATCGCGGCTGCTGAGGAAGAACCAGCTGTTAGCGGGCGGCTCTTCCAGCGTTTTCAGCAGGGCGTTGGCCGCCGCTTCCGAAAGCTGTGCCGCATCCGGCAGCCAGACGACTTTTGCCCCCCCCTGCTGACCAAAGTGGTACATTTTTTCTGTCACCTGCCGCACTGCATCAATGCCCAGCGTGGATTTACCTTTCTCCGCCTCAAGCCGGTACCAGTCCGGGTGCGTATTAGCCTGCATCAGCTGGCAACCGTGGCACTGGCCGCAACTTTTCAGGCCATCCGGCTGCTGACACATCAGCCAGCGGCTCATTCCCCAGACCAGCGCCTCATCGCCCATGCCCGTCATCGCATGGATCATCAGCGCATGGTGAGCGCGATTCTCCTGATGCTGACTAATGATCTGGCGATAAGGCTGGTTCAGCCACGGATACCAGTTCATCACGCCTGCTCCGCCAGCCACGTATCCAGCGCTGCCTGAAGTGACGCCGTCACATCAGGCAGCGCCTGTGTGGCATCAATCGTGAGGATGGCCGGATCCGCGGCTGCCAGCGCCAGGTAGCGCGCCCGGGTGCGTTCGAAGAAGCGCAGCGACTCCTGCTCAATGCGGTCCAGTTCACCGCGTGCCCGGGCGCGCTGCAGACCGATCTCAGGTGTCACATCCAGATAGAGCGTCAGATCCGGACGGAAGTCGCCGAGTACCGCACTGCGCAGCGTCTGCATCAGATCGCTGTCGAGTCCCCGTCCGCCCCCCTGATAAGCCTGAGAGGAGAGATCGTGACGATCGCCGATCACCCAGGCCCCGCGCGCCAGCGCCGGTTTGATCACGGTTTCCACCAGCTGAACCCGAGCAGCGTAGAGCATCAGCAGTTCCGCTTTATCGGTAACCTGTTCACCCTCAATCCCCTGCTTGACCAGCACCCGCAGCTGTTCCGCCAGCGGCGTTCCGCCCGGCTCCCGGGTAAAGACCAGATCGGTGATGCCCCGGGCGCGCAGCGTGGCGACGATAGCGTCGCGCGCGGTGGTTTTTCCGGCGCCTTCCAGGCCTTCAATGACGATAAACTTACTGTCCATTTTTTTCCTTAAGCGTCTGCCGGTAGACCTGCACCGCCTTATTATGGCTGGCAAGATTCGTGGTAAAGGTATGCCCGCCCTTGCCATCCGCCACAAAGTAGAGATAGTTGGTTTTTTCCGGATGGGCCGCTGCCTGCAGCGAGGCTTTACCCGGTATGGCGATCGGGCCAAGCGGCAGGCCATTAATCATATAGGTATTGTAACTGCTGGCCGTCTCCAGATCTTTGCGGGTCAGCGTACCGGTGTAGCTGTCGCCCATGCCATAGATCACGGTGGGATCGGTCTGGAGGCGCATCCCGGTGCGCAGACGATTGATAAAGACCGACGCAACCCGCGCACGCTCGGCGCTGACGGCGGTCTCTTTTTCAATAATAGAGGCCATCGTGACCAGATCCTGCGGCGTTTTATAGGGCAGATTGTCTGCCCGGCCCTGCCACACTTCCTCAATGGTTTTTTTCATGCGTTCATGTGCACGCTGCAGCAGCGAAACATCGGTGGTGTTCGCCGTGTAGAGCCAGGTATCGGGGAAAAAGTTGCCCTCCAGCTGATCCGCTGGCACGTTAAGCGCGCTGGCAACGGTAGCGAACTGATCGTCTTTCAGGGTATGCCGGATATAGGGTGCCTTGCGCAGTTCACTCAGCCACTCTTTCAGCCGCTGACCTTCCACGAACCGCAACGGGAACTGTGCTTCTTTACCGCTGGCCAGCAGCTGTAACAGCGAACGCACCGTCATGGTCGGCTCAAGGCGATAGGTTCCCGCCTTAAACGTCGCCAGTTCCGGCTCCAGCTTCAGCAGCGCACCGAACCAGATGCTTTCAGGTATGATCTTCTGCTCTTCCAGCTGCGCTTCGAGCGCCACCCGCCCCGTACCGGCAGGCAGCGTGTAGATCGTTTCCTGATGCAGTGTTAAAGGGGTGGCCGCAAACTGCTTAACCTGCCAGTAACTGACAACCGCGGCGAGACCCACTATCGCCAGCAGAGCGGCGAGAATTTTTTTGCTTCGACTCATGATGCATCCATTATCTTTTCACAGCTTGCGAGCAACTGATTAAACAGCGAGCGTTCAGTAAAGTGCGACGCTTCTATCTGTCGGACCGGCAGAACCGGCATCAGCGCATTACATATCACCACTTCATCGGCGTCCAGCAGCTGCGCCGGTTCGCTTTTTATGACCTGGCAAGCCTGACCTGCCGCCGCGAGTTGTGCCATCAGACTCCGCCGCATAATGCCATCCACGCCCGATTCTGACAGATCGGGGGTGTAAATCTGCGTGCCGTGACGCCAGAATAAATTGGCCGCACAGCATTCCACCACCCAACCTTCAGTGTCAAGCACCAGCGCCTCGTCGGCGTCTGTCTGGTCAAGATGAGCCCTGATCAGCACCTGCTCCAGGCGATTAAGATGTTTGATACCGGCAAACAGAGGATTACGCGCCAGACGAACCGGACTGAGGCTGAGAGACACACCGCGCTGCTGCAACGTGGCGTAATGGTGCGGCCAGGGCGCGAGCGAAACAATCCGTGTGGGTTCGGCGCAGCCCTGCCGGCTGTATCCGCGTCCGCCGCTACCGGCGCTGATAATCACTTTCAGAACGGCCTGCTCCTGCCCCTGCGCGGCCTGTTTCATCTCAGCCTCAAGCTGAAGCCAGTCAGTGCCGCCGATCCATAACCGTTCGCAGCCCTGCCTGAGCCGCTGAAGGTGGTTCTCCAGCAGCAGAATGTTACCCTGACGCACAGCCGCGGTGGTAAAGCAGCCGTCGCCAAACTGCAGGCCACGGTCGCTGGCTGCCAGCGTTGATTGTTTGATACCGTTAATCCACATCGTTCTCTCCCGGGGATGACGTGTGATTTCAGCGCATTCTGCAGGATAAAAAAAGGCCCGCATCGCGGGCCTTTTTACGCATCAACACCGATTACACTTTACGGAAAATCAACGAACCGTTGGTTCCGCCAAAGCCAAAGGAGTTACACAGCGTGTATTCCAGGCCGGTAACCTGACGTGCGGTATGAGGCACGAAGTCGAGATCGCAGCCTTCATCCGGATTGTCGAGGTTGATGGTCGGTGGAATCGCCTGATCGCGCAGCGCCAGAATCGAGTAGATCGCCTCCACCGCGCCTGCCGCACCCAGCAGGTGACCGGTCATCGACTTAGTCGAGCTGACCATCACGCTCTGTGCCGCCGCACCAAACACGGATTTCACTGCCTGCGCTTCCGCTTTGTCACCGGCCGGCGTTGACGTGCCGTGCGCGTTAACGTAGCCGATCTGCGCCGGATCCAGCTGAGCGTCACGCAGCGCGTTGACCATCGCTGCCGCCGCACCAGAACCGTTTTCCGGTGGTGATGTCATGTGGTAAGCGTCGCTGCTCATGCCGAAACCGACGATTTCTGCATAGATTTTCGCGCCGCGTTTTTTCGCGTGTTCGTACTCTTCCAGCACCACGATACCGGCACCGTCGCCCAGCACAAAACCATCCCGATCTTTATCCCACGGACGGCTTGCCGCCTGCGGGTTGTCGTTACGGGTTGAGAGCGCACGTGCAGCACCAAAACCGCCCACGCCCAATGGCGTACTGGCTTTCTCTGTGCCACCTGCCAGCATCACGTCAGCATCGTTATAGGCGATGATACGTGCAGCATGACCGATGTTATGGACGCCAGAAGTACAGGCTGTCGCAATAGAGATGCTCGGACCTTTCAGGCCATACATGATGGTGAGATGACCCGCCACCATGTTAACGATGGTTGAAGGCACAAAGAATGGACTGATTTTGCGCGGGCCGCCGTTGACCAGGGAAGTATGATTCTCTTCAATCAGACCCAGGCCACCGATGCCGGAGCCAATCGCTGCGCCCATACGGCCTGCATTTTCCTCGGTCAC
This sequence comes from Pantoea anthophila, assembly GCF_006494375.1. GTDB lineage: Bacteria > Pseudomonadota > Gammaproteobacteria > Enterobacterales > Enterobacteriaceae > Pantoea > Pantoea anthophila. Next base: position 86,218 of record NZ_VHIZ01000050.1, read on the forward strand.
AACCAGACCGCTGTCCTGCATGGCCTGAATACCAGCCACGATGCCGTATTGGATGAATTCGTCCATCTTGCGCTGATCTTTGCGCGAGATGAAATCATCACAATTAAAATCTCTTACCAGACCTGCAAAACGCGTTGCATAAGCACTGGTATCAAAATGGTCGATCAGGGTAATGCCGCTCTGACCGGCAAGGAGAGCACTCCAGGTAGACTCTACGGTATTGCCGACAGGAGACAACATGCCAAGACCAGTCACAACTACACGACGCTTAGACACGTTCGTCCTCCAGGGAGGGGAAATAGGAACTATGTGGGACAAACAAAAAAATCAGGCGGTCGAGCGACCGCCTGAAGATATTCATTAGCCTTTATGGCTATTGATGTAGTCGATCGCTGCCTGAACGGTAGTGATTTTCTCAGCTTCTTCGTCTGGAATCTCAGTATCAAACTCTTCTTCCAGAGCCATCACCAGCTCAACGGTATCAAGAGAATCGGCACCCAGGTCTTCTACGAAAGATGCAGAGTTGGTGACTTCTTCCTCTTTCACACCCAGCTGCTCACTGATGATTTTCTTAACGCGTTGTTCGATATCGCTCATACTATTTAATTTCCTATCAAAACTCGCTTTCGCGATGGTTTTCGTAGTGTATAAAATGGTGAAAAAGATGCAACAAAATCCCGGCTGGTCTAACCACGATTTTGCGTTATTTTGCGGTTTTAACCGCAAATAATGCAAATGATTTCGTGATTTATCAGACCATGTACATTCCGCCATTGACGTGCAGCGTTTCACCTGTGATGTAGGCTGCTTCGTCAGAGGCTAAAAATGCCACAGCATTGGCGATTTCCTGCGCTTCGCCTAAGCGACCCGCTGGCACTTCCGCCAAAATACCGGAACGTTGATCTTCGTTCAGTGCCCGCGTCATGTCAGTCTCAATAAAGCCTGGAGCCACGACGTTGACGGTAATGCCACGTGACGCGATTTCGCGCGCCAGTGATTTGCTAAAGCCAATCAAACCCGCTTTTGCTGCTGCGTAGTTTGCCTGGCCCGCGTTACCCATGGTGCCGACAACGGAACCAATGGTGATGATACGGCCCACGCGCTTTTTCATCATGGCACGCAGAACCGCCTTAGAAAGGCGGAATACCGATGTGAGGTTAGTATCCAGGATATCCTGCCACTCATCGTCCTTCATGCGCATGAGAAGATTGTCACGCGTAATGCCTGCATTATTGACTAAAATATCCACTTCGCCAAATTCAGCGCGAATATTCTCTAAAACGCTGTTAATGGAGTCAGCGTCAGTCACATTCAGTAACAGGCCTTTGCCCTTGTCGCCAAGGTAAGCACTGATGGCGTCGGCGCCACTCTGGCTGGTTGCAGTTCCGACGACTCTGGCACCGCGTGCCACCAGGGTTTCTGCAATCGCACGACCAATGCCGCGACTCGCGCCGGTAACCAGCGCAACTTTACCTTCAAAGCTCATGATTTTCCTCTTATTCCTTTCCGAGTGCAGCGTTCAGTGAAGCCGTATCGTTCACGGCAGCAGCGGTCAGGGTATCGACAATGCGTTTGGTCAGACCGGTCAGGACTTTGCCCGGACCCATCTCCAGCAGGTGTGTCACGCCCTGTGTTGCCATCGCTTCCACGCTCTCGGTCCAGCGAACCGGGCTGTAAAGCTGACGAACCAGCGCATGGCGGATAGCCGACGCATCGGATTCTGCTTTGACATCGACATTATTAATGACCGGCACCGCTGGCGTATTAAACGTTATGCCTTCAAGCGCCACCGCCAGTTTGTCGGCAGCAGGCTTCATCAGTGCGCAGTGGGAAGGCACGCTGACCGGCAGCGGTAAGGCACGCTTGGCACCCGCTGCTTTACAGGCAGCGCCTGCACGTTCAACGGCTTCTTTGTTACCCGCAATGACCACCTGGCCTGGCGAGTTGAAGTTTACCGGCGAAACAACCTGGCCCTGAGCACTCTCTTCACAGGCCTGACGGATAGCGGCGTCATCCAGGCCAATAATCGCCTGCATTGCGCCCGTGCCTTCCGGCACCGCTTCCTGCATCAGTTTGCCGCGCAGCTCAACCAGTTTCACCGCGTCAGCGAAGTTGAGCACGCCTGCACACACCAGTGCCGAGTACTCGCCCAGGCTGTGACCAGCCATCAGAACGGGCTGTTCGCCGCCCTGCGCCTGCCAGACACGATAGATAGCCACGGAGGCGGCCAGCAGGGCTGGCTGAGTCTGCCAGGTTTTATTCAGCTCTTCAGCCGGACCCTGACTGACTAACTGCCACAGATCGTATCCCAGCGCGTCAGAAGCCTCACGGAAGGTCTCTTCAACCTGCGGATAAGTGGCTGCTAATTCAGCCAGCATGCCCACGGTCTGTGAACCCTGACCGGGAAAAACAAATGCAATTTGCGTCATCTTTCGTTCCTGTCAATCAAAAGCGAACCAGCGCAGAACCCCAGGTGAATCCACCACCAAAGGCTTCCAGCAGAATAAGGTGTCCGGGTTTGATGCGGCCATCACGAACCGCTTCGTCCAGTGCGCTTGGCACCGAGGCGGCAGAGGTGTTGCCGTGGCGATCCAGTGTGACGACCACTTTATCCATGGTCATGCCGAGTTTTTTCGCGGTGGCGCTGATGATGCGCAGGTTAGCCTGATGCGGCACCAGCCAATCCAGCATTTCACGATCGAGATTATTGGCCTGCAGCGTTTCGTCAACGATGTGGGCCAGCTCGGTTACGGCGACTTTAAAGACTTCGTTGCCCGCCATGGTGACATAGGCAGGCTGATCCTGATGCGCGCGATCCTGATAAGGCAGGGTCAGCAGCTGCGAATAGCGACCGTCGGCGTGCAGATGGGTAGAGATGATCCCCTGCTCTTCGCTCTGGCCCAGCACAACCGCACCCGCGCCATCACCGAACAGGATGATGGTGCCGCGATCTTCCGGATCCAGCGCACGCGCCAGCACATCAGCACCAATCACCAGCGCATGTTTTACGGCGCCATTTTTGATGTATTGATCGGCCACGCTCAGTGCATAGGTGAAACCGGCGCAGGCGGCCGCAAGGTCAAACGCCGCGCAGTCTTTGATCTCCAGCATTTGCTGGATCATGCAGGCGGAGCTCGGGAAGGCATGGCTGGAAGAGGTTGTGGCGACAATGATCAGCCCAACGTCGTTCGCCTCAATGCCGGCCATTTCCAGCGCGCGCTGAGCGGCGCTGAATCCCATGGTGGCGACGGTTTCGTCAGGTGCAGCAATGCGACGCTCACGGATGCCGGTACGGGTAACAATCCACTCGTCCGACGTCTCCACCATTTTTTCCAGATCGGCATTGGTGCGAACCTGGCTGGGCAGATAACTGCCCGTACCGATAATTTTGGTATACATCTAGGCTTTGTCACTCCTGGCTAATACAGCATCAAGGCGCGCAGCAATTCGTTCGGGAATTTGCTGCCTCACCGCCTGCTCTGCCTGTTCTATCGCCACGGCGAAGGCGTGTTGATTTGCTGCGCCGTGACTCTTGATCACTGTTCCGCGCAATCCTAACAGACAAGCGCCATTGTACTGGTCGGGGTTGAGATGCCCGAAGCGCTTTGCCAGACGTTTCTGAACCCAGCGCCCCAGCAACTGAAGCCACCATGACCGTTTTTTGCCTTCCCCTGAGGACTTCAGCAGAGAAAGAAACATTCTTACCACGCCTTCCATCGTCTTCAGCGTGACGTTCCCGACAAAACCGTCACAGACCATGACATCGGTTTTACCGGTCAGCAGCTCGTTACCTTCGAGGTAACCAATATAGTTGATGTGCGGTGATTCTCGCAGCATAACCGCGGCGTCACGGATCGTTTCCAGCCCTTTGGTCTCTTCATGACCGATGTTGAGCAATGCAACACGGGGCTGTGAAATCCCCAGTACATACTCGGCCATCACGGAACCCATCACGGCAAACTGCACCAGCATCGCACTGTCTGAGTCCACATTCGCGCCCAGATCGAGTACCACCGTTTTACCCTGCTGCTGATGCGGTAAAACGGACATCAGCGCCGGACGCTTAATGCCATCCAGCGGTTTTAATAAGAGTGTCGACAGCCCCATCAAAGCCCCGGTGTTACCGGCGCTGATGCAGGCCTGGGCACGTCCCTCTTTCACCATCTCCAGCGCCACACGCATTGAGCTGCCGCGACTGTTCCGGATGGCCTGAGCGGGCCGCGCATCACTTGCAATAACCGATTCGGCAGGGATAACCTGCAAACGCCCCATCAGGGAGGAATCCGCTTTGGCAAGCAATGGCATGAGAGTGTCGGGATGTCCGACAAGAAGAAGGAATAGTTCCGAATGAGAGGCCAGTGCCTGCAATGCTGCAGGCACTGTCACGCAGGGACCGAAGTCCCCGCCCATGGCATCAATCGCCAGGGTCAAACGTGTCAAGGTATCGCCTTGCTAAGCAAGAAACTTACTTAACGATAACCTTGCGACCGCGGTAGTAACCGTCCGCAGTGATGTGGTGACGCAGATGAGTTTCGCCAGAAACTTTATCTACTGACAGAGCAGCAGTGGTCAGCGCATCGTGCGAACGACGCATACCACGCTTAGAACGGGTGGGTTTATTCTGTTGTACGGCCATGGACCTTACTCCTATTACTTACGCTTTAAACTGGCTAATACGGCAAATGGATTTGGTTTCTCCGCCTCTGCAGGCAGTTTGCCAAAGACCATGTCCGCCTCGGACACTTCACAGTGTTCAGAATCGTGCACCGGAACGACCGGCAGCGCGAGGATCAGTTCATCCTCAACAACCGCCAGCAGATCGATCTCACCAAATTCGTTGACATCGACCGGCTCGTACGCTTCCGGCAATGCTTCGGCCTGCTCTTCAGAAGAGACGGGACTGAAACAAAAACTGACTTTTACGTGATGGGGAAAGGTCTGGTTGCAGCGCTGACAACGTAACGTCACCTGAACTTCAGCAGTACCCGTCAGTACCGCCAGACGTTGGCTATCAACCGCGAACGACATGGCACAATCCACATCACTGTCCACACTAACGACCGACTCGGCCACACGCTCCACCTGTGCAGATGTGTAGACACCCTGATAATCAAGGCGCTTCTGAGCGGTGCGGACAGGGTCCAGCGTTAGGGGTAATTTTACCTTTTGCATAGGGCGCGCATATTAACTTTGTAATGTCATAGAGTCAAAGAAAAAGGCCGTTAAACAGCATCTTTCAACCACTATTCGCATCCAGTGCGGCGCACAGTTTAAAATGACTGTCACCAATTCGCTATTACTATTGAAAAAAAATGACGCCATCGATTCTTTTAGCTTCGACCTCCCCCTTCCGACAGGCGCTGCTGCGCAAGCTGGGGCTGCCTTTTATTACGGCTGCGCCAGAAGTAGATGAGTCGCCGCTGCCGGGTGAATCGGCGCAGGCGCTGGTGACGCGACTTGCCAAAGCCAAAGCGCAGGCACTGGCAGAAACCTACCCCGGTCACTGGATTATCGGCTCTGACCAGGTCTGTGTACTGGATGGCGTGATTACCGGAAAGCCTCACACCGCAGAGAAGGCGCGGGCGCAACTGCGTGCCGCCAGCGGCAAAGCGATTACGTTTTATACCGGCCTGGCACTCTGTCATCCCGCCAGTGGCACACTGCTGCAGGCGTGTGAACCTTTTGTGGTGCATTTCCGCACCTTAACCGAGGCAGAGATTACCGGCTATGTTGAGAAAGAGCAGCCGCTTCAGTGTGCGGGCAGCTTTAAAAGTGAGGGGCTGGGAATTTGTCTGTTTGATCGACTGGAGGGGCGCGATCCCAACACGCTGGTCGGCCTGCCGCTGATTGCGCTCAATGCAATGCTGCAGCAGGCCGGCATCAATCCTTTAACCGCGTGATGCCGGAGCACTCACCCTTTACGCTGACGTAACCTGAGCAGACACTGCTTCAGGCCTTCGTCCAGCGGCGCTTCCACCCGCATCACGTCGCCCGTGCCAGGATGGGTAAAGGTCAGGGCCGCCGCGTGCAGGAAGAGGCGATTTAAGCCGGTTGCCGCCAGCTGACTGTCAAAGTCACGTTCGCCATAGCGATCGTCAAAAGCGATAGGATGACCGGCGTGCAGCGTATGCACACGAATCTGGTGCGTGCGACCGGTTACCGGGCTGGCCTTCACCAGCGTGGCAAACTCAAACCGCTCTTCCACTTTAAAGCGGGTTTCAGAGGGTTTGCCTTCGCTGCTGACGCGCACCACGCGTTCGCCGCTCTGCAGGATGTTTTTCAGCAGCGGAGCCTGAACCACTTTCAGATGTGACGGCCAGTTGCCGCGCACCAGCGCCAGATAATCCTTCTGCATCCCCTTTTCGCGCAGTTGCTCATGCAGAGAGCGCAGCGCCGAGCGCTTTTTCGCCACCAGCAGAATACCGGAGGTGTCACGGTCCAGGCGATGCACCAGTTCCAGGAAGCGTGCTTCGGGACGCAGTGCGCGCAGGCCTTCAATGACGCCGAAGGTCAACCCGCTGCCTCCGTGAACGGCGGTGCCGGAAGGCTTGTTCAACACCAGCAGCGCCTCATCTTCATACAGAATGGCGTCAGCCAGCGAGGCCACTTTTGCCAGTTTCGGTGACACGGCCTCGTCATCGCGTTCGGCGACCCGCACCGGTGGAATGCGAACCTCATCGCCCTCCTCCAGCTTATATTCGGGCTTGACGCGCTTTTTATTCACCCGCACCTCGCCTTTGCGAACGATGCGATAAACCATGCTTTTTGGCACACCCTTGAGCTGGGTGCGCAAAAAGTTGTCAATGCGTTGTCCGGCATTTTCAGCCGTGATGGCGACAAATTGTACGCCCGGATTCTCTGTTTTCATGGCGGCGATTCTAAATAGTGTCCCCTGATAGCGCCACCCCTTTTTCTGTGCTTAACTCTGGGGTTGATGTGGCGGCAGGTCGCCTCCCTGCTGACTTTTTCAGCAAACCGCTGCTTTGTCCGACACATTAATAAGTTAAATGTAAAGAAACTTCACAAGCTGGCTAAAGTCGCCTTGCTATATGAAGGTTAGCAGTGGAATAATGCTTGAGTTTCTTACCTGAAGCATTTCAGGGCAGAAAAAGAGCGAAATTGTCATTTTGCCGGATTGAGCAGACACGCAGCAATGGCGTAAGACGTAATGCGAAATCAGGCACTTAGCGGGCTGCGGGTTGCGGCCTGGACAACAGTATGGGATGCACGGGTTTTTTAATTGTCTCAGGCATTTCCACTATCTGGTGCTGTTTTCCCTTATGAAAAACAGGCCACCGACGTTATTTGCGCCCCTCGCGCGGTCGACAGCCGTGAGGTTGACGACATTGCACTAAGTCACGGGGCCATCGGTTGATACTCGTCCAGGGTAACTATGCCCGCAGCTGTAATCACTCATGAAAGAATAACGAGTAAGTCACGATGAAAAGAATGTTAATAAACGCAACTCAGCAGGAAGAGTTGCGCGTTGCCCTGGTTGACGGTCAGCGTCTGTACGACCTGGATATCGAAAGCCCCGGACACGAACAGAAAAAAGCCAACATCTACAAAGGTAAAATCACTCGCATTGAACCCAGCCTTGAAGCTGCGTTTGTCGACTACGGCGCAGAGCGTCACGGTTTCCTCCCGTTAAAAGAAATTTCCCGCGAATACTTCCCCTCCAGCTACAACGCGCATGGCCGTCCCAACATTAAAGATGTGCTGCGTGAAGGTCAGGAAGTCATTGTTCAGATCGATAAAGAAGAGCGCGGCAACAAAGGCGCGGCGCTGACCACCTTTATCTCGCTGGCGGGCAGTTATCTGGTGCTGATGCCGAACAACCCGCGTGCAGGCGGTATCTCCCGCCGCATTGAAGGTGACGACCGTACCGAGCTGAAAGAAGCCCTGTCTGCGCTGGAACTGCCGGAAGGTATGGGCCTGATCGTCCGTACCGCAGGCGTCGGCAAATCTGCCGAATCGCTGCAGTGGGATTTAAGTTTCCGTCTTAAGCACTGGGATGCGATCAAAAAAGCCGCAGAGAGCCGTCCGGCGCCCTTCCTGATTCATCAGGAAAGTAACGTGATTGTGCGTGCCTTCCGCGACTATCTGCGTCAGGACATCGGTGAAATCCTTATCGATAACCCGAAAGTCCTGGAGCTGGCGCGTCAGCACATCGCTGCGCTGGGCCGTCCGGACTTCAGCAGCAAAATCAAGCTCTACACCGGTGAAATCCCGCTGTTCAGCCACTATCAGATCGAATCGCAAATTGAATCGGCGTTCCAGCGCGAAGTTCGCCTGCCGTCCGGTGGCTCCATCGTCATCGACAGCACGGAAGCATTAACCGCTATCGATATCAACTCAGCCCGTGCGACACGCGGCGGTGACATCGAAGAGACGGCGTTTAACACCAACCTGGAAGCGGCCGATGAGATTGCCCGTCAGCTGCGTCTGCGCGACCTGGGCGGGCTGATCGTTATCGATTACATCGATATGACTCCGGTTCGCCATCAGCGCGCCGTCGAGAATCGGCTGCGTGAAGCGGTCCGTCAGGATCGTGCCCGTATTCAGATCAGCCACATTTCACGTTTTGGCCTGCTGGAGATGTCACGTCAGCGTCTGAGCCCGTCACTGGGCGAGTCCAGCCACCACGTCTGCCCGCGCTGCAGCGGCACCGGCACCATTCGTGATAACGAATCACTGGCGCTGTCGATTCTGCGTCTGATTGAAGAAGAAGCGCTGAAAGACAACACCAAAGAAGTGCACGCGATTGTTCCGGTTCAGGTGGCCTCTTACCTGCTGAACGAAAAACGTGAAGCGGTCAACGCGATTGAAAAACGCCAGGGCGGCGTGCGGGCGATCATCGTTCCTGATGACAAGATGCAGACCCCACACTACTCCGTGCTGCGCGTGCGTAAAGGCGAAGAGACGCAGACCCTGAGTTATCACCTGCCGAAGCTGCATGAAGCCGAGATGGCGATGCCGTCGGATGAGGAGCACTCTGAGCGTCGTCGTCCTGAGCAGCCAGCTCTGGCCGCCTTTGTGATGCCTGATGCGCCACCGGCCCCGGTTGAAGTCGCCCCTGAAGCGAAGCGCACCGAAAGCAAACCCGCAGCAAAAGGCGCGCCGGCGGTGGCACCGTCAGCGACTGTCAGCACCGGTTTCTTCGGACGCCTGCTGGGTGGCCTGAAAAAAATGTTCGCGGGCGAAGAAGCCCCTGCTGCCAAGCCTGAGGCCGCTGCCGTTGCTGAACCGCAGAAAGCCGCAGAAAGTGAGCAGGAGCAGAGTTCCTCCCGTGGCGGCGAGCGTCGCAACAATAACAACCGTCGTAACAACAATCGTCGTGAACGCACGCCGCGTAACGGTGACAATGCACAGTCACGCGAAGGCCGTGAACCGCGTGAAAGTCGCGAGCCACGTGAACCGCGTGAGAGCCGTGAGCCACGCGAGAGCCGCGAGCCGCGTGATGGCAACGATAATCGCCGCAACAAGCGTCAGTCTCAGTCTGGCGAGGCTCGCGAAGAGCGTCCGGCACTGAGCGAAGAAGCGCGTCAGCAGCGTGAAGAGCAGCAGCAGCAGCGCCGTGAACAGCGTGCAGAACGTCAGCGTCGTCGTCAGGAAGAGAAGCGCGCGGGTGAAGAAGCCGCCAAAGCCGCTGAGCAGTCAGCCGTGGCAGATGCGCCGGAAGCGACTGACACACAGGAAGAGGAACGCGTTCAGGTTATGCCGCGTCGTAAGCCGCGCCAGCTGAATCAGAAGGTACGCGTTGATGACAACCGCCAGCCTGTGGCAGCGGATGCCAGCGACAATGCGCAGCCTGCCGAAGTGCGTCAGCCTCAGCCGGCCGACGTTGCTCAGCCGCAGCCCGAACTGCAGAGCCCTCAGACTGACGATCAGGATGACAACGAGAACCGCGACGGTGCGAATATGCCGCGTCGCTCACGTCGTTCACCGCGTCATCTGCGCGTCAGCGGACAACGTCGTCGTCGTTACCGTGATGAGCGTTATCCGACGCAGTCTGCAATGCCTCTGGCTGCGGCAGCAGCCTCACCTGAGATGGCGTCCGGTAAAGTCTGGGTTCGCTACCCGGTAAGCCAGGCCAGCGAAGAGCAGGTTCAGAATGTGACGCATGAGACACCGGCGTACAGCCCTGAAGAGAGCGCAGAAGCCACTGCGCTGCCGGTCGCGGCTGCGGCTGAATCCGCAGTACAGGCAGACGTCTCTGCAGAGCAGGCTGCGCCGCAAGCCGATGCGCCAGTTCAGCAGGCTGACGCCGCAGTACAGCAGGCCGAGCCACTGGCAGAAACACCCGTGCCGGTGGTGAACACTGACGACACCCGTGCTATTGAAGCACCGGTTGATCAGCAGCCTTCTGTGGTTCCTGCTGCAGACGAAGCAAAAGCAGAAGTGGTCGCGGCTGAAGCCGTTCCTGCTGAGCCGGTCACGGAAACCCCGGTTGCGGCCTCTGCGGATACCGCACAGCCAGCTGACGTTGCTGAGCACGCTGCCGTTGATGTCAGCGAAGCGATTGCCGCCGAGGTTGAAGAGGTTCTGAAGGCTCCGGTCGCAGCCGATGCTGACACCGCGCCGGTTCAGGAACCTCACGCACCGGTTGCCGCGCGCGATGTTGCGCCTGCAGCTCCCGTGAACGCAGCCGAGCCGGCAGCAGCCGCGCCTGCTGCTGATGCGGTAGCCAATGACGGCACGCGCTGGAAGCACTTCGCCTCTGCGCCAATGACCAAAGCCCCGGCGCCAGCCTGGCAGTCAGAACCGGCCCCGCACAGTGACTGGGTACGTTCACCGTATCAGTTCGACGGTCGCGGTTCGGCAGGCGGTCACAGCGCCACGCATCAGGCAACAGCCCCGGCAACCAAGCCGTAATCTCTCAGCAGTTGTCATCTGAACCCCGGCCTTAGCCGGGGTTTTTTTATGGCTGCCATTCTGTCCCCCTGCTCCGCCAGTCGCTAAATCACAGGCAAAAAAAATCCCACCCTCCCTGAGGGGAGAGTGGGAAAAACTAAGCGTATCCGGTTAAAGTACGCTCAAATTTTCAGGTCAGATTACGAGTTCATCTTAAACAGTGACATCTTCGACATGTCGGTAAAGGTCTTATAAGAAGCCTGTAGTGCCGTCTGCTGCATGGTGTAGCTGGAAGCGGCCTCGGTGTAATCCACATTCACCAGGTCACTCATCTGGGAGTTATAGATCACGTCGCGGTCATCACCCTGCGCATTCAGCGTATCGATTTCAGACAGCTGGGTACCAATCTCAGCACGCACGGTTAAAACATTATTCAGCGCATTGCCCAGGCCGCGGTTGGTTTTATCCATGGCGTCCTGGAAGGTCTTTTTGGTTGCGGCGTCAGCATCATTCTGCGGCACTTTCAGTGCGGCAATCGCGCTATCCAGCATCTTAAACAGGTTGGTTTCGCTGGCGCTGCCATCCGGCTCTTTGGTTGCGTTGCTGGTGATAGACATAAAGACATTGTCACCGGTGTGCGCCACGGTCATGGTACGGCTGGTATCGACCTTCTGGGTGATGGCTTCTGTGCCGCCCGTGTAGGTGACGCCGGTTCCGGCACCATCAACAAAAGGTGCGCTGTCGGTTTTATAACCTGCAAAGATGTAGCGTCCGTTGGCATCCTGGCTGTTTGCCTGGTTCAGCAACTGAGCACGGATCCCCTCCAGCTGGGTGGCGATCGAGCCACGGTCATCGTCGCTCAGCGTACCGGTTGAACCGTTGATGATCAGCGTCTGTGCGCTCTGAATACTGCTGGTCACGCCTTTCAGCGCATTCTCTTCCAGGGAGAGCCCCTGCTCAGCAAAGGTACGCGCCAGCGCATACTGACTTCCCTTCTGCTGGGTCTGTGACAGCACCACCGCGCGTGACGCCGCAATCGGGTCATCCGAGGGATTCGTTACACGGCGACCGCTGGAGAGCTGCTCACCCACTTTCAGCCAGGAGGCCTGCGAGTCGGTAATGCCGCGCACCTGCTGGTCAAAAATCATATTTGTACTGATTCGCATGTTATCTCCTGCCCTTAGCGAATATTGATCAATGCGTTAAACACGGTGCTGGCCGTCTGCAGCACCTGCGCATTAGCCATGTAATATTGCTGGTATTTAGTCAGGTTGGCGTACTCCTCATCGAGGTTTACGCCAGAGACCGACTGCTGGCGATCGGTCAGCTGACTGACCACGCTTTTCTGGGTGGTGCTGGTGGTTTCCAGCGAGCTGGTTTTGTTACCCACGGTGCTGACGATGCTCGCATAAGCCTGCGACAGCGTGGCATTTCCGCCCACCAGCTTCACATCCTGCAGGTTCAGCAGCTTCTGCGCATTGCGGTTATCACTTTCACCGCCCGCGGCGCCCGCCGCGGCTACCTGGGATTCACTGGTAATCGCTACGGACATGTCGTTAATGACGTTCTGAACCGGCTTCACCAGGAAACTGTCTTTTGCGGCAGGTGCCGGGGTGGCCGCGACGGTCAGTTTCAGACCATCAAAGCTCAGCGTCGTGTTGCCACTGGCGTCGGTTCCCTGCGCAATGGTGACCGCCGTGCTGTCTGAAGCACGGGTGGCAGTCCATTTAGTGCCGTCATAGCTGACGGTGTAGTTAGAGGCTTTCAGCGCGCTGGTATCGGTCCATTCGGCGGTGACCGACGCAGCGGTGCTGTTTTTGCTGTTGCTGACTACCAGCGGAGTGCCGATGTTAAAGAAATCGACACCCTGGTCGCCGTTGCTGTCAAAGCCCTGCTTGTGCACGTCGTTAAAGCTGGTGGTAAAGGCCGCCGCCAGCTGTCCGAGCTGATTCTGTGCCAGATCGAGATCCTGAGAGCGGAACGCCAGCAGACCGCCCAGCGATCCGGTGGTGATCAGCTTTTCCGGGATCTCGACGTTGCCCGCCTGTTTGTCGACATAGCCGATGGTGGTGCGTGTCGGATCGCTGCTGGAGTTCATTGCCACCAGATCGCTGGATTTGTAGCCGTTGACCAGCGTCAGGCCGTTGGCCATGGATACGGTGTAATTGCCATCCTGCTGCGAAACCGTGACGCCAACCACGTTATTCAGCTCGTTAACCAGCTGATCGCGTTTATCCAGCAGATCGTTAGGTTCGGCACCGTTGCCGTTTGTCAGTTTGGCAATCTGCTGGTTGAGGTCGGCAATCTGCGAGCTGTAGGTGTTGATCTGTTTCACGCTGGAGGCGACATCAGAATTGACGCTGTTCTGCATGTTGTTCAGATACTGCGCCGTGGTCTGAAACTGGCTGACCAGCCCCTGAGCGTTACTGAGCATAGACTGACGCGCCGAGGGATCGTTGGCGTTGCTGACCACGTTCTGCAGGTTGGTAAAGAAGCCCTGCAGGGAGGTGGAGAGACTCGTGGTCGAGGTCGACAGCAGATCGTCAATGTTAGAGATCTGGCTATGCTGGAGATCGACAGCACTGTAGCTGGCACTGGCACCGCGCAACTGCGTTGCGATGAAAGCATCATACTCGCGCTGTACACCGGAGATTTTTACGCCGTTGCCGTAATAGCTGTTGCCCTGCAGGGTACTGTTTGCCTGCGCCAGCACCGTTGTCTGACGGGAGTAGCCCGCCACGGTGTAGTTCGTGATGTTATTACTGGTGGTGCTCAGGGCGGCCTGTGCGGCACTCAATCCGCTCATCGCGGAGTTAATTATGCTGGACATCTCGGTTCCTTACGTTCCCCCGTCAACCGGGCTGGCAGAGATCTGAATGAATGCCAGCGGGCGAAAACGCATCTGGCTTATGGTGATGTTATCGGCTTGCTTAAGTGAAACTTGAGGCGCAATGATCAGAACAGGTCGCCAATATCCTGGTTGTACGCTTTAACGACTTTGTCGCCCATGCTTTTGAATTGCTGAATCATTCCCACCAGCTTCTGCGCATATTTAGGATCGGTGGCATAGCCCGCCGCCTGCAGCGCCTGCGCGCCCTGCTCTGCACTGGATGCGGTAGTGACCGCCGCATAGCGTGGGTTTTTCGTCAGGAGCCGGACGTAGTCGGTCAGCGCCTCGAAATAGGAGTTATAGACCCGGAAGCTGGCCCGGACTTTTTTCGCTTCGCCCTGCTCATATTCGGTGGTCATGATGTCGGTGGTGTCACCCTTCCAGTCGCCACTCGCTTTGATGCCGAAGACGTTATAGCTCGGTTTGCCGTCGCGGGTCAGGATCTGACGCTGGCCCCAGCCCGACTCCAGCGCCGCCTGCGCCAGAATCAGGTGATGAGGGATACCACTCTGCTGACTGGCCGCCTGCGCGGGCTGCGTCAGCTGCGCGATAAACTCGCGGCTGTCGCTGGGCAGGCCGGTTGGCGAAGCGGCAGGCAGACGCGGCATAGCTTTACGCACCATCTGCTCCAGCTGCTGCGCCGGCATCGGCGTCGCCCCGCTGGTGCTGAGGATGAAGCTGTTATCCAGCTTCATCGGCACCGTTCCGGCTTTCTCATCCGGCGCGACAGCGGGCTGCATCTGTTTGACGATGGTTTCCGCCAGGCCAAGCCCGCGTTTCCCCATCTCCTGCGCAATCTGCTGGTCATACATAGAGGTGAAGAGTTTGGTCTGTTCGTTGCTCATAATGCCGTCCTGCGGCAACGCCTCGCGCATACTCTTCAGCATCATCTGTACAAACATCCCTTCGACCTGACGCGCCACCTGCAACGCATGCCCTTTCGGGTCGTTGCTGGCCTGGTGTTTCAGTTCATTAAGGGAGCGGCTGTCGTAAGCCGCACTCATCACAGATTGCATATCAGCCATCAGATAATTTCCAGTTTGGCACGCAGACAGCCGGCACTCTGCATTGACTGCAGAATCGACATCAGCTCGATAGGTGACGCGCCCAGCGCATTCAGCGCACGCACCACGTTGTTCAGGTTGGCGCTGGCGTTGACGCGTTGCAGCGCACCGCCGCTCTGACGCAGATCGATCTGGGTCTGCGTTGTCGCCACCGTCTGACCACCGGCCAGCGGGGTATCAGGCTGGCTGACGTTCTGCTGCTGGTTGACCGTCACAGAGAGGTTGCCCTGCGCCACCGCACACTGATTCAGCGTCACTTCGCGGTTCATCACCACCGAGCCGGTACGGGAGTTGATGATCACTTTGGCATCTTCAACCGGAATCGAGACGTTAATGTTCTGGATATCGGCCAGCAGACGCACCTGCGCACCATTGTTTGGTGAGACGCGGATCTGCACGGTACGCGCATCCAGCGGCTGAGCCGAGCCATATCCCCCACGCGCGTTAATGGCATCAGCAATCCGCTGCGCCATGGAGAAGTCTTCGTTGTTCAGCTGCAGGTTAATGGTGTTCTGCGAACCAAAGTTGCTCTGCAGTTCACGCTCTACCGTGGCGCCGCCGGTAATCCGGCCGCCGTTAAGCTGGTTAACCTGAACACTGCTGCCGCCTGCCGATGCGCCTGCACCGCCCACGAGGATATTTCCCTGCGCCAGCGCATAGACCTGGTTATCGACCCCTTTCAGCGGCGTCATTAACAGCGTGCCGCCGCGCAGGCTTTTGGCGTTACCCAGCGAAGAGACCACCACATCCAGGTTCTGTCCCTGACGGGCAAACGCGGGCAGTTTTGCGGTAACCATAACCGCCGCCACGTTTTTCAGCTGCATGTTGGTGCCTGCGGGCACGGTAATCCCCAGCTGTGACAGCATGTTGCTGACGGTCTGAGTGGTAAACGGCGTCTGGGTCGTCTGGTCACCGGTACCATCAAGACCCACAACCAGGCCATAGCCCAGTAACTGGTTCTCGCGAACCCCCTGGATGGTGGTTAAGTCACGGATCAAATCGGCTTTTGCCAGCAGGCTGACGCCCAGCAGCAGCGCCAGCCCGGCGCGCAACAGCGTTAACTTTTTCATTGAAACCTCTTACATCGGCGAGATGTTCAGGAAGAAGCGCTGTAACCAACCCATGGTCTGCGCCTCATTGATATAGCCATTTCCGACGTACTCAATACGTGCATCGGCGACAGCGGTAGATAACACGGCGTTGCTGGCGCTGATGGTGCGTGGGTTGACTACACCTGAGAAGCGAATGAACTCCGTGCCCTGATTAATGGCGATCTGTTTTTCACCGACCACGTGCAGGTTGCCGTTCGACAACACCTGATCCACCGTGACGGTAATGGTGCCGGTAAAGGTGTTGTTGGCAGATGCGCCCCCTTTCCCGGCGAAATCGTTTTTGCCTTCCGCACTGATATTGGCTTTTTCGCCACCGGCACCCACCAGGCCCGCCAGACCGGTCGGCACGGCGTTCAGGCCAAAGCTGTTGCTGCCATCGCGGCTGGCATTGGCGGAAGAGCTTTTGCTGGCACTGACGTTTTCCTGCAGCGTGATGGTCAGGGTATCGCCAATGTTGCGTGGACGGCGGTCTTCAAACAGCGGCTGATAGCCGTAGTTAAGCGGCGCGACGCCCTGGAAAATGGAGCCGTTTACCACCGGTGGCGCGGACGGCATCGGCTGTGCTGTGGTTGCGCCTTCGACCAGCGGGGTCCGGGGGACCAGGGCACAACCGTTAAGAGTTAGCAGCAGCGAGGCGACTAACCAATGTCCAGGCTTGAGAATCTGTTGCTTCGCCACGGCGTCACGACCTTATTAATGTCTGTCATTCAGGCCAGCATGGGCTGGCCCTGTTCGGGATTAAATCTGCGTTAATTTCGCCAGCATCTGATCAGAGGTACTGATCGCCTTGCTGTTGATTTCGTAAGCGCGCTGCGTCTGAATCATGGTGACCAGCTCTTCCGCCACGTTAACGTTTGAGGTTTCGGTATAGCCCTGATAGAGCAGACCCGCGCCGTTCTGGCCTGGGGTGCTGTCAGTTGGTGCGCCCGATGCCTGAGTTTCCTTGTAGAGGTTTTCACCCACGCTATCGAGACCGGCATCGTTCATGAAGGTGCTCAGGGTTAACTGACCCACCTGCGCAGCCTGGGCCTGGCCCTGCTGCGTCACGCTCACCACACCGTCACGCGAAACCGTGATGCTGGTGGCGTTAGCCGGAATGGTAATACCGGGCTGCACCGGGAAACCGGAGTTGGTCACCAGCTGGCCGTTCTGATCCACCTGAAACGCGCCGTCACGGGTATAAGCAGAGGTGCCATCCGGCATCTGAATCTGAAAATAGCCCTGGCCATTAATGGCGATATCTTTTGAATTGCTGGTCTGTGACAGGTTGCCCTGGGTGTGCAGACGCTCGGTGGTGACCGGACGGACACCGGTGCCGATCTGCAGACCGGAGGGCAGCGTCGTCTGTTCGGACGACTGCGTGCCCGGCTGGCGCATGGTCTGGTACATCAGATCTTCGAACACGGCACGCGAACGCTTAAAGCCATTGGTGCTGACGTTAGCCAGGTTGTTGGCAATCACGTCCATGTTCATCTGCTGCGCATCAAGACCGGTCTTAGCGATCCATAAAGAACGAATCATGTTGTTATCCTCGCGCCTTAGCTCATGTTCAGGAGCTGATTGGCTTTTTGTTCATTTTCGTCGACGTTAGTGATGACTTTCATCTGCATCTCAAAACGTCGGGCGTTGGCGATCATATCGACCATGGTTTCCACCGGTTTGACGTTGCTGCCTTCCAGCACGCCAGGCATCACCTGCATGGTGGCGTCAGCCTGCAGCGCCGCACCGCGGGTTGCCTGTGTCGCAGCCGTGGGACGGAACATCCCGTCATCACTGCGCTGCAGCTCCTGGCCGGTGGCCCTGACCAGCTTCAGCTTACCCAGCTGAACCGTGGCGTTAGGCGAGTCACCGGCATTCAGGCCGGTGATGGAGCCGTCAGCCGCGATGGTGATTTCGGTGCCCTGCGGGATCACAATCGGACCGCCGTCGCCCATCACAGGATTGCCCTGAACCGTCAGCGTGCCGTTCGGGCTGATCTGCATATTGCCGTTGCGGGTATAAGCTTCGCTGCCGTCAGCGGTACGCACCGCCAGCCAGCCATCCTGCTGCACCGCCACATCGAGTGGACGCTCGGTGTAATCCATCGCGCCCTGGCTCATGTCGGCGCCGGGTGTGGAGGCGGCGACCAGCGTACGGGTTGGCAGTGACCAGCCATTCACCGGCACCGCGCGCAGCGCATTGAGCTGCGCACGAAAGCCTGGTGTTGAGGCGTTGGCGAGGTTGCTGGCGGTGACCGCCTGCTGATCCAGCGTCTGGCTGGCCGCGCCCATCGCGGTATATATCGCGTGATCCATATGGCAATCCTGTTAGCGAATTAACGTAAGTTAACCAGCGTGTTGAGAATCTGGTCCTGAGTTTTGATGGTCTGCGCATTCGCCTGATAGTTACGCTGCGCCACGATCATGTTCACCAGCTCTTTACTCATATCGACGTTTGAGGACTCCAGGGCGCCCGCCGTCAGAGAACCAAAGGTTCCGGTGTTGGCCAGACCGATTGCTGCCTGACCGGATGCGCCTGACGCAGACCAGACGTTGTCGCCCTGTGACTGCAGACCTTCCGGGTTAGAGAAGCTCGCCAGCACAATCTGACCCAGCAGCTGGGTTTTCTTGTTGGAGTAGGTGCCAGTGATGGTGCCGTCATCATTGATGGCGTAGCTGGTCAGATCGCCAGGTGCATAACCATCCTGCGTCGGGCTGCCAAAGGTGGTGGCGCCGGTGTTCTGCTGCAGACTGCCCAGCATGCTCAGGGTGATCGGCTGGTTCGCGACCGCGCCATTGGCGCCGCCCACGTTCAGCGTCAGGCCAACGGTACCGTCGTTGGTGGTGCTCACTACCGCACCGTTTGCATCCAGCTTAGAGACGCCTGTCAGCTTACCGCTGGTATCAAACGTCATGCGGAAGTCGCCCGCCGAGCTGCCGGTGTTACCGTCGATGGTATGAACGGTCCAGCTGTTGCTGGTGGTGTCTTTCACGAAGTACATGTCGAGCGCATGGTCATTACCCTGCGAGTCGAACACGGTTGCCGTGGTTTTCTTGTTGTAGCTGTCTGCGTTCGCCGTCGAGAAGGTGGTCACAGATGGCGTGGTGTCCGTTGAGTTCAGGTTGGCAATCAGTCCGGCCGTGGTGGTGGCGCGGGCTGGCATCTGCTCGGTCGGAATACGGATCGCCACCGGGTTTGCACCCGACTGGATGGTGGCCGGTGAACCGCTGGCCGGATAGCCGGTCACGTTCAGGCCCTGGGTGTTAACCAGGTTACGGTTGGCATCAAGGGTGAACTGACCATTACGTGAGTAGAACACGCCGCCGCTGTTGTCGGTCATGCGGAAGAAACCGTTACCGCTCAGCGCCACATCCAGGCCACGGCTGGTGGTGGTAGTCGCACCGTCGTTGAAGTTCTGGATCACGGCCGCCACTTTCGTGCCGAGGCCGACGTTAGAACCGGCAAACATATCGGCAAACGCGATGGTGCTGGATTTAAAGCCCGCGGTGGCGGAGTTGGCGATGTTGTTACCGATGACATCAAGGTTACTAGAGGCAGCGCCAAGGCCGCTGACCGCTTGGGAAAATGACATGTGTGTGTCTCCTGTCTACAGGTTAATCAGAGAATCTGACGTACGTCGTCAAGGGTGGCGGAGCCCATGGTGCCGAGATCCAGTTTGGTGGTGTCGTTCGCGGTACTCACCCCATTGACGTAGGCGTAGTTCAGCGGTTGTGCCACCAGTTGTGTGTTGCCATTGCTTGCAGCAATCGCAACGCTGTATTTACCATCCGGGGCCACTGAACCATCCGTCAGCTTGCCGTCCCACGAGAAGGTGTGCACGCCAGCGCTCAGCGCGCCCAGATCGACGGTGTCGATCACCGCGCCACTGGCATCTTTAATGGTGGCAGTGGCGCCGGTCGAGGCGGAGCCGAGCTCAACACCAAAAGGCGTTGTGGTGCCGTTGCCGACCAGAATCTGGCTGCCGTTGACCATCACGCCATGCCCGATCAGCGTGGAGCTCTGCAGCGACTGGCTGGTGCTGATCTGGCCGGAGATCGATCCCAGCGTGGTGTTCAGTTTTTCAATCCCGCTCAGGGTATTGATCTGTGCCAGCTGCGTGGTGAGCTGGCTGTTATCCATCGGATTGGTGGGATCCTGGTTCTGTAACTGGGTGACCAGCATGGTCAGGAACTGATTCTGCAGATCCTGCGCATTGTTGCCGGTGCCGGTGCTGGAGGAGCTGAGAACCGACGGATCCAGTTTTTCATTAACGCCTACCGCGATAGCCATGGTTTTTCTCCGTTATTGCCCAATCGTCAGGGTTTTCATCATCATCGACTTCACGGTGTTCAGCACTTCCACGTTGGCCTGGTAGCTGCGTGACGCCGACATGGTGTTGACGCTTTCGGAGACCACATCCACGTTCGGCATCTTCACGTAGCCTTTGGCATCGGCCATCGGGTTGCCCGGGTCGTAAACCAGTTTCGCTGGCGTCGGATCCTCGACAACCCGGGCGACTTTCACCCCGCCGGTCGCTGAGCCCGGCGCAGCATCGGTCTGGAAGACCACCTGCTTTGCCACGTAAGGCTTGCCATCGGGACCGGTGACGCTGTCGGCGTTCGCCAGGTTACTGGCACTGACGTTTAATCGCTGTGATTGCGCGGTCATCGCTGAACCGGCAATGTCAAAAATATTCAGCAAGGCCATAATTATTGCCCTTGTAACACGCTCATCATGCCTTTGATCTGGCTGCTGATGAGGGTGAGGTCGGTTTGATATTTCAGGCTGTTATCCGCGAACTGCGTACGCTCACGGTCCATATCTACGGTGTTGCCGTCGGCAGAAGGCTGATCGGGAATGCGATAAAGCATGTCCATCGAGGGTACGCCGTTTGTCTGTGCTTCAATGTGGCGAGCTGAAGTGACCTTCAACGCCATGCTGCTGCCTTCCGCACGGCCATTGGACATCACCCGACTCAGCTCGCTGGCAAAGTCGATATCCCGGGCCTGATAACCAGGGGTATCGGCGTTGGCAATATTTGACGCCAGGATCTCCTGACGTTGAGCACGCAGGTTGAGGGCCTCCGTACCAAATTTCAGCGCCGCATCCAGTTTGTCGAGCATGTTTCCTCCGCGTATGAGAATTTCGAGCTGGCAGCTTAATTTGAAAAAGCAAGGGGTCATCGTCTGAATAAGGCCTCAAATGACCGCTATTTTGACAATTGAGGATTTTTCTTAACGGTTACACTCGTTGCCATCATCAGTGAGGAATTGCACCATGCGTCGATATCTGACCCTGCTGACCAGCCTGCTGGTCGCGATCGCCCTGCCGGCTTCTGCGGGAGATCTCAATGCACAACTGAACCAGTTTTTTAAAGCGCGTGACGCCCAGCATGCTCAGGGCATGACGGTGGTGATCCGCACGCCGCAGGCGCAGTGGCCCACCTGTGAGGCGCCTCAGTTCACCCTGCCCGGCAACAGCCGGTTATGGGGCAACATGAGCGTGGCGGCTAACTGCGGTGAAAACCGTCGTTATCTCCAGGTCCAGGTCCAGGTGACCGGGACCTATCTGGTGGCGAACCGGCTGCTGAGCCGGGGCAGCAGCGTCAGCGAAAGCGACTTCACGCTGCAGACGGGGCGTCTGGATACCCTGCCCGCACGCGCCCTGCTGAACAGCGACTCGGTGGCCGATGCGGTCGTCCTGCGTGACATCCCACCGGGACAGCCGATTAACCCCGCCATGCTGCGTCAGCCTTGGCGCGTTAAGGCAGGTCAGAGTGTGATGGTGATAGCCAGCGGCGACGGCTTTGACGCCAGTGGTGAGGGCAAGGCGCTGAACAACGCCACCCGTTCACAGTGGGTTCGCGTCAGGATGGGGAATGGTCAGATTGTCAGCGGTAAGGTGCGCGAGGATGGGAATATTCTTATAACGCTGTAAAGTGTTAAAGAAGCCCATCGTGCTGCCGATAGAAGAATCAACAAAGCGATAACGCTATTATGATTCAGGTGGCAGACTTCCCCTGACCGTACAGGAGCCCGAATATGAGCATTGACAGAACGCAACCTCTGAAACCCGCCAGCACCGTACAGAGCCGCGACACCAGCGAGCCAGGCAGCAGCAAAGTGCGTCAGAGTGCCAGCCCGGCGGCAGCGCCGGCGGCGGCCGCTCAGGTCAATCTGAGCAGCGCGCAGTCTCAGCTGATGCAGCCGAGCAGCAAAGACATCAACGTCGAGCGCGTTGAACAACTGAAAACCGCCATTCGTAATGGCGAACTGAAGATGGATACCGGCAAAATCGCCGATGCGCTGATTGCCGATACTAAGGCGTATTTAGAGGGTAATTAGTTACCATGAGTAATTTGCAGACCACATTAGATAAGATGCAGGACGTGCTGGCATCGCTTTCTGCGGTGCTGGAAGAAGAGCAGCAGCAGCTGGCAAGCGGCAACATTAACAGCAACCTGCTGCAGCGCATCACTGAAGATAAAAGCGCGCTGCTCAGCACGCTGAACTATCTGGATGAGATGCGACGCACCGCTGAAAAGAGTCAGTCCGTGTCGGCACCTTATCGTGGTCAGAACGACATGGCACGCCGCTGGGACGTCATCCAGCAGCATAGCCGTCGTCTGCAGGATGCCAATGTGCATAACGGCATGCTGCTGCAGCATCAGATTCGCTACACCCAGGATGCCCTGGAGGTGCTGAAGCCGCATCAGACCCAGGCGTTTTATGGCCCGGATGGGATGGGTAAAGGCCAGGCCACGTTAAGCCGTAAAGCCTGAGCAGAAAAGTAGCAAAAAAAATCCCGCTGATGCGGGATTTTTTTATGGCAGAAGAGGAACCGCGTCAGGCAGCGGTGCGGCGCGCATAGTCGCGCAGCCGGAATCCCAGCAGCGCCAGCGCCAGGAAGTAACTTCCCCCACCCACTGCACAGACCAGCGCCAGACGCAGCAGTCGCCACAGCATCGAGCCCTGCTCCCAGGCGGGCATCCATTGCAGCATGGCAAACAGCGCCCCGGCCATCACCGCCACGGCGATCAGCAGACGCACCAGAAAGCTGCTCCAGCCCGGCTGAGGCATAAAGATCTGCTTCTTGCGCAGCTGCCAGTAGAGCAGCGAGGCATTCAGACAGGCCGCCAGCCCAATCGAGAGAGAGAGACCGGCATGTTTCAGCGGGCCGATAAACGCCAGGTTCATTACCTGCGTCATGATCAGCGTGATAATCGCGATTTTAACCGGGGTTTTGATGTCCTGCCGTGAATAGAAGCCGGGTGCCAGCACCTTGACCACAATCAGGCCCATCAGGCCAACAGAGTAGGCGATCAGCGCACGCTGCGTCATCAGCGCATCAAAGGCCGTGAATTTGCCATACTGGAACAGCGCCACGGTGAGCGGGCCGGAGAGCATCCCCAGCGCCACAGCGCAGGGCAGCGCCAGCAGGAAGCAGAGGCGCAGTCCCCAGTCCATCAGCCGGGAATACTCATCGTGATTGCCGCTGGAAAAACTTTTGGCCAGCGACGGCAGCAGAATGGTACCCAGCGCCACGCCCAGTACGCCGGAGGGGAACTCCATCAGGCGATCGGCGTAGTACATCCAGGAGACGGAACCCGACACCAGGAACGAGGCGAAGATGGTATTGATGATCAGCGAGATCTGACTGACCGAAACGCCAAGAATTGCCGGACCCATCTGACGCATTACGCGCCAGACGCCTGCGTCACGCAGATTGATGCGTGGCAGCACCAGCATCCCCAGCTTCTTCAGGTGTGGAAGCTGATAGCCGAGCTGCAGCACCCCGCCCACAACGACCGCCCAGGCGAGCGCCATCACCGGCGGATGGAAATGCGGCGCGGCGAACAGGGCGAAGCTGATCATGCTGACGTTCAGCAGGGTCGGCGCAAAAGCTGGCACCGAGAAGCGGTTCCAGGTGTTCAGCACAGCACCCGCCAGCGACGCCAGCGAGATCAGCATAATGTAGGGAAAGGTCACCCGCAGCAGGGAACTGGTCAGGGCAAATTTATCCGCATGGTCGCTGAAGCCCGGTGCGGTAATCATGATCACCCAGGGCGCAGCGAGCATCCCCGCGAAGGTCACCAGCGCCAGCGCCAGTGTCAGCAGGCCTGAGACATAGGAGAGGAACAGACGTGTCGCCTCCTCACCCTGTTTGCTTTTATATTCCGCGAGAATGGGCACAAACGCCTGGGAAAACGCGCCTTCGGCAAAAATACGCCTCAGCAGATTCGGCAGTTTAAACGCAACAAAAAACGCATCGGTCGCCATTCCGGCGCCAAACACCCGCGCCACGATGGCATCACGGGCAAAGCCCAGAACGCGGGAAAACAGGGTCATGGAACTGACCGCTGCCAGCGATTTCAAAAGATTCATAATTGACGGCGCATCCTGAAAAAATCAGTAAAAAGGAGAAGTCGCGCGGGCACCTGAAAGATGCCCGGCGACAGTCTACTGCCACGGAGGGAAATGACCAGCACGGAGTGTTACAAGGCGTTATTCCAGAATGGCACTACGCCAGAGGTTTTCCACCACACGCTGCGCCATCAGCGCCTGTTCACCGCTGGTTTCAGGCGTCGTCTGATTCTGCACGCAGTCGATAAAATGGCGTGCGGCCCCGCTGAACCCGCGCTGGGTCAGATGGCTCTGCCAGGCGGCAGGCGGAGCGATCAGCACGCCGTCGTTCCGCTCTTCCTGCCAGTCGCGCATCTCACTGATGTCGATACATTTACCGTCGCCTGTCGCACTGACCCGCTCACGCTGACTGCCTGCGCGCCGATGCATGCTGGTGGTGATCGACAGGCCCTCCAGGGCGAAGTGGTGCTCAGCGTAGAGCATCTGTCCCTGTTCGTTGGTGTCGATGCGCCCCTGAACATGCTGAACAGGCTTGCCGCCGAGCCAGAGTGCGGTGTCGACGACGTGCAGGTAGTCATCGAGCAGGGTAAAGCGGAGATCCTGAGGCCCGACGCTGTCGCTGCGGTGCTTTTCAATCCGTAGGGAAGCGACGTGTCCCATCTCCGCCCGCAGCTGCTGATAGCGCGGGGCGAAGCGGCGATTAAAGGCGACCATCAGCTTACGCTGCTCTTTCTCCGCCAGCGCCACCAGCGCCTCAGCCTGATCCAGGGTTTCCGCCAGCGGCTTATCGACGCAGACATCTTTTCCGGCCAGCAGCAGCGCCTTCACCACCTCATAGTGCGTGGCGGTGCTGCTGTGGACAAAAACGGCGTCGCAGGCCGCGGCCAGCGCATTCAGGGAACTGAAACAGTCCATACGGTAACTGTCGCAGAGTGGCCGGGCTTTGGCCTGATTCGGTGAAAATGCCCCCACCAGCGTCCAGTCCGTCGCTGCCGACAACACCGGCAGCCAGGCTTTCTGTGCGATACCGCCGAGTCCCACCACACCAATACGTAAAGTCATCTTAATGCTCCGGCTGCAGCAGTTGAGTGAGCTGAGCCTGAAGCCGGGCGACCTGCTGTTCCAGGGTGGCCACACGCCTCGCCAGATCGCCCTGCTCTTCCGGCTCATCGGCGGACAGTGGCGTGTCGCTCTCCCCGGGCAGCAGATGCATAAAGCGGCTTTCGCGCTTGCCCGGCTCGCGCGTCAGGCGGATCACCCGGGCGCTGTCGTCACGCTGCATCAGGCCTTCCAGCGTCTGTTCTGTTTCGCTGACGTCACTGAACTCATGAAGACGGCCGCTGCGGGTGCGCAGTTCGCCTGGCGTCTGCGGACCGCGCAGCATCAGTAACGTCAGCACGGCAACTTCGGCGCTGTTCAGCTTCAGCGTACCAAAGGCGGAGTTACAGAAACGCTGCTCATATTTCACGACCCGCTGACCGGACGCGCTGCTGGCGGTAACCAGATGCCGCTTCACCAGCTGATCGAGTTCATCCTGTACCGCGCTTTCACTCAGCTCCATCACCGGCTCGCGGTTTGATTTCTGGTTACAGGCCACCACGACTCCATTCAGTGACAGCGGATACTGTTCCGGCGTGGTGACCTGCTTCTCCAGCAGGCAGCCCAGCACGCGCAGCGCCTGCGCCGATAAAGCCATCTTCATGCTTGCGTCCTCATTATTGTCCACGCCGATCAGGCGTCCATTCCCGCTGGGTTAATGCTGTCAGCACGTGATCCTGCCAGCGTCCGTCAATCAGCAGATAGTCTTTCGCATATCCCTCTTTCTCAAAACCAAGGCGCGCCAGCAGGTCGCCGCTGCGCTGGTTGTGCGGCATGTAGTTCGCCATGATGCGGTGAATATGCTGCTGACGCTGCATGTAGCGGATAGCAGACTGTAACGCTTCAAACATCAGCCCCTGTCCCTGCCACTTTTCGCCCAGCGAATAGCCGAGATAACAGGCGTGAAAGGAACCGCGCAGTACGTTGCTGAAGTTGGCTACGCCGCGCACTTCGGTTTCTTCGCTGTCCATCAGAATAAAATAGAAGGCCGAGCCCTGCTTATGCATGTCGGCGATCAGCCCCAGCCGCGCCTGCCAGCCGGAGGGATAGCAGTGACTGTCATCGCGCACGGGCTCCCACGGTTTTAAAAACAGGCGGTTTTCCGCGTAGTAATCTGCCATTCGCCAGGCGTCACGTTCGTGAACCAGACGGACCACCAGCCGATCGGTGGTTAAGCGCACCCTGGGCGCGGCAGAACGATAGCCAAACATCCTGACTCCTGAAATCAATGGCTGAGAGTGAAAGCCGTCATTATCTGGCTTTCACTATAACCGCCGCCTGGGCTGCGGTAAAACATTACGGATTTTTTGCCGTAAAGAGGTTGATTTTGTTGTGTTATCACCGCCCAGACGCTCCTGCTCAGGCGTCATCAACGCCCGTTCAGCCCGGCCATCTGTCGGGCTGGTTTGCCGGGAGGGGGAATCTCTTCCATACTTTTCAGGCGCCCGGAACAGGATGAAATGATTCACTCTGTTAAACATTAACCTGTAAACGAGGGAGATCAGGATGAAGCTCTATATCTACGACCACTGCCCCTTCTGTGTGAAAGCGCGCATGATTTTTGGTCTGAAGAACTTGCCGGTTGAGCTGGTGGTCATGCTCAATGACGATGAAGAGACGCCTCAGCGACTGATCGGCCAGAAAATGGCGCCTGTCCTGCAGAAAAAGGATGGCAGCGCGATGCCGGAAAGCATGGAGATTGTGCACTATGTCGACCAGCAGGATGGCAAACCGCTGATTACCGGTGCGCTCGATCCGGCCATTGGCGACTGGCTGCGTCACATGAACAGCTACGTGAATAAGCTACTGCTGCCGCGCATTGCCGAGGCCCCTTTTGCGGAGTTTGCCACCCCGGCGGCGCGTGACTATTTCCGCGCGAAAAAGCAGGCCAGCATCGGTGATTTTGAGGAGCTGAAAACGCATTCGGCCGGACTGATTAAAAAAGTCAGCGGCGATCTGCGCAAACTGGACGGCCTGATCGTCCAGCCTAATGCGGTTAACGGCGAGCTGTCGGAAGATGATTTCAGCCTCTTCCCGCTGCTGCGCTCCCTGACGCTGGTTCCGGGCATCGACTGGCCAGCACGGGTCGCTGACTACCGTGACAATATGGCCAAACAGACCCAGGTCAATCTGCTCTCTTCTATTGCGCAGTAATCCCGCCCGGATGAGAGACGCCGCGGCGTTTCTCATCCCTTTTCTGATGACACCTCTCACGCATTCAGGCAGGCTATATCCTGTTAACTGACTTTGTTATTCAGGATCTAGAAAGATGAAAAATGTATTTTTCGGGCTGACTGCCCTGATGTTTGTGCTGCTGGCAAGCGGCTGCAATCAACTGACCCAGTACACCATCAGCGAACAGGAAGTGAATCAGGCGCTGCAAAAGCATAACAACTACGAGAAAGACATTGGCGTGTCCGGTCTGGTCAATGCGCATATTGTCCTGAACAATCTCACCAGCCAGATCGGCCGCACAGAACCTGGCAAAGTGTCGCTCTCCGGCAATGCAAAGATTAACGTCACCTCTCTGTTCGGCCCGCAGCAGGCTGACATGCAGCTGACGATGCGCGCACAGCCCGTCTATGACCCACAGCAGGGGGCGATCTTTCTGCGCGATCTGGAGATAACCGACGCACAGGTGGCGCCGGAGAAAATGGCCGCCATCATGAAAACCCTGACGCCTTATCTGAATCAGTCGCTGAAGAGCTATTTCGATCAAAACCCGGCTTACCGTCTCAGCGCTGACCGCAGTAAAGGTGAGTCACTGGCGAAAAAATTTGCCAAAGGACTGGAAGTCAGACCGGGCGAACTGGTTATCCCCTTCACGCAGTAATCCCGTTTGCCGCGCCATCCGGCGCGGATTTTTGCTGTCAGCAGAAAAAGCAGGTGCAAACGGTTGCCTGAATCCTTATGCTTAGACCCCGGCCAAAACATGCCTTCTGTTTCCTTTCTGCCGGAGCTTCACTGATGACAGCACAACCTCAGCAACTTACCCTGCGTCGCCCTGACGACTGGCACATTCATCTGCGTGACGATGAGATGCTTAAAACGGTCCTGCCCTACACCAGCGCGGTTAATGGTCGTGCCATCGTGATGCCTAACCTGGTGCCGCCGGTGACCAGCGTGGCGGCAGGAGAAGCGTACCGCGACCGCATCCTGGCCGCGCTGCCCGCCGATCACGCCTTTACGCCGCTGATGACCTGTTATCTTACTGACTCACTGGATCCGGATGAGCTTGAGCGTGGCTTCACATCCGGTCTGTTTACCGCCGCCAAGCTCTATCCGGCTCATGCCACCACTAACTCCAGCCACGGCGTCACCAATATCGCCTCCATCGCCCGCGTGCTGGAGCGGATGCAGCAGCTGGGTATGCCGCTGCTGGTTCATGGCGAAGTCACCGATGCCCATATCGACATTTTTGATCGCGAAGCCCGCTTCATTGACACGGTGATGGTGCCGCTGCGCAGTCAGTTTCCGGGGCTGAAAGTGGTGATGGAGCATATCACCACCCAGGATGCCGCGGATTATGTCGCTGCTGCCGATGAGACGCTGGGCGCGACCATTACGCCGCAGCACCTGATGTTTAACCGCAACCACATGCTGGTGGGCGGAATTCGCCCGCATCTTTACTGCCTGCCGATTCTCAAGCGCAATGTGCATCAGGACGCGCTGCGCAGGGTCGTAGCCAGCGGTCATCCGCGTTTCTTCCTCGGCACCGACACCGCTCCGCATCTGCAGCATCTTAAAGAGTCTGCCTGTGGCTGCGCGGGCGTATTTAATGCGCCGACCTCGCTGGCGGCCTACGCGACCGTGTTTGAAGAGCTGAATGCGCTGGACCATTTCGAAGCGTTCTGTTCTGAAAACGGCCCGCGTTTCTATGGCCTGCCGCTGAATGAAGGCACAATTACCCTGGTGCGTGAGCCCTGGCAGGTGCCGGCGTCCATCGCGCTGGGCAGTGACGCTCTGATTCCTTTCCTCGCGGGTGAAACGCTCAACTGGCGCGTTGCATAATTTTGCTTGCCTCCGGCGGATGAATACTGTAAATATATACAGTATCTTATCCGGAGGCTGCTATGCGTGTTGAAATTACCGTATCAAATACCCGACCTCTTCCTGCTGGCGCGATAGAGGCGTTAAGCGATGAACTGTCGCGCCGCATTGACGAACAGTTCCCTGACTCGACCAATCACGTCAAGGTGCGTTATGCCAGTGCCAACAATCTCAGCGTGCTGGGCGGTGGAAAAGAGACGCGCGACCAGATCAGCGAAATCCTGCAACAGACGTGGGAGAGTGCTGACGACTGGTTCATTACTGATTAACCGCCACTGTGCTTTTTTTCCGGGTGTCGCCACCCGGTTTTTTTATCTTTTCTCCCCTCTCGCACTTCCCTCTTCCTGCATCTAGACTCTTACTGATCAATGCCCTATCCTTGCGCTCGTCACGCATAACAGGAGGTGCGACACCATGACTACTGATAAACCGGAAGAGGCGATGACCTTTGGTGAGTTGTTAGCACTGATTGGTGATCAGCAGCGTCGTTTAACGGTGCTGGAAAATGCCTTTTCCAGTCTGATTTTCTGTCTTGACGATCGTGCCAGCCAGCTGCTGGTGCACAATCTGTCGCTGGAAGCCCAGAATCAAAACCATGATGAACAGCTTCAGCAACATTTTGCCCGTCTGGCAGAATCCCTGCAGAAACGCGTCGGCGGCATCGTACCAGACAGCCCGGCGCTCTGAACCGGCGGCCTGCCCCGCTTTTTGGCCTGCCCACTGAATCGTAAAAAAAATGCCTGCCTGCCAGGCATTTTATTTTTTGACTCCTGCCTGTTAAAAGCGAATATTCTGTGAGAAGCTGACTCACGGCATTTTTTAAACAGTGACACCCGGGTTTACTGTTATAATTGTTTCGCTATCGGAATAAAAAAGCCGCATTGAACCTCATCATGCACTTCGTTTAACGAGTAATAAGGAGGTTATAATGGACAGAAGAAAAGACGTTATTCAGACTCACCCGCTGGTGGGCTGGGATATCAGTACCGTTGATAGCTATGACGCCATGATGATCCGCCTGCACTCGCTGTCGTCGCAGGATCAAAAAGAAGAAGAAGCGGATGTTGGCCCCACCTACTGGCTGACAACGGATGTGGCAAGGCAGTTCATCTCGATCCTCGAAGCAGGCATCGCCAAGATTGAATCAGCCGAGCAGATGGAACGACTCCTCAGTAAGCATTAGTTTCTGCCACATCAAAGGGGCACCCTCAGGGGTGCCTTTTTCGTTTCTGTTTCGGTATGCTGTTGATTATCTGACTCTTAGAGCGTAGTTACCATGATTTATGATCTTATCGTCGTTGGCAGCGGCTCAGTAGGTGCGGCGGCTGGCTACTATGCCACCCAGGCAGGCCTCTCGGTATTAATGATCGACAGCGCCCACCCTCCTCACAATCAGGGCACGCATCATGGCGAGAGCCGTCTGATTCGTCACGCCTACGGCGAAGGCGAACGTTATGTGCCGCTGGTGCTGCGGGCGCAGACGCTGTGGGATGAACTGGAACAGCGAGCCGGTGAGCGCATTATGCATCGCAGCGGCGTGCTTAACCTCGCCCCTCACGACTCCCCTTTTATCCGCAACGTTATCGACAGCGCAAGCCGCTGGCAGCTTAACATTGAGGTGATGCAGCCCGGGGAAGTGCGTCAGCGCTGGCCACAGATTAACGTACCAGAGGGCTATCTGGGCGTATTTGAGCCGCAGTCGGGCTTCCTGAAATGTGAACAGGCGGTGCGCAGCTGGGTTCAGCTGGCGGAACAGGCAGGCTGTGCCCAGCTGTTCAACTGCCCGGTCTCAGAACTGGGACGGGATGGCGACCTTCAACAGGTTACAACGCTGGATGGTGTCTATCGCGGCCGTAAAATGGTGGTCAGCGCCGGTACGTGGGTCGGAAAACTCATCCCGAATCTGCCGGTTGCCCCTACCCGTAAGGTGTTTGCCTGGTATCAGGCTGATGGTCGCTACAGTGAGAACAACAGGTTCCCGGGCTTTACCGTCGAGATGCGTGATGGCAGCCAGTTCTATGGCTTCCCGGCCGACAATAACGCCCTGAAAGTGGGTCGTCACGATGGCGGACAGCCGATGCAGCAGCCTGAAGATCGTAAACCCTTCGGTGCCGTGGCGGCAGATGGCAGTGAAGCTTTTGGCTTCCTGCGCCAGTTCTTACCGGGCGTCGGTGTCTGTCTGCATGGCGAAGCGTGCAGCTACGACTTCAGCCCGGATGAAGATTTTATTATTGATACGCTGCCGGACGAACCCAATCGCCTGCTGATAACCGGACTCAGCGGACACGGCTTTAAATTTGCCAGCGTGCTGGGCGAACTGGCCGCGGAATTTGCGCAGCAGAAACCTTTTTCCTTTGATCTCTCTCCGTTCCGCCTTTCGCGTTTCTGACTCTGCAAACGGATGGCATCACAGGGTGGCATCCTGCTGACAAAGATTGACGCAACCTGAATTTCACTGACAAAAATTCGCCCTTATTTCGCCCTGATTGTTCATTTGGGCGGAATGAGGTTGACCGTTTTCCCCTCATCAAAATTATTATTCAGTAATATTGCCCATTTCCCTGCCTTTTTATTCAACCTTTTCCGATGATTTTTTTAAGTTTATAGAAGCGTAAGGGCGATTGCTTTTATATTTCATAATGTGGATGCTTATTTCATATTATTTCTACGTGACGCTCAGATTATGTTATTACGTAATACACCGCATCAGTTTGGCCGGGTTGCTGTGCTGCTGCACTGGTCGATGGCGCTGGCCATTTATGGCATGTTTGCGCTGGGATTATGGATGGTCGGTCTGGGCTATTACGACAGCTGGTATCACGACGCCCCGGAAATTCATAAAAGTATTGGCGTGCTGCTGTTACTGACGCTGATTATCCGCCTGGTGTGGCGCGTTATTTCGCCGCCGCCCAGGCCCCTGAGCAGCCATTCCCCTCTGGTGCGCATCAGTTCTGTCGTGGCACACCTGTTACTTTATACCCTGCTGCTGGCCATTCTGATCAGCGGCTATCTCATCTCCACCGCCGACGGTAAACCCATCGCCGTGTTCAGCTGGTTTACGCTGCCTGCCCTGTTCAGCGGTGCAGGCGAGCAGGCCGACCTCGCAGGCGATATTCACCTCTGGCTGGCCTGGAGTGTGGTGATCCTGTCGATCCTGCACGGTCTGGCTGCGATAAAACACCATGTTATCGATCGCGATAACACCTTAAAACGGATGTCAGGTTTACGACTCCCCTTACCCTCTGAAAAGGACAGATAATATGTTGAAGAAAAGTCTGCTGACGATGACCGCGGCCAGCCTGCTGCTCGGTTCCCTGAGTGCCAGTGCCGCTGACTACAAAATTGATAAAGAGGGGCAGCACGCCTTTATTCAGTTTCGCATCCAGCATCTGGGTTACAGCTGGCTCTACGGTACCTTTAAAGATTTCGATGGCCGCTTCACCTTTGATGAGAAGAACCCTGCCGCCGATAAAGTCGAGGTGACGATTAATACCAGCAGCGTGGATACCAACCATGCTGAACGTGACAAACATCTGCGCAGCGCGGATTTCCTGAACAGCAGTAAAAATCCGCAGGCGACTTTTAAATCCACGTCAGTGAAGAAAGAGGGCGATGAATTAGAGATTACCGGCGATCTGACGCTGAACGGCGTCACGAAGCCGGTGACGCTGGAGGCGAAGAAGCTGGGTGAAGGCAAAGATCCGTGGGGCGGTTATCGTGCAGGCTTTGAAGCGGAAGGTGAAATTGCGCTGAAAGATTTTAATATAACGAAAGATCTGGGGCCAGCCTCGCAGAAGGTTCAGCTGATGATCTCGGTGGAAGGTGTGCGTCAGTAAAGCCGCAGGCCGCCTGAATCAGCGTTCAGGCGGCCACGTTTACCGCTTTATGACTTCTTCGGCGCGGGAATGGTCATGTTTAACAGGCCACGCGACTTGTTAAAGATTTTATTGCCATTCTCTCGTCCGGCACGACGGGCGCGCTGCTCTTCCGGAGAGAGCTTCGCCTCTTCCTGACAGATCGGACTGCAGCAGTTCTCAAACTTCTCGGCGCAGCTCTTGCACTGAATAAACAGCAGATGACAGCCGTCATTCACGCAGTTGACGTGGGTATCGCAGGGCTCACCACACTGATGGCAGTTTGCCAGCACATCGTCAGAAATCCGCTCCCCCATCCGCTCATCAAAGACAAAGTTTTTGCCTTTGAATCTGACCGGCAAGCCCTGTTCACGGGCGCGGCGGGCGTACTCGATGATGCCACCCTCGATATGGTAGACATCTTCAAAACCGTTATGCCGCATCCAGGCACTGGCCTTTTCGCAGCGGATGCCGCCGGTGCAGTACATGACGATCTTTTTATCTTTCTGCTCCCTGAGCATATCCACGGCCATTGGCAGCTGGTCACGGAAGGTGTCTGCCGGCACTTCCAGCGCGTTGTCAAAACGGCCCACTTCATATTCGTAGTGGTTTCGCATATCGACAAACAGCGCGTCCGGATCGTCCAGCATGGCGTTGACTTCCGCCGCTTTCAGGTAGTGACCAACATTGCTTGCGTCGAAGCTGCTGTCCTCAATACCGTCCGCCACGATGCGATCGCGCACTTTCAGGCGCAGTACCCAGAACGACTTTCCATCATCATCCAGAGCAACGTTCATACGCAGGTTGTTCAGCGCCGGATCGAACGCATACAGCCAGGCCTTCATCTTTTCATACTGGCTGGCGGGCACGCTGATCTGCGCGTTGATGCCTTCATGGGCAACATAGACGCGACCAAACACCTTGAGGGCGGTCAGGCCAACATAGAGCGCATCGCGGAAGGCTTTAGGATCGGCAATCTGGAAATACTTATAAAAAGAGACAGTGGTGCGCGGCTCAGTTTCAGCCAGCATGCGCGCCTTCAGCTCTTTATTGGAAACGAGGTTATGTAACACTGGCATGGTGTTCTTTCCTGTTATCAATAGGAGAAAATTAGCGAGCACATGATACCTGATTTCAGGTGTATGCAAAGCGTTGCGTCAGGACCGATAGTCAGTTGCTGTTTTTTCCGGCACTCGCGGCGGCTTTCTCCCCGCTCATTGAGGCCCGGTTCCATCAGCGATATTTAAGCGAACGTTAAAAACTGGCACAATAGTGTAAATCAATGAGATATCAGCACCGCAGGGTGCATGACGCAGGAAAATTAACCTTCACATGACTCAGTTGCCTCAGTTTTCACGAGAACTGCTTCACCCGCGCTATTGGCTGACCTGGCTGGGTATCGCTTTTCTTTATCTTTTGGTGCTCCTTCCTTATCCCCTGCTCTATGTGCTCGGCTGCAATATTGGCCGTATCGCCATGCGCTTTATGAATCGTCGCGTCAGCATCGCCCGGCGTAATCTGGAATTAAGTTTTCCGGAGATGCCGGTCAATGAGCGCGAGGCGATGGTGAAACACAATTTCGAATCCGTCGGCATGGGCCTGATTGAAACCGGCATGGCGTGGTTCTGGCCCGACTGGCGTATTAACAAGTGGCACAAGCCCTCCGGGCTGGAGCATATTCAGGCCGCGCGCGACAACCAGCGCGGTGTGCTGCTCATCGGCATGCACTTTCTGACGCTGGAGATCGGCGCGCGCATGTTTGGCATCCACAATCCTGGCATTGGCGTCTATCGCCCCAATGACAATAAGCTGATTGACTGGCTGCAGGTCAAAGGTCGCATGCGGTCAAACAAAAGCATGCTCGACCGTAAGGATCTCAAAGGAATGATCCGCGCCCTGAAGCAGGGGGACATTATCTGGTATGCCCCCGATCACGACTATGGCCCGCGCAGCAGCGTCTTTGTGCCCTTCTTTGGCGTGGAAAAGGCGGCAACGACGGTGGGGACCCATCTGCTGATCCGCGCCGGTAACCCCGCTGTCATTCCGTTTGTGCCGCGTCGTCTGCCTGGTGGCCGGGGCTATGAACTGATGATCCTGCCCGACATCCGCAGCGAATTTACGCTGGAAAACGATGAAGTTACCGCGGCCAGGATGAACAAAGTGGTTGAAGAGGGTGTGCTGCTGGCACCTGAGCAATATATGTGGCTGCATCGCCGCTTTAAAACCCGTCCGCAAGGCGAACCCTCCCGCTATTAATCTGTCACGCTAAACGGTCTCACGGCCGTTTAGCGCCTCTTCTGCTGCAATGCTCTGCCCCGATAAATCAATCGCGCGGCTGCCCGATATTGCGGCTTCCCGGTTTAACGATCCAGCTATTATCAGATACGCTCGCAGGAGACGCTGATTTCCACCGCATTCAATCAGCCCGGCTTATTTATTAAAACCACAAAGAGCCGCCTGCTGCATATTCTGGCAGACATTCATCAGATTTTAATTATCCTGCTTTAATTTCCGCTGGCGCTAATTATTTTTATCACCAGGCCTATTCCTATTTAGCCAGGCTTAATGCTTTCTGGTCGCTTATCAATCCACTAAAATTAACTTAATTAACAAGGCATTGTCATACAAGCCGCCGACATATTCATTTTTACAAAAATTTAACAGCCCGATATGCCGTTATTGCATTTGAACCTGTTCCGACTTAACGGTAATTTCAGCAGTGACATTCAGGCTTTTAACGACTTCAGCTCAATTATAAAAAAACGATTTCACACAGCGAACCTCAGGGGATCCCTAATATGAGTAAAGGTCTCTACTATTACGTCACCATTACGACCGATCAGGAGAACTACCATTTTCTTCATCGTCAGGGATGCAGACGGATGCCCGGCAAGGAGCAGATGATTTTTATCGGCACCCTGTATAATCTCAGCCAGGCCTTATCCATCGCCAGAATCAATTTTAAGAAAGTTAAACCCTGCATC
This sequence comes from Pantoea anthophila, assembly GCF_006494375.1. GTDB lineage: Bacteria > Pseudomonadota > Gammaproteobacteria > Enterobacterales > Enterobacteriaceae > Pantoea > Pantoea anthophila. The sequence continues at coordinate 122,466 of NZ_VHIZ01000050.1, forward strand.
AAATGCTGTATTCGCTACGCGGCACCGGTTATTCATGAGTCGGTACAGCCGGTTCTGCACTTCCCGCAAAAAATGCGTTAATCCCGCTGCTGGCGGGAAGTGGTTTATTTCCCGCCAGTTACACGCCCCCGCCCTTTCCCTCCGGCAAATTTCGTCTATTCTTCACTGAAATCAAGTGAACCCGGTAAGGAGAAGATCGATGAGCATGTACAGTACCTTAGAGGAAGCGATTGATGCTGCACGTGAGGAGTTTCTCGCAAATAACCCTGAAGTGGATGAAGAAGAGGCGTCGGTCAGCCAGTTCGGCCTGCAAAAGTATGTGATGCAGGATGGCGATATCATGTGGCAGGCTGAGTTCCTGGTCGACGAAGGTGACGCAGGCGAATGCCTTCCTTACCGCACCGGTGAAGCTGCTCAGGCTATTTTTGACGCTGATTTTGACGAAGTGGAACTGCGTCAGGAGTGGTTAGCGGAAAACACCCTGCACGAGTGGGACGACGGCGAGTTTCAGCTGGAGCCGCCGCTGGACACCGAAGAGGGTGAAGCCGCGGCTCAGGAGTGGGAAGATGATAACAGCGACTCCGATCGCGGTTATTCGTAAGGACCATGGCTGGCATCCACTGGCAACAGCAGGGTGTCCAGCACCAGCGACAGGGGCAGATCAAGGATGGTCAGCACCCGCCATCCGCTGTCGCGTACATCCCACTGTACGCCCGGATAGTACTGATTACCGTGTCCCTGTCCGGGCACGGTTCGGCTGATAATACTGCCGCATCCGCTTAAGCAGAGCACCGCGAGAGCGATAACACCTGCCTTTAAAACTCGTTTCACCACAAAAACCCGCCTTTACCTGCCCCAGAGAGTGTCACGCGCGGCATGCGGTGACGGCCTGCGAGTAAATTATCATCCCCGCTCTGTTTTCATCCCATAAAAAAAGCGGCATCGCTGCCGCTTTTTCAGATTACGCGTTTTTTGCCAGCGCGTTAGGGTTGAGCGTCAGTTTCTGATAACTCTCTACCCACTGGTGATACTTCTCCGCATTTTCCCACAGTCGGGTATGGACGCGGGCCAGCACCACCGGATCGCTGATCAGCTGCAGACGCTGGTCGCGGCTGAGTTTTTCCGGTGCATCGCTCAGCGCCTGATCGACACGACGGTCGCGGGCGTAGTCGAGTAGCTGACTCTGCCGGTGACGTGAAGTCGCCAGCGCTGTCGCCAGCGCGTTAAACGCCGGATGGAACAGCGCGTGCATAAAGCCGTTCTCCAGTACACGCTCGCGGTTGAGCTGCAGATAGCGGTCGGTGTCCACCAGCTCCTGCGGCGGTGAAGACTCTTCCGGGATCAGGAACAGCTTCGCGCGCTTGCTCTTCAGGCCCAGCGTTGCACGGCTCGACATCACCGACACAAACGGTGACAGGATCAGGGAGAAGACGATCGGTGCCAGCCACCACAGGAAGTTGAGATCCAGCAGTCCCATACCAATCGCCCACACCAGACCCAGAGCCATCTGTGAACCGTGACGTTTAAACGCCTCGCCCCATGGCGTCGCATCGTCATCACGCTGCGGGGAGTTCCAGACGACTTCCCAGCCAAGGAAGGCGCTGACCACAAACACGGTGTGGAACAGCATGCGCACCGGGGCCAGCAGCACCGAAAACAGCGTTTCCAGCACCAGTGACAACAGCACGCGTAGTGCGCCACCGTAAGGCTTCGCCCCTTTAAACCAGATCAGCACCACGCTCAGCAGCTTCGGCAGGAACAGAAGCACCATCGTGGTCGAGAACAGCGCTATCGCCAGCTCCGGACGCCACTGCGGCCAGACCGGGAAGAGCTGTCGCGGCTGCAGGAAGTAGGTCGGCTCCATAAGCGTATGCACGACCTGCAGGGCCGTGGAAAGCGCCAGGAACAGGAACCATAACGGAGCTGACAGGTAGGACATCACGCCGGTCAGGAACACCGCACGGTGAACCGGGTGCATCCCTTTTACCAGGAACAGACGGAAGTTCATCAGGTTACCATGGCACCAGCGGCGGTCACGCTTCAGCTCATCCAGCAGGTTCGGCGGCAGTTCTTCATAAGAACCTGGCAGGTCATAGGCGATCCAGACGCCCCAGCCGGCACGACGCATCAGTGCCGCCTCGACGAAGTCATGCGACATGATCGAGCCCGCAAACGACCCTTCGCCCGGTAATGGCGCCAGCGCACAGTGCTCGATGAAGGGTTTCACGCGGATAATGGCGTTGTGACCCCAGTAGTGCGACTCGCCCAGCTGCCAGAAGTGCAGACCGGCGGTAAACAGCGGACCATAGACGCGGGTCGCGAACTGCTGACAGCGCGCATAGAGCGTATCCATTCCTGAGGCTTTCGGCGACGACTGGATGATCCCGGCGTTCGGGTTAGCCTCCATCATACGCACCAGGCCGGTCAGGCACTCGCCACTCATGACGCTATCGGCATCCAGCACGACCATGTAGCTGTAGTTGCTGCCCCAGCGACGACAGAAGTCATCGATGTTGCCGCTTTTACGCTTCACACGACGACGGCGACGGCGATAGAAGATCTTGCCTGCCCCGCCGACGTCACGGACCAGTTCCATCCAGGCTTTCTGTTCGGCAACGGCGATATCCGCATCGTAGCTGTCACTGAGGATGTAGACGTCAAAGTGCTCTGCGTTACCGGTGCGAACCACAGACTCCCAGGTCGCACGCAGACCGGCGTAAACACGCTCTACGTCTTCATTACAGATCGGCATAATCAGCGCGGTGCGATGCGCCGGATTCAGCGGCTCATCCCCGACCGTGGAGTAGGAGATGCTGTATTTATCGCGCCCGATCAGCAGCTGCAGGAAGCCCATCAGGGCGGTCCAGAAACCGGCTGACACCCAGCAAAACAGAATGGCAAACAGGAACAGGATGCCGGTCTGAAGCACATACGGCAGGATCTGCATCACTGACTGCTGCCAGTTCTGGTTGATCATCTCCATCGGGTCCAGCAGCGTCCAGCCCTGATAGGGCAGAATGCTCTTCATGTACCAGGTGGCGACCACGGTCTGGAAAATCGTCAGGATCAGCAGAATGTAGCGACGAATCGAACCGACATGACGCCACTTCTCTTCGGCTCGCTGCTCTTCCGCACTGGCGTAGCGCGGCACAGATTTGCGTCCACGCAGAGAGTCCCAGGCGCGGGCAACCGGGTTGGTGCGCCACGCTTCCGGGAACATCAGTGAACGTTTGACTTTGGGCATCGCCTTCAGCGTGGTGCGGTCGAGGTAATCTTTACCTAGCTGCTGACCGCCCGCCAGTGCATCGGGCCAGGCCATTTCCACCCGCGATGAGACCGATTTTAATGGCGCATCGTCGGGACGGTCACTGGCTGCGACATCCCTGCCCAGCACATCATGAATGAAGTGGAACGCACTGGCATTCTGCAATGAGACGCTCAGGCGAGACTTCCCTGCCGCATCCAGCGGCAGAGATTCCACATAACGTTGAGGTGTAAAAGTCGATTTATTCATTGGCAGGTAACTGATAGCTCCAGGTTTCCGTCAATGTCTTGTCGCCGCTAACCAGCGCCGCACGCATTTCGGTGGACTGCTTGGCATCTTTCACACGCAGACGCAACACCAGACGCCAGCCTTTAGTGACCGGGTTATAACGTACGCTCTGCTCAACCACTTCAGCGTTTTTACCGACGCTGACCTGCGGGGTCACCTGACTGTTTTCCGCCATCTTACTCATGTCTTTACCCACGAAGTCGATGGTGAAAGCCACGGTGCCATCCGGCTGACGCACCAGGTTCGACTGCTTCACGTCACCCGCTGAGCGCAGGGTGTTTTTGACCCAGGCAATGTCATCCGAGTGCAGCTGCTTCTCGTCGCGCGAGAAGTGCAGGCGATATTTGAAGTTCATCTCTTTGCCAGGCTCTGGCAGCGTCTCCGGCGTCCAGAACGCAACGATGTTATCATTGGTTTCATCGGCCGTCGGGATCTCAACCAGTTCAACCCGGCCTTTACCCCAGTCGCCTAATGGCTCCACCCAGCCGCTTGGGCGCAGGTCATAGCGGTCATCCAGATCCTGATAGTTGCTGAAGTCACGCCCGCGCTGCAGCAGACCAAAGCCTTTCGGATTCTCGATGGTGTAGGTGCTCACCGCCAGATGGCGCGGGTTGTTCAGCGGACGCCAGATCCACTCTCCGTTGCCATTGTGGATAGAGAGGCCGTCAGAGTCATGCAGCGCCGGACGGAAGTTATTCACTGTCGATGGCTGGTTCTGGCCAAACAGGAACATACTGGTCAGCGGAGCAATACCCAGTTTGCCGACGTTGTCACGCAGGTAAACTTTGGACTGCACATCCACGGTAGAGGCTTCACCCGGACGCAGTACGAAGCGATACGCACCCGTCGCACGAGGCGAATCGAGCAGCGCATAGATCACCAGCTGTTTGTCCTGAGGTTTTGGACGCTCAATCCAGAACTCTTTAAAACGCGGGAACTCTTCACCGGACGGCAATGCCGTATCGATGGCGAGTCCACGCGCCGACAGGCCATAGACCTGACCGGCACCGATTACACGGAAATAGCTGGCGCCCAGGAAGCTGGCGATCTCATCGTTTTTACCCTTGTTATTAAGCGGGTAAAGCACTTTGAAACCGGCAAAACCGAGGTTTTTAACGGCGTCAGCGTCATGTTTTACGTTACCGAAATTGAAATAATCGGGGCTGTATTTGATCTCACGCACCGCGCTGGCGGTCACTTCGTTGATCTGCACCGGGGTATCGAAATACATCCCCTGGTGATAGAACTCCAGCTTGAACGGCGTGCGCAGTTTGCCCCAGTACGCTTTATCGTGGTTAAACTGGATCTGCTGATAGTCAGCAAATTTCATTTCACGAAATTGAGAGGGTAAATTGCTTTTAGGCGCTTCGAAGCTTTTCCCTGCCAACGCTTTGGCTTGTGTGGCAACATCATCAATGTTAAACGCCCAACTGTTATTGGCATATAACGCCAGCAGAACCGCAGTACCAATCCAGCGTACCTTCATCAGTCCGGCTTTATTTTTTTCTTTAGTCAGCACATCCCCCCCTTTCGTGTGCTTAAATCAAACCCGTTTATCTTAAAGGATTATTCGGTTTTCCGACAGCTTATGCGCAACATTGTTCCCGCATTTCGTCAGGCTTAACGCTACTTTTAGGACAATTAGACACTACGGATTCCACTGATAGTATACCCGGTTTATGGCAGGTAGAATTTTACCCGGACATAATCCGGTTTCAGGGTGAAACTGGCTAACCGTACTAACGAACTGGAACTTTATGAGTACTGTAAAACCTGAACGTGAATATTTCCTCGACTCTATCCGCGCCTATCTGATGTTGCTGGGGGTACCGTTTCACGTTTCCCTCATCTACTCCGCGCAGAAATGGGCAGTGAACAGCCAGGAAGCCTCGTTATGGCTGACGCTGCTGAATGATTTTATTCATGCATTTCGCATGCAGGTGTTCTTTGTTATCTCGGGTTATTTCTCCTACATGCTCTATTTGCGCTATCAGCCGCGGCGTTTCCTGAAGGTGCGTCTGGAGCGCGTCGGGATCCCCATGCTCACTGCGGTGCCGCTGATTACGCTGCCACAATTTTTCATGCTGAAAGCCTGGACAGATAAGCTGGCCGACTGGCCCCGCTTCACCCCCTATCAGAAGTTCAATAACCTGATGTGGGAGCTGATTTCACACCTGTGGTTTCTGGTGGTGCTGGTGATGCTGACTACGCTGGGTATGGTGACGTTTCGCTGGCTGCGCGACCAGCACCGCGCAATCGACTACACGCGGGTCGGCTGGGGTACGCTGACGGTGGGTGTACTGGCCTGGGCCCTGCTCTGGTGTGTGTTCCGCCGTCTGGTGTTTATCTTCCAGCCCGCCTGGCTGATGGATGGTCTGTTCAATATCATCGTGATGCAGACGCTCTTCTACCTGCCCTTCTTTATGCTGGGCGCACTGGCGTGGAAACATCCGCCGCTGAAAGCGCTGTTTGTGCGGTTTAATCCGGTGATGTGGATTGGCGCGCTGCTGCTGTTTATCGCCTACTGCACCAATCAGCGTCTGAGCAGTGGCGATGGCTGGCTGTATGAGCTGGATGCGCTGATTACCACACTGATGGGTCTCTGCATGCTGAATGTCTGCTTCTGCTTTGGTCATAAGCTGCTGAATGCGCATTCGCCGCGCATTATGTATCTGGTTAATGCGTCGCTGTTTATCTATCTGGTGCACCATCCGCTGACGCTGCTGTATGGCATTTATGTCACGCCACGGATTGAAAACAACACGCTGGGGTTCTTTGTCGGCTTACTGATGGTGTTTGGCATCGCGTTTCTGCTGTATGAGATCCACCTGCGCATTCCACTGCTGCGGTTCCTGTTTTCGGGAAAGTTTGAGCGTAAAGAGGTCTGACGAAGCATGTGAGGCAGGGCGCACCGGCTTTCATCGTCGGGCGCCTGGTGAGCAGGCTCAGGGAGGCTGTACCTTACGCAAAGACGCAAAACCGCCATCCCTGGCAGGCTCAGCGCGGGCCATCCCTGGCCCGCTATGCTTTGCTACAGGTACAGCCTCCCATCGCTTTACGTCGGGCAGTCGCCTGTAAGAGTCCCGCCCTGAAGTAATGGTCGCCATGAAGCAACGCCTCCGGGATGAGCCTGCGCATGTGCCTGTACAGGTGCGCACGCAGGCGCAGGCTTACAGCAGCCACTCAATCGGCAGTCGCCACACCAGCCGCACCTGCAGTCGTTGCCACCAGGAGCAGTCCGGTTCGTGCTTATGCACAATCTGCTGCGGCTCGTCCGGATACTCCAGCCAGTTCACCCGCCCCCACTTATCCAGCCGCAGTGTCCAGGCCCGATCACGCATCGACTGACTGAAGCGCTGGTGCGTTTCTCCGGCCAGTGCCGCACTCTCAATCACCAGCCCCATTTCAGTATTCAGCACCGCTGAGCGCGGATCGAAGTTAAAGGAGCCGATAAACAACGTCTTTTGATCCACCGAGAACGTTTTTGCGTGCAGGCTGGAGCCCGAGTTACCGGTTAACCCCCGGTCGTGCGGCGCATCCTGCATGGCCGCCTGCGGTTTCAGCTCATAAAGCGCAATGCCGTGACGCAGCAGCTTTTTGCGCCACCGGGCGTAACCGGCATGAACAATCGACACGTCATTGGCCGCCAGCGAATTGGTCAGAATGGCGATCTTCACCCCTTTGCGTTTCAGCGCCAGCAGCTGAGCGACGCCCGCGCGGGTCGGCACAAAGTAAGCTGAGATAATATCGAACTGTTCTTGTGGCGTGCCAATCACCTCCAGCATACGCTGCGGCAGCAGGCTTTTCGCGCGCGCTTTACCCAGCCCCTTGCGCGGGTCATCACTCAGCAGACGTGCTTTTGCCCAGGTCAGATCCAGCGTGCCCTGCGCCATCTCCTGCAGCAGCGACGCGTTTTCCAGCCGCTGAAGATAGCGCTGCACCGGCTCACTGTGACGCCATTCGGAGGGCAGGCTCACGCTATCCTCGTCCGGTTCATCATCATCCAGCACCTGCTGCAGCGGCGCGACCGGCTTACTGTGCCAGTAGCGTTCAAAATCCCCGGCCACCTCGCTGACCACCGGCCCAATCGCCATGACGTCGAGATCGGCAAACAGCGGCTCATTACCGGTGCCAAAATATTCATCGCCAATGTTGCGCCCGCCCACAATGGTGGTGACACCATCCACGGTGAAGCTTTTGTTATGCATCCGCCGGTTCAGACGGGCGAAGTCAGTGAGATAGCCCAGTGCGCGCAGGGTGCGAAAAGAGAAAGGATTGAAGAGCCGCACCTCAATATTGGGGTGGCGGTTGAGCTGAGCAAGGGTGTCATCCAGGCCTGGCGTATTGTTATCATCCAGCAGCAGTCGTACCTTTACGCCGCGGCGCGCCGCCTCCAGCATGGCGCTGAACAGCAGGCGGCCAGAGAGATCGTTTTGCCAGATGTAGTACTGAATATCGAGTGACCGCGCCGCCTTTTGCATCAGCAGATAGCGTGCAGCGAACGCATCCAGCCCGTCGCTGAGAGGATGGATGCCGCTCAGCCCCGGATGGCGCTGACACTGAGGGGCCAGCTTTGTTTCCAGCCAGCTGGCAGGCTCCGGTGAGTGGGCGAGTTCAAACGCTTCGGTCATGACAATTCCCTGTATATGGCAGTTATTTTTATTATTCCCCGGTCCCACCGCTGAGGCTATACCTCTGTTCCGACTTAGCAAAAAGTCGCGGGCGTTTTTTAGTCTAGACTTAACCGGACGATCTGTGACCGGCAATGCTCCGGCAGGAGAGGAATATGTCTCATCACCCCCTTTTTGATGCCAGCCAGCGCCACCATCCCCGTCTGTTTCGCAGTTTTTTCCAGGGCAGCTTCCCCTGCTCCACGGCCTGCCGCACGCCCGGAAAACGGCTCGATATGGTCATCAGCAGTGGGCATGACATGCTACTGGAAAAGGATTATGCGGCCCTGGCTGAGCAGCATCTGCTGACCGCCCGCGACGGCGCACGCTGGCACCTGATTGAGAAGGTGCCGGGTCACTATGACTGGCAGAGCTTTCTGCCGATGGTTGAGGCAGCGCGGCGTCAGCAGGTAGAGATCATCTGGGAGCTGGCTCACTTTGGCTATCCGGATCATCTTAATATCTGGAAAGCGGAATTTGTTGACCATTTTAGCCGTTTCGCCCGCGCAATGGCGCAGCTAATGCGCGATGAAGGCATTGAAAATCCCTTCTTTACGCCGGTTAATCAAATCTCATTCTGGTCATGGGCCGGGGCGGAGGTGGCCTGGTTCAATCCGCATGCCGCAGGGCGCGGCAAAGAGCTGAAGCGCCAGCTGGTGCGAGCGTCTCTGGCGGCGATCCATGCCATCCGGGAGGTCTATCCGGGGGCGCGGTTTGTGCTGACCGACCCGCTGGTGCAGATCGCCCATCATCCCACTAATCCGGACAGCAAACCCTACGCCGATGCCCAGCATCAGGCGCAGTTCGAAGCCTGGGATATGCTGGCCGGTCGCGTGGATAAAGAGCTGGGCGGCAGCGAAGATTGCCTGGATATTCTCGGCCTCAACTACTATCCCGATAACCACTGGTTTTTCCCCGATCAGCCGATGTCGCTGGAGGAGCCGGAGCGGGTGCCGCTGCACATTCTGCTGGCGCAGTGCTGGCAGCGCTTCCAGCGCCCGATGCTGATTGCCGAAACCGGCGCGGAGGGCGAGGCCCGTGCCCCCTGGCTGCAGGAGGTCAGTGAGAACGTGGCGGTGGCGCTGGATCAGGGGATTGCCGTAGAAGGCATTTCGCTCTATCCCGTGGTGGAGTATCCCGCGTGGGCGGATGACCGCCGTTCGCCTGGCCCGCTGCTGGGATTAGCGGACCCCAATGGCAACCGTAATCTGCATGAAGCCCTGGCGCTGATACTGCGCAGCCAGCAGATCAGGTTCACGGCACGCGATCAGACATGCTGAGCGGGTGGCTTTTTGGGGTGGCAGGACTGAACGTCGAGTGAAGGATCGGCAGGATGCCGGACATCGGTCAGCCAGACCATGGTAAACAGGAAGGTAACGCCGATCAGGCAGGCCGCCAGCAGACCGATAATGGCGATCAATTTGTCATCTCTGGATTCCATTGCCCTCTCCTTATTCCCTGCGCTGACGCAGCGGTCTCTGTCAGCTCATCCAGAGCGTAATCATCAGGACGAAGATTATAAGCGTTACCGAGGTCACCGCAAGCACCACTATCGCAAAGTGCGCATCGTCCATGGAGTGGCGAATCGGCTCATCGTGATCATCGGGCGGCAAAGGTAACGACATAACTATCCTGTGAAAAAGCATGGGCCGCCGGGAGTGATGCGGTGCGTGACAGTGTAGATGAAAGGCGGAGTGACGTCTGTTTCTTTCGTCCGGGAAATAAACCCGCCCGTGCCAGGACGGCACGGGCCGGTGATCAGGCGCCGCGCCAGCGTCTGAAGATCAGTGAGGTGTTGATGCCCCCAAAGGCAAAGTTGTTGCTCTGAATGTAGTCGGTATCAATCTCACGAGGCGCGCCCATGATGTAATCCAGCTGCCCGGCGTCAGCGGCAGGCTGCGTCAGGTTCAGCGTCGGCGCAAACCACCCTTCCCGCATCATCTCAATGCTCATCCAGGCTTCCAGCGCGCCACAGGCCCCCAGCGTATGGCCGAAATAGGATTTCAGCGATGAGACGGGTGTCGTGTCGCCATAGACCGCCGCCGTGGCGAGACTTTCGGCCATGTCGCCCCGCTCAGTGGCGGTTCCGTGCGCATTCACATACCCGATTTCAGCGGCGGTAATCCCGGCGCTTTGCAACGCCCGCTCGATACAGATCTGCATGGTTTCCCGCTGCGGCTGGGTGATGTGCGCCGCGTCGCAGTTGGTATGAAAGCCGGTAAGTTCCGCGTAAATGGTTGCGCCACGCGCCTGCGCATGTTCCAGCGACTCCAGAATGAGCGTTCCGGCGCCTTCACCAATCACCAGGCCATCACGCTGCTGGTCAAAAGGTGCCGGCGTGGTGTGGGGCGCATCGTTGCGCTGACTGGTGGCAAACAGGGTGTCGAACACCGCTGCTTCTGACGGGCAGAGCTCCTCTGCCCCGCCAGCAACCATCACCGTCTGATAGCCGTGACGAATCGCCTCCCAGGCGTAGCCAATCGCCTGGCTGCCGGAGGTGCAGGCGCTGGACGTCGGGATCACCCGGCCGCGCAGGCCGAAAAAGAGTCCGGCATTGACGGCGGTGGTGTGTGGCATCATCTGAACATAGGTGGTGCCGGTAATATTGTTGGTGTGCTTTTCCGTCAGCATGGTGGCGAACTCGCTGACCGGCCCGGTGCTGCCGGTCGACGAGCCGTAGGCGATACCGGTTTCGCCGCTGGTCAGCACCGGATGGTCAATCAGGCCCGCCTGGGTCAGCGCCAGCTCGGTAGCGCGCGTGGCCAGCAGCGACACGCGACCCATCGCGCGGATGCGCTTGCGGGTGTAATGCGCCGGCAGCGCAAAGTCATCAATCGGTGCACCCAGCAGCGTATGCAGCCCGTCATAGACCTGCCACTCCGGCATAAAGCGCACGGCATTACGCCCCGCCCGGATCCGCGCCGAGACTTCAGCCCAGGACTCCCCGAAGGCGGTGACGCCGCCCATGCCCGTCACGACGACACGATGGATCACAGCATGCCTCCATTGATCGAAATGACCTGACGCGTCACGTAGCCCGCGATATCGGACATCAGATAGCTCGCCAGCCCGGCGACCTCTTCAGCCGCCCCCATGCGCTTCATCGGCACGATCTTCATCGCCTCATCGATGACCTGCGGGGCCAGCCCCTCCATCCCGGTGTCGATCAGACCCGGTGCAATGCAGTTAACGGTGATTTTACGCTTAGCCAGTTCAATCGCCAGCGCTTTGGTGGCACCGATAATGCCCGCTTTCGCCGCGCTGTAGTTGACCTGACCGCGGTTGCCCATCATCCCCGACACCGAGGAGAGCGTGATGATACGCCCCCCGCGTCGCAGCGCGATCATCGGCATCACGCAGGGCTGGATCACGTTATAAAAACTGTCGAGGTTAGTGTGGATCACGCTGTCCCACTCCTCATCCGTCAGCGCCGGGAAAGCGGCATCTCGGGTGATGCCCGCGTTGCTGACCACACCGTAGTAGGCACCATGCTGCTCAATGTCAGCTTCCAGCGCGGCGCGGGTGGCGGCGCGATCGGCCACATCAAATCCCAGAACGCGACCGCTGCCGCCTGCGGCGACGATCGCCTCAAGGCACTGCTCAGCGCCAGCCCGATCGCGGTTGAAATGGACGATAACCTGAAAGCCATCCTGGGCGAGACGCAGCGCAATTGCGCGGCCGATGCCTTTACTGGCACCCGTCACCAATACCGAATCTGTCATGGTTGATTTCCTTGTGACATTAATTGCTGTAACTCTGCTTCATTGGGTTGATAAGTATTCAGACGACCGCTGGCCAGCAGCTGCGAGCCGTGGCGAATGTCGCCCTCAAAACTGCCCATGCGGTCGTCGCGCATCAGCAGCGTCATTCTGATATCCAGCGTGGCGCGGGCGGGAAAATGGGGCTGATGCGCCCGCCAGCCGCGTCCGCCGAGCAGCATACCGGGGGGGATCAGGGTGGCACCGCCCTGCTTTGCATGCCAGCCTGACCAGACGCCCACGGTCTGCGCCATCATCTCAACGCCAAACCAGGCGGGCAGTTCGCCCTGCGGCGTCAGAAAGGGCGTCAGGACGCCACCGGTGCAGGTCGAGACCTGACAGTGAACCTGATCATCGTCAACGCTAATCAGCTGATCGAGCAGCAGCATGGGTGCGGCGTGAGGCAGCCAGTGCGCGGCGGGAGAATTAAATGTCATCGGGGCGTCCTAGTATCAGACAGGTGTTATTGCCGCCAAAGGCGAATGAATTTGAGGCGATGATCGGCCGCTCCAGCGCCTGCGGCTGTAACAGCAGGCCACAATCCGGCAGCGTCTCATCCTGTGCCGCCGCCCGGAAATCCTGGGCAGGCAGGGGCAGATTCTCCTGCAGGATCAGGGCGCTGAGCGCCGCTTCGCAGATACCTGCCGCGCCGAGCGTATGGCCGGTCAGGTGCTTGGTCGAGCTGCACGGCACACGGTTACCAAACAGACGCGCGATGACACCGGCTTCCATCTGGTCGTTGAGCGGCGTCGCCGTGCCATGCAGATTGATGTAGCCGACCTGCTGCGGCGACAGCGCCGCCTGATGCAGCGCCATACGCATCGCCCGTTCAGCGCCTTCGCCCTGCGGATGCGGCGCGGACATGTGCCAGGCGTCAGACGATTCGCCTGCGCCCAGCAGCGCCAGCGGCTGCGGTTCACGCGTCAGCAGCATCAGCGCCGCCCCTTCACCGATAGAGATGCCGTCACGATCGCGGCTGAAAGGCGCGCAGCGACGTTCAGAGAGCGAGGCCAGGCTGTCGAATCCGTTAATCGGCATCCGGCTCAGCGAGTCCGCCCCGCCCACCAGCGCCACATCCACCAGACCGGCTGCGATGAGTCGCTCACCGCTGATCACGGCGCGGGCGCTGGAGGAGCAGGCGGTCGAAATGGTATAGGCCGGGCCATTCAGTTGCAGGTAGTGCGCCAGAAATCGGGAAGGATCGCCCAGCTCCTGCATCTGATAGTGATAGTCAGGCTGAGGCGCACCAATCTGGCGATCGCCCTCATCCACACCCGAGGTACTGGTGCCGAGCACGATCGCGACCCGGTCAGCCCCATAGCGCGCCACGGCCGCGTCGAGTGCCGGGCGGATCTGCGCCAGCGCCGCCAGCAGCAGCTGATTATTGCGGGTGTTGTGCGCGCGTAAGGCAGCCGGAACCGGCGGCAGCTCGCCCACAACTTTGCCAAGCCAGCAGCTGCGCTCACCGCTCAGCCAGCCGTCACAGCGCTGCATGCCGGGCGCGATGCCCTGTTGCAGATGGGTGGCAATTTCCCGGTTGTTGTTGCCCAGCGCATTCAGCATGCCGAAGGCGGAGAGGTAAATCATGAAGCGTCCAGATGTTGAATGCGGATCTGATAGCCAAACGCATGCTGGCGGATGCTGATCGGCTGGCGCAGAGAGCCGCGTTGCAGGTAATCAATTTCAGTCACCAGCTGGTTATCGGCATCGAACAGCTGGCGCTTTAGCCCCCGGTCCTCCAGCCGCCAGCCGGACGGCAGCTGTTTCAGCCACACTTCCCGCGGCCAGTAGCTGAGCATGATGTCAGCCAGCACCTGGCTGGCTGGCGGCATCTGCGGCAGCGGCATCAGCTGCTGGGTGTGAATGCCACCGGCATCATAGCGCAGGCTGAACAGGCGAATGCCGACCGAGGAGAGTCCGGCCAGATCGATCTGCTGCTCATCGGCGCTGAGCAGCACCAGCAGCGACTGACTCTGACCTTTGACCTGTCCGGTCAGTAATTGCTGCTGCTGAAAAGCGGGATGAATACCCGGCGGCGGCAGCGTAACCTTTACGCCCGGTTTCAGCCAGGCGGTGGGACGGCTGCTGTCAGGTGCCGGTCCGGCGCAGGCGCTGAGCAGCAGCGCCGTCAGCAGAAGAGAGGCGGCGCGGATCATCGTTTACTCCTTGATCGGGTGGGTCGCATCGCCAGCGGCGACAGCAGGAAAGCGCTGAAAATGCCGCTGCATAAAACAGTGCCAAAACTGGCAATCGCGCTGGTGCTGCTGAAGACCAGCATGCCCAGCGTCAGTAACGTCGTGATCATCGCCAGCGACACCGCCAGCAACGACGTCAGGGGCGTCCCCTGCGGATTGCTGAAAAAGAGCGTGTAGTTAATGCCGATGCCCAGCACCAGAATCAGCGCCAGCAGCGCAAAGAGATTCAGTGACGCGCCGATCCAGCCCAGCGTGGCCAGCGCCACCGCCAGCGACAGCGCCGACGGCAGCGCGCTGCGTAAGCCCGCGCGCAGGCCCAGACGCAGCACAAACGTCAGCATGATGAACAGCAGCGCCAGCGCCAGCAGGCCGGTCAGCAGGGTGCGCCAGAAACTGAACAGCCTGTCGTAACCCGCCTTGCGGTCAATCCAGCTGACGCCAGTATGCTGCGCCGCGAGCGCCGCTAGGGCGGCGCTGTTTCTGACGCCGCTGGTGGGGATCAGTACGCCGCTGCGGCCATCCGGCAGCGTCAGCCACAGCAGTCGCCACCCCTCACTCAGCGGACTGGCCAGCCACGCCGCGGGCGTCACCGGCATCGGGGAGAGATCGGGCGCAGCCAGGGCAATTCCCGCCTGCTGCAGGCGGCTCGTCACGGTGGGCACGGCCTGTTGCAACAGCTGGCGATCCTGCTGCTGCTGCGCCAGCGATCGCAGCGGCAGCAGACGATAGCCCTGCAGCCAGCCCTGCTGCTCTGCCCTGTAAAGATCCGGTGCCAGTTTTTCCAGCCGCTGCAGAGTCTGCTGCGCGTCATCGCCCCAGACCACAAACCAGGTCTGATCGGCTCGCTGCCCCGTCAGGGCAGCCAGCTGGCGATCCTGTGCCAGCAGCGAGGCCGGCGCACTCTGCAGATGGGCGATATCATCATCCACATTCAGCCGGGCGATACCGGTGGCGGCGAACATCGCCAGCGCCAGCGGTAAACCGACGCGCAGCCCGCGCTGCCGTCGCCAGGCGGCGAGCCAGCGAGCCAGCGGCACCATCAGCGGCACCGGACGCACCGGCAGACCGCGCACCAGCCATGGATAGATCAGAATCACCGTCAGGCACGAGGCCGTTAAGCCGCTGGCGGCAAACACCGCCAGCTGACGCAGTCCGGGAAACGGAGCCAGCAGCATCAGCAGCCAGGCGATCGCCGTGGTGCCCAGCGCCAGCAGCAGCGTGCCGCGCACTTTACGCAGACTCTCCCACGGCGTCTGCTGATCGCCGTGAACCATCCGCTCGGTGAGATAATAGAGGGTGTAGTCGGCAGAGATGCCGACAATGCTCAGGCTCATCACCAGCGTCATCAGATGCAGTTCCCCGAAGCAGAGCAGCGTCACCACCGTGCCGGTCATGGCTCCCACCGCTACGGAGGTCACCGCGAGCAGCAGTGGTCGCAGTGAGCGGAAGACCAGCAGCACCAGCAGGATGACGCCCCCCAGCGTCACGCTGCCCAGCGTTCTGACATCATGCTGCGCCCGCTGGCTGGCGTTGTCGCTGAACTGTACCGTGCCGCGCGTCAGCAGTTTCGCCTGCGGCCAGCGGGCTTTCAGCTGCTGCTCCAGCGCGCTGAGCCGTGTCACCAGCGCATGACTTTGCTGCATACTGAAAGCGTTATTCGCCAGTTCAGCGTGCAGGAAATACCACTGCCGTCCCTGCGCATCGCGCACCGTCAGCCAGCCGTTGTGCAGCGTCAGACGTCCGGCATTCTGCGCCAGCGCCAGCTGCGCCCCCCGCACCAGCATCAGCGGATCGCCCTGCAGCTCTTTGCTGCTGACACCCGAAAATGCCGAGAAGAGCTGCGCCAGCAGCCACTCCGCCTGCGCCCCGCCGCCGTTCTGCAAGCGGCTGCGCGTCGCCTCGTCGATCAGGCCATTACGGTGTTGCCAGGCAAACCGGCCCCACGCCTCCTGCTGCCCGGCATCAAGGTCGCCCTGCACCTGCCTGAGGTCAGGCAGCGCGCGCAGCTGCGCCTGCCACCAGGCCGCGATGCCGGGATCGTCCTCTTCACCGGGTGAAACCAGCCACACCAGCTGGCGATCCAGCCGCTGCATAAAGGCCTGCTGCAGCGCGGGCGGCGCAGCCCCCAGATTCTGCTGCGGCAGCAGTGCCAGCACGCTGCTGTTGAGCTGGCTGCGCGGCAGCAGAAAAGAGAGCGCCGCCGCCAGCAGCAGGCAAATGGCGAGCCAGAGGATGGCAAGCCGTCGATCGTTACGGCCCGGCAAAACGCGCCTGCTCCTCGTCGCTCAGCTGCGGCGGTTCAGTACGGGTATTGCTGAGCTGAATCAGCGTTTTATCACCCTGCTTATCGTCCAGCCGGATGCTGTCCAGAAACGCATTGCCCGCCAGCGAGATACGGTTAAAGATTCTGTTAAGCGGCGCCGCTTTCGGGGTCAGCTCCAGCGCCCAGGCACCGTTGCCGCGATCGCTGAAGGCCACCGTGAAGTTCTGATTCAGCACCTTCTGATCGGCCTGGAACAGCGCCCGCAGCAGATGGTTGAACTGGAACATCTGCGGGTTACTGTCGGCAGTGATAACCTGCGGCTTCTGCCCGCTCAGGCTCTGCACCATGCGCTTATCATCCAGCAGCAGCGTCATCACAAAGGGGGTCTGCTGATGCCACCACAGTCCCTGCTGACGCGCGATCAGCATCTGCCCGTGCGACACCAGCGGCTGACGCATCCCGGCAATGGTGCGCGTCTGGGTAAAGTCTGCCCGGATCACCGGCTGGCTGGCAAAACGCTGCTGCAGCTGATCCAGCGTGACCGCGCTGGCGGCACTGGCCCACAGCAGCAGGCCGGTTAGCATGATTTTCAGCATCCTTTCACTCCTAAACGTTCCAGTAAGATATCGGGTGAAACAAAGCACATGGCCTGACTCTCCTGCTCCACCGCCACCTGCAGGGTGTGTGCCTTAGTGGTAATCTGACCGGCGGCGTTTCGCACCTCATAGTCGATGCGCAGGCGGTTCTCAAACTCCGTGATCCGGGCGCTGACGCGAATCGTCTCTTCACAGCGCAGCGGATGACGGTATTTGACCCGGGTGTCGACCACCGGCCAGACGTAGCCGCTGGCCGCCATTTCGGCATAGCTGTAGTTGATGCTGCGCAGAAGGGCTTCGCGCGCGACTTCAAAGAAGCGGAAGTAGTTGCCGTGCCAGACCACCCCCATGGGATCGCAGTCGTGAAACGAGACGGTCAGGACGACGTCAGCCTGATGTTCAGTCATGGTCAGACTCCTTGTGGTGCGCCTGCGGATCAGGCAGCGTCCAGAAATCGAAAAAGTTAAACCAGTCGAGCGGTGCCAGCAGCGCGTAATGGGCCAGCCGCGCCGCATAGCGATCCACCGCCTCCTGCAGCGCCTGCTGACGTTGCGCACGCGGCAACAGCAGCGGATCGGCAAAGCGCTCACAGTGAATGCGCAGTTTACCCTGTTGCTGCAGGGCAAACATCAGCAGCACCGGACAGCGCAGCGCGGCCGCCAGCACAAAGGGCCCCTGCGGAAAGGGGGCGGGACGGCCGAGAAAGTCGCTCCAGATCACCCGTCGCTCGCCGCCACGCTGCGGATTGACCGCTGTGCGATCCCCGACGATCGCGACCCACTCGCCCGCATCCAGTTTCTGTTGCAGCAGGATCGCCGTCTCCGGCCCGATGTCGCTGACCGGCATCAGATTCACCCCGGCCTGCGGAGCAATGGTCTCCAGCACCGCGCGGAAACGGCGGGCGTTGTCGGTAAAGACCAGCGCGTTAATCACCAGACCGCTGACCTGCTGCGCCATGGCGCGGCAGGCTTCGATATCCCCCAGGTGGGAGGCCAGAATCAGCTTCCCCTGCGGTGCGGGCGTGCGGATCACCGCTTCCGCACCCGGGGCAAAATCGATATCACGCCCCCAGCGCAGATCGCCACGCCAGCTGGCCACTTTATCCAGCATCGCGCCGCCAAACCGCAGGAAATGGCGATAGCTGTTAAGCCGGGCCGGCAGCGCAATCTGCCGCTGCTGCGCGGCGTGGCTGACCTGCGCCAGCCACTGCCGGGAGGCGCTGCGCGCACGCTGGCCACTCAGCCAGTAAACCGCCACCACCGGCCAGAGCAGCAGGGTAAAAGGCAGGCGTCCACCGTAGCGATAGACGGCCAGCATAAAGCGCAATCCCCACTGCCCGCGCCGTTCCGTTTCCACAGACCAGTGAGTCTGCGGCCTGCGCATCGCCAGCAGGCGGGGGATGCGCGGCAGCATGCCGAAAAAGAGCCGGGTGTGCATCCAGGAGATGCGCAGGTTGTCATAGAGGGCATCGAAGTGCGACAGCCCGCTGACCGGATAGGTGACGCGGGTCGGGATAAAGCGACTGCGGGTGCCCTGCCAGTAGAGCCGCACCATGATTTCAGTGTCGAAATCCATGCGCTGTCCGACAGGCCGGCGGTCGCACAGTGCCAGCGTGGCGGCCAGCGGATAGACGCGGAAGCCGCACATGCTGTCGCGGATCGACAGCGACAGCGTCTCAATCCAGACCCAGAAATGGGTAATATAGCGGCCATACAGGCGCGATTTGGGGATGGAGTCATCGTAGAGCGGCTGACCGGAGATCAGCGCATCGGGATAACGCGCCGCTTCCGCCAGCATTAACGGCAGATCTTCCGCCTGATGCTGACCGTCCGCGTCGAGCTGAACCGCGTGGGTGAAACCGCGCGCCGCAGCAGCCCGCAGGCCGTGGATCACCGCCGCCCCTTTGCCCTGATTGGTGTCGAGCCGCAGCAGGCTGAGCTGCGGGGCGTGCAGCGTCGCCAGCTGCAGCTGGGTCGCCGCATCGCTGCCATCATCCACCACGATGATCGGCAGGTTAAAGGGTGCCAGCCGCGCCAGCACCGACGCCATCATCGCGCCGTGGTTGTAGCAGGGGATCACGACGCAGGGTGAGAACGCAGTCGTTAACACAGCGCGATCTTCCCGCTGCTGGCACTCTGCTCGCCCGCTTCACTCAGCAGGCTGTAGCGAAAACTCAGGCGCGATTTTTCGGCGTGCCACTCAAGGTGCAGCTGCAGCAGCGCGCCGGGGGGCACCGGCTGCTGAAATTTAATGTTATCGATGGCCGCAAACTGCCTGCCGGGAGCAAGCAGCAGCAGACCATAGTGCATCACCCAATCCAGCTGTGCCACGCCGGGCAGAATGGGCAGGGTCGGGAAGTGACCCTGAAACCAGAACAGTTCCGGCTCAACCTCTAACGTCAGCGTGACGCTGTTCGGCTGTAACGTTCGGCTGCGTTCAATCGGCAACATGAAAAAGTTCCTCTATTTGCGGCCAGGCGCGTTTGCTCTGGGAGGTGACCGGAATGGTGGCCACAACCCGCCAGTAGCGTGGCATGGCCAGCGGCTCCAGCCAGCGTTGCAGCTGCTGTTTCCACTGCTGACGGCGCTGATGCAGCGCCGCCTCATCCAGCGGTCGGGTGGGCGAAAGCACGACGCCTATCGCCTGCCGTTCATGGCGGGTCACCACCAGCGCCACGGCATCCTCTATCTCCGGCAGATCCCGCAGACGGCGCTCAATCTCACTGAGAGAGATGCGCTTGTCCGCGATTTTGACAATGCGGTCATGGCGGCCTGCCAGCTGAAAACCGCCGTCCGGCTGTTTGTGCAGGCGATCGTCCAGCGGGATGCCGTCCGCTGCGGCAATCAGCGGCGACCAGACCTGCCAGCGATCGGGCCTCACCTCCTCCAGCCGGACGCCGGGGAAACAGCGCCACGCCTCCCCGGGCCGCGCCCACTGACGCCAGGCCAGGGTGCCGGTTTCGGTGCTGCCATAGATCTCACTGACCCGACAGCCAAAGCGCTGCCAGACCTGCTCAGCATCCGATGCGCGCAGCGCGCCACCGGCGGAGACAATCAGTTCACAGGCGGGCGTCTGCAGCGACCTGTCCAGCCGCGACAAAAAAGCGGGACTGCTGATAAAGGCATAGCGCCAGTGACGCGGAAGCTGAGCCAGCTGTTCGCCATAAAACAGCGGCTGGGCGGCGAACGGGCGCGCCAGCGTCATCGGCAGAAAGATCCGGAACGATAAACCGTACAGGTGCTGATGGCTGACCGAAGCAATCACCCGGCACGCCCGGAGCTGTTCACCCCACAGGGCGCAGAGCCAGCGGCTCTCCTGCTCCATCACCGCCAGGGACTTTACCACCTGACGTGGCGTGCCGGTTGAACCCGATGTGAACAGCACCAGCTCAGCCCTCTCCGGCAGCGGCGGCAGCGCGCCCTGCGCTTCGGCCTCATCCCACGCCAGCCGTGGCAGGCTGACCGCCAGCGGCATGTCGCACAGCACGCCATCCAGCCGATCCTGCATCTCATCGAGCAGTGCGGCGCGGGCATGACCCGGCATCACCGGCGTTTTACCGGCATACCAGCTCGCCAGCAGCGCCACGCAGAAGCGGTAGCTGTCGTCAAAACAGAGCGCCCAGTGTGTGCCCGCCTCTGCCGCTAAGCGCTGGCTGAGCGCCAGCACCTGACGGCGCATGGTGCTGAGCATCAGCGTCTGATCGCCCCGCCAGGCGACTTCCCGGTCGGCGCCTGTCAGCCAGTCGGCCACCCTCATGCTTTGCGCCTCACGCGCTGACGGACGCACCACTCCGCGCCCATCAGCGCGGCGATAAGCAGATAGCTGATCGCGCCGTTCCACAATGTCCAGAGTCGCAGATTCCCCAGCAGGCAGGTTAAGAGCGCCATGCTGCCATTGCCGATAAAGAACAGGCACCAGATTTGGGTGACGCGGCGGGTATAGCGCACCGCAGCAGGCGGAAGCACGGGCTCACGCAGTCGGGCGATACGTTCCACCAGCGGCATCGCGCTCCAGAGCGAGGCGCCAAACAGCAGCAGCATCGCCAGATTGACCGCCACCGGATACCACAGCAGCAGATGCTGCGAGCGGAGCAGCTGGCTGCTGATACAGAGCAGCGCGCCGAGCAGGGCCAGCCAGCCCATCACAGCCCCCATGGCCGTATGCTGACGACGCAGCTGGAGCCAGCGCAGCCCAAACAGCAGCGCCAGCAGCCAGAAAAGTCCCTGCCAGCGCGGCTGGGTGAGCGCCAGCCAGACCAGCAACGGCCAGGCCAGCAGCGTCAGCAGATTGAGCAGGCGAAGAGTGGCAGCAGGCACGGCGGGATCAGGCGTCTTCGCGCATCAGTTGTTCGACCGCATCGACCACGTCCTGCACGGTTCGCACCGCGCGGAAGGTTTCCGGTTTGATTTTACGACCGGTGCGTTTCTGCAGGTGAACCACCATATCGACGGCATCGATGCTGTCGAGTTCGAGATCTTCATACAGGCGGGCCTCAGGATGGATATCCTCCGGCGCAATTTCAAACAGGCTGGTCAGCAGGGCCGACACTTCCTGATAAATCTCTTCTTTATTCATCATAAAATGGTCTCCGCGTTCAGCTGCGCTGTTGGTTGACGAACGCTGCCAGCGTCGCAACAGAGAAGAAGTGGGCACGCAGGGTTTCACTCTCCGCAGAGAGCGTTACGCCGTAGCGATTTTTCACCGCCAGGCCAAGCTCCAGCGCGTCAATTGAGTCCAGGCCGAGGCCGTCGCCAAACAGCGCATCTTCGGTCTCAATATCCTCGGGGCTGAGATCTTCAAGGTTCAGCGTGTCGATAATCATCTGTTTGATATCGTTGATTAATACATCCATACCGGTTTTCGTCTTACCTGTTCTGGGGGACCAGCGCCTGTTGTAAATGGCGGGTCAGGCGACGCGCGGCCAGCGGCTGCGCATCGGGATTACTTTCACAAAACGACTGAATGTCGATTCGCGGTTGTACACGCACAGTAAACAGCGGTTTAACTGGCGGAATCTGATACCAGCGGCTCTGCTTATCGAGCATGCGCTGGCTGCAGGTGATGTGGACGACGCGCAGATCGCAGCCGGCGCGCACGGCGATATTGGCGGCGCCCCGCTGCAGGGAGAGCGGCTGACCGTAGCGGGTGCGGGTGCCTTCCGGAAAGATCAGAATATTGTCGCCGCGCGCCAGGCGCTGCTGACTGTCGGGCAGCAGCGTCTCCGCTTCACTGTTGATCAGATAGTCGGCTGCGCGGATCACCCCACGCATAAAAGGATTCTTCTGCAGATCGGCCTTCACCAGACAATCCATCTCCGGCAGCACCGAGGCGATCATCACGTAATCGATCAGCGAGGGATGGTTGGCCACGATGAGGCAGCCGCGATCCTGCTGCAGCAGCTCAGCGCCTTCGATGCGGTAGTCGTAGACCCCGGTCAGCCGGCAGAACCGCAGAAAGCAGCGGAAGCTGAACGCGATAGCGCGTCGGGCCAGCAGACGGCGGCGCAGGGAATCACGCTGAACCAGCAGCAGCAGATTGAAGCCCACCAGCGACAGCAGCAGTCCACCCAGGCCAAACAGCGTGAAACTCAGCGCGGTCATCACCAGACGCCAGCAGTAGTTCAGGCGGCTGCCCGCGCAGAGTGCCGGTTGTGAACAGTCAGCCATGTTCTCTCTCCCAGTGCCATGTCAGGCGTTCACCCGGCAGGCTGAACGCGGGCGACGCCGCCAGCCACTGCTGCAGAAAACGCAGGCTCTGCGGCCACAGCGGCGCGTGGGTCTGCGCCGGTTCAGGGCGACCGCTGCAGCGCAATGCCTCGCCTTTACCCAACAGCAGCGCCACCGCATAAGGCACATTCATGCCCTGCTCCGGCAGCCAGTGTTGATAATAATCGGGCACGCAGCCGTCGAAATCGACCAGCAGCACCTGCTGATAACCCGCCTGATGCAGGGCGCTGACTTCAATCAATCCCTGCTGGAAAGAGTCGATGCCGGCGGCGATGGAGGTGGAAACCAGTGGCGCTTTGGCCGCAATAGTCAGGCTGCCCACCGCCGAGTTGTGAACCGACATGGCAAAATCAGTGGGTGACATCATCTGCTGATCGGCCAGCGTGGTGAGGATGCGCAGATTACGCTCCAGTTCGCCGTGACGGCTGGTGAAGACGATCGCGTCCACCCGCTGCCGGGCCAGCAGTGCCAGCCCGCACTCAACCGCCGCACGACTGCCGCCGCTCAGACGACGCGCGGTCATCATCGGTAAAAACTGCGGTTTCGCCATCTCTCCTGCGGGATCGATAGCGGTGCCCTGTCGCGCCCAGTCCTGCCAGGCCTCGTGCCCCTGTAATCCTGGAGCCAGGGCCTGCCAGTCGAGCAGTGAGTAAGCGAGTCTCATCTCAACATTCTTTCGTCAAACGTGTGGTGTCAGCAATTATCAGGACGTTACGCCTGCCCGGTGCAGAAAAGTGCATCGCTGAACGCCTCTGCCGATCGCGCCACGGGCGTTCACGGTAGAGGTTTATGCTGAGGTTCAGCAATAGCAGCTCATCTGATTTGTCGGCCGGGTGGAGCCAATCTTTATACTCAGGTCCTCTGACGGGACGTTATTGCGACGGAAGACGCCTTATTGCGCCGCCAGCGCCGACAGGCGCAACTGAATGTCCTGATCCAGATTGGCGATCCAGCGGTTGTAGTTACTGTGGATCTGCCCCTGCCCTGCTTTCAGGTTTTCACTGCTGACATAGTCGATGCGGTAGTTCTGGCTGGTGTAGGTGATGCGAATGGTCGCCGCGAAACCACGCTGGGCCAGGCGGCCAGTGATCACGCCTGGCGATACGGGGGTCATCACCCATTTACGGCCAATGCCGGCTTCAATGATCGCCGTTTTCATCTGGTTATCGCTGTAGCGCTGCGTCAGGCTCTGATTCACATTGTGAATCGGTGCGGTGCGGGCACAACCGGTCAATAACGCAGCAACCACGGCCAGCGTGAAAATCGTCTTCTTATTCATCAGGAATCCCTTCTTTTATGATATTTATCAGTAATATAAACGGATAATTCGCCGTGCGCAGCCTGCGCTTTTCGTGCGCTTTTCCGTCTGGCTGGTGTAAAACCCGCGCATGATACCATCGAATGTAAAGACAGGTAAGCAGAAGTATGCATCGCTTTATAGCGGATATTCGGGGGATTGCGGCGGAGGAAACAGGCTCTCCTGCTGTCGTCAGGGGGCCGATCCGCGCCGTAAAACTCTGGCGACGGCTGGATCGGCCTGGACGATTATGGCGTTGCGGCGGGCGTCCAGCCTCCCCCCAGCGCACGATAGAGATCGATCTGCGCCAGCAGGAGGTTATTTTTGACGGTAACCCGATTAAGCTGGGTGGAAAACAGGGTGCGCTGCGCATCCAGCTCATCCAGATAAGAGGCATAACCGTTCTGATAGCGGTTGCGGGCAATGCGCAGCGCCTCGGTCACGTAGGCCTCCTGCTTTTGCAGCTCCTGAAGCTGGGCCTCTCGCTGCCTGATGGCGTCAACCGCATCGTTGACTTCCGAGAAGGCGTTGCGCACCACTTTTTCATAGCTGTAAAGCGCCTGGTTCCGCGTGGCCATTGAGACATCGACCTGCGCCGTCAGCGCTTCACGGTTCAGCAGAGGCGCCAGAATGCTGCCGCCCACGCTCCAGAGCCGGAACGGATTATCCGCTAACTGATGCAGCACCGAACTCTGCAGGGTGCCGCTGGCGGTGAGGTTAAGCGACGGCAGCAGCTTCGCCTGTGACGACGCCAGGCTGGCATCGGCCGCCAGCAGCTGACGCTGCGCCTGCACGATGTCGGGACGGCGGTTGAGTAGCGCAGAAGGCAGCAGCGACGGCATCTGCTGCGGCAGAATCTGGTCAAACTGCTGACGCCGGGCAAGGGTACGCGGGTTCATTCCCACCAGAATGCTCAGCGCATTCTCCTGCTGGGCGATCTGATGCTGCAGCTGCGGAATCTGCGCTTTGGCCGACTGATATTCTGAGGCCGCCTGCATCCACTCCAGCCGGGAGGTGTAGCCGGTTTCAAACTGACGCCGGGCCAGCTTCAGCGAATTATTGCGGGTGGCGAGCGTCGCCTCGGTGACCCGCAGCTGCTCATCCAGCGCACACAGGTTGAGGTAACCCGACGCGACCGAGCTGGCGATGGTCAGCTCAGCGGCAGACGCCGCCGCCTGCTGCGCCGCTAAGGTCGCCTGCGCCGCCGTGATGCTGCTGCTGCGCGCGCCCCACAGATCAACCTCGTAGCTGCCCTGTAACACACCCTGAAACACATCGGTCTCATAAGGCTGTCCCGTTACTGACGAGAGCGTGCGTTCACGGGTTGCGGCCACACCGGCGCTGACGGTGGGAAAGTTATCACCCTGCGTGGCGCGCAGCTGGGCGCGATACTGATCGACCCGGGATCGCGCCGTAAGAATATCGGGATTGTTGCGCAGCGCCTGGCTGACCAGCCGGTTGAGATACTCATCATGAAAGGCACGCCACCACTCTGCCTCCGGCGCGGCGCCGGGGCCGACACTCTCCCGCCAGGCCGCCGGGATCGGCAGCGAGGCCGGTGCCTTTTCAACCTGTGTGGCGCAGCCTGACAGCAGCAGTGACAGGGCAGCGATCGCTACGCGGCCCCTCATGGCGCAGCCTCACCGGCGGGCCGGGCGGCCGTATCGATGCTGACCTCCACGGACATGCCGGGACGCAGCTGTGCCATATCCTGCTCCTTCAGGCGGATGCGAACCGGAATGCGCTGTGCGATTTTGACAAAGTTGCCGGTGGCGTTGTCGGGTGAAATGGCACTGAACTCTGAGCCTGCAGCCGGGGAGATAAACTCCACCTCGCCGCTAAAGCGCTTGCCGTCCAGCGCATCGACCCGAATCGTCACCGGCAGGCCGGGACGAATATGGGCCAGCTGGGTCTCTTTCAGATTGGCGATAATCCATTTGTGATTGGGCACCACCGACGTCAGGCGGGTTCCGGCAGTGACATAGGCGCCGGTGCGGACCGACAGCTGACCGAGCTGGCCGTCATCCGGTGCGGTAATCCGGGTATTCGCCAGGTCGATCTCCGCCAGTTCCAGAGCGGCACGCGCGCTGGCGACATCCCCCTCCAGCGCATCACGGTTTACAATGACCGTTTGCAGATTCTGCTGTGCCACGGCAATCTGTGCCGCCGCCTGACGCACCTGCGCCTGCGCCTGGGCGCTGGCGGCACGGGCGGCATCACGCTCACGTACCGAGAGCGATCCATCCGCCGCAAGGTTCTCAACCCGCTTCAGATCGAAGCCGCTTTTTAGCGCCTGGGCTTTGGCATTCTCCAGTGCCGCTTTGTTGC
The DNA here is from genome assembly GCF_006494375.1 of Pantoea anthophila. Lineage (GTDB taxonomy): Bacteria > Pseudomonadota > Gammaproteobacteria > Enterobacterales > Enterobacteriaceae > Pantoea > Pantoea anthophila. The sequence continues at coordinate 148,852 of NZ_VHIZ01000050.1, forward strand.
TCTGAATCGTCGCTTCTGCGCTGCGACGCTGCTGCAGGTTATTGTTCAGCGCCGCCTGCTTCATCGCCAGCTGCGCCTGCGCCTGGTGCACCCGCTGACGATAGATCCGATCGTCAATCGTCATCAGTAACTGCCCTTTTTTCACCGGCTGCAGATCGATCACCTCCACCGAGGTGAGATAGCCACTGACCTGCGGGCTGATAAAGGTCACCTGACCGCGCACATAGGCATTTTCGGTGCTCTGCACCGCGCTGGTAAAGGGCCAGAGTTGCCAGGCGTAGAGAATAACCAGCACGCCCAGCACCACAATGCCGCTACCCACGGCGACAGAAAGAATACGGCGGCGATTAACACGTTCGCGTTCTGCAGCTTGAAGCTCATCCTGCTGACTCATTGTTTCTCCCTTAAATCCTGTAATGCGGCCAGCTGTTGCTGCTCACGCAGGTTAAATCGCGCCTGACGCCACTCCAGATAACGGCGACGGGTTAAACGCCAGATTACCCACATCAGCGTTGCCAGCGCCAGCGCGGCGGTGAGCAGATAGGTGTCGTTATAGGCGAGCACGTTCGCCTGCAGTGTGGCGACCGTCTGAAGCTGGCTGGTGCTCTGCGCACCGCGCAGCACGCTGTCACCCACCAGCGGGTTAAACAGCGCATTATACTGGCTGAGCCGCTCGGTGACATTGGGATCGAGCAGGGAAAGCTGATCGCCCAGCAGGCTGGAGTGATATTTTTCCCGCCAGACCTGAAAGGTGCCCAGAATGGCAGAACCGATCAGACCGCCGAGGTTCTGGCTCATGCCAAACAGCACCACAAAACTGACCAGATTCTTCGGCTGGGTCACGACGCTGCCAATCCCCATCAGCATGGCGGGCGCCATAAAAAAAGCGCTGCTGAAACCCAGCAGGAACTGGCTGAAATACATTTCGGGACCCCGGGTCACCGGGCTGGATTGCGAATCCATCAGTGACGCGATAATCATCACCACCAGCGAGGCGACAATCGGCCAGTTCAGATGATTGGGTTTAATGGTCAGCGCGCTGGCAGCAATGCCGACAATGACCCCGGCGATAATAGCCAGCGCCAGACCACGCATCTGATCGTTCTGCAGGCCAAGCTGCTGTAAGAAGCCGACCGCGCCGGTGTTCTGTTCGGCCAGGACGATACGGATCATGATCATCACGATGCCCAGCCGCACCATGTTGCCGCTGCTGAGCCAGCGGGTATTGATCAGCGGATTGCGCCGGTTATGTTCGATCACCATCGCCGCGACAATCAGCGTCAGCGCTATCGCGGTACAGATACCGAGCCAGGGCGTGGTGAACCACCACTCAATCCGCCCCAACGACAGCACGCCGCACAGCAGCGCCATGCCAGGTGCCAGCAGAATGAAAGTAACGAAATCCATTTTCTCAAAAGTTTTGATGCGGTCACCCGGTGGCAGTTTCACCATCAGCACCCCGCCCAGCGCAATCATCGCCAGACCGAGTTCAAACAGATAGAGACCGCGCCACTCGTTGAGCTGCAGCAGTTCAGAGGAGAAGAGTCGGGCCAGCGGAATGGCGAGCTGCGACACCGTCAGGCCGATAACCAGCGCTTTCAGGCGATGTTTTGCGGGCCAGGCCTGCACCTGATAGTAGATGCCGAGTGAGCTGAGGGCGGCCGCCACCATGCCGTGCGCGGTGCGCACAATAATTGCGGAACTGAGGTCGTTGGCAAACAGATGAAAGAACGCCACCAGCACATAGAGCACCAGAAACGCCTCGGTAAAGACCCGCAGTCCAAACTGCTGGCGGAACTTCACCAGCAGCAGGTTGATCGAGATATTGCCCATCACATAGACCGCAGGCAGCCAGGCAATTTCATTCGACCAGGCACCAAAGGTGCCCTGCAGATTGACCAGATTTGCTGTGACCAGCGCGTTACTCAGCGCACCGGTCAGGGAAATCAGCAGACCGATCAGGCCAAACGCCAGGCGTTTGGGCATCGGGTGCAGCGGGGTCGAGGGCGAGCCCGGCAGCATGGGTTTTTCGTGCGGTAACCACTCGCGTGCAGCGTAGGGATTTCGCTTTGCCACTGCTACATACTTCCCATACGACTCAGCAGTTGTTGCAGCACACGTTCGGTGACGGCCAGATCCTGCGGGTCGATGTCAGCCAGCATCTCCGTGCGCAGCGCATCGGCCTCGGTTTTCACGCGGGCAAACGCCTCGTTGCCTTTTTCGGTCAGCACCAGATGGCGCTTGCGGCGATCTTCCGGCGGCTGCACCCGCGTCAGCAGCGACTGTTTGACCAGCCGATCCACCAGCGGAACCATGCTGGCATCTTCCAGCCCCAGCAATTGCGCCAGTTCGGTTTGCGTCATGCGTTCCGGTTCGCTGGCGATGAGGCCAATAGCCATCCAGCTGCTCATACTTAAGCCGCTGTCTCTGAGATGACGATCTACCGCCAGGCGCCAGGCATGTGCGGTCAGGTGCAGTAAATGGGTGAAGGTACGGGTATGCTGAGACAAATGTTAGCAGCCTAATGGTTAGGATTCTGATTAAATAGAAAGGTTATTATACGCAAAGCAAAACGGGATTGAAAAGCGCCAGTTCTGTTAAAAACTAGTGGATCGCGGCAGAATGTCCAGAGTCCGCTATCGGGAGCCCGATAATATGAAACAGCCAGCAGCAAACTGGGTGGATCTCCGCCGTGACGCCATCAGCGGTATTGAGGCGCTGCGCGCTCATTTTACCGGTCACGCCTATGATCCGCACTGGCATGACAGCTATCTGATCGGTGTGACTGAGCAGGGAGTACAGCAGTTTCACTCGCGGCGCAGACAGCACCGGAGCCGACCCGGCACGGTGTTTATGCTGGAACCGGAAGAGCTGCATGATGGGGATGCCATCAACGAACAGGGTTTCACCTACCGTATGCTCTACCTTTCTCCACAGCAGATTGCACAGCACCTCAACCCGGCCGGGCGTGACGCGCCGCCCTCCCCCGCATTACAGTTTGCTGCAACGCTGCGCGACGATCGGTCGCTGGCCTATGCCGTCTGGCATGCCTTCGAGGCGCTTTGGCACAACCATCCCGCCCTGATCAAAGAGGCGGTGCTGGATCGGTTATTCGCTCAGCTTACGCCGCACCAGCAGATCTTCCTGCCCGATCGCCACCCGGATAAAGATACGGTGCTGGCATTACAGGCGCGTGACTGGCTGATCGCCCATCATGCGGAAAATCCCGGCCTGGCGCAGATGGCACAGCAGCTGCAGGTGGACCGCTTCCGGTTATCACGCCTGTTTCAGGCGCACTGGGGCCTGCCGCCTCACGCCTGGCTGGTGCAGTGGCGGCTGAGCCAGGCGCGCCGGCAGCTGGCGCAGGGCCAGCCGGTTGCGGACGTGGCCGCCGCGCTGGGTTTTGCCGATCAGAGCCATCTGGGGCGCTGGTTTAAACGCGCCTGCCAGCTCACGCCGTCACGCTATCAGCACGCCTGCACAAATCTTCCAGACCCGAACTGACACCGTTGCCACAATGCGTTTTTTGAGTGAGGAGAAACGCAATGCAGGACTTACGATGTGTGATGATACTGAATGCCGCGCTGCCAGCCGGTAAAGCCACCAACGCCGCTGCCGTGCTGGCATTAACGCTGGGGCAGCGCCATCCGGAGCTGGTTGGTGATGCGCTGGAAGATGCGGAGCGCCATCCCTCCCCCGGTCTGATCAGCACCGGTATTCCCGTGCTGGCGGCCACCGATGAGCAGCTTCGGGCACTCCTGCTGCAGGCCGAAGAGGCCGGATACGATCGGGTGCTGTTTCCCGAAGAGGGACAGACCACCACCGATTATCAGGCGCTCAGCATCGCCCTGCGCCAGCAATCGCGGCGGCAGTGGCGGCTGCTGGGTCTCGCCATCGTCGGTGATAAAAAAGCGCTGCGTAAGCTGACGGCAAAGCTGGCGTTATTTGCCTGATCACCCTGCGGGGTGCCTGACTGTTTTTATCTGTCCGGTCGAATCTGCGGGTTGTATAGGTTCTCTGTACAGTTTTTTTCTCGGAATAATCCTTATAAGCTGCTGAAAAGCGGCAAATAGCACATTTTGCAAAAGGATTCGATTGTACAGATTGGCTTTCATTGTATAACTTTACTGCCACGAGTTGTCATGCGACTCTGTAACGAATGATGCACTTGCGTCGCCTCTGAAGGTGTCAGTGGATTTCCACCTTCAGAGGTTATTTTTTATCTGCGTTATGCTAACGCTGGCACCATCGCATCTGTCCATGCGATGGCTTTTTTGATCGATTTTGTCCTGACATCCGAACCGGAATCGGGCTGTTATGAAGGGCTTACACATGCAAAATACACTTCCCCGGACTGACCAGGAAATTGCCGACTATTTCAATCCTGCAGCGAATAAACCCGCCAGCGAAATGGAAATGCTGGGTGTGCTGATCGCAGAAATCCTGCAATCGGGTATGCCTGTCAGTAATAAGGCCATTATTTCAAAGCTGATCCACCGACTGGAACTGGAAAGCGACAGGGATTCGCTGGATATCTACCGTCAGCTGCTTGACCTGGTGGTCCATAAAACCCCGGATGACTTTTAACTGTAGTCGCGATTCCAGGGAGGGAATCCACCGCCTTTTTCTGGTATCTTCGTCGATCCCCCGGTAATATCTGCCTCTCACTGTTTATCCCATTCTTTCCGCCTTTCGCGCGGGAGCAAAATAACTAAAGAGCCTGCAATCCTTTATGACCCAGACTAATGATGTTACCGCAACTGACGTTGTGGCGGGCGATATCAGCACGGGGCGCGTACTGCGTTCGCCTGCGCTGCTGACCCGCGAATGCCTGGCCGGTGTGATTACCGCGCTGGCCCTGATCCCCGAAGTGATCTCCTTTTCCGTGATTGCCGGTGTCGACCCGAAAGTCAGCCTGGTGGCTTCGGTGGTACTCTGCCTGACCCTGTCTATTCTGGGCGGTCGCCCGGCCATGGTCACGGCTGCCGCCGGTTCCGTGGCGCTGGTCATCGGGCCGATGGTGCATCTGCATGGCGTGGAATATATTCTGCCCGCCGTTGTGCTGGGCGGCATCATCCAGATTCTGTTTGGCCTGGCCGGTCTGGCGCGCATGATGCGTTACATTCCCCGCTCGGTAATGCTGGGGTTCGTGAATGCGCTTGGGGTCCTGATTTTCTTTGCGCAGGTGCCGCACGTCTGGGGTCAGTCACCCCTGGTGTGGATCTTCTTTGCCGTCACCCTGGCTATTGTGCTGCTGCTGCCGCGCCTGATAAAAAGTGTGCCCTCTCCGCTGGTCGCCATTGTGGTGGTGACGGCGGTGGCACTGCTGATGGGCTATCGCATGCCGAACGTGGGTGACGAGGGGCCGATGAGCCCTGGCCTGCCCGGGTTGAATACGCTGCTGGTGCCCCTGAACCTGCAGACGCTGCAGATTATCTGGCCCACGGCACTGAGTATCGCGTTTGTCGGGCTGATGGAGTCGCTACTGACCGCCAAACTGGTCGATGATCTGACGGATACCCCCTCCAGTAAGCGCCGTGAATCCTGGGGCCTGGGCGTGGCGAATATCCTGGCGGGCTTCTATGGCGGTATTGCGGGCTGTGCGATGATCGGTCAGACCATCGTCAACGTGGAACTGGGTCGGGCACGCAGCCGGGTCTCTACCGTCGCGGCCGGCCTGGTGCTGCTGTTACTGGTGACCGGACTGAGCCAGATTATGGCGCAGATCCCGATGGTGGTTCTGGCGGGCATCATGATGGTCGTCGCGGTGAAAACCGTTAACTGGCACAGCCTGCAGCCCGCCACCCTGAAGCGTATGCCGTGGTCAGAAACGCTGATTATGGTGCTGACGGTGGCGGTCACGGTCTGGACGGGCAATCTGGCGCTGGGTGTGCTTGCGGGGGTGATCCTTGCCATGCTGCTCTTTGCCCGCCGCATTGCGCATGTTATCCATGCAGAGCGTCAGCTGAGCGATGATGGTCAGTCGGTGCGCTATGTCGTGCGCGGCCCGCTCTTCTTCGCCAGCAGCAACGACCTGTTTGAGCATTTCGATTACGCTCACGATCCCAAAAAGGTCACGATCGATTTAACCCACGCGCAGATCTGGGATGCGTCCAGCGTCGCAGCGCTGGATGGTATTGAGTATCGCTATCAAAGATATGGTGCCGAAGTGACGATTGAGGGGCTGGATTCACGCAGTACCGACTTCCATCAGCGTCTGACCGGTAACTTCGGTTAACATGCGTGGTTCTGCTGCCTCTGCGGCAGCAGAACCTGTTATGCCTGCTGACGCCGCGTCCGGTAGCGGCCAACCATCGTCATCAGAGCCTGATAGATTAATCCCGCATAGAGACTCATCAGAATTGCCAGACCCGGCGCTTTGCCCTGCTCCTGCCATGACATAAACCACATGAACACGCCCCATAAGAGAGAAAAGACCAGCCAGCCGCGGACGAACTTCATTATGCCATTCATAACCACTCCTCTTAATTGAAGCGCTACCTTAGCGATCTCTGATCTGAAACGCATGGTTACCGTGCACAAGTTGCGAAGCATCTCAAATAATCGACAATAACATTGCCGTCTGCTTCACGTCAGGCGTTTTGACGGCGCTTATCTATACTTAACGCTCCGCTTAACCGATCAGGGAATTACGATGAAACGTACTGCTTATCTGTTATCGACGCTGACCATCCTTGCTACGCTGACCGCCTGCGCACCGACCCCACCGCCCAGACATGCACCGCCGCCGCCTCCGCCAGGCAAAGATGCCCCGCCACCGCCGCCGCCGGGTGGACAGGCACCGGTGGGCGCACCCGGTGGCGTCGGTCCGGCAGGTCAGCCTCAGGCCTGATATTAATCAGCCAGCCTGCCCTGCAGGCTGGCTGATGCCGCCCCCGCATGGGACGTTACCCAGTCTGCCGGCAGGCAGCGACGCTATTCCCCCATTATTCCCCTGTTTACTCTCATTACCCGGCGGCTGATCTGGCAGCGAAAGCGTTACGCCTGACACAACACTGATAACGCGATGCTGTCCGCTACATCAGGTCGGTGCTCTGCGAGTGTTCCAATCATGCTGGCTATGGCCTCACCCGTCATCGGCATATCATTGGCTATTAGTTGCCAAACAGCCTCACCCATTGCCGTGCATGCTGCGTCATATACTGCGCTTCGAAGTTATTATCCATAGAGCCTCCTGTTAAATGTGAGGCATCATACTAAAAATAAAGCGTACAAATTAAAGTGCGCATCTAAAAATTTTCGAGGCTCATTCCGTGATTTTCTATCTTATGGCGAGGCATGGCATTCCCAAAAGACAATTCTTTATTTAGAACATCAAACAGATTGCGAACCTGAATCAAAAAAAACCTCTAACACAGCGGTTATGTTCGGTGCTGATATAAAAACCAGCAACCATTGGTTCACAAAGGTTTAAATTATGAAAATATTTGTTATAAATTTAGCTCGGTCCCCCGAAAGGCGGGCATCCATCGAACAGCAACTGTCCCTGCTTCAGCTTGATTATGAAATCGTTGAGGCTGTAGACGGTTCTCAACTTAATTATGATGAAATCGTGAAGCATACCAAAACACTTAATTACGCGGTAACCTCTGGCGAAATAGGTTGCGCTCTAAGCCACATCAAAATTTATAGAAAAATTGTCAGCAACAATATACCCTTCGCGTTAATACTTGAAGACGACGCACAACTTGATTACCAAATCATTCAGGTTATGCATCATTTAAAACAAAAACAAAACCCATACCCTACGGTTACCCTGCTAACTGAAGTCTCACAATATATCTCCAAGCCAAGATGCATATTAGACCAAAAATTAAGCATTCATAGTGTGCTTGAAGCATCGTGCTCACATGGATACATCATCAATAATCAAGCAGCTAAAAATCTCGCCACTTTTCTTTATCCCGTTTGGATGGTGGCTGACAGATGGCAAATACTAAAAGAGTATTCCGTTTGCAATGTTGAAGCTGTAACACCATCAATAATAAGAAAGACAGAACACTCTCACTTTTCGACAATACAATCGCATAAAAATTGCAAATGGATAATTGAAAAAAAAGAATATGCCTGGAGTGAAATAAAGAAACGCAGACCATTAAAAATCAAACTCAGGCGTTTAATCTGGACATCTTTTATGAGAGCTTTTATCAAAATAATTAAGTAAACCATTATTTAAAAGGATTTTGCATACAATGCATTTTGAACAGAAAAAACTTCACTCAATACAATCTATGCGCGGTCTCGCGGCGATGCTGGTCGTAATGTTTCATTTCCGAACCGATTTGGCATCGGACATTCCTTTGGCTAATTGGATTTTTGCTCAGGGTGCAATCGGCGTTGATGTGTTTTTTATTATAAGTGGGTTTATTTTTTATTATATTTCTCTAACCGAAAATGGTGGAATTAAATCCTCAGCCGTATTCTTCACAAAAAGAATTTGCCGTATTGTTCCACCATACGTCATAGCGACAATTTTTATAGCAGGTAACTCATGGGATAAATGGTATTCAGCCCTGCATGCTTTCACTTTTCTTCCAGCTGACATTATGCAACCTGCCCCCTTCTTTGGTTATCCGCGGCTTTTTGTTGGTTGGTCGCTTAACTATGAATTTGTCTTTTATAGCATCTGTGCTCTCGCCTTAATTTTTAGGAATTATAAAAACCTAGTTATCACTTTAATTATTGCATGTTCCGTCTCACTTCCAGTCGCTACTCATGGTTATAGGACTTCATTGACCAGCATGAATTATGGATATTATGGGTATTTGGCACTGATAACTAATGGGATGATGTTAGAGTTTTTAGCTGGTCTGTTTATCGGATACATAGCAATTAACTTCAGACTATATCACTCAAAAATAGTTGGCAGAGCAGCAGTATCACTAACCGCGCTATATTTTACATATATTACTCTAGGCTTTGGCAGCCTTCCGGGAAACGGTAGTAACGATTTCTTTGCCGCTTCTTTTTTCTTAATACTAACAACTATCAGTTATGAATATCAGTATGGAATCAGACCTCCTAAAATTCTAACATCGATTGGTACCGTATCGTTTTCTGTTTATTTGATGCATCCACACGGTTTATCAATAGCCAGAAAAATTATAGCCCAACACTATCACGGGCTATATTCAGGTTTAATAGCATTTTTGTTAGCTCTGACCCTTACGGTTTTATTTTCTATAATATTCTATAAGCTGTTTGAAACTAATCTTTGCAACCTTATAAGAAATAGACTCATCCCCAAACCTGATAAGCAAGCAGTTTTATAGGGTTTAAATTGATCCGTTAGAAATAGCGGTGATTTTAAATTTTAGGCTGGCTCGTCCATGAGGTCGGGCTTACTTTGTCCTCGTCGCTGATCATGTCCAATTGTAATTCTGTTCGCTAATCGGCTGTTACCTCACTGGTAGTGATTAGCAAGTTCTGACGCTGTTGCTCACCCCTCGCCTGCCAGTCAATCGCAGGTCTGTTGAAACAGGTCTGACGCTGTCATCCGTAGTGAATATTCTGCCACTAGCCTGCCCTTCAAACAGTTTTTCATATTGACTGCCCGAAATCAGAATCGCATCGCTGGACCAGCCAGTTAACGACGCCGTGTTAATATCCCGATCATACCCACGAGAAATCCGTCGGGCTGAGCACTTTAGTACTGCGCGTGAGGCGGCAATGTTAAAATTTCCGGAGTTACTGTTTGATCTCACATTCCATGATCCGAAGACTAAGGGAGTTTCCGATCTGGAGGGTACCTTTACGAGAAAAAAGCAATAACGGGGCATAAAAACGTGGAGCAGAATGCGGCTTATGACAGAAAATAGTAGCGGTTCCCGTCGTTGGCGGACAGGTGAAAGGGAAATAATATCAGGAATGGATATCAGAAAGCTGAATTCATGCACAAAAAAACCGCCCTTATGAGGCGGTCATACGACACTGCTTATCATTGATTTTATTGGTAAATCGATATGGTGCCCGGGGCGGGACTTGAACCCGCACGACCTTACGATCGAGGGATTTTAAATCCCTTGTGTCTACCGATTTCACCACCCGGGCAGGGTGTAACTGGAGGCGCGTCCCGGAGTCGAACCGAGGTACACGGATTTGCAATCCGCTGCATAGCCACTCTGCCAACGCGCCTTAAACTGATGTGCCGCCAGGTTAACCTGACCTGCGAATCTGGAGCGGGAAACGAGACTCGAACTCGCGACCCCGACCTTGGCAAGGTCGTGCTCTACCAACTGAGCTATTCCCGCAATTTTCAGCAATTTCGTCGAACCTGCTGATTTTACTTATCTTCTGACAGACACGCTGCCTTTCGATGCGTTGCATTCTACTGACCTGACGCGATGAGTCAATAAAATTATCCTCACCGCCTGTCCGTTTGCTGCTTTTTAAATCGTATCGATCACGGTTCGAGCAGATCGCCGCGCGCCGCGCTTAAATACTGGAACATTGACCAGAAAGTCAGCACCGCAGCCACATACAACGCGACGACGCCCACCGCCACAATGGTGGAATCCGGACGCCACAGCAAGGCAAACAGTGAGAACATCTGAGCCGTGGTTTTGACTTTACCAATCCAGGACACCGATACGCTGCTGCGTTTGCCAATCTCCGCCATCCACTCACGCAGCGCAGAGATAATGATCTCGCGCGCAATCATGGTTGCGGCAGGAAGAGTAATCCACCAGGCGTGGAAATATTCTGCGACCAGCACCAGCGCAATCGCGACCATGACTTTGTCCGCCACCGGATCGAGAAAAGCCCCGAAACGCGTCGTCTGCTTCCAGCGGCGCGCCAGGAAGCCATCAAACCAGTCGGTGATGGCTGCAAAGACAAAAATCAATGCGGTAGCAAGCGGTGCCCAGGTGAACGGCAGATAGAAAGCCAGCACAAAGAACGGGATGAGCACGACTCGAAACAGGGTGAGACACGTCGGAATGTTTAATTGCATATGCCGGTAACTGTCTGGATATAGGTAGAATTTAGCCTATGTTCCTACATTGCCCCCCCCGTTTCAATGCTAGTGTTTCAGTGAGTAGTATATTTTTTCTGCCAGCGCATGAGAGATACCCGGCACATTGGCGATCTCCTCCACCGACGCATTCATCAGCGGTTGCAGGCCCCCCATGTACTTGAGCAGTTGCTGACGTCGTTTTGGCCCCACCCCTTCGATGCTCTCCAGTGCACTGGTGTTCTTCACTTTCGCCCGTTTTTTACGGTGGCCCGAAATCGCATGATTGTGAGCGTCGTCACGAATGTGCTGGATCACATGCAGCGCGGGCGAATCAGGCGGCAGCGAAACGCCCTCACCTTCTGCTTCAAAGAAGAGCGTCTCCAGTCCGGCTTTGCGATCGCTGCCTTTAGCCACGCCGAGCAGAATCGGCCGCGTCTTATCCCAGGGCACGTCCAGTTCCGCAAAGACCTGTATCGCCTGCGCCAGCTGCCCCTTGCCGCCATCAATCAGAATGACATCCGGGATCTTCTCTTCTTCAATGGCTTTGCCATAGCGGCGACGCAGCACCTGGTTCATGGCGGCGTAGTCATCGCCCGGTGTAATGCCACTGATGTTATAGCGGCGATAATCGGCGCGCAGCGGACCGTTCTGGTCAAAGACCACGCAGGAGGCGATGGTCTGCTCACCCATGGTGTGACTGATATCGAAACACTCCATGCGCGTGATCCGGTCAAGCTCAAGGAACTCCGCCAGCGCCATCAGGCGTTGATGAATAGTGGAGTGCTGAGAGAGACGCGTGGTTAACGCGGTCGCGGCATTGGTGCGCGCCAGCTTCAGGTAACGGGCGCGATCGCCGCGCGGCTTGCTCTGAATGTTAACCCGGCGTCCCGCCAGTTCACTCAGAGACTCAGCCAGCAGCTCGCGCTCTGGCAGGGTAAAGTCCAGCAGGATGTCACCTGGCAGGGTGCGAGCCTCACTGCCCTGCAGATAGAACTGCCCGACAAAGGTCTGCACCACCTCGGCCAGATCGGTATCCACCGGGACTTTCGGGAAGTAGCTGCGGCTACCCAATACTTTACCCTGACGAATAAAGAGCACGTGAAGACAGGCCATACCGGCGTCGTAGGCCACGCCCATGACATCGAGGTCATCACCCTGATTTGAGACAAACTGCTTCTCAGTGATCCGCCGCACGGCCTGAATCTGGTCGCGCAGTCTTGCCGCCTCTTCAAAACGCAGCCCGGTACTCGCCTCTTCCATGCGTCTGACCAGCTGATTAAGCACCTGATCGTCTTTACCGGCCAGGAACAGGCGCACATAGTCGGTCTGCTGCGCATACTCCTCTTCACTGACCAGCCCGGCCACACAGGGACCCAGGCAGCGGCCTATCTGATATTGCAGACAGGGCCGGGAGCGATTGCGGTAGACGCTGTTTTCGCACTGGCGGATAGGGAACACTTTTTGCAGCAGGCCCAGGGTTTCACGCACCGCGTAGCCATTCGGAAACGGGCCGAAGTATTCGCCTTTGGCATGTTTTGCGCCACGGTGCATCGCCAGACGTGGATGGGTATCGCTGCTGAGGAATATGTAGGGATACGATTTATCATCGCGCAGCAGGACGTTATAGCGCGGCTGATAGAGCTTGATGTAGTTATGCTCAAGCAGCAGCGCTTCGGTTTCGGTATGGGTTACGGTGACATCGATGTGCTGGATATTGCTGACCAGCGCTTCGGTTTTGCGGCTGCCGACCTGCGTGCGGAAGTAGCTGGTCAAACGCTTCTTCAGGTCTTTGGCTTTGCCCACATAGATGACGGTGCCTGAGGCGTCATACATGCGGTAAACACCGGGCTTGCTGGTTACCGTACTCAGAAAAGCTCTGGAATCAAAAACGTCATTCACTACTGATTAACGGCTCCGCATTGTAGAGGCCATGTCGAATGGCCAGATGCGTTAACTCGACGTCGCCACTGATATTCAGTTTGCTGAACATCCGATAGCGGTAACTGTTAACGGTTTTAGGACTGAGATTTAACTGCTCGGAAATTTCCGTCACCTTTTGTCCTCGGGTGATCATCAGCATAATCTGCAATTCCCTTTCCGACAAACAGCTGAAGGGAGATTCCGCTTTTTGTGGTTCAATCTGGCTCAGAGCCATCTGCTGGGCGATGTCTGACGCGATGTAGCGCTGGCCGGCATTGACCGAACGAATCGCGTTGATAACTTCCTGCGGCGCGGCCCCTTTACTGAGGTAACCCGCAGCCCCCGCCTGCATGACTTTGGCAGGCAGCGGATTTTCGGTATGGATAGTCAGCATGATAATTTTGATATCAGGGTTGTAGCGCACGATTTTTCGCGTCGCTTCCAGCCCGCCAATACCCGGCATATTCATGTCCATCAGAATGACATCCACCTGATTGGACCGACACCATTTGGCCGCATCCTCGCCGCAGTTAACCTCTCCGACCACGGCCAGCCCTTTAACATCCTCCAGGATACGACGGATCCCGGCACGGACAAGTTCATGGTCATCAACAAGAAGCACACTGATCAACGGGGAAACTCCAGAGGCTAAAAAGAGGAAGCAATCAGGTAATGTGAGCGGTAATCATACCCGCTTTTGCCCCAAAAGCACATCAACAAAGCAAAACAGTGGACGCATTGCATCATTACCCTCAGCCGGACGTGGCGCGTCGCATCAGACTTTTCTGCTCATCATCAGCATCGTTGCATATTGATTAAATTCTCTGTATTTCAGAAGATTAACAACCACGTTCGGTAAACATGTCTACAACGCATTGCTGTCCGCTCCGGGCCAGTCAATCGTGTGATTACTTTCAGCGATTGATTAGTTGTGCTGGACGAAACAGCCTTTAAAGGCAAAGCGGACCGGCACCATCAGCAACTTACCTCCCCTGTGGTATACTCACGCACTGCTGTGTGGACAGATTGCCGACACATTGTCATTCACCAAGGAGAAACTCATGAGCGATGAAGATTTTGCAACTTCCCAGGAAGCCCGGAAATTAGCGGATGAAATCGCGGGGCTGAAGATGATGATCACCCTGATTCTGAAAGGGATGGGTCAGGCTGATGCGGGAAAAGTGATTATTAACATGGAACGCTATGTACAGACGCTGGGCGACAAACCGCAGGCGGAAGTGTTCAGCAATACCATCAAGCAGATTAAAACCGCCTACCGTCAGTAAGCGTGTTGTGTTGCCCCCAGCCGCGGGGGCAATTGACCTAATTATGCGACTGCCAGTTGACCGACACACCCAGCGTCGGCAGCACCTCTTCCGGGCTGAAGCGTCGGGTGCCCCGATACTTCTCTGCCAGCGCAGGCTGAGTCACCGGAATACGGATCGCAAACAGATTATCTTCTGACAGAATCAGGCCGGGTGTGAGTGGCTCATAGACCACCTGATGCTGCTCAAACATCTTCTCCAGCATTGGCGTTGCCGAACTGATGATGTACTCCATGCCGTGCAGTTCCGCCAGCTGTACCGCGTGCCAGAGTATGTTCAGCGGCAGTTCGGCATCCACATCCAGGCGTGCAGAGAAGCGCGACATTTCCCAGACTTTCTCATGGCTGAAGGGCAGCACGATGCCTTCACTCTGCTCAGGCTCAAACCAGGGCATCAGGCGGGCACAGCCGCAGATCCCTGCACGGGCATTCCATGCGATCAGCCAGGTCACATCTGAACGATCGTAGCGATCATACTCCTGTCCTGGCGTGCTCAGGCGCGGGGGAATAGACCACCCTTCGCCGCGCGCAAAGACGCTGTAACGGTAGCTGCCCAGCTCGGCGAGCAAAGAGGATGGCATATCCTTTAACTGCGTTTGCACTATTTTCATCATGCGCCTCTGACATCCCCATGTTGCAATGATTTTTTGCGCCAGCCTGGCAAAGTTCCGGCGCAGGGTAGACAACTGACCCGTACAAAGAAACTGCCAAAGGTGGCAGTTGTTGATGTTCAAATCAGTCCGATTGCGGCTGCATAACAGGCAATCTGCGTTTTATTGGAAACATTGAAACGCTTTTGCATATTTTTTTGATGAAAGTTAACGGTATGTTCAGAGATGGATAAAATAAGTGAAATCTCGACCGCCGTTTTTCCTTCGGCTGTCCATTTCAGAATTTCCAGCTCGCGCTGACTTAACGCATTTTTCAGTACCATCATCGCATCATCGCTAAAGCGTTCCAGCGTATCCAGGCTTAGTTCCGCTAAAAGGTGGAGTTTCACCTCCAGCTCAGCATGGCAGAGCTGGACAGAAATGGGCTGTTGGGACGATATAGATAATATACCAATGACGCGATTTGGTGCCATTGCAGAGCAAGAAAAACCGCTCTGAAGCCCATATTCCCGCGACTCCCGCCACAGGTTGCCTGCGTCAGCAAACTGCGCCTCCGTCCATGCCATCCCCCTCCCGGGTCGCTGACACAAGCTGAGCACCGGGTCCACCGCGTAATAATTCTGCTTCTCATATCGCTTAACCCATAATGTGGGATAGGTGCTGTATAAATGAATGCGCGGTCGGGTAAATGGCACCGGGTGCTGAATCAAAAAAGCAAAATAATCGAAGCCTAATGATTCCGTAAAATGTTGCAATAACGCCTTCAATTCAGATGAGGTCGTTAATGCCTGAAATTGTTCTTTCACACTGCTTCGCCAGGCGAAATAATTTTCACTACTCATATTGCCTCAGCATTATTTTCACCCGCCCTTCCGATGCTATTCAATCAGACTCATCAGAGAGTTTAAATTTTTCAGAAAAAATGAATATATCGTCAGAGATGAATCCGTTGCCTGATGAAGCGCCTTTTACCTTTCATCGTCATGGCGGAGTGAAAACGTGTCCCTGTCCGGGCAATGTGAGGTCAGTCACGCCATTTTCAATCACACCCTAAGAATAAGATTTTTCTTATAGGATTTCAATGCCTGTCACCTGGTGACACTTTATCGCAAATTTGCAAATGGAGCGGAAATAATAAATAGCGCTACTGCTTATTGAGTAAATAATGAGTAAACAAGACGTTAATTCAATTCGATTAACGCTGCCTCCCCAGGAACCGCCAACATATTTCTCATCAGGAAATAAGATCGGCGTTTTTAAACCTCTCCGGCATGCAGCTGGCTGCCGGATCATCCAGCCGCTGGGAAACGCGGCGAGGCAGGCGGAGAGGCTCGCTGGCCTGCCGCTGCGGGCTCAGGAGCGCAAATGTTGTGCTGCGTTTTTCTGCAGACCTGCGCCAGTTCTGTTGCTTAAGTTAACCCGCGGCTCCTGACCACCCTCTATTTTCTTCTGCCATCCGGCGGCTTTTTGCTGTTTATCATCCTGACAGCCTGCAAAAGAAAAGGTCAGGCAAAAACCGCTTCCTGATAAGCCTCACTTATCTCTTCAGCCTGATTTCGATCCCGTTAAAAGCGAAGCGGCTGTTTCAATAGCAGGCTCACCCTTTATCGTAGTTTAGTCAGCAGAATGACATTAAAGGTAGTCACCGGGTTAAACTATCTGAAAAATAATCCTGCCTGTAAAAAAAACAGAGATGGCGTCCCAGCGCATCTGTTAATTTTCCCTTCTCATTTCACTTAATTCGGCTGTCTGCATGGTGAAATATTTTCATTCTGTCGCTCAGTGACGAGAATTTGATGAGAGAAGAGAAAAAAGGGAATAGCGCATTTATTCGGCGGACAGTTTTACTCTTTAAATAGATGGCACTAAAATCAAATGCCTTAATGTTGTTCTGTCAGCGAATGAATGATTAGCGGCCGGTGCCAGATTCCAGCAGATAACTGGACTGAATTTTTACAGATAGCCGATCAATTATTAATCAAAGATGGTATTAGTCCTGACTGATGATTTACCGGCAATAGCCCGCGCCCCGCATCCCCAGATGAAAATGTGAAGCGTGTGCCGTGTTGTAATCCGGGCCCAGCGCATTGCCAAACACCTCACATCCCCCCCGCCACAAGGTATGCAGCATGGCCGATTTTTGCCCGGGCTGCTGCCAGTGACGACTGACCTCAAGCCGCTGACCATCCGCCAGCTGGAAGCCGGTCACATCCCAGGCATCGGCGGTGGCATGTTCACTCAATCGCCCCTGCGCGCGATGATAAATGTTACGGCAGGCGTAGCTGCCAACATGCGTAATCCGTACCAGTGGACTCTGCATATCCCTGGCGGTCTGTTGACGACTGCGCAGGGCATACATCGTACTGGCAACCGCCATCGGACAGCTCGCCAGAAAGCTGCTGCTGAGGCTCACCGGACCAAATCGCTGAATGCGCAGCGGGTCGCTGAGGGGACAGTTGCCCGACACTGCCGGTCGTTCGCTGAACGTCACCCACCCGGCCTGCTGAGCGCGGCGCATCACGGCAAGGCAGGCATCGGGATCGCTGGCCAGCCGTTTCATCTTAATCCGGGTCATCCAGCCCGGAGGATCGGTAACGGCGAGCGGGGTAAAGGGATTGAACTGCGGTGGCAGATGCTGCTTCAGCCATGGCAGACTCATCCAGCCCAGCGCGATTAACAGCAAAAACAGGATAAGCGTGCGCATAACCCCTCTCGCAGCATGATGATTAGCAAACAAAAAGTGTAGAAGCCAGATTCACGCTGCGCTGTGCAACTGACATAACGTGATGAATCCTTACCCTGGCTGACGCACGATTAACCAGAATGCGCAACGATTGCTCTGGCTGACCATGGCCGGTGTCACATCAGGTAAAAAACTGTTACCGGCTTTGGGGTGACTTCCTCTATCTTATGCCGACCAGCCCTTCGGGTAAGGCTATTCATTATCAGCCAGCAGAGCTGACACAACATCAAGACAGGAAAGAGTATTCTATGGTCGATCAATCTAAAGATGCCCCCTTGACGCAGGAAGGCCCTGACAAGCTACGGCGCAACCTGCACAACCGACACATTCAGCTGATCGCCATCGGCGGCGCGATCGGAACCGGCCTGTTTATGGGTTCAGGTAAAACCATCAGCCTGGCCGGCCCCTCGATCATTTTCGTCTATATGATCATCGGCTTTATGCTGTTCTTTGTCATGCGCGCGATGGGAGAACTGCTGCTCTCCAATCTGGAGTATAAATCGTTCAGCGACTTTGCCGCGGATCTGCTCGGCCCCTGGGCAGGCTACTTTACCGGCTGGACCTACTGGTTCTGTTGGGTGGTCACCGGCATCGCTGACGTGGTGGCCATCAGCGCCTATTTCCAGCTCTGGTTTCCGGGCTTCTCGATCTGGATGAGCGCCCTGCTCTGCGTGGTGGTCTTTCTGGCACTCAACATTGCGACCGTCAAGCTGTTCGGCGAGATGGAGTTCTGGTTTGCGATTATTAAAATCGTCGCCATTGTCGCGCTGATCGTGACGGGCATTGTGCTGGTCTCCATCCACTACCCCTCTCCGGGCGGCGGTACGGCGGCACTGAGCAACATCTGGGATCATGGCGGACTGTTCCCGAAAGGGCTCAGCGGCTTCTTTGCCGGATTCCAGATTGCGGTGTTCGCTTTTGTCGGGATTGAACTGGTTGGCACGGCGGCGGCAGAGACTCACGATCCGCATAAAGTCCTGCCACGCGCGATTAATGCCATCCCGCTGCGGGTCATTATGTTTTATGTGCTGGCGTTGATGGTCATTATGGCGGTGACGCCATGGACCCAGGTGATGGCCGATCGCAGCCCGTTTGTTGAGATGTTTGTCCTGATTGGCCTGCCCGCTGCCGCGAGTATCGTCAACTTTGTGGTGCTGACCTCAGCTGCCTCCTCCGCGAACAGCGGCATCTTCTCCACCAGCCGGATGCTCTATGGTCTGTCACAGCAGGGGGTTGCCAGCCGCGCCTTTGGCCGGCTCTCAGCCCGCGCCGTCCCGACCACCGGTCTGTTTTTCTCCTGCTTCTGCCTGCTGGCGGGCGTGGCGTTAATCTACCTGATCCCGGATGTGATGACGGTCTTCACCCTGGTAACCACCGTCTCGGCGATTCTGTTTATGTTTGTCTGGACTATCATCCTGTGCAGCTATCTGGCCTATCGCAAAAAGCATCCGCAGCGTCATGCGGAATCCGGCTTTAAGATGCCGCTGGGCAAGCTGATGTGCTGGGTCTGCATGGCCTTCTTTGCCTTTGTGCTGGTGCTGCTGACCCTGCAGGATGATACGCGCCAGGCGCTGATGGTGACGCCACTCTGGTTCGCCCTGCTGGGTGTGGGCTGGTGGCTGCGTCATCGCGGCTCACGCAGTCGCTAGTTCTGCCTGTCAGAGAGGAAGCCCGGTCAGATGACCGGGCTTTTTTACAGGCGTTCGCCCAGCGCAGAAAAGCTGGCGGACAACGAAGGCCGTTCAGAAGGTAAGCGCTGCGGCCGGGGATCGGGCTGCTGAGGCGTGCCGAGACCAAAGGTAAAGGTATAGTTTTCCCCTTCGCCCATACGCAGGTCAGCTATCGTCGTCTGCCCATCTTGCTCACGCAGGGCATAAAAACCGTGGCTGAACCAGGCGACGCGTTCTGCATACCAGCTGCCACGAAACCCTTTGTAAAGTTCGGGATGACGCGGATACCACGTCACCTGTAGCGGTCGCGAAGGCGACAGTAACGACCAGTAAGCTTCGCCATAACGGTCGCCGGTCAGGATCACGCTGCGCCAGACCAGCGTATTGAACGCCGTTGGCGTCACCAGAACCTTATCGGTCGGTATCCCCTGCCCGGTCAGCGACTGCCGGATCTGCCAGCCTGCCACGCCCTGAATCACCACGCTCCAGACCAGATAAAGCGAGCTCAGCGTTAATCCCAGCCGGTTGCCGCGCAGCCCCCGTTCGCCGCCACGCCAGAGCGCCACAGCCAGCCCCACCAGCAGCGGCAGTGTATAGAGGGGATCGATAATGTAGATGCTGCCAATCGCATAGGGAAAGTCGGTGAGCGGCAGGCCAAGCTGGGTGCCATACACCGTCATCAGGTCGAGCAGCGGGTGCGTGATCAGTGCCAGCCAGATGGCGGGCCACCACGCCCGCCATGCCACCCGTTGACGACATAGCCCCGCCACCAGCCAGGCAACCAGCGGGGAGATCAGCGTGAGCCAGAGCAGCGCATGACTTTCAGTGCGATGCAGCGTCATGTTGCGTATTGCATCGCCATGATCGATAAAGACATCCAGATCGGGCAGGGTGCCGCAGACACCCCCAACCAGTGCCGCCTGCCAGATCGGAACCCGACGCCCCATCACCGCGACGCTGACGGAGGCGCCCAGTACCCACTGCGAAACAGAATCCATAGATTAACTCCGTTACCGAACCGTGAACCTGGCCGGAATCAGCGTACGCGAATGCCTTCAATGATCATGCGCTGAACGTTCTCAACAGTCTGCTCAAAGAACGCGGCGTCGCTGAGGGTCTGTCCGGTCACCGCCTCCACCTGCGTGGCGAAATCGGCATAGTGCTGCGTTGTGGCCCAGAGCATAAAGATCAGATGCTGCGGCTGGACGCCAGCCAGACGCCCTTCATCAATCCAGCGCTCAATTATCGCCGCCTTATCATCCACCAGTTGCTTGAGGTCGCCCGCCAGCTCCCCTTTCAGCAGCGGTGCGCCCTGCAGCATCTCCAGGCAGAACAGCCGGGAGGCCTGAGGATGATCGCGCGACACCTCCAGCTTCAGCCGGATATAGCGCCGGATGGCCATCAGCGGATCCTGATCGTGTGCCAGCGCGCGCAGCGGCGCCAGCCAGACATCCAGAATCTGTTTCAGCACCGCCACATAGAGCGCCTCTTTCGAGGGAAAATAGTAGAGCAGATTGGTTTTGGAAACGTCTGCCAGTTCGGCCACCTTATCGAGGCTGGTGCCATGAATACCAAACTGCGAGAACAGGGTCAGCGCCGCATCCAGTATCGCCGCTCGCTTTGCCGCCACCGCGCGTGAACGACGCGTTGGCTTTTTTTCATCGGTTTTCACTGCCTTACCTCATCCGTCAGGTGTCATCGCATCATAGCAAAGGGATCTCTGGCTGCCTAACCAGCGTGCTGCACCTTTTTTGCTCAGCCTGCATGGAAAACGTGCAGCGAATTTTGACCAAACGGTCTGAAATGGACCAGTCACTCCACTTTTATTTTTCCTCTTCATTTTAACCCATTGTTATATAAACAATTAAAAATTGTGGCACAGGGTTTGCAAAATTGTGACTGAGCGCAGCCCACAGGGATGAGGCAGGATGCAGTGCCGCGCGTGAAACACCTTTCCCCCATCGCAACGAGGTTTCACATGAAGATAGGCGTCTTTATTCCGATTGGTAACAATGGCTGGCTGATCTCCTCCAATGCACCGCAGTACATGCCAACCTTTGAACTCAATAAGGCAATCGTACTGAAAGCAGAGCATTACCATTTCGACTTTGCGCTTTCGATGATCAAACTGCGCGGCTTCGGCGGAAAAACAGAATTCTGGGATCATAACCTGGAGTCATTCACCCTGATGGCTGGTCTGGCAGCCGTCACCTCACGTATTGAAATTTATGCCACTGCCGCCACCCTGACGCTGCCACCGGCCATTGTGGCGCGCATGGCGTCCACCATTGACTCCATCTCTGGCGGCCGTTTCGGCGTCAACCTGGTCACCGGCTGGCAGAAACCGGAATATGAACAGATGGGTATGTGGCCTGGCGATGAGTACTTCAGCAGCCGCTACGCCTATCTGACCGAATACGTTACCGTGCTGCGCGACCTGTGGGGCACCGGAAAATCGGACTTTAAAGGTGAATTCTTCACCATGAACGACTGTCGCGTCAGTCCGCAGCCGCAGCGCCCGATGAAGGTCATCTGCGCCGGTCAGAGCGACGCCGGTATGGCCTTCTCCGCACAGTATGCCGATTACAACTTCTGCTTTGGTAAAGGGGTAAACACCCCTGCCGCGTTCAGCTCAACCTCGATTCGCATGAAACAGGCGGCGGAGAAAGCCGGTCGCGACGTCGGCTCCTACGTCCTGTTCATGATCATTGCCGCGGAAACCGATGAGGAAGCGCGGGCGAAGTGGGAACACTATAAAGCCGGTGCCGATGAAGAGGCGCTCTCCTGGCTGACCACCCAGAGTCAGCAGGATACCAAATCGGGCAGCGACACCAACGTGCGCCAGATGGCCGACCCCACCTCTGCCGTCAACATCAATATGGGTACCCTGGTCGGCTCCTGGGCCAGCGTGGCGCGGATGCTGGATGAAGTGGCTCAGGTTGAAGGCACCCACGGCGTGCTGCTGACCTTTGATGATTTCCTGGAAGGAATCGAGAACTTCGGACAGCACATCCAGCCGCTGATGCGCTGTCGCAGCGCCCTGCTGGATGCACAGAAGGAGGTGGCATGATGAATACCGTTTACTGCGCTCACACGCCTGACGTGACTCAGGTCGAACTGCCAGCCCGGCCAGAGCCGATTGCTTTTCCACCCGGTCAGAGTGCGCTGATCGTGGTCGATATGCAGAACGCCTACGCCACTGAAGGGGGTTATCTTGACCTGGCGGGCTTTGATGTTTCCGCCACGCAACCGGTGATAGCGAAGATTCATCAGGCAGTGACGGCGGCGCGTGCCGCAGGCGTGCAGATTATCTGGTTCCAGAACGGCTGGGACAGTGACTATGTTGAAGCCGGTGATGCCGGTTCGCCCAACTTCCACAAATCTAATGCGCTGAAAACCATGCGCAAACGACCTGAACTGCAGGGCACGCTGCTTTCTAAAGGCGGCTGGGATTACGCACTGGTGGATGAACTGGTGCCGCAGCCCGGGGACATTGTGCTGCCTAAATCGCGCTACAGCGGCTTCTATAACACGCCGCTCGACAGCATGCTGCGCAGTCGCGGCATTCGTCATCTGATCTTTACCGGCATTGCCACCAACGTCTGTGTGGAATCGACGCTGCGCGACGGCTTCTTTCTGGAGTACTTCGGCGTGGTGCTGGAAGACGCAACCTACCAGGCAGGCCCGCCATTTGCCCAGCAGGCGGCGCTGTTCAATATCGAAACCTTTTTTGGCTGGGTATCGGATGTCGAGACCTTCTGCGAAAGCCTGAAAGCCCCCTGATCACCGAGGATGACGCTATGCCAAAAAGTATCATTGTTCCGCCGGGTACCACGACGCCCATCGCCCCGTTTGTCCCTGGCACGCTGGCAGATGGCGTGGTCTATGTTTCGGGCACGCTGCCGTTTGATGCTGACAACAACGTGGTGCATGTCGGGGATGCCGCCGCGCAGACCCGCCACGTACTGGAAACCATTAAAAAGGTGATTGAAACCGCGGGTGGCACGATGGCGGATGTCACCTTCAACTCTATTTTTATCACCGACTGGGCAAACTATGGTGCGGTGAACCAGGTCTACGCCGACTACTTTCCCGGCGATAAACCCGCCCGATTCTGTATTCAGTGCGGGCTGGTCAAACCGGATGCGCTGATTGAGATCGCCAGCGTGGCCCACATTGGCAAGCCGGAGGTCTGATGCAGCTGGATATTCTGGGCCTGCAAAATCCCGATGCACCGACGCTGGTGCTCTCCTCCGGGCTGGGCGGCGTAGCCGGTTTCTGGCAGCCACAGCTGGCGGCGCTGACGACACGCTATCGGGTGGTCTGTTATGACCAGCGCGGCACCGGACGCAGTGCTGACACGCTGCCGGAGGGCTACAGCATGGCGATGATGGCGGCGGAGCTGGCCGATGCGCTGGCGCAGCACGGCATCCTGCGCTTCAGCCTGATTGGTCATGCGCTGGGTGGCCTGCTGGGGATGCAGCTGGCGCTGGATTACCCGGAGCGGATCGAGCGGATCGTGGTGATCAACGGCTGGCTGTCGCTGCATCCCCATACCCGCCGCTGCTTTCAGGTGCGCCAGGATCTGCTGCTGAACGTCGGCGTGGAGGCCTTTGTCCGTGCTCAGCCGCTGTTTCTCTATCCGGCAGAATGGATGGCGCAGCATCAGACGCGGCTTGAGCAGGAGGACAGTCATCATGTCGCCCATTTTCAGGGCATGGAAAACCTGATGCGCCGGCTGCACGCCCTGATGAGCGCAGATTTCAGCGCCCGGGTAGCCGCAATCCCGCAACCGGTGCTGGTGATCGCCAGTGAAGATGACCTGCTGGTGCCGTGGAGCTGCTCATCCGTGCTGGCTGCCGCACTGCCCAACGCCACGGAGCAGAGAATGGCCTGGGGCGGACACGCCATGAGCGTCACCGACGCCGAAACCTTTAATGCCCGGCTGCTGCAGTGGCTGGATCAGACCGATGACGTGCAGCCCCTGCAGCGCGTCGTCTAAGCTTTTGCGGAGAAGATTATGAGCCTGGATACCCTTACCCCTGCCGTTGACAAAACGGCCTTTCGTCATGCGATGTCGCGCCTGGGCGCGGCGGTCAACATCATTACCACGGAAGGTCCTGCCGGACGCGCAGGCTTCACCGCCTCTGCGGTGTGCAGTGTCACGGATGCGCCCCCTACACTGCTGGTCTGCCTGAACCGTTCGGCCTCGGTTTATCCGGTGTTCCGCGAAAACATGCAGCTCTGCGTCAACACCCTGGCGGCGGGCCATGAAGCGCTCTCCACGCTGTTTGGTGGTAAAACCCCGATGGCTGAGCGGTTTGTGGCTGCAGAGTGGTCGACGGCCGTTACCGGCTCGCCGGTGCTGAGCGGCGCGGTCGCCTCCTTTGACTGCCGGATCACTCAGATTGTCAGCGTCGGCACCCATGACACCCTGTTCTGTGAAGTCCTGGCCGTGGTGCGCAACGACGATTCTCACGGCCTGGCCTGGTTTGACCGGGGATACCATCCCCTGATGCGGCAGGAAGCCTGATAACCCTTCCCTGAAACCCACCGGCATTCATAACGCTCTGGAGTAGACGATGGCACGATCCTGGTTTCCGCAATGGCAAAAGAAGTCGGCTTTAACAGAAAACGGTATTATCGCCCCGGATGAGACACTGCCTGCGGGGCAGACGCTGGTGCTGGGTTTACAGCACGCGGTGGCGATGTTTGGCGCAACGGTGCTGATGCCGCTGCTGATGGGACTGGATCCCAATCTGGCGATTCTGGTCTCCGGAATAGGGACCCTGCTGTTCTTCTTTATTACCGGCGGTCGCGTGCCCAGCTATCTCGGGTCGAGCGCCGCGTTTGTGGGCGTTGTGATTGCGGTGACCGGTTTCAGCGGTCAGGGACTGAACCCCAACCTCAGCGTGGCGCTGGGTGGCGTCATCGCCTGCGGCCTGCTCTATACGCTGATAGGCGTGGTGGTAATGAAATCCGGCACCCGCTGGATTGAGAATCTGATGCCGCCCGTGGTGACCGGAGCCGTGGTGATGGCTATCGGGCTGAATCTGGCGCCGATTGCGGTGCACAGCGTCTCCGCCTCCGCCTTCGACAGCTGGATCGCGGTGATGACCGTGTTATGTATTGGCCTGGTGGCTGTCTTTACCCGCGGAATGGTTCAGCGCCTGCTGATTCTGGTGGGGCTGATTCTGGCGTGGGCGATCTATGCCCTGCTGACTAACGTTCTGGGACTGGGCAAGCCGGTGGATTTTACGGCGCTGTCACAGGCGGCGTGGTTTGGTCTGCCGCATACCACCTCGCCGACCTTCGATCTGCATGCGATGGTATTAATCGCCCCCGTCGCCATTATCCTGGTGGCGGAGAACCTCGGCCACCTGAAAGCGGTAGCGGGCATGACCGGACGCAACCTCGACCCGTATATGGGACGCGCCTTTGTGGGCGATGGTCTTGCCACGATGCTCTCCGGTTCAATCGGCGGCAGCGGGGTGACCACCTATGCGGAAAACATCGGGGTGATGGCAGTGACCAAGGTCTACTCGACGCTGGCATTTGTTGCTGCGGCGGTCATCGCGATCCTGGCCGGTTTCTCGCCGAAGTTCGGTGCGCTAATCCACACCATTCCGGCGCCGGTGATCGGCGGTGCCTCGATTGTGGTCTTCGGACTGATTGCGGTGGCGGGCGCGCGCATCTGGGTACAGAATCAGGTCGATTTAGGCCAGAACAGTAACCTGATCATGGTGGCGACGACGCTGGTCCTTGGCGCAGGTGACTTTGCGCTTAAAATCGGTTCATTCACGCTGGGCGGCATCGGCACGGCGACCTTTGGGGCGATTATCCTCAATGCCATTCTGCGCCGTAACCGCGCCATGCAGCAGGATAAGCTGGCGCGTCAGCAGGGTTAACTACTCCAGCGGTGTGGCAGCAGGCTGCACCGCTTTCTTTCGTTTCAGCCGCAGTTCACTGACAATCACGCCACAGACAATCAGCGCCCCACCTACCAGCGCCAGTGCAGGCAGTCGCTCACCGGCGATACGTCCGACCACACCCGCCCAGACCGGCTCACCGGCGTAAATAACCGTGGCACGCGTGGGTGACACGCTGCGCTGCGCCCAGTTCATCGTGACCTGAATCAGTGCGCTGGCGGCGCCCAGTCCCAGCGCACTGAACAGCAGCGGCATGGAAATCACAGGTACCGTCTCCCCATTGGGGATCATCAGCGCAAAGGCGCACAGCGACGCCACCGCGAGCTGGATCATCGTCACGCGACGCACATCGACCCGACTGGCAAAGCGGCTGATTAAGATAATCTCAGCGGCAATCGCCAGCGTACTGAACAGGGTGGCTATCTCCCCGGCATTCAGGCTGATACGGCCATCCTGCGGCCCCGCCACCAGCAGCAGACCGGTGAAGGCCAGCACAATCCCCAGCCATGACATGATGCCCGGCGGACGTCGTAAAAACAGCCATTGCAGCAGCGGCACCACCGGCACGTAGAGCGCAGTGAGAAACGCGGACTGACTGCTGGAGATGGTCTGCATTCCCCAGGTCTGCAGACCGTAACCGCCGGCAATCGACAGGCCAATCAGCGTCCCGGCTTTCACTTCCAGCCAGGTTATTCCTTTGAGATAGCGCCGGAAAAAGAGCGCCAGCAGCAGTGCGGCGGTGGCAAAACGCAGACCGACGAAAAAGAAGGGTCCCGAGTGCTGCATCGCCCGATGCACCACCAGAAAGGTCCCGCCCCAGATCATAGTTATAAAGATTAACACCAGCTCCTGCCGCGTCAGGCGCAGGGATAAGCCGCGGAGAGTGTCCGACATAATTCACCTGATAAAAGATTCGGACAACATTGTGGAGGAGAGCGAGGGGGAAAAGCAACGACGTTAACCGCCGGATCTTACCGGCGGCTATCAGGGGATTAAGCGTCCGTTTTCTTCGGACTGCTGCGTCCGCCCTTTTCGCCGGCACGCGCGGCACGCTGCGGATCGTTTTTAAAATTACCGCCGCTGTTTTTGCCCCCTTTGCGTCCCGCTTCTGCGGCACGTTCACGGTTTTCAGCAAAATTACCTGAACCGCCACGATGTGTTGTCATGATGTGCTCCTGTCGCGTAGTGCGATAAATAAGAATGAGAAAGTCGAGAGCTGACGGCCCGGGGCCTGGATTCAACCCATGGTTAAAGAATAGCCAGATTCTGCTTTCATCCCGCGCACAGTCACATTTAGCAACAGACTATTCACCACCGATTTGACTAAATAACGAACATTCCTCTGGCTTACAACCGATTAGCTGCGGAATTATTACACAGCTAAACCCGCCCATTCCTTCCCTCCCCTGCGTAAAACGAAAGCTCTTCTATACTTTTTCTGGACGTCTAAACCACCTGGAGAGATCAATGGCTAAGATTCTGGTGCTTTATTACTCAATGTACGGACATATCGAAACGATGGCGAACGCGGTTGCTGAAGGCGCTCGTCGGGTTCCCGGCGCGGAAGTGGATATCCTGCGGGTACCAGAAACGATGGAGGCCAGTCGCTTTGCGGAGGTGGGCGGCAAAACCGATCAGCTGGCGGCAGAGGCGACGCCGGATGTGCTGCCGCAGTATGACGCCATTATCGTCGGCACCCCGACCCGCTTCGGCAACATGTCCGGTCAGATGCGCACCTTCTGGGATCGCACCGGCGGCCTGTGGGCATCAGGTGCCCTGTTTGGCAAGGTCGCCAGCGTCTTCACCTCAACCGGCACCGGCGGCGGTCAGGAACAGACCATTACCTCGGTCTGGACCACCCTGGCGCATCACGGCATGGTGATCGTGCCCATCGGCTATGGCACCAAAGAGTTGTTTGATATCTCTCAGGTGCGCGGCGGAACACCTTATGGTGCGACCACCCTGGCAGGCGGGGATGGCTCACGTCAGCCCACGGAAGCGGAGCTGAACATCGCCCGTTTTCAGGGCGAACATGTTGCCAGCCTGACCACTAAACTGCAGGACTGATTTAATCAAAGGAGAAAAGTATGTCTACTGAACAATCAAAAGCACATCACGTTGGCGAATGGGCCAGTCTGCGTCATACCTCCCCTGAAATTGCTGAGGCCATTTTCGAAGTGGCTGATTACGATGAGAGACTGGCAGAAGAGATCTGGCGTCAGCAGGGCAGTGACGATGTACTGATTCGCGCCTTTGAAAAAACCGATAAAGATCTCCTGACCTGGGATGACAAACCCGTAGAACGTAAAAACGTCTGATTCAGGGGCGGGATCTTCCCGCCCTCAATTTTTTCGCTCACCAAGGAGAACGCTATGTCTTCCTATCAAAGCATTAATCCCGCCAACAACCAGTTGCTGAAGAGCTGGCCATCCCATGATGATGCCGCCGTCAGCCATGCCCTGAAAGTCGCCGACCAGCTGTTCCACTCCTCCTGGAGCAAAGGGGACATTCAGCCGCGCCTGCAGGTACTGAAAAAGCTGGCTGACCTGATTGATAGCCGTGCGGAAGAACTCGCCACCATCGCCAGTAAAGAGATGGGTAAACTGATTGGTCAGAGCCGGGGCGAAGTCAAAATCTGCTCGCAGATTGCCCGCTACTACGCTGAGAATGCTGAGCGCATCCTGCAGCCGCACACCTACCACAGTGAGCTGGGCGAAGCCTGGGTTGAGTATCACCCGATTGGTGTTCTGGTGGCCGTTGAGCCGTGGAACTTCCCCTACTATCAGCTGATGCGCGTGCTGGCGCCTAACCTCGCGCTGGGTAACCCGGTGCTGGCAAAACATGCCAATATCGTACCGCACTGTGCCGATGTCTTTGAAAAACTGGTTCGCGAAGCAGGTGCGCCTGAAGGAGCCTGGACGAACCTGTTTATCTCTACGGAACAGGTCGCGGATCTGATTGCTGACGATCGGGTTCAGGGGGTTGCCCTGACCGGTTCCGAGCGCGCCGGTAGTGCCGTGGCCGAACAGGCCGGTAAGCACCTGAAGAAATCGACGCTGGAGCTGGGCGGCAACGACGTCTTTGTCGTACTGGATGATGCCAATCTTGATGAAGCCGTGCGTCAGGGTGTGCAGGCGCGCCTGAGCAACTGCGGTCAGGTCTGTACGGCGGCAAAACGGTTTATTCTGCATGAGAAAATTGCCGATCGCTTTATCAGCCAGTTCAGCGCGGCGCTGAGCGCGGCGACGCTGGGTGATCCGCTGGATGAGAAGACCACGCTGGGTCCGCTTTCCTCGGCAGATGCACGCGACCGTCTGGTTAAACAGGTTGATGAAGCTGTTGCCAGCGGCGCAAAACTGCTGACCGGCGGTAAAGCCGTTGACGGCGTGGGCTGTTATTACCAGCCCACGATTCTGACCGGCATCACACCCGATAATCCGGCTTACTATCAGGAGTTCTTTGGCCCGGTGGCACAGGTCTATGTGGTGGCAGACGACCAGGCCGCGGTAGCGCTGGCCAACGACTCTCACTATGGTCTTGGCGGCTCCGTCTGGACGCGGGATATTGCCCGTGGCCGCAGGCTCGCTTCTGCCATTGAAACCGGCATGGTGTTTATTAACTCGCAGAGCGACACCTCCGCAGAGCTGCCTTTTGGCGGCGTGAAACGTTCCGGCTATGGTCGTGAACTTTCCGATCTGGGCATCAAAGAGTTTGCTAACCAGAAACTGGTTGTTGTGGCGGGATAGGCTGCCGCAGGTATAAAAAAACCCCGTCTCGACGGGGTTTTTTATTGTCAGCAGGATAGGGATATTACGGTGTCGCTTCAGCCGCTGACTTTGTTTTATCGTTCTGCGCGCTGGCAGACGGTGTTGCAGTATCAGCCTTGTCAGCCGTGGCGTTGTCACCGGCTGATTTCGCCGCTGCGTCATCCGCTTTGGCAGCAGCCGCGTTCTCCGCTTTGGCCTTCTCAGCCGCCGCTTTATCAGCGGCAGCTTTATCCGCTTTAGCCTTCTCCGCTGCGGCTTTGTCAGCGGCAGCTTTCTCCGCTCGGGCCTTCTCTGCTGCGGCTTTGTCGGCGGCAGCTTTCTCCGCTCTGGCCTTCTCCGCTGCGGCTTTGTCGGCGGCGGCTTTATCTGCGGCAGCCTTATCCGCATCCGACTGCGCTTTGTCTGCGGTCGCCTTATCGGCTTCCGCTTTGTCAGCGGCAGCATCCTGCGTCGCAGCGGCTTTCGCACTGTCGTCATCAGATGGCGTCGCGGCGGCTGGCTGTGGTGCAGCGGCTGGCTGCATTGGCGTGCCCTGCAGCGCCGCGTTCAGCGCCTGAGAGAACTGATCCCAGCTGCAATAGCCGTTAGCATCCGTCGGGCAGCCCGCCAGTTGCAGCGTCACACGTTTCGGCGGGTTTTTCAGACTCAGCACGTCCGCATTGCGCAGCTGATCGGCACTCTGATAGACATATTCGACTTTGAGCAGGTCTTTGTCATTCTTTGCGTCGTGCCAGCGTTCAAAGACAACCTGACCGCCAATCGGCGTTTTTTCCCAGGTATCAGGCAGCTCATACGGCTTCACCTGCAACGCGCTCAGCAGCGAGGCAATGTTTGAATCGTGCCCCACCATCAGCGTAATAGCTGGTGCGCTGGCTTTATCCTGATCGACCAGCTGACTGCGGATGTAATCCACCAGCGGGGCCGCTACTTCGCGCGAGATATCCGGACTGGTAAACAGCGCGTCCTGATAGCCATTTTTAATGGCCGACAGCTCTTTCCACTGTTCAGGCGTCTTGATCTGTCCCCACGCCACCTGCTCCAGCGGGAAACCTTCATAATATTGCAGGGTGAACGCATCCATCAGCGAGTTACCCACTTTCAGCGGGCCACTGACATTCGGCTCTTTGCCATTTTCCGCGCTGAAGGTGTTCTGACCGCTGCTCAGATCGCACTGCTTTTTATTGTTACAGGCAGGCGAAGATTTATAGTCAACAATCTTCTCAAGACGCTGGAAAGCAGGCTTCAGCGAGAGTTTTTCATTTTCGGCAGCCATCGCGGCCAGCGCTTTCTTGTTGAAGGCTTCGCTGCCATCCGTGATGACCGGATTAAAGATAGGATCCATGGTGCCCATCGCATCCTGATGCGTGACCGCGATGTCACAGCCCGGGAAAGCGCCATTGACAAAGAACTGGGCGGTCGCAACGGTACGCTGCAGGCTGTTGGCATAGACAAAGACATTATTGCTGTCAGGACAGCTGCCGTTCTTCGCCAGTCCCTGCTGGG
This sequence comes from Pantoea anthophila, assembly GCF_006494375.1. GTDB lineage: Bacteria > Pseudomonadota > Gammaproteobacteria > Enterobacterales > Enterobacteriaceae > Pantoea > Pantoea anthophila. The sequence continues at coordinate 180,294 of NZ_VHIZ01000050.1, forward strand.
CCAGCCACTGACGGGTATAATTACCCATGTAGATTTCCAGCACGCCACCTTTGGTGGTCAGCTGACCGCCAGGAACGTCCCACTGTGGCCAGCTTTTTTTGGTGGACTGCTCCAGCACGCTGCCGTTATCGGCCAGCGGCGCACGCAGATTGTGACGGCTTAGCATCAGGACCTGCTGCAGCTGCATATCACCTTCAGCCGCCAGCGCGACGGTTCCGACCGGCAATGCTGCGAGCACTGACAATGCGCAAAGACTCAGTTTCTTGATCATTGTGCCTATTCCATTCATTCAGTAAAGAAACACTCTGGCTATCAACCGATTAGCTCGCCTCAGAGCGATGTAATCCCTAGTGTAACTCAGCTCGCCTCAGAAAAGCGCCAGATGTTTGCAAAAACGGTGAGTAGACTATAGCAGAGAGGATAAAGAGAGATGAATGCAAAGCCGGATGCGGCTCAGTGCGCCTTTTCGGCATGGCAGAAGAACAGAGGAAGGCAGAAACGAAACAGGCCAGCACTCAGTGCTGGCCTGTAAAATCTGGCGGAGGAGGAGAGATTCGAACTCTCGGATGGTTTCCCATCGGCGGTTTTCAAGACCGCTGCCTTAAGCCACTCGGCCACCCCTCCGTTTTGAAACAGTACTGCATTGGCAAAATAATCAGCTGACATTTTGCCACTTTATTGCCCGAGGCAGATAAAGTGGCGGAGGAGGAGAGATTCGAACTCTCGGATGGTTTCCCATCGGCGGTTTTCAAGACCGCTGCCTTAAGCCGCTCGGCCACCCCTCCGCAATGACGCGCACTATAAACATCCCGATTATCGATGTAAAGCCTGTATCTGACTGTTCGCATGAAAAACAGCCATTTCCTGTTTTTTCGCTGTCAAAATCACCACCCTGCTCAAACAATTAGCAGATTAGCGCGTAAAGAAGGGTAAAACGGCTTTTCCCTCTTTAATGGCCTGCGTATTCTCGGCTCATATCTAGTGTTCTGCTTAAAGGAGCGCAACATGGAAAGAATTGTCACCTCATCGCAGTCCTCACTGCTCTCAACGCACAAAGTTCTGCGCAATACCTATTTTCTGCTGGGATTAACCCTGGCTTTCTCAGCCGTGACGGCCACAGCCAGCACCCTGCTGGCGTTACCCGCTCCCGGTCTGATCCTGATGCTGGTCGGCTTCTATGGTCTGATGTTTTTAACCTACCGTCTGGCTAACAGCCCGATGGGCATCCTGGCCGCCTTTGCCTTCACCGGCTTCCTGGGTTACTGCCTGGGTCCGATCCTGAGTTCTTTCCTGACCGCAGGGATGGGGGATGTGATCGCGCTGGCGCTGGGTGGAACGGCGCTGGTCTTCTTCTGCTGTTCCGCGTATGTGCTGACGACCCGCCGTGATATGTCCTTCCTTGGCGGAATGATGATGGCGGGCTTTGTGGTGCTGCTGGTCGCGGTAGTGGCTAACCTCTTCCTGCAGTTACCTGCTCTGCATCTGGCTATCAGCGCCCTGTTCATTCTCTTTTCAGCCGGCGCGATTTTGTGGGAAACCAGCAATATCATCCACGGCGGAGAAACAAACTATATCCGGGCCACGGTCAGCCTCTATGTTTCACTCTATAACATCTTTGTCAGCCTGCTGAGCCTGCTCGGTTTTGCCCGCAGCAACTGACAGACACGTGCATCAGCGTTGAAAACCCCGCTCCGGCGGGGTTTTTGCTTTTACTGTTACGCCAGTTTGCTACACTGCGCCGTCATTTACAGAGAGGAAGTCACGTGAATTTTAACGGTAACGAAATCGCCGTCGATGCCGAAGGCTATCTGAAAAATCCCAGCGACTGGAGTGCAGCGCTGGCTGAACATATTGCCGCGCAGGAAGGCCTTACGCTGACCGACGCCCATTGGGAGGTCGTCCATTTTGTACGCGCCTTCTATCTGGAATTTAACACCTCCCCCGCCGTACGAATGCTGGTGAAGGCGATGGCGAAGAAGTATGGAGAAGAGAAAGGCAACAGCCGCTATCTGTTTCGTCTTTTCCCTGACGGGCCGGCTAAGCAGGCGACGAAAATCGCAGGCCTGCCCAAACCGGCCAAATGTCTCTGACTATCCGGTCGTAAAGCCGCGTGGGGTTGATGACGGCTGGTGCGGCTCCACCCGTACACTGTCTACCCGCGCGCTGCGTGGCCCGCCCGCTTTGAGCCAGTCGATGAGGGCCCCGACCTTTTCCGCCTCGCCCCAGGCCAGCACTTCGACACTGCCATCCTCCAGGTTACGCGCATAGCCCAGCACGCCCAGCGCGCGGGCTTCGGCCTGGGTGCTGTAACGGAATGCGACGCCCTGCACGCGGCCATAAACCCATGCTTTAAAACAGGCTGCTGACATACTGCCCTCCTGCTGCTGTTCGTTGCAATTTCCCGTTATCCACCGGACAATGGCACCTCATTTTTTCAGGTAAGCATAGCAAACTATGACAGTCAGATTGATTCTCGCAAAGGGACGTGAAAAGTCCCTGCTCCGTCGCCATCCCTGGGTCTTTTCAGGCGCTGTCGCGCGTCTGGAAGGTAAAGCGCAACTGGGTGAAACCATTGACGTGTGTGACAGTAACGGCAAATGGCTGGCGCGCGCCGCCTATTCTCCTCAGTCACAGATTCGCGCCCGTGTCTGGAGCTGGCAGGCCGATGAATCCATCGATATCGCCTTCTTTGTGCGCCGTTTTGAGCAGGCGCAGCAGTGGCGCACATGGCTGGCAGCGCGCGACGGTCTGGACAGCTATCGTCTGATCGCCGGTGAATCTGATGGTTTACCGGGCGTCACCATTGATCGCTTTGGCAATTTTTTTGTTCTACAGCTGCTCTCCGCTGGAGCCGAATATCAGCGTGCGGCGATCATTACTGCCCTGCAGCAATGTTTCCCCGGCTGTGCTGTCTATGACCGATCCGACGTCGCCGTGCGGAAGAAAGAGGGGCTGGAACTGACGCAGGGCACGATTACCGGCGAACTGCCGCCACCTCTGCTGCCGATTACTGAGCATGGCATGAAGCTGCTGGTTGATATCCAGGGCGGCCATAAAACCGGCTACTACCTCGATCAGCGAGACAGCCGTCTCGCCACCCGCCGTTACGCTCAGGATGCCCGCGTACTTAACTGCTTCTCCTATACCGGTGGATTCGCCGTCTCGGCATTGATGGGCGGCTGTAAAGAGGTGATCAGCGTTGATACTTCGCAGGAAGCGCTGGATGTGGCACGTCAGAACGTCGAACTGAATGAACTCGACCTCTCCCGCGCGCGCTTTGAGCGTGATGATGTCTTCAAACTGCTGCGTCGCTATCGTGACAGTGGGGAGAAATTTGATCTGATCATTATGGATCCGCCGAAGTTCGTCGAAAACAAAAGTCAGCTGATGGGCGCCTGTCGCGGCTATAAAGATATCAACATGCTCGCCATTCAGTTGCTGAATCCCGGTGGCGTTCTGCTGACCTTCTCCTGTTCCGGTCTGATGGCCACCGAACTGTTCCAGAAGATCATTGCCGATGCCGCACTGGATGCCGGCCGCGAGGTGCAGTTTATTGAACAGTTCCGTCAGGCAGCGGATCATCCGGTGATCGCCAGTTACCCGGAGGGACTCTACCTGAAAGGTTTCGCCTGCCGCGTCATGTGACTTGAAAAATTGGCTCCTGCCCCCATATTGGAAAGAGAGCTTTTTTTCGGAGGTCACTATGATTGCCAGTAAATTTGGTATTGGTCAGCAGGTTCGTCATCGTTTGTCCGGCGTACTGGGCGTTATTGTTGATGTCGATCCTGAGTACTCGTTAGATGAGCCTAAAATTGAAGAGGTTGGCGCGGAAGAGAAGATGCGTTCGGCACCCTGGTATCATGTCGTGATGGAAGATGAAGAAGGCGATCAGGTGCATACCTATGTTGCTGAGATTCAGCTTTCGGGCGAAACCAGCGTTGAACACCCTGAGCAGCCCTCAATGGATGAACTGGCGGCCTCAGTGCGTCAGCAGCTTCAGGCGCCTCATCTGCGACATTAATCTGTGGCGGCACCCTCTGCCGCCACACATCTCTTCTCAGCGCGTGATCCCCAGCCGCGGAATCTCAATCTTCGGACAGCGATCCATAATCACCGTCATACCCGCATCCTGTGCCAGCACGGCCGCCTGCTCATTAATCACACCCAGCTGCAGCCATAGGGTTTTTGCGCCCACTGCAATCGCCTCCTGGGCGACGCCCCACGCGGCTTCAGAATTGCGAAATACATCCACCATATCGATATGGCCCGGAACATCTGCCAGGCTGGCATACGCCTGCTGCCCCAGCAGCGTCTTGCCCGCCAGCTTCGGGCTGACCGGAATCACGTCATACCCCTGATCAAGCAAATATTTCATCACGCCGTAGCTGGGACGCTCAGGGCGATCGCTTGCCCCGACTAAGGCGATGCGTTGGGTGCGGGTCAGCACCTCGCGAATTGTCTGGTCGTTCATCGTTATCTCCTTTCAGGCCAGAGTTGAGTGTAGATGGGCACACCCCCGAACGGTTAAGTCAGTGACGTAATTAATTGAGCCAGCGCACGATTAAATATGTTTAAATGTAAACTCACTGCCATAATGTAAGAATTTGCTACACATAATCCTGTGTGTCATCAGTTACCGGAGTTGAAATGAAGCTGTCGCTGGCTGTAATGGGGTGGGTCGCTCTCCTCGTTTCGGCGTCCTGTTCTGCCATCACGTTAAAGCTCGATCCGCAAATCGATCTGCTGGTGCTGGATGGCCGTAAGATTTCAGGCTCGCTCCTCAAGGGCGCAGACAGTTTAGAGCTGGACCGGGGTCAGCATCAGTTTCTGTTTCGGGTAGAGCAGCAACGAAAAGGTCAGAAAGAGAGCACCCTCGCCTATCAATCGGTGCCGATGATCGTCACCTTCACTGCCGTGGCTAAAACCATTACCATCCGGCTGCCTGCGCTGGAGACAAAACGCGAGCGCTATCACTTCGATCGCAGCCTGAATTTTCTGCTGGTGGATGAGAAAGGGAACGAAATCACCACCCTGCGCGATCGTCTGCCTGCCGCGCCCGCTGTCGACATGGAAAAAGCGATGGTGAACTACAATCGCACCGGTCAGATAGCCTCTGTGCCTCGTTTTGCCCATTCGGCCTCTGAGACGCCTTCTGCGGTCAGTCTGACCGCCGATCTCGACTGGACGATTGAGGCGGAGCATCCCTCACTTCACCGCTGGTTTCAGCGCTTTGACGAAGCGACGCGTCAGCAGTTTCTGACGCTGGTCAAAATGCTGCGCACCAGTTGAAAGCGCTGAAAGCGCAGAGGTAAACTCGCGCTATCGCTTTTTCCGCATGACCCTGAATGGAGACGTTTGTGGAGCAGACTACCCGTACCCTTGGCAAACAAAAACATATCGCACTGGTCGCCCATGACCATTGCAAAGCCGCTCTGCTTGAGTGGGTTAAACAGAATCAGCCTGCACTGGAATCCCATATCCTCTATGCGACCGGCACCACCGGGAATCTGATCAACCGTGACACCGGCCTGAATGTCACGGCCATGCTGAGCGGCCCGATGGGCGGCGACCAGCAGGTAGGCGCGCTGATTTCAGAAGGAAAGATAGATGCGCTGATCTTTTTCTGGGACCCGCTCAATGCGGTACCCCACGATCCCGATGTCAAAGCGCTGCTGCGTCTGGCAACCGTATGGAATATCCCGGTCGCCACCAATCGCTCCACCGCAGATTTTATTATTCAGTCGCCGCTGTTTGCACAAAGCAGCGAGATCATGATCCCTGACTATGCGCGCTATCTGGCTGGACGGCTGAAGTAACTCAGGCTTTACGCAACACCGGTACACCCAGCTCACGGAAGTGCCCGACAAAAGGTGACGGCGCGCTTTTATCAAACAGCAGAAAAACCTGCTGGCGCGCCCGTGTCAGGGCGACGTAGGCCAGGCGGCGCTCTTCTGCATCCGGGAACGCTTCCGGCTGCGGTAACAGGCCCTGTTCGATAATCGATTCGCGCACGTTTGCCGGAAAGCCCTCTTTGCCCTGCTGCAACCCCAGCAGAATGACGTAGTCCGCCTGCTGGCCTTTACTGGCATGGATGGTCATAAATTCCAGATTGAGTTTCGGCCAGCGGGTTTTGGCTTTGTCCAGCACATCCGGTCGCAGGTAGTGATAGCGCGCCAGCAGCAGGATGCGCTCATCAGGCTTTACATAGCCGCTGAGTTTATTCAGCAACGGCTCCAGCTGATCGTCCGCCAGCAGTGAAATCGACTTTTTATTCCCTTTGGTGATGCTGTTAAGCGGCTTCGCCAGCTGCTGCGGATTCTGCTGGATAAAACGGTTCGCAATGTCGCCGATGCGATCGTTAAAGCGGTAAGTGGTATCCAGCACACAACGGTCACCCTCACCAAAGTAGTGATGAAACGCCGTCGTCAGCGTCATCTCTGCACCGCTGAAGCGGTAGATGGCCTGCCAGTCATCGCCAACGGCAAACAGGGCGGTGCGCCTGTTCTGCTGGCGTAAAGCGCTGAGCAAGGCGGCGCGCTGCGGTGAGATATCCTGAAACTCATCCACAAGAATGTGTTTCCAGGGGCTGATAAAGCGCCCTTTTTCCAGCAGAGCAATCGCCTGATGAATCAGCCCCGAAAAATCGACCGCGCCCTCCTCTTTTAACGCACTCTTCCACGCTTTCAGCAGGGGAGCCATCAGCCTGATACGTTTGCTGAACAGATCGCGCATCTCTTCAGGCACTTCTGCGATCATCGCGGCCTGCGCGCCGCCATGCATGCGCATCAGACCCAGCCAGCGTTCGAGCCGGGACGCCAGGCGCTTAGCCAGTTTGTCATCCTCCCAGAATGGCCCCTCCGGCACCTCCCACTCCAGCTCGTCACGCAGCCATTGGCGCCAGCCGTTGGCCTGGGCCTTTTTTTCATGACACTGCTGCCGCCATTCCTGAATCAGCAGTGCACGACGTGCATCGGCATCGCTCTCCAGCTTGCTGATGACCGGCTGTTTGTTGCTGCCTTCACGAATAATATGCAGGGCCAAAGAATGGAAGGTTCGCGCCTGAATGTCACTGGCTGACAGTCGCGACTGGATACGGGCGTTCATCTCTTCTGCAGCCTGTCGGCCAAAGGCCAGCAGCAGAATTTGCTCGGCGCTGGCGAGATTGCGCTGCATTAACCAGCCCGCACGCGCCACCAGCACGGAGGTTTTACCGCTCCCGGCGCCCGCCAGCACCAGCAGAGAATTTTCGCCGTTGACTACCGCCTCGCATTGCGATTGATTGAGAGGCGTACTCTCGACCGTGTCGAAGAATGCCCGGTAACGGGTCAGCATTGCGGCGGTCCAGTCACGGTTTCGCTGCCGCAGGGCCGCCTCGCCCTGCTCCAGCCAGCGCTGACAGAAAGCCTGGTTTTCACGACAGTCAGCAAAATCCTTTAGGCGGGAGAGCGGCAGCGGCAACGCATCGAACTGCTGAATAATGGTGTTTTTCAGCGCCTGCAGTTCATGCCGGTTCAGCCAGCGATCCTGCGCACTGAATGCCTCAATGTCATCACGCAGGGTCTGCAGCACGTCGCGGCACACCGCACTCATCTCCAGGCTCCAGCTCTGCCAGGCCTGCAGCAGATAGTGATAAAAGCGCTGCGTTTCCTGCCATTCCGTGCCATGCAGCCGCACCACTTTTTCATCAGCCAGCAAAAATTCAAGTTCGCCCCACACCACGCCGCGTTTGCAGGCGATATCCAGCAACTGATTAAAAGGGATCAGGTACTCATGCTTATCGCCACTGACTTCGACGCCCGCTGCCATCAGACGGACACGATTATAGGGATGCCGGGCAAGTCGTTTGCCCATCGAAGTTGCTTTCAGTTCCACGCCGACACTCACGTCAGAGAATAGGATTCGGGGAAGTTTACCTGTCAGACCCTTGGCGCTCCAGCCTTAAAACAGGCTAAACTTGGCGTCACATCTTGCGGAATGCAAAAGGAAAAGAAGATCATGCGCACCGTCTTAAACGTTCTCAATTTTGTCCTGGGCGGTTTTTTCACCACCCTGAGCTGGCTGTTTGCCACCCTGATCAGCATTGTACTGATTTTTACCCTGCCGCTGACCCGCTCCTGCTGGGAAATTACCAAACTCTCGCTGCTGCCATTTGGTAACGAGGCGGTGCATGTGGATGTGCTTCGCCCTGAAAACAAAAGCCACATCATGAACACCGGCGGAACCTTTCTGAATATCTTCTGGCTGATTTTCTTCGGCTGGTGGCTCTGCCTTTCCCATATCTCTGTCGGGATTGTTCAGTGCATCAGCATCATCGGCATTCCGGTCGGGCTGGCTAACTTCAAGATCGCCGCGATAGCACTCTGGCCGGTTGGACGCCGGGTGGTGTCAGTGGAAGAGGCGCAGGCTGCGCGCGAAGCCAATGCCCGCCGCTATTAATATGATGTCAGCTACGCTGCCGGGCTGGCGCAAATATCTGTTTAACAGCGCCTGGCGCTATCTGCTGCGCATCCTGTTTGCGCTGAGCGGATGCGCCGCTATTCCCTGGTGGCTGCACCAGATTGAGTGGACCATCCCGCTGACGCTGGGCGTGGTAGCGGCGGCGCTGGCCGATCTCGATGATCGTCTGGCGGGCCGCCTGAAGAATCTGCTGATTACCCTGCTCTGCTTCTGCATCGCCTCGGTTTCCGTCGAGTTACTGTTTCCCTGGCCTCTGGCCTTTATCACTGGCCTCGCGATCTCAACCTGGGGTTTTATTCTGCTGGGCGCGCTGGGTCAGCGTTACGCGACGATCGCCTTTGGCGCGCTGCTGATTGCGGTCTACACCATGCTTGGCATCGGGTTGTTCAGTCAGTGGTACATGCAGCCGATCCTGCTGCTGGTCGGCGCGCTCTGGTACAACCTGCTGACACTGCTGGGTCACCTGATGTTCCCGGTGCGACCGGTGCAGGAGCAGCTGGCCGGCAGTTTTTCACAACTGGCGCGTTATCTGGATGCGAAAGCAAATCTGTTCGACCCGGATGCGGGTGAACAGGATGATGCCGCCTTTGTCGAGGCGGCAATGGTCAACAGCCAGTTAGTGGCCCAGCTCAACCTGACCAAAACCACGCTGCAGAGTCGTCTGCGCGGCGATCGCGGCTCTCGCGGAACCCGCCGCAGCCTCCACTACTACTTTGTGGCGCAGGACATTCATGAACGGGCCAGCTCATCTCACCTGCAATATCACCTGCTGCGGGGTGACTGGCGCTATAACGAAATTCTGTTTCGCTTCCAGCGGCTGCTGAATATGCAGGCTCAGGCGTGTCGGCAGCTGGCGCATTGCATCCTGATGCGCGAAAGATGGGTGCATGACAGCCGGTTTGAGCGCGCGTTTGAACGTCTGCAAAAAGCCATAGAGCGTCTGGAGCAGCGTGAACCGGAAGCCGCCCATACGCGTGCGCTCTTCTGGCTGCTGCGTAATCTGCGTGCCATCGACGCTCAACTCGCCTCGATTGAATCTGAACAGACCCTGTCAGGGGAAGACACTCAGCACAGCGACAATCTGCTGTCGCGAGAAGGGCTGAGTGGCTGGAGTGATATCCGGCTGCGCTTCAGCCGACATCTCACGCCCGCGTCGGCGCTGTTCCGGCATGCTGTCCGGATGTCTGTGGTGCTCTGTATCGGCTACGGTTTTATTCAGGTGACCGGACTGGAACGCGGTTACTGGATCCTGCTGACCAGTCTGTTTGTCTGTCAGCCTAACTACAACGCAACCCAGCGACGGCTGGCGTTGCGTATCGGCGGGACGCTGGCCGGTATTGCGATTGGACTGCCCGTTTTATGGCTGGTGCCCTCCATAGAAGGTCAGTTAATCCTGATCGTTATCTCCGGCGTGCTCTTTTTTGCCTTCAGACAGGTCCAGTATGCGCAGGCCACGCTGTTTATTACGCTGCTGGTGCTGCTCTGTTTTAACCTGTTAGGTGAAGGATTTGAGGTCGCCCTGCCACGGGTGGTGGATACCTTACTGGGCTGTGGGCTGGCCTGGCTGGCTGTGGCCTTTATCTGGCCTGACTGGCGTTTCCGTCAGTTACCGGCCGTGGCAGAACGGACTCTGCAGGCCAACTGTCGTTATCTTGACGCCATCATGGAGCAGTACCATCAGGGCAAAGACAACCGACTCGCCTATCGCATTGCGCGTCGTGATGCGCACAATGCCGATGCTGAGCTGGCGTCGGTGGTGTCAAATATGAGCAGTGAAAGTCGCACCAGCCAGAAACTGCGTGAATCCGCTTTTCAGCTGCTCTGTTCTAACCACTCGTTTCTGAGTTATATCTCAGCACTGGGTGCCCACCGCGATAAGATCAGCGATCCGGCACTGCTGACGCTGCTGGATGACACCGTATGCTACGTGGAGGATGTGCTGCAGACGGAGGTGGTCAGTGATGAACAGGCAGAGGCGATGCGCCAGCCGTTAGCTCAGCGCATCAGCCAGCTGGCTGCAGATGCAGACACGCGTGCGCCACTGGTGCTCCAGCAACTCGGTCTGCTGGTGGCACTGATGCCTGAAATGGCTCGCCTGCGCCGCACGCTACTCGCCGACTAACCTTTGCTGCTTCCGGGCGCTGTGTCAGACAACAGCGTACGCTGAAACCAGGCGTTCAGCTCGGCCCGGGTTGCCTGCGGCAGTGCAGCAGCATGATGACCGGTGATTGCGCCCTGCAGCGCCAGCAATGTCTGAAATCCGACGTGCTGGTTGATGGCTTTCAGCTTCAGCCAGCACTGTTTGGCCCCCATCTGGTAAAGATGGTTGACGCTCATGATACCCGCGTCATACAACATCATCTCCAGACGGACACTGAGGTTGGGCAGATCTTTGAGTCGCGGTGAACCCTGCCTGTCCTGCAGCTCCAGCTGCGCCGTTTCCAGTGAGGCGGCGGAGAGCGCCAGCAGGTGCTCAGGATCGCGCCATAACGTCTCATCGACGCGGTAGTAATTGAGACTGACCAGCTTACCCCGCTTGCGAAACACCAGCGGCTGCAGAGGCCGATCGGTGATGTACGCCTGCAGGGGTTCACTGGCGCGCAGGTAGAGCTCACCCTGATTGATTAACGCGAAAACCACACTCTCTACCGCCAGTGCATACCCGCCAAACTGGGTACGGGACTCAATGGCTCCCAGTGGGGCCAGATGCGCTCTGGAGCGCTCTACAACCGGATTCACCTTTTTCATTGCACCACCTCCATGTCAGAAACAGACCGTAAATTGCCTTGGGTATCAGGCAATTAGAAGATAGGAAAAAGCGTAAGCGGGTTCAACGAATAAATAGGGGTTCGCCTAATCTTGTCGCGTTTTTGCGAGGCGTTTTCAGAAATTTGGGTTGATCTTTATCCAGGATGACAGTACTGTATATTCATACAGTCAACTGCTGGTGATTAACTTATGCGAACCCAACATCCTGATAATGCACGCTATGCTCATCGTTATGCGTCCTCTTCTGTTCCGGCGGCTCAGCCTGGTGGAATTACAGAGTTACGTTACAGTGAGCAGCCCGGAATGATGCAGATGTTACTGCTACCGTTATTGCAGCAATTGAGTCAGCAATCACGCTGGCAGCTGTGGTTAACCCCCGCGCATAAGCTGAATCGCGCCTGGCTACAGGAATCGGGATTACCGCTGAATAAAAGCATGCACATCGCCGATTCAGAACGACTGAATGCGGTTGAGGCGATGGTCAGGGCGTTACGCACAGGCAATTACAGCGTGGTACTGGCATGGATCCCCTACGAGCTGGATGAAGATGAGCGTCGTCAACTGGAAAATGCGGCAGCAGAGGGTGAAGCGCTGGGGCTGATTTTGCGTTCAGGCGGGACATCGGAAGCGCCTCTCAGACCACAAAACCCCATAAAAATTCAGTCGGATTTGTTTCATTAAGTAAAAATAAGAAGTTTCTCAAGCTATTTTTCTTATCTGTCGTCGCTAAACCACTGATTCTGTTAGTTCGAGCATTGACAATGGTTTAGCAGGTTTTTCAGGCTTGCTGCCGCGACAATACTACCAGGCTAATTGTTAGAAATTGTGTATAAATCGCTGTTTTTTTACAGAAGCGCCTCACATCATACTTGTAAGTTTCCAATCTCGTTGTAGACTTTATCTCGCCAGGGTGCTCAATAACCTCCGTTTTTTTGCGGTAGAGTCATAAGCGAGCGTTTTGACCCGGCGAAGGATTTAAACCAAGAGCAACCTTTTTGCTCATTGCCTATTTGGATGATAACGAGGCGCAAAATGAAAAAGACAGCTATCGCAATTGCAGTGGCACTGGCTGGCTTCGCTACCGTAGCGCAGGCCGCTCCTAAAGATGACACCTGGTACACCGGTGCTAAACTGGGCTGGTCTCAGTATCACGACACTGGTTACTACGGTAACGGTTATGAGAACAACAACGGTCCAACTCATGAAAGCCAGCTGGGCGCAGGTGCGTTCGTTGGTTATCAGGCAAACCCATACCTGGGTTTCGAGCTGGGCTATGACTGGCTGGGTCGCATGCCTAACAAAGGCACCGTGACTAACGGCGCATTCAAAGCACAGGGCGTTCAGCTGGCAGCTAAACTGAGCTACCCAATCTATGACGATCTGGACGTGTACACCCGTCTGGGCGGCATGGTATGGCGTGCAGATGCTACGCAGACTAACCCAACTACTGGCCGCATCAGCGACCACGACACCGGCGTATCTCCGCTGGCTGCTGTAGGTGTTGAATACGCACTGACCAAAAACTGGGCTACCCGCCTGGACTACCAGTGGGTTAACAACATCGGTGATGCACAGACCGTTGGTGCACGTCCAGACAACGGCATGCTGAGCGTAGGCGTTTCTTACCGCTTCGGTCAGGATGACGTCGCTGCACCAGCTCCGGCTCCGGCCCCAGCTCCAGCACCCGTTGTTGAAACCAAGCGTTTCACTCTGAAGTCTGACGTTCTGTTCACCTTCAACAAAGCGACCCTGAAGCCAGAAGGCCAGCAGGCTCTGGATCAGCTGTACAGCCAGCTGAGTTCAATGGATCCTAAAGATGGTTCCGTTGTCGTACTGGGCTTCACTGACCGTATCGGTTCAGAGCAGTACAACCAGAAACTGTCTGAGAAACGTGCTCAGTCAGTCGTAGATTACCTGGTTTCTAAAGGTATCCCTTCTAACAAGATCTCTGCACGTGGCATGGGTGAATCTAACCCAGTCACCGGCAACACCTGTGACAGCGTGAAAGGCCGTAACGCCCTGATCGACTGCCTGGCGCCGGACCGTCGCGTAGAAATCGACGTTAAAGGCATCAAAGACGTTGTAACTCAGCCACAGGCTTAAGTTAACACGTAATAAAAAACCCCGCTCAGGCGGGGTTTTTTTATGCCGGTAATAAAGGGATGTTCAGAGCTGGCCACCCTGCTCCACCTGCCCGGCTAGTCGTTTTCTGAACCTGATTTACCCAGAATCGCCTGCAGGTCCTGCTTCAGACTCGACATCTGCGTAGCATATTTCTCTTTGCGTTCCGCATCCTCGATCAGCTGAACAATGGTCTCAGAGAGGGTACAGCCGCGCCGCTGTGCCAGTCCGGCCAGTCGCTGCCAGACCAGATACTCCAGGTCGATCGATTTTTTTCGGGTATGCTGATGTTCTGCATTAAAATGGCGTTTCCGCCGTGCACGGATGGTCTGTTTCAGCCGGTTATCAAGATCGGCATGGATATGTTCAGCAATCCATTCATTCACCGTCACCGGATTATTTTCCATCGCCAGCAGTTTATCGACTGCCGCCTGCGCCGCACTCAATTCAAGGTGACGCGTGATCAGTTCACCTTCCCGATGTTTTTTCACCAGGTATTTCCACTTCCATCCACTTTCAAGATTTTCGAGTTGCTGGTATTTCATCGGAATCTCATCGTGATCACGTAACGAGCTAAGAATAACAGCTTTTTTCCCGGATGCAGCAACGAAAAACATGCTGTCAGCTTCACAACTTCACCAGGAAGTCTGCAGTGCTTAACCAGGGTGAATCCTGTATAATCTCGCTTTTCTTAAAACAGATAAATGCGATTATTTTGACCAGCACCCAACTTACGTGGCAGACCCTACAGCCGGATAGCGCACCATACCAATCCGTTTTCTCCCGAATTGCTGATGAAGAAACTGATGCTCTGGCAACGGTACAGCCCCGGTTGCTGAATGCGCTGGCGCATTTACATCATCAGTCGCAGGGATTCCCGTTACTGCTGGTTCGAAGCCAGGAGAATCGCGATTATCTGACCTTCATTGCCCAGGCCGCGCAGCGGGTGATGTCCGACAGTACCACGCTGTACGGCGGTGATTACCATATCATGGGTGACACTATCACGCTCCTGCCGCCCTCCGATCCTCAGCGCCCGTTCACCAGTCAGGGTGGCATTCATTTTGCTGAATGGGTTGAGATGGAGCAGCTGTTTGGCTGCGTACGCCAGTATAAAGATCGCCTCCAGCCTGAACCGGGCCTGATCCATCGCGCCAATGGCGGTACGCTGGTGCTCTCACTGCGAAGCCTGATGACCCAGCCGATCCTCTGGTTGCGCCTGAAAAAAGCGATTGAGCAGGGCTACGTGGAGTGGACTTCTCAGGACGAGCGCCGGCCCCTGCCCGTCTCTGTTCCGCCTGTGCCGCTCAGGCTGAATCTGGTGCTGTGCGGAGACCGCGAGGTGCTGGCCGATTTTCAGGAGCTCGATCCTGAAGCGCATGAAATGGCAATTTATACCGAATTTGAAGAGAACATTCAGATTCTGGATGAAGATGACATGCTGGCCTGGTGTCGCTGGAACGAAGAGCTGGCGCGTCAGGCGGGTCTGCCGGTTCCGGAAGCGGACTTCTGGCCGGAACTGATTAAAGAGGGTGTACGTTATAGCGGCGATCAGGAGACATTGCCCCTCTGTCCGCGCTGGCTGCAGCGCCAGATGCGCGAGTCAGCCCTGATGGGTGACACGCTCAATGCCGAAGCGCTTCGCGACGCACTGGAAGCCCGCTTATGGCGTGAGAACTATCTCAATGAGCGGATGCGGGATGAAATCCTGCTGCGACAGATTCTGATTGAAACCGAAGGTGAAGTGGTCGGTCAGATCAACGGCCTCTCGGTCGTTGAATATCCTGGCCATCCCCGCGCCTGGGGCGACCCGACACGGATTACCTGCGTCGTTCACCCCGGTGATGGGGAGTTCATGGATATTGAGCGTAAGGCGGAGCTAGGCGGCAATATCCACGCTAAGGGCATGATGATCATGCAGGCTTACCTGATTGCAGAGCTGGAGCTCGATCAGCAACTGCCCTTTTCAGCGTCAATGGTATTTGAGCAGTCATACTCTGAGGTTGATGGCGACAGCGCCTCTCTGGCCGAGCTCTGTGCATTGATCAGCGCGCTGGCTAACCAGCCAATCAATCAGCAGATTGCCGTCACCGGATCGGTAGATCAGTTCGGCAACGTCCAGCCGGTAGGCGGCCTGAACGAGAAGATTGAAGGTTTCTTCGAGATCTGCCATCAGCGTGAACTCACCGGCCAGCAGGGCGTCATTATCCCGGCCTGTAATGTGCGTCATCTCAGCCTCAGCCAGGCAGTGGTCAGTGCGGTAGAACAGGGCCGTTTCCACATCTGGGCTGTAGAACGTGCTGATGAGGCCCTGCCACTGCTGACCGGTAAAATATGGCGTACGGAGGATGGCGAGGGCGATTGCCTGCTGCACACCATCCAGGAACGCATCAGCCTGTTCAACCAGCCGGATGTCCCGCAACGTCCCTGGGCGCTGCGCTGGCTTAACTGGTTCAACCAGCGTTAATCCGATTTGCTCAGCGTACAACTGTTCGCTAATATTCGTGATTCACTAAAACAAGGCTTATTGAAAACATGGTAGATAAACGCGAATCCTATACCAAAGAAGATCTGATTCTGTCAGGTCGTGGTGAACTGTTTGGCGAAAATGGTCCGCCGCTTCCTTCCGGCAACATGCTGATGATGGACCGCGTGGTCAAAATGACCGAAGACGGCGGCAAATATGACAAAGGCTTTGTTGAAGCAGAACTGGATATCAATCCCGATCTCTGGTTCTTCGGCTGCCACTTTATTGGCGATCCGGTGATGCCAGGTTGCCTGGGTCTGGATGCCATGTGGCAGCTGGTGGGTTTCTATCTGGGCTGGCTGGGCGGCGAAGGTAAAGGTCGTGCACTGGGCGTGGGTGAAGTGAAATTCACTGGTCAGGTCCTGCCGGACGCGAAGAAAGTCACCTACCGCATTCACTTCAAACGCGTGATCAACCGCAAGCTGGTGATGGGCGTGGCAGATGGCGAAGTGCTGGTTGACGGTAATCTGATCTACACCGCCAGCGATCTCAAAGTGGGTCTGTTCAAAGACACCGCGGCATTCTGAGCATTCTGCACAGAAACAAAAACCTCCGCGCCAGGCGGAGGTTATTTTCCTTTTTCAGTGACATCCGGTTATGCTGCTACCGACCTGTCCTCCATGGCTTGTCGCCAACCTCCCAACCAGTGAGACTTAGCGTCAATCAACTGATACGGACACATCTCTTTTGAGCGTCCAGTAATGCCTGCCTGATAACCACGTGAATGGGCGCGTTCGAGGCGGTCTCGTTTCTGTCTCTTCATACTCCGTGTCCCTCATGTAAGGTCTGTGGAATCTGGTGGAAAGAAAAGTGGTGAATTAATGTTCAACCACTCTTACGTTCTACCCCCTGCGCACCCAAAGATCAATGCGCAATCTTCATGCCACTGTCATAAATGTGACCTTAATCGGAAAAGAAAGCGCGGTTTTGTGATGGAGATGGCAACACTATCGCCCTGATTAAGCTAATAAAAAGCCCCTGAATCATGCCGTTACATCGCGACATTTCATCTGGGGCTTAGCTTATTTATTCATAATATTCTTAATTTAGCGCAACCACACTATTGGCGATCTGCTGCGCCGTCTGCTGCCAGCCGGTGGCCAGCGTTCTGACCATGGCATCGTAGCCATCTTCAGTTTGCGGCAGGACAATATTAAATGCCTGTTTGGTCAGACGGCCCTGATGCTCCAGCGTCCATTCACCGCTGACAATCGCCTTGCCGTCGTAGCGCCCCTGAAAGCCTGTGATAGTGACATTCAGCGTGTCGTGCTGCGCGCCCAGCGGCGATCCGGCTACAAGACGGCCAGGCAGCGCCTTGCTCAGATTGGTGATCAGCGTCTGCTGCAGCTGCTGATCAAGCGGACTGGCCCAGAGGTTGTTGGCGGCAATGACATATTTGACGTCACTGGTCTGGTAGACCAGCCCGTTGCCGGCCAGATAATCCGGCACCGTCACCTGCTGCACCCACAGCATCGGCTGAGCTTCGTTCATCTGGCTGCTGCTGACCTGCATGGAAGCCGCCCCGGAGGGCAGCTGATACCAGGTATTGTCAACGCTGCTGCTGCATGCGCTCATCACCAGCGCGGCACAAAGTATCAATCCTTTTTTCACTGTTTCGCCCTCTTCGGCTGGGGATCCTGTCCCGGTTTCGCCTCAAATACCAGCGCATTGCTCTTGGTGTTGAGTGTCCTCAGTACCGGCTGAAGTTCACGCAGCACCTGATCCAGTCGTTGCATATCCCCGACCAGCTTACTGTAAGCAGGCGAACCGGGCTGCAGTCCTTTCATGCTGCGATTCAGCTCACGCAGCGTCTGCTGCAGATCTTCCGGCAGGGTCTTCATTGCCGGACTGGCGGTCACTTTGTTGATATTGTCGATAGTGCGCTGCAGATCGCGCATCGTCTTCTGACTCTCTTTCAGCGTACCGGTCGCTTCATTGACCATGCCGTTCAGAGGCAGGCTGTTGATCTTATCCAGGGCCGCCATCAGTTTCTGCTGAATCTGGCTCAGTCCGCCGCTGACGGTTGGGATCACTTCATAGCCTGAGACTTTCTGCGGGCCTTTGTAGGCTGGCGCATTGTCATAGAAGTCGAGATCGACATAGAGCGCACCCGATAGCAGGTTGCCGGTTTTCAGCGTGGCACGCAGGCCACGTTTCTTCCCATCCTGCAGATGCTGCTCCAGATCGAAATTCTCACCCAGTCGGCTGATAAAGCGATCCGGCTCAATGCGAATCAGCACCGGAACGCGGTAATCGTTGTTCAGTGCCTGATCCAGACCCGCTTTCATCAGCGGTGCCTGTGACACGGTACCGAGGCGAATGCCGCGGAATTCAACCGGTGCACCAGCCTGCAGACCGCGAATGGAGTCTGAGAAGAAGAGCACATAGTCGACGTGATTGGTGTAGAGCGAATCCTGAATGCTGCGCTGATCGTCAAACAGATGATAGTCGGCATGATTTGTCGCCGCTTCACCCAGATCCCAGCCATCCGGCACATCGAAACTGACGCCGCCACTGAACAGCGTGGTCAGCGATCCCATTTCGACCCGCATGCCTGACGCGGACATATCCACGGCGATGCCGCTGTCTTTCCAGAAACGCACGTTGGTGGTCACCAGGCGGTCGTAAGGCGCGGCGATAAACAACTGATAGGTCATCATGCGTTTATCGGTGTCAAACGAACTGGTTTCCACTGTACCGACCCGGTAGCCGCGGAACAGAACCGGATCGCCCGGATTAAGCTGACCGGCTTTTTTGCTGTCCAGTATGATGCGGATGCCTTTGGCATCCGGTGGCGCCAGCGGCGGAGCATCCAGCAGCTTGTACTGCTCAGGTGCCTGGTTTTTCGTGCCGGGCTGCAGTTCGATGTAGGCGCCTGACAACAGCGTGCCAAGGCCGCTGATACCTTCACGGCCCACCTGCGGTTTCACTACCCAGAACACGCTGTCGCTGTGCAGCAGCTTGTCCATGCCCGCGTTGAGGCGCGCTTTAATTTCCACATGATGGAGATCGTCGCTTAGCACCGCGCTTTCCACCACACCGACATCCACGCTGCGGCTTTTAATGGTGGTTTTACCCGCCACGATGCCCTCAGCGTTTTCAGTAATTAATGTCACTTCCGGCCCCTGATGGCTGAAGTGATAGAAGAGGATCCATCCGCCGATAAGCAGCGTGACGATGGGGACAATCCAGACCGGCGACCAGCGCTTAATCTGTTCCACCTTTGCATGGCCGTGGTTAGTTTCCGTCAAGGCGCGACTCCTTCATTGTATTTTCACGTGCACGATCCCAGAGTAATCGCGGGTCAAAGGTCATGGCAGCGATCATGGTGATGATCACCACCATCGCAAACAGAACTGCCCCCCACGCGGGATACACATTCATTAATTGCCCCATACGCACCAGCGCAGAGAGCACGGCAATCACAAACACGTCGATCATCGACCAGCGGCCAACAAACTCGACCACTTCATAAATCTTGTGCATTTTGTGGCTGTCCCGCCGTCCGCGTCCGCTGGCATCCCAGCAGAGCCAGCCAATTGCCAGCATTTTCAGCGTCGGCACCATGATGCTGGCAATAAAGATCACCAGCGCCACCGGATAGGAGCCATCAGCCCACAGCACAATCACCCCCGCCATGATATTGGAGGGATAGGCGCTACCCAGCGTCTCCGTGACCATAATCGGCATCAGGTTAGCCGGAATATAGAGCAGCACCGAGGTGAGCAGCAGCGCCAGCGTCCATTGCAGGCTGTGCTTACGCCGGGCCTGCGCCTGGACGCCACAACGCGGACAGGCGGGCTCATCCGCAGGCAGAATGGCGGTGCAGCAGGGACAGGATCGCAGGCCCTGCGCCAGGCCACTGACGCCCACCTCGGGCTCATGCGGCAGTGCGGGTCGGGGTGAGAGGCGATCCCACAGCGCACGCCGATCGACGCACTGAAAGGCACGCAACTGCAGCAGACAGAACAGAACCCAGGGCCAGAAGCTGGTTTCCAGTCCGATTTCACCATAGGCCATCAGCTTGACGAAGCTGACCAGCACGCCAGCCATGAAGATTTCTGACATGCCCCAGTTGCGCAGATGAAACAGGATTCGGGCGAGACCGACTCTGAGCGATGTGGGTAACGGTATCGGATTGACCAGCAGAAGGATGGTTATCATGCAGAAGGCGGGAACCGCCTGCACGAACAGCAGAAACAGCGTGGCGAGGCTGCTGTAATCTTCCGACACCATCACTCTGGGTATCTGCATCAGGGTGATCTGGCTGGTCAGCCCGGCCACCTTCATGGAGACGAATGGAAACAGGTTCGCCAGCACCAGCATAAACAGCGCTGCCAGCGCGTAGCCCGTTGGTCGTTTACGCGGTTCATGCCAGTTCGCCGTCAGAGCAGTGTGGCAGCGCGGGCATGATGCCCGGCTGCCAACGGGAATGTCCGGCAGCCTGATCGTTAAATCGCACTGTGGACAGAGCATCCACGCGTTACTTTTCACTGCTGAACACATCCGCTAGCCCTGCCCTACGCGCCGTTTTTCAGTGACTCAAGCTCTTCCCAGCGCGCAAACGCGGTTTCCAGCTCCTGCTCGGCCTGAGCAAGGTTATCCAGCACCGGTTGCGTCTGATCGTGTGGCTGACTGAAGAAGTCCGGATGACTCATCTTCGCCTGCAGTTCACCGATGCGCGCTTCAAGCTGCTCCAGTTTTTGCGGCAATTGTTCCAGCTCACGCGCCAGATTATAGCTGAGTTTATTCACGTTACGCTTCGCCTCGCTCTTCTCTGCGGCGGGCTTCGCGGTGCTGGTTGCCGCTCTGGCTGGGGCTGAGGCCTTGTGCTGCCGGTAGGCTGCACGCTGCTGTTGTGCATCGTGGTAGCCGCCAACAAAGGTGCCAATCTCGCCATTCCCTTCGAAAATCCAGCACTCGGTCACGGTATTATCGACGAACTGACGATCGTGGCTGACCAGCAGTACTGTGCCCTGATAGCCATCAATCAGCTCTTCCAGCAGTTCCAGCGTTTCGACGTCGAGGTCGTTAGTCGGTTCATCAAGAATCATCAGGTTGCTGGGACGCAGGAACAGACGCGCCAGCAGCAGGCGGTTACGTTCACCACCAGAGAGCGCGCGCACCGGGGTCATGGCCCGTTTCGGGTGGAACAGGAAGTCCTGCAGATAACCCAGAACGTGGCGCGGTTTGCCGTTGACCAGGACTTCCTGCTTGCCTTCGGCCAGGTTGTCCATCACGGTGCGATCCGGGTCCAGCTCCGCACGGTGCTGGTCAAAGTAGGCCACTTCCAGCTTGGTGCCGGAATGCACGCGGCCATGATCGGCCTTAAGCTGTTGCAGCATCAGGCGCAGCAGTGTGGTTTTACCGCAGCCGTTTGGCCCGATCAAAGCAATCTTATCGCCACGCTGCACCTGGGAAGAGAAGTCCTTCACCAGCACTTTGCCATCGACCGCGTAATCGACATTTTCCAGCTCAAAGACAATTTTGCCCGAGCGGGAGGCTTCACCCACCTGCATGTTCGCTTTGCCCATCACTTCACGGCGCTCAGAACGCTCGCGACGCAGGGCTTTCAGCGCACGCACGCGACCTTCATTGCGGGTACGACGGGCTTTAATGCCCTGACGGATCCACACCTCTTCCTGCGCCAGCTTGCGGTCAAACTCCGCGTTCTGCATCTCTTCGACGCGCAGCGCTTCCTCTTTACCCGCCAGATACTGATCGTAGTTGCCCGGCCAGGAGACCAGTTTGCCGCGGTCAAGGTCGACGATCCGCGTCGCCATGTTGCGGATAAACGAACGGTCATGGGAGATAAAGACGATGCTGCCGCTGAAATTCTTCAGGAAGGTTTCCAGCCAGTCGATGGTTTCAATATCCAGGTGGTTCGTCGGTTCATCCAGCATCAGAACGCGCGGATTGCTCACCAGCGCACGGCCCAGCGCCGCTTTACGCAGCCAGCCACCCGAAAGCGATGAAAGCTCGGTATCGGGCTTCAGGCCAATCTGCTCCAGTACATCATGGATGCGGCTTTCCAGCTGCCACAGATTCTGATGGTCAAGAATGCTCTGCAGACGCGCCATCTCATTGAGGTTTTTATCGCTTGGATCGTCCATTACCAGATGGGAAATGGCGTGATAGGCTTTCAGATGCTCTGCCTGCTCTTCAACGCCTTCAGCCACGAAGTCATAGACCGAACCGGTAATATTGCGTGGGGGGTCCTGTTGCAGACGCGCCACGACCAGGTCGGTTTCATAAATAATGCGACCATCATCCAGGGGCTGTTCACCATTGATGATCTTCATCAGGGTGGATTTACCTGCACCGTTACGGCCGACCAGACAGACGCGCTCGTTCTCTTCGATATGCAGTTCGGTGTTGTCTAGCAGCGGCGCATCGCTGAAGGAGAGATAGGCGCCGTGGATACTGATTAATGACATGTAATCTTATTCCTTACCGGCGTGTGTGATCAGCCAGCAGTTGTGAATGTGTCGGTTGCGCGCGAAATCCTGCGACTGCGTTTTCTGGGTAATATCCTGCGCCTGCAGGCCCAGAGATTTCAGGCCATCCATGTCCATTTTAAAACCGCGTTTGTTGTTGGAGAACATGATGGTGCCGCCGCGACGCAGCAGGCGCTTCAGGTTACGCATCAGCATCATATGATCGCGCTGAACGTCGAAGCTCTCTTCCATACGCTTGGAGTTGGAGAAAGTTGGCGGATCGATAAAGATCAGGTCAAAATTCTCATCACTCTCATGCAGCCAGCTCAGGCAGTCGGCCTGCATCAGACGGTGCTGACGACCGGTCAGCCCGTTGAGACGCAGGTTGCGTTCCGCCCACTCCAGATAGGTGCGTGACATATCGACCGTGGTGGTAGAGCGTGCCCCGCCCAGACCGGCATGCACACTGGCGGTGCCGGTGTAAGCAAACAGATTCAGGAAATCTTTACCCTTGCTCATATTACCGAGCATTTTGCGGGCAATGCGGTGGTCGAGGAACAGACCGGTATCGAGATAGTCGGTCAGGTTCACCAGGAAACGCGCATTAAACTCTTTAACTTCGAAATAGTCGCCCTTCTCACTCAGCTTCTGATACTGCGCTTTGCCCTTCTGGCGTTCGCGGGTTTTCATAATCAGACGGTCTGCAGGCAACGCCAGTACGGTGAGCGTCGCACTGATCACATCGAACAGGCGCTGACGCGCTTTGTTGGGATCGATGGTTTTCGGTGGCGCATACTCCTGGATAATCACCCAGTCAGCGTAGCGGTCAACAGCCACGTTGTAGTCTGGCAGATCGGCATCATAAATGCGGTAGCATTCAATGCCTTCCTGACGCGCCCACTTCTCCAGCTTCTTCACGTTTTTACGCAGACGGTTTGCGTAATCTTCCGCAATCTGCCCGGCGCTTTCGCTGCTGTTCACCGCGAGCTGATAGTTTTTCTGCACGCAATCCAGCGGGCCGTTTTTGGCTTTAAACTGACGGTCGGCGCGCAGCTGCAGGCAGCTCAGCAGCTCAGGTGAAGCGCTGAACAGGGAAAGCTTCCAGCCGCCAAAATGCTGTTTCATCAGGCGTCCAAGCTGACTGTGCAGCGCGATCAGCGCCGGTTCGCTCTCCAGGCGCTCACCGTAAGGGGGGTTGCTCAGCACCGTGCCGTGAACCGCCGCATCCACCGGATTGGTCAGCTTCAGCAGATCCTGCTGTGCAAAGGTAAAGAGCTCTTCCACACCCGCACGGCGGGCATTCGCCTGCGCCCACTCCAGCACCCGGCCGTTCGTGTCATAGCCAAAGAAGCGCGCCTGCGTATTCGCCGTGCCGGTGCGGGCACGATTATGCGCTTCGTTTTTCACGTCCTGCCACAGCGCAGCATTAAACTGGCTCCAGGCCATAAAGCCCCAGTGACGGCGCAGCAGGCCAGGCGCACGATCGCAGGCGATCAGCGCAGCTTCAATCAGCAGCGTACCTGAACCGCACATCGGATCGATCAGCGGGGTGGATGGCTCCCAGCCAGAACGCAGCACAATCGCCGCCGCCAGATTCTCTTTTAACGGTGCCTGACCGGTCTGCTGGCGATAGCCACGCTGATGCAATGAACTGCCGCTCAGATCCAGCGCGATGCTGGCGCGATCGTCATTCAGCCAGACGTTGATACGGATATCCGCCTGCTCACGATCGACATTGGGACGCTCCAGATTCTTACGGGTAAAGCTGTCCACAATGGCATCTTTGACTTTCAGCGCACCAAACTGGCTGTTGCGAATCGAGTCATTGGTGCCGCTGAAATGGACGACAAAGGTTTTGTCGCTGCCGAACATGGACGGCCAGTCCACGCCCTGCACACCCAGATAGAGATCGAGGTCGCTATAGACACCAAACTCTCCCAGCGGCAACAGGATGCGTGATGCTAAACGGCTCCACATCAGGCTTTGGTACATGACGCGATCGTCGGCTTCGTAGTGAACGCCTCCCTGCACCACTTGCAAATCCTGCGCGCCCAGCGCGTCCAGCTCACTTTTTAACAGCTCTTCGAGCCCACGCGCCGTGCTGGCAAACAGAGAATTCATATCGTCACTTTTTAACTCTTGAGAAAATTGTCGCGCATTATAGCGAATCACAGACCTATGTCATAAAGTTAGCTTCTTTTGTCTTGCGCGTCGGGTTTCAAGGAGAACACCATGATCACGCTTTCCCGCTTATTTATTCATCCTGTGAAGTCGATGCGGGGGCTGGCACTGTCACACGCCCGGGTTTCTGGCAGCGGGCTGGCTTTTGATCGTCTGTTTATGGTGACGGAACCTGACGGCACCTTTATTACCGCCCGGCAGCATCCGGAGATGGTGCGCTTTACACCCGCTATTTTACCTGAGGGGCTGTTACTGGAAGCGCCTGACGGCAGTCACATGCTTATCCGCTTCAGCGATTTCGGGGAGCAGGAACACCCGACCGAGGTCTGGGGCAATCGCTTCGGCGCACGCATCGCCCCGCCCGCCATTAATCAGTGGCTGAGCCAGTTCTTTCCCCGTGACGTCCAGCTGCGCTGGGTCGGACCTGAACCCAGTCGCCGGGTCAAAGCATTTGACCATGTCCCGCTGAGTTTTGCCGATGGCTATCCGTTTTTGCTGGTGAACACCGCCTCGCTGCATGACCTGCAACAGCGCTGCCCGGCCAGCGTACGTGCCGAACAGTTTCGTCCCAATCTGGTCGTGAGCGGTGCGGCTGCATGGGATGAAGACAGCTGGGCGGAGATCCGGATAGGTGAAGTCATCTTTGAAGTGCCGAAACCCTGCAGTCGCTGCGTGCTGACCACGGTCAGCCCCGAAACCGGACGCAAACATCCTGCCGGTCATCCGCTCGCCACTCTGCAGACGTTCCGCAGCGCCCAGGATGGCAGCGGGGATATCGATTTTGGCCTGAATCTGGTGGCCCGTAATCAGGGTGTGGTACGTGCCGGTGACGAAATGGTGATCCTGAAGCGCCATGCTCCGCGCCTCTACGGTGCCGGAGAGGTCATTGAGACGCTGAAACCGCAGCCGCAGACCCCTGATGATGTGGCTATCACCTTTCAGGGACAGACCTTCCGCGGGGATAATCAGCAGGTGTTACTGGATCAGCTGGAGATGCAGGGATTTCGTATCCCCTACTCCTGTCGTGCGGGACTGTGCGGCAGCTGTAAGCTGAATCTGGTGTCGGGCGAAGTTAAAGCGCTGAAAAAAGGCGCCGTACGTCAGGACGGAACGCTGCTGAGCTGCAGCTGTATTCCGGCAGGCGATGTCGAACTGAAATAGTCAGACCGCGCGGGCATAGCGCGGCGCGACATCCTGATACCAGGGCTGCAGGCGGTCGTTCATCACCTTAATGGCATCGCCGAGCACCATATTTTTGCCAGCCAGCGTCAGCGCTGGCTGAGCCAGCAGGCAGAGCGCCGCGTTACTGCCGCTTTCAACCACCAGCAGACGCGCCTGCGTTCCCTCTTCTGCCAGCGTAACCTGCACCATCTCACCGGGCCGCGGCTGCATTGCCGGGGCATACGCGGTGAAGTGCCAGCTTTTCGGCATCAGCGGTTTCAGGAAGCGCGCGGCGACCAGGGCATTCAGCACCAGTTCAGCGCGATGGCTGCCACTGAGTTTGCACTGACGGCAGGTCTCTTCAAAGGTGTAATAGAGGGCGGCATCATCAACACAGAAACCCGACTCTGAGAACGCATCGGGCGTCAGCATTTTGCGGGAATAGCGGGAGCGAAAAAGCATACCGTCTGCCAGGTCGAGCATCATTCGGTCGTGGCTGTGGTCAAAATACCAACGCCAGTTATCGTCGGGTTTAATGTTCATCGTCTGCCCTGTCTTTTACCGCTGCGCCATACGTCACGCAGAATTCAGCGAAAATAGAATATAAGGAAAAGCTGAAAAATCGTGCAACAGGACAAAATATAAACGAGCCGAGGGGATAAATAAACCCCCCGGCGAAGCATTGTGAGAATTGTCTTAGAGATGTGTGACGATATCTTTAATTAATCCTGGCCCCTGATAAATAAAGCCTGAATAGATCTGAACCAGCGTAGCCCCTGCCGCAATTTTTTCACGCGCAGCGGTCAGAGAATCAATGCCGCCTGCGCCGATAATCGGCAGGCGTCCCTGCAGTTCCTGTGAGAGGCGCTGAATGACCGCCGTGCTGCGCGACTGGACAGGCCGTCCGCTTAAGCCACCGGCTTCCTCAGCATGCTTAAGCCCCGTTACCAGGGAGCGATCGAGCGTGGTATTCGTAGCAATCACGCCATCAATCTGGTGACGTACTAAACTGTCCGCTACCTGAATTAACTCCTCTTCAGAGAGGTCCGGAGCAATTTTTACGGCCAGCGGAACATATTTGAGATGACGCTGTTCCAGCGCTTTTTGTTTCTGTTTAATGGCGGAAAGCAGATCATCCAGAGCCTCACCATATTGCAGTGAGCGCAGACCGGGAGTGTTAGGTGAGGAAATATTGATGGCGATATAACCGGCGTGGGCATACACCTTTTCCATGCAGATCAGGTAATCCTCTTTTCCCTGCTCAACCGGCGTATCTTTATTTTTGCCGATATTAATCCCCAGTACGCCGTTAAAACGCGCTTTTTTCACGTTTTCGACCAGGTGATCGACCCCCAGATTATTGAATCCCATGCGATTGATAATCCCGCCCGCTTCAACCAGTCGGAACATGCGCGGCTTATCATTGCCTGCCTGAGCGCGCGGCGTGACGGTGCCAACTTCAACAAACCCGAAGCCCATCGCCGCAAAGGCGTCAATGCACTCCGCGTTTTTATCCAGGCCCGCGGCCAGGCCAAGGGCATTTTTAAAGGTCAGTCCCATACAGGTGACCGGACGCGACGGCAGATTCTGGCGATAAAACCGTTCCAGCGGGGTGCCATTCATAAAGCGCAGTTGCTGAAAGGTGAGTTCGTGCGCGCGTTCGGGGTCGAGCTTAAACAGCGCCGGTCGGACGATAGGATAAAACATGCACTCTCCTGAAGGACGGAAGCAATCGTGAAAGTCGGTGCACGGGAAATTGTGCGCCAGAATGGTAAAGTGCTCTGGCGCAAAAGTAAATCGAAGGGCGGAAAGGCGGAAAATTAAGTGAGTTTGCTTTGATCTTACGCAGCGGAATCGTTTACGGGGCGATTTTCCACCTGAGAGGGAAAGAGATATTCCCGCAGGATACCGTGACGATGCATGATGCCAAAAATGCCGAGGCAGACAAACGCTTCCGCACCCACCATCGACCATGCCGCGCCGATTGCGCCAAACTTCCAGGCCAGGAAACAGCAGAGCGGTACGTTAATCACCCCCGCCGCCATCATGACCCACATACGCTGGCGCGCCAGACCGTGTGGGATCAGGATCTGTAATCCGGCCGGATAGGCGATGTTGCCAAACAGGAAGCAGAGTACGAAGACGCGCAGCACATCCGCCGACGGAATAAAGTCTTTACCCAGTAAAATCGAGACGACCAGGTCAGCAAAAAACCAGGTAAAGATGACAATCGACAGACTCAGAGAGAATGAGAGCAGCAGACTTTTGCGTGTTGCGGCAATCGCGGCGCGTTTATCCCGGCCAAACAGGTGGCTGACGCGCGGAAAGAAGGCGCTCCCGATCTGCTCCGGCACGGAGTTTGCCGCTTTACGCAGGCGATCGGCACCGTTATAGATCCCCACCATATAGGTAGAGGTAAAGGTCGCCAGGATCACCACGTTGACGCTGTTAAACAGGTTGGCCCCGGCAATGGCAATAAAGACATCCATGCTGTCGGTGATGCGCTGTTTAATTTCACGCGGTTCAAAGCGGTAATGGCCAATGACTTTCATCTCCAGCACAAACTTCAGCGTTATCGCCGCACTAATCATAGAGACGACGCCAGGGATCAGCGCAGCCAGCCAGGTGTCCTGCGGAGATTTCACCAGCAAAAAGGTCAGCGGAATGGCGCAGAAATTACCGAAGGTGGCGATAACTGCGGTTTTGCCCAGCTTCTCAAAGCCCTGCATCAGCCAGCCAAAGGAAAACAGCGAGCCAACCAGCGTCGTGCAGTTCGCCAGCACAATAAAGAACAGTGAGTGCCAGGCGGGATTAAACCAGGTGGCGGTGAGCAGCGTGCCACTGGTCAGCAGCAGCAGCATCAGCTTGGCGTTAAAAGTGGACCAGAAGAGCTGACTGACACGCTCCTTGTCGTCACGATGGTGAGCAATATCTTTGGTGGTAAAGACATTGAATCCCCAGTCGGAAATGGTGCTGCAATAGAGCACGCAGGCGATCGCCAGCGCCAGCGTACCCATCTGTTCTACCCCCAGAACACGGGCCAGATAGGGCAGCGTAGCCAGCGGAAACAGAAACGACGCGCCGCGATACGCCAGCAGCGAAAAAATATTAATAATCAGACTTTTATCGAGTACTTTTGCCATGACGCAACAACCTTATACACATTGCATGTCTCACCTTCTCATTTCGCTAAGGCATAAACAATATCGCTTCAAATTTTTCAGAATCCGGCTGCTTTACAGGATCAGGCGGCGCGACTGAGCTCTTTTTTAACTTTGTAATGCTGTAACGCAATAAAGAGTTCAGGGCGATTGAACAGTAGCCACTCCTTGACGTTTTCTGTTTTAACATTACGGCCCAGGAAGCGGATGGCATTCAGGACATATTCCGGCACGGCGGTACCATTATAGAGTGACAGATAGATCATCAGGCGAAACGAATGAACTAAATAGGCTTTCTCCAGCGAACTGCGCCAGGCGGATTTCGTGACCGAGCTGTTTAACGTACTGTAGGCGTGCATAAAAGCGTTATAGCGCTGATAGAAAAACTCATTACTTTTGGTACTGTTGGTCAGCGAGCCATTACGGATACGCTGTTTATAATAAACCTGACGGCTGACCCATGCCTGCTGACTTTTTACAAACACGGAGAGCGTGAAGTTGTGATCTTCATGAACGCGTCCAACAAAGCGTAATTTATGCTGCTCGACAATTCGCTTACTGACAATATAACTCCAGGCCGCCGAGGTATATCTGCCGTTTCGCAGCAGATGCAAAAAGACCTCCTGCGATTTTTGCTGGCCAAAAATTTCGTGTCTGACTTTAGGTGAGGTGACATCAATCTGCCCATCCCGAAAAACGCAGGAGTTGAAACAGAACAGGTCGGTCTCCGGGTGCTGTTCCGCGACCGCCGCAAGTTCCGCCACCAGCCCATCAACCACGACATCATCCGGGTCGCAGAAAAAGAGGAACTGGCCTCTGGCCTGCTCAATGCCCACATCGCGAGCACGACCGGCGCCGCCGTTTTCCGTAGTAATTATTTTCACCTGAGAAAGATGCGCATAATTCTGTTCAAGTAAGGCCAGCGTTCCGTCGGTGGAGCCATCATTCACAATGAGAATTTCATTGGGAGATTTAACCTGGCGCAATAAGGAATCAACGCACTCGACAATATATTTCTCAACGTTGTAGGTTGGAATAATTACGGATAACAGGATGTCAGACATAGGTAATTCTCAGCTGTTAAAAATAACAAAACGATTCACCTGCCTGATGCAGGTCCTGACCAGAGGCGAAGCGATGAAAAGAGTGAGAGGCTGATATTCTGTTTCTTTGATTCAGCCCGATTATCTTAAACCGGCTTCGTAAAAAAAGACCAGTCGTAAAAAATATCTTAACGTTTCACAGGACTATCACTGTTAAAAGACGTGCATCAATATCCTGCTGAAATGTTAAAACCGTTGAGGATTGATTTAAATACGGCTGATAAAGCAGACGTAACCAGATTCGGGAATCTGTAAGCGAACGTCTGAATCCGTGAAAAACGTCACCATTCCTTCATTTTTATTACACTCTGCCTTATGGCATAAATCCTAATAACAGACGAAGGAAGCTCACCACCAGTCAGTTTCCGTGCTGCTTCTGACCCGGCCGCTGCGCTTAATAGGGTTATTGGCCACAATCAGAATGTTCAGGCAATCAGACAAGAGCGAATTTTTTTGGGCATTCCGCCTGTTTTCGCAATCTTGTATCACCCTCCTTAATGAATCGTTTCTCTGTTTGCCCTGAAATTAAGAATATTCGGAATGTCCCCGGATGCGCCCCGGTTTCTGCCGCTTCTATTTGCAGTTTTTACGCTTACTTTGCCGGATAAATCATTTAAGCCCACTGCGCTGCTCTGACAGTATGAAGGCATAAGTTCTCAACATTTGATAATCAATAACTTTTAGTTATAAGGAGTGATGATGCGAGTTATTACGCTGGCAGGCAGCCCACGGTTTCCCTCCCGCTCAACTTCCCTGCTGACGCTGTGTCAGCACAAGCTGGAGGCGCGTGGCGTTGAAGTCATTCCCTGGAATATTCACAACTTTCAGCCTGACGATCTGATCAATGCACGCTTTGATGCGCCTGCCCTGCTGGCATTACGCGAGGACCTGGCCTCAGCGGATGGGCTGATTGTGGCGACCCCGATCTATAAAGCCTCATTTTCGGGGGCGCTGAAGACACTGCTTGACCTGCTGCCGGAACGCGCGCTGGAACATAAAGTGGTGCTGCCACTGGCCAGCGGCGGCAGTGCCGGTCATATGCTGGCGCTCGACTACGCCCTGAAGCCGGTTCTCAATGCCCTGAAGGCGCAGGAGATTCTGCACGGCGTTTATGCCGAGGATCATCAGGTGGTTCATTATGACCGGCAGCCTGAATTGCAGGCCTCTCTGGCAGAGCGTCTGGATGAAGCGGTTTCCGCCTTCTGGCTGGCGCTGACCCGTCACCACCACCCCGTTGCGCAAGCGGTTTAAGGAAAGAGCAATGAAGCAGAGATTAGGAAAGTGGCTGGTTGCGGGACTTCTGCTGGCGGGCCTTCAGGTTCAGGCCGCTGAATCCGACCCGGCTGAGATTCGTATCGGTTATCAGAAAGGCTCAGTCAGCATGGTGCTGGCAAAGTCGCATCAGTTACTGGAGAAGCGTTTTCCCCATACGCATATTAAGTGGGTCGAGTTCCCGGCGGGCCCTCAGATGCTGGAAGCGCTGAATGTGAACAGCATCGATCTCGGCAGCACCGGCGACCTTCCGCCGCTGTTTGCGCAGGCCGCGGGGGCTGATCTGCTCTACGTAGGTTCTGAGCCGCCGAAACCGAAATCAGAAGTGATTCTGGTGCCGAAAAACAGCCCCCTGAAACAGGTGGCGGATCTGAAAGGGAAAAAAGTCGCCTTTCAGAAAGGCTCCAGCTCGCACAACCTGCTTCTGCGCGCGCTGCAGCAGGCGGGACTCTCCTTTAACGATATTACGCCGGTCTATCTGACGCCCGCCGATGCCCGCGCCGCTTTCCAGCAGGGCAACGTTGATGCCTGGGCTATCTGGGACCCCTACTACTCCTCCGTGCTCCAGCAGGGTAACTCGCGCCTGCTGATCGATGGCAGCTCGCTCAACCTGACCGGCTCGTTCTATTTAGCGACCCGCAGCTATGCCGAAGCCCATGGCGCCTTTATTCAGCAGGTGCTCGACACGTTCAGTGCGGCCGATGCGCTCACCATCAGCCAGCGGCAGCAGAGTACCACCCTGCTGGCTCAGGCGATGGGCCTGCCCGAACCGGTTATCGCCAGCTATCTGGATCACCGGCCGCCGACCCGCATTTCACCGGTCAGTGCCGAAACGGCCGCCGCGCAGCAGCGCACCGCCGATCTCTTTTATGCCAATCATCTGTTGCCAGTCAAAGTGACGATTCAGGATCGTCTCTGGCATCCCCACACCGTCACGCAATAAGGAGCAACAATGAGCGTATCTGTTTTCTGGTTCCTGCCAACCCATGGCGACGGACACTATCTTGGCACGGCTGAAGGGGCGCGACCGGTTGATCACGCCTATCTGCAGCAGGTGGCGCAGGCCGCTGACCGTCTTGGCTTTGGCGGCGTCCTTATCCCGACCGGCCGCTCCTGTGAAGATGCCTGGCTGGTGGCCGCCTCGCTGATTCCGGTCACTCAGCGTCTGCGGTTTCTGGTGGCGCTGCGGCCGGGTGTGATTTCACCGACGCAGGCCGCCCGTCAGGCCGCCACCCTGGATCGCCTCTCTAACGGGCGGGCGCTGTTCAACCTGGTGACCGGCGGCGATCCGGAAGAGCTGGCGGGCGACGGGGTGTTCCTCGATCACCGCGAGCGTTACGCGGAATCCGCCGAGTTTACCCGCGTCTGGCGTCGGGTTCTTGAGGGGGAAACCGTCGATTATGAAGGCAGGCATGTGCACGTTCGCGGGGCGCGGCTGATGTTTAAACCGGTCCAGCAGCCTCGTCCGCCGCTCTGGTTTGGCGGCTCCTCGGAACCGGCGCAGGATCTGGCCGCCGAGCAGGTTGATGTCTACCTCACCTGGGGCGAGCCGCCTGCGCAGGTTAAAGAGAAGATTGAGCAGGTGCGCGCGAAAGCGGCCGCTCAGGGCCGGACGGTGCGGTTCGGTATCCGTCTGCATGTAATTGTGCGTGAAACTAATGAAGAGGCCTGGCAGGCGGCTGACCGGCTGATTGCCAATGTGGATGACGCAACCATCGCAAAAGCGCAGGCGGCATTCCAGCGCGCCGATTCTGTCGGGCAGCGTCGCATGGCCGCGCTCCACGGGGGTCGCCGCGACAAGCTCGAAATCAGCCCGAACCTCTGGGCAGGTGTCGGTCTGGTGCGCAGCGGTGCCGGAACCGCACTGGTGGGTGATGGCCCGACCGTTGCCGCCCGGATCAAAGAGTATGAAGCGCTGGGTATCGAGACCTTTATTCTGTCAGGCTACCCGCATCTGGAAGAGGCTTATCGCGTCGGGGAACTCCTGTTCCCGCATCTCGACCTGCAGGTGCCGCTGGTCCCGCAGCCTCGCGTTGTTCAGGCGCACGGTGAAGCGGTAGCCAACGATTTTACCCCTGAGAAAAAAGTCGCCCGGGGCTGAGGAGAGCAGAATGGCCAGAACCCGAAAACGTCTTGCCGATACGCTGGTGCCGTGGCTGCTGCCTCTCCTGCTGATCGTGGTGTGGCAGATTGCCTCACAAACCGGCTGGTTATCAACCCGCATTCTGCCCGCGCCGGAGAAAATCGTGACCACTTTCTGGCGGCTGACCGTCAGCGGCGAACTGTGGCAGCACCTGGCGATCAGCAGCTGGCGGGCGCTGGTCGGTTTCGCTATCGGCGGCTCCATCGGTCTGATACTTGGACTGATTACCGGCACCTCAAAAACCGGTGAGCGTCTGCTCGATACCTCGGTTCAGATGCTGCGCAACGTGCCGCATCTGGCCCTGATCCCGCTGGTGATCCTCTGGTTCGGTATTGATGAGTCGGCCAAGATTTTCCTGGTGGCGCTGGGTACGCTCTTCCCTATCTACCTCAACACCTATCACGGCATCCGTAATATTGACCGCGGGCTGGTTGAGATGGCCCGCAGCTACGGTCTCTCCGGCTGGAGTCTGTTTATCCAGGTGATCCTGCCCGGCGCGCTGCCGAATATCATGGTCGGCGTGCGTTTCGCCCTCGGCCTGATGTGGCTGACGCTGATCGTCGCGGAGACCATTTCCGCCAACGCCGGCATCGGCTATCTGGCGATGAATGCGCGGGAATTTCTGCAGACGGATGTGGTGGTGGTCGCCATTATTCTCTACGCCCTGCTCGGTAAGCTGGCGGATGTCGCCGCGCTGCTGCTGGAGCGTGTCTGGCTGCGCTGGCATCCCGCTTATCAATTAAAGGAGGAGAACGCATGAGTCCGATTCTCTCACCGGCACGCCTCAACACCGGCACCCCGGTTGGCGTCAACGGCGTCAGCAAACAGTATGGCAACCGCACTATTCTTAATAAAATTGACCTGCATATCCCTTCCGGTCAGTTTGTGGCGGTCGTGGGCCGCAGCGGCTGTGGCAAAAGTACCCTGCTGCGCCTGCTGGCCGGACTGGAGCACTGCTCCAGCGGTGAGCTGCTGGCGGGCAATGCGCCGTTGCAGTCGGCGCGCGACGATACCCGTCTGATGTTCCAGGATGCGCGACTGCTGCCGTGGAAAAAAGTGATCGACAACGTCGGCCTGGGGCTGCGCGGACGCGAATGGCGCGGCGCGGCGCGGGATGCGCTGGCGGCAGTCGGACTTGCCGATCGGGCGGATGAGTGGCCTGCTGCGCTGTCGGGAGGCCAGAAACAGCGGGTTGCGCTGGCCCGGGCGCTGATCCATCGTCCCGGTCTGTTGCTGCTGGATGAGCCACTGGGGGCGCTGGATGCCCTGACCCGCATCGAAATGCAGGGACTGATTGAGTCGCTGTGGCAGCAGCATCACTTTACCGTGCTGCTGGTCACGCACGATGTCAGTGAGGCGGTTGTGATGGCGGATCGGGTGCTGTTGATTGAGGAGGGAGAGATCGGGCTGGATCTTCAGGTTGATTTGCCCAGGCCGCGACGCCGGGGATCGGCACGACTCGCCGAGCTGGAAGCGGAGGTGCTGGATCGGGTGATGCAGCGTACAGAGCGCACTCCACCGGTGCGGCTGGCGCAGCAGCGTTAAAAAAAGGCGGAGGCCGTCTCAGACGCTCCGCCTTTTTATTATCAGGCGTTCAGCGCCCGGGTGATTTTCTCGTAGAGATCGCCAGAGAGTTTATCCAGCGTCAGCAGTTCTTCCAGCGCCTCGCGCATCATCGCCTGACGCGTTTCGTCATAGCGTTTCAGGCGAATCAGCGGCTCCACCATCCGTGCCGCCACCTGCGGATTACGGGTGTTGAGATCAGTCAGCATCTCGACCAGGAACTTATAGCCGCTGCCATCTTTTGCATGGAAAGCAGGAGGGTTCGCTGAGGCAAAGGCACCCACCAGCGAGCGAACGCGGTTCGGGTTACTCATCGTGAAGGAGCGATGCGTCAGAAGCTGACGCACGCTGCGCATCACGTTGGC
The DNA here is from genome assembly GCF_006494375.1 of Pantoea anthophila. Classification (GTDB taxonomy): domain Bacteria; phylum Pseudomonadota; class Gammaproteobacteria; order Enterobacterales; family Enterobacteriaceae; genus Pantoea; species Pantoea anthophila. Next base: position 215,554 of record NZ_VHIZ01000050.1, read on the forward strand.
AGCCGGACTGGTCGCCTGCAGCACAAACCATTTGTCCATGACCAGACCATCCTGATGCCAGCGCTCATCATACGCCGCCAGCAGCGCATCGCGGCACGGCAGCTGCGCCGCCACAGCGGCAGAAAGAGCGGCCAGCGCATCAGTCATGTTGGTCGCCTGCTGATACTGCGCCTGCACCAGTTTGTCCGCCAGCTGCGCATCGCTGAAGGCGAGATAGGTCAGGCAGATATTTTTCAGGCTGCGCTGACCAATCGCCTCATGCTCCACGCGGTACTCAGGCTGCTGATTGGCGTTGTAAATCGCAAAGAATTCATCGGCCAGTTCGCGCGCCAGCGTACGCTGCAGCGCATCCCGCACCAGTGAGATGGCCTGCGGATCGATAACGTCAAACAGCTCGGCAATCTCATTTTCTGACGGCAGCGTCATGATCAGCGCGGTCAGTGCCGGGTCGCAGTCGGTATCAAGCAGCACTGCGCGGAAAGCGTCGGCGACGTGCAGCGGCAGCGACAGATGCTGACCCTGCTGATAGCGGGCGACATTGAGGCGGATATAGGTAGCCAGCAGGCTCTGAGCCGCATCCCAGCGGGAGAAGTCGTTGCGGGCATGGCGCATCAGGAAGGTAAGCTGCGCGTCACTCCACTTATAGTCGAGCTTCACCGGCGCAGAGAATTCACGCAGCAGCGACGGCACCGGCTGGAAGTAGACGTTGTCGAAAATAAAGGTCTGGAACTCCTCGGTAACATTCAGCACATGATGCACCGGCTGCCCATTATGCTGCAGCGGGATCACCTTGCCTTCGCCATCATAGAGTTCGATATCCAGCGGAATGTGCAGCGGTAGCTTCTCTTTCTGGTCGGCGGTGGCTGGCGTGTGCTGGGTAACATGCAGAGTGTACTGTTCCAGCTCCGGATTATAGTCGTCACGAACCGTCAGGACCGGTGTACCCGACTGGCTGTACCAGCGGCGGAACTGCGACAGGTCGACGTTAGAAGCATCTTCCATCGCCTGAACAAAATCATCACAGGTTGCCGCGCTGCCGTCGTGGCGCTCAAAATAGAGCTGCATGCCTTTCTGGAAATTCTCCTCACCCAGCAGCGTGTGCATCATGCGGATCACTTCCGATCCCTTTTCATACACGGTCAGGGTGTAAAAGTTGTTCATTTCGATCACCTGATCCGGGCGGATCGGGTGCGCCATCGGGCTGGCATCTTCGGCGAACTGGGCACCACGAACGATGCGCACATTATCGATGCGGTTCACCGCGCGCGAACCCAGATCGGAGCTGAACTCCTGATCGCGGAAGACCGTCAGCCCCTCTTTCAGGCTGAGCTGGAACCAGTCGCGGCAGGTCACACGGTTACCGGTCCAGTTATGGAAATATTCATGACCAATCACGGCTTCGATACCGAGATAATCTTTGTCGGTCGCGGTTTCAGCTTTGGCCAGCACATATTTGGCGTTAAAGACGTTGAGGCCTTTGTTTTCCATCGCCCCCATATTAAAGAAGTCCACTGCCACGATCATGAAGATGTCGAGGTCATACTCCAGACCGAAACGCTCCTCATCCCACTTCATGCTGTTTTTCAGCGAGGTCATCGCCCAGTCAGCGCGGTCGAGATTGCCGCGGTCGACGAAGATCTCCAGCGCCACATCACGGCCTGAGCGGGTGGTAAAGCTGTCGCGCAGCACGTCGAAGTCGCCCGCCACCAGCGCAAACAGATAGCAGGGTTTCGGGAACGGGTCCTGCCACTTCACCCAGTTGCGCCCCTGATCGTCCTGGCCGCCGTCGATCCGGTTACCGTTGGAGAGCAGGTAGGGATAGCGATTGCCGTCGGCATAAATGGTGGTAGTAAAACGCGCCAGCACATCCGGGCGATCGAGATACCAGGTAATATGACGGAAGCCTTCAGCTTCGCACTGGGTGCAGAGCGCCTCACCCGATTTGTACAGTCCTTCCAGCGCGGTGTTCTGATCCGGATGAATATCGTTGATGATTTTCAGGGTGAAGCTTTCCGGCAGCTGACTGATGACCAGCGCCCCCTCTTCTTCACGGAACGCCGTCCAGGGCTGCCCGTCGATTTCCAGCGCAATCAGCGTTAACGCCTCTCCGTCCAGGCGCAGCTCAGTCTGGCTGTCGCCCAGCCGTTTGACCTGGCTGATGGCCGTTACGCGGGTTGTCGACGCATCCAGTTCAAAGGTTAAATCGATGTCGGTGATGGTGTAATCAGGCGCACGGTAGTCGTGGCGATACTTGATTTGGGGCTGTTGCGTCATATTCCGTCTCGCGTTGTTATAAGTTTACCGGCAAAGTCTAAGCTTGTTACAACAAGCTTGCCACGCACAATGCAGCTAAAGGGTGAAATGTCTACAGTTTGTTAACAAAGGCACAGATTGGCCTCGACCCGCCGGACTGAAATATGCTGTGATCGGCTTCAGATAGTGAATTATACTTTTGCGTCTTTATGACTGTGTACAACACCGGGCTCTGCGCCACCGAACAGGATGCTGAAACGCGCCATGACAGGACATGCTTCCCCGATACTGACCTCGCTGCTGGATACGGACGCCTATAAGCTCCATATGCAGCAGGCCGTTTTCCACCGCTACCACGACGTAACGGTGACGGCGGAGTTTCGCTGCCGCGGCGACGAACTGCTGGGTCTCTACGCTGACGAAATTCGTGACGCGATAACCGCAATGCAAAATCTGGCGCTGACTGAAGATGAAGCGACCTGGTTGTCTCATCTTCCCTTCTTTCGCGAAGATTACCTGAGCTGGCTTCGCCAGTTCCGCTACAAACCGGAGCAGGTTGAGGTGCGCAATCACCACGGCAAGCTGGACCTCCGTATTCAGGGGCCGTGGCGTGAAGTGATACTGTGGGAGGTGCCGCTGCTGGCGCTGATCAGTGAGATTGTGCATCGTCATCGCACACCTCAGGTCACCACTCAGCAGGCGATTGACCACCTGCATCATAAGCTCAGCGACTTTAAAGCGCAGGTGGCCGACCTCGATATGTCACGCTTCCGCCTGATGGATTTCGGCACCCGCCGTCGCTATTCACAGGATGTACAGCAGTCGATTGTCGCAACGCTGAAACAGGATTTCCCCTGGCTGATTGGTACCAGTAACTATGACCTGGCGCGCCGCCTGTCACTCACGCCAGTGGGCACCCAGGCGCACGAGTGGTTTCAGGCGTTCCAGCAGATCAGTCCCGTTCTGGCGAACAGCCAGCGGGCAGCACTGCAGGCGTGGCTGGATGAGTATGACGACCAGCTGGGTATTGCGCTGACCGACTGTATCGCCATGGATGCGTTTCTGCGCGACTTTGGCCCGGTGTTCGCCCGCCGTTATCAGGGTCTGCGCCACGATTCCGGCGATCCGGTTGAATGGGGTGAGAAAGCGCTCGCCCACTATCAGAAGCTGGGTATCGATCCCTTAAGCAAAAATCTGGTCTTTTCTGACAATCTGAATCTCGATAAAGCGCTGGCGCTTTACCGCCATTTTGGTCAGCGAACGAATGTGGTTTTCGGTATCGGCACCCGTCTGACCTGCGATATTCCGGGCGTCACGCCACTGAATATCGTCATTAAACTGGTGCAGTGCAACGGTAAACCGGTGGCAAAACTCTCCGACAGCCCGGGTAAAACGATCTGTCAGGACAAAGCTTTTGTCAGAGCGCTGCGTAAAGCCTTTGACCTGCCGCTGGTGAAAAAAGCGAGTTAAATCCCCTCTTATCGGGGCGTCAATACGCCCCGCCTCTGCTGTAATAAATCTGTTTTCAGCCTGAATTTTGCTTGTTTCCTGAAGACTCGCAAGTAACATAGCAAAACCCCGGATGGGGCAACTTTTTTTACTCACTTCTTCTATATAGAGAGATATTTATGAGCGTAGTGCCTGTAGCGGACGTACTGCACGGTCGCGTCGCGGTTGACAGTGAAGTCACCGTACGTGGTTGGGTGCGTACCCGAAGAGATTCCAAAGCCGGTCTTTCCTTCATCGCCGTGTATGACGGCTCCTGCTTTAATCCCGTTCAGGCTGTCGTCAATAATTCTCTGAATAATTATCAGGATGAAGTGCTGCGTCTGACCACGGGCTGTTCGGTTATCGTCACCGGTAAAGTGGTGGCTTCGCCGGGTCAGGGCCAGGCGTTTGAGATTCAGGCGACCCATCTGGAAGTGGTGGGCTGGGTGGAAGATCCGGACAGCTACCCGATGGCGGCTAAGCGCCACAGCATTGAGTATCTGCGTGAAGTGGCTCACCTGCGTCCGCGCACCAACCTGATTGGCGCGGTTGCCCGCGTCCGCCATACTCTGGCGCAGGCGCTGCACCGTTTCTTCCATGAAAATGGCTATTTCTGGGTCTCCACTCCACTGATCACCGCGTCAGACACCGAAGGCGCAGGCGAGATGTTCCGCGTTTCGACGCTGGATCTGGAAAACCTGCCGCGTGACGATCAGGGCAAAGTCGATTTCGCTGAAGATTTCTTTGGCAAAGAGGCGTTCCTGACCGTATCAGGTCAGCTGAACGGTGAAACCTATGCCAGCGCCCTGTCGAAGATTTACACCTTTGGTCCGACCTTCCGCGCCGAAAACTCTAACACCAGCCGTCACCTGGCGGAATTCTGGATGCTGGAGCCGGAAATTGCGTTTGCTTCGCTGGATGATGCCGCAGCACTGGCCGAAGCCATGCTGAAATATGTGTTTAACGCGGTGCTGGAAGAGCGCGCTGACGACATGGCCTTCTTTGCTGAGCGTGTCGATAAAGAGGCTGTTGAACGCCTGCAGCGTTTCATCACCACCGATTTTGCTCAGGTCGACTACACCGATGCGATTGAGATCCTGAAGAACTGCGGTCAGACCTTCGAGAATCCGGTTTCCTGGGGTATCGACCTCTCTTCTGAACACGAGCGTTATCTGGCAGAGAAACACTTCAAAGCGCCAGTGGTCGTGAAAAACTACCCGAAAGATATTAAGGCATTCTACATGCGCCTGAATGAAGATGGTAAAACCGTGGCGGCGATGGACGTTCTGGCTCCGGGCATTGGTGAGATCATCGGCGGTTCACAGCGTGAAGAGCGTCTGGATGTGCTGGATGCGCGTCTGGAAGAGATGGGGCTGAATAAAGAGGATTACTGGTGGTATCGTGACCTGCGTCGCTATGGCACCGTTCCGCATTCTGGCTTTGGTCTGGGCTTTGAACGTTTAATCGCCTATGTTACCGGCGTACAAAATGTCAGGGACGTTATCCCCTTCCCACGCACCCCACGCAATGCGAGTTTCTGACATTCGGCATTAAATATAAGAAAATCATATATATAAAGAGGTCGGCACAGCCGGCCTTTTTTTATTTTTGTAAATTTTGAGTTCTCTCACAAAGTTCCGTCTTTTTTACATTTTGTAATACATATTTTCCTTTAGAAACCAGATTACGAGTTTAGTAGCATTTTCGCGCTAGAATTACGGCGGGGGGGATGGAAAGATGCGTGCAGACACAGGAAGACACCAAACTTCGTTGAGGGTTCTGTAAAGATTTCCTTACGGCAGTGGCAGGTGTACAAATAACTCCAATGAGGGTAATGAATAATGATGAAGCGCAATATTCTGGCAGTGGTTATCCCTGCTCTGTTAGCCGCCGGCGCAGCCAATGCTGCAGAAATCTATAACAAAGACGGCAACAAACTGGACCTGTACGGTAAAGCAGTTGGCCTGCATTACTTCTCTGATAATGATGGCAACGATGGCGATAACACCTATGTTCGCTTCGGCTTCAAAGGCGAAACTCAGATTAATGACCAGCTGACCGGTTACGGCCAGTGGGAATATAACGTTCAGGCGAACAACTCTGAAGGTTCTGACGCGCAGAATGGCAACAGAACCCGTCTGGGCTTTGCCGGTCTGAAATTCGGTGATGCAGGTTCAATCGACTACGGCCGTAACTACGGTGTGGTTTACGATGCAATCGGCTGGACCGATATGCTGCCAGAATTCGGTGGCGACTCAGGTTACTCTGATAACTTCATGAACGGTCGCAGCACCGGCCTGCTGACCTACCGCAACACCAACTTCTTTGGCCTGGTTGATGGCTGGGACTTCGCTCTTCAGTATCAGGGTAAAAACGAGCGCACCGGTACCGACGCCCTGCGTCGCTCCAACGGTGACGGCTACGGTGTGTCAACCAGCTACGTTTCTCCAATCGGTGTAGGCTTCGCAGCCGCATATAGCAACAGCGATCGTACTAACGCTCAGTCAGCAGGTGCGCGGACTACTGTCACTCCTTCCGAAGCGAATGGCGGCGGTGATGCAACGACCACTGTTACCGGTCAGGGCGCGGGCAAACGCGCTGAAAACTGGGCAACTGCTCTGAAGTACGATGCAAACAACGTTTACCTGGCTGCAATGTACGGTGAGACACGCAACTCAACACCATTTACTGCTACCGGTACTCTGGCTAACGGTAACACCTTCTCCACAACTGGCTCTGCAAACAAAGCTCAGAACATTGAACTGGTTGCACAGTATCAGTTCGACTTCGGTCTGCGTCCATCCATTGCCTACGTTCAGTCTAAAGGCAAGGACATCGAAGGCGTGGGCGATGCTGACCTGGTTAAATACATTGACGTCGGCGCAACTTATTACTTCAACAAAAATATGTCTACCTATGTGGACTATCAGATCAACCAGCTGGATGACAACAACCGTCTGGGTCTGAACTCTGATGACACTGTAGCAGTGGGCCTGGTTTACCAGTTCTAATCCTGCTTTCAACATGTTGAAAAACGGGGCCACGGCCCCGTTTTTTTATGGCTGTTAATTACAACCTCTGCGCTGCTTAACTCCCTCCCGCCCCACGTTAACGTCTTTATCTCCCCGTCGCGCAATCCGCACAGCAAAATAGAGCATTTTGATTCGCAAACGGTTGGCATTTGCCTGGCCGGACGTTAACCTGAGAGCCCTCTTGCAAATGTTCACGCTAATGGACCTGACACATGTTTGAATCGATCTCTGCTGCACCCGCCGATCCTATTCTCGGGCTCGCCGATCTGTTTCGTGCTGATGACCGCCCTGAAAAAATCAATCTGGGTATCGGCGTCTATAAAGACGAAACCGGCAAGACCCCGGTGCTGACCAGTGTTAAAAAGGCTGAGCAGTATCTGCTGGAAAACGAAACCACCAAAAACTATCTCAGCATTGATGGTCTGGCGGATTTCGCGCGCTGCACGCAGGCCCTGCTGTTCGGCAATGACAGCCCACTGATTAGCGCGCGCCGTGCACGTACGGCACAGACGCCAGGTGGCACAGGCGCGCTACGCATTGCGGCAGATTTTCTGGCCACGCAGACAGCGGTAAAACGGGTCTGGATCAGCAACCCCAGCTGGCCGAATCATAAAAATGTGTTCAATGCTGCCGGTCTTGAGGTGTGTGAATATCACTATTATGACGCGGCAAACCACACGCTTGATTTTGAGGGAATGCTGGCGTCGCTGAGTCAGGTTCAGCCTGGCGACGTGGTACTTTTCCACGGCTGCTGCCATAACCCGACCGGTATCGATCCGACAGCGGAGCAGTGGCAGAAGCTGGCAGAGATCTCACAGGCGAATGGCTGGCTGCCGCTGTTCGACTTCGCTTACCAGGGCTTTGCCCGTGGTCTGGACGAAGATGCCGAAGGCCTGCGTATTTTCGCCGCGTCACATCAGGAGCTGATCGTCGCCAGCTCATACTCGAAGAATTTTGGTCTCTACAATGAGCGCGTGGGGGCCATCACGCTGGTAGCGGCCGACGCCGGCGTAGCAGAAACCGCATTCAGTCAGGTGAAATACACCATTCGTGCCAACTACTCCAATCCCCCGGCGCATGGTGCGGCCGTCGTCGCGACGATTCTGAGTAACGACGCACTGCGGACGATCTGGGAGCAGGAGTTGTCGGACATGCGTCAGCGCATTCAGCGTATGCGGCAGCTGTTTGTTAACACGCTGGCAGAGAAAGGTGCGCAGCGTGACTTCAGCTTTATCATTAAGCAAAACGGCATGTTCTCATTCAGCGGCTTAACTAAAGAGCAGGTTATTCGCCTGCGTGAAGAGTTCGCTGTGTATGCCGTTAACTCTGGCCGCGTGAATGTGGCGGGCATGACGCCGGACAACATGTCGGCGCTGTGCGAAGCGATTGTCGCGGTGCTCTGAGGCAGGCGATAAAACAAGAATGGGCCTGAGGGCCCATTTTTTATGGCAGCAAAAGGTCTGATTTACTGCAGGAAAGGATTGCTGATGCGTTCCTGTCCCAGTGTGGAGATCGGGCCGTGGCCGGGCAGAAAAGTCACATCATCGCCCAGCGGCAGCAATTTAGTGTGAATCGCATCAATCAACTGCCGATGATCGCCCTGCGGGAAGTCTGTTCGTCCCACGCCGCCATTAAAAATCACATCACCTGAAATCAGCAGCCTTCCGGGAAGGTCAAAGAACACCACATGACCAGGGGAATGGCCCGGGCAGTGCAGGACCTCCAGCGTAGTCAGCCCGACCTGCACACTCTCCCCCTCCTCCAGCCAGCGATCCGGCGTAAAAGGGGCGCACTCTTCCAGTCCGAACATCCGGCTCTGCGTGGGCAGCGCCTCCAGCCAGAAAGCATCCCGCTTTTGTGGCCCGACAACAGGGATCTGATAGTAAGCCGCCAGTTCGACCGCGGCTCCGACATGATCGAGATGCCCATGGGTCAGCAGAATCTGAGCGGGCTTGAGTCTGAGCTGTTCCAGCGTTTGTTTGATCAGATCGGCATCGCCGCCTGGATCGACCAGAGCCGCTTCACGGGTGGTGTCGCACCAGATAACGGAACAGTTCTGGGCAAAGGCTGTAACAGGAATAATGTGGTAGTTCATAACGCTCCATGACCGGCTCACGCAGCGTCGCCGGTGTCGTTACCAGTGCCTGATCGGACCGGTATCAATATGTACAAAGTTACTGCGGGGATAATATCCTACACCACCCGCACGCAGAGATAACGCCGCTTTGCGTACATTGGCTAATGAAACCCCTTCAATATGGAAATCCATCGCCTGGCCTTTGGTGTGATAGCTATGCTTCGCGACTCCCGGACCGCTCTCACGTAACATATTGTTGGTCGCCAGTGAACGGTAGCCCGAGACCAGCTGGACAGGTTTGCGCGTACCGAGCAGTGCCTGCAGGCGGAAAATCTGATCGAAGAGGTGCGGATCAATGCTTTTCACTTTATTGGCGCGGTAGTCACGGAAAAAGTGATTTAATCGTGTCAACTCATCCTTGTCGTAACTCTTACCATTAAAAAATTCAGTTTTAAGGGTTTCACCGGTGTGAAGATTGTTAAGCATCAATACACGCGGGCGAGATGTTGAAAGCGAAGCCCTTGCAGAAGCGGGCAATAATGCCAGTCCGGCGGCGGCACTACCGCAAAGCAGCAGGTTGCGACGAAAAGAATCAATAGTAGACATGTAGCGGTTTACCTGAGAGTGAAGCCATAGAAATGTGCAAAAAGCGCACAGGCCGAACCATAACTTTCTCTCAGGTAAGCGTCAACCCATCTGGGGCGTGTTTGAGAGGCGATTCCCGAAGGAATCGCCCTCAGAGGATATTTCTTACGGTGCCAGGTGCGCCGCTAACGATTTAAAATCAATCACTAGAGCAGTAACTGTTTCGCCCGGCTCAGTGCCTGACTGCCCGAACGGGCGGTGTCATCATAATTGTAAATATCTGTGCGGAACTGCGGCTTGCCATCATCAGCAACCCAGGCCGTAAGGTAATAGAGATTGACCGGGATGCGATGGCGAATCGGCACATAACGGGTATCCCCCTCTTTCAGGGTGCTGGAAATACGGGAGTCGTTCCAGCCTGCATCCTGCAGTAACAACCCGGCCAGTTCAGATGCCTTATTCACACGCACGCAGCCTGAGCTGAGCGCACGAATATCACGCTGAAACAGGTTATGGTTTGGCGTGTCATGCAGATAGATGGCATCCGAACTAGGCATGTTGAATTTGTATCGGCCCAGCGCATTCGTCTGACCCGGAGCCTGAATCATCCGGTAAGGGAAGGATGCAGCGGAAACCATGCGCCAGTCGATCATACTGGGATCGATCACTTCAGCGTCAGCACTCCAGCCCGACAGCAGGGTATAACCGTGCTTGTAGAGATAGGTGGGGTCCTGTTTTACTTTAGGGATGATATCTTTACGCACCAGCGTCGTCGGCACATTCCACGGCGGATTGAGCACCACATTATTGAGCGCGCTGCGCATCAGTGGTGTTTTACGATCGGGACGCCCGACAATGACCCGGGAAGAGAGGATCTTGTTGCCGTTGTTGTAATAGATCAGCGAGTAGTTGGCGATGTTGACCATAATGCCGTTGTGCATATCATCCGGCAGCAGGCGCAGCCGCTGAATATTCAGCGCCAGTAACGAAGCGCGCATCTGGGGTGAGACGTTCAGCCACTGCCGCGTTCTGGCACCGATAGCGCCATCACCATCCAGTCCCTGCCACTGCTGAAAACGTTTAACCGCCGCCACCAGCGTCTCGTCATAGACATTGGCAGTGTTGCCTTCCAGCGTCTGGATCTGAACGTTACCGGGTGACTGCGGCGATGGCGCAGGCAGATCGTTGACAGGGGTGGCGGAAGGACTCACTGCCACCAGCTGATCGCTATGGGTTACCGGCGAAGGAGCGACTGGCACGGCATCATCATCCGGAGCCGGTGCGTTGCTCTGTGCGGTCAGCATGCCGCTGCGCTGCAGAATTTCACGCAGTGCGGGCACATCGTCACTGACCTGCCCCGGACGCAGCGTTTCGCTGTTCTTCAGCTGCGGCCAGGGTTGTTTATCACTGAGCAGCGCTTTCAGCGCAGCGTGCATCGGCTGATACTGAGGATGCTGCGGCTGCAGGGAAGCAACAAACGTACTGCTCGCGCCCGCATTGACCGCATTCTGCCACTGATTTACCACGGCCACCGACGGCTGTGTCAGCCTGTAGGGAACATTACTGTAGAGCCAGGTTTCCCCCTGCGTCGGCACGTTAGAGACAAACTGAAGGTAGCCCAGCATGGCGTCGGAGAGGGTCACGTCACGGGCAAAACCAGTGATAGCCGGGTTAGTCAGACGGTCAACCCAGCGCGTGAACTGCGGCTGAACGCCAGAGAGCGCCACCTCAGCCAGCTGCTGCTGAAACTTCTGAACCGCCTGCTGATCCTGCCAGAGCGGCTGCATGTGGCGGGACGCATACAGCGTCGCCAGCGGTGCAAGATAAAATGGCTGATCGGCGCTGGAAAACGCCTGGCGGATACGTTGCTGACTGTCGGAAACCGAAACTGACGCGTGCGCGGTGCCGGGCATCGCGGCGATAACAGCGGCCTGTGGTAGCGTAAATGGAACAACCGTTAGCGCCAGCGCTAACAATGATATAACACGATGATGATTAACCTTTTTTGCCAGCAACATCCCTGCCCCCTTATCTTCTTAACTGCGCAGCGTTCCCTGTATCCGCTGCGATCGGGCTGTGACTCATTATGTTGAGTATACAAACAAAAACGGCATTTGCCTCATGCGACAAATGCCGTTTCCAGATTAACCAATGGTTCGGTTTTTGACTACGTCTCAGCCTGAGATTTTTCAGTGGTCAGATCGGGCAGAGCGGCCTCCCCGCTCCCGGCACGAGTGGGCACGGGATCGGCCGCAAATCCACGCAGGCCGACAACATGCACGTGCTCGGTGTTGTTAAACACCTTACGCACCAGTTTGTAGGTCGTGCCTTTCTCCGGGCTGATGTTCTCCGGCGCAGCAATCACCAGCTGCATCTCCAGACGTTCACATAGCTCAAACAGCGTGGCGATAGAGCGGGCATCCAGACGGGCCGCCTCATCCAGGAACAGCAGGCGGCAAGGTGAGATATCCTTGCCACGCAGACGGCGTGACTCCTCTTCCCAGCTCTGCACGACCATCACCAGAATCGACATCCCGGTGCCGATCGCTTCACCGGTTGAGAGTGCGCCACTTTCTGCACGCAGCCAGCCATCCGAACCGCGGTTAACTTCCACCTCCATCTCCAGATAGTTGCGGTAGTCCAGCAGCTCCTCACCGATAGTCTGCGGCGTCCGCTGACCCATATCGATATGCGGGTTCAGACGCTGATAGAGCTTAGCCAGCGCCTCTGAGAAGGTCAGACGGTTACTGTTGAAGAGGTCCTGATGCTGTTCATGCTCTTCCGACAGCGTATCCAGCAGCATGGCATGGGTTTCGCGAACGTTAACGTTGAGACGTACGCTGCGCACCTGACCAAAGCTGACGGTCTGCAGGCCCTGATTCAGCTGACGGATACGGTTCTGTTCACGCTGGATGGTTTTACGGATAATGTTCGCCGCACTGCGAGAACTGATGGCCAGCATCTGCTCACGCGCGGTCAGCTCTTCCGTCAGGCGATTCAGCTCAATCTCCATCTGCTCAATCGCTTCCACCGGATCGTCAGTCCGGATAATGTCCTGACGAATACGCTCACGCAGATGCTGATAAACGGCGATAAAGAACTGAATTTTACGTTCCGGACGTTTCGGATCTTCCGACAGCCGCAGCACGTCGCGCAGATGCTCATTGTCCGCCACCGCCAGACGCAGCGCACCCAGCGCCTTATCCGACATCGAACGCAGTTCATCGCCACTCATGTAGGCGAGTTCACGACGATGCAGACGGCGCTCCACGCCATTCTCTTTGACCAGACGCAGCACCGTGCACCAGCCCGCTTTCGCGCTGACCACCTGTTCACGCACCTGATGATACTGGCGTTCCAGCTGGCGCAGTCGCTTCTGCAGATTATCCATCTCCGCTTCGCAGAAGGTCAGCTGTTTCTCCAGCTGATTCCGGCGTGCGCGGTTGTGGCTCAGTGCGGTATAAAGCTCATCGCGACGCGCCCGCGCCCGCGCTTCTGCGCTGCTGTCCGCATGGACGCCAATCGTCTGCATCTCCTGCTGCAGCTCTTTCAGCATGTCGCGCTTGGCATCCCAGGCGCTTTTCAGCGAGGCCAGCAGCTGAGCATATTGGGTCAGCTGTGCCTGATGTTCACGCAGACGTTCACGGCAACGGCTGCGCTCGCCTTCAGCCTGCTCCAGGCGCTGACGCAGCTTGTCGCTGAGGTCATTGTTGCCACTGAGCATGCTGGCTGAATCGTCATAACTGAAGTGAGCACGACGCTGCACCACCTCGGTCAGGGCAAATGCCTGCTGACGGGCGTTGCGCTGCTGCTGCTGCGCCTGCTGATAGTCCGCCTGCAGCTGTTCGTGCTGTTCCGGGTCGCTCTGCAGAACCGCGATGATCGGTTCCAGTTTCGCCAGCTTAGCGCCATGCTGATGCAGGAAGCGCGCCGCATCCTGAGCGGCATCTACCTGCTCACGAATCTCTTCGCAGCGATCGGCCAGGGTGTCATCCAGCAGCAGATTAACGCGCGGCAGCAGGCGGTTTAACTGCGATACGCCCTCTTTCGCCAGCTCATACTGCTGACGCTGCTGCTGATTGTTACTTTCATGCTGATTCAGCGCCCGCTCCAGCTCCCCGCGGCGCGCGCCCAGCTGACGAATCTGCGCTTCCGGGTCGGCATCAAAGGCGACGGCCAGATGACTGCCGATAAAGCGACTGAAGGACTGATGCAGACGCTGCGTTTTCTGCACATCGAACGACAGGGTCGCGTAGCGTTCCGCCAGCTTGTCGCGCTCCAGATGCAGCAGCTCGAGCTGATTTTCACGCGCCGCGCGGCCAAACAGCGGTATTTTCGGGAAGCGGGAGTAGCGCCACTGACGCTCAGCCACTTTTACCACGACCGCATTCTGCAGCTCATCAACACTGAAGACGCTGTCGTCGAATGACTGCGGATCGCCCTCGATCAGATAGAGATCTTCCGGGCACTCTTCCAGTCCGTCCAGCAACTCGCGCACCCGTGAAAGATCAGGTACAACAATCGCATGACGTGACGGGCCATAGAGCGCCGAGAAGTACGGCGCATCGTCCAGGGTCACATCATCGTAAATCTCTGACAGCAGCACGCCGCCAAAACGTTCTGCCAGCTGGGTCAGACGCGCATCCTCAGCACCGCCCGGCTGACTCAGCCGTTCAATCTGCTGCTCGATGTCGCGTTTACGTGCTGCCACTTCGTCGCGCTCGACGGTAGTTTCACGCTCCTGTTCCAGCAGCTGCTGCATGTACTCGGTGACATCCTGGCTGCTGTTCAGCGCCTGGCCGGTCTGTTCGCTGAGCTGCGTCAGGATCTCCTGGGCGGCGAGCCAGTGCGGCGCGCGCGCCGTCAGGCCTGTAATACGTTCACGCAGCTGTTCGAGCTCCTGGCGCATCTTCATGCGCTGCTCACCCGCGTCCGCCACGCTGCTGTTCAGCTGTTCGATCTGCGCTTCCAGCTCCTGCTGCAGGCCAGCCAGCGCATCCGCGTCGTAGTGCTGCCCCTGACGCTTGCAGAACTCGGCCAGCAGACGCTCAGCCTCATGCTGCTCGCGCAGCCGCTGTTCCAGTTCATTGAGACGCAGACGCAGCGAGGAGAGCTGTTCGGCGTGATGGCGCTGATTGCTGGCATCCCGCAGCAGTTCGCGGCCGGTTTGCCAGGCATCCTGCCGACTCACCTCACCGGCGATGCTGGTCACCAGCGCCAGCGCCTGTTCAAACTGACTGTGCGCCGCTTCCGCCACGCTCAGCATCTGCTCCAGACGCAGCAGATGCTCTGTCGCCTCCTCCTCTTTAGCCTGGAAGCTCTCCTGCCATTCGGCTGCATTGTCGATGCTCAGGTCGGGCAACTGACAAAGGGTACGGGCGCGCTCCAGCGCCTGCAGTGCCTGCTGATACTGAATGGCGCGGGTTTGCTGCACGTCGAGCGCCTGCTGGAAATCAGCCAGCTGACTTTTCAGCTCATCCACTTCCAGCTCAGCCGCTTCAGCCCGCGCTTCGTTCTCTTCCTGAATCTCACGCGCTTCGGCCACCACTTCGGTCTGCTCTTCCAGCCGCAGCGTCAGGTCTTCGATATCGGCATCGTAGCGTTCAATCTTCTCCTGCTGACGCATCGCCGTCTGCACAAGGTTAAGGTGATCGCTGGCGGACTGATAATCGACTTCGAGATCGTTTTCGGCGCCGCTGTGCTCAGCCAGTTCGCGCGCCATTTCAACATGACGATACTGCTCGGTGGCGAGTTGCTTGCGGCTGCTGAACAGTTCATTGCGCAGCTGTAGCGCGCTGTCGAGATGAACCCGACGCTCGTTAGCATGGCGCATGTAGTCAGCCGAAACGTAACTGGTCGCCTCAGAGATCAGGTGTTTAAACAGATCGCGATCGGACTGAGTTACGCGGATTGCCTCCAGCGTCATGCGGTTCTCGCGCAGTGCGGCTTCCATATCTTGGAAGGCTTTGCGCACGCCGCTGTTTTCAGGCAGCAGGTAATCGCGCAGCGATCGGGTAATCGCACTGGAGATACCGCCGTAGAGCGAGGCTTCGATCAGGCGATAAAACTTGCTGCGATCGCTGGCGGAGCGCAGACGACGCGGCACCACGCCCAGATCAAACATCATGGCGTGATAGTCAGTGACCGAGTTATAGGCGCGGAACTGTACCCCTTCCTGCGCCTCAACCCGCTCTTTCACCTCATTCAGCGGCAACACGCGCGCCTGACGGCTGTTCAGCACTTCAGTCAGCATGTCGGTCGGATTGGTGTCGGCAGGCAGACCGTGGATACTGAACGGCTTGATGTCCACCTTTTTATCCCGACCGGCGACCTGCTGCAGGCGAACACCCACCACCACACGCTGGTGGCGTGAGTTCACCACATCCAGCATGGAGTAGCAGACGCCGGCGCGCAGTTTGCCGTGCAGGCCTTTATCGCGCGACCCGGAGGTCGCACCCGCTTCGGTGGTATTACGGAAGTGCAGTAGCGTCAGATCGGGGATCAGCGCGGTGACAAAAGCCGCCATCGTGGTGGACTTACCGGCCCCGTTACCGCCTGACAGCGTGGTAACCAATTCATCAAGATCAAAGGTGCGGGCAAAAAAGCCGTTCCAGTTGATCAGCGTAAGCGAACGAAACTTTCCGCGCTCAATCATGCCTGTTCTTCCTCTGCGTTCTCACTCGCGTCGCTCTCCTGCCCGTCACCTTCATCGGTGTCAACCGGTGCAGTGGCGTTTTCCAGTAGCATCGCTTCACCGTCACGAATCAGACGAAGCTGCGCTTCACGGGCATCATCTCCGCCGCGCACGTCGGCGCCAAAGCGGAACACCGATTCCGTGATGCGGAATTTGCTGCTGTCGTTGCCGAAAAACCACACCATGCCGAGACGGCGCAGACGGCTCAGTGAGGCGCGCACTTTCTCCTGCAGCTTGGTGCGGTCCAGATCCGACCCGGTTGAACGCTGATTCACCAGCTTCAGCAGCCGGTTCTCGTCCGCCAGCGAGAGCAGTTCATCGTAGAGCTCCTGCTGGGTGAAAATCCCTTCATTGGCCAGCCGTTCCGGGCTGAGATAGAGATAGCAGAGAATTTTCCCGACCATCATATCCAGCTCAGAGAGTACCGAGCGCGGGATCAGCGTGGTTGAACGCGGACGCAGATAGAAGAAGCCTTCCGGCGCACGGATTAACTCCACATGATAGCGGCTGTAAAACTCTTCGAGAAACGACTGGTAGTCCATCAGAAAAGCGTGGTTATCCAGCTCTTCAATACCGATGTGGCGTCCCGCGCGTAACTGGCTGTCCAGCGCGGGGAAAATCGGGTTGGCCAGTGCCTGTGCCAGCTTAACCGGCATCACTTGTTCAATATTTGTCGATGACATGTGCCTGCACCTTGGCTCCGTAATCATTGATGGCTTGCCATTCCACAGGCAAACCGGCTAAATCGGCTTCCGCTACGCCAAGACGCACCGCCTGGTCCACCACAATGCGCGCCAGATCGAAATGACGGGCGCGGGGATACTGGGCCAGGTAGTCGCGCATTACTGACGCGAGGTTGAGCGGTTTTTGTTGCAACTTGTAGACCTGCAGCGCTTCTTCAATCATGGCTGCCAGCTGTTCGCGGATTTCGTTGATCTCTTCGTACTCCATCTCCGGCGGCAGTTCGCCCATGACTTCGTCGTTACGCAGCGTCAGAGCCTCATCGCGCATGTCATAGAGACGGTCGGCGTTGGCATAGGTCAGCGCCCACGGCGCGTCGAAGTAATTCTGAACCGATACCCGCAGACGCTGCGCAAAGACGCGGTTTTTATCCATGTCGATGGCAGTACGAATAAATTTATGGACGTGGCGGTCGTAGCCGATCCAGAGGTCAATCGCCTGCTGGCCCCAGCTGGTGATGCGGTCAAGTTTGCTCTGCAGATCAAACACCAGCTTGTCGACAAACCCGAGATCCGGGCTGTTCAGCGTGGCATCCTGAATGCGTAACAGGTTTTCCTGCAGCTTATCACCCGCGGCTTCGAGCGTATCCTGCAGTTCGCGCAGGGTTCCCGAGGTCTCTGAAAGCAGCATTTCGCAGCTGGAGATAGCCGCGCGCCAGTCTTTGTTCAGCAGCTCGGCGATATCGTTTTTGACCGCCTGCTGCTGCTCATCCATCAGACGCTGGGTCATATCGATGCTGTCGAATATCTCTGCCACCGAATATTTCAGCGGCGCGAAAACATTACGGTGCCAGTGAAACTCATCGCCATTTTCCTGGGCGGCATCGGCGGCCCGCTTCAGCTCACTGGCCACAATGGAGAGCTGCATCGACAGGCGCAGGGTCGAAAACTCCCGCTGACGGATGTAGTAGTCGGTGATACCGATCGCCAGCGGCGTCAGGCGATAGATGGCGTTGCCTTCGGTGAGCTCGCTGGTAAAGCGGTTGAGCAGGCGCTGTCGCACCATGTCATTGATGGCGTTATTGGCGCGAACCAGCACAGTTTCATGGGTTTGTTCAAACGCTTTACTGACGTGACGAAAAGCATCGATCAGATCGCCTTCGCTCATTTCGCCGTCCATCCGCTCCCCGTTGAGGGTGGCGATAGCCAGCAAAAAGGCCAGCCGTTCCACTGGCAGCGCAAGGGAAAAGTCATTTTTGCGCGCCCAGGATACCAGTTCAGGTACCGTCTGGGAAAATTCACTCATAATTCGTCCTTCTGCCCGGGTTTACGCGCGGTCACGTGGATGTAACGCCCTAAGCTTAAAAAGGGTTCCTGACGGCAGTAACGCCGCTCCATCTCAATAATTTCGTCGTCGCTTTTGGGCTCGCCCTTTGGCGGTTTCATGTAGTCGCTGAAAACCCGGATACCGGCACGCCGCTCAATCACAAAGCCACAGGCCTCCAGCCAGCGATAAACCTGATCGGGATCGCGGGGATAGTCAGGCGATAGCGTGTGCTTTTTGCGTTTGGTCAGGTTGGTGCGCAGATAGCCAAAGTTGCCCAGCGTTAAGGTGCGCAGTGTCAGGCCGTGCAGATTGTAAAACATCAGTGACATGACCCCACCCGGACGCAGCACATCATACAACGCTTTCAGCACCGCCTCCGGTTCGGCGACCCACTCAAGCACAGCGTGGAACAATACCAGATCCACCGGCTTATCCAAATGTTCACCCACCTGCTGGGCGCTAATTTGTCTGAATTGCATGTTGTGGCTCACACCCTGCGCCGTGGCATTTTCTTCCGCCCGGCGCAGCATCTCACCGGAGAGATCGCACAGCAGCACCTGATGGCCCTGCGCCGCCAGACCGCTGGAGACCTGGCCAATTCCGCCACCCGCATCCAGCACGGAGAGCGGGTGTGGCGACAGGCCTGGCAGGATCATCGCCAGCTCATCATGGAGAATGGCCTGGCGTATCCGGCCTTTGGTGGTGCCGTAAATATTTTGCGAAAATTTATCCGCGAGATCGTCAAAGTTACGATCCTGCATGGCATGCGCTCCGGTATGCTGCGGTAAGACTTGTGCTATTTTGTCACAGGCACCAGAAGAATGAACCTTTCATCCCCATCTTCCCTTCCGGGTGCTCTATTTTCGGACAACAGGACGCGTTTTTGATGTTATTTACCCTGAAAAAAGTGATTGGCGGGCTGCTTTTACCCCTGCCGTTTCTGCTTTTGCTGATGGCATTGGGCATTTTACTGCTTTGGCTGACTGACTGGCAGAAAAGCGGTAAAACCGTGATCTCTGTCAGCTGGCTGTTACTGCTGCTTCTGAGTCTGCAACCGCTGGCCGATCGCCTGCTGTTGCCGCTGGATAGCCGTTATCCGACCTGGAACGGCACCCGTGAGGTGGATTACATCGTCGTGCTGGGCGGAGGCTACACGTTCAATCCGGCGTGGGCGCCGAGCTCAAACCTGCTGAACAACAGCCTGCCGCGCGTGGCAGAAGGAGTGCGTCAGTGGCAACGCAATCCGCAATCGACCCTGATTTTCACCGGCGCCGCAGGCGGCACCAATCCGAAGAGCAGCGCCCGGGTCGCGGCACAGGTAGCCGAAAGTTTGGGTGTTCCCCCGGCACATATTCAGCTTCTCGATCAGCCGCGTGATACGGCGGATGAGGCGCAGGCGGTGAAAGGCGTGGTGGGTGAACATCCATTCCTGCTGGTCACATCCGCGAATCATATGCCGCGGGCAATACGTTTTTTCCACGCGGTCGGATTGCAGCCGATTGCCGCACCCGCCAACCAGCTGGCAATTACCTCACCGCTGAATGGATGGGAGCGAGCGATACCCTCCCCGATCTGGCTGAGTCACAGCGAACGGGCGGTGTATGAAACGCTTGGGGCACTATTACAACGGCTGAAAGGCGAGAAACCGGACTCAGCCGAGCCAGGGAAGTAGCTGCGCGCAGGCATGGTCAAAACGGGGACGATTAAAGGTGCCGGTCTGGATCAGCTGGTCGACGCAGTCCCACACCTGATAAACCCAACGACGCCAGACAAAGCCTTCTGAAACCGGTGCCCGCTGCAGATAGCTGTGCAGCAGCGCGGTTTCAGCAGGAGAGTCATCCAGATGGATGAGATCAATCTCACGCGGTGCCCAGAGGAGCGGGCCGGGCTGGGTCATCGCGATTAGCTGATCGCTGCGGCTGTTTTTCAGCATGCTTTGCAGCCGGACGTTGCCATGCACCATTACGCAGGGATCGTCAAAGCCGCGGAACAGATGCGCCAGTCGCGCCCGGCAGCGAAACAGAATCTGGCGATCTTCGAGCGTCAAAGCCGGTGGTCGCAGATAATTCAGCGTCGCCCACAGCACCTCAACCCGCTGAGCATACCAGGCGGGCCAGCGATTCTGCTGAGTGCTATCCACCGTACCCACCAGCCCATGGCTGTCGAGCCGATGCCAGGCAAGCAGTCCTTCGACTACCTGCTCACAAAACTGCTGCCAGCGCTGAGCATCCCGCGCCGGGGCCTCCGCCGTCACGCCATTGAGTCGCGCCAGCAGAAGCATTTCATGAACCGGAGGACGCTGGCTCATCACCAGACCGTACACGGCTGGCACCGCAATCCGTCCGGCCTGACCGAGCAACGTCAGCTTTTTCGCTTCTATCGCTGCCCGGCCCTGATGACGAAAATATTTTGCCACGACCGGCATAGGGAGGCCTTCCCGATCGTATAACGCATAAAGTCGGGTGGGCGGCTGTTCGCTGATGATTTCGAGGCGGCTGATCGTTTCTCCCAGCGCCAGCGTGAGTTCCGATTTAAGCTCTTCCATGCGGCATCCTCCTCAGATGAGTATCACAATATCCTGAAGGAAGTGGTGGCGATAAGTTTAGTGGCGGATCAATAAGGTTGTGCGGAAACGGGGAGACAGGCTCCCCGATAATCAGGCCTGCATGGCCTCGCGGACACGTTGCAAATCGTCTGGCGTGTCTACTCCCACGCTGGGAATAGTTTGCGCAACAGCAACATGAATTTTCTCGCCGTACCATAACACCCGCAGCTGTTCGAGCAGCTCAATCTGCTCCAGCGGACAAGGTGCCCAGGCAACATAGCGGCGGATAAAACCGGCCCGATAGGCGTAAATACCAATGTGGCGCAGTAGCGTGTCACCAATCTGGTCGCGTGACGCAGCATAGCGTTCACGATCCCAGGGGATAGTCGCCCGTGAAAAATAGAGCGCGTAACCCTGCGCATCCATGACCACTTTCACCGCATTGGGATTAAACGCTTCCTCCGCATCCGTGATGGGTACGGCCAGCGTCGCCATGCCCGCTGCCGACCCCGCCAGATTATTCGCCACCTGACGCACAATCTCTGCCGGAATCATCGGTTCGTCGCCCTGCACGTTGACGATGATTTCATCATCAGCAAACTGATACTTTTCGATCACTTCCGCCAGCCGCTCTGTGCCGGACTGATGATCGGCGCGCGTCATGCAGACTTCGCCGCCTGCCGCTTCCACGGCCTGCGCCACATCGGGATGATCGGTGGCCACAATGACCCGGCTGGCACCCGACTCGCGGGCGCGCTCCATCACATGCACCACCATCGGTTTACCATGAATATCGAGCAGCGGCTTGCCGGGTAAGCGGGTTGACGCATAACGTGCAGGAATGATGGCGGTGAAACTCATGGATGAATCTCTTCAACAGAGAGCGTACGGGCTTCTGTTTCCAGCAGTACCGGAATCCCCTCTCTGACCGGGAAGGCCAGGCCATCGGGTTTGCAGATCAGCTCCTGCTGAGCATTGTTAAAGTAGAGTTTGCCATTACAGACCGGGCAGGCAACGATTTCGAGTAAACGATGATCCATATGTCCTCCATCAGGGAGCAAATGCTTAAGGGGTAAAGCATACCATAGCCCGCTTCATGCGGGATGGGGTAAAACGTTCTCTGCGGCAGCTGCCGCAAAAGAGATTATGCCAGTGTCCACAGCGCAGGCCAGCAATCGCTAAGGGCCTCTGGCATGTTGAGGATGACGACGCTCTCTGCACCCTGCCATGCGGCGAAACGTTCGATCGCGCGCCGGATATCCACGACAAAGCGTGCCGTCACACGGGTCTTCTCTTCAAGCCAGATATTTTTAATTTCCAGCTGTTTAGCCTTGCGCAGCATGCGGGCATCCAGCCGGCCTTTCAGCTGACCGCGATGAAGTATGGGCAGCACAAAATAGCCAAATTTCCGCTTTTCCGCCGGGGTATAGCACTCGATACGATAGTCAAAGCTGAACAGCTCCAGCGCACGTTTGCGATCCCAGACCACCGGATCAAACGGCGACAACAGCGCGCTGTGCGTCGCCTGCAGCGGGGTCTCCAGTAACGGCAGCAGGTCCCGGTGAAGCCACATCGCCCCCAGCCCTTCCGTGTTGACGGCCACCAGTTCTCCGGCTGCCTGCGCCTCGGCGATAAACGCGTTCAGTGGTGCCCGTTTCAGACGATAGTAATCGGCCAGCCAGGCAGTGCGAAAGAGGCCCAGACTGCGGGCACTGTTCAGCAACATCTGGTGGATGGCTTCCGCTTCGCTGATGCCATGGATGGCATCCTGCCAGTCAGGCATCACGCGGCTGCGCAGGTCATAGACACGCTGAAAATTGCGGCGTTCGGTAACCATCAGTTCACCGGCGCTGAAGAGATTTTCCAGATGGCGCTTATGCGGTTTCCATGCCCACCATCCCGATGTGGGATTATCAGCATGGCTGAAGTCGGCGGCCCGTACCGGCCCCTTCTCCCTGATATGCTTCAGGAGATCGGCTATCTCCTGCTGATGCTCAGCAACCCACTGCGCACTATATTTCCAGCCCAGCCGCTCCGGCGAGAGCATACGATGACGCAGAAGCCGGTAATCGGCGCGGGGAATAAAGCAGGCTTCGTGCGCCCAGTATTCAAACAGCTCACCCTCAGCCAGCGCCTGTTCCAGCCAGGGCTGTGGAAAGTCACCAAGACGGCTGAAAAGCACCAGATAAGGACTGCGCGCTACCACATGGATCGTATCAATCTGCAGCAGCGACATGCGGGAGATGCACGCGATCAGATCCTGATAGACCGCGCGCTTTGCAGGGGCGCGCAGCAGGCCCTGGGCGGCAAGATGAAGGTGACGGGCCTGCTGTAACGAAAGTGAATGCGTGGTGTTCATTCTTTTCCTTATCAGGCCTCACCTGAATGCACATTGGGGGGTCAGGACGTGCGGCGGCTGAGCTGTTCGATATCGTCCAGTAAGGGCGTCACGGCCTGGCCGGATAACCGGGCATCTACCGGCAGATACCACCACGACGGCTGGGCAAACGGTCGGCATTTCACCGCATCTTTTTCGGTCATCAGCAGTTGCTGGCCCGGCTGCAGTAGGCGGGTCAGCTCATCTTCGCTGTAGGCGTGATGATCGGCAAAGGCGACTTCTGCCAGCGGCGTCATACCCTGCTGCTTCAGCGTGTTGAAAAAGCGGGGCGGATGACCAATACCGGCCATCGCCACCACTTCCCGCAGTTGCTGCAACGGACAGGTTTCACCGGTCAGCAGATTAGTGGCCAGGCCAGGCTGGAGATGCATGGCAATCTCGCCAGCCAGTGCATCGCCGCCGTTAATGATTACCGCATCAACCTGCTGCAGACGACTGGCTCGTTCGCGCATCGGACCGGCGGGCAACCACCAGCCATTACCGAAGCGACGCTGGCCGTCCACCACCACAATTTCCCGGTCGCGCTGCAGAGCGTAATGCTGCAGGCCATCATCCGTGATAATGACATCCAGCGGGCCCTGCTGCAGTAACGCCTCAATTGCCTGTCGACGCCGGGGGGCGACCGCGACCGGTGCCCCGGTGCGCTGGGCAATCAGGACCGGTTCATCCCCGGCCTGATCGGTGCCGGTCTGGGTGGTCACCCGCAGAGGATAGTGATCCGCCTTGCCGCCATATCCCCTGGAGACGACCCCCACACGCAGCCCGCGCTGCTGCAGCGCCTCAACCAGCCAGATCACCACCGGCGTTTTCCCATTGCCGCCAGCGGTTAAGTTACCCACCACCACAACCGGCAAGGGCGCACGCCAGCTTTTTCGCCAGCCCCGGCGGTAACTGAAACGTATCAGAGCCGTAATCGCCCCATACAGCAGGCTTAATGGCCAGAGCAGAAGCCACAGCGGTGAGCGACCACTCCAGATACGTTCAATCATTGGCCGAATTGCATCTTGTGCAGCTGGGCATAGGCACCGCGTTCAGCCAGCAGCACCTGATGCGTTCCGCGTTCAACGATCTGACCATCTTCAATCACCACAATCTCATCCGCTTTCTCAATCGTGGAGAGTCGATGCGCAATCACCAGCGAGGTGCGGTTCTTCTGCAACTCATCCAGGGCTGACTGAATCGCACGTTCGGACTCGGTATCCAGAGCTGAGGTCGCTTCATCGAGGATCAGAATCGGACAATCGCGCAGCAGGGCACGGGCGATGGCAATACGCTGACGCTGGCCGCCAGACAGCAGCACGCCATTCTCACCAATGACCGTATCCAGGCCTTTATCCATTTTATTGATAAAGTCCATTGCGTGCGCCATGGTCGCTGCCCGTTCAATCTCCTCACGGCTGTATTGCTCACTGCGCGCATAAGCGATGTTATTGGCAATCGTGTCGTTGAAGAGATGCACATTCTGCGACACCAGCGCCACCTGATTACGCAGCGAACGCAGGGTGTACTCACGCAGGTCAAAACCGTCCAGCAGAATTTCACCCTGCTGGATGTCATAAAAGCGGGTCAGCAGGCTCGCCATCGTGGACTTACCGGAACCGGAACGGCCCACCAGCGCGACCGTTTTTCCGGCGGGCAGCGACAGATTGATATTGCGCAGTGCCGGGACTTCACGGCCCGGATAGGTAAAGGTCACGTCGCGGAACTCAATATCGCCTTTGGCGCGGGTAATTTCGCGGGTGCCATTGTCCACTTCCTGTTCACTGTCCAGAATGGAGAACAGGGTCTGACAGGCTGCCATGCCGCGCTGAAACTGGGCATTGACGTTGGTCAGAGACTTAAGCGGGCGCATCAGAGCAATCATCGAAGAGAAGACCACGGTGATGGTGCCAGCGGTCAGGGTATCCATGACGCTCGGGAAACTGGCGGCGTAAAGAACAAAAGCCAGGGCCAGAGAGGCGATCAGCTGAATCACCGGATCGGAAATAGAGGAGGCTGAGACCAGCTTCATCCCCTGCTGACGCATACGGTTACTGACGCGGTTAAAGCGCTCTGACTCAATTTCCTGACCGCCAAAAATCAGTACCTCTTTATGTCCTTTCAGCATCTGCTCGGCGCTGGTGGTCACCTGCCCCATGGTGTTCTGCATACTTTTGCTGATTGAACGGAAGCGCTTAGAAACGGTGCGGATGGCAAAGGAGACGATAGGTGCCAGCACGATCAGGATTAACGACAGCTGCCAACTGTAGTAGAACATCATGATAAACAGGCCAATAATCGACGCCCCTTCACGCACCACGGTGACCAGCGCACCGGAAGAGGAGGAGGCGACCTGTTCAGAGTCATAAGTGATACGCGACAGCAGGGTGCCGGTCGACTGCTGGTCAAAAAACGAAACCGGCATGCCCATCATATGGCTGAACAGGCGACGGCGAATATTCATCACGACATTGCCGGAGACCCAGGAGATGCAGTAGCTGGAGATATAGCTGGTTACGCCACGTACCAGCATCAGGCCGATCACCACCAACGGCATCCACAGCATTACTGACCGGTCGGCTTTACCAAAACCATCATCCAGTAACGGTTTCAACAGGGAGAGCATTAAGGCGTCGCCCGCAGCATTAATAATCAGGGCGACAGAGGCCACAATTAATCCCGCTTTATTTGGCGCGATCATCGGCCAGAGTCGGCGGAACGTCTGCCACGTAGAGAGATCTTTATCTTGATGCATTATTTATTCACGCTGTTGGAAATAGCCGGCCATTCTACCTGGAATCACGTTTGACGCCAAACCACTGATGATACCAACGGGGCATTAATTGATCCCGCAGGCTGAAAACCTGCACGCTGCCCTGCTCTATCCTGATGCTGATTTGCCCTGACTGCCCGGTATCCAGCCAGTGAAAACCGGCGGCGTGATAGGCTTCCACGACCCGTTTTGCAGGCATACGCCATGCATTGTAGCGCGCCAGAGAGGCGATGGCGGTGTGGCCTGCCGCTTTGCGCAGCAGCAGTGAGGTGGACGAAGTGCGGCTGCCGTGGTGCGGCACCTGCAGGATATCGACTTTCAATCCCTCCTTTTCCAGGGCCACCAGCTGACGCTCCGCCCTGGCTTCAATATCGCCGGTTAACATCAGCCGCACCTGACCATCATCAACAATCATCACGCAGGAGTCGTTGTTTCCACCGGGTAAAGGGGCCGTCAGCGGCCAGATGACCCGAAAAGTGAGCTGTCGCCAGCGCCACTGCGTGCCACGTACACAGGGTAAGTGCGTCCTGTCCGCCAGCGCACTTCTGATTTCCGCTGCGGGCCAGCGCTTTCTGATCGCATCCAGCCCGCCGGTATGATCAAGATGTCTATGGCTGAGGATCACCTGCTTCAGGCGCAGCTGCCTGCGCTCCAGCCATGGAATAATCACCCGACTGCCTGCATTATCGTTCTGCCAGCGTGGCCCGGTGTCATAGATCACCGCCTCGTCGCCCTGGCTGATCACGAGGCTCAATCCGTGTCCGATATCCAGCATATCGATACGCCAGCCCCGTTCCTGGTTGGGCTGGCGACTGAGTATCATCGCCAGGGCTATCGCGCTGCTGCTCACAGGAAAAGCGAAAAAGAGCTGCGCGCGCCAGAGGATCAGGCCGCCCCAGACCATGACCGTAAACCAGGTTGTGCCACTCAGTGGATACCAGCCCGATGGCAGCTGCTTCAGGCAGTAAAACAGCGCTCGCAGGGAAAGATCGGCCGCGCTCCAGAAGAAGCCGGAGAGCTGTGTGACCGGCAACAGCATGGCGAGCGTTATCAGGGGCATGGTAATGAATGAGACAACCGGAATCGCGACGAAATTTGCCATCAGGGCCGTCAGGCTGATGCCGTTAAAAATCGCCACCTGCAGCGGTACCATTAAAATCATCATGCCCGCCTGCAGATGCAGCAGCTGAAGCGGCAGCCAGCGTCGTTGATGCCGAAGCGCGGCAGGCAAGGGAAACCAGTGATACCAGACCAGCAGCATGCCGACAGCCAGTACCGAGAGCCAGAAGCTGTCAGAGAGTACGGTTAAGGGCTCTGCCACCAGCAGCAGTGCAATACAGAATGTCCAGACCTGCCAGCTGTTCAGCTGAATACCGGCAGTCCGGGTTATTCCCCATAACGTCAGGGCAAGCAATGAACGCTCTGCGGGCGGCTGCGCGCCTGAAAGCCAGGTATAGAGTGCGGCGAACAGCCAGCTCACGATGAGAGGAAAAAGATAGCCGACACAGCGGGCTGGCAAAAAGAACTGCACGCCGCGCGCAATCAGCCAGCCGGTGCTGGCCGCTAAGGCGATGTGCATACCGGAGATCGCCATCAGGTGCGCAGTGCCCGTCTCCCGCAGAAGCTGACGTGTCTGCTGGCTCATCTCATCACGAACGCCAAACGCCAGCGCTTCCAGCGTCGCCCGTGAAGCGAGGCCGCGGGTGCTCTCCCGATGCCCCAGAATAAACCGCCAGCGCGCGTCACAGCGCTCATCAATTGCGACCTGCTTCAGGATCCGCCCCTGTAGCGGCGTATTGTTAGCGAGTGCGAAACGCTGGGCATCAAAATCGCCTTCGTTGAGACGGGCATGAACCGGTCGCAGACGCAGTTGCATCGTCCAGCGCTGTCCGGGACAGTAGAGCGCTGAGTCAGCATCGAAATAGATCCAGGCGAAGCGCGGCGGAAATATCCTTCTGCCCTCTTCTTCCAGCAGGCGAACCTGGATTTGCCTGCGCGCCTGGCGCAGTTCAGCGATCTGAATCGTGTAGCTCCTGGTACGTGCAGAGAAATGTTCAATGTCCCGCACCATCAGACGGGCGTCGTAGCACGCCCAGCTCAGAAGCAGCAGCGTGATACCGATCAGACGAACAGGCTGATAAGGAGAATGCAGCAGCGCCAGACCGGTAAGAAGAAACATCAGTATCATCTGGCCTGAAGGCAGCCGGGCCATCAGCAGTAGCGGCAGTGTGGACACAATCGTCAGTCGCGCCAGAACAGTCCATGTCAGCATAATCATATCCATCGGGTCAGTTTCGTAAGTCTGAATCCCTCAGGAAAAAATAACAGGAGAGAATTGCGCTGGCCCGAGCGGGCTCGCAAAGAATTTGTGATGGATAGCGTCAGATGAGAACAGCGTGGATAGCCGATCGCAGACAGGATAGCGGGCAAAAAAAAACGACATCCGGAGATGTCGTTTATCGGGTTCGGTATCGGCTTAGCCGTAAATATTTGCGCGATCGCGCAGCTCTTTACCTGGCTTAAAGTGGGGAACGTATTTACCTTCCAGATCCACTTTGTCACCCGTTTTCGGGTTACGCCCGGTGCGCGGAGCGCGATAGTGCAAAGAAAAGCTGCCGAATCCCCGGATTTCGATGCGCTCACCCTGTGCCAGCGTCGTGGCCATGTGCTCGAGCATCTCTTTTACTGCATCCTCAACGACTTTCGCCGGTATATGAGTATGCTGTCCCGCCAGTCTTTCAATCAGTTCTGACTTGGTCATGTAACCTCCGGTTTATCCCTCAGGGAAAGTATGACAGCTTTTACCGAAACCGGGTGGTTACCCACCCGGTGCTTCAGGTCGATTACTCGCCTTTAGCCGCTTTGAACGCTTCAGCCATCGCGTTAGAGAAGTTGCCTTCTTCCTGTTTGGTGTTAACAGTGTTGATAGCTTCTTTCTCATCAGCCTGGTCTTTCGCACGAACAGACAGGCTTACGACACGGTTTTTACGATCAACGCCGGTGAACTTAGCTTCAACGTCGTCGCCAACGTTCAGAACCAGAGTGGCGTCTTCAATGCGGTCCAGTGAAGCTTCAGAAGCGCGCAGGTAACCCTCAACGCCGTCTGCTAATTCAACTGTAGCACCTTTAGCATCAACTGCAGTCACTTTACCGGTGACGATCGCACCTTTCTTGTTCAGAGTGATGTAGTTGTTGAACGGATCTTCTGCCAGCTGTTTAACGCCCAGAGAGATACGCTCGCGCTCTGCATCAACCTGCAGTACAACGGCAGCGATTTCGTCGCCTTTTTTGTACTCACGAACGGCTTCTTCGCCAGTCGCGTTCCAGGAGATGTCAGACAGGTGAACCAGACCGTCGATGCCGCCGTCCAGGCCGATGAAGATACCAAAGTCAGTGATTGACTTGATTTTACCTTCAACACGATCGCCTTTGTTGTGCGTCTCAGCGAACAGCTGCCATGGGTTAGATTTACACTGCTTCAGACCCAGGGAGATACGACGACGCTCTTCGTCGATGTCCAGAACCATAACTTCAACCACATCGCCTACGTTAACAACTTTAGACGGATGGATGTTTTTGTTGGTCCAGTCCATTTCAGAAACGTGTACCAGACCTTCAACGCCTTCTTCGATTTCCACGAAGCAGCCGTAGTCAGTCAGGTTGGTCACACGACCGGTCAGGCGGGTGCCTTCCGGATAGCGTTTAGCGATAGCAACCCATGGATCTTCGCCCAGCTGCTTCAGACCCAGAGAAACACGGGTACGCTCGCGGTCGAACTTCAGCACCTTAACGGTGATTTCGTCGCCAACGTTAACGATTTCGCTTGGATGCTTAACGCGCTTCCACGCCATATCAGTGATGTGCAGCAGGCCGTCAACGCCGCCCAGATCAACGAATGCACCGTAGTCAGTGAGGTTCTTAACGATACCTTTAACTTCCATGCCTTCCTGCAGGTTTTCCAGCAGCTGATCGCGCTCTGCGCTGTTTTCAGATTCGATAACGGCACGACGTGAAACCACGACGTTGTTGCGTTTCTGATCCAGCTTGATTACTTTGAACTCAAGCTCTTTGCCTTCCAGGTGCAGCGTATCGCGCACCGGACGCACATCAACCAGTGAACCTGGCAGGAACGCACGGATACCGTTCAGCTCAACTGTGAAGCCGCCTTTAACTTTGCCGTTGATAACACCGGTAACAGTTTCAGCGTCTTCGTAAGCTTTCTCCAGCGTGATCCATGCTTCATGGCGCTTAGCTTTCTCACGGGACAGCAGGGTTTCACCGAAGCCGTCTTCCACTGCATCCAGAGCAACATCAACTTCGTCGCCAACCTGGATTTCCAGTTCGCCGGCTGCGTTCTTGAACTGCTCTGCAGGGATTGCAGATTCAGATTTCAGACCCGCATCAACCAGAACGACATCTTTGTCGATAGAAACGACGATGCCACGAACGATAGAACCCGGGCGGGTTTCGATTGTTTTTAAGGATTCTTCAAATAGTTGAGCAAAAGATTCAGTCATATTGATAATCTTCAGGATTCTTCAATTTAACGTCCATCTGACTTCATGTCGGATGGGGTTGTTTCACATGCCCTGCACCGGATCCGTGGTACAGGGTTATTAATTCAGTTAAGCCGGGATGCCCAGCTTTTCGCGGGCATAGTGTAGCGCTTTTTCAATGACCTGGTCGATAGACATCTCAGTCGAGTCTAATACCAGTGCATCGCCAGCGGCGACCAGAGGCGCAATTGCGCGGTTACGATCGCGGTCGTCGCGCTCTTTTATCTCGGCTAAAAGGCGGTCAAAGTTAACATTAAAGCCCTTTTCCTGCAACTGTAGCATACGGCGCCGGGCGCGCTCTTCCGGGCCGGCATCCAGGAAAATTTTCACTGGCGCATCAGGAAAAACCACGGTGCCCATGTCCCGGCCATCCGCAATCAGACCCGGCATCTCGCGGAAACCACGCTGGCGGCGCAATAGTGCTTCGCGCACCCGGGGAAAGGCAGCGACACGGGAAGCGGTGTTGCTCACCTCCTGCGTACGGATCTCTCCGGTGACATCCTCCCCTTCCAGTATGACCTGCATTTCACCCTTTTGAGAGACAAAGCGCACATCAAGGTGTGCAGCAATCGGCACTAACGCCTCTTCCGATTCGATATCCACCTGATGATGCAATGCGGCTAACGCCAGCACGCGATAAATAGCACCGGAGTCCAGCAGATGCCACTGCAGCGATTCTGCCATGGCTTTGCACAGGGTTCCTTTCCCCGCGCCACTTGGCCCATCGATAGTTATGACCGGGGCAGTTACTGTCATTATTCCCTCCTGTTGCTGCGTGCTTCATGGCCTGTCGGCCACCCTTAATGGTTAGCATTATACGCTGCATAGCCGTGCTTGGTTACCCTTTCGCACTGAGCGGCTGGGAAAATTTAGTCAAATAAGAGGATATCCGGGCGATTAAAGCCAGATTAAATCAGGGAAAATCCGGTGCGGGAACGCACCGGAGAAGGTCTGTCAGGCGCGCAGGCTGATTTTCTCAAGCTGCACAAAATAGTCCGGGAAGGTTTTTGCCGTACAGCCTGGATCAAGAATGGTGACCGGCGTATCAGAGAGCGCCACCAGAGAAAAACACATCGCCATGCGGTGATCGTTATAGGTGCCAATATCCGCATGAATCAGTGTCGCTGGCGGCGTGATGCGGATGTAGTCATGGCCCTCTTCGACCTCTGCGCCCACTTTACGCAGTTCAGTGGCCATCGCGCTCAACCGGTCGGTCTCTTTTACCCGCCAGTTATAAATATTACGTAACTGCGTTGTCCCTTCTGCAAACAGTGCCGTGGTCGCAATGGTCATCGCCGCGTCCGGGATATGGTTCATATCCATGTCGATCGCCTGCAGTTTTCCGGCGGTGCAGGCAATATAGTCATCACCCCACTCAATGCTCGCGCCCATCTTTTCCAGCACGTCAGCAAAACGGATGTCACCCTGCACGCTCTTACGTCCGATCCCGGTGACCCGAACCGTTCCGCCTTTGATCGCGGCGGCGGCCAGGAAATAGGAGGCGGAAGAGGCGTCGCCTTCGACCAGGTAATCCCCTGGCGACTGATACTGCTGCGCACCTTTGATCAGGAAGCGTTGATAGTGCTGATTTTCAACGTCGACGCCAAAGCACTGCATCAGATTGAGCGTGATGTCGATGTAGGGTTTCGATACCAGATCGCCTTTAATGGTGATGCAGGTGTCCTGCTGAGCCAGCGGCGCAGTCATCAGTAGTGCGGTCAGGAACTGACTGGAGACGCTGCCATCCACACTGACGTCACCGCCGGTAAATCCCCCGCGTAAACGCAGCGGCGGATAGTGTTCGTTTTCCAGATACTCAATGGTCGCCCCACCCTGACGAAGCGCATCCACCAGATGGCCGATTGGGCGCTCTTTCATGCGTGGTTCGCCGGTCAGTTCGACATCGTGCTGACCCAGGCAAAGTGCTGCTGCCAGCGGGCGCATTGCGGTTCCGGCATTACCCAGAAACAGCGACAGCGGTTGTGCGGCATGCAGCGGGCCGCCATTCCCCGTCACTTCACACACGGTGCGATCGTCTGAAAGGGTATAGCTGACGCCCAGTGCGGTCAGCGCATTCAGCATGTGCTTTACATCATCGCTGTCGAGTAAATTGGTGAGTCGGGTGGTGCCTTTTGCCAGTGCAGCCAGCAGCAGTGCACGATTGGAAACGCTCTTGGAGCCAGGCAGATTTACCGTGCCGTCGACGCGCGCAATCGGTTGAAGAGTCAGGGAGTCCTGCATGTGAAACGAAATCCTCAAAAAATACAGAGACCTCGTCGCAGGACGAGGTCTGGCATCAGCATCAGCGCTGATATCTTATCGGTTAGCCGTGACGGCGTTCAAAATCGACCATGAAATCAGTCAGGGCCTTAACACCTTCCAGCGGCATCGCATTATAAATAGAGGCGCGCATACCACCTACTACACGATGTCCTTTAAGCGCATGTAATCCATTCTTAAATGACTCTTCCAGGAACAGCGCATCCAGTGAGGCATCGGCCAGCTGGAAAGGAATGTTCATCCGCGAGCGGTTTTCTGTCGCCACATCATTGCGATAGAAGTCGCTGCCATCAATCACACCGTAAAGCAGGTCAGATTTTGCCTGATTGATGCGATCAATTTCAGCTACACCGCCTTTCTCTTTCAGCCATTTAAACACCAGACCCGAAAGGTACCAGGCAAAAGTCGGTGGCGTGTTAAACATGGAGTCGTTATCGGCCAGAACTTTGTAATCGAGGATAGAGGGAACAGAGCTGTGTGCCTGACCCAGCAGATCTTCGCGTACGATGACCAGCGTCAAACCAGCCGGGCCCACATTCTTCTGCGCGCCGGCATAGATCACACCGTAACGGCTGACATCAATCGGACGTGAAAGAATGGTAGAGGAGAAGTCAGCGACAACGGTTTTGCTGCCAAAATCTGGCTGTTCATCAATAGCGATGCCGTCGATGGTCTCATTCGGACAGTAGTGCAGGTAAGCGGACGCTTCGCTGACGGCCCATTCGCGCATCGGCAGAATGGCACGTTTACCGTCACGGGTTGTTTTGACATCCAGCGTGCGCGGGGAGCAATACTTTTCCGCCTCTTTAATGGCACTGTGCGCCCAGTAACCGCCATCAACATAGTCGGCCGTTGTCGCGGACCCCAGCAGATTGCCCGGCACGGCAGCGAACTGCGCACGTGCGCCCCCATGACAGAATAAAACTTTGTAACCGGCCGGGATTTTTAGCAGATCACGGAAGTCCTGTTCGGCTTCCTCAGCCACCTGAATAAACTCTTTACTGCGGTGACTGATCTCCATTACAGAGGTACCCAGACCGCGCCAGTTCGTCAGTTCCTGTTCTGCACGACGGAGCACTTCTACCGGTAGCATCGCCGGGCCAGAGCTAAAATTATAAACCTGCGTCATTTCCCCTCACCACTGTCATATCGAACGGTTATGAATAATCATCCGGTTTTATCACTGCATTCTGATAGCTGCAATCATAAATCAGGAGGCGGTCACATTTTCTGACTCTGCCGCGCCGGATGTTATGTTACCAATGCAAACCTGCACGAAATTTTGTGAGGCGTCGTTCAGCACGATAAAAGTGCGTCTGGCCGGTAAAGCGAAGTAATGGAAAACTACAGCGGTAAATTTATCCCGCCCTGATAGCGGTCTTCAGGCAAAATCCGTATCATGGCGCGCTTTACGCACCCTATGACAACTGAGAGAGCGGCACTATGACGCAAACATTTATCCCGGGCAAAGATGCCGCACTGGAAGACTCCATTGCGCGTTTCCAGAATAAGCTGCAGGATCTTGGCTTTAATATTGAAGAAGCTTCCTGGCTGAATCCTGTTCCCCATGTCTGGTCTGTGCATATTCGCGACCGCGATTGCCCGCTCTGTTTTACCAACGGCAAAGGCGCCAGTAAAAAAGCGGCGCTGGCCTCCGCGCTGGGCGAATATTTTGAGCGTCTCTCAACGAACTATTTCTTTGCTGACTTCTGGCTTGGAAAAAAGATCGCGAACGGCGATTTTGTTCACTATCCCAATGAAAAATGGTTTGCTGCCCCTGAGGATGAATCCTTACCTGAGGGGATTCTGGACCCGCGTCTGCGCGCCTTTTACGATCCAGACCAGGCGCTGACGGCGTCCGGATTAATCGATCTGCAGTCCGGTAATGCTGAACGGGGCATCTGTGCCCTGCCGTTTACCCGCCAGTCCGACCAGCAAACCGTTTATATCCCGATGAATATCATTGGTAACCTCTATGTCTCTAACGGCATGTCGGCGGGTAACACGGCCAATGAAGCGCGTGTTCAGGGGCTCTCTGAGGTGTTTGAGCGCTACATCAAAAACCGCATTATTGCTGAAGCTATCAGCCTGCCGGCGATCCCGGATGAGGTGATGCAGCGCTACCCTGACGTGATCGAAGCGATTGCCCGTCTTGAAGCGGAAGGTTTCCCGATTTTCGCCTACGACGCCTCACTGGGCGGTAAATATCCGGTGATCTGCGTGGTGCTGTTTAACCCGGCCAACGGCACCTGTTTTGCTTCCTTTGGGGCGCATCCCGATTTTGGCGTTGCGCTGGAGCGTACCGTCACCGAGCTGCTGCAGGGCCGGAGCCTGAAAGATCTGGATGTGTTTACCCCACCGACGTTCGACGATGAAGAAGTCGCCGAGCACGCCAACCTTGAAACCCATTTCATTGATTCAAGCGGCCTGATCTCCTGGGATCTGTTTAAAGAGACGGCGGATTATCCCTTTGTGGACTGGTCCTTCGCAGGCAGTACTGAAGAGGAGTTTGCCACACTGATGGCGATCTTTGCTTCAGAAGATCAGGAAGTCTATATCGCTGACTATGAGCATCTGGGTGTCTACGCCTGTCGCATCATCGTGCCTGGCATGTCTGATATCTATCCGGCAGAAGACCTCTTCCTGGCAAATAACAGCATGGGAGCGGGCATACGTGAAACCCTGCTGGCACTGCCTGATAGCAACTGGAATCCGGAAGAGTATCTCGATTTAATCGGGCAACTGGATGACGAAGGTTTCGATGACTTTACCCGCGTCCGCGAGCTGCTGGGTCTGGCCACCGGTAAAGATAACGGCTGGTCGACGCTGCGTATCGGTGAATTAAAGGCGATGCTGGCTCTGGCAGGTGGCGATCTGGAGCAGGCCCTGATCTGGACGGAGTGGACAATGGAATTTAACAGCTCTGTCTTTACGCCAGAGCGGGCAAATTACTACCGCTGCCTGCAGACCCTGCTGCTATTAGCGATGGAAGATGAGCGTGACCCGCTGCAATACCATCATGCCTTCACGCGGATGTATGGTGAAAGCGCAGTGGAAGCCGCCTCGGCCGCCATCAGTGGTGAACAGCCGTTTAACGGACTTCAGGCGGTTGATGATGATCTGCTGGCATTCCCGGCTCATCAGTCTCTGCTTGCGGCTTACGAAAAACTGCAAACGGCCAAACGCCACTACTGGAAAAACGCGTAATTCCTGACGCGTCAGCGGGTCGATAGTCGATCCGGCATGGCACTGCATTTACCGGGTGCCATGCTATTTTCTTTTCATGAAACATTAGCTGCATTAAATCCCTTTCCCGCAACATCCCATTGTTTTATTTAACATACGGATGACCAATAAGTTACAAACGCCATTCCGGACAGGCAATCACAGACCTGACATTAAAATAATCCTGCATATTTTAAAAAATATTTAATGCAATAAATTCAATATATTACAAAAAAAATCATTCAGTTTTCCTGTGACAAAATGGTTACCGTTCTGGCAAACATGATCCACATCAATTACTTGCTACTACTCCTTTGTTACTATTTTTTCAGACAACTTCTGGAGTAAGTTAGTGTGAAAACTGACAACCCTTTTAATCTATTACTTCCGGCCGCAATGGCAAAAGTTGCTGAAGATGCCGGAATTTATAAAGCCACCAAACACCCCTTTACCACTTTCTTTCTGGCGTTAACCGCTGGCGTATTTATCTCAATCGCATTCGTTTTTTATATCACAGCCACCACCGGCAGCGGCACCATGCCCTATGGCATAGCCAAACTGATTGGGGGTATCTGCTTCTCACTCGGCCTGATGCTGGTCGTCGTGTGTGGTGCCGATCTCTTCACATCGACGGTCCTCATCGTTGTGGCCAAAGCCAGTGGACGTATCAGCTGGGGTCAGCTGGCACGTAACTGGATCAACGTTTATGTCGGTAACCTGGGCGGTGCCCTCTTCTTTGTCGCCCTGATGTGGTTTGCCGGACAACATATGGTTGCTAACGGTGCCTGGGGATTAAATGTGCTGCAGACCGCCGATCACAAAATGCACCACACCTTTATTGAAGCGGTCTGCCTGGGCACATTGGCTAATCTGCTGGTCTGCCTCGCGGTCTGGATGAGTTATTCCGGCCGTAGCCTGACCGATAAACTGGTGGTGATGATTCTGCCCGTTTCGATGTTTGTAGCCAGTGGTTTCGAACACAGTATCGCTAACATGTTTCTGATCCCCTATGCCATTACTATCCGCGACTTTGCGACACCTGAGTTCTGGCAGGCGGCAGGGGCGACAGCAGCACAGTTTCCCTCACTGACCGTCACTCACTTTATTCTCGACAACCTGATCCCCGTAACCCTGGGTAACATTATTGGCGGCGGCGTTCTGGTGGGTCTGACTTACTGGGTGATCTATCTCCGTAAAGGTGACCCGGTACACTAAACGTATTTTTGATGGCACAGCCCATCCGCTGTGCCTGACCGTAACAGTCTCTTCATCTAAGGCAGGTATAGTATGACCGAACTTAATGCAAAACTGGCCACAGCATGGGAAGGATTTGCTGAAGGCGAATGGCAGAATAGCGTCAACGTGCGCGATTTCATTCAGAAGAACTACACCCCTTATGAAGGTGATGAGTCATTCCTGGCGGGTGCAACTGAAGCCACTACCAAATTGTGGGAAAGCGTGCTGGAAGGGATCAAAATTGAGAACCGCACCCACGCGCCTGTCGACTTTGACACCGATCTTGCTTCAACTATCACCTCACACGACGCTGGCTACATCATCAAGCCACTGGAAAAAATCGTAGGTCTGCAGACTGAGGCCCCTCTGAAGCGCGCCATTATTCCTTATGGCGGCATCAAAATGGTGGAAGGCTCATGCAAAGTTTATGGCCGTGAGCTTGATCCTTCACTGAAAAAAATCTTTACCGAATACCGTAAAACCCACAACCAGGGTGTGTTCGACGTCTATACACCCGACATCCTGCGCTGCCGTAAATCCGGTATTCTGACCGGTCTGCCGGACGCGTATGGTCGCGGACGTATCATCGGTGACTACCGTCGTGTCGCGCTCTACGGCATCGATTTCCTGATGGCGGATAAATTCGCGCAGTTCACCTCACTGCAGAACGATCTGGAGAATGGCGTAAATCTCGAAGCAACGATTCGTCTGCGTGAAGAGATTTCCGATCAGCACCGTGCGCTGGCGCAGATCAAAGAGATGGCGGCAAAATATGGCCACGATATTTCTGGCCCGGCCACCAACGCTGCCGAAGCGGTACAGTGGACCTACTACGGCTATCTGGCCGCCGTGAAATCGCAGAATGGCGCTGCGATGTCTTTTGGTCGCGTATCCACCTTCCTGGATGTCTACATTGAGCGTGACCTAAAAGCCGGTAAGCTGACAGAAGAACAGGCCCAGGAGCTGATCGATCATCTGGTGATGAAACTGCGCATGGTCCGCTTCCTGCGCACGCCTGAATATGATGAGCTGTTCTCAGGCGACCCAATCTGGGCCACTGAATCCCTGGCCGGTATGGGTGTTGATGGCCGTACACTGGTCTCAAAAAGCACGTTCCGCTTCCTGAACACCCTCTACACCATGGGACCGTCACCCGAGCCGAACATGACCATTCTGTGGTCAGAAAAACTGCCGATTAACTTTAAGAAATTTGCCGCTAAGGTCTCTATCGACACCTCATCCCTGCAGTATGAGAACGATGACCTGATGCGTCCGGATTTCAACAATGATGACTACGCCATTGCCTGCTGCGTCAGCCCGATGATTGTCGGCAAACAAATGCAGTTCTTTGGCGCGCGAGCCAACCTGGCGAAAACACTGCTCTATGCAATCAACGGCGGTGTTGATGAAAAACTGAAAATGCAGGTGGGCCCGAAAGGCGACAAAATCAGCGACGACGTGCTGAATTTCGACACCGTCATGGAGCGTATGGATCACTTCATGGACTGGCTGGCAAAACAGTATGTGACCTCGCTGAACATCATTCACTACATGCATGACAAGTACAGCTACGAAGCGGCACTGATGGCCTTACACGACCGGGACGTCTATCGCACCATGGCATGCGGTATTGCGGGACTCTCTGTAGCGGCGGATTCACTTTCCGCGATTAAATATGCCAAAGTGAAACCTATCCGTGATGAAGACGGCCTGGCAATTGACTTCGATATCGAAGGTGAATATCCGCAGTTCGGTAACAACGATCCGCGGGTGGATGACCTGGCCTGCGATCTGGTTGAACGCTTTATGAAGAAAATCCAGAAGCTGACCACCTATCGCAATGCCGTGCCGACTCAGTCTGTCCTGACCATTACGTCAAACGTGGTATATGGTAAGAAAACCGGTAACACCCCGGATGGACGCCGCGCTGGTGCACCGTTCGGACCAGGTGCTAACCCGATGCACGGTCGCGACCAGAAAGGTGCGGTAGCGTCACTAACCTCCGTTGCGAAACTGCCGTTTGCCTATGCGAAAGATGGTATCTCGTACACCTTCTCCATCGTGCCGAACGCGCTGGGTAAAGATGATAACGTGCGGAAAACCAACCTTGCCGGTCTGATGGATGGTTACTTCCATCATGAAGCCAGCATCGAAGGCGGTCAGCATCTTAACGTCAACGTGATGAACCGTGAAATGCTGCTGGACGCGATGGAGCATCCTGAGAAGTATCCACAGCTGACCATCCGCGTTTCCGGTTATGCTGTTCGCTTTAACTCGCTGACTAAAGAGCAGCAGCAGGATGTGATTACCCGTACCTTTACTCAGTCACTGTAATCACCGCCCTACCCGCTTAAAAAGGCTCCTCGCGGAGCCTTTTATTTAAAAGTCTGTTCTGGTGGTCGTCTCTGTGAAGGTGTCCACCAGAATCGATTTCCTGCCCTGAGCGCAACAGAGATTGCGCCGTCTGTTACGGCAGACTCACTGGAGAAAACATCGCAATGTCAGTTAACGGTCGTATCCACTCATTTGAATCCTGCGGCACCGTCGATGGTCCCGGCATCCGCTTCATTACCTTCTTCCAGGGCTGCCTGATGCGCTGCCTTTACTGTCACAACCGAGATACCTGGGATACTCATGGTGGCAAAGAGATCAGCGTCGAAGCCCTGATGGCGGATGTGCTCTCCTATCGCCATTTCATGAACGCCTCTGGCGGTGGCGTCACCGCATCCGGAGGCGAAGCCATTCTTCAGGCTGAGTTTGTGCGCGACTGGTTTCGTGCCTGCAAGGCGGAAGGCATTCATACCTGTCTCGACACCAACGGTTTTGTCCGCCGTTATGACCCGGTGATCGATGAACTGCTCGACGTGACCGATCTGGTGATGCTCGACCTCAAGCAGATGAATGACGATATCCATCAGATTCTGGTGGGCGTGTCGAATCATCGCACGCTGGACTTTGCCCGCTACCTGCAGAAAAAAGGCAAACGCACCTGGATTCGTTTTGTCGTGGTGCCAGGCTATTCCGACGATGATGATACTGCGCACCGGCTGGGTGAATTCACTCGCGACATGGAGAATGTTGAGAAGATTGAACTGCTGCCTTACCACGAACTGGGTAAGCACAAATGGATTGCGATGGGAGAAGAGTACAAGCTGGATGGCGTGAAGCCGCCGAAGAAAGAGACAATGGAGCGGGTAAAAAATATTCTTGCCAGCTACGGACACGAAGTCATGTACTGAACCATTTAATGCCAGAAAAGGGAGCCAGTGGCTCCCTTTTTGTTATTCCGCGATCAGGCATGCGCCACTGGCGTAGCGTGATGATTCGCTTTACGCAGCAGCATCACCAGATAGATCAGCGCCACCGTCGCAATCATGATAAACAGTGAGCGATCAGAGTAATTCTGCATCAGAACGGAGGTCATCGCCGGTCCCGCCAGACTGCCGACGGTATAACTCAGTAGCAGCGCCTGATTCATGGCAACCAGCTCATGGTGTGACACCGTCTCACAGGCCCAGGACATCGCCACCGGATAGAGTGTAAAGCCGGCGAGGCCGAGCACAAACAGCGACGGTGCCATTGCGGCATTGGCCAGCATCGCCATCGCCCCCAGGATAACCACAAAGACCTGCACCCGCAGCACCAGCATGCGACCAAAGCGGTCAGCCAGACGACCGATGGGCCACTGCCCCACAATCCCGGCACTGACCAGTAACGCCATCCAGTAGCCCACATGAGCATCACTCATTCCCTGATGCGACAGGTAAAGCGGCATCAGACCGTAAAGTGACCCTAAGACGATACCGGAGATGATGCAGCCATTGATGCCAAGGCGCGAACTGCGGCGACGAAGCATAGGCCAGATGCGGGCCGGTACGGGCTCCGCCGCTTCAGCGCTGGCGGAGACGCGGGTAAAGACCAGCGGCAGTACCGCGCAGAACACCAGCGACGTGACCCAGGGGATCACACTCAGCAACTCTGTTGAGAGTCTGCTGACCAGCAACTGACCGGCCACCGTGCCCAGGTAGTAGACGATCATATAGGCTGCCAGAAGCTGGCCGCGGTTACGCACCGTTCCGCTGCAGAGTAACGCACTCTCTACCACCACCCACATCAGCGCACAGCCCACGCCCGCAACAAAGCGCAGCGAACTCCATGCCCAGAAGCCTTCCAGAGTCGCAAGGCAAAGCGTGGCGACAGCAAAAAGTCCGGTTGCCAGGTAATAGCTGCGATTAAACCCGTAGTGTCTGATCAACCAGCCAGCCAGCAGCGTGCCTGCGAGATTACCGGTGTAATAAGAGGAGCTTACGATGCCCACCTGCCAGGTTGTCAGTAAGTCATGGGTCAGCCACAGTGGAACCAGCGTATTCAGTACGGCGATGGCTACGGTCATTAACATCAGGCCGCAAAGCAGCAAAATCACAGGGCGTGACCAGGTTGACATAGGGGATCGAAACCAGAACAGATAAAGGGAAATTGCGCGCAGTT
The DNA here is from genome assembly GCF_006494375.1 of Pantoea anthophila. Lineage (GTDB taxonomy): Bacteria > Pseudomonadota > Gammaproteobacteria > Enterobacterales > Enterobacteriaceae > Pantoea > Pantoea anthophila. The sequence goes on from NZ_VHIZ01000050.1 coordinate 257,170, forward strand.
TGCCACTGGCTTTTTTAAAGTCAATGGGTGCCATTTATCAGCAGCACATTTTGCTGCTCAACCATTTAATTTACTAATCTTCAGTGGGTTACAATCCGACAGGGCATCAGAACCTCAAATGCTATCTCTATGAAAATACAGATTTTTGAGCATTACGGCCCATCTGCTGTCGATAACGTTTATTTGTGATGCATTTGACGATAATCAGGCAGGGTAGTTAAAACTGTGGGCATAAAAAAACCCGGCTGACGCCGGGTTTAGTCCGTCAGGCTTGCTCAGCCAATGATCTCAGCGCCATTCATATACGGGCGTAAAACCTCAGGCACAACAATGCGGCCATCTTCCTGCTGATAGTTTTCCAGCACCGCAACCAGGGTACGGCCTACAGCCAGCCCCGAGCCGTTCAGGGTGTGTACCAGCCGTGGTTTCTTATCCTGTTTATTGCGGCAACGGGCCTGCATACGACGCGCCTGGAAATCGCCCATGTTCGAACAGGAGGAGATTTCACGATAAGTGTTCTGAGCCGGTAACCACACTTCAAGATCATAGGTTTTGGTCGATCCAAAGCCCATGTCGCCAGTGCAGAGTAAAACCTTACGATAAGGCAGGTTCAGCAACTGCAACACTTTCTCGGCGTGCCCTGTCAGCTCTTCCAGCGCATCCATCGACTGCTCCGGGCTGACAATCTGAACCATTTCCACTTTATCGAACTGGTGCATACGGATCAGACCGCGGGTATCACGGCCGTATGAACCCGCTTCGGAACGGAAGCACGGCGTATGTGCGGTCAGTTTGACCGGCAGGCTCTCCTCTTCGAGGATTTCGTCACGCGCCAGGTTAGTCAGTGGCACTTCTGCAGTCGGAATCAAGGCATAGTGGCTGCTGTCTGACTCCTCTTCCAGCGGGCGGGTGTGGAACAGATCTTCGCCAAATTTCGGCAGCTGTCCGGTACCGTAAAGCGTTTCGTGGTTAACCAGATAAGGCACATAGGTTTCCAGGTAGCCATGCTGCTCAGTGTGCAGGTCAATCATAAACTGACTCAGCGCACGGTGCAGGCGGGCAATCTGTCCCTGCATCACGACAAAGCGCGAACCGGTCAGTTTTACGGCGGCCGCAAAATCCAGGCCTTTGGCTGCTTCACCCAGCTCAACGTGATCTTTAACCTGGAAATCAAACTGACGCGGGGTTCCCCAGCGACTGACTTCCTGGTTTTCGCTGTCATCTTTACCCAGCGGCACTTCGTCTGCCGGAATGTTCGGCAGTGCCAGCGCAAAGTCACGGATTTGATTCTGCAGTTCATCCAGTTCTGCTTTTGCGGCATCCAGGCGTTCGCCCAGCGCGTTCACTTCCTGACGCAGCGGCTCGATATCTTCCCCACGGGCTTTGGCCTGACCGATGGATTTGGATCGGGAGTTACGCTCTGCCTGCAAATTCTCTGTTTCTACCTGCAGGACCTTGCGACGCTCTTCCAGCGAACGCAGCGTTTCCACATCCAGTTTATATCCCCGGCGTGCCAGTTTTTCTGCGACTGCGTCTGGCTCGTTACGCAGCAGATTGGGATCGAGCATGCTTATCCTGTGTTTAAAAAGTTGGTTGAAAGAAGGGACGCACTCCGGCGGAATGCGTTGAAAACATTGCCCACATTACCGTAACGTCTGTTTCAGCGGTAGCGTTTTGTCGGGCTATTTTGATCCTGTTCAGCCAGCCAGCTTAGCTTTTCGCCAATCTTGCCCTCAAGCCCGCGCTGGGTTGGACGGTAATAGCGCGCGTCAGCCAGTTCCGGTGGGAAATAGACTTCACCTGCGGCATAGGCGTTGGTTTCATCATGGGCGTAGCGATACTCTTTGCCGAGTCCCATCTCTTTCATCAGCTTCGTTGGCGCGTTGCGCAGGTGTTCCGGCACATCAAAATCCGGATGGTCACGGGCATCCCGCATGGCGGCCTTGAAGGCGGTATAAACGGCATTACTCTTCGGTGCGCAGGCCAGATAAACAATCGCCTGTGCAATGGCGCGCTCCCCTTCTGCCGGGCCTACGCGTGTGAAACAGTCCCACGCGGCAATAGCGACCTGCATCCCGCGCGGATCGGCATTGCCGACATCCTCAGAGGCGATAGCCAGTAACCGGCGCGCCACATAGAGCGGGTCGCCCCCGGCGGTGATAATACGTGCATACCAGTAGAGCGCCGCATCAGGCGCAGAGCCACGCACGGATTTGTGCAGCGCCGAAATCAGATCGTAAAAGCGGTCACCTTTGTTGTCGAAACGCGCCGAACGCTCGCCAGACACTTCATTAAGCAACTGAGGCGTGAGTTCCCGCTGGCCGGATGCGGTGGTTTCGGCCATATCGGCCATCATCTCCAGCGTGTTCAGTGCCCGACGCGCATCACCATTCACCAGCTCAGCGATCATTCTGCGCGTGTTGTCCGGCAGGACAATATCTGTATCGCCGTAGCCACGCGTTTTGTCCTGCATCGCCTGATCCAGCACCTGCTCGATATCTTCCAGCGTCAGGGATTTCAGCAGATAGACGCGGGCGCGCGACAGTAATGCCGAGTTGAGTTCAAAAGAGGGGTTTTCTGTGGTGGCACCAATAAAAGTAATGGTGCCATCTTCGATGTGGGGTAAAAAAGCATCCTGCTGGCTTTTGTTGAACCGGTGCACCTCGTCCACAAACAGGATCGTCCGTCGCCCGGCCTGCTTATTCTGCCTGGCACGCTCAATGGCCTCCCGGATCTCTTTAACCCCGGAGGTCACGGCTGAGATACGCTCCACATCGGCATTGCCATAGTGCGCAATGATTTCAGCCAGCGTGGTCTTGCCGGTCCCGGGGGGTCCCCAGAGGATCATGGAGTGCAGGTGCCCTGCCTCAATGGCACGCGGCAGCGGTTTACCGGCACCCAGCAGATGTTGCTGACCAATGTACTGTTTCAACGTTTCTGGCCGCATACGCGCGGCCAGAGGTTTGAAATTTTCGGTGGAAAAATCCAGGGACAGGTTACTCACCGTGACCTCACTGACGTTGGTCGTCCACCGTCACGCCTTTTGGCGGTGTGAACGTGAATTTGTCCGGGCTGATTGCACCATTCTGCTGACTTTTCAGCTGATAATCGCTGCGCTGTCCATCCTGTTCCACCGCGCTGAAGCGATTGATGGTTCCGCCAGGCGTTACCTGAATCGTAAACTGTTTCAGATTGCCATCACTGCTTTTCGGCGTCAGTTCGAAATTGTCGCCCTGCTGTTTGATGTTGTACTGCTTCCAGTCATTGGACTGGTTGCGGGCAATCAGCATAAACGGCGTATTGCTCGTCGCATTCTGCAGCAGGCTGACCGTCGCCTGTTCAACAAACGGGTTGTAGAACCACAGCGATTTGCCGTCAGAGATGATGATGCTTTCGTCCGGGGCGGTCATATGCCAGTTAAACAGGCTGGGACGCTTGACCCACAGCTCGCCTTCACCATCCTGCACGCTGGCGCCACTGCTGTCCGTGACTTTTTGTGTGAAGCTGGCGTGGAAGCTGCTGACCTTATTCAGGCGCTGTTGCAGATCACTGGACGCATCAGCCAGCACGCTGGCTGAAGCAAAGGTGGCCAACAGGCCCAGAGCGATTACGCGTAATTTCATCTGCTTCAATTCCTTATTTAAACGTTCCCATCGATGACTGCTTTAAGCCTGGTCGCCGTTCCGCCATCAGGATAGAGGAAAAAACCGAAAGCTGATTCAGATATGGGGGATAAACCGCATAAAAACAATGAGCCAGTCGGAACTGGCTCATTAAGACGTGTTACAACCTGTTAACCGTTACATTTCGTGTGGCGGTGGCGACAGCACTTCACGGTTGCCATTGTGTCCGGGTGCAGAGACGATACCCTGCGCTTCCATCTGTTCAATGATCCGTGCCGCGCGGTTATAGCCGATGCGGAACTGACGCTGCACGCCTGAAATGGACGCGCGGCGCTTGTCGATGACAAAGCTGACAGCCTGATCGAACAGCGGATCCAGCTCTTCATCACTCTCCATTCCACCGGCACTTTCGCTCTCTTCGCCCGCCGTAATGTTTTCGATATATTGCGGACGGCCACGCGCTTTCCAGTCCTGAACCACCGCGTGAACTTCCTGGTCGCGAACAAACGCGCCATGAACACGAATCGGTATTGAGGAGTTTGGCGGCATGTAGAGCATGTCACCCATACCCAGCAGCGACTCTGCGCCACCCTGATCGAGGATGGTGCGCGAGTCAATCTTGCTGGAAACGGTAAAGGCGATACGTGTCGGGATGTTCGCTTTAATCAGACCGGTAATAACATCGACAGAAGGACGCTGTGTGGCCAGCACCAGGTGAATACCGGCAGCACGGGCTTTCTGTGCCAGGCGCGCAATCAGCTCTTCAACCTTTTTACCGACCGCCATGATCAGGTCAGCAAACTCATCGACCATCACCACGATGTAAGGCAGTTTCTCCAGCACCGGCGGCGTCATATCCATGCTGTCACCCGGCTTCCAGAACGGATCAGGAATCGGCCGTCCCATCGCTTCCGCCTGCTCAACTTTTTCGTTGTAGCCCGCCAGGTTACGCACGCCCAGCGCCGACATCAGCTTGTAGCGACGCTCCATCTCACCCACGCTCCAGCGCAGCGCATTCGCCGCATCCTTCATGTCGGTTACCACTTCCGTCAGCAGGTGCGGAATGCCTTCATAGACCGACAGTTCGAGCATTTTCGGGTCGATCATGATGAAGCGCACTTCTTCCGGCGTCGCCTTGTAAAGCATGCTGATGATCATGGCGTTTACGCCCACCGATTTACCGGAACCTGTCGTACCGGCAACCAGCAGGTGAGGCATTTTCGCCAGATCGGCGACGACCGGCTGACCGGCAATGTCTTTACCCAGCACCACAGCCAGCGGAGAAGTATTGTCACGGAATTTAGGACAATCCAGTACTTCACGCAGATAGACGGTCTGACGATGTTTGTTAGGCAGTTCCAGACCGACATAAGGTTTGCCTGGAATGACTTCCACCACACGCACCGCGACTGTCGACAGTGAGCGAGCCAGGTCGCGTGACAGGTTGGAGATACGTGCCGCTTTCACACCCGGCGCCAGGTCAAGCTCGAAACGGGTGATGACCGGCCCCGGTGAAATGCCGACCACCTCCGCCTTGACGCGATAGTCACCCAGACGCGACTCCACCAGGCGGGCAGTCTGCTCAAGTGAGAACATATCTACCGGCTCTTCCTCTTCCGGCGGTGCGGTCAGCAGATCCAGCGAAGGCAGCGGCGTGGAAGGTTTCTCCAGCGGCTGCTCATGACGCATCAGGAACGGGTGGATCAGGCTGTCATGCAGTGACGGCTTCGCTTCTTCAACCGGCTGAACCGGTGCCGCTGGCGAACCATAAGCGGGCCCAGCATTGTCCGCAGCCGGTGCATGATAAGCAGGAGCCGCGGGCGCAGCGTAGGCTGATGCAGAGTGGGCCGGAGCCTGAGGCGCGGCCGGGGCGCTGTAAGCAGGCGCGGCATAATCCGGCTCAGGCGTTGCCGCTGGCGGAGCATAGGCGGGCTCTGCCGGCGCATAGCGTGGGGGAGCAGGAACCTGAGCCGGAGCCTGCGGTTCTGAAACCTCACGCACCTGCTGCCAGGGTTCATGTGAAACCGCCGGCGCTTCCGGTTCCGGCGTAGCGGCAATGGTGAACAGCGGTTCAGACGGGCCTTCATCAACCAGATCTTTCATTGGCGAAAAATCAAAGGCTGACGCGGTATCCAGATTAAAGACCGGTTCTTTTCGCTCTTGCGGTTCATAGCGCTGCTGCTGCTGTTCGGCGAACTGCCGCGCCAGGGCGGCCTGCTGCTGCGCCTCCTGTTCTTCCTCATCATCCTGCTGCCAGCCGGCGCCATACCGCTGCTGCTGTTCAGACTGGAAGGCCTGGCGCAGTTCAGCCTGCTGCTGCGCTTCTTCAGCCTCCTGAGTCGGAAGCTCGGATGCAGCCGCAGTCGATTCAGCGCTTTCCGCTTTCGCTTTCTCTTCAGCCATACGCTGCGAAGGTAACTTAATACCATACGAGGCCAGCTCACGGCGGGTAGGCAGTTTTACCGGATTAGGACGCGGCAATGCCGGGCCAATACCCTGCTTAACCTGCGGATTCAGATTCGTTTCAGGTGCCAGGTCAAAGACCGGGGCCGTGCGCGTCGCGGTTCGGGAGGCAGCGGCAGCGGCGGTGACCGCGGCTGTTGCGGCGGGCACCACAGGGTTGACCGGCGTGTCGCGCCAGTTCCCCATTTTCGGCTCATCATCGTCATAGGCACTGAACGCCGGAGCCGCTGGCGCCTCGTCAGGCATTTCAAAGTGATAAAGCGGAGGTGCGGCAGCAGGCGCAGATGCACTCTGCGTTGCCGTCGGCGCAGACGCTGCCGCATAAGCAGGGGCGCTCTGAGGCGGTGCCGGCTGCACAGGCGCAGCTGGCTGGGAGGCCGACAGGCTTTCTGCTGCTGGATGCACTGCTGACGGCGGTACGGCTGCAGGCGCTGCGGACGCAGCAGGCCCGGCGGTTGCCGCTGCAACAGGCGCAGCCGGAGTCAGCAGCACATCGGCTGCTTCTGCGGTAGTGGCGACGGCCGCGCTGGTGGCTGCGGCGGCTTTAGCCAGCAACGGATCCTGCTCAGACGGTGAGGGTTCAGCGGCTTTGCGGGGGGCAGACAGCAGCACATCATCATCCTGATCGCCGGTATGCAGCACAGGCGCGTCATCATACTCACGCGAATCCTGTTCATCCTCTTCCTGCCAGGGTTCATCGTGACGGGAGCGGTTGCTGGCAAAGGTCAGCACGCCCATCACGACCCCACCAATTCTCTCGGCGATAGTGAGCCATGACCAGCCAGTGTACAGCGTGATACCTGCCGCCCAGACGCAGAGCAGCATCAGCGTGCCGCCAGCCGGACTAAACCAGGGAGCGATGGCATTACTCACCAGGCTGCCGATCACCCCGCCGGAGGCAAAGTACCAGATGTCATCTGCGTTGAGTGCCGCCATGCCACAGGTGGTGACCACCAGCGCAAGAACGCCGATCAGGCGCAGCCCGACAGCAAAGTAGTCAAAATAGTCCTGATTATCGCGCTGACGGAAGGCAATCCAGCACAGACCCAGGATAACCGGCGGAATGGCGTACGCCATTACACCAAAGATGAAAAGTAAGGTGTCAGCCAGCCAGGCACCGACGCTGCCGCCGATATTGTGGATAGGTTCATGCCAGGCCGTTTGCGACCAGCTCGGGTCGGAAGGGTTAAAACTGACCAGTGAAACCATCAGGTAGATGGCAAACAGCGCCACCAGAATGAGCAACGCTTCCAGCAGACGACGTCCACTGCTCAGCGACTGTAACGTAACGTCTTTATCTTCTGTATATTCCTGGCTCAAGAGGACTCTCCAGGTGCCTGTAAAGTAAGAAGCAACAGCGTCGGGCAAGCCCGACGCTGATCCTGTATGAATTCACAGGAGTGTACCGAAATATCTCAGGTTTTGCACCTGCCCCGCATCAGCGAGTCTTGATCACCAGGCGATTGCTCTGTTTGACCTCTTCCATGACGACATAGGTTCGCGTGTCGTTCACGCCCGGCAGGCGCAACAGGGTCTCACCCAGCAACTTACGATAGGCAGACATGTCAGGAACGCGCGTTTTCAGCAGGTAGTCGAAATCACCGGAAACGAGGTGACACTCTTGAGTTTCCTCAAGTTTTTGCACAGCGGCGTTAAATTGCTCAAACACATCCGGCGCACCACGATTCAGAGTAATCTCAACGAATACCAGCAGAGAAGCATCAAGATAGTGCGGGTTCAGCTGTGCGGTGTAGCCAAGAATAAATCCCTGACGTTCGAGACGGCGCACGCGCTCAAGACATGGCGTAGGCGATAATCCTACGCGTTTGGAAAGCTCTACGTTTGAAATACGACCATCTTTCTGAAGTTCGTTCAGAATGTTCCTGTCAATTCTGTCGAGATCTTTCCCGGGGCGTTTCTTATTATCTACCATTATTATTGTCTCTCTTCATTCCTTCCCTTTACCTGCCACACCCTGAAAACGCTCATTGTTCGGGGCATTTTTGAAGTGAGCTAACAGAGCCTGTGGGTGAGACTTATCGATATGACGCATGCTGTCTGTCCACATCATGCGTCATTATCCATACCAGGCTGCTTTTATTCGGCGTTAAGTGCAAAACAGGCGATGAAAACCTGTTTTGTTCCGATAAATGTTATCCGCTTCTGATAATGTTTTCGCAAAAGCGCAGGCGATTGTCAAAGTAAAATCACCAAATTCAGGACAAGATGCCAGACAGACCGCTGGGTTACTGTTTTTAAATGAGGTTTTTTCAGCTATTGCACCGCTTAAGCGGAGTTTTGCCCCCTTTTGGCGCATTGCAGAGGCAAAGTTGCCATTCATCGTCTACGCCACTTGCAGCTATCGTTAACAAAATTGCCTAAACCTTGTCATTGCTGCCGGATATTCCCTACAATCGCAGGCTATGTCAGCCGAATGAAACTGAGGAACGCATGAGTACGGCCAAACACAGTAAGCTACTCATTCTGGGCTCCGGCCCAGCGGGTTATACCGCAGCGGTTTATGCTGCACGCGCCAACCTGAACCCGGTGCTGATCACCGGTCTGGAAAAAGGCGGACAGCTGACCACGACCACTGAAGTGGAGAACTGGCCGGGCGACCCGCACGATCTGACAGGTCCATCACTGATGGAGCGTATGCATGAGCATGCCGAAAAATTCAATACTGAGATCATTTTCGATCACATCCACACCGTTGATCTGCAGAACCGTCCGTTCCGTCTGACCGGCGACAGCGGCGAATACACGGCTGACGCCCTGATCATTGCGACGGGTGCGTCAGCGCGCTACCTGGGTCTGCCTTCCGAAGAGGCGTTCAAAGGCAAAGGCGTCTCTGCCTGCGCCACCTGCGACGGTTTCTTCTACCGTAACCAGAAAGTGGCCGTGATTGGCGGCGGTAATACGGCCGTTGAAGAGGCACTCTACCTGGCGAACATCGCGTCTGAAGTGCATCTGATCCATCGCCGTGACAGCTTCCGTGCAGAGAAGATCCTGATTGATCGTCTGATGGAGAAAGTGCGCAACGGAAATATCGTGCTGCACACGCATCGCACGCTGGAAGAGGTGGTCGGCGACCAGATGGGCGTCACCGGGCTGACCCTGCGCTCGACGCAGAACGAGGAAACCGAATCGCTGGATGTGGCGGGTCTGTTTGTCGCTATCGGCCACAGCCCGAATACCGCGATTTTCGACGGGCAGCTGGCGCTGGAAAATGGCTATATTAAAGTGCAGTCCGGCCTGCACGGAAACGCGACGCAGACCAGCATCCCGGGTGTGTTTGCGGCAGGTGATGTGATGGACCACACATACCGCCAGGCGATCACCTCTGCGGGCACCGGTTGTATGGCGGCGTTAGACGCTGAGCGTTTTCTTGATGGATTAGTTAAAAACGATCAGTAAGTTGTTAACCCGCTGATCTCAAATGTTCCAGGCGACGGTTTTTCAGTCGCCTTTTTTATTGCCCTCATGCTAGATTCTGGCGCCAGAAAGGAGGGAAATGCCTTTCCCTCTCCTCCCCATCATCGACATTTAGCATGGTCTCGCATGGATAAATCGCGGCAGCAGCATCTCACCCGCTGGCTTCGTCAGCAGCGTCATTTCGGCGGTCGCTGGTTGCGCCTGAATACGCTGCTGGGCACCGTCAGTGCCCTGCTGATTATTGCCCAGGCAGGTTTACTGGCCTCACTGCTTCAGACGCTGATCATCGGGCAACAGCCCCGTGAAACTGTGACGGCCAGCCTGCTGCTGTTGCTGCTCTGCTTTGTGCTGCGCGCTCTGATGAATTATGCCCGTGAACGGACCGGCTATCGTGCCGGGCAGGCGATCCGTCAGGCGTTACGTCAGCAGGTGCTGGACCAGCTCGCCGGGCTGGGTCCGGCGTGGATTCAGGGTAAACCGGCCGGTAGCTGGGCGACCCTGCTGCTGGAACAGATTGAAGAGATGCAGGAGTACTATGCACGCTATCTGCCGCAGATGACGCTGGCAGTACTGATCCCCTGCTGCATTCTGCTGACAATTTTTCCGCTCAACTGGACCGCGGGTCTGATCCTGTTTGCCACCGCCCCTCTGATTCCACTGTTTATGGCGCTGGTGGGGATGGGCGCCGCTGAAGCCAACCGGCGGAACTTCCTGGTGCTGGCGCGTCTGAGCGGTAACTTCCTGGATCGCCTGCGCGGCCGGGAGACGCTGCGACTCTTCTATCGGGGTGCAGCAGAGCAGCAGGCGGTGGCAGACGCCACCACCGATTTTCGCCAGCGCACCATGGAAGTGCTGCGCCTCGCTTTTCTCTCCTCCGCCGTACTGGAATTTTTTGCCTCCCTGGCGATCGCTGTCGTGGCAGTCTATTTTGGCTTCTCCTATCTGGGCGAATTGCATTTCGGCGACTATGGCCGCGGCGTAACGCTGTTCGCCGGTTTTCTGGTACTGATTCTGGCGCCAGAATTTTTTCAGCCACTGCGCGATCTCGGCGCGTTTTATCATGCCAAAGCTCAGGCGGTAGGCGCTGCCGATGCACTCGAAACGTTTATGCAGGCTACGCCAGCCGCCGCACCTCAGCAGGGTCAGATCCCCTTCACGGCCGATCGTTCCCTCTCACTGACCGCCGACCAGATGGAAGTCTGCGCCCCCGATGGTCAGGTACTGTGTGGCCCGCTCACGTTTACCATCGCCGCCGGTGAGCAGATTGCGCTGGTCGGTCAGAGCGGGGCTGGCAAAACGGCGCTGATGAACGCCCTGCTCGGCTTCCTGCCTTACCGGGGATCGCTCAGGGCTAACGGGGTTGAATTGCGCGATCTGCAGCGGGCGGACTGGCATCAGCAGCTCAGCTGGGTAGGACAGAACCCTCAGCTACCGGCCGCCACGCTCCGTGACAACATCGTGATGAGTGCAGCCTGGGAGGCGGAACGATTTGCCGCACTGCTGGAGGCGTGCGGAATTAATGAGTTCCTGCCGCGTCTGCCCGACGGCATCGATACCCGCCCCGGCGAGGGGAGTCAGCTGCTCTCTGTGGGTCAGGCGCAGCGGGTCGCCGTCGCGCGCGCGCTCTACAAAAGGTCGCATTTTTTACTGCTTGATGAACCCGCTGCCAGCCTGGACGCACTCAGCGAACGTCATGTAATGACAGCGCTGAATCAGGCGGCCTCCCGACAGACCACGCTGATGATTACCCATCAGATTGATACGCTGAGCCGCTGGCAGACCCTCTGGGTTTTGGAGGCGGGTAAGCTGGTGCAGCAGGGAGAGTGGCAGGCGCTGTCGCAACAGCCCGGTGCTTTTCGTGAGATGCTGCAACATCGTCAACAGGAGATCCGCTGATGTCCGCCCTGCGCCCCTTTCTTCGTCTCTGGCTCCGCCACCCTTTTCGCCTCGCGCTGGGCATCGTCCTGGCGATTGCGACCCTGCTGGCGAGTATTGGCCTGCTGACCCTGTCTGGCTGGTTTCTGGCCGCCTCATCCGTCGCAGGCGTGGCCGGCCTCTACAGCTTTAACTATATGCTGCCTGCGGCCGGCGTGCGTGGCGCCGCCATTATTCGTACGGCGGCGCGCTATGCGGAACGCCTGGTGAGTCACGATGCGACTTTCCGGGTGCTTCAGCATCTGCGTCTCCACACCTTCAGCCGTCTGATGGCGCTTTCGCCCGGGCAGCTGTTGCGGTTCCGGCAGGCGGATCTGCTCAACCGCTTTGTGGCCGATGTGGACACGCTGGATCATCTCTATCTGCGCGTCATTTCGCCGCTGACCGGTGCCCTGGTGGTCATCGTGGTGGTCACTACGGGCATGAGTTTCATCGACATCGGGCTGGCCCTGACGCTGGGCGGCATCATGCTGGTCACCCTGATCGTGATGCCCGCGCTCTTTTATCGCCTGGGCCGGCCCGCGGGCGTCGCCATTGCGCGTGGCCGCGCCCGCTGGCGCTTACAGCTGATGCAGTGGCTGACGGCGCAGGCAGAACTGACGTTATACGGTGCGTCGCCGGCGTGGCGTCAGCGACTGGATGAAGATGAACAGCAGTGGCAGCAGTCGCAAAGCCAGCAGCAGCGTCTGCAGGCCCTGGCGCAGAGCCTGCTGCTGCTGATTAGCGGCGTGACGGTTACACTTCTGCTCTGGCATGGGGCTGCGACAGTCAGTCAGCAGCAACTCCCCGGCTCGCTGATTGCGCTGGTCGTGTTTTGCGCGCTGGCAGCCTTTGAGGCGCTGGCTCCGGTTGCGGGCGCCTTTCTGCCGATGTCTCAGGTGACCACCGCGGCTCAGCGGGTCAGTGACATTATCGATCAATCACCTGCCATCACCTTTCCGGCCCATTCCGCTGCCCGGCCCGGCAGCCTGACCGTCGATATCGATCGGCTCGACTTCAGCTATCCCGATCGGCCAGACCGGGTGCTTGATCAATTTACGCTTAAAGTGGATGCGGGCGAACACATTGCACTGCTCGGGCCCACCGGCTGCGGAAAATCCACCCTGCTGGCGCTGCTGACCCGCGGCTGGAACAGCCAGCAGGGTGATATCCGCCTGAACGATCTGCCGATCGCCGCCTGGTCAGAATCAGCACTGCGCCAGCGCATCAGTGTGGTTACTCAGCGGGTGCATCTTTTCAGTCAGAGCCTGCGCGATAACTTACTGCTGGCCTCTCCCGGCGCCAGTGATGAGCAACTGAATCAGGTGCTGAGCCAGGTTGGCCTGCAGCGCCTGCTGGAGAATCAGGAAGGCTTAAATGCCTGGATGGGCGAAGGCGGCCGGCCGCTTTCCGGTGGTGAACTGCGTCGGCTGGCGCTGGCGCGCGCATTACTGCACGACGGCGATCTCTGGCTGCTGGATGAACCCACCGAAGGGCTGGATGCCACCACCGAACAGCATATTCTCGCCCTGCTGCAGCAGCTGACCGCCGGAAAAACCGTCATTATGATTACCCATCGCCTGAGCGGTCTGGAAAAGATGGATCGCATCTGTGTGATGGACAACGGGACGATTGTCGAACAGGGCAGCCATTGCGAATTAATCTCAAAAGCGGGTCGCTACTGGCGTTTCCGGCAACGGATTGCGCTATAGTCTTAGCGAAATGCTGACGAGTAACCTATCGCGATGAGACTGATACAACTGTCACGGGAATCTCTGCAATTTCCGCCTCCTGAAATGGCACTGCGTGAGCCGAATGGCCTGCTGGCCATGGGGGGCGACCTCTCCCCTGCCCGGTTACTGAATGCGTATCAGCGCGGCATCTTCCCGTGGTTTTCGTCCGGCGATCCTATCCTGTGGTGGTCACCCGATCCCCGCGCGGTTCTTCTGCCCGAGCAGTTTCATCTCAGCCGCAGCATGAAGCGTTTCCATAACCAGTCGCCCTATCGCGTCACGATGAATGAGGCGTTTGCCGAGGTGATCGAGGGCTGCGCCAGCGGTCGCGAAGAAGGCACCTGGATCACGTTTGAAATGAAGCGCGCCTGGCTGCGACTCTATGAGCTGGGCCACGCCCACTCCATTGAGGTGTGGGACGCGCAGCAGCTGGTGGGGGGCATGTATGGGCTGGCGATGGGGCAGATTTTCTGCGGCGAGTCGATGTTCAGCCGCCAGCAGAATGCCTCGAAAACCGCGCTGTTAGTCTTTTGCCAGCATTTCATCCGCCATCAGGGGCGTCTGGTCGATTGCCAGGTGCTTAACCCGCACACCGCCTCGCTGGGCGCGCAGGAGATCCCCCGCAGTGACTATCTGCACTATGTTCAGAACTTTGCCAGCCAGCCGGTCAGCGAAGGCTGCTGGCAGACTCAGACCCTTTTTTAGTCACGCCGAGATGTTTTGCACACATAAAGACGGTTAAGTGGTATAATAGTCGGGTTTGGTATGTCGTCCGCGCTTCGCAATAACGAGCCGGAATTGCCAGGCTGGGAATCTCAACGCACTCTCGGAACTGTTTTCAATCGTGCGCGTGTAACCGGTTGATACAGATTCTTAGCCCGCTAATCCCCCGCAGACGCCACATAAACACCCTAATTTTACCGGATGCCCGCCACTGACGAGCACCCCCGGCAAAGCGTTGGCAAAATCGCCGACGGTTCTTTACATAAATCGTTGAATTGGGCATTATCTTGCCGGTTCAACTGAAAGGTAGTACACCCAGAGGATTCGATGGCCAAAGAAGACAATATTGAAATGCAAGGTACCGTACTGGATACGTTACCTAACACCATGTTCCGCGTAGAACTTGAGAACGGACACGTGGTTACTGCTCATATCTCCGGTAAAATGCGCAAAAACTACATCCGCATCCTGACGGGCGACAAAGTGACCGTTGAGCTGACCCCGTACGACCTGAGCAAAGGCCGCATTGTCTTCCGTAGTCGCTAACAGACATTAATTTCGCCGCCCTTCAGGTTGCAGCGAAAAAAAAGGCCGGATAATTATCCGGCCTTTTTCACATCTGCAGCAGGCGATTAATGCACCGTGCCTTCAGTTTTCCGTTTTTCCGCACTCAGGAAGTGATAGGTCAGTTCACCTTTCTCACGATCCAGCGCCACGGATACCGAGCCACCATCCACCAGCGAACCAAACAGCAGCTCATTAGCTAATGGTTTTTTCAGGCTGTCCTGCACGGTACGCGCCATCGGACGCGCGCCCATCGCCTTGTCGTAACCCTTCTCCGCCAGCCAGTCGCGGGCTTCATCACTGACTTCCAGCGACACGCCTTTGGCATCCAGCTGCGCCTGCAACTCGACAATAAACTTGTCGACCACCTGATGGATCACCTCTGGTGACAGGTGACTGAACCAGATGATGTTGTCGAGACGGTTGCGGAACTCTGGCGTAAAGATCTTTTTGATCTCTTCCATTGCGTCGGTGCTGTTGTCCTGATGAATCAGGCCAATCGACTTACGTTCCGTCTCACGCACACCGGCGTTAGTCGTCATGACCAGCACCACGTTGCGGAAGTCCGCTTTGCGTCCGTTGTTATCGGTCAGCATACCGTTGTCCATCACCTGCAGCAGCAGGTTGAACACATCCGGGTGCGCTTTCTCAATCTCATCCAGCAGCACCACCGCATGAGGATGCTTGATAACGGCATCCGTCAGCAGGCCGCCCTGGTCAAAGCCGACGTATCCCGGAGGCGCACCAATCAGACGACTGACGGTGTGACGCTCCATGTACTCAGACATATCAAAGCGCAGCAGCTCGATACCCAGCGCTTTCGCCAGCTGCACGGTCACTTCTGTCTTACCGACACCGGTTGGTCCGGCAAACAGGAAAGAACCTACCGGCTTGCGATCCTGACCCAGACCTGCGCGGCTCATTTTGATCGCTTCGGTCAGCGCCTCAATGGCGTTGTCCTGACCAAAGACCAGCATTTTGAGACGGTCGCCCAGATTTTTCAGCGTATCGCGATCAGTTGCAGAGACGCTTTGCTCCGGAATACGGGCAATACGCGCAACCACGGTTTCAATGTCGGAGACATTGATGGTTTTCTTGCGCTTGCTGGCAGGCATCAGGCGCGCACGCGCACCCGCTTCATCGATGACGTCAATCGCCTTGTCGGGCAGATGACGGTCGTTGATATATTTCACCGCCAGCTCCACGGCGGCGCGCACCGCTTTCGCGGTATAACGCACATCGTGATGCGCTTCATACTTGGTTTTCAGTCCATTCAGGATCTGCACGGTCTCATCAACAGACGGCTCCGTGATATCGATCTTCTGGAAACGACGCGCCAGCGCACGATCCTTTTCGAAGATGTTGCTGAACTCCTGATAGGTGGTAGAACCCATCACCCGAATCTTGCCGCTGGAAAGCAGCGGTTTGATCAGGTTGGCCGCATCGACCTGGCCACCGGACGCAGCTCCTGCACCGATGATGGTGTGGATCTCATCGATAAACAGAATGCTGTGTTCGTCCTGCTCCAGCTGCTTAAGCAGCGCTTTGAACCGTTTTTCAAAGTCACCCCGGTATTTGGTGCCAGCTAACAGCGAACCAATATCCAGCGAGTAGATGGTGCACTCTTTCATCACTTCCGGCACGTCGCCCTGCTCGATGCGCCAGGCGAGACCTTCTGCAATGGCGGTTTTACCGACACCGGATTCCCCCACAAGCAGCGGGTTATTTTTACGGCGACGGCACAGCACCTGAATGGTACGTTCCAGCTCTTTATCGCGACCAATCAGTGGATCGATCCCACCGACGCGAGCAAGCTGATTAAGATTGGTGGTGAAGTTTTCCATACGCTCCTCCCCGCCTGCTTGCTCTTCGTTAACCGGATTTTCTGCGCCTGGCGCCTGGCCCGGCTCATCTTTGCGCGTACCGTGAGAGATGAAATTCACCACATCAAGGCGGCTGACTTCATGTTTGCGTAACAGATAGGCCGCTTGCGACTCCTGCTCGCTGAAAATGGCGACCAGCACATTCGCGCCGGAGACTTCGCTGCGACCGGATGACTGGACATGGAAAACCGCACGCTGCAGAACGCGCTGGAAGCTGAGCGTCGGTTGGGTATCACGCTCCTCTTCGCTGGCGGGCAGCACCGGCGTGGTTTGTTCGATGAAGGCTTCGAGTTCCTGCCTTAGAGCCACAAGGTCCACCGTACAGGCTTCCAGTGCCTCTCTGGCCGACGGGTTACTGAGCAATGCCAGTAACAGATGCTCGACGGTCATAAATTCATGACGGTGCTCACGCGCTCTGGCGAAAGCCATATTTAAACTGAGTTCCAGTTCTTGATTGAGCATTAGGCACCTCCCCCAATTATCGCCCTTACCAGTTTCCTATATGGAGACGTGTTCAGGCTTTTTCCAGCGTACACAGCAACGGATGATGATTTTCCCGCGCATAGTTGTTCACCTGGGCCGCTTTTGTTTCGGCGACTTCTGCAGTAAATACACCACAGATCGCCTTGCCGTGATAGTGAACTTTCAACATCAGCTGCGTTGCACGTTCAACATCATAAGAAAAGAACTTTTGTACAACGTCAATAACAAATTCCATAGGTGTATAATCGTCATTATTCAGAATGACTTTATACATTGAAGGCGGCTTTAACCCTTCGCGTACTTTGTCTTCGGCCAGATGTTCAAAATTAAGCCAGTCGTTTGTGTTTGCCATAGTGTTCCGTTGAAATTTCGCTTTGAGCTTTTACGTCGCTACATCCTGAGAGTTTAACATGTCTGTCAAGCCGCTGGCCGCTGCTGAAAATTTATTCAGAAATTTCCTCGCGCGACCTGCATCACAAAATTCGCAATAGCGTTAACTGCCTCAAATTTTGATGATTTTTTCCCCACCTGGCCCGGTGGTTTGCTTGACGCCAGCGGCGCTTTCTCTACATTCTACCTACACAGGCTGATTGAGTTTTAATCAACTCTGACTCACAGCGTCTGAGACCTCACCTACTTATAAAATGTCTTGCGAGGGAAGTAAAAGCATGGAGACGGGCACCGTTAAATGGTTCAATAATTCCAAAGGCTTTGGCTTTATCTGTCCGATCGGAGGCGGCGACGATATTTTTGCGCACTACTCCACCATTCAGATGGAGGGCTACCGAACGCTAAAGGCAGGCCAGCAGGTTCAGTTCGATGTTCATGAAGGTCCGAAAGGCAATCACGCCAGCCTTATCGTCCCCGTTGAGGTGCAGGTTGTGGCCTGACACTTCTCCCCTTATGAACGGTGGACCCAAATGCCAGCCCGTGCCGCTGGCATTTTCATTTTAGGGCATTCAGTCTGCCTGCCCCTGTGCCAGCCGGATAACCCGGGCAAACATCTGCCGCATCAGTGGCGGAATCGCCTCTGGCCCGCGCTCTGCCGCCGATGAGGCTACCGCAATCGCCAGCTCAGGTTTGGAACTGCGGTGAATCGCTTTGGTAATAATACGCCTGGAACTCATCGGAACGTTTAACGGCAGGTGCGCCATCTGATGATAAACCTCCTGGAAGCCGTGCTGATAAAGAAAATTTTCCATATCCAGCGCCGGTAGCTGCGTCAGAAAACGCGGCTCCGCGTCACCCGGCTGCAGCTGACTGCGCGCCGTAGCGGCATACTTATGCCCCGCCTGATCGCCATCGGTCAGCACATGCCAGGCGATGCCCATACGCCGGGCAAACTTCAGCAGGGGCTTGAGGCCGGACTGCGCAAACTCAATCACTTTGATCCCTTCAGCCGCAAAGTTGTAGCCACACTGCTGCGCCAGCTCATTCATGATCCAGACTTCGGTCTCCCCCTCCACCAGCAGCCAGCAGCGGGCGAACAGCGCTGCAGGACGGTTGACACGGATATGAAAGCCGATACGCCGACTCTCTTCGGCACTCAGTCCTTCCGGACCGATGCGCCAGGCCGCCACGCGCGACGATTCACGCACCAGACGGCAGACATTTTCCACCGGCACCTGCGACAGCAGCTCAGCGGAATTGGTGGTGGCAATTTTCTGCAGCGGCAGCAGCCTCAGCAGGTTCCACGCTACCGAGAGCATAATCGGGTGCAGCCGGGTTTCCGGGTCTTCAATCAACAGCAGCGGCCGGGCATCGGCGGCAAGAGGCAGATCGCCCCGCGCCGCGATCAGCAGGGTAAAGATCTGCAGCAGGATCAGCTGGCGGCTGCGGGAGTCCGTTCCCGCAATCAGCTGGTTGAGGTGATCCAGCGCCCGCCAGCCCTGCCCGCCGTCGCGCGTCTGCCCATCCCGCGGCCGCGCCGTCTGACCGGTTTCCGGCGTCTGCACCTGAAAGTAGTGCTGCATCAGCTGCTGCATGGTCTTTAGTCCCTGCCGCAGCGCCTCATCGCTGAGCTGCTGTGGGTGGCGCGCCAGATCGCGCGCCAGCGACTCCATCCCCTCCAGTAACGGGGTATGCGCAGAATCCAGCGGCGCACTTCCCCGGGTGCGCTTGCTGAAACGCGCATCGCGCAGTCGCAGAACCGGATGACGTTTCAGCAACCGATCGATGGCCGCGGCACAGCCCGGCTCCGGCAACAGCTGACCGTCAGCGTCTGTAAAACGGCGCTGGGTTTCAATACCGCTATCCCGCCAGATGGCGCTGACGCGGTAAAAGAGTCTGCGCTGTCCCTGAGCGTCACGCTGCCAGAAGGGAGCGAACAGCTCATCGGCGTCGTGCTCATCGTCGCGAAAGTGAAACAGAACCGACAGACGGCGCATCGGATCGTCCGCCTCGCCCGGGGTAAAGTGAAAATCGGCGGGCGTAAAAATGTGCGCCGGTTGATGCGGCGACAGCAACAGGCTCAGGGCATCCAGCAGGCTGGATTTGCCCCAGGCGTTCTCACCAATCAACAGGTTGATCCGGGTCAAAGGCAGTGAAAGCTTATTGATGCCGCGGAAACCCCGAATATCGATATGTTCCAGAATCACAGGCGTCCATCCTCAGTTTATAAGAAGCATGGTTGCCGTAAGCCAGCCGGTCAAGCCGCGTTTTCGGGGTTTACTCTGTCACCCTTTTTCGTTAGCTTGTCGCCTCTTTTCCCAGGGATGGAACCTGATGTTATGTACTCCGGACTTCTGATTATTCTGCTGCCGCTGGTGGCGGGCTGGCTGTTACCCTTCCGACAGACCGCGACCCTGCGCCGGGTCAACCAGCTTCTGGGCTGGATGGTTTATGTCATTCTGTTTTTTATGGGCATCAGCCTGGCCTTTCTCGACAACCTCAGCAGCAACCTGCTGGCGGTGTTTCACACTGCGCTGGTGGCCGCATTCTGCATCCTGATCTGTAACCTGCTGGCACTACGCGGACTGGAAAAATATGCCCCCTGGCAGCATGCGCATCGGCAGGAGAAGCTGCCGTCGCGGCTGCATATGGCGCTGGACTCGCTGAAGCTCTGCGGCGTGGTAGTGATCGGTTTTCTGCTCGGCCTGACGCAGTGGCCGCTGCTGCATCACGCCTCGACGGCCAGCGAATATGCCCTGATCTTTCTGCTGTTCCTGGTCGGTATTCAGCTGCGCGGCAGTGGGATGACGCTGCGCCAGATTATCCTGAACCGTCGCGGCCTGCTGGTCGCCAGCGTGGTGCTGGTCAGCGCGCTGGCTGGCGGCGTGATCGCCGCGCTGCTGCTTGGCATGCCGCTGAAAACCGGTCTGGCGTTGGCCAGCGGCTTTGGCTGGTACTCCCTCTCCGGGATCCTGATGACCGAAGCCTTTGGCCCGGTCATCGGCAGTGCCGCCTTCTTCAACGACCTGGTGCGTGAACTGGTGGCGATCATGCTGATCCCGGCGCTGATTGGCCGCCATCGCTCAAGCGCGCTAGGCCTGTGCGGCGCCACCTCCATGGACTTTACCCTGCCGGTGCTGCAGCGGGCGGGCGGCAATGAGATTGTCCCGGCGGCCATCGTGCACGGCTTTGTGATGAGCCTGCTGGCCCCGATTCTGATCGCCCTTTTCTCTGCCTGAAGCTGTCTGAAATGCACAGGTCACCATTCATCTGGCCGCGATAAATAAGCGCAACGCGCAGGGAACAGGGTCAGAGGTGAAAAGTGGCCCGTCCTCTGCACGCCCCCGGCGCTGCCAGCGCATTTTTTCACGCCTGCTTTTCTGCCGTGTCGTCTACGCTTCTTTTTTCAGTTCTGGTCACGTCATACATCAGGGCGAGCCGACAAAGGAGAAGAGCATGAAACAAACCGTGGCGGCGCTGGTCGCCAAAACGCTGGAAAGCGCGGGCGTAAAACGCATCTGGGGCGTCACCGGGGACTCCCTGAACGGACTGAGTGACAGCCTTAATCGCATGGGCACCATCGAATGGATGCCGACGCGCCATGAAGAGGTGGCGGCGTTTGCGGCGGGCGCAGAAGCGCACATCAGCGGCGAACTGGCGGTCTGCGCCGGCTCCTGCGGGCCAGGCAATTTACATCTCATCAACGGTCTGTTCGATTGCCACCGCAACCGCGTGCCGGTGCTGGCGATTGCCGCGCACATCCCCTCCAGCGAAATCGGCAGCGGCTATTTTCAGGAAACCCATCCGCAGGAGCTGTTCCGCGAATGCAGCCACTACTGCGAGCTGGTCTCCAATCCGGAGCAGTTACCGCAGGTGCTGGGCATCGCGATGCGTAAAGCGATCCTGAACCGGGGGGTTTCGGTGGTGGTCTTACCCGGCGATATCGCGTTGCAGCCAGCGCCGGAGAGCGCCCGCACCGAGTGGTATCCACCGCAGCTGCCGCAGGTTCTGCCGCAGCCTGCCGAACTGGCTCAGCTGGCCAGTACGCTGAACGACGCCAGCGACATTACGCTGCTGTGCGGCAGTGGCTGTGCCGGAGCACATCAGGAAGTGGTCGCGCTGGCCGAAGCGCTGAAGGCCCCTATCGTGCATGCGCTGCGCGGCAAAGAACACCTGGAATATGATAACCCTTATGATGTCGGGATGACCGGTCTGATTGGCTTCTCATCGGGCTTCCACGCCATGATGAACGCCGGGACGCTGGTGCTGCTGGGTACTCAGTTCCCCTATCGCGCTTTCTATCCGGAAAAGGCGCGCATCATCCAGATCGACATCAATCCCGGCAGCCTGGGATCGCATTGCCACGTTGATGAGGCCTATGTCGGTGACGTGAAAACCACCCTGCAGGCGCTGCTGCCGCAGCTGACGCACAAAAACGATCGCACCCATCTCGACAGCGCCGTTAAGCACTATCGTGAGGCGAGGAAAAGTCTGGATGAGCTGGCACAGCCCAATGACAAACAGCCTATCCATCCGCAATATCTGGCGCAGCAGATCAGCCACTACGCCAGCGAGGATGCGATTTTCACCTGTGACGTCGGCACGCCTACCGTCTGGGCGGCGCGCTACCTGAAGATGAACGGCAGACGTCGCCTGCTGGGGTCGTTTAACCACGGCTCGATGGCAAACGCCATGCCGCAGGCGCTGGGCGCGCAGTCCATCGATCGGAATCGTCAGGTGGTGGCCCTGTGTGGCGACGGCGGATTCAGCATGCTGATGGGCGATTTTATCTCGCTGGCGCAGCTGAAAATGCCGGTGAAACTGGTGATTTTCAACAACAGCGTGCTGGGCTTTGTGGCGATGGAGATGAAAGCGGGCGGCTACCTGACCGACGGCACCGAACTGGACAATCCCGACTTTGCCGCCATCGCTCAGGCCTGCGGCATCAAAGGGATCCGGGTGGAGAAAGCGTCAGAACTCAATGGCGCGCTGGAGCAGGCATTTGCTCATGACGGGCCGGTGCTGGTCGATGTCATCACCGCCAAAGAGGAGCTGGCGATGCCGCCGCAGATCAAACTGGAGCAGGCCAAAGGCTTCAGCCTCTACATGCTGCGCGCCATTATGAACGGTCGCGGGGATGAAGTGGTAGAACTGGCGAAAACCAACTGGCTGCGGTAAAACAGGGGTTCCATCCAGGCGGGCGCGATGCCCGCCTTTTTTTTTGTCTTCCGCTACGTTCAGGAGCATAAGGTGATCGATTTACGCAGTGATACCGTGACCCGGCCCAGTGCCGCCATGCTGAACGCGATGATGTCTGCCGAAACCGGTGATGATGTCTACCGTGACGATCCGACCGTGAATGCGCTGGAGGCGGAGGCGGCACGACTCAGCGGCAAAGCCGCCGCGCTCTTTTTTCCGACCGGTACCCAGGCAAACCTGGTGGCGCTGCTGAGCCACTGTGAACGCGGCGATGAATATATCGTGGGTCAGCAGGCGCACAACTACAAATATGAGGCGGGTGGCGCGGCGGTACTGGGCAGTATTCAGCCCCAGCCGGTACTGGCCAGCGAGGACGGTACTCTGCCGCTCGACGTGGTGGCGGCCGCTATCAAGCCGGATGATATTCACTTTGCCCGCACCCGTCTGCTGAGTCTGGAGAACACCCATCACGGTAAAGTGCTGCCGCTGGCTTATCTGGAGCAGGCCTGGACCTTTACCCGCGCGCATCAGCTGGCGCTGCATATTGATGGCGCACGGATCTTTAATGCGGTGGTGGCGCAGCAGACCACGCTGGCGGCGATTGCCCGCTACTGCGACAGTCTCACTATCTGTCTCTCGAAAGGTCTGGGGACACCGGTGGGGTCCCTGCTGTGCGGCGACACGGCGCTGATTGAGCGTGCGCGTCGCTGGCGGAAAATGACCGGCGGCGGCATGCGTCAGGCGGGCATTCTGGCGGCAGCCGGCCTTTACGCGTTAGAACACAACGTGGCGCGGCTGCAGGAAGATCATGACAATGCCGCCTGGCTGGGTGAGCAGTTGCATGAGCTGGGTGTCAACGTCATTGAGCAGCAGACGAACATGCTGTTTGTTGCCGTGCCGGAGGCGCAGGTCAGATCGCTGGGCGAGTGGATGAAAGCGCGTGGGGTATTAATCAGCGCGGGCACCCGCACCCGTCTGGTCACCCATCTGGATACGGATCGTGCCGCGCTGGAACAGGTGGTCGCACACTGGAAGGCGTTTCTGCAGCAGTAACGGCTACTGCGCCGCGCCATAGCGTTCCAGCAGCGCGGCGGCTATCGCAGCCGTCTCAGCATCGGGCAGCCCACGATAATCCGCGGACCGGAAATGCATCTGGAAGGCGGCAATCACCTTCTGCTGCTCACGCGCGCTCATCCCGTCACTCACCGGATAGCCGTAGCGGCTTAACAGGGTCAGAACCTGCTCTGCGGGCACCGCCGCGTGCGGCGCCTTGCCAGCCAGCCAGAACTGCACCCGACGGCTATCCGGCCAGGCCCCGAGTCCGCGCTGCGCCAGCTGTTGCCAGGGAAAGCACGGCCCCGGATCCTGCTTGCGCTGCGGCGCGATATCACTGTGGCCGACGATATTTTCCGGTGGGATCGCGTAACGCCGGACAATATCCCGCAGCAGCGCCTCCAGCGCCGTCATCTGTGCAACCGTAAAGGGCTGCCATTCAAGACCGGTTGGCGTGCGACGATAGCCCCGGTTCACCAGTTCAATCCCAATTGAGGTGTCATTGATACGGGTGGATCCGCGCCAAAAGCTGGGTCCGGCGTGCCAGGCCAGCTGCTGCTCCGGCACCAGCTGCCAGATGATCCCTTTCCCGGCGCGCTGTGGCGGCTGACGGGGGATCAGATAGTGCGCGCTGACCTCCCGATCCGTCAGCGTTGCCAGCGACGACGAAAAGTCTTCGGCGGTGTAGTGGATCACGATCACCTTCACCCGTGGGCGCGCACCCTGTGCCGGATGCCGCAAATCGGCCCAGTAGCCGTCGCGGGATTCTATGCCGGTCTGGCAGCCAGCCAGCAGCAGCGCCGTCAGCAGCAACAGCAGGCGTCTCAACGCAGGATCACCGCCGTGCCGGTGACGCTGACCATCAGCATGCTGCTCTCTTTACCCACCGTTTCGTAATCAATGTCGATGCCGACCACGGCATTGGCGCCCAGCGCTTTCGCCTGCGCTTCCAGCTCGTCAAAAGCGATCTCGCGCGCTTTGCGCAGCTCTTTCTCATAAGCACCGGAACGGCCACCGACCACGTCGCGGATCCCGGCAAAAAAATCACGGAAGATGTTGGCACCCAGAATCGCTTCACCGGTGACTACGCCGCAATAGTCGCTGATGCTGTGACCTTCCAGGGTTGGGGTGGTTGAAAATTTCATCGCATTCTCCTTGTTGAAAACCGGACTAAGGCTCTATCGACTAAAAAGCATGGCTATACTCTATGCTAAAAATGGCACCTTGCCAGAGAACCATAAGGAAATCGAGATGAGAAACAATGCGTTTGCGCTGATGATCCCGGCTGCCCTGTTGCTCAGCGCCTGTACCACCGTGGAGCCCGTGATTAAGGATAATGGGCCGCGAACCGCGCCCTGCATTGAGGGCGGTCCTGACCAGGTCGCTCAGCAGTTTTATGACCTGCGGATCGAACAGCCGGTGCCGGGACTGCCCGACAGCAACACGCTGGCGAAATACCGTCCCTACCTGAGCGACGCGCTTTATCGTTCGTTACAGGCGGCCAGCGGCAGCAACGCCGGTGCGCAGTGGCGCAATGGCGATATCTTCTCCAGCCTCTCGCAGGGTCCGACAGCCGCCAGCGTGGCCGATGCCTCAACGATTCCGAACCGCGATGCGCGCAACATACCGTTGCGGGTTGACCTGAGCCGTGACAACCGTCAGTGGCAGGATGAAGTGCTGATGATCCATCAGGGCAGCTGCTGGGTGGTGGATGACGTGCGCTACATGGGAAATCCTGCGCATGCCGACGGTGGCAGCCTGAGCCAGATGCTGGAAAAAACGCGAAAATAGATCAGACAGTCATGAGAAGCGCGGCCCATCCCACTGCCGCGCTTTTTTTATCTCTGCATCCTGGCCAGCCCCCCCCGGAGAGGGCATGATTTTGTGCTAAGCTTTTGCTGTTTACCCCCTGTTTTACAAATTTTAACCCGCCTTAATTGCATAACTATTCTGGTGACGTTAAAATCCGCGGCACTAATAGCTATTCAAATCTGGCGCATGAGTATTCAACTAAACGCAATAAACTGCTTCTACGGTGCTCATCAGGCGCTGTTCGACATCAACCTTGAGTGCCCTCAGGGCGAGACCCTGGTGCTGCTGGGCCCCAGCGGCGCAGGCAAGAGTTCCCTGCTGCGGGTCCTCAACCTGCTGGAGCAGCCGCGTTCAGGTCAGTTGCAGATTGCCGGTAATCAGTTCGACTTCAGTCAGAAGCCTTCCGATGCCGCGATTTGGGAGCTGCGTCAGAACGTGGGTATGGTCTTTCAGCAATATAATCTCTGGCCGCATCTCACCGTGCTGCAGAATCTGATGGAAGCGCCCTGCCGGGTGCTGGGGCTCAGTAAGAGCGATGCCCGCGCCCGCGCCGACCGGCTGCTTGACCGGCTGCGTCTGACTCCTTACAGCGACCGCTTTCCGCTCCACCTTTCCGGCGGTCAGCAGCAGCGCGTGGCGATTGCCCGTGCGCTGATGATGGAGCCGCAGGTACTGCTGTTCGATGAGCCAACCGCCGCGCTGGATCCCGAAATTACCGCACAGATTGTCTCAATTATTCGCGAACTGGCGCAGACCCGTATCACTCAGGTGATCGTGACCCATGAAGTGGAAGTGGCACGTAAAACCGCCAGCCGCGTGGTTTACATGGAGAACGGTCATATTGTGGAACAGGGCGATGCCAGCCGCTTTACACAGCCGCAAACCGAGGCGTTTGCTCACTATCTTTCGCACTAAGTCAGGATGCTAAAAATGAAAAAAATGGTACTTGCTGCACTGCTCGCTGGTTTTAGCCTGACCGCTACGGCGGCGCAGACGATTCGTTTTGCTACCGAAGCCTCCTATCCTCCGTTTGAGTTTGTGGATGCGGACAATAAGATTCAGGGCTTTGATGTCGATCTGGCCAATGCGCTCTGTAAAGAGATCGACGCAACCTGCACCTTTACCAATCAGGCGTTCGACAGCCTGATCCCAAGCCTGAAGTTCCGCCGCTTTGATGCGGTGATGGCCGGCATGG
Organism: Pantoea anthophila; assembly: GCF_006494375.1. Taxonomy (GTDB): domain Bacteria; phylum Pseudomonadota; class Gammaproteobacteria; order Enterobacterales; family Enterobacteriaceae; genus Pantoea; species Pantoea anthophila. The sequence goes on from NZ_VHIZ01000050.1 coordinate 283,640, forward strand.
ATATTACTCCGGAGCGTGAAAAGCAGGTCCTGTTCACCAAGCCTTACTATGACAACTCAGCGCTGTTTGTTGCCCAGAAAGGCAAAGTGGCCAGCGTTGAGGCGCTGAAAGGCAAGCGTGTAGGCGTTCAGAACGGCACCACCCATCAGAAGTACCTGACGGAAAAACACAGCGAAATTACCACTGTGCCTTACGACAGCTATCAGAATGCCGTTCTGGATCTGAAAAATGGCCGTATTGATGCCGTGTTCGGTGATACCGCCGTGGTCAACGAATGGCTGAAGCAGAACCCTGCGCTGGCGGCTGTCGGTGACAAAGTAACGGACAAAGCCTACTTTGGTACCGGCCTGGGCATCGCGGTGCGCACCGGTAACACCGAGCTGCAGAGCAAATTCAACGGCGCACTGGATAAGATCAAAGCTGACGGGACGTACAAAACCATCTACAGCAAATGGTTCCAGCAGTAATCTCTGATGAATGAAATGATGACCCTTGCAAGCGCCGCCGGTATGACCGTCGGCCTTGCCGTTTGTGCTCTCATCGCTGGCCTCGTGCTGGCGATGCTGTTTGCTGGCTGGGAGTCACTGCGCCTCAGACCGCTGGCGTGGATCGGCACCGGCCTGGTGACCCTGATTCGCGGCCTGCCGGAAATTCTGGTGGTGCTGTTTATCTATTTCGGTGCCTCTCAGCTGCTCCTGACCCTGTCCGACGGCTTCACGCTTAACTTCGGCCTGTTTCAGCTGCCGGTGCAGATGCAGATTGAGAACTTCGATGTCAGTCCGTTCCTGTGTGGCGTGATTGCGCTGGCGATGCTCTATGCCGCCTACGCCTCACAAACGCTGCGCGGCGCGCTGAAAGCGGTTCCGGTCGGCCAGTGGGAGTCGGGCCAGGCGCTGGGCATGAAAAAATCGGCCATTTTTTTGCGGCTGATTATGCCGCAGATGTGGCGTCACGCCCTGCCCGGTCTGGGCAATCAGTGGCTGGTTCTGCTGAAAGATACCGCCCTGGTTTCGCTGATCAGCGTTAACGATCTGATGCTGCAGACCAAAAGTATCGCTACCCGCACCCAGGAGCCCTTTACCTGGTTCCTTGTGGCGGCGGCAATCTATTTAGTGATTACGCTGTTCAGCCAGGCCGTACTGCGCCGCATCGAACTGCGCACTACCCGCTTTGAACGGGGGAACAGCTAATGCTGGCTTACCTGCCTGAACTCCTGAAAGGGCTGCACACCAGTCTGACGCTCACCGCGGCCTCGCTGATCCTGGCCCTGCTGCTTGCGCTGCTCTTCACCGTGGTGCTGTCACTGAAAACCCCGCTGTTTTCGCCGCTGGTAAAAGGATTTATTACGCTGTTTACCGGCACCCCGCTGCTGGTGCAGATCTTCCTGATCTACTACGGGCCGGGACAGTTTCCCTCGCTTCAGCAGATCCCCTGGCTGTGGCATTTACTCTCACAGCCCTGGCTCTGCGCGATGCTGGCCCTGTCGCTGAACAGCGCAGCCTATACCACCCAGCTCTTCTACGGTGCCGTGCGAGCGATCCCTGCCGGGCAGTGGCAGTCGTGTGCGGCGCTTGGCATGCGCCGAAAAGATACCCTGCGTATTCTTCTGCCTTATGCATTTAAACGCGCCCTCTCCTCCTACTCCAATGAGGTGGTGCTGGTCTTCAAGGGCACCTCACTGGCCTACACCATCACCCTGATGGAAGTGATGGGCCACGGTCAGCTGCTCTATGGCCGGACCTATGACGTCACCGTCTATGCCGCAGCCGGCCTGATTTATCTCTGCGTGAACGGTCTGCTGACGCTGATGATGCGACTGATCGAAAGGCGTGCGCTGGCCTTTGAAAGACGCAACTGATACGCCGGGCGAGCTCGCTCGCCCTTCCCGCCTGGAAAATCACAATAATTGCATAATCATTCAATCTGTGGCAGGGTATCGCCTTCTCTGGCTGACCACAACACAGGATTTTTACAATGAAAAAATGGATTATTGCCGCGGCGCTGGCGTCACTGGCGATCACCGCTCAGGCAGCGGAAAAAATTCGCTTCGCCGCTTCCGCCACCTATCCGCCGTTTGAATCTCTCGACGGGGAAAATAATCTGGTCGGTTTTGATATCGATCTGGCTAAAGCGCTCTGTCAGCAGATGAAAGCGGAGTGTACGTTTACCAATAACGCCTTCGACAGCCTGATCCCTTCCCTGAAGTTCCGCCGCTATGACGCGGTCATCTCCGGCATGGATATCACCGCAGAGCGCAGCAAACAGGTCGATTTTACCCAGCCTTACTATGCGAACTCAGCGATCGTGATCGCCCGTAAAGGCCAGTTCAGTCAATTCAGCGACCTGAAAGGCAAGCGCATCGGCGTGGAAAACGGCACCACGCACCAGAAGTACCTGCAGGAAAAACATCCGGAAGTGAAAGTGGTGGCCTATGACAGCTACCAGAATGCGATTCTCGACATGAAGAGTGGCCGGCTGGATGGGGTATTTGGCGACAGCGCGGTGGTGAATCAGTGGCTGAAGAGCAATCCGGAGCTGGCTACGGTCGGTGAGCATGTGACCGACACGGACTACTTTGGCACCGGCCTTGGCATTGCCGTGCGTAAGGGCAATACGGCGCTGCGCGATGAGTTTAACCAGGCGCTCGCCGCGCTGAAAGCCAACGGCAGCTGGCAGCAGCTCAATCAGAAGTGGTTCCCGGAGTAAGTCCCCGATCGCAGCGCCCGTCTCCGCGCTCTACGGCTGCTGGCGGCGGGTTAACAGCGTCAGCACTTCAAAATGGGCGGTATGAGGAAACATATCGAAGAGCTGCACCTTCGTGATCTCATACGCGCTCAGTCGGGCGATATCCTGCGCCATGGTCTGCGGATTACAGCTTGAGTAGAGCAGATAATCGGGTGCCATCTGGCTCAGATAGTCACACAGCGCCTCGCCAATCCCGCGACGGGGCGGATTGACCAGCACCAGCTGCGGCACCGCGTCCCGCCCGGTGGCAAACGCCGTCGAATCCAGCGCCGCAAACTGCACCTTCTCCAGCCCCAGCATCGCGGCGGAGCGCTGAGCGCAGGCAATCGCCTCGGCGCTGATCTCAATCCCGGTCAGCTGCATCGCCGGTGTCGCACAGTGCAGACCGAAACCGCCCACGCCGCAGAAGAGATCCCACATGCTGTTGACCGGCAGTGCGCGGACCCAGTCGCGGGCAGTGGCATAAAGCGTGCTGGCAACCTGCGGGTTGGTCTGAAAGAAACTCTGCGGACGGATCCAGAGCGGCACGCCATTGAAGTTCTCCGCCAGCGACTGATCCGGCGTCAGCGCTATCTCCTCATCGCCCTCCAGAATCGCCATATGTACCGGCTGAATGTTGGCAGAGATGACCGTCAACTGTGGCAGCTGCTGTTGCAGCCACGGCAACGCCGCGCGCAGCTGTTCCAGCTTCGCCGTCGATCGCAGGACAAAGCGCAGCATCATACCGCCCTGCTGACTTTCGGTAATCAGCAGAAACTTCAGTTCTCCACGCTTGCGCGCCACGTTATAGGGCGTCAGCCCGGCACGCGCGATAAACGGTTTCAGTGCGGCAAAGACGGGCTGAAAACTGTCCGGATAGAGCGGGCACGCACACAGATCGACCGCCTCCCCCTCCCGGGACAGCAGGCCCAGCACCGGACGCTCAACGCTGCCGCTGACGACCATTTTCGCTTTATTACGGAACGCCTGCTGCGGTGATACCACCGGCGGCAACCAGGCCGCGACCGGCTGCTCAGCCAGCAGCTGTTCCAGCAGTGACTGTTTGTCGCTGAGCTGAGTGGAATAGGGTTTGTCGAGCCACTGACAGGAGCGGCAACGGTTGGCGTCATAAAGCGCGCAGTGCATGGTAAAGCCTTAACGATCGGGTCGGGCGGAGCGCGATTGTATCACCGCTTTCTGAAAAAAGCGCGGCTGCTGGCAGGCAGAAACAGCAGCATCAGCACCAGCAGATCGGGGATTTTCTGCGTCAGGGTGTGGTGAATAATCTGGACGTTGTTGTCGCCGTCGATACTGAAAATTTCAGGGTAGATCCAGCCCAGCGAGGCCACCAGCATGTAGCCCAGTACGAGCACCTGGGTCGCCACATAGCCCCAGCGTCCGGCATTACTGCCGCGCATCAGGGTAAAGGCGCAGCGCAGTTCAAACAGGAAGATCAGCTGGCTGGCGATAAAGATAAGCGTAGAGTCCCAGGACTGAGCACTGCGGTGAACAAAGTTGGCGATTTCGCTGTAGCCCAGCTCATTGGCCAGCATCAGGACGCTCAGGCAGCGGGTGGCAATGATGGCAATGCCCGCCACACTGACCGGCACCGGCGCATCGGAAAGCGTGGCACTGCTTTTAAAGATTTCTGACATAGTCCGTGGCTCCACCCGATCGAAAAACGGGCCGGTTAAACCGGCCCGTTCATATAGTGGCAAAGGTTAACGATTTCAGCCACGTTTAGCTTTCTGAATATCGCTTAAACGCTGTTTTTCTTCGTTCGCCATTACCCGCCAGGCGATAAAACCCACTAAACCGACCACAAACAGAATCAGCGACGCCAGCGCATTGATTTCCGGATTCACGCCGCGCCGCACGGTGGCAAAGATCGCCATGGGCAGCGTGGTGGCACCGGGCCCGGTGACAAAGCTGGCGATCACCAGATCGTCGAGTGACAGGGTAAACGCCAGCAGCCAGCCGGTTACGATAGCCGGCGCAATCATCGGTACGGTAATCACGAAGAAGACCTTCAGCGGCGTGGCGCCTAAGTCCATCGCCGCCTCTTCAATCGAGCGGTCCAGTTCACGCAGACGCGAGTTGATCACCACCGCCACATAGGCGGTACAGAAGGTCACGTGTGCCAGCCAGATGGTGAGCATGCCGCGTTCGCTGGGCCAGCCAAAGGCGTTGCCCATCGCCACAAACAGCAGCAGCAGCGACAGTCCTGTGATTACGTCGGGCATTACCAGCGGCGCGGTGAGCATAAAGGCAAACCCGTTATGCCCGCGGAACCGCCCGAAGCGCACGATGATGACCGCCGCCAGCGTGCCCAGCACCACAGCCATGGTGGCGGAAAGCCCGGCAATGCTCAGACTCAGCAGCACCGCATCAATCATCGCGCTGTCCTGGAAGAGCACCCTGTACCAGTGGAAAGAGAAATTCTCCCACACCGTCACCAGCGGTGAGCTGTTAAAGGAGTAAACCACCAGCAGCAGCATCGGCGCATAGAGGAACAGGAAACAGCAGACCAGAATACCGGTTCGCCAGGGTGAGCGAATGGTGGGCAGATTATTCATGCCTTCTCTCCCATTTCACGGTTTTGATGCTTATGGAACCAGATGATCGGCAGAATCAGGATCAGCAGGATAATCACCGCCAGCGCAGAGGCCACCGGCCAGTCACGGTTATTGAAGAACTCCTGCCACAGAATACGGCCAATCATGATGCTGTCCGGCCCGCCCAGCAGTTCAGGAATCACATACTCCCCGACCGCCGGGATAAAGACCAGCATCGATCCGGCGATAATGCCGCCTTTAGTCAGCGGCACGATGACGCTGAAAAAGGTTTTGAGCGGACGCGCCCCCAGATCCAGTGACGCTTCCACCAGCGAGTAGTCGATACGGGTCAGCGCGGTGTAGATCGGCAGCACCATAAACGGCAGATAGCAGTAGACGATACCGATATAGACGGCGGTGTTGGTATAGAGGATCACCAGCGGATGATCGATCACGCCGAGCCACATCAGGAAGCGGTTGAGAATCCCGTTATTGTTCAGCAGCCCCATCCAGGCGTAAACGCGCACCAGAAAGGAGGTCCACGACGGCAGGATCACCAGTAACAGCAGAATCGTGCGCATCGACGGCTTGCTGTGTGCAACAGCCCAGGCGAGCGGATAACCAATCAGCAGACAGATGACCGTCGAAATCGCCGCTACCTTCAGGGACTGCAGATAGGCGTCGATGTAGAGCGGGTCGTCGGTCAGCGTCAGGTAGTTGCCAAAGTTGAGTACAATGCTGAACTGATCGTCCGCCCAGCTCACCAGCTCGGTGTAAGGAGGGATCGCCCGCGCGATGTCCGCGAAGCTGATCTTCAGCACCGTCAGAAAGGGCAGCAGAAACAGCAGCACCAGCCACAGGTAAGGCAGCGCAATGACCAGCTTGCGGCCATGCTGCATTTTGACCCGGGTAGCCCAGCGTTGCAGCGGCGTGCCGACCAGCCGGGCGGGCGCTTTGGCGCGTTGGAAAATCTGGCTCATAGCCGCTCCTTAAACCGTCAACACCACGCAGCTGTCGCTTTCCCAGCAGAGGCGAACTTCGTCACCCCAGGTGGGCAGCCCTTTGCGGTAGCGATGCGCGTTCTGCAACTGTGCACTGATCATCTGTCCACTATGCAGACGGACGTGGAAGATAGAGAGGTCGCCAAGATAGGCGATGTGAACCACCTCACCCACCGCAAAGTTGCAGCCATCGGCAGGCACCTCATCGCACAGCATCACTTTTTCCGGACGCAGCGCGACATGAACCGGGACGTTATCCACCACCGAGACATCGGAGTCGACTTTTAACGGATGCATCAGACCGGGGCTGTCGATCACCAGGCCGTCCGCCTGACGTTCACGCAGCAAGCCTTCGAAGACGTTAACCGAACCGATAAACTCGGCGCTGTAGCGGCTGGTTGGATGCTCATAGATCTCTTCCGGCTCACCGATCTGCACGAACTTGCCGCGATTCATGATCGCGATACGGCCGGCCATGGTCATCGCCTCTTCCTGGTCGTGCGTCACCATCACGCAGGTCGCACCAACCCGCTCCAGAATATCGACCACCTCCAGCTGCATCCTGTCACGCAGCTTCTTATCCAGCGCGCCCATCGGCTCATCCAGCAGCAGCAGTTTAGGCCGCTTCGCCAGGCTGCGTGCCAGCGCAACACGCTGACGCTGCCCGCCGGAGAGCTGGTGCGGTTTGCGTCTGGCAAACTCCTGCATGTGCACCAGCGACAGCATCTCGGCGACCCGGCTGGCGATCTCCCCTTTCGGCAGACGATCCTGCTTCAGGCCAAAGGCGATGTTCTGCTCCACCGTCATGTGCGGGAACAGCGCATAGGACTGGAACATCATATTGATCGGGCGCTGATAGGGGGCCACGTGCGACAGATCCTGACCATCCAGCACAATCTGGCCGCTGGTCGGTGGTTCAAATCCAGCCAGCATCCGCAGCAGCGTTGATTTGCCGCAGCCTGACGCGCCCAGCAGCGCAAAAATTTCACCTTTGTAAATGGTCAGACTGACATCATCCACGGCGTGCTGGCCGTCAAAGGATTTGGTCAGATTGCGAATCTCCAGCAGCGGCGTTAACGCCTTTGCGGTTTTGTTTTGAGGACGGGGAATGGCATCGTTCACTACTATCTCTCTCCGGAGCCAGGCGGAACATCGCGGCAAAATCCGCCGCTAAAATGGCACAACAGAGGCCGACACTGCGCCTCTGTTGCTGTTACGTGACAGGTCAATCCGTTCGGGACGAACTACTTACCACTTTTTACTTTAGTCCATGCACGCGTACGCACACGATCCAGTTTCGGATCCTGGACTTTCAGCACAAACAATTTCGACATCGCTTCCGGCGTCGGGAAGATACCCGGGTTGTTACGGATGTCGGCATTGATCAGCGGCAGTGACGCTTTGTTGCCGTTGGCATAGTTCATTTTATTGGAGACATCAGCGATCACTTTCGGATCCATGATGTAGTTCAGCCAGGCATAGGCGCCGTCGATGTTTTTCGCATCTTTCGGAATCGCCATCATGTCGAAGAAGGCCAGTGCCCCCTCTTTCGGCACGCTGTAGCCCAGGTGCACACCATTTTTCGCTGCATCCGCACGGTTTTTCGCCTGCAGGATGTCACCTGACCAGCCGATCGCCACGCAGATATTGCCGTTGGCCAGATCGTTGATGTACTGAGACGAGTGGAAATAGCGGATATTCGGACGCAGCTTCAGCAGCAGGTCTGTCGCCGCACCGGAATAGTCTTTGGCATCCGAAGAGTTAGGATCCTTGCCCAGATAGTTCAGCACGGTAGCGAAAATCTCTTCCGGCGCATCCAGGAATGAGACACCACAGCTTTTCAGCTTCTCAAGGTTTTCCGGCTTCATCACCAGGTCCCAGCTGTTGAGCGGCGCATCGGTTCCCAGCGCGGCCTTCACCTTGTCGACGTTATAGCCGATCCCGGTGGTGCCCCACAGGTAAGGAATCGCATATTTGTTACCCGGATCGTGCTGCGCCACTTTTTCCATCAGCGCCGGATCGAGGTTTTTGTAGTTCGGCAGCTTGCTCTTATCCAGCGGCTGGAAGACCCCGGACTGAAGCTGACGCGCCAGGAAGCTGGAGGATGGCACCACGACATCGTAGCCGGTACTGCCCGCCATCAGTTTGCCTTCCAGCACTTCGTTGGAGTCAAAGACATCGTAGACAACCTTGATGCCGGACTGCTTTTCAAAGTTCGGCACGGTATCTGGCGAAATATAATCAGACCAGTTGTAGACGTGCAGCGTTTTATCTTCCGCCATGCTGCTGGCCGACGCGACCATCAGCGAAGCCGCTACCACAGCTGACAGCCATTTCTGACGTGAGTTGAACATGTTTTCCATCCTCCTGAGCGGGTCATAACAACGCTGCAAACCTGAGATCCCTGCATTGCGTTCTGTACAGGACGTCAGTGACACAATGAATCATTATTCAGCGGGAGTTTAATAGCAAAATCCTATATCTGAAGCGCAGTTACGCGCCTGTTACAGCCCCGCAAGCATAGCCCCCCTGCTCATGCTGCACCAGACCCCAGCGTAAAAAACGCCTGAAACCGATATTTTATGCATGTTTGAGCTATGAGGTTCGGCTTTGATGGCATAAACGACGACAGATATCTGGCATTAAAGGGCAAAATGCAGAATAAAAAAAGGTGGCGGCAGGCGGCGGATATAAAAAAGCCGTCTCAGGGACGGCTTAGTCTGGAGGGGTCGGGCTAGTGCAGCACCGAATGCACGCTGGAGACCGCAACGTGCTCTTCTTCCTCGCCGACAATCAGCAGATTGTTAGCAAAGGCTTCCAGGATCACCATCGAGATCTGCTCTTCGCTCTGTTTCATAAAGTGCGAGAACTGACCAAAGGTTAATCCGGCGGTGGTCGTCATTGACTGGCAGACAATCAGCTTCGGCAGATTGTCATCCTGAATGTCGATAAACGCTTTTACCGTCAGCGAACTGGCGTTGATCTGCGACAGATCGCCGACCAGCGGAATCAGCGCCGTGGGCTTTACTTCCGCCAGCGCCGAGAACAGGATGACGTTGTCGACCAGATCGATTTTGGCGTCAAACACCCCATCAAAGTTTTGCATGTGCGGCAGATGAAGTGCCTGACAGGCATCGCATTCGAACCAGGTGATATTTTGCTGATCCAGCCAGCGACGCAACAGGTCGATATCCGGAACGACAAGAGAATCCATCGTAAAATCCCAGTGGGGTGATAAACAGGCGACTTAGCTTACGGAAAAACGGGCGACGATGCCACGAAAACTGCTGAAAAGCGCGTTTCAGCCTGCGGTTTTAGGACGGAGCCCGGGGATGGTTTGCTGTTCAATCCGCGCGATCATCAGCGCGGCGAGGTTCAGTTCACTGCAGGTTTCAATGCCTTCCAGACCGGGGGAAGCGTTAACCTCCATCACCAGCGGACCACGATGCGCGCGCAGAATATCGACACCCGCAACCTCCAGCCCAAGCGTAGCGGCGGCTTTCACCGCAATTTCCCGCTCCTGAGGGGTAATCTCCACCGGACAGGCTTTGCCGCCGCGATGCAGATTGGAGCGAAAATCGCCCTCTTTCGCCACCCGCTCAATCGCCGCCACCACCTGATTACCGATGACCAGACAGCGCACATCGCGCCCCCGGGCCTCTTTGATAAACTCCTGCACCAGGATATGGGCGTTGAGGCCGCGAAAGGCATCAATAACGCTTTCTGCCGCCTGCCGCGTTTCCGCCAGCACCACACCGATACCCTGCGTGCCCTCCACCAGCTTTACCACCAGCGGCGCGCCGCCCACCATGGCGATCAGATCGTCGGTGTCATCGGGTGAGGAGGCAAAGCCGGTAACCGGCATGTCGATGCCCTCCTGCGCCAGCAGCTGCAGCGAGCGTAATTTGTCGCGGGTGCGGGTAATCGCGGCGGAGGCATTCAGCGTGTAACTGCCGCACATCTCAAACTGTCGCAGCACCGCCGTTCCGTAAAAGGTGATGGCGTTGCCGATGCGCGGGATCACCGCATCAAAATGGCCCAGCGGTTCACCGCAATAGTGAACCGCCGGAGAGGCCGGATTGATGTTCATATAGCAGGAGAGCGGATCGATGATTTGCACCTCATGACCGCGAGCTACCGCTTCATCCTGCAGCCGGCGACTGGAGTAAAGCGTGGCATCACGGGACAAAATGGCGATTTTCATCTCTGCTCTCCGCTCCTGGCTTAGCGTGTTGCCCAGCCCTGCTGATGCAGATAATCCAGCATAAACGGGCGTGTCTCTTTGATGATCAGACGCTGAATCAGCTCACTCCAGGTTTCGCTACGCTGGTTGCTGTCTCGCTGCTGATAATAGAGTTCAGTGCGGCTATCGTATTCGGCCAGCACGTTTTTATCCAGTGGCTGATAGCGGTTTTCATGCACCAGCATGGCGTGTGGCATGCGCGGTTTCACGTCCGGCTTTGACTCCGGATGACCCAGGCAGAAACCAAAGAGCGGCAGCACAAATTTCGGCAGGCCCAGCAGCTCGGTCACCTCGGCGATGTTGTTACGGATCCCGCCGATAAAGACACCGCCCAGCTCCAGCGACTCTGCGGCCACCATCGCATTCTGCGCCATCAGCGCGGTGTCGACGCAGCCCAGCAGCAGCTGCTCGGCACGGCCCAGCTGCGCATCCGGGCAAATCTGCAGATGACGATTGAAGTCAGCGCAGAAGACCCAGAATTCGGCAGCCTCTCCGACCCAGGTTTGTCCGCCCGTCAGCGTGACCAGCTTGTCGCGCAGCGCTTTGTCGGTGATGCGGACAATGGAGGAGCATTGCAGAAAACTGGATGTGGACGCCGATTGCGCCGCAGTAATAATCGCTTCGCGCTGCGCTTCACTGACCGGCTGGTCGGTAAAGGCGCGGATTGAACGGTGGCTGCACAGTAAATCAATGGTCGGTGTCATAAAGTCTCCAGCAACATTATTTTCTTTTATCGGTTTGGTTAAACAGCTGTGGGGCTATCGCTTTTGCGGTGCGCCACATCAACAGCCAGGCGGCGGGCAGCATCAGCACGACCCCGGCGATAAACAGCAGCGTGGCCAGCGTTTTTGGCTCAGCCAGACCTGGCACAGGCAGCCAGTGGTTTATCAGCAGCAGCGCCCCCAGAATTAACAGGCCGCCAGCCGCCTCCATCACCACCACAAACCGCGATAATCTGGCTACACTCTGCATCACACTCTCCTGCCTTCACGGGCTACTGAGGGTCAATTATGGTCAACAACCCAAAATTTGCGCGGGCTGTGGCCGCCGCACGGGCAAAAAAGCCTCTGTTTCAGACGCTTCCTGACGCTTAACATAGCGTGCGGGCATCAGACTAACAGGCAAATCCTGCTTTCTTTAAGCGATACGAGCGGGCATCATGGTTGCCATTCTCTGTTTAGTTGTGTGACGTACATCACACAACAGTCGCTGCAAGGAGTTTTCTATGATTGCTGTTATTTTTGGTCGTCCAGGCTGTCCCTACTGTGTTCGTGCTCATGAACTGGCTGATAAGCTGACTGCCGAGCGGGACGATTTTAGCTATCAGTATGTCGATATTCAGGCGGAAGGCATCACTAAAGCCGATCTGGAAGCGAGTGCGGGCAAACCGGTTTCTACCGTGCCGCAGATCTTTGTGGATGAAAAACATATCGGTGGTTACACCGAGTTTGCGGCCTGGACCAAAGAGAATCTGGGATTTGCCGCATAAGGGCTGAAAGGCTCAATAAAAAAGGCGAGACACCTGTGTCTCGCCTTTTTACTTTCGGGTGATCATCAGCTCGGCTGAGTTAGTTAAGTGACGCCATCACGATCTGCATCAGCCGCACCAGCAAGGCGCCGCAGCCTGCCCAGAACAGCGCACTGAGGCTCCAGGCGAGCACAAAAAATCCGTTGCCGTGGATAAAGAGGCTGCTGTTCAGCAGCAGCGCGGCCAGTAACGTCCCCCACAGCCCCATCAGCAGCGTGCTTTTCAACGGGCTCTCCACCTGCAGCAGCGCCATCAGAATGCCGGGAAGCATAAAGAGCAGTAATTCAGGCTGACCGCGAAGCGGGCCGGGCCCCACCTGCCAGGTGTGACAGGTAAAAACAAACACCAGACTGTACAACACCACGCCGCACAGGCGGGTCGTCCAGAGATAAGAGCGCTGCGGCATACCACCCCACTGATTAAAAGTAATCCCGACAATGACCTGCTGATAACCCTGCTGCGTTCAGATGGAAATAAAAAGAAACAGTTCGTTGTGACAACGAATGAAAACAGCCAATGGCTGTAGAAGATATTTGTGATTAGAATAGCGCCGCGGAAAAGGTTCCATTTGCAGTACTGATACAACAGCACCTCAACGGCCTGCTCAAGATAGCGAAAAACAGGCCACTCTTCAACAGGTTACAAGTAAACAAGAAGTTAAACAGTGAATATTAACGTCGCAGGATTGTTAAGCGGAAATGACATTTTGTTATTATTTGTCGTTTTGGCGCTCGGCCTCTGTCTGGGTAAGTTGCGTCTTGGCTCAGTTCAGCTGGGAAATTCGATTGGCGTATTAGTGGTTTCGCTCTTATTAGGGCAGCAGCATTTCACCATCAATACCGATGCATTAAGCCTGGGCTTTATGCTGTTTATTTTTTGTGTCGGCGTCGAAGCCGGCCCTAACTTCTTCTCTATTTTCTTTCGCGACGGCAAAAACTATTTCATGCTCGCCATCGTCATGGTGGTCAGCGCGCTGCTGCTGGCACTGGGACTCGGCAAGCTCTTCGGCTGGGATATTGGCCTCACCGCCGGGATGCTGGCCGGTTCCATGACCTCAACACCGGTGCTGGTGGGCGCAGGCGATACGCTGCGGCAGAGCATCAGCGATCCTAAACAGCTTGGACTGATGCAGGATCAGCTGAGCCTGGGCTATGCCGTAACCTATCTGATTGGACTCGTCAGCCTGATTTTTGGTGCCCGTTACCTGCCCCGCCTGCAACATCAGGATCTGCCTACCTGCGCCCAGCAGATCGCCCGCGAGCGCGGTCTGGATGCAGACAGTCAGCGCAAAGTTTTCCTGCCGGTAATCCGCGCCTATCGCGTTGGCCCGGAGCTGGTGGCGTGGAGCGGCGGCAAGAATCTGCGTGAGCTCGGCATCTATCGTCAGACCGGCTGCTACATCGAGCGTATCCGCCGCAACGGTATTCTCGCCAGTCCCGATGGTGATGCGGTGTTACAACTGGGTGATGATATCTCGCTGGTCGGCTATCCCGACGCGCACGCCCGGCTCGATCCCAGCTTCCGTAACGGCAAAGAGGTGTTTGACCGCGACCTGCTGGATATGCGCATTGTCACCGAAGAGATCGTGGTGAAAAACCACAACGCGGTGAACAAACGCCTCAGTAAGCTCAACCTGACCGATCATGGCTGCTTCCTGAACCGGGTCATCCGCAGCCAGATTGAGATGCCGATCGACGACAGCATTATGCTGAACAAAGGCGATGTGCTGCAGGTCAGCGGCGAGGCACGCCGGGTGAAAAGCGTCGCGGACCGCATTGGCTTTATCGCCATTCACAGTCAGATGACCGATCTGCTGGCGTTCTGTGCCTTCTTTATCGTGGGGCTGATGATTGGTCTGATTACCTTCCAGTTCAGCAATTTCAGTTTCGGTATCGGTAACGCCGCCGGCCTGCTGTTCGCCGGGATCATGCTGGGATTCCTGCGCGCCAACCACCCGACCTTTGGTTATATTCCGCAGGGCGCGCTGACAATGGTGAAAGAGTTCGGTCTGATGGTGTTTATGGCGGGAGTGGGGTTGAGTGCCGGCAGCGGCATTAATCACAGCCTGAGCAGCGATGGTGCGCTGATGCTGCTGTGCGGCCTGCTGGTCAGCCTGCTTCCGGTCATCATCTGCTTTCTGTTTGGTGCCTATGTGCTGCGGATGAACCGCGCCCTGCTGTTTGGTGCCATCATGGGCGCACGCACCTGCGCCCCTGCTATGGAGATTATCAGCGATACGGCTCGCAGTAATATCCCGGCGCTGGGCTATGCCGGGACCTACGCCATCGCCAACGTGTTACTGACGCTGGCGGGGACGCTGATTGTAATTGTCTGGCCGATATTGCCCCTATAAAAATTTTTTGGCTACGTCCAGAACTTTTTTGTCAGCGGGCAGTCCTAATAAGTGCCACTGCTTTTCTTTGAAATCCCCAGATTGTGGAGCCCGCTGGTCTTTTTCCTGGCGGGTTTTTTTATGCCCTTTTTTCTTGCGCGCCGCGCTGCCGCGTCTGAATCCCGCCATTCCCCTGCCGAACTTAAACCATTGCACAACTCAGTAACAGATTAAGAGCGCGATGATGGACGAAACGCCTCGCAATCAGCAGGATAGAGTGCTGTGAAATTAGCTTTTTGTGCTGATTAACTGGGCGAGCGCGCTGGTGCTGACTGTTTTTATTGCCGCTGTTATCAGAAGGCTGACCGGGTAGCGTCAGCCACTGTTAGCCGGGCTGTCTGCTGAGGAATCTATCCCGGAATGGAAGAACTGAACCACTCACTGTTTACTGCCATTAATGCCACACCAGCGTCACCTGCCTGGTTACTGCAACTGGCGACCTTTATTGCCAAAGATCTGATTGCCATCGTGCCGCTGCTCATCGTGGTGATGTGGTTGTGGGGGCCACGCGATCAGCTCTCTTCGCAGCGGGCACTGGTGCTGAAAACCGGCATGGCGCTGATCTATGCGCTGACGATCTCCTGGTGTGTGGGCCAGCTGCTGCCTCATCCGCGTCCGTTCGCCATTGGTTTCGGTTATCAGTTCCTGCATCATGCGGCGGATGACTCCTACCCCAGCGATCACGGCACCACGATTTTCACTTTTGCCCTGGCCTTTATTTTCTGGCATCGCCTCTGGTCGGGGGTGGTTCTGATGGGTGTGGGTTGCGCTATCGCCTGGTCACGGGTCTATCTTGGCGTTCACTGGCCGCTGGATATGCTGGGTGGATTCCTTGTCGGGCTGCTGAGCTGTCTGGCTTCGCATCTGGCATGGCAGTTCTATGGCGAGCGGATGCTGGCTGTTATCCATCCCCTCTATCGGGCGCTGTTTGCGGTGCCGATTCGCAAAGGCTGGACGCAGGACTAAGCTCCCTGTTTATTCAGCTCAGAAACATCAGACAGCGTAATTTTTGCAGCGATAAATAAACCTGAGGCACAGGGAGCAGGGTCAGAAGAGGAAAGCGTCCCGCGCCAGGGATGGCGCGGGCCGAGCAGTCAGGGATGACGGTTTTGCGTCTTTCCGATCTGACCCTGCTTCCTGTGCAGGCACGATCTTACCGCCAGAGGAATTTCTGTTATCAGGGACGCGTCAGCGTCCCGGATAACTTATGAAAACCATTTCCCAAACCAGCCGTTAAATTTCATCATCACGAAGTCAATCATCCGGCTGAAGAATCCGCCTTCCTGCACATCCTGCATCACCACCAGCGGGCGCTGTTCAATGGTTTTGCCGTCCAGCTGAAAATCGATCGTGCCTACCACCTGATTCTTCTTCAGCGGTGCTTCCAGCTGAGGTGTGGTCAGTTTAAAACTCGCCTTCAGGTTCTTCATCTGCCCTTTAGGGATGGTCAGCGCCGCATCTTTGGCGACGCCGAGATTGACCTGGCTGCGATCGCCGAACCAGACCCGCTGCTGAGCAAAAGGCGCATCGGCTTTAATGGGTGTTACCGTTTCAAAGAAGCGGAAGCCCCACGTCAGCAGCTTTTCACTTTCGCGGAAGCGGATCGCATCGCTGGTGGTGCCCAGCACCACGGAGATCAGGCGCATGTCACCTTCGGTCGCAGAGGCAACCAGATTGTTCCCCGCCCCGGAGGTGTGGCCGGTTTTAACGCCATCGACTTTGAGATTGGTGCTCCACAACAGACGGTTACGGTTGATCTGGCGGATATTATTGAAGGTGAACTCTTTCTCTTTGTTCAGCGCATACTCATCGGGGACATCACGGATCAGCGCCTGCGCAATCAGGGCCATATCCCGTGCGGTGCTGTACTGCCCTTCTGCATCCAGGCCGTGAACCGTCATAAAGTGGGTGTTCTGCAGGCCCAGCGCCTTCACATAATTATTCATCAGGCCGATAAACGAATCCTGACTGCCCGCCACGTAATCCGCCAGCGCAATACAGGCATCGTTGCCGGACTGGATCACAATGCCTTTGTTCAGCTCATGCACCGGGATGCGGTCACCCGGCTTGAGAAACATCAGGGATGAACCGCGCAGCTTAGGATTGCCGGTCGCCCAGGCATCCTGTCCTACGGTAACCATATCATCCGGTTTAATTTTGCCCGCTTTAATCGCCTGACCCACCACGTAGCTGGTCATCATTTTGGTCAGACTGGCGGGATCGAGACGCTGATCGGCGCTGGATTCAGTTAAGACTTTACCGCTGGCGTAATCCATCAGGATCCACGCTTTTGCGTCAATGCCTGGCGCGGCGGGAGCCTGTTCAGCATAGGCGCTGATCGGGGCGATAATCAGTAATGAGGTAGCAGCGAGAAGCCGCAGGCGTGATGGGAAGCGAGTGTTTGTCATGGGCGTGGCCGGATTGTCCTTGTTAACGCGAAATTCCAGGGGCAGAAAATTCTCACTCAAACGCTAACCGTTGACGGCAGCGAAAAAAACCGCCGAATCGTAAAGTTTTTTAGAGTTTAGTCGATTTACCCTGGCACAACGGCCGCGCGCGTGCCCTTTCGCCTCGCTTCTGTCATTCCCAAAACTGCGTGAAATTCCGATTTTTCGCAGAAGAGTTAAGTCGGTCACAATTATCCGCTAACCTGAAAGCCAGTCAGCCGAGGAGACCGACCATGGACTTAGCCCTTTTTGATCTGGATGAAACACTTATTTGTGAAGACAGCACCAGCCTGTGGCTGCGCTGGCTGGTATCACAGGGGTTCGCCCCCAGCGAACTGATCGATCAGGAACAGGCACTGATGGCCCAGTATTATGCCGGCACGCTCTCAATTGAAGAGTATATGAATAAAACCCTCTCACCGCTGTCGGGTATGGCTACCCTCACAGTGGAAGGCTGGGTGCGCCGCTTTATTCATCGCGACATCATGCCCCGCGTTTTTCCCGCAGCCCGGGAACGCATCGAGTGGCACCGGGCGCGCGGCGACCGCGTCATGATTATCTCTGCCAGCGGTGAGCATCTGGTGGTGCCGATTGCTCAGCAACTGGGGGCCTGCGGTGCGCTGGCGATTGGCGTTGAAATCGTAGACCAGCGTTACAGCGGCAATACCTACGGCACCATGACCTATAAAGAGGGCAAAGTGACCCGGCTGGGTGACTGGAAAGCGCTGCAGGCGGAGGAGACGTTTGACCGCACCTGGGCCTACAGCGATTCGATGAATGACCTGCCCCTGCTGGAGCAGGCCGATCACGCCCATGTCATCAACCCGGACGAAAGACTACATCAGGAAGCGGTCAGCCGGGGATGGCAGGTTTATCACTGGGCACGCTGAATCAGCCGCGGGACGCGCCAGCGTCCTGCGCTAATCCCACTTTCAGCAGTTTGCCGTTGGCCTCGTCGGTCAGCACATAGAGCCAGCCATCCGGTCCCTGCCGCACATCGCGAATCCGCGCATTCTGGTCGCCCAGCAGACGCTGCTCTTCCACCACTTTTTCACCGTTCACACTCAGCCGAATCAGGTTCTTCTCTTTCAGCGCGCCGATAAACAGCGAATTCTTCCACTGCGGAAAACGGGCGCTGTTGTAAAACGCCATGCCGCTGATGGCCGGAGAGACTTTCCAGTGCCAGATCGGCTGCTCGGTGCCTGCAACATGGGTGCCCTTTGACTCCGGCACTTTATCGCCGCTGTAGTCGATACCGTAGGTCGCCAGCGGCCAGCCATAGTTTTTGCCACGACTCATGATATTCACTTCATCGCCGCCGCGCGGGCCATGCTCATTTTCCCATATCATGCCGGTCCAGGGATTTAGCGCCAGCCCCTGCGGATTACGCAGGCCAAGCGCCCAGATCTCTGGCCGCGCGCCGGGCTGTTTCACAAACGGGTTATCATCAGGCACGCTGCCGTCGGCATTCAGCCGCAGCAGTTTGCCCTGCAGTTTATCGAGGTCCTGCGCGGCGCTGCTGACAAAATTATCGCCGAAGGCGATCCAGAGATAGCCCTGAGTATCAAACGCCAGCCGGGTGCCAATATTGTTACCGCTGGAGAGCATCGGCGTCTGCCGGATCACCTCGCGGAAATCGCTGAGCTGGCGATTATCCCTGCTCAGTGTCCCGACACCTACCACCGCCCCCGCTTTTCCCTTGCTGTCAGCCTCGGTGTAACTGAGCCAGACACGACGGCTGCTGGCGAAGTCGGGAGCCAGCACCACATCTAGCAGGCCGCTCTGCCGCTGTGCCCAGACCTCTGGCACGCCCTGAATCGGCTGCGAAAGGCCGCTCTCCGGATTCCAGCTGCGCAGCTGCCCGCTCCGTTCGGTTATCAGCAGCGTTTTGTTGTCGGGCAGAAAGGCAACCGACCATGGATGTTGTAACTTATCCTGTAACACCTCAACCTGCAGGTCAGCGGCAAACAGCGGCGGGACTGAGAGCAGCGAACCGGTCAGCAGCAGAACGGTTGAAAAACGGGACATAGAGTTCTCCTCATGGGATAGCGTGCCTTAAGCGTAGTCAGGCAGGCTTTAACAATGCTGAGGATTTACAAAAGATTAAACAGGCCGATAGCAGACCGCCCGACGGACAAGTGCATCTCCATAAGGGCTAAAGCTGACCAGACCGCTCCTGCTTCATTTCAGAACTGAGTTTGCAAGAAAAGTATGCTTTCTATAGTCTTTGCGAGACCATAAATACTTTAAAGTGATGATAAATTTCCGGGAAATATACAGGTGAATAAAATCTTGATTTAATTTTTTAGTGAGAAATCACGCTTTAATTCATAAGCAATAAGGCACTCGCTGTTTTACCGATGAAATTAGCCAATTTTAGCGTGCATTCATTTTTTATAGCTCAAACCAACCCCTATCCAAATATCTTTCTGGCCTGACATACAAAACTTTCTTCAGCCGCAGATTTGCAGCACGAATTGAATCAGCAGGCAAAGAGGTATTTATGATATTTTCTCCCACTTCATTTAACTCACACTATAAAACTGACTAATATTCAACTCCGCTATTTATGACTTTGCCCCCCATTTTCTTTACTTCAGAGAAGTGGTCTAATTCCCCCTCTCTATTTCAATCAACTTTTTAATAACGGGGTGCGCATTTCCTGAAGCATAATCCATTGTATTGAGATAGATGACTCGCTTTTTATTAAACTTACCGCAGTAAAACTGAAAGCGTAATCCTGGCGCACAAACTACCAACATAACACCCTTCTTAACGATTTCCTCAATATCTCCCTCAGTATCATCAGCCATCACAACCCAGTCATAACCTAAAGCGTCAATTTCTTTCTGGACTTCAGAGATGTAATTATTATGATTTTTATGGCCAAAAAGCCCTGCTCCGCCCGCATGAAACGGGTTACGCCCCAGAGTTGGCGAGGGTTTTGATATGATGTATATCTTCTTTTGGCCCACTACGTTCCTCACTCTGTTCACATTAATATTTTCCGGGCGGATGACCTCTGAATTTATGCAGCTGTCAATCACGCCAGATAATTAAATTGCACTATATCAAGCAGACTTGTGTAATGACAACAGATTAACAAGGCAGCATCTACATACATAGTTTCATGTTGGTCAGAACGAAGTTTAACCCGTATCATTTTTAAGAACCTGGATTTTTTCTTTGATGAGAATCAACTTACTGAATAAATTATTACTTAGTTCGGTTGTAAAGTTAATCTCGCAACTAAAAACGCGTTCCTGACGTAAAAACATCTATATCCTGACAGACATCCATTATGGACTGGAAAGACTTCATTTATAAAAATCAGAAAAAGTAACAAACCAGCAACTCATCTTACACATTTAAAAAACACTCAATATTTCAAATGAACCCTTATCGCACCTGCTACATTTAGCCGCTCTCTGTAAAACCTAAAAAATCGATTCAACCCTGAGTATATCTTTCCCGGCATGGCTGTAACCTTTACAGGCATTCGGAATTTAAAATGATGCTTTACGACTCCAGATGTTAACGTTGTCTGCAATGTTGATAGTCAGAGATAAACCAGCCAATAATCGTTCAGACTAATCCCGATAACAGGTTATCCGTGTTAAGGAGCAATTGAAAACCCGCCGCAGGACGCAGCGGGCGAGAGGCATTACTCGAAGCAGGTGTCCGGATTCTCAGACAGGGTGATGAACTGCTTGCCACCCTGGGTCAGCGCCATAATGGTGCCGCTTTCGATATCGTAAACCCAGCCATGCAGACGCAGTTTGCCGTTACGCAGCGCGACGGAAACCGAAGGATGGGTTTTCATGTTGTTCAGCTGCGCGATCACGTTCTCTTTGACCATCTCATTCAGCTTCTTCTCCGGTGAGTCATACTCACGCTGCTCGACCACCGCTTTTGCCGCATCGGCATAGCGCAGCCAGTGCTCTACTGCGGGCATGGTGTCCATGCAGGCGCAGGAAGCAATAGCGTTCATGGCACCACAGTTGGAGTGACCGCAGATGATGATGTCGGAAACGCCCAGCGCGACCACGGCATATTCGATTGTCGCGGATACACCACCAGGCTCCGGGCCAAATGAGGGAACGATGTTGCCCGCGTTGCGGATAACGAACAGCTCTCCTGGCTCCTGCTGCGTCACCAGCTCAGGCACCAGACGGCTGTCTGAACAGGAGATGAACAGGGCTTTAGGATTTTGATTTGACGCCAGGCTTTTGAAAAGATCCTTCCTTTCAGGAAACACATTCTGCTGGAAATTCAGAAATCCTTTGATGATCTCTTTCATTATTTAGCTCTCACATTATCCATTTCATTACCTGAGGGGCATAGCCCCCTCAGTGGGGTTAGCGGGTTTATTATTAATGAAAACAAGTGAATATCAACCCGCGTTTTTCATTCACTGTTCAGCCGGGGTTACGGACAGCGCTTCGCTTATCCGCCAGACAGCGGTCCAGGCGGCGATTTCTTTTTATAGCACGGTGAGTTACCACGACGCGCCCGTTTTTCTCTGAGCCTGATGCGGGTCTGCAAAGCGAACAGGCTTTTACGCGTTTTTTCACTACTTTACGTCGTGCGCCAGGCTGAAATCGTTTTCAGTCATTCACGCTCAGCGGACGCATCGCATCCGGCAGATTGCTGCGCCGTGAGCGTAATCCGCCGGGTGCAGTCAGCCAGCAGGGTTTTGACGGGAAGAAGCAGGAAAGATGAAATAGCGCGGAAAACGGAGGCACTGCGGCGTGAAATGAATTTCGCCTCCCCGGCGCTACAGACGCGCCGGGCAGAAAAACGGTCATGCTGGTTCAGCGGTTAGCCATAAAGTTGCTGATGCGCCTTTTTCCGTTGCAGATAGTCCTCATCGGCCCGGAGACGGTCCCAGTAAGCTTTGAAAATGGCCGCCGCCGCGGCTTTTTCTTCATTGACGCCACGCGGCAGCTCCTTGCCTTCAGCGTCATATTTTCGTCCGCCCTTGTGATTGCTGTAGCGGCGGGCACGGGTATAGCCCATCTGGATAAACTTGCGCGCCATATCCATGCCGACAAAGTCATCCTGACGCCGGTAATCTTCAAACAGCGCCATGATCTTTTCTGCCGACTCTTCAGCAATGGGAACGGTGCGAAATCGCCAGTGAGGCAGGATTTCACTCTTATAAGGCTCAACCATCAGCACACCCTGCTCCCCGCGGCCGACCTGATATCGCTCAGGGTGCTTACGGAAGTCGATAGTGCTGAAGTCCTGATCATAATCGAAAGGTTTCATGTCTTTAGTTTAGGATCAAGTGCGTCGCGCAGCCCGTCTCCGAGTAAATTAAATGCCAGAACAGTGAAGAAGATCGCCAGACTGGGGAAAATCGCCACGTGCGGCGCGATAACCATGTCGGCGCGCGCCTCGTTCAGCATGGCGCCCCACTCCGGCGTGGGCGGTTGTGCCCCTAAACCCAGAAAGGAGAGACTGGCAGCGGTGATGATGGAGGTGCCGACGCGCATGGTAAAATAGACCACAATCGGTGAGACCGTCCCCGGCAGGATATGTCGCATCAGAATGGTCCAGTCAGAGGCGCCGATGCTGCGCGCTGACTCAATAAAGGTCTGATGCTTGAGTACCAGCGTATTGCCGCGCACCAGGCGGGCAAAAGCCGGGATGCTGAAGATGGCTACTGCCACAATCACATTGCTCATGCCGCTGCCCATAATGGCGACGACCGCTATCGCCAGCAGAATGCCGGGAAAGGCAAACAGCACATCACAGATGCGCATGATGATGCGGTCCCACCACCCTTCATAATATCCTGCCAGCAGGCCAGAGAGGGTGCCAATCAGCGCGCCGATCAACACAGAGAAGAAGCCCGCAATCAGGGAAATACGCGTGCCGACCAGCACCCGGCTGAAGATATCGCGCCCCAGCGAGTCCACACCAAACAGGTGCATCAGTGACGGCCCCTCGTTGAGCCGGTCATAATCGAAATAGTTCTCCGCATCGAACGGCGCAACCCACGGTGCGATAAATGCCAGTACAATCAGCATCAGCACAAACAGGCCCGCCAGCAGCGCCACCGGCTGCCGTCTGAAACGCCGCCAGAACTCACGCCACGGCGTCCGCACCCGATTCTCCGCGAGCAGCGGCATGCTTTTCAGTGCCGCTTCGCGTCGCCAGTTTTTCATCGCGACTCCTTAAAGCGAATAGCGGGATTGATGACCGCATAGAGCATGTCGGTAAACAGATTGATCAGAATAAACTCCAGTGAAAACAGCAGCACCTCTGCCTGAATTACCGGGTAGTCGCGCATCGTCACAGAATCGACCAGCAGACGTCCCAGGCCAGGCCAGTTGAAAACCACTTCAACCACAATCGAGCCACCCAGCAGAAAACCGAACTGCAGGCCCATCATGGTCACGACCGGGATCATGGCATTGCGCAGGCCATGTTTGACCACCACCAGCGACTCGCGCACCCCTTTGGCCCGCGCCGTCCGCATGTAGTCTTCCTGCATGACCTCGACAAAGGAGGCGCGGGTAAAACGGGCCATCACCGCCGCGACCGCGGCACCTAAGGTGATCGAAGGCAGGATGTAGTGTTTCCAGCTCTCTGCACCTACCGTCGGGAGCCATCCCAGCTCAACCGAGAAGACCTGCATCAGCAGCATGCCGAGTGCAAAGGCGGGGAACGAAATGCCCGACACCGCCAGCGTCATTCCCAGCCGATCGGGCCAGCGGTTGCGCCAGACGGCAGAGACAAGGCCAATCGCCATGCCAAAAATCACCGCCCAGACCATGCTGACCAGCGTCAGCCAGAGGGTCGGCATAAAGCGCGTGGCGATCTCTTCAGCGACCGGCCGTTTCGACACCATCGACTGGCCAAAATCGCCCTGCAGCGCATTCAGTAAAAAGTGCCAGAACTGCTGCGGCAGCGGCAGATCCAGCCCCAGCTCCTGGCGCACCAGCGCCACCACGGAGGCATCCGCTTCCGGCCCGGCGATCAGGCGTGCGGGATCGCCCGGCAGCAGGTGCACAAACAGGAACACCAGCACCGCCACAATCAGCAGCGTCGGGATCAGCCCGAAAAGTCGTTTAATGAAATAGTTAAACATGCAACATCCTGCAGCTGCGGCCAGCCCGCGGGCTGGCCGGCTCCGTTACTTCAGAGTCGCCTCATCAAAATTGAATGAGGTATCGGGCATCACATAAAAACCGCTGAGGTTTTTACTGTTAGCAGAGACCAGCTGCTCAACCACCAGCGGGATCCACGGGTGATCCTGCCAGATGGTATCCTGCGCATCTTTGTAGAGGCGCGCTTTCTCAGTACGGTCGGTGGTTTTCAGCGCATCGGCCAGATCTTTATCGACCTTTGGATTGCTGTAAAACGCGGTGTTGAAGATGGCCGGTGGCCAGGCTGCAGTGGCGAACAGCGGCGTCAGCGCCCAGTCTGCTTCGCCGGTTGAGGCGGACCAGCCGGTATAGAACATCCGCACGCCGCTCTCTTTCTGCCCTTTGCCCTCCACTTCCGCCGCACGCTGACCGGCATCCATCGCCGTGACCTTAACCTTCACGCCCACCTGTGCCAGCTGCTGCTGGGTGAACTGCAGCACCTTCTGCGCAGTACTGTGGTTGTGCGACGACCAGAGCGTGGTCTCAAAACCGTTCGGATAGCCCGCCTCTTTCAGCAGCGCTCTGGCTTTAGCCGGGTCGTAGCTTATCGCCGGATAGCTCTGCGCAAAGTCGATGGAGGGCGGCACAACGCCGGTCGCTGGCGTCGCATATCCGGAGAACGCCACTTTCGCCAGCGCCTGACGGTTGATGGCGTATTCCAGCGCCTCGCGCACTTTCGGGTTATCGAACGGCTTCTGAGTAACGTTGAGGCTGATGTAGCGCTGCATGATGGATGGCGTGGTCACCACATCCAGCTTGCTGTTCTGCTCCAGCCGCTTCGCCTGCTCATAAGGCACCGGGAAAGCGAAGTTCGCCTCACCGGTCTGCAGCATCGCCGCACGGGTGTTGTTATCCACCACCGGACGCCAGGTGATGCTGTCCAGCTTCGGATAGCCCGGCTTCCAGTAGCCATCCCACTTCTTCACCTTCACAAAGTCAGTCTGATTCCAGGTTTCAAACAGAAACGGACCGGTCCCGACCGGATGGAAACCGATCTCTTTGCCATATTTTTTCAGCGCAGTGGGCGAAATCATCGCCGCCGCCGGGTGCGCCAGGATGTTGATAAAGGCGGAGAACGGCTCCTTCAGCGTCACTTTAACCGTGGTCGGATCCACCACTTCGGTGCTGGCGATATGTTTAAACAGGTTGTAGCGCTTGAGGTGATTATCGGGATTGCTGGCGCGATCGAGGTTGACCTTCACGGCTTCGGCATTGAAGTCCGTGCCGTCCTGGAATTTGATGCCGGAACGCAGCTTAATGGTGTAGGTCAGTCCGTCCGGGCTGGCCTGATAGCTTTCCGCCAGCACGTTGGTCAGCTTCATCGCTTTATCAAAGCCGAACAGGCCCTGATAGAAAGATTTGGCGACCGCCTGCGACAGCGTGTCGTTGGCATCATAGGGGTCGAGCGTCGTGAAATTGGACGCGACGGCAATCACCGCATCCTGTGCTGCCCAGGCGGGCAGTGCCATTGCGCTGCTTAACACGCCAGCCGCCAGTACCCCTTTACGCATCGTCATCTGCATCTTGTTCTCCTGTAATCCCTGTCGGGTTGGTCGCCGGGGCGACATCGTCACTGTTCAGGTCGCACTGATAACGTGACGCGCGACGAAATGGCCCGGAGCCACCTCCATCAGCGGCGCCACTTCAGGCTCATCCCCTAAGGCATGGATCGGGCTGGGGATCTCATCGACCAGTAAGGCTCGTTCACGACGGCGGTGAGCCGGATCGGCTACCGGCACCGCCGCCATAAGTTTGCGGGTATAGGGATGCTGCGGCTGCTCAAAGACCGCCTGACGCGGCCCTATCTCGACAATCTGACCGAGATACATCACCGCCACGCGGTGGCTGATCCGCTCGACCACCGCCATATCGTGAGAAATAAAGAGAAAAGCAATGCCAAACTCGCGCTGCAGATCGAGCATCAGATTGATAATCTGCGCCTGAACTGACACATCCAGCGCAGAGACGGACTCGTCGGCGATCACCACTTTAGGGTTCAGCGCCAGCGCACGGGCGATGCAGATTCGCTGACGCTGTCCGCCGGAAAATTCATGCGGATAGCGCTGAGCATGCTCCGGCAGCAGACCCACTTTATCCAGCAGCCAGGCGACGCGCTGCTCCGCCTCGCGTCGCGGCATCACCTTATGTACCAGCAGCGGCTCCATGATTGAAAAACCCACCGTCAGGCGTGGATCGAGTGAGGCATAAGGGTCCTGAAAGATAAACTGAATGTCGCGTCGCAGATGGGCCAGCGCGGCACCGGACAGCGTATCTATCCGCTGTCCGTCGAAGGTCAGCGTGCCGCCCTGGCTCGCCACCAGCCTGAGCAGTGAACGTCCGGTGGTGGATTTACCACAGCCTGATTCGCCCACCAGCGCCAGTGTCTCACCGGCATAGAGGTCGAAACTGACTTTTTCGACGGCGTGAACCCGGCTTTTAACCCGATTCAGCAGCCCGCCGCGAATATCGAAGCGGGTCACAAGATCGCGCACCTGTAAAATCGGGGGCTGCCGACGGCGTACCGTATCCTGCGGCACGTCGTCGGCCGCGTCGCTGTGCAGCAGGGGAAATTTCGCGGGCAACGGCTGGCCCTGCATGGCACCGAGCTTTGGCACGGCGGCCAGCAGCGCCTGGGTGTAGGGCTGTTCCGGTGCGCTGAACAGCCGGTCGACCGGGGCTTTTTCCACCACCTCGCCGCGGTACATCACCTGAACCCGGTCAGCCATTTCAGCCACTACGCCCATATCGTGAGTGATAAAAATCACCCCCATCTGCATCTCTTTCTGCAGCACGCGGATAAGCTGCAGAATCTGCGCCTGAATCGTCACATCGAGCGCCGTGGTTGGCTCATCGGCAATCAGCAGGGCGGGTTTGCAGCAGAGTGCCATTGCAATCATCACCCGCTGGCGCATCCCGCCTGACAGCTGATGTGGAAACCGGGAGAGGACATTTTGCGCATCAGGGATCCGCACCAGGTCCAGCATCCGGCGCGCTTCCGCCAGCGCGGCGGCATGACTCTGTCCCTGATGCAGACGAATCGATTCGGCGATCTGCTCGCCGACGGAGAAGACGGGATTCAGCGAGGTCATCGGCTCCTGAAAGATCATCGCCATATCGGCGCCGCGCACCCGGCGCATCTGCTGCTTTGAGGCACGCATCAGATCCAGCACCTCCCCATTGCGACGGCGCAACAGCGCTTCGCCACTGACCTGGCCTCCCGCCTGCTCGATGAGCCGCATCAGCGCCAGAGACGTGACCGATTTGCCTGAACCTGACTCGCCCACCAGCGCCAGCGTCTCGCCGCGAAACAGATCGAGTGACAAATGGCGCACCGCGCGGGTCAGGGTCGCCTCATGCTGAAATTCTACGCTGAGATCGCGCACCGCCAGCACCTGCTCAGGGGCCAGGGTCGGATGCGTTTGCCTGTCGCTCATCTCTGCTCCTTAACTTTCGCGGTAGATAGCGACTTCCACTGGCTCGCCTACCCGGGCGACGCCGCGGTACATTCCCTCGCTGTTAAACGGCAGGGCCACATTGCCCGCACGATCGACAGCAATCAGGCCGCCGCTGCCGCCCAGCTCCAGCACGCTGTCATGAATGACATTAACGCTGGCCTGCTGCAGCGTACGACCGGCATAGCGCATCTGTGCTGCCACGTCATAAGCGGCCAGCGTGCGCATAAAGACTTCACCGGTGCCGGTACAGGAGACCGCCACGCTGTCGTTGCTGGCATAGCAGCCCGCACCCGGCAGCGGCGAGTCGCCTACCCGTCCGGCCTGTTTATTCGTCATGCCGCCCGTTGAGGTCGCCGCAGCCAGATTGCCCTCCAGGTCCAGCGCCACCGCGCCCACCGTGCCAAACTTGCGGTCAGGGTCGAGCGGGTCGTCGTGGTGAGCCGCGCCATCATGGTCCAGCACCGCCGAATCGCTATTCAGCGCGCGCTGCAACTGTTCCCACCGTTCCGGCGTCGAGAAGTAGTCGGGGCTCACCGGCGCCAGCCCGTTCGCCACCGCGAACTGTTCAGCACCTTCACCGATGAACAGCACATGCTCGCTTTTTTCCAGCACGGCACGCGCCGCCAGAACCGGATTGCGCACCCGCGTCACACCGGCGACGGCGCCCGCCTCCAGCGTGCGCCCATCCATGATGCAGGCATCGAGTTCATGCGTGCCCTGATGGGTAAATACCGCGCCCTTACCGGCATTAAACAGCGGACACTCTTCAAGCAGCCGCACCGCCTCCGTTACCGCATCCAGTGCGCTGCCACCCTGCGCCAGGATCTGCTGGCCCTGAGTAACAATTTCGTGCAGCGCCTGACGATATGCCTGTTCTTTTTCAGCGCTCATCGCTGAGCGCGTAATGGCACCCGCGCCGCCGTGAATGGCAATCACTGCTTTAACCATAACGCTCTGCCCTGTTGCATCCGCATGAAAAACACTGATTTAAAATGGTTTTCATCCATTTTTGATGATTTTTGACTATAGAAAGCCTGCTAAGGGTTGTAAAGCGGAAACTGTTCCTGTGGTTATAACCTTTTCTTACCACCCTATATCATTTTGGCCCTTGTCGCGGGCAAGCCCGGGGTGACACCGATGTGACTCAGCGGCCAATTGCCACCATAATAGGCAGCATCTGAATTCACCAGGCTGGACCCTTATGGAAAGTTTTACTGCAGGTTTGATCTCCCTTGAGGAGGCGCAACAAAAAATGCTCGCGCAGCTGACGCCCATCGCCGACGCTGAGAACGTGTCGCTGGCCGCGGCGGCTGGTCGCATCACGGCAAAAGCGGTGACCTCCCCTATCGCCGTACCGCCCTTTGATAACTCCGCGATGGATGGTTACGCCGTCAGGCTGGCAGATATCAGCCACGGTGAGCCGCTGCCGGTGGCCGGTAAAGCCTTCGCTGGCGCACCCTTCAGTGGTGAGTGGCCGCAGGGCAGCGTGATCCGCATCATGACCGGTGCGCCGGTTCCAGCAGGCTGCGACGCGGTGGTGATGCAGGAGCAGACGGAAACGCGTGAGGGGGCCGTTGTGATCACCGCACCGGTGCGTCCCGGCCAGAATATCCGCCTGACCGGCGACGATATTCAGCCCGGTCATGTCGTGCTGGAAGCGGGCACGCGGCTGGGCGCGGCGGAACTGCCGCTGCTGGCTTCGCTGGGGATCGCGCAGGTCAGCGTAGTGCGAAAAGTGCGGGTGGCGATCTTCTCCACCGGTGATGAACTGCAGCCGGTGGGGGAACCGCTGGCCGAAGGCGCAATTTACGATACTAACCGTTTCGCCGTATCGCTGATGCTGAATAAGCTCGGCTGCGACGTCATCGACCTGGGGATTATCAAAGACAATCCGGCGGCCCTGCGGGCGGCTTTCGCAGAGGCGGATCGGCAGGCGGATGTGGTGATCAGCACCGGCGGTGTCTCGGTCGGGGAAGCGGACTTTACCAAAACGATGCTGGAAGAGCTGGGGGCGATCAGCTTCTGGAAGCTGGCGATCAAACCCGGCAAACCCTTTGCTTTTGGCCGCCTCAGCCACAGCTGGTTCTGCGGTTTACCGGGTAATCCGGTCTCGGCTGCTGTCACCTTTTATCAGCTGGTTCAGCCGCTGCTGGCGAAACTTACCGGCCTGCAGAAATCGGCTCTGCCGCCGCGTCAGAAAGTGCGCTGCGCCTCTGCGCTCAAAAAATCACCGGGCCGGCTCGACTTCCAGCGTGGCATCCTGCGCCAGAACGCGCAGGGTGAGCTGGAGGTGCAGACCACCGGCATGCAGGGTTCCCACGTCTTCAGCTCTTTTGCGCAGGCAAACTGCTTCATTGTGCTGGAGCGGGAGCGCGGCAATGTGGAGCCTGGCGAATGGGTTGAGGTGGAACCCTTCAACGCCCTGCTGGAGGCGTAAATGCTGCCTGAATTAAGCGATGAGGAGATGCTGCGCTACAACCGGCAGATCGTCCTGCGCGGTTTCGATTTTGACGGTCAGGAGCGACTTAAAGCCAGCCATGCGCTGATCGTCGGGCTGGGCGGACTTGGCTGTGCCGCCGCGCCCTGGCTGGCGTCAGCCGGGATCGGCAGCCTGACGCTGCTTGACTTCGACACGGTGTCGCACTCTAACCTGCAACGGCAGATACTGCATCATGACGCCGATATTGGCTGTGCCAAAGTCGAATCGGCGGCACAAAGCCTGGCGGCCATCAATCCTCACTGTCAGCTGCATCCGGTCAACGGCCAGCTGGATGATACGGCACTGCTGGCGCTGATAGCCCGCCAGCAGGTGGTGCTGGACTGCACCGACAATGTTGCAGTGCGGGAGCAGCTCAACCGGCTCTGTCGCCAGCAGGGCGTCCCGCTGGTCTCCGGGGCAGCAATTCGTATGGAAGGCCAGATCAGCGTATTCAACTGGCAGCCCGGCACGCCCTGCTATCGCTGTATCAGCCGCCTGTTTGGTGAACAGACCCTGAGTTGTGTCGAAGCAGGCGTCATGGCCCCGCTGGTTGGGGTGATTGGTGCAATGCAGGCGATGGAAGCGATTAAGGTCCTGACGGCCTTTGGCACGCCGGCCACCAGCCGGTTGCTGATGTACGATGCCATGAGTGCAGAATTCCGCAGCATGAAAGTGGCGCAGGATGCGCACTGTGAAGTGTGTGGCGATGGAGCATAGGCTCCCAGAAGGTGGCTTCAGCCTCAGAGTGATTACGTTGCGGCCCATTCCGGGCCAAAAAAAGGGGTGGCCTGCGCCACCCCCTTTTATCAGACGATTCCCTG
This sequence comes from Pantoea anthophila, assembly GCF_006494375.1. Lineage (GTDB taxonomy): Bacteria > Pseudomonadota > Gammaproteobacteria > Enterobacterales > Enterobacteriaceae > Pantoea > Pantoea anthophila. The sequence goes on from NZ_VHIZ01000050.1 coordinate 314,442, forward strand.
ACTGCGCAGGTAATCTTCATAGTTGCCGGTGAAGTCCACCACCTTGTCTGCTTTCAGCTCAATCACGCGGGTTGCCAGCGAGCTGACAAATTCACGGTCGTGCGACACAAACACCAGTGTGCCTTCATACATCTCCAGCGCCATATTGAGCGACTCAATCGACTCCATATCCAGGTGGTTAGTCGGCTCATCCATAATCAGGATGTTCGGTTTCTGCATCATCAGCTTGCCAAACAGCATGCGCCCTTTCTCACCACCGGAAAGCACCTTCGCCGGTTTCTTAATATCATCCTGTGAAAACAGCAGGCGACCCAGAATACCGCGAATCGTCTGCTCATCATCACCTGGCTGTTTCCACTGACTCATCCAGTCAAATACGGTCAGATCATTAGCAAAATCTTCGGCGTGATCCTGCGCGTAATAACCAATGCGCGCATTCTCTGACCATTTAACGCTGCCGTTATCGGGCTCAAGTTGCCCTACCAGCGTCTTCAGCAGCGTCGATTTACCAATACCGTTGGCGCCGATGATCGCCAGCTTTTCGCCCACTTCCATCAGCAGATTTAAATTCTTAAACAGCGGACCGTTATCAAACCCTTTGGTTAATCCTTCCACTTCCAGGGCATTTCGGAACAGCTTCTTATCCTGCTCAAAACGGATAAACGGGTTCTGACGACTGGACGCTTTGACTTCTTCCAGTTTAATTTTATCCATCTGTTTTGCGCGCGATGTCGCCTGACGCGATTTAGAGGCGTTGGCGCTGAAACGGCTGACGAACGACTGCAGGTCAGCAATCTGCGCTTTTTTCTTGGCGTTGTCAGATAACAGACGTTCACGCGCCTGGGTTGCGGCGGTCATATATTCGTCATAATTACCGGAATAGACACGCAGCTCGCCATAATCCAAATCCGCCATGTGGGTGCAGACCATATTAAGGAAGTGACGGTCATGCGAAATGATAATCATGGTGCTGTCACGTTCATTCAGCACCTGCTCCAGCCAGCGAATGGTATCGATGTCCAGGTTGTTGGTCGGTTCATCGAGTAACAGAATATCGGGATTGGAAAACAGCGCCTGCGCCAGCAGCACGCGCAATTTAAAGCCCGGCGCAATTTCGCTCATCGGGCCATAATGCTGTTCAACCGGAATACCGACACCGAGTAATAACTCACCGGCACGGGATTCGGCGCTATAGCCATCCATCTCACCGTAAAGCGCCTCAAGGTCACCGACCTTATACCCCTCTTCTTCGCTCATTTCTGGCAAAGAATAAATACGGTCGCGCTCCTGCTTAACTTCCCATAATTCATGGTGCCCCATGATCACGGTGTCCAGCACGCTGAATTGTTCAAAGGCGAACTGATCCTGACGCAGCTTACCGATACGCTCGTTGGGATCGTAAGAGACGTTGCCGGCTGAAGGCACCAGATCGCCACCCAAAATCTTCATGAAGGTGGATTTTCCGCTGCCGTTCGCACCGATTAAACCGTAACGATTACCGCCGCCAAATTTAACGGAGATATTCTCGAACAGTGGCTTGCTGCCAAACTGCATGGTGATATTGCTGCTAACTAACACGGCATTGACCTTTGTGAAGAGAGTGGATGAAAAAACGGCGGCTATTATGCCAGATGTGACGCAGCGCACGCCAGCGTCGGGGATGGATTGCCGGCCGGGTGATTGATATCCCGACAGAAATAAAAAAGCCGGCAGGCCATCATGGCCCCCGGCTCCCACTTACAAGGATTGTGTCGATCAATCGATCAGGAAGCTGTCCAGGCTTTTACCGGAATCCAGCGCTTTTTTAATCGCTGCCGGGGTACGGCCCTGGCCAGTCCAGGATTTCTGCTCACCGTTTTCGTCGGTGTAAGTATATTTAGCCGGACGCGGCGCACGCTTGGTGCGTTTTTTTCCGCTTTCCAGGGCACCTAATAATTCATTAGGATCGATGCCGTCAGCCAGCAGCATTTCGCGATATTTAGAGAGCTTTTCTTCTTTTTCGCGATTCTGCGTCTCTTCTGCTTCTGCTTCTTCGCGGCGCTCAGTCACAACAACAGTTAATTTTTCCAGGATCTCTTCAAGATCGGTCAGTGGCAGTTCACGAGCCTGGGCACGTAATGTGCGAATATTGTTCAGTACCTTAAATGCGTCACTCATCACAATGTCCTTGATTAAGGGGGGTTAATAAAACTGTAGCGGCAAGATTACCTAATTCAAATAAAAAAATAAATTATTTTTACGCCCCAGATAATTCTTAAGTATTAATTATGCCGAAATATGGCTTTTAAAATCGGACCCGCCTGAGGTTTATTAACGATGAATTAACAACAAACCGGGCCTGTGTCCCTGTATTGAAAACGATTTCAGCCGGACGATACCGCCTGCAGAGGCATAACCGCATCTGTGAAAGCGTGCAGGTTCAGGCCCGTTATTTCCGGTTTACCGCCCATGCTCTGGCGATAAAAAAAGGCCGGAAAGGCTACCTCTGTCACAATAGTTTACAGTTCATGATTAAAAATTGCCCTTCTCATCGGGCAATAACGTTAAAGAATTATCGCCCTATTCGATTTTATTATGACAGTCACGACTGTTCCCGGCATGTTTTACCGCTGCGTTTTTCAGCAGCGTCAGATTATTCGCAGAGAAGACCGTTGAACAACAGCGGTCGCGTTCTGCAGACGCTGGCGAATTGTCATGCGCGTTCTGAGTGGCATTAAAAAAGCATCCTGAAATAAACGCAGAAAGGTGACGCAGCTCAAAATCTTAAATTGAACTGATGCCAGCCACATAAATAATAACGCCCTGACCGGTGCGCAGATAATAGCCCTGCTGTCAGGCCTGTTTTATTTTCGGCCATTTTATCCTGACGAATTCCGGCAACGATTGCCGCTGATTCAATGAGTTAGATTATCGGTAAACGGAAGATGGCGGGCTGACCGCGCAGCGGAGAGGGATAAGCAGGCGGTCACGGCAGCAGCGCCGCGACCGCCTGAGAACTAATTGGCCTGGGTGGCCGGACCGAAGACGGAGTAGTGCGGCATCTCAACAGTCTGGTATGTTTCCCAGCCGCCGCCCAGTGCTTTATAGAGCGCCACCAGATCGAGCGCGCTCTGCATCCGTGCCTGGGTTGCCTGCTCCTGTGCCTGTGCCAGCTGGCGCTGTGCATCCAGCACCTCCAGGAAGGTGGAGAGCCCCTGACGATAGCTGTCGCTGGCGAGATCAAAGGCACGCTGAAGAGCACCGGTTGTCTCATCCAGCGCGGTGACGCGCTGCTGATCGGCGCGATAGCTGACCAGCGCATTCTCCACATCCTGCAGCGCCGTCAGCACCGTCTGGCGATAATCCAGTGCGGCACTCGCCTGCTGTGCCCGCGCCAGCTTCACGCTCGACACCAGCTGTCCGCCCTGGAAAATCGGAATCGATAACGAGGGGCCAAAGCTGTAGAAATGGCTGCTCCAGTTATCCAGGTAGCTGACGTCCGTGTTACGCACGCCCAGCTGGCCGGTCAGCGACAGGCTCGGGAAAAGCTGCGCGACAGAGACGCCAATTTCCGCGGTCTGCGCATGCAGTGTCGCTTCAGCCTGACGAATATCAGGACGACGGCGCGCCAGCGTTGAAGGGATACCCACCTGCACAAACTGAGGCAGCGGCGGCAACGGTTTCGGCGTACTGAGTTCCGCATCCAGCGCGCCCGGCGTTTTGCCAAGCAGCACCGCCAGGCCGTTCATCGCCTGCCGCGCCTGCGACTGATACTGCGGCAGTTGCGCCTGCAGCGTGCTCAGCTGGGCCCGGGCATTCTCCACGTCGGTCAGCGGCGCCAGACCATTACGCTGCTGGCTCTGCGTCAGCTCGGTCGTCTGCTGCGCCACGCTGATCTGCTGCTCCAGCGTCTGGATGGTGCTCTGCGCGCCGCGCAGCTGCAGCCAGGCGCGCGCCACTTCCGCTTCCAGTGAGACCAGCGCATCATTGCGCTGCTCAATCGCCGCCTGCTGCTGGGCACTGGCGGCCTCAACCTGACGGCGCACTTTGCCCCACAGATCCAGCTCCCAGCTCGCATCGAAGCTGCCCTGGTAGAGATTGACCGGCTGGGTCAGGCCGTTGAGCTGACTGGCTACGTTACTGTCGAGCTGATCGGTGGCCCCATTGGCTTTCAGCAAGCCTTCCAGACCGAGCTGCTGACGCGTCACTTTGGCCGAACCGCTCAGGCTGGGTAACAGGCTACCCTGGGCCTGTGTCAGCTGTTCGCGTGCCCCGGCAATACGCAGTACCGTCTGCTGCAGGCTCAGGTTGCCCGCTATCGCCCGCTCAATCAGGCTGTCGAGCTGCGGATCGTTAAAGCTTCGCCACCAGCGGGAATTAATCGCGGCGCTTTGGGGTACGGACGCCTCCTGCGACGCCATGGCGTTAAAACTGCCCGGCACGGCCGGTTTTGGCGCCTGATAGTCAGGCCCGACGGCGCAACCCGCCAGAGCGAGAGCCAGCAGTAAACTCACGGGTTTCAGGCGATGAGAGTAAAAAACCTTCATGTTAGTGTGCTCCTGCACTGCCTTCGCTCTTAATCGGCGACAGCAGCCAGCAAAATGGAATCAAAATCAGGGCGACAATACTCAGGCCTGAGAAAACATCGATATAAGCGAGAATGCGCGCCTGCGCGATCATCTCCTGATAAAGCTGACCGGTTGCCAGCGTAACGGGATCGCCAACCGCCGAAGTAAAGTCGCGTATCGCCTGCGCCCAGTGCTGCAGCGTGATGTTGAATTGCTCGTTCAGCGGCGTCATGTTGTGCACCATGTGCGCCGAGCGAACCTGCTCGCGCTCGGTAATGGCCGCGGTCGAGAGGGAAATCCCGATCGATCCGGCCACGTTGCGGAACATGGTAAACAGCGCCGAGGCGTCCGCATTAAGTCGCTGCGGAATGGTGACAAACGCGATGGTGGTCAGCGGAACAAACAGGAAGCCCAGCCCGATCGACTGCGCGCTGCGCATCATCACCAGCGTGGCAAAATCGACATTCGGTGCCAGGGTGGCAGAGTAGAAAAACGCTACCGCCAGACAGCTGAAGCCAAAGGCGATGATGTAACGCGTCTGAACAATCGGCATCAGCTTCAGCACCAGCGGAATCGTCAGCACAATCAGCACCGCACCGGGCGACAGCACCAGACCTGACCAGGTGGCGGTGTAGCCCAGGTCCTGCTGCGCCAGCTGAGGCAGCACGACAGAGCTGCCATAGAGGATCATCGCCATACCCGCCATTAGCAAACCCGCTACCCAGAAGTTGCGATCCTTCATCACCAGGATATCGACCACCGGTTTGCGGGCATACATCAGCCAGTAGACGGCTCCGACGATGCCGACCAGCGCCAGAATGGCGAACAGCACGATAAAGTGAGAGGCGAACCAGTCCTCATCTTCCCCGCGATCCAGCATCACCTGCAGGCAACCCAGCCCCAGGGTAATCAGGCTGATACCGATGTAATCGATCTTAAGTTTGCCTTTGGCCCATTTGCGCTCCCACGGTGGATCTTCCAGCAGCTGATAGATTGCCAGCACGGTCAGCACCCCGACCGGGATGTTGATAAAGAACACCCAGCGCCAGCTGTAGTTATCCGTAATCCAGCCACCCAGCGTCGGGCCAATCACCGGCGCAACGATGATGGCGATAGAGGAGAGACCAAAGGCTTTGCCGCGATCTTCCGCTTTAAAGTAGTCGAGCAGCACAGACTGCTGAACCGGCTGTAAGCCGCCGCCGAAAAAGCCCTGCAGGACGCGGAACAGAATGATCTGCCACAGTTCGGTGGCGATACCGCACAGGAACGAACAGATGGTAAACATCACAATGCAGATCAGGAAAAACTGTTTGCGGCCAAACAGACGGCTGAAGAATGCAGAGATAGGCAGCACGATGCCGTTCGCCACCAGATAGGAGGTCAGCACCCAGGTTGACTCATCGTAACTGGAGGAGAGCGAACCGGCGATATGCGGCAGCGCCACGTTGACGATGGTGGTGTCGAGGATCTCCATAAACACCGCCAGCGTCACCGTGATCGCCACTAACCACGGTTTGCTGGCAGGTTTCCAGCTCTGCGCCGTACTCATTCCACCGTCACCTTGGGTTCAACAGAGAGACCTAGTGGCAATGGATGGTTGGGATCGAGCCCTTTATCAATCACGATTTTAACCGGCACGCGCTGCACGATTTTCACGTAGTTGCCGGTAGCGTTTTCTGACGGGAAGGTCGAAAAGCGTGAACCGGAGCCCATCTGAATGCTGTCGACATGCCCTTCCAGCTTCATATCCGGCCAGGCATCGACGCTGATTTCAACTTTATCGCCCGGATTCATGCGCTCAAGCTGAGACTCTTTGAAGTTTGCGGTGATCCAGATGTCCGGTGAGACCAGCGAGAACAGCGAAGAACCAGCCTGCACCAGGGTACCCAGCTGAACATTGCGCTTGGTGATGAAGCCATCATAGGGCGCACGAACCTGGGTATAGGAGAGATTAAGGTCAGCCGTGCTGAGCTGCGCTTTTGCCTGCTCAACCTGCTGCTGACGCGCTTCAACATTGGTTTCCTGCTGACGAATCTGCAGGGCAACCTGTGATGCGACTTCAACCTGCGCTTTAGCGCTCTGTAACTGCGCCTGCGCCGAGCGTAACTGCGCCGAGGCGCTGTCGATATTGCGCTGACTGGTGGCACGCGGATCGACGCCGCGCTGGCGACGGTAATCGGCCTGGGCGTTCAGCAGGTTGGCCTCCGCTTTCGCCTGGTCCGCCAGCGCCTGATCGCGCTGAGCCGGATACTGAACCCTGGACAGAGCCAGCTGCGCCTGCGCCTGATGAAGCTGCGCGACAGCTAAACCGAGCTGCGCCTGCGCCTGTTCACGCTGGGCGCGGTTGTCGCTGGGGTCGATTTCCACCAGCAGATCGCCCTTCTTCACCCGCTGGTTATCGTTTACCAGCAGCTTCACCACATAACCGGACGCTTTCGGCGCAATGGTCACCGCATCGCCTTCGGTAAAGGCGTCGTCGGTGGTTTCAATATTGCGGGTCGTAAACCAGAACCAGAATCCAACGATCAGCATGATCACTACCACGACCGCCAGAATAATCAGCGGCTTTTTACCGGGGCGTTTGCGTTCTGGCTGCTGGTCGTTGTCCTTGTTTTCATCTGACTGACGGTTTTTATCCGTCGCGTTATCGGCATCCTGCTGGTGTTGATCGTGTTGGTTGTTCTCGCTCATAGTTCCCATCACTGGCTAAGGCCCTGATTCCGGGCATAAAGGTCTAGTTAACCTTATATCGGAACCTGACAAAATCCAGCGCAACTTTACGAAACTTGAGAAATGGCGCACGTCCTGCCACCTGATGAGGGTGGCAGGCGGGGTGGGACTAATTGAGCAGCCGCAGCAGCAGCCAGCCGCTGGCCATCGACCAGGCGAGCAGAGGGAGTGAAAACAGGTGGAAACGCCACCAGACGGCCCGATCTTTTGCCATACGCAGCGCAATCAGGTTGGCCAGGGAACCCGGCAGCAGGCCGAATCCACCGATGTTTACCGCCCAGGCGAGCACATCCGTGGGTGGCACCTTTTGCAGCAGCAGAATCGTCGCCGGCACATTACTGATGACCTGTGACAGCCCGATAGCCAGCAGATAGAGCTGTCCATGACCGAAGTGGGAAACCGCATCAAAGTGCGCCTGCATCACCGGCAGACGGGTCAGCAGGAAGACATCAATGAACATGGCGATAAACACCGCCAGCAGGCTCCAGTCAATGCGCAGCAGCACCGGGCGCGCCATGACCAGGAAAGTGGCGAGAATCAGCAGCAGCACCCAGCCGGTGATTTCCAGCTCCAGGCCGGCGATAAACAGCAGGTAGAGCACCACGCTGACAATAAACAGCGGTTTCTGCCACTCAGGCTGTTCAGGATTGTCATGCTTATCAATCGACCGCTTTGGAAAGCTGAACCAGGTCAGGACCATCAGGCTCAGCAGCAGCCATGCCGCCAGCGGCAGCATCTGCACAATAAACGCGACAACACTGAGCTTGCCGTGACTCCATAACAGAATATTCTGCGGGTTGCCGACCGGCGTCAGCAGCGAACCGGCATTCACCGCCAGCGCTTCAAAGATGATTAGCCGCGAGATGGGCAGATGAGAGAATTTGCGCAGCGTCAGGGTCAGCGGCACCAGAATAAACAGCGCCACATCATTGGTCAGAAAGGTCGAGAGCAGCGCAGCAGCCAGCACCATAAACAGCGCCAGCGCGCGTTCATGCCGGAAACGCGCAATCAGCCGCCCCCCCAGCACATCAAAATATCCGCTGGTTTCCAGCCCTTTGGTCAGGATCAGCAAACCGGTCAGCGTGATGATGGTGTGCCAGTCTACGGCACCTGGCAGATCGCCCCAGCGGAAATCCGCCAGAAAAGCCAGAACCACACCCAACACGATTAATAAATGCAAAATAGAGTCGTGCAAAAAAGATCGAAGCAGTTGAGGCATGATGAGGGTACGCCTTAGCGTTAACGGGTTTCGGAGAACTTCTTAAACACAGCCAGAGTTTCATCACTGACGTGATGCTCAATCCCTTCTGAATCACGTCGGGCAGTTTCAGGACTGATGCCCAACGCCAGCAGAAAACTTTCAACAATATGATGACGCGCACGACTCTCTTCGGCCAGCTTCTCCCCTTCGCTGGTCAGAAAGACCCCGCGATAAGGGACCTGCTCGACCAGTCCGGCACTGCCCAGTCGTTTCAGCATTTTTGCCACGGTCGGTTGTGACACACCCAGGCGGGCTGCCATATCGACCTGACGTGCTTCGCCAAATTCACCAATTAAATCAGAGATTAGCTCAACGTAGTCATCAATTAACTCCCGACGATGCGCTTCACGCACCTGCCGAAAACCTTCGACATGCTCTTCAATATCTTTCAGTGGTCCTTTTGGCGCAGAAACCACGCTTTTAGCACGACGACTCATTCAGCTTCCTCATTATTATTTCCCGTACGGGCACTGCTGTACGGATTTAGCTGCGCTTATTGTAAACCAGCCGCAAAGAAGCTCAAATTTTTCCTCGTTAGCCTTGGCTAAAGGATATAGCCAGTGCTATATTTGTTGATAATGTAAGCAGCACACAGAGGATCCTTTGCGATCCTGGGTGGATCCGGTGATGACGTATCTCACCTCAGGCTGCTGACGACCGCGTCGACAATGATTGGGAGGTGATTCTATGAGCACCCTGAAATGTTGCTTAGATTGCAGCAAATGCTTCCAGGCTGAGAAGAGAACAACCACGGAGATGAAATCCTGGCTGTGCCTGCTGACGCGTTCCCCCTTCACGCTGCGTCTGATGTTGATTGAGAAACTGCTGGGCCACAAACCCGCCGATCGTCGCTGTCAGAAGCTCATCTGGCGCGGCTGACCCCTTTTCAGCGCCTCTCAGCCAGAGAGGCGCTCTCCCCTTCTGCTTATTTCCTTTTCTCTTATTTGGCCTGACACATCGCGCGCTCAACGGGCATCACGCTGCCGGCTATGAGGGCACAGAGATTGTCAGTGGGGGAAGAGAAAGGCGGGAGCCTGCATGGCGGAGAGAACATCAGCACAATAAAAAACGGCCCCATAAGGGGCCGTTTTTTGGCGGGTCAGCTAAGCTAAACTTAGAAGCTGTAACCTACGCCAGCGATCCAGGTACCCACGTCCACATTGCGGATGCGGCTCTGCTCGTAGCCAACGTCCAGCGCGACGTCCTGAATTGGGTTAAACTGCAGACCAGCACCGTAAGAGAAACCTACGTCGCTTGAATCAGTTTTAGCGCGTGAAGAAGTATCGTTCTGCTGGAATTTACCGTAGCCGATACCTACAACACCGTAGATGCTCGCCCAGTCGTTCAGACGGTAAGCAGGACCACCGGTCACACCGTAGTACTGGCCTTTGTTGTAAACGCCAGCTTCAGTGCGGTCTTTTTCGGTGTAGGTGAATGAACCGATCCAACCCAGTGGGTTAGAACCGTCTTCATAGCGGTATTTCAGGTTGAAGCCGTTAGCTTTGTTAGCCACGCCCTGATAGTCGCTCTGCGCGTAACCACCAGTTACGGTGCTCTGTGCCATTGCTGAACCTGCAGATACTGCCAGTACACAGGCTAATGCTGAAAGACATGCAATTTTTTTCATAACCACCTCAAATGTGAAAATACTTCTCTCCTGACAACGCTGAAAATATAACAAAAAATAGCGAGAAACTCTGCCCGGATTTTGTTGTCTAACAGAAAGTTTGGTGTAACAGGACGTTAATGCGACATCCTATGTCATTCATTTTTCTTATAAAATCCGTCATCTTGCTGCAACAATCATTTTGTGCTGAATTCACTCTTTAAGTTAAATCCTAAAAAATCCTGACATTTCTTTACCAAAATGGCACTGAATTCGGGCAAAAACTGCGCAACCCGTTCGCATTTAAAACGCAAATTCGTGATTTTTTAGCCGCTCTTTCCTTTACACTGGTCGACTGATTTCGTCGATGACCAGGAAAAGTGAACAGGATGTCTGCCTCTCCCGCTGCTAAAAACCTTACCCCGATTTTATTGCCGGTCGCCGTACTGCTGATTGCAATGCTGTCGCTTCAGGGCGGTGCATCCCTGGCGAAGTCACTGTTTCCTGCCGTTGGGGCGACCGGCATCACCGCCCTGCGCCTGGGATTTGGCACACTGATACTCTGCATAATTTTCAAACCGTGGCGTTTACGCTTCAGCCGCGAGCAGCGTCTTCCCCTTCTGATGTATGGCCTGGCGCTGGGCACAATGAATTTCACGTTCTATCTGGCTATCCGGACGGTGCCGCTGGGTGTGGCGGTGGGTCTGGAGTTCACCGGCCCGCTGGCGCTGGCGCTGTTTGGTTCGCGCCGGCCGCTCGATTTTGTCTGGGTGGTGCTGGCCGTGATTGGCCTGTGGTTCCTGCTGCCGTTTGGCACAGGCATGACCGCCATTGACCCCGTGGGGGCCGCGCTGGCTGTCGCTGCCGGGGCCTGCTGGGCGATCTATATCCTGGCCGGACAACGGGCCGGCGCGGAGCATGGCCCTGCTACCGTGGCAATCGGTTCGCTGATCGCCTCGGTTATTTTTGTGCCACTGGGACTGACCTTTGCCGAGAGTGGCATCTGGAACTGGGCGGTCATGCCCATCGCGCTGCTGGTCGCCCTGCTCTCCAGCGCCATCCCCTACTCGCTGGAGATGGTCGCACTCACCCGCTTACCGGCGCGCATCTTCGGCACCTTGATGAGTCTCGAGCCGGCGATGGCTGCCTTTTCAGGGATGCTCTTTCTGGGGGAAACGCTGAGTGCACTCCAGTGGCTGGCGCTGCTGGCTATCATCATCGCGTCGGCAGGATCAACGCTGACGATGCGGCCGAAAAAGAGCCAGCTGAACAACGTGGAATTATCCGGCGACACTCAGAAATAAGCGCGGCCTGCCCGCTGTTATGGCGGGCTAAATAACAATCATGCTCAACATGAGAATTATTCTTAACCGATTCATTCCTTTGCACTTTCTATTTTGAAACAGTCACTTACCGGTTATTTACAAAATAATTTAACTTACTGATTCATAATAAAATTTTCTTTATTTTATATTTTAACATAGTAGTAACCTTACTGAACCCGCGCGGCACCGGACAAAGAGAGACACTATTTCATCCATTGATAAAGTCGTTTCTGCAAAGTTAAAAAGCGCTGCTATACTTATCCGGTACTTGATTAGGACAACCATCAAAGAGAGGACTGAAACGATGAGTACCGCTAAATTGGTTAAAACTAAATCTTCTGATCTGATTTACACCCGCAATGACGTAGCCGAAGACGAAAAGAAAGCCACCATCGAGGTGCTGAATCGTCTGGTCGTCGAGTTTATCGACCTGTCATTGATCACTAAGCAGGCGCACTGGAACATGCGCGGTGCTAACTTTATCGGTGTACATGAGATGCTGGATGGTTTCCGCACCGCGATTACCGATCACCAGGATACGATTGCTGAACGCGTTGTGCAGCTGGGCGGCGTGGCACTGGGCACCGCACAAGTCGTGAACGACAAAACCCCGCTGAAAAGCTATCCGCTGAACATCCATAGCGTGCAGGATCATCTGAAAGCACTGGCCGATCGTTATGCCATCGTTGCCAACGATACCCGTAAAGCGATTACCGAAGTGAAAGATGAAGATACTGCTGACATCTTCACTGCGGCCTCTCGCGACCTGGACAAGTTCCTGTGGTTCATCGAAGCCAACATTGAATAAGACTTAATGCAGTGACTGTGCAGTCAATCAGGCGGGGAAACCCGCCTTTTTTACGTCTGTATAACCCCGTTTTATGACCCTGTTAACAGTTCTTCTCTTCTTCGCTTCAAAGCTTCAACAACTGAGGCACACTACCGCTTGCACCAAAATCGCCACCTGCACCACAATAGAGCACCAAAACGGTGCAAATGCAGAATAACCTGCAAAATCGCTTCAGCTGTGATATTTAACTCACTGATTTCGCGTATCTTGCAAAGTTGGCATAATTTTTTCATATGACAAGCCGAAAACGCAGGTCCTGCCGCCTGAGTGTAAAAAGGAAAAAATGATGAAGTCACTGTTAAAAGTTTCTGTGGCCGCGCTGGCGCTGGCCTTCTCCCTCTCCTCCACCGCAGCAGATAAGAAGCTGGTCGTCGCGACCGATACCGCCTTTGTTCCATTTGAATTCAAACAGGGTGACAAATATGTCGGCTTTGATGTGGATCTGTGGGATGCGATTGCGAAAGAACTGAAGCTCGATTACACCCTGAAGCCAATGGATTTTAGCGGCATCATCCCTGCCCTGCAGACACGTAATGTCGATCTGGCACTGGCGGGTATCACCATTACTGAAGAACGTAAAAAGGCGATCGAGTTTTCTGACGGCTACTACAAAAGTGGTCTGCAGGTGATGGTGCGTAACAACGAAAACAACATCAAAGGCATCAGCGATCTGAATGGCAAAGTGGTCGCCGTCAAAAGCGGCACCGGCTCTGTAGAGTATGCGAAAGCCAACATCAAATCGAAAGATCTGCGTCAGTTCCCGAACATCGACAGCGCCTACATGGAGCTGGGCACCAACCGTGCTGACGCCGTGCTGCATGACACGCCAAACATCCTTTACTTCATTCACACCGCCGGTAAGGGCCGTTTTAAAGCGGTGGGCGATTCAATCGAAGCGCAGCAGTATGGTATTGCCTTCCCGAAAGGCAGTGACGATTTACGCGAGAAAGTCAACGGCGCGCTGAAAATCCTGAAAGAGAACGGCACCTACAATCAGCTTTATAAAAAATGGTTCGGCACTGAACCAAAATAATAATTTGTCCGTGAATTAATTTGAGCAGGGAAACTTTTCCCTGCTTTTTTCCATCGCAACATATCTGGAGTGACACCATGGAGTTTGACTGGAGCGTCATCTGGCCCGCCATGCCAGCGCTGCTCGAAGGCGCTAAACTGACCTTAATTATCTCAATCATCGGCCTGTGTGGCGGTCTGCTTATCGGTCTGGTGGCCGGTTTTGCCCGTGCTTACGGCGGCTGGATCACCAATAACATCGCGCTGGTGTTTATCGAAATCATCCGCGGCACGCCTATCGTGGTGCAGGTGATGTTTATCTACTTTGCCCTGCCAATGGCGTTTCCCGACCTGCGAATCGATCCCTTCAGTGCGGCGGTCGTAACCATCATGATTAACTCCGGCGCTTACATTGCCGAGATCACCCGTGGTGCCGTGCTGTCAATCAACAAAGGCTTCCGCGAAGCGGGTCTGGCGCTGGGACTGTCGGGCCGTGAAACGCTGCGCTACGTGATTATGCCGCTGGCGCTGCGCCGTATGCTGCCGCCGCTGGGTAACCAGTGGATTGTCAGCATTAAAGATACGTCGCTGTTTATTGTTATCGGTGTGGCTGAACTGACGCGTCAGGGTCAGGAGATTATTGCCGGTAACTTCCGCGCTCTGGAAATCTGGAGCGCCGTCGCGATCATCTATCTGGTGATTACGCTGGTGCTGAGCTTTGTGCTGCGCCGCATTGAGAAAAGGGTGAAAATCCTGTGATTGAATTTAAAGATGTCTCCAAGCATTTTGGTCAGACCCAGGTGCTGCACAACATTGACCTGAAAATTAACCAGGGCGAAGTGGTCGTCATTATCGGTCCTTCCGGTTCCGGTAAATCGACCCTGCTGCGCTGCATTAACAAGCTGGAAGAGATCACCAGCGGCGAGCTGATTGTGGATGGTCTGCGCGTCAACGACCCGAAAGTCGATGACCGCCTGATTCGTCAGGAGGCGGGCATGGTGTTTCAGCAGTTTCATCTGTTCCCGCAGATGAGCGCGCTGGACAACGTGGCGTTCGGTCCGATCCGGGTGCGCGGTGCCAGCAAAGAGTCGGCACGCCAGCTGGCGCGCGAGCTGCTGGGCAAAGTGGGCCTCGCCGAGCGTGCGCATCACTTCCCGTCTGAGCTTTCCGGCGGTCAGCAGCAGCGCGTCGCGATTGCCCGTGCGCTGGCGGTGAAGCCGAAGATGATGCTGTTTGATGAGCCGACCTCCGCGCTTGACCCGGAGCTGCGTCACGAAGTGCTGAAGGTGATGCAGGACCTGGCGGAAGAAGGCATGACGATGGTGATTGTGACCCACGAAGTCGGCTTCGCTCAGAAGGTGGCCTCGCGTCTGATCTTTATCGACAAAGGCCGGATTGCGGAAGATGGCGATCCCGACAGCCTGATCAGCAATCCCCCGAGTGAGCGTCTGCGCGAATTTCTGCAGCACGTCTCCTGATCAAAACGGGCCGCTTAGCGGCCCGTTTTTATTGTTGGCAAAGTCTGCCCTGCCCAGCTGTGAGACCAACCCTGCGAAGGGAACACGGGCAGATCGGAAAGTCGCTTAAACCATCCCTGGTCGCTCGGCCCGCGCCGTCCATGGCGCGGGACGCTTTCCTCCTCTGCCCATGTTCCCTGCGCTATTAGCTAATGTGTTGCTGCAAGAGCAACCCCGATTGGGTTTGTCAGCAGTCTGAAACGGCCGCATCGCAGCACGTCCTTTTTTCTCAGCAGATAGATTCCTGCTACCTGCGTAATGAGATGCCTCAGTTCCCCAGGCGACTCAGCAGCTTGCTGCGCTGGGCAGCAGGCATAAAACTCCACGCCAGGAAGCGGCTCTGCTTCTGACCCTGCGCCATGTTGACCACCCGCACCTCAGCCACGTCGAGCGCCTGCAGCTGTTTTTCCAGCGCGGGCAGATTCTCTTTGCGCGATACCAGTGAGGTAAACCAGCCAATCTGACGACCAAAGGCCACGCTCTCGGCGATCATCCTGCCGATAAAGGCTTTTTCACCGCCGGGATACCACAGCTCATTATGCTGACCGCCAAAGTTGAGCGGCGCCGCTTTATCGAGTCCGAGATTGCGTGATTTACGTTGCGACCCCGCCGCGGCCTCCTCCGCCGAGGCGTGGAAAGGCGGGTTGCACATGACAGCACTGAAAAATTCGTTTTTGCTGATCACGCCCGCCAGCACCGCGTCGCTGTTTTTCTGACGACGCAGACGGATCTGGCGCGTCAGGCGCGGATTCGCGGCCAGAATGCGGTTGGCCGCTTTGAGTGCAACCTCGTTGATTTCGGTGCCGGTAAAGCGCCAGCCATATTCCGCCGCGCCAATCAGGGGATAGATGCAGTTTGCGCCGCAGCCCACATCCAGAACGTCAGCGGCGGGGATTACGCCGTTGTTATCCAGCGCCAGCAAATCCGCAAGGTAGTGCAGATAGTCGGCTCGTCCCGGCACCGGCGGACAGAGTGAGCCGGGGGCCAGCTGCCAGTCGATATCATAAAACAGTTTGATCAGCGCCTGATTCAGCAGCATCACCGCCTCGGGGTCCGCAAAATCTACCGACTGCACGCCATACCCGTTGGGCCGGACTTTGGCCGCCAGTGGCGGATGCGCGGCGGTTAACGCGGCAAAATCGTACTCGCCCTGATGGCGATTGCGGGCGTGGAAAGGCGAGGTGCTGGCTGACTTTTTCATACGTTCTCTCAGTTATTCAGGCGCGCGTACAATACGCTGTAGGCGAGTGAAAATAAACCCGCACCATCCGCTTACCGCTTTCCGATTCGACAGGCCATGCTGTCGCGCTAAGATTAATCATTATTCCCCGTTGGAGAGGTTATGAGCCAGAAACGCTATTCTTATCAACCCCGTGCCGGTCACGGTCTGCCGCACGATCCGCTGAATGCCATTATCGGCCCGCGCCCGATCGGCTGGATTAGCTCAGTCAGCGCCAGCGGCCAGCGCAATCTGGCACCCTACAGCTTCTTTAACTGCTTCAGCTATCATCCGCCGATTATCGGTTTCGCCAGCAGCGGCTGGAAAGACAGCGTCCGCAATATTGCTGAGACCAGAGAGTTTGTCTGGAACCTGGCGACCCGCCCGCTGGCGGAAGCGATGAATGAAAGCTCAGCGTCGCTGCCTGCCGATCAGGATGAGTTTACTTTCGCCGGTTTAACGCCGCAGGCCGGTTCCCAGGTCAGCGCCAGTCTGGTGGCGGAGAGCCCGGTCAACTTTGAGTGTCGCTTAACACAGCTGATACAGCTGCAGGATGCCGATGGCAACCCGCTCGACAGCTGGCTGGTCATGGGCGAAGCGGTGGCGATCCACATCAGTGAAACGCTGCTGGAAGAGGGCATATATCAGACGGCCAAAGCGGAGCCGATTCTGCGCGCCGGGGGACCCAGCGCCTATTACGGCATCAGTGAAGCCCAGCGCTTCGACCTGGTCCGTCCGGACGCCCGCCGGTCGTAACCCGCCTATCCCTCAAGCGCATCGCACCGGTGCGCTCTGATCTGTTCTGCCGCGCGGGCGATATCAGGCGCCAGCCAGCGATCCTGCTGCCAGCACGCCACCACCTGCCGTAACTGCTGCCACGCACGCCGCGTTCCTGCGGCCAGCTGGGATTCACCGTGAAACTCCAGCGCCTGCGCCGCCAGCAGATACTCAATCGCGAGGATGTGCCCGACATTGCTGACCAGCTTCAGCAGCTTCAGTGCCGCACCGGTGCCGAGGCTCAGATGATCCTCCTGTAATCCCGACGTGACAAAGTTGTCGAGCACCGCCGGCTGAGCGAGCTGGCGGTTCTCCGCGCAGAGCGACGCCGCCACATATTGCGCAATCATCATGCCGGAGTTGACGCCCGGCTCGGCCACCAGAAACGGCGGCAGACCGCTGACCAGCGGATTCACCAGCCGATCAAGCCGTCGCTCCGCGATGCTGCCCAGCTCCGCCAGCGCAATTGCCAGCAGGTCGCAGGCCATCGCCACCGACTCGCCGTGCGGGTTCGACTGCGACACGACGCGCCAGGCGTCGGGGGTGCCCAGAATCAGCGGATTGTCGGTAGAGGCGTTAAGTTCGGTCTCCACCTGACGAACCGCATGGGTAAACTGGTCGCGACAGGCACCGTGAACCTGCGGCATCGATCGCAGGCTCAGCGCATCCTGTGTCCGGATACCGACGCTCGCTTTCAGCAGCGGGCTGTCACTTAACAACTGGCGCAGACGTTCGCCGCTGCGCTGAATCCCCGGACTGGCTTTCAGCGCCAGCACCTCAGGATCAAACGCCACCAGCTGGCCACGCAGCGCTTCAAAGCTCATCGCGCCCGTGACATCCGCCCAGTCCAGCAGACGCGCCGCATCATCCAGCGCCAGGCAGGCTAAGCCGGTCATGCACGGCGTGCCGTTTACCAGGCTCAGCCCCTCTTTCGCGCCAGGCCGGTAGGGCGTCAGCCCTGCCTCCGCCAGTGCCTGCTCTGCCGGGACGACTCTGCCCTGCCACTCCGCCTCACCGATGCCGAGCAGCGTCAGCCCGATATGCGCCATGTGGGTCAGATAACCGACCGACCCCTGTGACGGCACCTGCGGCGTAATCCCCCGGTTGAGCAGCGCCAGCAGCTGCTGCACCAGCGCTACCGAGACGCCTGATTTACCGTGGCTGTAGTTGGCGATCGCGGCACACAGGATGGCGCGCACCTCGGCTCTGGCCAGTGTCGGGCCGACACCACAGGCATGGCTCAGCAGGGTATTGCGCGACAGCTGGCTCAGTTCATCCTCAGAGAGGGTGATATTGCACAGCGCACCCAGCCCGGTATTGATGCCATAAGCGACCTGCCCCGTCGCCACGATGGTGCCGACGATCTCGCGGCTCTGCGCAATCCGCTGCCAGGCGCTGTCGCTGAGGGTCAGAGGGGCATCGTGCCGGGCGACCTGCACCAGCGACGGCCAGGTCAGCGGGGCATCGCCCCACACCTGCGGAGGATTCAGCGTGCTGCTCATAACACCGGCTCCACCTGATGATGACGGGAGATAAACTGCCTGAAGCGCGCCGAGCCGCCGTCGCCAAACATCACTTCCGGCGTGCCCTGACAATCAATCGTGCCCTGATGCATAAACACCACTCGGTTAGAGACGTGGCGGGCAAAGCCCATCTCATGCGTCACCACCAGCATGGTGCGCCCCTCCTCCGCCAGGCTGCGCATCACCTTCAGCACCTCACCGACCAGTTCGGGGTCGAGTGCCGAGGTCGGCTCGTCAAACAGCATCACCTCCGGGTCCATCGCCAGCGCGCGGGCAATCGCCACGCGCTGCTGCTGACCGCCGGAAAGCTGAGCGGGATAGAAATCTTTGCGGTTGAGTAAACCGACCCGGTCCAGCAGCTGCTCCGCCTGGGCGATGCAGGCTTTTTTGTCGCGCTTCAGTACATAGTGCGGCCCTTCGATCACATTCTGCAGCACCGTCAGATGCGACCAGAGGTTAAAACTCTGGAACACCATGCCAAGCCGGGAACGCAGCCGTTCAATCTGGCGGGGATTAGCGGCCAGCTGATGCCCGCGGGCATGGCGCTTCATCTCAATGGTCTCACCACCGACGCTGACCACGCCCGAATCGGGCGTCTCCAGCAGATTAATGCAGCGCAGCAGCGTACTTTTGCCCGAGCCGCTGGCACCGAGAATCGAGATGACATCGCCTTTGTGCGCCTGCAGTGAGATGCCCTTCAGCACCTCCATGGCACCAAAAGATTTGTGGATATCGCTGGCCGACAGCGTGACGGGCGACAAATCAGACATATTATTCTCCTCCGGGGATCGGCTTAGCGGACGGTAACGGCTTTTTTTCCGGTTTGTGCACCGGCGTCAGACGCCGCTCCAGCAGGGCATAGAGTTGCACAATGATGAAATTAAGGATCAGGTAGATCGCCGCCGCACAGAGAAAGACCTCCATGGTGCGGTAGGTGCGCTGGATGATCTGCTGCGCCACCCCGGTGACATCCCACACCGTCACCAGACTGGCGAGCGCGGTCGATTTCACCAGCAGAATCGCTTCGGTAGAGTAGGCAGGCAGCGCGTAACGCAGCATGACCGGCGCAATAATGCGCCGCAGCAGCAGCCCGCGTGACATCCCACACGCCAGCCCCGCCTCGACCTGCCCTGGCGGCACCGCCAGCAGCGCCCCGCGCAGGATCTCTGCGGTGTAGGCGGCGGTGCAGAGCGACAGCGCGAGCACCGCGCAGGTGAACGGCTCACGCAGAAATGGCCAGAGGAGGCTGTGGCGGATCACGCCAAACTGCCCCAGACCGTAGTAGATCAGAAACAGCTGGATCATCAGCGGCGAACCGCGAAACACCAGAATGTAGCCGCGGGCAAAGCCGCTGAGCAGCCGCCAGCGGCTCATGCGCAGCGCCAGAATCCCTGTCGCCAGCACGCCACCGCACAGAAAGGCGCTGATAAACAGACCGAGCGTCACCGGCAGCGCGGCGCTGAGTTTCAGGAAGGTGTCTGTGAGAAACGCAAAATCGATCATCAATCCCCCTAATGCTGTGCAGCGGTGCGGCTTTGCCAGGCGCGCCCCAGACGGGATTCAGCGCGCAGGAAGGCACGGTTGGACAGCAGCGTCAGCAGCAGATAGCAGCCTCCGCCCACCAGATAAAAGGCGAAGTAGTCACGGGTCGAACCGGCGGCAATCTGGCTCGCCCGCATCAGCTCGACGATGCCGGTGACCGACACCAGCGCCGAATCTTTCAGGCTCATCTGCCAGACGTTTGATAAACCCGGCAGCGCATAGCGCGCCACCTGCGGCAGCAGGATGCGTTGCCGGATGCGCCAGCGGGGCATGCCAATCGCGACCGCCGCTTCGATCTCCCCTTTCGCCAGCGCCAGCCGTGCGGCGCGATAGACTTCCGCCTGATAAGAGCCGGAGATAAGCCCGATGGCCAGCGCCCCGATCAGAAACGGCGGCGCTTCGATAAATCCGTCGGCACCAAACAGCTGACCGATCTGCGTGATCAGCCCCGATCCCCCGAAGTAGAACAGGTAGATCACCAGCAGCTCAGGAATGCCGCGAAAGATCACCGAGTATCCCTCCCCCAGCCAGCGAACCGGCCGGTGGGGAGATAACTTCGCGGCGGCAACGCCCGATCCGACCACCGCCCCCACCACCAGCGCGGCAAACGACAGCAGCAGCGTGGTCAGCGCGGCACTCAGAATCAACCGTCCCCAGCCGTCCGGGCCAAAACTCAGCAGGCTTATCATCAGTTACCTCACTCAGGGTGTGACATCCGTTTTGAACCACTTCTCGCTCAGCTTTTTCACTGTGCCATCGGCCAGTGCGGCTTTGATCGCCTCATCCAGCCGGGCTTTCAGATCGTTATCCGCCATGCGCACGCCCAGCGCCTCTCCCTCACCCCAGATCGGGCCGCCCAGCTGCGGGCCGCTGAAGCTGAGATTGCGGTTCTCGGGCCGCGCCAGCATCGACTGCGCGAAGGTCACGTCGTCAAACACCGCATCAATCCGCCCCGCCTGCAGGTCGAGGATGGCGTCGGCCGAGCTGGTGTATTCACGGACATCCGCCACCTCTTTGAAATATTTGTCGATAAAGGGGGTGTAAACCGTGCCGGAGGCGATACCGATCGTTTTACCTTTCAGCGCCGCTTTCAGACCTGCAATGGCCGGATCCACGGTTTTTGCGTCATCGGTCAGCTTGATAATCTGGCTGTCAGCGGGCAGCAGGCTCCCTTTCAGGGTGATGAAGGTGGCAGGCGTCGAGGCGTAAGGCAGGGTGAAGCTGACCACTTTCTTTCGTTCCGGGGTAATCACAATCGCATCCATGATCACGTCATATTTTCCGGCATTAAGCCCGGCGATCATGCCATCCCAGTTCTGCACCACCAGCCTGCACTGAATCGCCATACGCTGGCAGAGATTCGCCATCAGTTCCGGTTCAAAGCCGCCGAGCTTGCCGCCTGGCAGCGTCAGGTTCCAGGGTTCATAACTGCCTTCGGTGGCAATGGTGATCGACTTCCACTCTTTCGCCTGGGCGCTGACGCCACAGAGCAGCAGAGAGGAAACCAGGGTCGTGAGACATAAACGACGAAGTGTCAGTGGGTGCGTCATACGGTTCTCCTGAAAGTAGCGGCCTGGTGATCGCCCTGACGAGATTTAACATAAATTTCACAGGATGATATGTCATGTATATACAAGCTAACGCGGCGCAGTTCATTCCCGGCTTTACTGTTTTGTGAGCCAGACAGAATTTATGATGTGATGGATGCGCAGCAGTAGTTGTACATACAACCAAGCAAAGGTTATGCCAGCTCTGCAAAAGGGAAAAAGGCGGCGGGGAGCGCCGTGCAGTCAGGCGGCCTGCACCCGCCTGCACCGGTTCAGCGCAGCGATGCACCGGGGTGGCGCATCGCCGTGGTGGGATTATCGGGGTTTGCCCTCCGCCAGCATGGCGTGGACCAGTGCTTTCAGCGTTTTTTGCAACTGCGCGGCGCGCGCCTGCTGCCAGGCGTAAGGCGGGGTTTCATCCATGTAGTTCAGCTGCGCCAGCTCCAGCTGGACGGCCTGAGTCTGCTGCTGCGGCTGACCATAGGCGCGGGTAATGTAACCGCCTTTAAAACGTCCGTTGAGCACCCAGCTGTAGTCGTGCTGCGCGGCGCAGACTGCCTCCAGCGCCGCGCTCATCGCCGGGCTGCAGCTGGCACCGTCATTGGTGCCAAGGTTGATATCGGGCAGGCGGCCTTCAAACAGGCGGGGGATTTCACTGGCGATGGAGTGTGCATCAAACAGCAGTGCATAGCCGTGCTCTGCTTTAAGCCGCGCCAGCTCCTGCTGGATCTGCTGGTGGTAAGGCTGCCAGATCTGGTCGATGTAGCCCTGACGCTGAGCCGCATCGGGCGTTTTGCCTGGCAGGAAAGTCGGGGTGCCGTCGAACAGGGTTTCCGGGAACAGACCGGTGGTGGCGGTGGTGTAGAGTGGCTGATTATCGGGCGGACGATTCAGATCGACCACGAACCGCGAGTAACGCCCGATTAACACACTGGCTCCGAGGTCGCGCACGAAATCATAGAGCAGCGGGATGTGCCAGTCGGTGTCCGGTAATCCGCGCGCGGCGTCGCTCAGTCCGGCGTCCACCTCGGGCGTCAGTTCAGTGCCGGCATGGGGAATACTGACCAGCAGCGGCAGGCTGCCCCGGGTAAATATGAAGGGATTCATTGGGGTTCTCCACGATAGATAACGGTACAGGGCAGCTCACCGCCCAGCCAGTAAACCAGTTCCGCCGGACGGGCCAGCGGCCAGTGAACAAAGTTCGCCACTTTTCCCGCCTCCAGCGAGCCGTGGCTGTCAGCCAGCCCCAGCGCTTTTGCGCCCCACAGGGTCACGCCCGCCAGCGCCTCTTCCGGGGTCATGCCGAACAGGGTGCAGCCCATGTTGAGCATCAGACGCAGCGACAGCGCCGGTGAGGTGCCGGGATTGGCATCGCTGGCCAGCGCCATCGGCACCCCGTACTGCCGGAAGAGATCCACCGGGGGACGCCGGGTTTCCCGCAGCAGATAGAAAGCGCCCGGCAGCAGCACCGCCACGGTGCCGTGTGCCGCCATCGCTTTCGCATCCTCCTCGGTGGCGTATTCAAGGTGGTCGGCAGAAAGGGCACCGTAACGGGCCGCCAGGGCCGCTCCCCCCTGCGCCGAAAGCTGCTCCGCGTGCAGCTTCACCGGCAGACCGAGCGCCACCGCCCGATCAAACACCCGCGCGACCTGCTGCGGTGAAAAGGCGAGATGTTCACAGAAGGCGTCTACCGCATCCGCCAGTCCCAGCGCCTGCACCTGCGGCAGCAGCCGTTCGCAGATGATGTCGACCCAGCCCTCCGGGTCATGCTTAAACTCCGGCGGAAAGGCGTGGGCGGCCAGGCAGGTGGCACGGACATCGGCGGCCACGCTCTGCCCCAGCTGGCGAATCGCCCGTAGCATCCGCAGTTCGCTCTCCTCATCCAGCCCGTAGCCGGACTTGATCTCCACCGTGGTGACCCCCTCTGCCAGCAGGCGGTCGAGCCGCCAGCGCGCCGACGCCACCAGCGCCTCCTCCGTGGCGGCGCGGGTCGCCCGTACCGTCGAGAGGATGCCGCCGCCCTGTGCGGCAATGTCGGCATAGCTGACGCCATTCAGGCGCTGTTCAAATTCCTGACTGCGGTCACCGCCAAACACCAGATGGGTATGGCAGTCCACCAGTCCCGGCGTCACGATACCGCCCGGCAGATGATGATGCCGCGCGGCGACGAAGGCGGGCATCTCAGCCGCCGGGCCGACCCACACCAGCTTACCCGCCCGCACCGCCATCGCCCCCTCAGGTATCAGGTGGTACTTTCCGTCCCGCATGGTGACCAGATCCGCCCCGGTCCAGACCGTCTCTACCTGCATCTCTTCCGCCATCGCTGCCTCGTGCCTCCACCGTTTACACTGTCTCTTAAAGTATGTATATGTATATACAACTACATCCGACGAGGATCAACCATGGCGACTTTTTTTGCCCCGCGCGCACTGCTGGCGGAGGGCTGGCAGCAGCAGGTACGTATCACGGTCAATCAGGCCGGTTTTATCGACGCTCTTACCCCGGAGAGCCACGCCGATCAGGCAGTGCTGCTCAACGGCGAGGTGATCCCGGCGATCGCTAATCTGCATTCGCACGCCTTTCAGCGCGCCATGGCCGGTCTGGCGGAAGTGGCGGGCGATCCGCAGGACAGCTTCTGGACGTGGCGTGACCGGATGTACCGCATGGTGCAGCGCCTGACGCCGCAGCAGGCGGGCGACATCGCCGCCCTGCTCTACATTCAGATGCTGAAAGGGGGTTACACCCAGGTCGCGGAGTTTCACTATCTGCATCACGATCCCAGCGGCGCGCCCTATGCGGATGACGCCATGCTGCAGCAGCTGATCGACGCCGCCGAACTGGCCGGCATCGGCCAGACGCTGCTGCCGGTGCTCTACAGCTACAGCGGCTTTGGTAGCCAGCCTCCGGCTGCCGGGCAGAAACGCTTTATTCAGCAGACCGATCGTTATCTGCAACAGCAGGCGCGACTGGATGCGTGGCAGCAGCAGCGGCCTCTGCTGAACCGCGGCCTCTGTTTTCATTCGCTGCGGGCCGTCAGTGAAAGTCAGATGGAGACGGTGCTGGCGGAGAGCGATCCGACGCTGCCGGTGCATATCCATGTGGCGGAGCAGCAGAAAGAGGTGAATGACTCGCTGGCGTGGAGCGGCGAACGCCCGGTGAGCTGGCTGCTGAACCGTTTTGCCGTGGATGCGCGCTGGTGTCTGATCCACGCCACCCATCTGGATGAGAGCGAGCTCGCGCGCCTTGCCCGCAGCGGTGCGGTTGCCGGTCTCTGCCCCACCACCGAAGCGAATCTCGGTGACGGCATTTTTCCGGCGGTGGAGTATATCGCGCAGGGGGGACGCTGGGGCATCGGCTCCGACAGCCATGTCTCGCTCAGCGCTCAGGAAGAGCTGCGCTGGCTGGAATATGCGCAGCGACTGCGCGATCAGCGCCGCAACCGCATTACCCTGCCCGGCCAGCCGTCGGTCGGCGATCTGCTGTGGCAGCAGGCGGCGGCGGGCGGAGCGCAGGCGTGCGGCATTCAGCAGGGAACGCTGGCGGTGGGGCAGCGCGCCGACTGGCTGGTGCTGCGCGATGAGGCGTGGCTCGGCAGCGTGGAATCTCAGGCGCTGCTGAACCGCTGGCTGTTTGCCGGTCAGCGCGATCAGATTCGGGACGTCTACGTGGCGGGTAAGGCGGTGATCGTCGATGGCGAGCATCCCCATCAGGCGGCGTGTGCCAGACGCTTCCGTCAGGCCATGGCGGCACTGCAATGATCGCCCGCTTCTCTTACGCTGACCTGGCGGTCAGCCGCTGGCGCAATGGCGGTGGCGAGACCCGCGAAATTGTCAGCTTTCCGCCCGGTGCGGAATCCTTTGGCTGGCGCGCCAGCATTGCCACCCTGGCGCAGGATGGCCCCTTCTCGGCCTTTCCGGGCATCGATCGGATCATCACCCTGCTGCAGGGCGACCCGGTCCTGCTTACCGCGCCGGGCACAGCGCATCGGTTAATGCCGCAGCAGCCCTGGTCATTTGCCGGCGAACTGGCCCTGACCGCGCAGTTGCAGGGCAGCATCAGTGAAGACTTTAACATTATGACGCGGCGGGAGCAGTGGCAGGCCACGGTTGAGGTGGTTACCGCCCCCGTCAGCAGCCTGCACGGGGTTGCCTGGGTGCTGGCAGGCGCGTGGCGGAGCGACGACGGGAAACAGCTGACCGCCCGACAGGGCGCATGGTGGGTCGATGAGGCGTGCAGTTTCATGCCCGACAGCCGGGACGCCCGGCTGCTGTTTACCCGGCTTAGCCGTGTCCCCTGAAGCGGCCCAGCAGTTTGTAACGTGAGCCGGGATAGAGCAGCCGCGCGTAGGTCACGATTTTGTTGTCGCTCCAGGTCTGACGGCGGATCAGCAGGCAGGGTTCGTGCTCATCCAGCGACAGATGTTTGCGCTGACGCACATCGGGCAACACCGCCTCGACAATGTGCTCGCCCGCCGTCAGCGGCGCAACCCGCATCAGATAGGTATACGGGGTCATCTGCTGATAATCCTGCGCCAGATAATCGGGGGCGACCAGCGGATTGACCAGCCTGTCCTCCAGCTGTACCGGCAGATCGTTTTCGTAGTGCACAATCAGCGAATGATAGAGCGTCTGCCCGGTGGTCAGTCCCAGCACCGCCGCCTGTTCAGGATCGGCTTTGTTCTGGCCGATAGCGAGAATTTTACAGCTGTGCTGATGACCGCGCTGGGCGATCTCATCGGCGATGTTATGCACCTCCAGCATGGCGGTGTAGCCTTTCATCTCGGCCACGAAGGTGCCGACGCCCTGCATCCGGACCAGAAAGCCTTCGCTGGTCAGTTCACGCAGCGCCCGGTTGATGGTCATGCGGCTGACGCCCAGCTCATTAACCAGTTCACTTTCTGACGGCACACGCTGATTCGCTTTCCACATTCCTTCGCGGATCTGGCTGATGATCGCCTGCTTCACCCGCTGATAAATCGGGGCGGGCTCATCGCTCATCGCCGCCGCCAGTTGTGCCAGTGCCGTATGCTCGACCATTTGCTGTTCCTTTTCCTGATAGTGCCTTCAGTTTACTGTCTCACCGCGTGAATGTATATACATCCAGTCCGGCGCGCTGTGCCCCGCTGGTGCAGCGCCCGCTTCCTGATGGTGCAGCCTCCGCCTTCGTTTCCTCACCCACCCGCAGCAGGCAGGCATTCCATTTTTGTGATCGGCCTGGCACGCCCCTTGCAGCTTGTATAGACAAGAATAGACACTTATGCTTCACTCGCATTATCCCGCTGGTTCAGGGCAGGAAAAACCGCTCAGCCGTGCCAGCACACTTGTATAGACAGGAGTAGACTATGTCAGGTTCGTCTCAGGCATTGCGCCTGGTGCCAGGCGAGGTAGACCTCGCCACCTTACGCGCCATCTATCAGGGTCACGTAACGCTGAGCCTCGATGACAGCGCGCGTCAGGCGATTGCAACGGCGCAGCAGACCGTGGAGGCGATCGTCGCCTCCGGCAACGTGGTGTATGGCATTAACACCGGCTTTGGCAAGCTGGCGCAGACGCAAATTCCGGCCAGCCGTCTGGCCGATCTGCAACGCAATCTGGTGCTGTCTCACAGCGTCGGGCTGGGGGATCTGCTGCCCGACAATGTCACCCGTCTGGTGGTCGCCACCAAAATCGTCAGCCTGGCCCGCGGTCACTCCGGCGTGCGGATCGAACTGGTGGAGGCGCTGCTGGCGCTGTTCAATGCCGGTGTTATGCCCTGCATTCCGGAAAAAGGATCGGTCGGGGCCTCTGGCGATCTCGCGCCGCTGGCGCACATGTCGCTGATGCTGCTGGGCGAAGGCCAGGTACGGGTCGATGGCGCGCGGATCCCGGCAACAGAGGCACTGGCAAGCGTGGGCCTGTCGCCCTTTGTGCTCGGGCCGAAAGAGGGGCTGGCGCTGCTCAATGGCACCCAGGTTTCGACCGCGCTGGCGCTGCGCGGCCTGTTTGAAGGGGAGAATCTGTTTGCCGCCGGGCTGATGGCTGGCGCGCTGTCGCTGGAGGCGATTAAAGGCTCCCTGAAACCGTTCGACGCCCGTATTCATCAGGCGCGGGGCCAGCAGGGCCAGATTGCGGTCGCGGCCGCCGTCAGCAGCCTGATCGAAGGGAGTGAAATTTTGCAGTCCCACACCCACTGTGGCCGCGTGCAGGACCCCTACTCCATCCGCTGCGTGCCGCAGGTGATGGGTGCCTGCCTGGACAATATCCGCCACGCGGCGCGGATTCTGGAAATCGAAGCGAACGCCGCCTCGGACAATCCGCTGGTGTTCAGCGACAGCGGTGAGGTGATCTCCGGCGGCAACTTCCATGCCGAGCCGGTGGCCTTTGCCGCTGACATCCTGGCGCTGGCGATTGCCGAAGTGGGCGCCATCTCTGAACGGCGGCTGGCGCTGCTGCTGGACAGCGGCTTATCCGGTCTGCCGCCCTTCCTGGTGCGTGACGGCGGCGTGAACTCCGGCTTCATGATCGCCCAGGTCACCGCCGCTGCGCTGGCCTCTGAGAACAAGTCGCTGGCCCATCCGGGCAGCGTCGACAGCCTCCCCACCTCTGCAAACCAGGAAGATCACGTCTCCATGGCGACCTACGCTGCGCGTCGTCTCGGCAGCATGTGCTTTAACAGCGCCGCCGTGGTGGGCATCGAGGCGATGGCTGCCGCGCAGGGTATTGAGTTTAACCGGCCGCTGAAAAGTTCTGCGCTGATTGAGCAGGCGTTAGATGAGATCCGTCAGCAGGTGGCCTTCCTGGAGGAAGATCGCCTGCTGGCACCCGATATCGACGCCATGCGTCAGTGGGCGAGTCGCGCTGACTGGCCTCAGGCATTGACCGCGCTGCTGCCGAGCATGCGCTCCACTTCTTGAATTAAGGAATCTGTAATGAGCGAAACTCTTTCTCAGGCTGTGGCACGTGAGATTCGTGCGCCACACGGCACTACGCTGCACTGCGCTAACTGGCTGATTGAAGCGGCTTACCGCATGATCCAGAACAACCTTGACCCCGATGTGGCCGAGCGGCCGGAGGATCTGGTGGTTTACGGCGGCATCGGGAAGGCGGCACGCAACTGGGAATGCTTCGAGCAGATCCTGCGTTCCCTGCAGCTTCTGCAGCCGGACGAAACCCTGCTGATCCAGAGCGGCAAGCCGGTCGGTGTCTTCCGCACCCATGCCGACGCGCCGCGCGTGCTGCTGGCGAACTCCAACCTGGTGCCGCACTGGGCAAACTGGGATCACTTCCATGAGCTGGATAAAGCGGGCCTGATGATGTACGGCCAGATGACGGCAGGCTCCTGGATCTATATCGGTGCGCAGGGCATCGTGCAGGGCACCTACGAAACCTTTGTCGAAGCGGGACGTCAGCATTACAACAACGACCTGAGCGGACGCTGGATCCTCACCGCCGGACTGGGCGGCATGGGCGGCGCGCAGCCGCTGGCCGGGGTGCTGGCCGGCGCCTGTGTGCTGGCGATTGAGTGCCAGGAGTCGCGCATCGATTTCCGTCTGCGCACCCGCTACGTCGACTACAAAGCCACCACCCTGGATGAGGCGCTGGCGTTGATCAGCGACGCCACCGCCGCGAAAAAAGCGATTTCTGTCGGTCTGCTGGGCAATGCCGCTGAGATTCTGCCGGAGCTGGTGAAACGCGCCAGGGCGGGCGGGCCGAAGCCGGATATCGTGACCGATCAGACCTCGGCGCACGACCCGATCAATGGCTACCTGCCGATTGGCTGGGATCTGGCGCGCTGGGAGCGGGAGCGTGTTTCCCAGCCGAAAGCGGTAGAGAAAGCGGCGCGCGCCTCAATGGCGGTCCACGTCCAGGCGATGCTCGACTTCTGTCATATGGGCATTCCGACCGTGGATTACGGCAACAATATCCGCCAGGTGGCGCTGGATGAGGGTGTCAGCAACGCCTTCGATTTCCCCGGCTTTGTGCCCGCCTATATCCGTCCGCTGTTCTGTGAAGGCAAAGGCCCCTTCCGCTGGGTGGCGCTGTCAGGCGACCCGGAAGATATCTATAAGACCGACGCCCGACTCAAAGAGCTGTTCCCGCATCACAAAACGCTGCATCGCTGGCTCGATATGGCGCAGGAGCGCATCGCCTTCCAGGGATTGCCTGCCCGTATCTGCTGGCTGGGGCTGGGTGAACGGCATCTGGCCGGTCTGGCGTTCAACGAAATGGTGCGCAACGGCGAGCTGAAAGCGCCGGTGGTGATTGGCCGCGACCATCTCGACTGTGGCTCAGTCGCCTCACCGAACCGC
Source organism: Pantoea anthophila (assembly GCF_006494375.1). GTDB lineage: Bacteria > Pseudomonadota > Gammaproteobacteria > Enterobacterales > Enterobacteriaceae > Pantoea > Pantoea anthophila. The sequence goes on from NZ_VHIZ01000050.1 coordinate 344,184, forward strand.
GAAACCGAGGCGATGAAAGATGGCTCTGATGCGGTTTCTGACTGGCCGCTACTGAACGCGCTGCTGAACACCGCAGGCGGCGCGACCTGGGTCAGCCTGCATCATGGCGGCGGCGTGGGTATGGGCTTCTCTCAGCACTCGGGTGTGGTGATTGTCTGTGACGGCAGCAAAGAGGCGGATGCGCGTCTGGGTCGGGTGTTATGGAACGATCCGGCGACCGGGGTGATGCGTCATGCCGACGCCGGGTATGAGCTGGCGCAGCAGTGCGCCGCAAAGCACGACCTGAACCTGCCCATGCAGAAGTAACATCCTGACCGGGGCAGGCCGCAGCCTGCCCCGGCTTTCAACCTCACGCTTCGCCCCTGGCGGCAGGCCGCTGACATCACTTCCTTATTACTTATTCCATTTTGATTTAGCCTATAGCCCGATTTAAGCCTGACGGCGATAGACGCCGCGCCAGACGACCTCTAAAGTGAAATCTTCTCATTCTGTATGGAGCGCGACTCTGCATGACCCTTTCCCCTGCCCTGCTTGAAGATGCCCTGCGCTGGCGCCGTGAGTTTCATCGCCACCCCGAATTAGGTTACCAGGAACAGCAAACCAGCCAGTTTATCGCGGAGGAGTTAGCCCGGGCGGGATTGCAGGTGTTTCGTGGCCTGGCGGGCACCGGGGTCATCGGCACGCTGGAGAATGGTCCTGGCCCGGTCATTGGCCTGCGGGCGGACATGGATGCACTGCCGATCACGGAGAAAGGGGAAGCGGCGTGGCGCTCTGCCACACCGGGCGTGATGCACGCCTGCGGCCACGATGGTCACAGCGCCACGCTGCTGGCCGCTGCCCGCCAGCTGGCTGCGACGCGCCAGTTCAGCGGCACCGTGCATTTCATCTTTCAGCCTGCCGAGGAGAACCTCGGTGGCGCACGCAGAATGGTGAAAGAGGGGCTGTTCCAGCGCTTCCCGATGGATGCCATCTACGCGATGCATAACTGGCCGGGGCTGCCGCTGGGGTCACTGGCGGTGAATCCCGGTGCCATGATGGCGTCGCTGGACTCGTTTGAAATCACCCTGCACGGCAAAAGCTGCCACGCGGCGATGCCGGAAAGCGGAGCCGATCCGATGGTAGTCGCCGCCGAGCTGATTCTGGCGCTGCAGACGATCCCGTCGCGTCGCCTGTCACCGCTCGCCTCGGCGGTGGTGAGCGTGACCCAGATCCACGGCGGCGAGGCGATTAACGTTATCCCCGAGCAGATTGTGCTGCGCGGCACGGTGCGCTGTCTGCAGACCAGCGTGCGCGATAAGGTGCGCGGACTGATTGATGAGTTTGTGGCGACTCTGCCGCGTCCGTTTGGCGTCAGCGGTGAAGTGCACTGGTTGCCGGGCTATCCGGTGACCGCTAACCATGCGCTGCCCGCTGAGCAGGTGCACAAGGTGGCGCTGGCGACGCTGGGTGCCGGACAGGTTCACTGGCAGGTGAATCCGTCGATGGCGTCGGAAGATTTTGCCTGCATGCTGGAAGCCTGCCCTGGCGCTTACTTCTGGCTGGGCGCAGATGGAGAAACCCCCTCTGCGCCGCTGCACAACGCCCGCTATGATTTCAACGACGCGCTGCTGCCGATTGGCATCCGTTTCTGGCAGGATCTGGTGGAACAGGCCCTGCCGCAATCCTGAGTCAGTAACCGGCGGCGCGGATCTGCTCCTCCGCCGCCGCCAGTGAATCGCACTGACCGCTGGCACGCAGGCAGCAGGCGATCTGCAGCCGCAGCGACGCGGGCAGCGGGCGCTGCTGATTCAGCACCTCCTCAATCCAGCGCGCCGTCACCTCTGCCGTTTTATCTGTCGGCAGTTCAACGGCCACTTCTGGCTGACGCTCCACCCAGACTTCGGTTTCGGCTCCCGCGCCCTGAATCATGCTGATCGCCGGGCAGCGCTGCGGATTCGCATACACTTCCCCTTCGGTGCCATTAAGCAACAGGGCTGGCGCATCGATGTCGCTGAAGAATTTCGCCACACGCGGCACATATTCCGGATGCGAGACGCTCGACAGACGCAGCGCCGCCCGCTCCGCAAACGGGGTCGCCAGTTTTGCCAGCGTGTGCGCACTGTTACGCACGCCCATTCGCCAGCGCAGAGACAGCTGCTTCGCCATCGGCGGGCAGAGGTGATCGATGGTGATAAAAGCCAGCTCGCCCTGATCCAGTCTGGCCTGCGCCGCCTCTGCCGTGGTGACCGGTGCGATGCCAAGCGCCGCAAACACCGCCTCGCTGGTAATGCGCGTCGCGTCGTCGCTGACGCCATGCACCAGCACCGGAAAGCCGAATTTTACCAGCAGCAGCGCCAGCAGAGGCGTCAGGTTGCCCTGACGACGGGCACCGTTGTAGCTGGGGATGACGATCGGCATGGGCCGGTTTTCCGGCGCACGCAGCGGCATCATCTGCGCCTGCATCGCCTGATAAAAGCCGCGCATCTCCGCTTCGCCTTCGCCTTTGATGCGCAGCGCAATCAGGATACCGCCCAGTTCCAGATCGGGCACCTCGCCCGCCAGCATGGCGCTGTAGAGCGCCACGGCACTCTCAAAATCGATATCGCGGGCATGATTTTTACCGCGACCAATCTCTTTAATAATTTTATTCAGTTCCATCACTCGCTTCCGGTTAAGTGCGCGGCTCAGCGCCGCGTAGGACGTCGTTTTCGCACGCTGGTTTTGGGCACCACGGCGGCCGGTATCGCTTCCGGCTCGGGCGCTTCCGGCTGCTCAATCGGGAAGACGGGCAGCGCCGCCAGCAGGCGGCTGCCGTAAGCTTTGCTCAGCAGCCGGCGGTCATAAATCACGATCTCGCCATAGCATTGATGGCTGCGAATCAGGCGTCCGACCTGCTGAATCAGGGTAAATGAGGCGCTGGGCAGACTCTGCACCTCAAACGGATAGCGCTTCAGGCTTTTCAGCCACTCGCCTTCGGTCAAAATTACCGGACTGTCTACCGGGGGAAAAGCGATTTTGTGAATATGCACCTGACTCAGCAGATCGCCTTTCAGATCCAGGCCTTCAGCGAAGGATTGCAGGCCAATCAGAATACTGGTTTCGCCTTTAGCAACCCGCTGCCGGTGCAGATCGACCAGGCGGCTGCGCGGCTGATCGCCCTGCACCAGCATCGACAGCCGCAGATCGGGCAGCGCGGTGACAAACTGCTGCATCGCCCGGTTGCTGGCAAACAGCACCAGCACCCCCTTGTGCTTTTTCTCTTTCATCTGCTGGCGGAAGAAACCGGCCATCTCGGCGATATGCTCCGCCTCATGCGACATCAGGGGTTCATAGCGCATCTGCGGGATGACCAGCTTGCCCTGCTCGACGTGGTTGAACGGGGAGTCGAGCGCCACAAAGCGGTCGCCCGCTTTTTCGCTCAGTCCCGACATCTCCTGCAGGCGGTTGAAGCTGTTGAGCGAACGCAGCGTGGCGGAGGTGACCACCACATGCGGGATTTTGCGCCACAGCATCTTCTCCAGCTGATCGCTGACGCGGATACCGGCGCAGTGAAACAGCAGGTGCGCCTGTCCTTCGCGCAGCTCGCGGGTGATCCATTTTGAAACCGGTGCACCGGAGGCTTTCTCCATTGCCGCCAGCCGCCACAGTTTGCTGATCGATTCGAACCAGCCAAACTGGCGATTGAGCTGCAGCAGATTACGGTGCAGCCGCACCACGTCGACCTTGCCCGTCTGCTCGCTCAGCGCATTGATCAGGCCTTCACTCAGCCCGCGCAGCGCGTCACTGAGTTTAAACAGCCGGGCGCAGAGGTCGAGTAACTCCTGCGGCAGCGCCCCGAGCACAAAGCGATGTTCGCCCGGCTGGTTATGGGGCGGCAGCAGCGGATTCAGCGCCTGGGCGGTCACCGTAAGCAGTTCGCGCAGCTCATCGCAGTGCGCTTTCAGCCTTTCCGGGTTTGCCAGCGGCGGCGGCGACTTCGGCCGCATCTGGGTCATGATGCCGTCGACCAGCCGGATAAAGAGATCGAGCTGCAGGCTGCTCCAGCCCGGCGTGATATCGGCGCTCATCTCCAGCGCATCGCGGGCCACTTCCGGCAGATGATGCCCTTCATCCAGCACCAGCATCAGGTTTTTAGCGGGCGGCAGTACCGACTCATTCTCCATCGCGGCCATCACCAGCGCATGGTTCGCCACCACCACATCCACCTGCTCAATCTCGCGGCGCGCGACAAAAAAGGGGCATTCACGATACCAGCGGCAGTGCGCGCCCAGGCAGCTCGCCTTGTCGGTGGAGAGCCGCTGCCACAGGCTGTCGCTGACGTTCTCCTCGCTGTGATCGCGCAGGCCGTCCCACTGATAGCGATCCAGCGACTTCTGCAGGCGGCCACACTGCGTCTGCTCCTCTTTGGTGCTGCTGACGGCGTCGTCGTCCAGATAGAGCAGCAGATCGCCCTGCTGATCGTCATCGGCTGCCAGCGCGGCCAGATTGCGCGGACAGACATAGCGTCTGCGTCCAAAGGCGGCAGTAAAGGTCAGATCGGGAATGATTTTTTTGAGCAGCGGCAGATCTTTGGTGAAGATCTGATCCTGCAGCGCCACGTTGGCGGTGCTGATCACCAGCCGTTTTTCCTGGGCGCGGCTGGCCGCGATGCCGGGAATAAGATAGGAGAGCGTTTTGCCCACGCCGGTCGGCGCTTCCACCGCCAGGTGGCGCGCATCGTCACCAGCCAGACATTTTGCCACTTCGGCGATCATCTGACGCTGCGGCGCACGCGGAATGAAATCAGGCACCTGCTGCGAAAGCGCTTTATACCACTGCGCTATCTGGCTTTTTACTGCGGCTGTCAGGGCCATGAGTTGCGTTACCACACCGAAAAAATGGCCTGTATTTTTACACAGTATCCCGGCGGCGTCAGCTTTCGTGCTGAATTTTTCGTGCGCCGTCGGAAATTTCAGCGGATAGCGTGGAGGCGTTCAGCGCCGGGTCGTCCGGCGCGGAAGCAGCCTACGCCAGCACCTTATACATATAGGTAGTGGCATCCAGCACGCCCGCTGTCGACTCGGCATAAAAGGGGATCGACCCTGCCACCTGCCAGCCCAGCGAACGATAGAGATCGCTGGCAACGTCACCGCTGCGAGTATCCAGCACCAGCAGCGTTTTTCCCTGCCCGCGGGCCAGCTGCTCAGCGCGCTGCATCAGTTCGCGGGCAATCCCCTGACGCCGCGCCTGCGGATGCACCAGCAGCTTGCTGACGTCGGCCCGATGGCGGCCATTCGGCATCGCGCTGCGACTGAGGATCACCGTCGCCACAATCCGGTTGTGCTGACGCGCCACCAGCAGTTCGCTCTCCCCGCTGGTCAGACTGGCTACCCGCTGCTGCCAGAAGCGCGTCATCACCGCCACATCGGCGGCATCCACGAATCCGACACTGGCGCCATCGGCCACGCAGGCCTGAAGCACTGCCGTCAGCCCATCGATCTCCTGTTGTGCCTGTTCAGGTGAAAGCCTCTGATAATCGATCATGGTTTTGCCACCGCCAGCAGATAGTGTGCGCCTTCGGTCAGATGCGCCTCGAAAGCCGATTTTCCGGTGAGGTGAAAACGTAAACAGTCACCGGGCTTCAGCGTCCACTGCTGTTCGGCCACCGATACGGTCAGGCCGCCTGCCTGTAGCAGGATATGTTGCTCCAGTCCCTGGATGGGTGGCGCATCATATTCAATGCGTGCACCAGGCCGTAATTTGCCCTCTACCAGTTCGCATCTAAAATGAAGTGCGGGCGGTGAAACATTGCGGCGGATAAAACCGCTGGACGGGTCATGCCAGACCGGTTGCTGATCATAAGGCACCAGCAGACTCGACGACTCCTCAACCTCACTCAGCAGGCGAGACATGGTTAATCCGTAGGCGGCACACAGCCGGTTAAGCAATGCGGCAGTAGGGCTGGTCTCGCTTCGCTCAATGCGCGATAATGACGCGCGACTGATGCCGGTGGCGACAGAAAGTTCATCCAGTGACCAGCCGCGTTGCAGGCGTAATTCTGCCAGCCTTACCGCCAGTCGTTGCTCCGTATTCAGCTCCGGCATGGTATTTTCTCATATAAGGGAAAAATTCTCTGAAATGAGATATAGCTGAAAACAGGCGTATCAGTCAAGTTGTACATTGCGAAATGTATTGTACAACTTAACTGGCTTCGTTATGGTAATCGCACTCAGACCAATCGAAAGAGGCATTTATGACCTTATACAGTATCGGTGACGTCGCCGAGCGCTGTGGCATAAACCCAGTCACCCTGCGCGCCTGGCAGCGTCGTTATGGCTTGCTGAAGCCACAGCGCACCGAAGGCGGGCATCGTCAGTTTGATGAAGAAGATGTACAGCGCATCGAAGAGATCATGCGCTGGATTGAAAGCGGCGTGCCGGTCGGTAAAGTCAAGGCACTGCTGGAAGGGGGCGACGTGGATGCCCATGATGGCTGGACAACCCTGCAGGATGAGCTGATCAGCGTGCTGCGCCACGTCAGACCTGCAAAACTTCGTAACAAAATTGCCGCGATTGGCCGCGAGCATCCGATTGATGCGCTGATCGACCACGTTTTTATGCCGGTGCGCCAGAAGCTGAGTCTGGACCAGAACACCGCCCGCACGATGTGCAGCCTGCTGGATGGTCTGCTGATCGACTATGTCGCGTTCTGCCTGACGGGCAGCCGCAAAAAATCGGGCAAGGATGCGCTGATCATCGGCTGGGGTATCGAGGATCGCACCCGCATCTGGCTGGAGGGCTGGCGTCTGTCGCAGCACGGCTGGCGGATTGATGTACTGGCCGAACCGCTGGACGTGCCGCGTCCTGAACTCTTTCCCGGCATGAACATGTTTGTCTTTACCGGTAAAAAACTGACCCGTCGCCAGCAGGAACAGCTGTCACACTGGCAGGAACAGGGCTATTCCGTGCGGTTGCACGAACCCGCCTGATAAAAAAAAACGCACGCCGGGCGCTTTGCCTGCTGCCTCGCGCGCGCTATTATCCCCGCCTCACTGTTAACACGCTCAGGTTTTCTCCATGAACTGCAAAAAAGCCTTTTTCGCCACGCTCTTTTTTATCATGGCCGTCGGCGGCACCAGCGGACTGATGCTGGTCGGATACTCTCTCATCGTTCACTCACGCTAAGCCAGCGTTGCAGGCGCTCAAACAGGCGGTCGCTGACGATAGCCAGCAGCGCCACCAGCAACGCCCCCTGAATCACATACGCCGTATTAAAACCGCTTAAGCCGATAATCACCGGTGACCCCAGACTTTTCGCCCCGACCGTCGAGGCGATGGCGGCGGTGCCGATATTAATGATCACCGAGGTGCGTATTCCGGCGATGATCACCGGCGCAGCCAGCGCCAGCTCGATCTGCCACAGCCGCTGCCAGGGGCTCATACCCAGCCCGGTGGCGATCTCCCGGCTGCTGGCGGGCACGCTGTCGAGCCCGGCCAGCGTGCCCTGTAAAATCGGCAGTAACCCATAGAGCAGCAGCGCAACGACGGCGGGCCAGGTCCCAAAGCCCATCACCGGCACGGCAATCGCCAGCACGGCCACCGGCGGAATCGTCTGCCCCGCCGCCACGATCGTCTCCATCAGCGGCCGGAAGGCGCGACCGGCGTGCCGCGTGACCAGCACACCGCTGCCGATGCCCAGAACGATCGCCAGCAGGCTGGCCGTGATCACCAGCAGCAGATGCGCCAGCGTCAGCTGCCAGAAGCTCTCCTGCTGATAGAGTGGCCGCGCCAGGTCGGGAAACCATGTGTGAAACAGCGGCCCGCTGTAGGGCATCAGGGCCAGCAGCGCGCCGTAGAGCAGCACCAGCCACAGCAGCGGATCTTTCAGCCAGCGCATGCTAATCCCTCACGCAGTTGCAGCAGATCGCTAAAGTGCAGCACGCCCAGCGGCTGCTGCTGATCGTCGACCACCGGCAATTTATCGGTGCGCCGGGTGATAAACTGCGACAGGGCGTCACGCAGCGTTAGCGTCGCGGCGATGGGTTCGCCCGTCAGCCACTCGCCGCGCCGGACGGCATCCCCGGCGTGCTCCAGCGACAGCAGTCTTACCCCCATTTCCGTGCGACCAAAGAAGTCGCGGACAAAATCATTTTCTGGCCGGGTCAGCAGCTCCACCGGCCTGCCCTGCTGAACAATCCCGCCGTTATCCATCAGTACAATGCGGTCCGCCAGGGTCAGCGCCTCGTCGATGTCATGGGTCACCAGCACGATGGTCCGCCCCGACAGCCGGTGGATACGCAGCATTTCCTGCTGCAGCGCGCCCCGCGTTACCGGATCGAGCGCCCCGAACGGCTCATCCATCAGCAGCACCTCCGGATCGGCGGCCAGCGCTCGCGCCACGCCGACCCGCTGCTGCTGCCCGCCGGAGAGCTGATGCGGATAGCGCTTCAGCAGCTGTGCGTCCAGATTCAGCAGCGCCAGCAACGCCGTGATGCGTTCGTTGATCTGCGCGCGGGGCCAGCCCAGCAGTTCGGGCACCGTGGCGATATTTTTCTGCACCGTCCAGTGCGGAAACAGCCCGATCGACTGGATGGCATAGCCCATGCGGCGCCGCAGCGTGCGGGCATTCAGCTGGCGAATTGATTCACCGGCAAAGCGGATATCACCGCTGTCGAACTCCACCAGCCGGTTGATCATCTTAAGGGTGGTTGATTTACCGGAGCCGGAGGTGCCGAGCAGCACGCAGAACTCCCCTTCCGCCACCTGTAACGACAGATCTTTTACCGCCGTTTTGCCGTTAAAGGCGCGGGAAACGCCCCTGAACTCAATCATCTTTTCTCTCCAGCAGTGAGATCAGCAGGCGGAACAGCGCATCGATCGCCACCGCCAGCGCGATCACCGGGATCACCCCCAGCAGCACCAGATCGAGCGCACTGCTTAACAGGCCCTGAAAAATAATCGCGCCAAAGCCGCCTGCACCAATCAGCGCGGCGACCACCGCCATGCCCAGCGTCTGTACCACCACTACCCGCAGACCCGCCAGCCAGACCGGCAGCGCCAGCGGCACATCGACGGCGACAAACTGCTGCCAGCCGCTCATCCCCGTGCCGCGCGCGCTTTCGCGCACCTCATGTGGCACCTGCTGCAGCCCCACCACCACGCTACGTACCAGCGGCAGCAGGGCGTAGAGCACCAGGGCGATCAGCGCCGGGGCCATGCCGATGCCGCTGATGCCCCAGGCCCCGAGCCACGGAAAGTGATTTGCCAGTCCGGCCAGTGGCGCAATCAGCAGGCCAAACAGCGCCACCGACGGCACCGTCTGGATCACATTCAGCACGCCAAAGACGCCGCTCTGCCAGCCTGGCCGCCGGAACAGCAGGACCCCCAGCGGCAGCGCTATCAGTAACGCCGGCAGCACCGTGCCGGCCAGCAGCGTGAGATGGCGTCCCAGTGCGGCATCAAACACCGCATGGCGGTTGGCATACTCTTTCAGCAGGGAGAGGTCGCTGAGCTGACCGCTGAAGAGCAGCAGCAGAGGCAGCAGCCAGACCTGCAGATTGAGCAGCAGCTGAGCCAGCCGGTGACGGGTGATCTGCCGCACCCGATCGGTGATCAGCAGCAGGAGCAGCGCGCCGCTGCACCACAGGCCGCTGGCAAAACTGGTGCGTGCCAGACGACTCCCCTGCTGGCTGAGCAGCGTGGCCTGATGACCACTGAGCCAGAGGATCGCGGCCAGCATCAGCTGCGCGGCCAGCAGCGCCAGCACCAGGTTTACCCGCGTCGGCGGCCGCCATAACAGCAGCCAGAGCGTCAGCAGCGGCACAAGCAGCAGCCCGAACCGGCTGATGTGCGATCCCATCAGCGGTTCCCCGGCCACCAGCCGGTTCGGGGCGAAGTTAAGAAACGGCAGCGCCGCCAGCGCCAGACTCAGCAGCGTCAGCAGCAGCAGGGCCACCGGCTGCTGCAACGGGCGACGTATCGCTTCCCGCGATAACACCATCGGTTACAGCAACTTCTTCTGCTGCAGCCATTCGGTCGCGACGCTGCTGGCATCCTGACCGTCCACGGCGATTTTCGCGTTGAGCTGTTGCAGCGTCTTCTCGTCCAGCGCGCTGAATACCGGCTTCAGCCATTCCGCAATCTGTGGGTACGCTTTCAGAACCGATTCGCGGATCACCGGTGTCGGGGCGTAAATCGGCTGAACGCCTTTCGGATCGCTGAGCGTCTGCAGACCCAGCGCCGCCACCGGCCCGTCGGTGCCATACGCCATCGCCGCGTTCACCCCGGAGGTCTGCTGCGCCGCCGCGCTGATGGTCACCGCGGTATCGCCGCCAGCCAGCGACAGCAGCTGATCCTGCGTGAGGTTAAATCCGTAGGCTTTTTCAAAGGCGGGCAAGGCGTCGCTGCGTTCAATAAACTCTGCCGACGCCGCCAGCTTGAAGGTCCCACCTTTTTTCAGCCAGGCGCTGAGGTCGGCCAGAGAGGTAAGCTGATTCTTTTCGGCCAGATCTTTTCGCACAGCGATGGTCCAGGTGTTGTTAGCCGGTGCCGGTGTCAGCCAGACCAGATGGTTTTTCTCCGCATCGAGCTTTTTCACCTTCTCATAGCCCTGGGCGGCATTCTTCCAGGCGCTGTCTTTTTCATCGTTAAAGAAAAACGCGCCGTTGCCGGTATATTCCGGATAGATATCCAGTTCGCCCGCCGTGATCGCGCCACGCACCACCTGAGTGGTGCCGAGCTGGATTTTATTCACGGTTTTCACGCCATGCTTTTCCAGCACCTGAAGAATCACATTTCCCAGCAGCGAGCCTTCCGTATCAATTTTTGAGCCGACCCGCACCGGATCGGCTGCCTGTGCTACCCCGATGCTGAGCAGTAAGGCGCTGACGCCGATCCAACCCCGAATTCTGACCATGACCTTTTCCTTATCGCATTATCGCGTGTTGTTATAGCGTGATGTTTTCGCGAGGCGTCAATGGTGCGCCTGAGCGATCAGACTGCTCTCCTGCTTTCTGAGTCGATGCTGGCAGGGCGCGAAGCGGTAAATTCTCTGCCTTAAAAGCGTAGCCTGGCGCGGCGGTGATGCCGCTGACTTTCTCGCAAACTGATAACGATTTGAGATTATAAAATAATTTTATATAACTCAAATGAATTTACGTCTGGGCGTCTAAACGGCTATTCTCGAAAATCTGTTTTTATAATAAAAGACGCATAACATCATGTCCGACCTGATTTCTTCTGCCCATGTGGCGACTGCCGGGCGTTCGCCCGCCGGGGAAACGCAATGGATTCGCAGCGCCGCTGACGTCTCCCGTTTAGTGAACAGCGGCGACAGCGCCCGTAATAATGCCCGCATCGTGGTGGCGATTGCGCTGGGAGGCGTGTTTCTTGACGCCTACGATCTGGGTGCGCTGGCTTTTGGCATCAAAGATGTGACGCGCGAATTTCATCTTACGCCGACCGGCACCGGCATGATCGCCTCCGCCATTACATTCGGGGCGATCGTGGGTGCGCTGCTTGGCGGCTACCTCACCGATAAGATTGGCCGCTATCGGGTCTTTATGGCCGATATGTTCTTTTTCGTCGTCGCGGCTATCGCCTGTGCTTTTGCTCCCAATGAGTATGTGCTGGGTGCAGCGCGCTTTGTGATGGGCCTGGGTGTCGGCATCGATCTGCCGGTGGCGATGGCCTTTCTGGCGGAGTTTTCGAAGCTGCGCGGTAAGGGGAATAAAGCCGCCAGCGTGGCGATGTGGTGCCCGACCTGGTACGCGGCAATCAGTATCTCCTATCTGCTGGTGCTGCTGCTCTATGCGGTATTGCCGGAGAGCCATACCGACTGGCTGTGGCGGCTGATCCTGGGGTTTGGAGCCGTGCCGGCGATTGTCATTATCGCTATCCGCAGTCGTTACATGAGTGAGTCGCCGATCTGGGCGGCCAATCAGGGCGACCTGAAAGGGGCGGCGGCGATTTTACGCAGCGCATGGAATATCAACGCGCAGGTGGCACCCGATGCCGCGCTGACGCCGGTTACGCCGGTGCGCAGGGCGAGCTGGCGCAACTATGGTGCGCTGCTGCAGGGCGTCTATCGCCGCCGCACGCTGCTGGCGACCATTACCTCTATCGCCTCATCCTTTGCTTATAACGCCGTCGCGTTTGGCCTGCCGGTGATCATCACCAGCTTTTTTGCCCAGTCGATGCTGACCACGATTCTGGTGTCGCTGGCGCTGAATCTGCTGTTCGCCTTTGTGGGCGGGCTGCTGGCGGTGCGTCTGGTGCCGCGTCTGGGTGCCTGGAAGATGTCGGTGGCAGGTTACAGTTGTCAGTGTGTGGCGCTGCTCGGACTGGCGCTGATTGGTCGCCCGGAAGGGGGGCAGGAAGCGGCTGTCGCGATCGGGATGCTGGCGCTGTTCCTGTTTGGTCAGGGATTCGGGCCCGGCTCGCACACCATGACCTTTGCGTCACTGAGCTACCCCACGTCGCTGCGGGGTGTGGGCGTCGGCTTCAATCAGACGCTGATGCGCGGCAGTTCGACCGTTTCACTGTTTCTGTTCCCGGTGCTGGTTGCGGCGCTCGGCACCGGCGTGTTCTGGGTGATCTTCCTGGCCCCGCTGGCCGGACTGCTGGCGCTGCTGGCCATCCGCTGGGAACCATCGGGCTATGATGTGGATGCAGAGGATTTTGAGCTGCCGCGATAATCCGCGCTGAGGGCGTGGACAGAGCGCAGGAAAACCGCACCTCAGTGCGGTTTTTTTATGCCGTAACGGCCGGGAAAGGAAACTGCTCCAGATAGTCCGGGATACGCGGGAAGGTATGCAAAAACCACGGCGTGAACTGCTCTGGCTGCTGCTGCATCTGCTCTTCAATCAATGCCATCGGGCGATAATCGAAGGCGTCCGCTTCCTGCGGATTGAGCTGCGGCAGGCTGTCACAGACGGCAAAAAAGACGTGACCATATTCATGCTCGGTCAGGCCATTACTCAGCTTCAGGTTGTAGCTCAGCTCAAACACCGGCGTCAGCGTCACCACCATGCCCATCTCTTCGCGCAGGCGGCGTTCAGCGGCGTCACGGGTCGATTCATGAGGATACGGATGCCCGCAGCAGGTATTACTCCACAAGCCACCACAGTGATATTTATCGCTGGCGCGCCGCTGCAGTAACAGCTCCTGCCGGGAATTGAAGACGTAGACCGTCACCGCGCGGTGCAGTAGTCCTTTTTCATGCACTTCCAGCTTTTCCATTTTGCCGGTGGGACGATCGAGGTGGTCAACGAGGATAACTTCAATAGCAGACATGGCGTTTCCTTGAGATTATTCTCAACTATTCTGGCACAAGATTCGCGGTTTGGGCGTAACAGAAAGGAATTTTTACCCTTATCGGGCGGCGGTAAGCGGATGACGCCAGACGAAAATCAGGCCAGCAACGCTGGCCTGAGGAAGAATTACAGCCGGAAGCTCTGCACCACCTGCTCAAGCTGGGTACTCTGCGCCTCCATCGCCTGAGCCGCAGCGGAAACCTGCTCCACCAGTACGGCGTTCTGCTGGGTTGTGCCATCCAGCTGCGTAATCGCCACGTTAACCTGCTCGATCCCCATGCTCTGTTCGCGGCTGGCTGACATGATCTCGCTCATCAGCGTCGTCACGCTGCTGACGCCCTGCATCAGCTCATCCATCGTCTGACCCGCCTGCTCCACCAGCGCGCTGCCGGTATCAATGTTCGCCACGGACTCTTCAATTAACTTTTTAATCTCACGCGCCGAATTGGCTGAGCGCTGCGCCAGGTTGCGCACTTCTGACGCGACCACCGCAAAACCGCGCCCCTGCTCACCGGCACGGGCCGCCTCGACGGCGGCGTTCAGCGCCAGGATATTGGTCTGGAACGCGATGCTGTCGATCACGCTGATGATGTCGACCACCTTACGTGACGAATGGTGGATCTCGCCCATGGTGGTGACGACCTGACGCACCACTTCTGAACCGCGTGCGGCAACCTGCGAGGCATCGCCCGCCAGCTGGTTGGCGTGAGTGGCGTTATCGGCGTTCTGACGCACGGTGCCGGTCAGTTGCTCCATCGACGCCGCCGTTTCCACAATCGAGCTGGCCTGATCTTCAGTGCGCGAAGAGAGATTGGCGTTGCCGCTGGCGATCTCGCGCGACGCGGCGGTGATCGCCAGCGCGCTGTCGCCCACCTGCTGGATTAACCCCTGCAGATAGCTGATGAACTGGTTAAAGCTCTGCGCAACGGCGTTGAACTCCGGGCTGTTGCTGGCGGGCAGACGCTGGGTCAGGTCCGCGCCGCCGGTCGACAGCGCTTCGATGTTGCTGTTCAGCACGCTGAGACGCTTCATCATGGCGCGGACAAAGCCCAGCGACACCAGCAGCAGGATCACCGCCAGCGGAATCTGCACCAGGCCCAGACGCGTCAGCATGTTGTGCGACTGCGCTTTCAGCAGGCTGGTCGGCAGGCTGCTGGCGAGAAACCACGGGCTGCCGGGAATGGCCTGCAGAAACAGCGTCTGCTCGCCTTCGCTGCTGTCATAAGTGGTTTCCAGCGGCTGGGTGCCCGCCCCGCTCAGCAGCGCTTTCAGGGGCGCTGCCATCGGCGTCTGCACATCGGCCAGGTTCTCCAGCTTCGGCGCGGCATTCACCAGCGCACCGTTACCGACAACTTTGCCATCCGCTTCGACGATCAGCACGTTGCCCTGAATGGTTTCGCCCATCTGCTTCGCCAGCTGGTTAAAGAATCCCAGCGTCACGTCGATGGTTGCCACCCCCCAGACGGTGCCGTTGCGGTAGATCGCCATGGCACAGTTGGTTCGCGGCTGTGGGCTGGCGGCATCCTGATAGGCTTTTGCCCAGGCACACTGCCCTTTCGGGGCGGCCAGGCCATCCTTATACCAGGGTTGCTCCCAGTATTTGTCGGCGGCATCGGAGTTCCAGTAGGTATTGACCTGCAGTTCGTTGCTGGCATTGCGGGCAAAGAAGCTGCTGTTTTTCTCTTTGGCGGGATCGCGACGATTTGGCAACGGCCAGATGCCGCCGCCGAAGACATTACTGTCCTGATACTGGTTAACCAGCGTCGGTAACAGGATGTCAATGGTGGCGCTGTCCATGACGGAGGCCGCTTCGGTAATCGCACGCTGCTGAGCCTGAACGCGGTTCATCTGCTCGACGATACCGGAGGCCAGTGAATCGACCTGATAACGCACCAGACGGCTTTCGCTGTCGACCAGCTGCGGTGCGACAAACTGATTGATGACCCAAACTGTAACGAGTAAAAGCGCAACAAAGAACGCGATCATTGTTGCGGTAAAGCGGGATTGTGTTGTTTTAAACATCTTTGTTCCCCTGAACCTGGTATGGCGCGATTGCCTGATCCGGGTTAACGGCTCGCTTACGGGGAACTTGAGGTGAGCGGGATCACAGAATTAATAAATGTTTAATTTTTGTGAAAATTTAATTTCATTGCGGGATTATCACCTCCCCGGCGCGAGCCGGGGAAGGGGCGGAGAGGCCTGTTTTGCCTGCCCTAGCCTTCTGAATCGACAACCTCCTGACGCGGACGGAAGATGTGGTTACTGCCGCCAGCGGTTAAGAATTCCCGTAACTTCTGACCGCCATGCTCATCCGCCTGAGCGAACTGCCGCTCCGCTTCGGTGATCGGCGTGGTCCAGAGCAATGTGGGACGATCGCCATCGCGCTTGGGCAGTTTAAACTGTGCCGGTTCGCTGGCCAGCTCATTTGCCAGCAGGAAGCTCTCAAAGCCGACCGGCGCGACTTCCGATGCCAGCGTATGCCCCTCCCCCAGCCAGGTAAGGCGCGCCCACGGCAGATGCACAAACTCCGCCAGAGCACTCGCCATCTGCACCGCATTGCCTTCGGTCATGACCTCGCCATCCACCGCCATCCCCAGCTCGATACGGCGATACTGCGGTGCCAGCTCATCAAACAGGTAGTCGACCTGCGGCATCGGCCGGATGCTCATGCCAATCGTCAGGAAGTACCAGACGCCCTGATGCCAGTGCTGGGAGATCGCCATCGGCGGCCAGCTCCCCTGATCGATCGCGTAATATTTCACCGACTCGCCAAAGCGGCTCTGATAGCAGGCCATGAGATCCTGCTGAACCTTGTCCCACTCGCTGCCATCGTGCCATTCGCGCCAGAACTGACGCTGCTGCTCTGCACGGGCATAGTAGTCATTGGTCGAGGCCGAACCCAGCGGGGCCGTCAGCCGGTTCTTTTTGATGCAGCCCGCAGAGAAGCTGACCTGCTTATCCTGGTAAAGACTCCAGCCGGGGATCACCGCCAGCAGCTGACCGTAATACCAGAGCGCCGCGCCATCATCGCTCGGCTCCCAGAGAACCTGCAGCCCGGCGGGATTCAGTGCAGGCTCCGCTTCCAGGTTACGGCAATATTCGGCGCTGAGCAGCGGCGCAATGCCCTGCTCCATCGCCTCGCGATCTTCCTGCGCCGGTGCGGGCAGCAGGTTTCGCAGCCAGCAGCCGCGCACCGCATACTGACTGCGGAACAGGTCGGTGGGCCAGATGTAAAAATAGGCGGTGCGCGCATCCTGTTCGACAATAGCGGTGAGGGTGCGCTGCTGATTGTGGACTTCAGCAATCAGGGATTTGTACGTCATAGTGCCTCGACAAAGCCTGGAGGAATCCATTTTCCCCGAGAATAGAGCAGGATCGTGACTGCTGCACGCGGAGACAAGGGTAATAGTCTCAAAGTGGGAAGGATGGACGGAGACGACACGAATTTTAGTGCGTCGGCGACCTTTCCTGATGCCGGCCCCCAGCTCAGCAGGGTCATAACAGGATTATTCGATAAAGCCACTGCCAGAGTGCCGCAATCGCCCCGTGATCCCGATCAGCAAATCAACATCTTCAGGTGTCAGTCTGTCGAGAAAATGTTGCCTGACACTCTCTGCATGCACCGGTCGCGCTTTTGCGAGCGTCTGACGCCCTGTATCTGTCAGGCTGACCGAAATGCCAGCCGGGTCATGACGATTTCTCAGCACAAGTTGCCGGGAAGCCATACGTGAAAGCTGGTGTGAAAGCCGGGACTTGTCCCACTCCAGGTATTCCAGCAATTCACGCTGAAGCAGTGCGCCCTGCGGACTTTTACTGATTTCCATCAGAATCATGAAATCCGCGCCGGACAGACCGGTTGCCTCAGTAATATTTTTGACAATACGACCCGTTATGACTTCTGCAAGCCGGCGGTAACCCCGCCATGCCATCCACTCTTTATCTGAAATCTCAGTGCTATCCATCTCTGTCTGACCCTTCAGGTTGATATGTCAACTTTGTGATTATAGAGTATACACTCCACAGCTGAGAGAAATCCCTATGCCGAACAAACCGAATATCGCGATTGTTGGTGGTGGTCCAGCCGGACTTACTGCGGCCGTCATACTTCAGCGCAATGGTTTTGACGTCCAGGTGTTTGAATATAAGTCAGGGGATTCTGAACGAAACCAGGGAGGATCGCTGGATTTGCATCCTGACAGCGGTCAGGAAGCTCTGCGCAGAGCGGGCCTGCTGGAACCCTTCATAAAAATAGCCAGGCATGAGGATCAGGAAAGCCGGATGCTGGATTACCGCACCGGAGGGGCGGTAGATGACAGCCTGATGCCGGAAGGTGAAATCAATAAACCCGAAATTGACCGCGGAGAGTTAATCAATTTGCTGCTGAGTGCCCTTGCGCCAGAGTCCCTCCAGTGGGGGCATAAGCTTCATCACGTCGATACTGGCCTGAATGGCAGGTACAGGCTGATTTTCGGAAACGGAAGAGATTCTGAGGCAGATATTATCATCGGTGCGGATGGGGCCTGGTCACGGGTAAGAAGCTACCTGACGCAGACGCGTCCTGAATACACGGGCATCACCTTTTTTGAAGGCTGGATAGATCGCCCCTCCCGACGAATCGATGGTATCGCTGGAAAAGGAACCGCTTTCAGCTTTGGAGGGGCTGAGGCTTTGGTCACACAGCGCAACGGGGGCGGAAGGATCTGCGTTTATGCGGCGATGAAAAGAGATATTGAACGTATTGAGCGGGATAGTGCGTGCAGCGATATCACTTCATATGTGCGAGACGCTTACCAGGAGTGGGCTGATGCCCTTCAGGCCGTTGTTAATGCCCCTGCTGAATATGTCAGACGTCCCATCTACAGCCTGCCTGCGGATTTTAGCTGGACACCGCGTCCGGGCATCACGCTCATTGGGGATGCTGCTCATCTGATGCCACCGGTCGGCGTCGGTGTCAATCTTGCCATGCTTGATGCCACTGATGTCGCCCTGGCCATTTGCGCGTCATCAGAACCGTTCGACGGATTACGCAGTGCGGAAAAAAAGATTATGGAACGCGCGCGCGGCATGATGCCCGATGCCCTGTCTGGTTTTCAGAACTGGTTCAGCGAAAAAGAGTAAACCGATGGCCTTATGAAAGCCGTTTGCGCATAAACAGACTCAACGGGTCGGGCATATAGGGTGGGAACGCCTCGCATAGTGCGTACCCGCATCGGCGATAGAGTGCGATAGCCGGTTGCTGATGAATCCCGGTTTCAAGCCGCAGTTCGCGCGAACGGTTTTCTGCAGCTATCGTCTCGATGGCGGCGATGATCTGCTCGCCGAGCTTCCTGCCCCGGTAGGCCGGCCGGATATAAACCCGCTTGATCTCCGCAAAGCCCGCCTCCTGAAAGAGTAAGGCCCCACAGCCTGCCGGCAAGCCCTGCTCATCACGCACGATAATGCACTTCAGCTGCTCATCACCGACGGTTGAGAGATCCAGACAGTGATTGCTTTCTGCCGGATAGAGTTCGCGCTGAAAAGCATCGAGTTCGCCGACCAGGCGCACCAGGTCGCTATCCCCTTTATCGACTTCTGAAATGCTGAACATCTGTTCTCCCCGTCAAAGGTCGCTTCCGGAACGACTCTGCCCGTTGATTTACTTCAGCTTAACGCCTTTTGTTTCTGGTGCCATCCAGACCACAATCATCGCGGCTACAAAGGCCAGCACGGTAGTGGCCAGCCCGGCGGTGAAGCCGCCAATGCTGGCCACATAGCCGATGAGCAGCGGCGCAATAAAGCCGCCCAGACGCCCCCCGTTGTAAGCCAGGCCCATCAGAAAGCCGCGTGACTGGGTGTCGCCAATAATCTCGGCCAGGAAGGGGCCGGAACCGGCGAAAATACCGTTAACCCCGAAACCGGCCATAAAGATGGCCACCATGAGAATCAGCGGCTGCGTCGTCACCAGATATAATCCGACCGCGACCGCACCGATCAGGAGATAGAGCAGAAACATCGGCCGGCGTCCCCATTTATCGGCCATGAGTGAGAACACCAGGAAGCCCGCAATCGCACCGGTCTGCAGGGCCAGCACAAACTTCAGGCTGTGAAGAAAATCGAGATGCTTCACTTCACGAAGATAAGTGGGCGTCCAGGTGAAAACCCCCCAGAACAGATACTGAATGAAGAAGATAAAGGTAAACGCCAGCAGCAACCCTTTGATGTTCGTGTTGCCGGCGCTGGCCTTTTTAGTCTGCCGCTGTGCGCGTTCCTGCTGGCGCGCCAGCCATACCGGCGATTCCGGCGTAATGTACGCAATAACCATCATGATAAAAACCGGCAAGGCGCCAATCATGAACAGGTAGCGCCATCCCCCGTGTTCCAGCCCACCGGTCATTGCCGTGACCAGTGCCGTCAGGCCAATCGCCAGGATTGCGCCCACCGGTAGCCCCATCTGCATCAGTGCGCCGCCGCGCGCACGGCGCTCCGGACGCCAGGTTTCAGCGATGAGCGCCGCGCCTGATGTCCACATCCCGCCCATCCCGAGCGCACCGCAGAATCGCAGCAAGGTAAAGATCTGCTGATTGTGGGAAAACGCCAGCAGACCGGAGAAAAGCGAATAGATGGCGATGCAGATCAGGGCCGTTCTTACGCGTCCGATTTTATCGGCCACCAGCCCGAAGAGGATGCCGCCAATAATCTGCCCGCCAGCCGTGGCGCTGATAAACACGCCAAGTTCCGTTTTGCCGAGGCCAAATACCACGCCCAGCACGGGTAAGAGCAGAGAGAGCAAAAAAGAGTCGTAGCTTTCAAATGTCCACCCTAACCCGCCCAGCGCCAGGGTCCTTTTTTCAGCCGATGAATAGGAGAGCACTGAACCGGAGGCGTCCGCATCGAGAGGATGCGCCTCATGCACTTTTGATTTCATATTCATCCATATTCTCCAGGGAGGATAAGCGATAGGTTGATGCCGCGGTGCGCCAGAAGAGATGCGCCTGTTCGGCCGCAGAAGCCTGCTCCGCCAGCCTTTTGCAGGCATTCCAGAACACACCGTAACTGAACATGCCTTTGTCGACCGGGAAGTTGCTGGCAAACATGCAGCGCTGCACGCCAAATGCCTCAACCAGCGTTTCAAACAGCGGTTGCCAGGCCCGGGAGAGCGTCAGGGAGTCAGGTGGTGTGTCGTGTTGCGCAAAGGGATAGCCCATGACCGTCATGCCAAAACCGCTGATTTTGATGCGCACGTTGGGCAGCGCCGCCAGGGCGATAATCGCCTTTTTCCACGCCTGAAAAACGGCATCCTGTTTACCGGCATAAGGCCCCGTTCCAATCGGTCCGCCGCAGTGATCCACAATCACCAGCAGATCGGGCTGCGCGCGGGCCAGTCCGGCAATTTCATCGAGCTGAGTGTGATAAACCCAGACATCCAGCGAAAGTCCGTTGCGGGCAAGGCAGGCTGCCCCGCGCTGGAATGCGGCACTGGCCGCCAGACCGGCGGGCGGCGTGACGGGACTGGAGCTGACGCGGGGATCAGGATGCCAGGCCAGCGGATTCCGCATCCCGCGCAGTCGTCCTCCCGATCGCGCCAGCATAAGTTCCACGACGGGCAGCAGGTCGTCCCCAGCCAGCAGGCTGGCACCGCCAACGATGGCTTCACAACCTGCGGCTTCGCCATAGTGACCGCTTTCAAACATCGCGGCACAACCGCCTGCAAACTCGACCTCTCCGACGGGTCTGAACGCTTCAGGCCCGTGACGGCGCAGCATGGAGCGGCACTGAACATACACCGTCGAGAGAATCCGGTGACCGGACTGTTCGATATCCTGGCTGAGCTCCGGTGCCAGGTAGCGGCCTGACTGGCGATCCCACAAATGATGATGCGCATCCACGACCGGAAGTTCGGGCATCAGCGCCTCTTCATGATGACGCGCGAGCCACGCTTCCCGAACGGGCAGATGCGGTGCATTAACAATCTCCATAACGTCCTCTTAACCTTCTGATTAAAATCAGATCCCGACATTTTTCGCGTGGCGGACAGGTGAACAGACCCGAACCGTATTGTTTTATCTGATAAAACTCAGTTTTACTGAATAAATCCACTATAGGCTCAGCGGATAAAGTTCAGCCAGCAAAAAAAGGAGGCGCTTAATGTAAATACGATGTTAATCACAAATATTTTACTTTCTGGGTACATCGTGCTTCAGAGCCAGCTGCTGCTCAGCGGCGGTGCACTAATGACCGGGCACGGGAGAGCGGATGCGGTTCAGGGACGCCCCGTTTCGGGAGACGGGAAAGAGAGCGATGAAGAAAAGTCGCGGTGTGAAATCAGTAAAAACCGCGACGTTTCAGAACAGGCACAGATGCGTGTTCTACGCCTGACGGATGATAAATTCTGGTTCACAGGAGACAGGAAAATTCACCGATCTGGCGATAAAACAGACTTTATGGATCTCATGGTGAATAGCCGTGGCTGCATCAAGATTTGTCCCCTCTGCTACCGTGATCGTCGGTCTCAGCACCGCCGAAATAAAGCGCCCCGCCCCGCCTTTTGATATTTCACCTGTCGCTAAGGGAGAATCTTCATAGCCGAGAACCGTAATCCCGGCATCGGAAGCCAGATGCAGATACCAGAGCATATGGCATGCCGAAAGAGAGGATATCAGGAGGTCTTCAGGATTCATTTTACTGGCGTCGCCACCCAGCAGGGGATCATTGGAGCAATGGATGACCTCTTTCCCGCTGATGGCGATATCCCACGTCCTTGCATACGCTTTATAACCCGACGTCCCCGTTCCCAGATTGCCGGTCCAGAAGATGCGCGATGTGTAGTGATGTTCCATTATTCTGACTCCTTTATTGAGGATAAAACGGGGAAAACAGAGCGGGAGCTTCTGCTGTTTACTAAACCACACTCTGTCGGGTGATAAAATCAGCACAATAAAAACGCGTGCAGGTCAGCTTCAGGTACAAAGCTGGGAGTGACGGGCCAAATTCATTGTGGGAGCGGTTCGGTGATATGCTCAGGATGGCCTCTGGACGTAGAGAAGGAACGCGATAGATTGCGCAGAACGTTATCGGGACAGGAAGCGGACTCCGGCATGAACTCGCGTTGCCGGACGCACTATTCTGATTAATCGTAATTATACAGCCCTGTTCAGTGCTCTCTGGAAACAGGTTTCGACAAGGAGATCTTATGCGCCGTCGCCCCTCATCCCGATTGATCGTTCTGTCCCCTGAACATCACGTTCTGCTGTTTTATTTTTCTCATCACGATGATGCATTAACTGGCCGATCATACTGGGCGACGCCTGGTGGAGGGCTTGAGTCGCTGGAGACATTTGAGCAGGCAGCGCTGCGGGAGTTGCGGGAAGAAACCGGGCTGGTAAGAGACTCAGCAGGCGTAGCTGTCGCATCACGGACATTTCCGATGACGCTGTCGGATGGGGAAACCGTACTCGCTGAAGAACGTTTCTTTCTCATTCGCACGGAAAAGAGAGAGATTGACTGTTCAGGATGGAGTCAAAATGAAAAGCGCGTGATTCAGCATTACCACTGGTGGACAGTAGAAGAGCTGCGAGACACTACCGACACCATTTTTCCCCATGATCTGATCACCGACATCCTCTCCAGAGAGCGAGCCTGAGCAATCGCCTTTATCTCTTTAAGTTATTCCTGACGCGTCTTTTGACTGCGTAACCGCGCGGCAGGCCAGCTGTCATTTTTTTCGATAATTTTCAGTCAATAAGCAAACCGGCGTTCTGTCCGAACAGGCGGTTTATCCTCTCCGACGCCGATGAGTTTGCAGACGATCAGACAACCCGCCCGGCTGAATCAGCGCTCTCTGTCGGGGAGAGCAACCCCTTTATCTGTTCAAATCAGACTTGACCTGTAAATTAAAATATGTAAATTAGGGCGACCGCTCTAATTTTAAGATGCCAGCATCAGACAGCGTTTAATATCTGTTTATTTATCCCCTATCGGAAGTTAAGGACTGTGTAATGAATGTTGAAAAATTCCGTTGCAGAAGAAATACAAACACTTTTTTCTTTACTTCAGCCTTAATTTTATCGCTGGCAGGGTATTTTCCCGCAACCTGTTCTGCGGAAGAAAAACCCATGAACATCGCTGTTTACAGAGGAGAGGCGGGCTGTACAGGCTGTTCAGAAATGGTCGTTAAATCGCTTATCAGTACAGGGAAAAATTTCTCTATCAGTTACATAGGCGAAAATGAAAAGCTCAAGCTAAATAGCAGAAACCTTAACAAATTTGATATGTATATTCAGCCGGGTGGCGGACAGGATATTCCTGCGGCTTATGATGCGATAAGCGATGAGGGAGCAGAAGCGATCCGTAATTTTGTTCGCTCTGGTAAACGTTTTCTGGGAATTTGTATGGGCGCCTATCTGGCGGATAAAGACTGGATAGGATTGATCGACGTCCCTCTGGATAGCGAAGTGGGCAGGCCTGGTTCAGAGGCCGCTGATGAGGGGGATTACACATTGTCATTACTGTGGGGAGGCAAAAAAGAATCCGCTTACTTTCAGGATGGTCCTTATCTGAGTAACAGTTCAGCCAGCAAAGGGTTTACACCCATCTCCTGGTACAGCAATGGCGATGTTGCCATGGCGGCCTATACCTATGGAAAGGGAAAAGTCGTCCTTTCGGGACCGCATCCCGAAGCGGATGAAAGCTGGATCGATGCCACTATGCCAGGCTATATACCTGCCCGGAGCAAAATGATCAGAATATTGAATTACCTGAACACAGAAAACAACTGAACGCGGGTAAAGTATAAGAGCCTGAAATGGCCTTTATCTCAATATCTGAAGAGAAAAATCAAAAATTTCTTCAAGAAAGAGTGCGCGCTTCTCATCCGAATAATCAAGTATGATCATACTTGAATAGCCATCGAGCACAGCCGCAATTTTGCGGGCTGAGATATGACTATCTGCGGAGGAAAATTCCCCGGACTCTGTACCACGCGTAATGATATCTTCAACGATTTCATTACACTGGATAAAGTTGCCATGAATAAGGTCAGCATAGCGCTGATCTCGTGCTGAAAGAGGCCATATTTCAAGATATAATATCCAGTGAGAAGAGGGCGCGTTCGGAAGGAAATAATCCAGGAAAAAGAGCAACTCTTCAGAGATTTTTTCGATACCCCGCTCTTTTTTCATTGAAAAATAATCGATGATATCGTCATCGAGCATTTTTTTTATGGCGTCGAGCTTAACCTCTTCCCAGTTACTGTAATAATGGTACATATGGCTTCTGGAAATATTAAGCCGTGTGTTCAAATCACGCGTCGAAACATTGTTGAGCCCTTTCTCTTTAAAAAGGCTCAACGCTGTTTTCTTTATGATATCTTTAAAGGAGTCGACTTTCATTTCCAGGATTTTTTTAGTTTCAGATGGCGGCATAATACCATTTTAAGAAACTCAGCGCTAACGGCGGTAAAATACCCCCTCATGCCGGGAACCGGCCGAACAGAATATGCTATCCATGCGTCATCACGAGGATGGCATGGCCCTGCCCTTACCCCGGGTCCCGTCCCATCCTCACCATCGCCCGATACCAGGCTCCTCTCTGAATCGACCAGCGCAACCCGACCGCAATCGCATTAATCTTTCGATCAATCATCGCCTGCTGAAAGCGCCCTGTCTCACGGCCGGACATCGCCTGCGCCCATGCTGGCATCAGCCCGAACCCCGACATCAGCATCACTTTCATCACCGGCTTCGCCTGCCAGCTCGGGGCTGGCGCATTCATCAACAGTCGCGTCACCTCAGCAGTGCGCGCATCAAAGCGTAACTCCGGACGCATCTGCTGCAGATAATCCGCCACATCCACGACGCTTTTCGGCACCCGCTCCGCGCCCAGCGACTCAGCAATGAGCGCCGCTTCCTGATAGTACCGATCCTGTTCGGCACGCGTGAGGTGAGGATTTTTGTAGCGCAGATGGGCCGCCAGGAAACGGCTGGTCTCTGCCACATGTACCCAGGTCAGCAGATGCGGATCGCTGGCGGCATAGGGTTTGCCTTCGCTGTCGACGCCGCTGACTTTAAGGTGAATGCGTTTCACCCGGTCGATCAGCGTCTGCGCATCCTGCTGATTACCGTAGGTGGTCACGGCGATGAACTGACTGGTACGCCGCAGCCTGCCCATCATATCTTCGCGGAAATTGGAGTGATCCCAGACCCCCGCCAGCGCCGCCGGATGCAGCATCTGCAATAGCAGCGCGCTGATCCCGCCGCACATCATGGAGGTAAAGTCGCCGTGGACGCGCCAGATCACGCTGTCCGGGCCAAACAGGCCGGGATCGCCAGGCGGCTGGGAGAGGTCAAACTCATTCATCGACAGGCCGTTAAGGCGAAAGACCTGCTGCTGAATACGGTCTCGCAGATTTATCATGGTGGCTCTGATAGTGAAATGACGCGGCGCGTCGTAGCAGGACGCTAACGACGCGCCGCACCCCCTTTCTCAGGAGAAAGGCGGGCGGTTACAGATAGTTGAACTGCGCATCCTGAGTACGAACGGAATCGAGTCCAATCATCACGTTGAATTTGCCGGGCTCCGCCACATGCTGCATCTGCTGGTTCCAGAACTTCAGCGCATCGACGTCGATCTTAAAGGTCACGGTCTGAGACTCGCCCGCTTTCAGCATGATGCGTTTGAAACCACGCAGCTCCTGCACCGGACGGCTGATGGAGGCGACCGGATCGTTGAGGTACATCTGCACCACCGTCGCACCGTCGCGCTGACCGCTGTTGGTCACCGTCACGCTGGCTTCGATGCTGCCGTTAAGCGGCATGGTCGGCGACGACATTTTCACCGGAGACACGGTAAAGCGGGTGTAGCTCAGGCCGTAACCAAACGGATAGAGCGGGCCGTTAACCGCATCATAGTAGTGCGACGTATATTTGTTCGGCTTAGCAAAGTTGTAAGGCCGGCCGGTGGGCAGATGGTTGTAGTAGATCGGAATCTGCCCCACGGAACGCGGGAAGGAGACCGGCAGCTTGCCCGACGGGTTATAGTCGCCAAACAGGACATCGGCGATGGCGTTACCGCCTTCCGTCCCGCTGAACCAGGTCTCCAGCATCGCATCGGCCATACGATCTTCATTCACCACCGACAGTGCGCGTCCGTTCATCAGCACAATCACCAGCGGTTTGCCGGTGGCTTTCAGCGCGGCCAACAGCTTCTGCTGGCTTGGCGGGATCACCAGGTCACTGCGGCTGGAGGCTTCGTGGGCCATACCCTGCGCTTCACCCACGGCGGCAACGATGACATCCGCCTGCTTCGCTTTGGCGACCGCGTCATCGATCATCTGCTGCGGTGAACGCGTGTCGATGGAAACCGCCGGTTCATAGAGGTTCAGGAAGTCCTGAATGCCCTTATTATCGGAAACGTTGGCGCCCTTCTCATAGAGCAGCGTCGCTTTGCCTTCGGTGGCGTTGCGCATCCCCTGCAGCAGCGAGACAGATTGTTTCGCCACGCCGGCCGCGGACCAGCTGCCCATAATGTCGCGCTGGCTGTCGGCCAGCGGCCCGATCAGCGCAATGGTACCCGATTTCTTCAGTGGCAGCGTTTCCAGCCGGTTCTTCAGCAGCACGATACTCTTGCGCGCTACGTCGCGCGCTTCGGCCCGATGCAGACGGCTCTCGGCGTTGGTGTCCTGCGGGTCGCTCTCTTTCGGCCCTAAATGGCTGTAGGGATCGTTGAACAGCCCCATATCATATTTAACGTTAAGCACATGACGCGCCGCATCATCAATTTCGGCCATGCTGACTTCGCCGCGCTTCACCAGATCCGGCAGATATTTGCTGTAATACTCGTCGCTCATGCTCATGTCGACGCCCGACTTCAGGGCGATGCGCACCGCGTCCTGCGGATCGCTGGCGACGCCATGCTTAATCAGCTCTTTAATGGCGCCGTGGTCGCTGATGGTAATGCCTTTGAATTTCCACTGACCGCGCAGCAGATCCTTGAGCAGCCAGCTGTCCGCCGTCGCCGGTACGCCATTAATGGAGTTCAGCGCCACCATAACGCCGCCGCTGCCCGCATCCAGAGAGGCTTTATAAGGCGGCAGATAGTCCTGGAACATGCGCTGCGGACTCATATCCACCGTGTTGTAATCCCGGCCGCCTTCGACCGCGCCATAGAGCGCGAAATGCTTGACGCTGGTCATCACGCTATAGCGATCGGCGGCGCTTTTACCCTGCATCGCCTGCACCATGCTGCGGCCCATCTCGCTGGTGAGATAAGTATCTTCACCAAACCCTTCCGAGCCCCGCCCCCAGCGCGGTTCACGGGTGACATCCACCATCGGTGCCCAGGTCATATTCAGGCCATCGTCGGCTGCCTCATAGGCGGACACGCGCCCCACCTCTTTCACCGCATCCAGATCCCAGCTCGACGCCAGCGCCAGGGGAATAGGAAAAATGGTGCGCTGGCCGTGGATGACGTCGAAGGCGAAAAAGAGCGGGATCTTCAGCCGGCTGAGCTGCATCGCCTGATCCTGCATGGCGCGGATATCCGGGCGGGTCACCGTGTTAAAGATCGCACCAACCTGACTCTTCTGAATCATGTCGCGAATCGCTTCTTTGGGATTATCCGGTCCGACGCTGATTAAACGCAGCTGACCGATCTTTTCGTCCAGCGTCATTTTTTTCAGCAGCTGGTTAACGAAGGCATCCCGCGCCTGTTCGGTCATCGGGTGGTGACCTGGCACGGTCTCAGCCAGTGCCGGTTGCATCGCGAGGGAAACAGCGAGACTAACAGAGTAAATCCATTTCATCAGGTTGGGTTCTCTTAAGTAACTGCGCAATATCGTATTAACAGGCGGCAGTGTGCCACAAGATGAGAATAGCAGGTAGCCTGCCGCTGTCACACTGCGAGGAGATGAGCGGACGTGCTACAGTTAAGGCGCACTGATAAGACAAGGGAATTGCTCATGATACCAACCTCTGCCCTGCTTTCTGACCTGCGCCGCCTGGTCGGCCCCTCTCATCTGCTGACTGAACCTGAACAGACCGCCCGCTATCGCAAAGGCTTTCGCTCCGGCGAAGGAGATGCGCTGGCCGTGGCGTTTCCCGGAACGCTGCTGGAGCTCTGGCGGGTTCTGCAAACGCTGGTCAGGGCAGATGTCATCATTCTGATGCAGGCGGCGAATACCGGCCTGACTGAAGGCTCGACGCCGCATGGCGACGACTACGACCGCCCGCTGGTGATTGTCAGCACCCTGCGGCTGGATAAGCTGCAGCTGATCGACAACGGCCAGCAGGTGCTGGCTTTCCCCGGCAGCACCCTCTATCAGCTGGAAAAAGCGCTGAAGCCACTGGGACGCGAACCGCACTCGGTGATCGGCTCCTCCTGCATCGGCGCGTCGGTCCTGGGCGGCATCTGCAATAACTCCGGCGGATCGCTGATCAAACGCGGTCCGGCCTACAGTGAAATGGCCCTGTTCGCCCGAATCGATGCGGAGGGCAAACTGCGGCTGGTGAACCACCTGGGCATTGAGTTAGGCAGCACGCCGGAAGAGATTCTGGGGCGGCTGGATGACGATCGCTGGCAGCCCGGTGATGTGCAGCACGATGGCCGCCACGCCTCTGACCACGAATATGCTGACCGGGTGCGTGACGTAAATGCCGATACGCCCGCCCGCTATAACGCCGATGCGCGCCGTCTGTTCGAAGCCTCGGGCTGTGCCGGCAAGCTGGCGGTGTTTGCCGTGCGACTGGACACCTTTGCCAGTGAACCTCAGCAGCAGGTGTTCTATATCGGCACCAACGAGCCTGGCGTCCTCACCGATATCCGCCGTCATATCCTGGCGCACTTCACCCATCTGCCGGTGGCGGGCGAATATATGCACCGCGACATCTATGACATTGCGGAGGTCTACGGCAAAGATACCTTCCTGATGATCGACAGGCTGGGCACCGACAAAATGCCGCTGTTCTTCACGCTGAAGGGACGGGTCGATGCCTGGCTGAACAAACTCGCCTTCGTTAAACCGCACTTCACCGACCGCCTGATGCAGCGCCTGAGCCGGCTGTTCCCGGCGCATCTGCCCAAACGCATGAAGCAGTATCGCGACAGATATGAACATCATCTGATGCTGAAGATGTCTGGTGAAGGCGTTGCGGAAGCGCGTAACTACCTGCGCGACTACTTCCGTGAAGGCGGAGGCGAATTCTTTGAGTGCGAAGGCAAAGAGGGAGCGCACGCTTTTCTGCATCGGTTCGCGGCTGCAGGGGCGGCCGTACGCTATCACGCGGTGCACGCTGACGAGGTCGAGGATATCCTGGCGCTGGATATCGCCCTGCGTCGCAACGATGCTGACTGGTTTGAAACGCTGCCTGAAGCGATCCGCGCTTCGCTGAGCCATCGCCTCTACTATGGTCACTTCTTCTGTCACGTCTTCCATCAGGATTACATCGTCAGAAAAGGCGTCGATGTGCACGCCCTGAAAGCGCAGATGCTGGAGATTCTGCAGGCGCGCGGCGCGGAATACCCCGCCGAGCACAATGTGGGCCATCTCTATCAGGCGAAACCGCAGCTGGCGGCCTTCTATCGCCAGCTCGATCCCACCAACAGCTTCAATCCCGGCATCGGCAAAACCAGCAAGCAAAAAGGCTGGGCAGTAAAGCAGCCGTAATCGGCTAACCGGCCCGCCTGCTCATCAGAGCCGGCGGGCTGATTAAGGCTATTCAGATAACATCCGCATTAAAAACAGTTAACCTCCTTTCTGATATTCTCCCTGATTATTTATTAAGCGATTCTGTTCTGCGTAATATCTCACAAAAGATTGCCCTGCCAATTGATCATCTGTCAGCCGGAAAATAGAGTGCCGTTGAAAAATAACATAAAAAGAGAGAATGCCTTATTCAGGCAGCGCTAACCCTTACGGGTGGCGCACTATCCGTTTCAGCAGGGATGAATCATGATGTTAAAGCGATACCTTATGGCGCTCACGCTGCTGAGCCTTACAGCCTCAGCTTACGGCAGCGCCTCAGTTCAGCGGGGAGTGGATCCAATCCGTCACTTCAGGCTCACCTGTCAGGTCAACGATAATCAGGCTGCCCTTCATGGCACCGACTGTGCCGCAGTGGGTGGCGACTTCGCCGCCTGCAATCGCGCCACCCTAACTCTGACTAACAACGGCCCGGCCCTGACGGACAGGCACTGGGCCCTCTACCTGAGCAACGTCCACCAGAGACTGCGGGTCGAACATGACCAGTTCAGAATGACCCACCTTGTCGGCGGTTTAACCCGGCTGGAGCCGACAGAGAAGTTCACCGGCCTTGGCGCAGGTGAATCGGTGCAGGTTCCCGTCGTCAGCGAATACTGGCAGTCGTTCGCGCACAAACGCCCGGACAGAGCAGAGGATCCCTCCTCGCCTCGCTGCGCTCGCGGAACGACGATCAGGGCCGGTAAAACCCGGCCCTTTTGCCTTAAACCAGCTTCTCTTCGGGTTCTGCATCCGGCTGCTGACGGCGTTCGATAATCATGGTCTGCGGTGTGGAAAGCAGGATGCCCTCTTTACGCAGGCGCGTCAGAATATCGAACAGCAGATCGCTTTTGGCGCCGGAAATCTGGCGCTGTCCGGCCACGTTACCGGTCACGCTCAGCACAATGCCCTGCTGGGTCAGATCTTTAAACGAAACAGATGGCTCTGGCGTCTCCAGAATGCGTTCGTTTTCGTTGTAAACATCGAGCAGAATATCGCGCACTTTCACCGGATCGATGTTGAGCGGGAAGGTCAGCGTAATCGTCACCACACCCTGCGCATTGCCCATCGTGGCGTTGCGCACGTTCTGCGAGATAAACTGCGAGTTCGGCACGATAACCGTGGATTTGTCACCCAGCTGGATCTCGGTGGCACGCACGTTAATCCGGCGGATATCCCCTTCGATGCCGCTGATGGTCACCAGATCGCCCACCTTCACCGGCCGCTCGGTTAGCAGAATCAGGCCCGAAATAAAGTTCTTCACGATCTCCTGCAGGCCGAAACCGATACCGACCGACAGCGCACTGACGATCCAGGCCAGCTTGTTCCACTGCAGCCCCATGATCGACAGGGTCAGCAGGATGATCAGCACATAACCGATGTTGCTGAACAGCGTCACCAGCGACACCCGCATCCCCACGTCCATGGTGGTTTTTGGCAGGAAGTCGGTGTCGAGCCAGCGGCGCACCGAGCGCAGCACATAGATGCCGACAATCAGGCAGATCAGCGCATTAACCATGTGTGCCGGAACGATATTCAGGGACTCCAGCCCTTTCCCGCCCCAGAACTCAATCACCTTCTGCAGCAGCTCAATCGGCGTTGAGGAGGCAAACGTCCCGTTGACCAGCGCCAGCGCCACAAACAGCACCAGGATGGTCTTACCAATCGCCGTCAGCAGCGTGGCGGTTTGCTGCAGATGACGCTCATTGATGTTGAGCGAACTCTGAATGCGGCGGCCGGTTGCATTGCTGGTCGAAAAGAGACTCTCACAGCCATCGTTGAGCAGATGGCTCAGGAAGTAGAAGGAGCCAAACAGCAGGCCACACCAGATCACCTCATAACTCAGGAATCGCGCCAGCGTGACATAACCGACCAGCAGCGAGATCAGGATGGCGAGTGCGGTCAGGGTCAGCCCCAGCTGGATCAGCCCGACCAGCGTAGAGCGGGCTTCCGGCGGCGTGCCTGCCAGCGTCATGCGACGACGAACGCGGTTGGTTCGCATGCTGATGGCCAGCGCGGTGCTGCCTATCAGCAGCGCCGTCAGGCCGTTGGCGAAAATGGTGGTATTCAGACTGGTGCCGACGCTGTAGTTAAAGGCCTCCACCGTCTGGAAGATAAACACCAGCACTGCGGTAATGGGCGGAAACGGTTTGAGCGCCAGCGCCACTTCATTGGAGATGGTGGGCAAACGCCAGCTCGGCCGCCGCGTAGAGAGAAACGCACGCCCCAGTCCGGCGATCAGGCCACAAAAGACGCTGAGCTGAACCAGCCGATCGACAAAGTCCTGCACATTTTCCGAGACCTCATCGCGGCGGGTAAACGCCAGAGCGATAAAGTTAAAGGTGAGTACTACCGCCACCAGCGTGGTCAGGGCGATCGCGGCCGCCAGGAAGCTGCGGCGCAGTTTGCCTTCCGGCATTTTATGAATGCTGACCCAGGCGAGAAACTCCTCGCTGTAGCGACGACCCACCGTCATCACCAGCAGCGCCGCCAGCAGCCAGAGCGTACTGCCTATCCGCCAGCCCGGCTCCCAGGAGAGCGCCGCGGTGTCCTGCAGCTCCTGCAGAAACTCGCCGATCTTCTCACCGTCCAGGTCCTGGCTGTTGGTCAGGGGAGACCAGAAACGCGCACCGAGAATGGTACCGGAGTTGAGCGCCAGCTGACTTTTCAGCTGGTCACGGCGCAGGTTAACAATCTGCGACGACAGCGTTAAGGCACCATTTTTAATGCCCTCTGCCTGCTTGATCTGGTCGTCGAGTTTGCTTTTCTGACTCTCCAGCGCGTTTCGCTTGCGCGTCACCTCCGGCGTCTCTTTTACCCCGCTGTCAGCTTTGGGGGCCGGACCCAGCACCTGCAACTGCGCTTCCAGCTGCTGGCGATCGGGGATCAGCGCCTGACCCAGCGTGTCGGCATTGCCGGAAAGCTCCAGCGCCATCTCATTCAGCTGATTCAGTTTGTTTTCGCCCGCGTCGCCTGACACCTGGCTCTTAATCTTATCGAGGATCTTCTGCATTTTCGGCAGTTCAACCGAAGCATTCAGCTTCGGCTGGGCATCCTGTTCCTGTTCCTGTGCCGCCGCGGTGATATCATCCGCCGCCTGCGTCACCGCCGGGGCAAACACCACCAGCGTCAGCATTAACCATGCAAAAAAGGATCTTATAAACATATGAGTAAAATTCCGGCAGCTTATATCAGGCGATCGTCCCTCGCCAGTCGCGCGTAGTGTAGGACTTTGCAAGGGATGGCAATATAGGAATAACGGGTATTTTTCGGGCTAATTCCGGGCAGACCGCGCGCGTTACGCCGCTGCCCGGCTCGCCCGGCGCGTCTGCTCAGACAGCAGACAGCGCCGGGTAACACAGCAGACGTTCTCTGCTCTCTTTACTCCACGCCGGCACTGCTGTCCCCGTTGCTGGCGACCTGGCCCGACTTCTGCTTTTTGTACGCCAGCGCAGCCGCAGGCACCGGCGCGGCTTTGCCGGTCTCGATCCAGCTACGCAGACGGTTGGCATCCGCGAAATGGGTATATTTGCCGAAGGCATCCAGCACCACCAGCGCCACCGGACGATTGTTGATCATGGTGCGCATCACCAGGCAGTGCCCCGCCTCGTCCGTGTAACCGGTCTTGGTCAGCTGGATATGCCAGTCATTTTTGTAGACCAGATGGTTGGTGTTGCGGAACGGCAGTGCATAGCTCGGATGGGCAAACACGGCCGTCTCTTCTTTGGTGGTGCTGAGGGCGCCGAGCAGCGGATATTCGCGCGTCGCCTTGAGTAATTTGACCAGATCCTGAGCGCTGGAGACGTTTTGCGTCGACAGGCCGGTCGGCTCCACGTAGCGGGTCTGTTTCATACCCAGCGACCGCGCTTTGGCATTCATCGCCCGGATAAAGGCGTTGTATCCGCCCGGATAGGCATGAGCCAGGCTGGCGGCAGCGCGGTTCTCCGAGGACATCAGCGCCAGCAGCAGCATGTTACGGCGGCTGATCTGGCTGTTGAGCTTCACGCGTGAGAAGACGCCACGCATTTCCGGCGTCTGACTGATATCGACGGTTAACATCTCGTTCATCGGCAGGTGCGCATCCAGAACCACCATCGCCGTCATCAGCTTGGTGATAGAGGCAATCGGCCTGACCCGATCCGGGTGACTGGAGAAGAGCACTTTATTAGTGGTGAGGTCGACAATCATCGCACTGCCAGAGGCAATCTGCGGCTGAGCAATAGGCGTAAGCTGCGACAGGGAGGTGGTCGCCTGAGCCGGAAGTGAAACAATCTGCCCGGAAACGAGCAGTGCCAGCGAAAGCAGGCTGGAACGAATTTTTGCAGACATCGTAGAAAAACCCGGTTGGTGTTATGTACTGTGCCAGAGAGACACAGGCCGCCCGCCTCAGTCACGTCGGCGCGCGGGCTGGCAGCAGCATCATACGCGGAAGGTTAAGAAATTTCCTGGGGAGAGTGTATCCGGGCGTAAAAAGAAAACTGCCGCCAGGCCGGCGGCAGCGGTTGTCTAGAACAGGCGGGGACCATATCCCCACAGCACCACGGTCAGGGCCAGTAACACTTCAAACACCAGCACGCCGATCGCCAGGGTAGAACCGGAGAAGCGCAGGCTCTCTTCACGGTCGATGTTCAGAAACAGCGGAATGCCGATATAGAGCAGGTAGCCGGTGTAGAGCAGCGCCAGCGCACCCGCCAGCACGCAGAGCCAGACCAGCGGATAGAGCGCTACCAGCCCGCTGAGAAACAGCGGTGTCGCCACATAACCCGCGAAGACGGTACAGCGCTGCACGCCGGGCCGCTGCGGATAATCACGTGCCATCCAGTGGATCACCCGCCCCATCACCGCGACGCCACCGAGAATAATCAGATAGAACAGGATGCCGAGCCCAAGCCCGGTCGCCAGGTTAAGTTGCACATATCGCCCCTCGCCCAGGTTCCACCCCAGCTGAGTGGTCCCGATGAAGGCGCAGATCACCGGGATCGCCGCCATCAGCAGAACATGGTGGGTATAGTGGTGCGATACACTCTCATTCTCTTGCTTGATATCACGCATTTCCTGATTCGGATGCGCCAGAAGTCCCCAGACATGGTTCATACAGTCACTCCTCTGATGCAGTGGGCCGCCCGATGAGCATGCGTCTTTGGGGGCAGCGTCTTCTCAAGTATAAACGGCAGCAAAACTTTCGTGACGACCGGACAAAAAAACAGCAGAAATAAACGCACCCGCGCGGCCGGGCGGAAGCGAAGCCAATTCGCGTATAGACTTGAAGAAACAGCCACCGAACAGGGAGTGTCACTTTGCATCTGGATATCAACGCATTAATTACGCAGTACGGTTATCTGGCACTGTTGATTGGCTGTATTGCCGAGGGGGAGACATTTACCTTACTGGGCGGCGTGGCTGCCCATGAAGGACTGCTGCACTATGCGGGCGTGGTGCTGGCTGCGATGGGCGGCGGGATCATCGGCGACCAGCTGCTCTACTGGGTTGGCCGCCGCTGGGGAACCCGCATCCTGCGCCGCTTTAAAAAGCATCAGGATAAGGTGGTGAAGGCGAACCGCCTGATCAAACGCCGTCCCAGCCTGTTTGTAATCGGCGTGCGCTTTATGTATGGCTTTCGCCTGATTGGTCCCATCATCATCGGGGCCAGCCGCCTCAATCCGATGAAATTTTTTATCCTCAATATCATCGGTGCGGCCATCTGGGCGCTGATCTTTGTCACCCTGGGCTATTTTGCAGGCGGCATTATCGCGCCGTGGCTGCATAAACTCGATCAGCATCTGAAACATCTGCTCTGGCTGGTGGGTGCGGTGGTGTTCGCCTTTGTCCTGCGCTGGGTGATCCGGCGCTGGCATAACCGTCGGGCCGATCAATAAGCGCTGACAGCTGCCCAAACGAAGCCGCATCGGCATGCTCAGCTATAGTTAACAGCACACTGACAGGGAGATGAGCATGAGTAAGGTAAAACGTAAGATTGAAGAGCATGGCGTCATTGGCGATCTCCGCACCTGTGCACTGGTGGCGAATGACGGGACGATTGATTATCTCTGCTGGCCTGAACTCGACAGCCCGTCGGTCTTCTCTGCCCTGCTCGACAGCGACGATGCCGGCCTCTTCTCCCTCTCGCCGGACTGGCCCGATGCGCGCCGTCAGCAGCTCTACCTGCCCGACACCAATATTCTGCAGACCCGCTGGCTGGATGAGCAGGGGGTCGCAGAAATTACCGACTATATGCCGATTTGCGATGACAGGGAGAAACTGCCGCGTCTGATCCGGCGGGTCAAAATGGTACGCGGCAGCGCGACCTTTACCCTGCGCTGTTCACCACGTCACGACTACGCCCGGGCGCAGACGCGCGCCGAGGCCCATCACGGCTGTATCGATTTTCATGCCGAAGGTCAGCCCTCGCTGCGCCTCGCCGCCAGCGTCGTCATGACGCTGGAGGATGAGAGCGCGACCGCCGTCTTTACCCTGCAGCCGGGCGAACATGCGCAGTTTGAATTTGGCAGCGTCGACGATGCGCATATCGAAGCGCTGGCGACCGAACACTGCTTTGAAGATACCCTCAACTACTGGCGACGCTGGAGCGCAAAGAGCACCTATCAGGGACGCTGGCGTGAAATGGTGCAGCGCTCCGCGCTGGTGCTGAAGCTGCTCACCTCACATCAGTATGGCTCCATTGCGGCGGCGGCAACCTTTGGCCTGCCCGAAGAGCTGGGCGGTGAACGAAACTGGGACTATCGCGCCTCCTGGATCCGCGACGCCTCATTCAGCATGTATGCCCTGATGCGGCTGGGCTATACCGATGAAGCCAAACACTTTACGGAATGGGTGGGTCGCTGCGTCGAGAACAGTCATCACGACGAGATGCGCCTGCAGGTGATGTACCGGCTTGACAGCGGCACCGAACTGCATGAGATGGAGCTGCTCAACCTCTCCGGCTACGGCGATTCCCGGCCGGTGCGCATCGGCAACGATGCCTGGCAGCAGACCCAGCTCGACATCTATGGCGAGCTGATGGATGCGATCTATCTGGCCAATAAATATGGCGAGGCGATCTCTCAGCGCGGCTGGGAGCACGTAGTGAAGATGATCGACTGGCTGAGCGAGAACTGGGATCAGCCCGATGCGGGGATCTGGGAGATGCGCGGTGAACCGGAACATTTCCTGCATTCCCGCCTGATGTGCTGGGTGGCGATGGACCGCGCGCTGCGTCTGGGCATGAAGCGATCGCTGCCGATGCCCTATCAGCGCTGGGATGAGGCGCGGCGTAAGATCCGCGAAGATATCTGGGCCAATTTCTGGAACGAGGAGCGCGGGCACTTCACCTCCACGCGTCACGGCGACTATCTCGACGCCTCCATGCTGCTGATGCCGCTGGTGCGCTTTGTCGGTGCCACGGATCCGGACTGGCTCTCTACGCTGGACGCGATCAAAAAGGACCTGGTCAGCGATGGCATGGTGCGGCGTTACAATATTCATGAAACCCCGGCCGATGGCCTGCAGGGAGGGGAAGGCTCTTTCGGTGCCTGTTCCTTCTGGTATGTAGAGTGCCTGGCGCGCGCAGGCCGGATACAGGAGGCGCATTTTGAGTTTGAGAAGCTGCTGAGCTACGCCAATCCGCTGGGCCTTTACGCCGAGGAGTTTGACAGCCACGGCCATGCGCTGGGCAATACGCCGCAGGCGCTGACGCACCTGGCGTTAATCAGCGCCGCCTTTTTCCTGAACCGGAAACTCAGCGGCGAACAGACCCAGTGGCAGCCTTAGTCATCGCGGTTTTCAGCGCCCTCTTTTCCCGAAAGGCGCTCATCTCTGCACGGTTTTAGGTAAAGTATTACTGTCAGGTTAAAATCCTGATTCACAACATCAGATCAATGAACATATAATGCGCAGCAGGTCACATTGGCCGGCATGAATTCGATACTTTGACCAGCCTGAAACAGGGCGATAAAGACTTGTAAAATATGAAAATGATTCGCGCTTTCGCTTCAATCGCACTGGCTCTGGCGGCGTTCAGCCAGTCAGCCTTTGCTGTGGTTTACCCGTTACCGCCGGCTAACAGCCGTCTGATCGGGGAAAATATTGAAATTACCGTTCCTGAAGACAGCAAATTGCCGCTGGAAGCTTTTGCGGCGCAGTATCAGATGGGCCTCAGCAACATGCTGGAAGCCAATCCGGGCGTTGACGTTTATCTGCCGAAAGCCGGCAGCAAAATGATTATCCCACAGCAGTTGATCCTGCCTGACGCCCCGCGCGAAGGCATTGTGATCAACAGCGCCGAGATGCGTCTTTACTACTATCCGAAAGGCAGCAAAACCGTGGTTGTCCTGCCGATTGGTATCGGTGAGCTGGGTAAAGATACCCCGATCAACTGGACCACGGCGGTTGAACGCAAAAAAGATGGCCCGACCTGGACGCCAACCAAAGGGATGCACGCCGACTACGCCGCTCGCGGTGAAACGCTGCCTGCCGTCTTCCCGGCTGGCCCGGACAACCCGATGGGCCTCTATGCGCTCTACATCGGTCGTCTCTATGCGATTCACGGCACCAACGCCAACTTCGGTATCGGCCTGCGCGTGAGCCACGGCTGTGTGCGTCTGCGTGCGGATGACATCAAGTGGCTCTATCAGAATGTGCCGGTCGGCACCCGCGTTCAGTTCGTTGACCAGCCGGTGAAAGCCTCGGTTGAGCCAGACGGTTCACGTTACCTTGAAGTGCACAACCCGCTGTCGACCACCGAAGAGCAGTTCAACTCCCGTGAGCTGGTGCCGATCACGCTGACTCAGGCCGTGACCAAAGTGCTGGCTGATGGCAGCATCAATCAGGATCAGGTTAACGCCGCGATTCAGGGCCGTACCGGTATGCCGGTAAAAGTGAACGGTGTGGAGAACAACGTTCAGACTGCGCCTGTTCAGGTGCCGGAAAACTCACAGGCCGCCCCTCAGGAGCAGCCAATGACTCCGGTTACGCCTCAGGGTGCCAGCAGTGATGCTGCGCAGCCTCAGCAGCCTGCGACAGAAGCGGCCCCGGTGACCCCGGCCGCCCCGGCTGCCGCCACGAATAACAATTCGTAACGGACCGCCTGTTCTCAGAAGCCAGCGCCTGTCGCTGGCTTTTTTATTGCCCGCGCTATACCGCCCTCTCCGGCTAAATTTCCTGCCTGCCCATCATTTTTCTGTCATATAAAGCGCGTATCACACAGCGATAACCCGGTGCAAATCGGCATCCGCTATCCGCCACATGAGGTACACCATGAGTGAAAACAGTCTCCCCTCATCCGTCCGGGGCCGGCCTGATTTCAACGGCAAAGGCAGTCGCTTCAGTAAACCGCTGTTTTTTATTCTGCTGGTCGCGGGTCTCGCGTTCGCCGGCCTCAATCTGGTCAGTGACGTTGAAGAGACCAACATGCCGGTCACCAGCCTCCTGCCCTTCTTTCTGCTGGGCCTGGCGCTGCTGATTGCGCTCGGCTTTGAGTTCGTCAATGGTTTTCACGACACCGCCAATGCCGTCGCCACGGTGATCTATACCCATTCGCTGACGCCCGGCGTCGCCGTGGTCTGGTCCGGTTTCTGTAATTTTATGGGCGTGCTGCTCTCCAGCGGCGTGGTGGCGTTTGGCATTATCTCGCTGCTGCCGGTGGAGCTGATCCTGCAGGCCAGCAGCGGCAACGGCTTCGCGATGGTCTATGCACTGCTTTTTTCCGCCATTATCTGGAATCTCGGTACCTGGTATTTTGGCCTGCCCTCCTCCTCCTCCCACACCCTGATTGGCTCCATCATCGGCGTCGGCGTCGCCAACGCGATGCTGCACGGGCGCAACGGCCTGAGCGGCGTGGACTGGGATCAGGCGCTGAAGGTGGGCTATGCGCTGCTGCTCTCGCCGGTGGTGGGTTTCGTCTGTGCCGGGCTGCTGCTGTGGGTCATGAAACGCTTTATCCGCAATCGCCAGCTTTACCGTGCGCCACAGAGCGATCAGCCGCCGCCGGTCTGGATCCGCGGCCTGCTGATCCTGACCTGTACCGGCGTCTCTTTTGCACACGGCTCTAACGACGGGCAGAAAGGGATGGGGCTGATTATGCTGATCCTGGTCGGCACCATGCCGATCGCCTACGCCCTGAATCGATCGCTGCCCGCCGACCAGATCCCCCGCGTGGCCGCGCTGACCGAAGTCACCGCACATCAGCTGCGCCAGCTGCAACCGGCGGCGGCACACCCTTCGGCGGCCCGCGAGGTGCTGACCGGTTTTGTCGGCAGCAACCGGATGAACAGCGAGGTGTTACCGGCGCTGGCGATGACGCTCAATGAAGTGGGTGATGAGATTCGCCGCTATGGCTCGATGGATAACATCCCCGCCCAGGCGGTGACCAACACCCGCAACCAGATGTATCTGGCATCAGAGTCGATCAAGCATCTGCAGACCGCAAAGGTCACGCTGCCGCAGGAGACGGAACGCAATCTGAAAGCCGTGAAAAGCGAACTCGACAGCGCCACCCGCTTTATTCCGATGTGGGTAAAAGTGGTGGTGGCGATTGCGCTGGGGCTTGGCACGATGGTCGGCTGGCGCCGGATTGTGGTCACGGTGGGAGAACGCATCGGCAAAACCCATCTCAGGTATGCGCAGGGCGCCAGCGCCGAGCTGGTGGCGATGGCGACCATTGGCGCGGCGGACGGTTTCGGTTTACCGGTTTCCACCACCCATGTGCTCTCCTCGGGCGTGGCGGGCACCATGGCGGCCAATCGCTCCGGCCTGCAGCTTGCCACGCTGCGCAACCTGGCGGTCGCCTGGGTCTTAACCCTGCCGGTCTCCGTTCTGCTCTCCGCCCTGCTCTAC
Organism: Pantoea anthophila; assembly: GCF_006494375.1. Classification (GTDB taxonomy): domain Bacteria; phylum Pseudomonadota; class Gammaproteobacteria; order Enterobacterales; family Enterobacteriaceae; genus Pantoea; species Pantoea anthophila. Next base: position 384,992 of record NZ_VHIZ01000050.1, read on the forward strand.
TGGCTGTTTACCCGTTTCTGATGACCCGGCGGCTCACCCGCTGGTAAGCCGCTGTTGAGCGCAGAGCCGCAGGGTAATCAGCAGCGCACCCAGGACCATGATCGCCGCCGCGAGGTAGACCGACCGCATGCCCCAGTGTCCGATAAAGAGTCCCGCCACCGGGCCGGTTAAGCCCAGTCCCAGATCGAGAAAGGCGGAGTAGGTGCCGAGCGCCGATCCCTGATCCTGGCGCTCAACCCGCTTAACGGCTTCCACCCCCAGGGCCGGAAAGACCAGCGAAAAACCGCTGCCGGTCAGAAACGCCCCCGCCCCCACCAGCCAGGCGCTGTCCGCCTGCCAGATCAGCAGCAGTCCCACACACTCCAGCAGAAAGGAGAACAGCGAGACGCGCAGTCCGCCAAAGCGGGTGATAAAGCGCCCGAAGCCGAGACGCACCAGCACAAAGCCCAGGCTGAACAGCGTCAGCGCATAGGCCGCGCCCTGCCAGTTGCGGCTGGCAAAGTAGAGGGTAATGAAGGTGGCAATCACGCCAAAGCCGATGGTGCCGAAGCCCAGCGCCAGACCGTAGAGCCAGACGCGGGAAAAGACGCGATGAAACGGAATGCGCTCGCCCAGGCTGACGGTGACGGCGGGTTTGCGGCTCGCCATCAGATAGCCTGCTATCCCCATCACCGCAATCAGGCCAGCAAAGCCGCTCATGCCGAACTGACCGTTGAGCATCACGCCCAGCGGTGCGCCCACCGCCATCGCCAGATAGGTGGCGACGCCGTTCCAGGAGATCACTCGGGCGGTCTGCAGCGGCCCGACGATGTTCATGCCCCACAGGGTGGAGCCGGTGCTGCTGAAGCTTTCGCCCACCCCAAGAAACAGCCGTCCGACAGCCAGCAGCGTCAGGCTCAGCCATGGCCAGCTGCTCAGCAGGGCGGCGACGATGGTCAGCACCCCGCTCATGCCGCAGCAGAGCAGCCCCAGCATCACCACGCGTTTAGGGCCAAGCCGGTCGGCCAGACGGCCCGACTGAGGACGGCTGAGCAGCGTCGCGAAATACTGAATACTGATAATCAGCCCGGCGATGAATGAGCTGAAGCCGAGGTGATTTTTGACAAAGCCAGGCAGCACAGCCAGCGGCAAGCCGACGGAGAGATAGCAGAAGAAGGTGAAAACGATAACGGAAAGGATACGTTTGTTGAGCTGGCTGTTGCTCAACACGGCGGTGTCAGACATAGCAGAGTTGCGGTGAAGGAAATTTGGCTCACTATACCGTCAGGCCGCTAAGGGGTCGCCTGATTTTTTATCACAAACCATGAACCGTCGCGTGACGATCGATCGCCTGTGCAATATCGCCCGACGATTTTAACGCCCGGATTTCGCTGAACAGGCCATCCGCTTCTGCATACGCTTTGCGCAGATAGCCAAGCCACTGTTTGATGCGCGCAACGTGATAGAGTCCGGTGTCACCCTGCTTTTCCAGCCGGCTATATTTCTGCAACAGGCGCACCACCTCAGGCCAGGCCATTGGCGGCTCGTTATATTTGACCACCCGGCTCAGGTTAGGGATGTTCAGCGCACCGCGGCCAATCATCACCGCATCGCAGCCGGTGACCGCCATACAGTTCTGCGCGCTCTGCCAGTCCCAGATTTCACCGTTAGCAATCACCGGAATGCGCAGCCGCTGACGAATCTCGCCAATCGCCTGCCAGTTGATCGCCTCGGCACGATAGCCCTCTTCCTTGGTTCGTCCATGCACCACCAGCTCACTGGCTCCCGCCTGCTGTACAGCATCGGCGATCTCCAGACTGCGGGCGCTGGAATCCCAGCCGAGCCGCACTTTCACCGTGACCGGTAAGTCAGCAGGCACCGCTTCACGCATCGCTTTCGCGCCGCGATAGATCAGATCGGGATCTTTAAGCAGGGTCGCCCCGCCCCCGCTGCCGTTGACCAGCTTAGAGGGACAACCGCAGTTGAGATCCACCCCCCAGGAGCCCAGCGCCACCGCACGGGCGGCGTTCTCGGCTAACCATTCGGGATGCTGCCCCAGTAGCTGCATCCGCACCCGCGTGCCGGAAGGCGTGCGGCTGTTGTTATGCAGCTCGGGGCAGAGACGATAAAAGGATTTTACCGGCAGCAGCTGATCGACCACGCGCAAAAACTCGGTGATGCAGAGATCGTAGTCGTTCACTTCCGATAACAGCTGGCGCACCAGCGAATCAAGCACGCCCTCCATCGGCGCCAGTAAAACCCTCATACTCAGACGTTCCCGGTGCGCTTCGGTGCCGGACGACGCGGACGGGAAGCGGGCTTGTCGCCCTGAGGCGCAGGCTGTCCCTGACGACGAGGCTGAGAACGCTTGTCGCCGGATGAACGTGGTGCACCCGCACCCTGTCCGCCCTGACCACGACCGCGCCCGCCGCCTGCACCGCCGCGCGACTGCTGCTGGCGACCGTTGATGATAGGCTCTGCTTTGATGCTCGGATCGGGTTCATAACCCGGAATCGCCAGGCGCGGGATTTCACGCTTCAGCAGGCGTTCGATATCACGCAGCAGTTTATGCTCATCGACGCAGACCAGTGACAGTGCCGCACCGGTGGCCGCCGCACGGCCGGTACGGCCAATACGGTGCACATAATCTTCGGCGACGTTGGGCAGCTCATAGTTGACCACATGTGGCAGCTCTTCGATATCCAGGCCACGCGCCGCGATATCGGTCGCTACCAGCACGCGGATCCCGCCGGATTTAAAGTCAGCCAGCGCACGGGTACGGGCACCCTGGCTCTTGTTGCCGTGGATCGCGGCGGCGGTGATGCCATCTTTGCCCAGCTGCTCGGCAAGGTGGTTAGCGCCATGCTTGGTACGGGTAAAGACCAGCACCTGCTGCCAGTTCCCTTCGCCAATCAGCTGCGACAGCAGTTCCCGCTTGCGCTTCTTATCCACGAAATGCACCTGCTGAGCAACCTGTTCAGAGGCGGTGTTGCGGCGCGCCACTTCCACCATTTCCGGGTTGGTCAGCAGTTTTTCAGCCAGGCCTTTGATCTCATCAGAGAAGGTGGCCGAGAAGAGCAGGTTCTGACGCTTAGCCGGCAGACGCGCCAGCACGCGACGGATGTCGTGGATAAAGCCCATATCGAGCATCCGGTCCGCTTCATCCAGCACCAGAATTTCGACCTTAGAGAGGTCAACCGCATTCTGATGCGCCAGATCCAGCAGACGACCCGGTGTCGCCACCAGCACGTCGACGCCGCCACGCAGTTTAACCATCTGCGGATTGATGCTGACGCCACCAAACACCACCATCGACCGCAGCGGGAGATATTTGCTGTAGTCACTGACGTTTTCGCCGACCTGCGCCGCGAGTTCACGGGTCGGGGTCAGGATCAGGGCGCGCACCGGGCGACGGCCGCGCACCGGCGTGGTGGTCGCAGAGAGTTTTTCAAGCAGAGGTAAGGTAAAGCCGGCCGTCTTGCCGGTGCCGGTCTGGGCGCTCGCCAGCAGATCGCGGCCTGCCAGCACCACAGGAATCGCCTGGCGCTGGATAGGTGTAGGTTCGCTGTAGCCTTGTTCGGCGACCGCGCGCAAAATATCGGCACTCAGGCCGAGAGAGTCAAAAGACATTACGTGATTTACTCCGGTCCGCTCTGTCCGTGATTCACGGTGTAGTTTTCAGAGGGATAGTGACGGCAGCTGGGGCTGACGCGTGAAAAGGGCACAAACTACGATGCGTAAGCGGGCGAGTGTAGCAGCTTTAGAGCAAGTGTGCGAGATAGCTCACATTTACACACACATCTTCCCTGCCCCATAAACAGGAAGGCCACCTTTCGGTGGCCTTCAACTTAGCTACGTTTTTTTTCAATGCGCCGTGGCGGTTCTTTCGCCAGCAGCGACACCAGCGCCGGACCCAGCAACATCACCACGCCGAGGCACGCCAGCAGCAGGTTGTTGTGGTAGATCCGCGACACCAGGAACAGTGTCATCATGGCAGCGCCAAAGTAGTAAGTGGTGGTCGCTTCTTCAAGATAATCGCCAAGGGTCCGTAAACGGGCGATGCGCTGTGTTGCCAGCATGGCAACAAAAACCAGTGCGTAGACGGCCACCAGCGTGCTGCAGACATCGACCAGGGCCTTGTGCTTCCAGCCCCAGATCAGCGCAGCGATCACCAGCAGATGCATAGCGATATGCATGTATGTCTGACCCGTGATGATTTGAATACGATTAGACCATTTCATTCAGTTCTCCTGGCAGACCCAACAGGTCGCCCAAGTGCTACCGGCACAAGCCGGAAACGGTTTCCTCAATGTAAAACAATTTTCGGATAACGCCTTAATTATCGCCCTCTCTCACCACCCATTTGTGACAAAGACTACACTTTGATTCTGGTGATGATGAAAAGGAGTGCGTCGCGAGTATGCCACAAAACACGCAAGGATTTTCAATAAAAGTCCTGACGATCAATACACACAAGGGTTTTGCCCCGTTTAATCGCCGCTTCATCCTGCCGGAATTACGCGAAGCCGTTCGCGCAACGTCGGCGGATGTGGTCCTTCTGCAGGAGGTGATGGGCACGCATGCCATCCATCCGCTTAACCATGACGCGTGGCCCGAGGCGCCACACTATGAGTTTCTGGCCGACACCATGTGGAACGATTTCGCCTACGGGCGCAATGCGGTCTACCCGGAAGGACATCACGGCAATGCCGTGCTGTCGCGCTTTCCGATTGCAGAGTATGAGAACCGGGATATCTCGGTGGCGGGCAGTGAAAATCGCGGCATGCTGCACTGTCAGATCGCCCTGCCCGAGCCGCATGGCACGCTGCACGTTATCTGCGTGCACCTTGGCCTGAAGGCCTCGCACCGCCGCGCGCAGATGAAGATGATATGTGAAATGGTCACCTCGCTGCCGCCCGACGCGCCGGTTGTGGTGGCGGGTGATTTTAACGACTGGCAACGACGCGCTAACGCGATCTTAAAACAGGGCGCAGGCCTGAAAGAGGTATTCAGCATGAAAACCGGACGCCCGGCGCGCACCTTCCCGGCGCGCTTCCCGATTCTGCGGCTCGACCGCATCTATGTACGTAATGCCACCGTCACTCATCCGTGGGCGCTGCCGCGTAAGCCGTGGTCCCATCTCTCCGACCATGCGCCGCTGGCCGTGGAGATTCACCTATGAATTTCAGCTGGCAGGAAGGCAACCGGCTGCTGTTGCTGGAAAATGGTGAGGCGTTTTTCCCGCGCGTCTTTGGTGCGATACAGCGGGCCGAGCGCACGGTGCTGATTGAAACCTTTATTCTGTTTGAGGATGAGGTCGGCAATGCCCTGCATCGCGAACTGCTGGCGGCGGCCCAGCGTGGGGTGCGGGTTGAAATCATGGTCGATGGCTACGGCTCCGCCGAACTCTCTGACAACTTTGTGAACAGCCTGACCAGCGCGGGCGTGCGCTTCATCTACTACGATCCGCGCCCGCTGGTGATGGGCATGCGTACTAACGTGTTTCGCCGCCTGCACCGCAAAACCGTGGTGGTGGATGATGTGGTGGCCTTTGTGGGCGGCATCAACTTCTCTGCCGAGCACAACACCGACTACGGCCCCGAGGCCAAGCAGGATTATGCGGTGCAGGTCAAAGGGCCGGTGGTGGGCGACATCGCCCGCTATCTGCAGCAGGCGATTGGCAGTGAACAGCCTACCCGCCGCTGGTGGGGGTCGCGGTCTCACCGTCCGGCGGTCAATGCCAGACCCGGCGATGCCCAGGTGCTCTATGTCTATCGCGACAATGACGAACATCGCGACGACATCGAAATGCACTACCTTGAGATGCTGCGCGAGGCGAAGCGGGATGTGATTATCGCTAACGCCTACTTCTTTCCCGGCTACCGGCTGTTGCGTGAGATGCGCAACGCGGCGCAGCGCGGCGTCAGGGTGCGGCTGATTGTGCAGGGCGAGCCGGATATGCCGATTGTGAAAGTGGGCGCGGAGTTGCTCTACAACTATCTGGTCGATGGCGGGGTTGAAGTCTATGAATATATCCGTCGTCCGCTGCACGGCAAGATCGCGGTGAAGGACGATCAGTGGGCCACCGTCGGCTCCAGCAATCTCGACCCGCTCAGCCTGTCACTCAACCTGGAAGCCAACCTGATCATTCACGACCGGCCGTTTAACCAGACGCTGCGTGACAACCTTGAAGCGCTGCTGGCAAATGATTGTCAGCGGGTGCAGGAGGATCGTCTGCCCCCGCGCAACTGGTGGCAGCTCAGCAAAAGCGTGGTGGTCTTCCACTTCCTGCGCCATTTCCCGGCTATTGCGGGCTGGTTACCGGCGCACACACCGCGGCTGGCCCAGGTGGCTGCCCCGGTGCAGCCCGAGATGGAGACACAGGATCGCGTAGAAGCCGACAACCAGGGAGCAAAATCCTGATGGCAAAAAAACATCCACGCTGGCAACTGGCAAAAAAGATCCTCACCGTGCTGTTCTTTATCGCGGTGGTGGTGCTGCTGGTGGTTTATGCCCGCAAAGTGAACTGGGAAGATGTTTATGACGTCATCGTTAACTATAACCGCTTTGTGGTGCTGACCGCCGCCGGACTGGTGGTGCTGAGTTACCTGGTCTACGGCTGCTATGACCTCATCGGGCGCGCCTACTGCGGACATAAGCTGGCGAAGCGGCAGGTCATGCTGGTGTCGTTTATCTGTTACGCCTTTAACCTGACGCTGAGCACCTGGGTCGGCGGTGTGGCGATGCGCTACCGGCTCTACTCCCGTCTGGGACTCGACAGCGCCACCATCACCCGCATCTTCTCCCTGAGCATCGCCACCAACTGGCTGGGCTACATTCTGCTGGCTGGCGTGGTGTTCAGTGCGGGCATGGTCTCCATCCCCAGCGGCTGGTTTATCGGCGAGACCACCCTGCGGCTGATCGGTGTGGTGCTGCTGGTGCTGGTGGCGATCTACCTCTGGGCCTGTGCCTTCTCGAAACAGCGACGCTGGACGGTCAAAGGGCAGACGCTGCAGCTCCCCTCGCTGCGTATGGCCCTGCTGCAGTTTGGCGTCTCCTGCGCTAACTGGATGGTGATGGGGGCAATTATCTGGCTGCTGCTGGGGCGCGATGTCGGCTATCCGATGGTGCTGGGCGTGCTGCTGATCAGCAGTATTGCCGGGGTGATCATTCATATTCCGGCGGGGATTGGCGTGCTGGAGGCGGTCTTCCTGGCACTGCTCAGCGGTCAGCACGCGTCGCATGGCACCATTATCGCGGCGCTGCTCGCCTATCGCGTCCTCTATTTCATCCTGCCGCTGCTGCTGGCGCTGGTGCTCTATCTGGTTCTGGAGAGCCGGGCGAAGCATCTGCGCCAGAAGAATGAGCAGAAGCTTCAGAAGTCATCATAAAACGGGGGAGGCGCAACCGCTGCGCCTCCCCCTTTACATCTCAGCCGTTCAGCGCGGCGCTGGCCGCGAAACGGGTAGCCTGACTCAGCGACGGTTGCCCATAATCCGCAGCAGCATCAGGAAGAGGTTGATGAAGTCCAGATAGAGCGTTAACGCCCCCATGATCGAGTAGCGACGCAGGTTTTCCGTGTCGCGCGCATCAATCTGCTCACCGATATTTTTCAGCTTCTGGGTGTCATAGGCGGTCAGGCCGACAAACACCACCACTCCGATGTAGGTAATCGCCCACATCAGCGCCGGGCTCTTCAGCCAGAAGTTCACCAGCGACGCCAGCAGGATGCCGATCAGCGCCATAAACAACAGACTGCCAAACCGGCTCAGATCGCGTTTGGTGGTGTAGCCGTAGAAGCTCATCGCGCCAAACATTCCGGCGGCGACAAAGAAGGTGCTGGCGATGGAGGAGTAGGTGTAAACCAGGAAGATGCTGGCCATCGTGACGCCGGTCAGCGCCGAATAGAGCATAAACAGCCCGGTCGCCACCGCCCCGCTCAGGCGATGCACCATGCCTGACAGGAAGAACACCAGCGCCAGCTGCGCGATAATCAGCCCGAAGAAGGTGATCCGGTTGGCGAAGACCAGCTCCATGACCGCAGGCGTACGTGCAGCGAACCAGGAGACAAACGCCGTCAGCAGCAGACCACAGGTCATCCAGCCATACACCTGGGCCATGTAAGCCTGAAGCCCGCGCGAGGCGGGTTGAACGATAGAATCATGTCGTGGATATCGATCCATGATGCACCTCTTGATAAAGGGATGAGTAGTAAGACGCTCCACAGGGAGCCCTGTCAGATTTAAGTGTGGCACAGCTCAGCTCAACTGCGCCACAACATGCCGTTTAACGCCGCGACAGACACTGCTGATAACGGCTGTCGACGCGCTGCGCAAACCACGCCGTCGTGAGATTGCGGGTAATTTTCGGGCTCTCCAGCTTAATGCCTGGCAGCATTTCACGCGGCAGCTTACGGCCCGCCATTTTATCCGCCAGGGTAAAGACCTGCTTCCAGAGTTCGCTGTCGCTGAACGACGCTTTCTCCCCTTTCTCCAGATCGCGCCGGATGGCGCTGTTGCTCATGTCGATCTGCTTCGACAGGGTGCGCACCGCCAGTTCGGTGCCGCCCGCCGCGTCTGAGCCATAGAGGATCAGATCGCCATCCAGCGCCAGCTTCATCCCGGTCGCCTTCGCCACCGCCGCCTGGAATGCCGCGTTGCGACTGGCGTACCAGCCCGCATTAAAGTCCGCGAAGCGGTAGAGCGGCTGGCTGTAGTCAGCCGGGTAGCCGAGCAGGTGCATGGTGCCGAAGTAGATCCCGCCGTGACGGGTAAAGACTTCACGCCGGATCGTGCCATCAACCGGCCACGGATAGCCTTTGGCATGCGCCTCGGCAAAGGCAATGCTGACCTGCATCGGCCCGCCCGTGTGGATCGGATTGAGATTGCCAAACAGCGTCTGGCCCATCGGCACCATGTCGATCAGGTCATCAAAGATGGCGCTCAGCTCTTTTTCACTGCGCACTTTGTCGAGCCGCGCCGCGTAACTTTCGCCGGTCGGGGATTTAATCAGCAGCGCCGTGCGCACCAGAAAAGCCGGCACGTGGACTTTGGCCGCCCGGCGATTGATCTCACCCCAGGCGATTTTAGGCAGGCCGGGCACGGCCGCCTCGGCGCTGAAGTTGCTCTCCTGATCCGCCACGGCAATCACCGCGCAAAGGTTGCTGGCGCTGGGATCGATCTGCTGGGTGCGGAAAGAGGTGTAGATATCGTCGCTCCATGCCGCTTTGTTGCTGACATGCGACGGCAGCAGCCGCTGGATTTGTGCTTTCACATCCTCAGGCTGCCGGACCGGCGCCTCGGGGGTTTTCTTGCTGCTACAGCCCGCCAGCACCAGCGCGGCGACCAGTGTCAGACGTTGCAGAATCGGGGTGGATGACATGCCTGTCCTCAGAATGAACCAAAACCCTACTCTATCATCGCCAGCGTTTCACAGGCAGGCGGGAACTGAACTAAGGTTACCTTTTTTAACGTTAAAGGAACTTACGATGTTTAAACTCTGGCCTGTTGCGGCGTTCAGCCTGTTATTAACCGGCTGCGGCGCCAATAATACGCCTGCTCAGGTGCAGTCACCGGGCGCGCCCACCTCCTCCTCGCTGAAGCTGCTGGAGACCGGCGCCAGCGTGATGCAGTCACGACCGCCGATTGAGGCGATCAACACCTATCTGGATGGCTTCCATTTTTACAATGGTGACCAGAACGGTCAGATGGAGGCACACCACTACGTCACCGTGCTGAACGAGGATGTGATGCAGGCGGTGATCTATGACGGCAACACCCGCGACGCGCGGCTGATGGGGGTGGAGTACATCATCAGCGAACGGCTGTTCAACACCCTGCCCCCGGAGGAGAAGAAGCTGTGGCACAGCCACCAGTATGAGGTGAAGTCGGGCACGCTGATTGCGCCGGGCTTACCCGCCAGCGCCGATCACGCCCTGATGAAACGCATCGTGAATACCTACGGGAAAACCTGGCACACCTGGCATACCGACCGCGATAAAACGCTGCCGCTCGGCATTCCGGCACTGATGATGGGCTTTACGGCGGATGGTCAGATGGATTCCCGGCTGCTGGCCGACCGCGATCGCCGCTTCGACGTCGACAGCAAAGCGATTCGCGCCCAGCGCGCCGATATCGTGGCGCACCCGGCGGCGGCGGGTGCGAACGCGTGGCAGCAGGGCCAGGTGATCCAGCTGAAGCGGACGACGGGCGGCGGTGAGCACAGTCACGGCCAGACCCGCTTTGGCCCGGCGGAGCAGCTGAAGCAGCCGTAGTTCCGCGCTACTCCCAGCGCTGAGCGGCCTGGTGATCGCTGTCGCGGGCATCCACCCAGCGGTCACCCTGCTCTGTCGCTTCGCGTTTCCAGAAGGGCGCGCGCGTTTTCAGGTAATCCATGATGAATTCGGCGGCGGAAAAGGCGCTGCCGCGATGGGCGCTGGTGACGCCGACCAGCACGATTTCATCGCCGGGAAACAGCTCGCCGACGCGATGGATCACCGTGACGCGCTGCAGCGGCCAGCGTTCACGCGCCGCCGCCACGATCTCCTGCAGTGCTTTCTCGGTCATACCGGGATAGTGCTCCAGCGTCAGCGCCGCCACATCACTCCCCAGATTGTGGTTGCGGACTTTACCGGTAAAGGTCACCACCGCGCCATCTTCATCACAGGCGGCCAGCCAGCGATACGCTTCCGCCATGTCAAACGGCGCGGGGCCGACGCGAATCTGCGTGTCCATCTCAGCCTCCGGTTACGGGCGGGAAAAAGGCCACTTCATCACCGGCGCGCAGGGGATGCGTCATCGGCACCAGCGTCTGATTGACCGCCGCCAGCAGCTTACCCGACGCCAGCGCCAGCGCCCAGCGGTCGTCCCGTGCAGCGAGGGATGCGCGCAGTGCCGCCACGTCCGGATAGTCCGCGCTGACCTCCAGTGCGGCCGTGCCGGTCAGCTCGCGCACCTGGGCAAAAAACAGCACCTTAATCATGGGCCACCGCCTGAAAATCGCCGCTTTTGCCACCGCTCTTGCTGATTAAACGCAGCTGATCGATGACGATATCTTTCTGCACCGCTTTGCACATGTCGTAGATAGTCAGCGCGGCCACCGAAGCCGCGGTCAGCGCCTCCATCTCCACGCCGGTTTTGCCACTCAGGCGGCAGAGCGAGGTAATGCGGACCCGGCTGTGTGCCGGTTCTGCTTCGAGGTTCACTTCCACTTTGCTCAGCATCAGCGGATGGCAGAGCGGAATCAGCTCCCAGGTGCGTTTCGCCGCCTGGATACCGGCGATGCGGGCGGTAGCAAAGACATCCCCTTTATGGTGGCTGCCCTCAATAATCATCTGCAGCGTTTCCGGCTGCATCAGCACCAGCACTTCTGCCCGCGCTTCGCGCACGGTTTCAGCCTTGGCGGAGACATCCACCATGTGCGCTTCGCCCGCGGCGTTAATGTGTGTAAGTTGAGACATGCTTATTGTTTCTTCAGATGTGAGACAAAATTACAGGGCGCAGTGCGCGCATCAAGCTGGTCGGCAATAATGCGCTCCCAGGCGGTACGGCAGGCGCTGGTCGAACCCGGCACGGCCAGAATCAGCGTCTGATTCGCCAGACCGGCAATGGCGCGTGACTGCAGGGTCGAACCGCCAATCTCCTCGTAGGAGATCATCCGGAACAGTTCGCCAAATCCCTCAATCTCGCGGTCAAACAGCGGCAGCAGCGCTTCCGGCGTGCTGTTCTTCAGGTTAAACCCGGTGCCGCCGTTCACGATCACCACCTGCACATCGTCACTGGCGATCCAGCGCGACACGGTGGCACGAATGCGATAGAGATTCTCCGGCACGATAGCGTGATCGACCACGCTGTGGCCCGCTTCCGCCGCCGCGCTGCGCAGGTAGTCACCGGAGGTGTCGTTGCTGGCATCGCGACGATCGGAGACCGTCATCACCGCAATCTGCACCGCCTGAAATTCGCTGGCTGGTTTACCCATACTGCCTCCTGAAATTAGCCGCCAATGTAAGAGAGATTCTGTGTGATGCCGGTGTTGCCCTGATGGAGAAAATGGGTCTGCTTCTTCTGCCCCAGGCTGCTGGCAATGCGCGCCTGCAGTTCAGCCTGCTGGTCGTCCGACGCCAGCAGATCGCGCAGCGGAATGCCGCCGTCGCCAAACAGACAGAGGTGCAGATTGCCCTGCGCGGAGACACGCAGACGGTTGCAGCTGGCACAGAAATCTTTAGCGTAGGGCATAATCAGGCCGATCTCGCCGACATAGTCGGGATGGTAAAAAACCTGCGCCGGGCCGTCACTGCGTTCGCTTTCGCGACGCTGCCAGCCCTGAGCGATCAGCTGGTCGCGGATCACCGCACCGGAAACGTGCTGATCGCGGAACAGCGAACCGCCGTCACCGGTTTCCATCAGTTCGATAAAGCGCAGCTGAATCGGACGGGTGCGGATCCAGTCCAGGAAGGTGGCGAGATTGCGGCTGTTAAGATCGCGCATCAGCACGCTGTTGACTTTCACCTGGCGAAAACCGGCGTCAAAGGCGGCATCGATGCCGCTCATCACCTGATGAAATTTATCCTGACCGGTAATGGCGTGAAACTGGCGGGCATCCAGACTGTCCACACTGACGTTCAGCGCGGTTAAGCCTGCCTCGCGCCACTGCTTCACGTCACGCGCCAGCCGGTAGCCGTTAGTGGTCACCGCGATCTGTCGAATGGCGGCGTTTTCACGCACCGCGGCGATGATGTCAGTGAAATCACGGCGCAGCGACGGCTCACCCCCGGTCAGCCGCACTTTTTCCGTGCCGGCTGCCGCAAAGGCCCGCGTGACACGGCGGATTTCATCCAGAGAGAGAAAGCTTTTGTTACGAATTCCCTGCGGCTTGTAGCCGTCCGGGAGACAGTAGGTACAGCGGAAATTGCAGACATCCGTGACCGACAGGCGCAGGTAATAGAACTTACGCGCGTATGCATCAGTAAATTGTGACACCAGAACACCTTTCCAGATTGGGAGATGCAGTCATTTCTTCCTGCACCCTGGCAGCTCGATGGCTACGGCCTGAACCCCCTATCCGCAGACTTAGGCATTCAGGCTTGAGTGTACGCTGACCCGTTGATCAGCGCGGTAAACATGATGGTAGCGTGATTCACGCCACTCTTCCATTCGCTGTTTTCGCTATATATTCTTATACATATCGAATTTTCACCGCATTTTCGCGACAGGATACGTTAAAATGCCCGCCTGATTTTGACGTAAGTCATCCGCGCGGGCTTAGCGTTTAGAGCCTCGCCACGCGAAAGGAAAGTAAGGAGAAGTATGAATCGCACACTGGCCGATCTTGATCGCGTTGTGGCACTGGGCGGCGGACACGGTCTGGGCCGCGTGATGTCTGCCCTTTCCCCGCTGGGCTCGCGTCTCACCGGCATTGTCACCACCACCGACAACGGCGGTTCAACCGGCCGTATCCGCCGTTCCGAAGGCGGGATCGCCTGGGGGGATATGCGCAACTGCCTGAACCAGCTGATTACCGAACCCAGCGTCGCCTCTGCGATGTTTGAGTATCGTTTCGCCGGTAATGGCGAACTGGCCGGGCACAACCTGGGTAACCTGATGCTGCGCGCGCTGGATCATCTCAGCGTGCGCCCGCTGGAGGCGATCAACATCATCCGCAACCTGCTGAAGGTGGATGCCTTTTTAATCCCGATGTCGGAGCAGCCGGTGGATCTGGTGGCGATGGATGCGGAAGGCAACATGGTTTACGGCGAAACGGCGATTGACGAGATGAAGCAGCCGCCGCAGGAGCTGATGCTGCATCCCAATGTCCAGCCTACGCGGGAAGCGCTGCAGGCGATTGGTGAGGCGGATCTGATCCTGATCGGGCCGGGCAGCTTCTACACCAGCCTGATGCCGATCCTGCTGATGGATGAGATGGCGCAGGCGCTGCGGCGCACGCCCGCCACCATGGTCTTTATCGGCAATCTGGGCCGCGAGCTCAGCCCCGCTGCCGCCAGCCTGTCGGTGGCTGACAAACTGGCGATGATGGAGCGTTACATTGGCAAGCGGGTGATTGATGCCGTGGTGGTCAGCCCGGCGGTCGATACCCGGGGGATTGACGATCGGCTGATCGTCCGTGAACCGCTGGAGGCCGCCGACATTAAATATCGTCACGACCGCCAGCTGCTCAGGGTGGCGCTGGAACACGCCATTCAGGGTTTTAACGGCGCTATGAGGCCGCAATAAACAGCGTACGCAGCTCATGCAGCTGATCGCGCACGTTCGCCGCCTGCTCGAACTCCAGGTTCTGCGCATGCTGCTGCATCTGTCCCTCCAGCTCGTGGATCTTCTTCTGCAGCGCCTGAGGCGTTAAGGTCAGCAAATCGGCCTGAGCCTGCGCTTCGCCCGGGCGGGCCGGTCTGGCTTTGCCACGGGTTTTCACCACGTTGTTGCCGAGTTCCAGAATATCGGTGATCTTCTTGTTGAGGCCCTGCGGCACGATGCCATTCTTTTCATTGTGCAGCTGCTGCTTCTCACGGCGGCGTTCGGTCTCTTCAATGGCACGCGCCATCGACGGCGTAATTTTATCGCCGTAGAGAATCGCCTTACCGTTAACGTTTCGTGCCGCACGACCAATGGTCTGGATCAGGGAACGTTCTGAACGCAGGAAGCCCTCTTTATCCGCATCCAGGATCGCGACCAGCGACACTTCCGGCATATCCAGCCCCTCACGCAGTAAGTTGATGCCCACCAGCACATCAAACTCACCCAGACGCAGGTCGCGGATGATCTCCATACGTTCCACCGTATCGATATCGGAGTGCAGATAGCGCACCTTCTCGCCATGCTCTGTCAGGTATTCGGTGAGATCTTCCGCCATGCGTTTGGTCAGCACCGTCACCAGGATACGTTCGTTGGCCGCCACGCGCTGACGGATCTCCGACAGCAGATCGTCAACTTGGGTGCCGACCGGACGCACTTCGATGATCGGATCGAGCAGACCGGTCGGACGCACCACCTGATCGACCACTTCATTGCCCGATTTTTCCAGCTCATATTTACCCGGCGTCGCCGACACGTAGATGGTCTGGGGCGCCAGCGCCTCAAACTCTTCAAACTTCATCGGACGGTTATCCAGCGCCGACGGCAGACGGAAGCCATACTCCACCAGCGTCTCTTTACGCGCCCGGTCGCCTTTATACATGCCGCCAATCTGCGGAATGGTGACGTGGGACTCATCCACCACCAGCAGGCCATCGGCAGGCAGATAGTCAAACAGCGTTGGCGGCGCTTCGCCCGGCCCGCGGGCAGAGAGATAGCGTGAGTAGTTTTCGATGCCGGAGCAGTAGCCCAGCTCGCTCATCATCTCCAGATCAAACTGGGTACGCTGGGTGATACGCTGCTCTTCCAGCAGTTTGTTGTTCTCCAGCAGCACCCGCCGGCGATCCGCCAGCTCCACTTTGATCTCTTCCATCGCCTGCAGGATGCGCTCGCGCGGCGTGACGTAGTGGGTTTTAGGGTAGATGGTGAAGCGCGGCACCACCGACTCGATCTGGCCGGTCAGCGGGTCGAATAGCGACAGCCGCTCAACCTCTTCGTCAAACAGCTCTACGCGCAGCGCAATGTCATCCGACTCCGCCGGGAAGATATCGATCACCTCGCCGCGCACCCGGAAGGTCCCGCGCTGGAACGCCTGGTCGTTTCGGGTGTATTGCAACTCTGAGAGACGACGCAGAATACTGCGCTGATCGATGATCATGCCGCGGGTCAGGTGCAGCATCATTTTCAGATAGAGATCGGGGTCGCCCAGACCGTAGATCGCGGAGACGGACGCCACCACGATCACATCCCGCCGCTCCAGCAGCGCCTTGGTGGCCGACAGACGCATCTGTTCGATGTGCTCATTCACCGAGGCATCTTTTTCGATAAAGGTGTCGGAGCTGGGCACATAGGCTTCAGGCTGATAGTAGTCGTAGTAAGAGACGAAGAACTCCACGGCGTTATCCGGGAAAAACTCTTTCATTTCGCCATAAAGCTGGGCGGCCAGCGTCTTATTGGGCGCCAGCACCATGGTCGGACGGTTGAGGTCGGCAATCACGTTGGCGACGGTAAAGGTTTTACCGGAGCCGGTTACCCCTAATAAGGTCTGATGGGCCAGTCCATCCTCCAGTCCCTCTTCCAGGCGACGGATCGCCTCAGGCTGATCGCCTGAAGGTTTAAAGGCAGAGTTTAATTTAAAGGCTTTGCTCATGAATGCATTTCCTGCTGGAGAAGTCGGCGGGCAGGCACTTATTTTACTCGGCTATGGTGATTTTGCCAGAAAATAATACTGGATATAAAAACAGTAATGGTGCAATGTTAACCCTGTTGCGGTTCCGCTCCCCTCTCTGGCGCGCGATGAAAATCCAGGCGAAGCGTGTTGCGCAAGGTTATCCCCAGGCAGAGATCGGATTTAACATTTGTCAATAGAGCGTCACAAAATTACAGTCTGGTTACCTGACAGAGAAATCGCAGGCTTGTTTTTTAATAAAATACTGATTTTACTGGCTTTAGCTTATGAGGCCAGAATCTCGTCATTATGTTACCAGGCCCCGTATTTCCTCGCTTCCAACTGGTTTTCATTACCTAATGCACAAGGTTATCCACAGGAATAGTGGATAAGTGATGGCAGCCCCGCCGCCATCAGCTGTGTATAGTTTTTCCCTGCCCTTCTGACACCGCGAAAATAATTTTTTTTCCGTTAAATTTCGCGCCCGCGGCTGGCGGAATAGTCTGCATTTTTAATCCTTCCCCCCGCTGGCCAGGCAAATTTCCCGGCGCCGACTAGAATTCTTAATCAGATTCGTTGCCTTCTCAGAGCACGCCTGCACCAGGAACAGCGCCGCCAGGCACTGCAAAAGTGCAGGTGCGTAATGACCGTGGGGAATTGATAAGTTTTTCTCACCTTTCCTTCCCCTAAAGCAGGCACAGCAGCAGAAAACAGGGCCGTTTTAAGATCTGGCCTGGGAATTGCAGGACTCTCTGGCACCAACGCGCACCAGGCGCACTGAGCTGCAACGGCGACAGGGCCGCTGCTGATGACTTGTTTGCCAGACGACAGAGAGCGGAAGCATTCAGGCTAATGATCGGGAAGGAGAGTGTCAGATGCTGAGTTTACGTTCGGTGAATCAATTTTATGGTCAGAACCACATTCTCTGGGATGTGGACCTCGATCTGGCGCCTGGCACCTGCACCGGCGTTCTGGGCCGGCCTGGCATGGGCAAAACCACGCTGGTGAACTGCATCATGGGCAGACTGCCTATCAACAGCGGCTCTATCTCCTGGAAGGAAGATGGCTCCCCGCCGGAAGATCTGCTGCTGCAACCGGCTGAACAGCGGGCACAGATGGGGATCGGCTACGTGCCGCAGGGCCGCCACATTTTTACCCAGATGAGCGTGGAAGATAACCTGCTGATCGCCCTGCTGGCGGGTGCCAGTCAGCACGATCGCCATCGCGCCATTCCTGAAATGGTCTTCGATCTCTTTCCGGCACTCTATTCGCTGCGCCAGCAGCGCAGCGGCGATCTGCCTGTCGATCAGCAGCAACAGCTGGCCCTGGCGCGTGCGCTGGTGCTGCAACCTAAACTGCTGATTCTCGATGAACCCACCGACGGCATGTCGCCGTGGCTGGAGGAGGAGATGGGCAATCTGATCCGGCGGCTTAACCTCGACTACGGGCTGACCATTCTCCTGCTGGAGCAGCGCCTGTCGCTAATCCGCCGCGTGGCAGACTACTTTCTGCTGCTGCACCGCGGTCGCAATGTGGCGCACGGCAGCATGGCGCAGCTTGACGACTACACCGTCGATAAATGGCTGACGGTGGCCTGAAGGCAAAACCGGATGCGGCGGGCAGAGCCGCCGCTGGCCGCAGTGACTGCCGGGCCGGGTCCGCTTATTCAGGCAGCGTCAGGTAGTGTCCACAGGCAGCCTGCTGCGCCTCATCCGTGAGATAGGGGATCGTGCCCAGACAGGGGGCAGGCAGGCGCTGTTTCAGGCTGGCGAGATAGTGCTGATAACGTTTGCCCGGTGGCTCGATGGTATTCGCGATCCAGCCTGCCAGGGGTAGCCCGCGCGCCCGTACCGCCTCTGCGGTGAGCAGCGCATGGTTGATGCAGCCCAGCTTAATCCCCACCACCAGAATCACCGGCAGCTGTTCGCTGACCACCCAGTCCGCATAGGTGTGCGTTTCCGACAGCGGGGTGTACCAGCCCCCGGCCCCCTCGACCAGAATCCAGTCCGCCAGCGGCTCCAGTGCCGCCAGACCGGCCGACAGCGCCAGATGGGTAATCGGTCTGCCCTCTTCCGCGCTGACGATGTGCGGCGATGTCGGTTCCATAAAGGCCAGCGGATTGACCTGCTGGTATGTTAACGCGACGCTGCTGTAACGCTGCAGGGCCAGCGCATCGCTGTTGCGGATGCCCTCCGGCGTCATCTCACAGCCCGACGCCACCGGCTTATAGCCCGCACAGCGGAAGCCTGCGGCGGCGGCGGCCTGCAACAGCGCGCCGCTGGCGACCGTTTTGCCGACTTCGGTGTCGGTGCCAGTGATAAACAGGCGTTTCATGATGCACTTACTCCATAAATTAAATGATAACTCAGGCGGTAGCCGTGCCGGTCGCACGGCCAGTGCGCCTCTAACCGGCTGAGGCGTTGCCGGGTTAACACCTGGCCGTCACGCCCCTGATGCAGATGGGTCGCGCCAATGCCCTTCAGTGAGCGCATGGCGCTGAGCGCATCGGGAAAATGGATCGTCACCCGCTCCGAGGTGCAGCGCAGCGGCCAGGCATGGCAGGCGGCGGCAATCTGCGCCTCGCTGAGAAAGCGATTGGCATGCGGCAGTGCGTCCAGATGTGACCAGGCTTCATGCACCTCCTGCAGCGAATCATCCCCCAGGGTGGAAAAGAGCAGCGTGCCGCCGGGCCGCAGCACCCGCCGGAACTGGGCCAGCGCCTGCGGCAGATCGTCACTCCACTGCACCGCCAGGTTGCTCCAGACCAGGTCAAAGCTGTTGTCCGCCAGCGGCAGCGCATCAATGTCCCCCGCCAGATAGTGCTGCGCCGCGTCGTTGCGGCGTGCCTGTTGCAGCATCTGCGGGGAGAGATCCAGCGCCGTAACCTGTTTGCCGCGCGCGCGCCAGAGCCGGCTGTACCAGCCGGTGCCACAACCGGCATCCAGCAGGTGCAGACCACTGTCGACCGGGGCGTGTGCCAGCAGGGCATCGCCGCTCAGACGCTGCAGGGCGGCATGCGCATCGTAGTGGCTCGCCGCCCGGCCAAAAGCGCGTGCGACCGCCTGTTTGTCAACCTGCAGCGTCATGCAGTGCCTCCAGTAGCCGATCGATATCCTCAGGGCGATGTGCCGCCGTCAGGGTGATGCGCAGCCGGGCGGTACCCGGTGGCACGGTAGGCGGCCGGATAGCGCTCACCCAGCAGCCCGCCTCAGCCAGCCGCGCAGAGAGCGCCACCGCCTCGCTGTTTTCACCCACCAGCAGGGGCTGAATCGCACTCTCTGAATCCATCAGCTGCCACGGCAGCGGCGCCGCGCCGCGCCGGAAATGGCGGATATTCTGCTGCAGGCGCTGGCGCAGCGCCTCGCCCTGCTGAACTTCATGCAGCGCCGCCTGCAGCGCAAAAGCCTGGGCCGCGGGCATGGCGGTGGAGTAGATCAGATGACGGCTGAACTGCAGAAAGTAGTCGGCGGTGTCGGCATCGCACAGCAGGGCCGCGCCGCTGACGCCAAAGGCTTTGCCGAAGGTGATCACCTGCAGTTCCGGCCGGACGCCCTGCTGCCAGCAGCTGCCGCGCCCCTGCTCACCCACCACGCCAATGCCGTGCGCATCATCCACCAGCAGCCAGCCTCCGGCCTGACGCGTCTGCTGCGCCAGTGCGGCCAGCGGCGCGCTGTCGCCATCCATGCTGAAGATGCCCTCGGTCACCACCAGCGTCTCCCCCTCACAGGGTAAGGCGAGCCGCGCCGCCAGACTCTCCGGCGCGTTGTGGCTGAACCGGCGCAGCTGCGCCGGGCTGTGGCTGGCCGCGTCAAGCAGTGAGGCGTGGCTGAGCTTATCAGCCAGGATGCGATCGTTTTTCTCCCCCAGCAGATGGATCACCGCCTGGTTGGCCGCGAAACCGGAGATAAAGAGCAGCGCACGGTCATAGCCGAGCCAGTCGGCCAGTTGCGCCTCCAGATCGGCATGCTGCCGGTGATAGCCGGTCACGTGCCCTGAGGCCCCCGCGCCCGCGCCGGTCAGCGCCGCCCCCTGCTGCCAGGCCGCGATTACCGCCGGATGGCGGGTCAGGCCGAGATAATCATTGCTGGAGAAGTGGTGATAGCAGCGACCGCCGCTGTGCAGCGTGCGGGTCGTCTGTTCGTCAATAATCCGTCGCTGCCGCCAGCCGTCGGCCGCACGACGCTGATCCAGCGCCTGCCGGAATCGTTGCTGCCAGCTCATTACAGCGCCGCGTTGTAGAACTGTTCCGTGTCGGCATGGAACAGCTGCTCGCTGAGATGCTCTTCCTGCTGCTGATCGCCGTGCTGCGTGTGCGTATGCTCCGGGTTCAGCCCCAGTTTGCGGAACAGCACCCGGTCGGTATCCTCTTCCGGATTGGGCGTGGTCAGCAGTTTGCAGCCGTAGAAAATGGAGTTCGCCCCGGCCATAAAGCACATCGCCTGGGTCTGTTCGTTCATCTGCTCCCGGCCTGCTGAGAGACGCACATGGGAGGTCGGCATCATGATGCGCGCCACCGCGATGGTGCGGATAAAATCGAACGGTTCCACATCGTCGTTATCCGCCAGCGGTGTGCCTTTCACCTTCACCAGCATGTTGATCGGCACGCTCTCGGGTGGCGTCGGCAGATTGGCTAACTGCACCAGCAGACCGGCGCGATCGTTCACGGTTTCCCCGAGGCCGACGATCCCGCCTGAACAGACTTTGATCCCGGCGTCGCGCACTTTGCCCAGCGTATCCAGGCGCTCCTGATAACTGCGGGTGGTGATGATGGAGCCGTAAAACTCCGGCGAGGTGTCGAGGTTGTGGTTGTAGAAATCGAGCCCCGCGACCGCCAGTCGCTGCGCCTGCTGCTCGCTGAGGGTGCCCAGCGTCATGCAGGTTTCCATTCCCATCGCCTTGACGCCTTCAACCATCTTTTCCAGATAGGGCATATCGCGCTCGTGCGGATTTTTCCACGCGGCCCCCATGCAGAAGCGGGTCGAACCCGCGGCTTTGGCCTGACGGGCGGAGGTCAGCACCTCTTCCACTTCCATCAGGCGTTCCGACTCCAGGCCGGTCTTGTAGCGCGCACTCTGCGGGCAATATTTGCAATCCTCCGGGCAGGCACCGGTTTTGATCGACAGCAGGGTACTGACCTGCACCTGACGCGGGTCGAAGTGCTGACGGTGCACCTGCTGCGCTTTAAACATCAGTTCAAGAAAGGGTTCATCAAACAGCGCTTGCGCCTGTGCAATTGTCCAGCGTTGAGCCATTACTTACTCCAAAAAGGGTGTCATCCCGACAGAAAGCAGGGGTATACTTGTAAACTATATTTTTTTATTTTGGTTTACAACTCCGATGACCCTCACCGCGTTCACCTCTGAAGATGCCCGTTTTGACCGCCAGCATATCTGGCACCCCTACACCTCCATGCAGGATCCCCTGCCCTGCTACCCCGTGGTGGCCGCCCACGGGGTTACGCTGCAACTTGCCGATGGCCGTGAACTGGTGGATGGCATGTCCTCCTGGTGGGCCGCGATCCATGGCTACAACCATCCGCGTCTGAACCAGGCGCTGACCGCGCAGGTTGCACAGATGTCCCACGTCATGTTTGGTGGCATCACCCACCCGGCAGCGGTGGCGCTCTGCCGCCAGCTGGTGGCGATGACGCCTGAGGCGCTGGAGTGCATCTTCCTGGCGGACTCCGGTTCGGTGGCGGTGGAAGTGTCGATGAAGATGGCGCTGCAATACTGGCTGGGCCGCGGTGAGACGCGCCAGACCTTTCTGACGCTGAAGCGCGGCTATCACGGCGATACCTTTGCAGCGATGTCGGTGTGCGATCCTGAGAACTCCATGCACAGCCTGTGGCGCGGCTATCTGCCGGAACATCGCTTTGCAGCGGCACCGGCCTGCGGCTTTGACGATGCGTGGCAGAGCCAGGACTTTGAGGATTTTGCCCGGCTGATTGAGACACACCATCAGCAACTGGCGGCGGTGATTCTGGAGCCGATTGTGCAGGGCGCTGGCGGCATGCGTTTTTATCATCCGCGCTACCTGCAGCAGGTGCGGGAGGCGTGCGACCACTACGGCGTGCTGCTGATTGCCGATGAGATCGCCACCGGATTCGGCCGCACCGGCAAGCTCTTTGCCTGCGAGCACGCGGGCATCACCCCGGATATTCTCTGCGTCGGCAAGGCGCTCACCGGCGGCATGATGACCCTGGCGGCCACCCTGACCACCCGCGAAGTGGCGGACACCATCAGCCGCAGTGCGGCAGGCTGTTTCATGCATGGCCCGACCTTCATGGGCAATCCGCTGGCCTGCGCGGTCGCGTCGGAGAGCCTGAAGATGCTGGCGGAAGGAGAGTGGCAATGCCAGGTGGCAAACATCGAACGGCAGCTGCGGGCTGAACTGCTGCCGCTGCGCCACTCGCCGCAGGTGGCCGACGTGCGCGTGCTGGGCGCGATTGGCGTGGTGGAAACGCATCAGGCGGTCAACATGGCGGCGCTGCAGCAGTTCTTTGTGGAACAGGGGGTCTGGATCCGCCCGTTTGGCCGCTTAATCTACCTGATGCCGCCCTACATCATCACGCCACCGGCGTTAAGCCGGCTGACCGCTGCTATTGCCGGCGCGCTGGATCATCCGCACCATTTTGTCTCCTGAGCAGGCTGACCGCTGGCACTGGCTGCGCTTTTGGTTATGATGAAAGGCTATTCATCGACAGTTAAGGAGATGTGATGCGCGTTTTTAGTCAGGATTTTAATGACGGCGAGAAGATGCCTGAGAAGCATGTTTTCAACGGCATGGGTTATCACGGCGAGAATATCTCTCCGCATCTGGCCTGGGAAGCGGCACCGGCGGGCACCAAAAGTTTTGTGGTGACCTGCTACGATCCGGATGCCCCGACCGGGTCCGGCTGGTGGCACTGGGTCGTGGCGAACATCCCGGCCAGCACCACCTCCCTGCCGCAGGGTGCCGGTTCCGGTAAAGCGGAGCTGCCTGCAGGCGCCGTGCAGACCCGAACCGATTTCGGTCAGGCGGGTTACGGTGGCGCAGCACCGCCGCAGGGCGAAACCCATCGCTACATTTTCACCGTGCATGCGCTGGATGTGGAGACGATTGAAGTGGATGAAGGCGCCAGTGGCGCGATGGTCGGCTTTAATGTGCATTTCCACGCTCTGGCGAGCGCCTCGCTGACCGCGAACTATCAGTAACAGAGAACGCTTCCCTCTTCTGACCGTGTTCCCTGCATGCTCTGAGCGGATTCATTGCGGTCAGAGGCACCCGGATTTGCGTTTTTCCGCCCTCTGAATGCCTCTCCTGCTCAGGAGAGGCGTTTTTCAGGAGGAGTTACGCCTGCAGCGGATGGATCACGACCCACATCGGACCCTGGCCCACGGCATAACGCCCCAGCGGCTTTAACAACCCTTTCGGTTCATTAATGGCATAGACTTCAATGTGATGCGACTTCTGCCCTGCCGCCACCAGATAGCGTCCGCTGTGGTCGATATTAAAGCCGCGCGGCTGCGTTTCGGTCGGCTGGAACCCTTCCAGCGTCAGCTCATCACCCAGTTCGCTGACGCTGAAGATCGCCAGCGTGCTGCTGGTGCGATCGCAGGCATAGAGGAAACGGCCATCCGGCGTCAGATGAATATCGGCTGCCCAGCGCGTGCCACTGAAGTCCGGCGGCATCATGTCCAGCGTCTGCACGCTCTCGGCCTCTCCCCCGCCCTGATTTAACGCCCAGACCTCAACCGTGCTGTCGAGTTCGTTCACGCAGTAGGCGTACTGCCCGCCCGGATGGAACTGCATGTGACGCGGACCGGCACCCTCGACCGTCGTCACCTGCGCCTGCTCACGCGGCGTCAGCTGACCGTCTGCGCCCAGCGCAAACAGACAGATGCGATCCTGCTTCAGGGCCGGCACGTAGAGCGTCTTATTGTCATTGTCGATGTTGGCGGAGTGACAGCCCTCCAGTCCGTTAATCACCTGCAGCGGCGCCTGCGGAATCCCATCCTCACCAATCGGGCTGACGCTGACGCAGGCATCGTTGTAGGAGCCACAGAAGAGGAATTTCCCCTGATGATCGGTGGAGATGTGGGTCGGACTGCCGGGCAGCGGAGCCTGGCCCGCTTCCGTCAGCGTGCCGTCTGCGGCAATACGGAATGCCAGCACGCGAAAATTGGGACGAACACCGACATAGAGAAAATCGCGCTTCGGACTCACCACCATCGGCTGAACCTGGCCGGCGACATCGGTCACCTGAAGCAACGTCAGCCCACCCTCATCATTCATCTGCCAGACGTGGATCTGCTGGCTCTCGGGACTGGCGGTGTAGACAACTTGTTTCATGCATTCTCCTTTTTTGCTGCCTGATCATGAACTGTCAATCACTGTAGCGCGTTTTATTGCCGGACGCTGGAATCATTTGTGCCCTGTTTTTTGTCTCCGGGCCGCGGTCAGGTGTAGACTTTAGCCCTCGCAAACCCGGATGAATGGAAGGATTAATGAGCTACCGTGTAATTGCCCTCGACCTCGACGGCACACTGCTGACCCCCGCCAAAACGATTCTGCCGCAGTCCATCGAGGCGCTGAACCAGGCACGCCAGGCGGGTATTCACGTCGTTATCGTGACCGGACGCCATCACTGCGCCATCCATCCTTTTTATCAGGCGTTACAGCTGGATACACCTGCGATCTGCTGTAATGGCACCTATCTGTACGATTATCAGGCGAAAAAGGTGCTGGCGTCCGACCCGCTCGATCCGCAACTCGCCCTTGAGGTGATCGACAGGCTGAACGCGCAGCGGATTCACGGCCTGCTCTATGTGGATGATGCGATGCTCTATCAGACGGCGACCGGACACGTGACGCGCACCCTGAAGTGGGCCGAATCACTCCCTGCCCACCAGCGCCCGCTGTTTCGTCAGGTGCCTGACCTCGCTCAGGCGGCGCGCGACGCCGGTTCGATCTGGAAGTTTGCGCTGTCGCATACCAACATTCCGGAACTGCAGCAGTTCGCCAGCCAGGTGGAAACGGAGCTGGGGCTGGCCTGCGAATGGTCGTGGCACGATCAGGTGGATATCGCTCGCGGCGGCAACAGCAAAGGCAAACGACTGGCGCAGTGGGTTGAATCACAGGGCCTGAGCATGTCGGATGTGATCGCCTTCGGTGACAACTACAACGATCTCAGCATGCTGGAAACGGCCGGACTGGGGGTGGCGATGGGCAACGCCGACGAGGCGATTAAAGCACGGGCGAAGAAGGTGATCGGCACGAACCTTGAAACCGCCATTGCCGATACCCTCCATCAGTACGTGTTGTAATCAGGGCGTCACCGAGACGCTTTTAATCTGGGCATAGAGCCACTGATCGGGCCGGATGCCCAGCTCATCCCGCGCCCACGGCGTGATGCGCGCCCAGAGTTCGCTGATGCCGATGCGCAGCTTCACCTCAACCTGATCGCCGACCTCCACCAGCTCCACCACCTGCGCGGGCAGAATGTTGCGGATGGAGCTGTGCTGGGGTGGCTGCAGCGCCAGCGAAACGTCGGCCGAGGCGATGCGAATGCGCAGCGGGGTCTTCACCGGCTGATTCACCCGGCTGACCCAGATATGCTGATCGCCCAGCGACAGCGCGGTCATCGGGTAGTCGGGATGCTGCTCCAGCACCTGCACCCGCAGCACGCTGGTCAGTTCACTCATCGGCAGCCAGGGACGCATCGCGCTGCTGCTCCAGACCCGCTCCAGCGGTCCGAAGGCTTTAACCCGCCCCGCATCCAGCACCAGCACGTTATCGGCCAGCTGCAGGATCTCCTCCAGGCTGTGCGAAACGTAGAGCATCGGAATATCGACCTGCTTTGCCAGCTTTTGCAGATAAGGCATCAGTTCGCGTTTGCGCGGCAGATCCAGTGACGCCAGCGGCTCATCCAGCAGCAGCATATCCGGTGCGGTCAGCAGCGCACGGCCAATGGCGACCCGCTGCTTCTCGCCGCCCGACAGCGACAGCGGAAAGCGTGGCAGCAGCGCCTCCAGCCCCAGCAGTGACACCAGGGTGTCGAACTGCGCTTTCATCGCGGGCGCCATGCCATATTGCAGGTTGCCGCGCACCCGGTAGTGGGGAAAGAGCCGGGCATCCTGAAAGACATAGCCGATACGCCGCTTTTCCGGCGGCAGCGATATCCCCTGCTCCGCATCGAACAGCAGCCGGTCATTCAGCGCTATCCGTCCGCGCTGGGGCTGAGTCAGGCCGCTGATCGCGTTGATCAGCGAAGTTTTACCGGCCCCGGAGACGCCGAAGATGGCCGTGATCCCGCTGGCCGGGATCTGCAGGTCGACCTCTAAGTGATGATCGCCCTGCTGCTGCATAAAATTGAGTGACAGCATCAGCTTCCCATCCGCTTACGACCGGCACGGGCCAGCCATTCCGACGTCAGCAACGACGCCAGCGCCAGTACAATGGCGATCACGCAGAGGCGCGCCGCCGCCCCTTCTGCACCCGGCGTCTCGATCAGGGTAAACATCGCCAGCGGCAGGGTGCGGGTCTCGCCCGGTATATTGGAAACAAAGGTGATGGTCGCGCCAAACTCACCCAGCGAGCGGGCAAAGGCGAGCACCGTCCCGACAATCACGCCAGGCAGGGTCAGCGGCAGCGTAATGGTGAAGAATACCCGCCAGCGTCCGGCCCCCAGCGTGCGCGCCGCCTGCTCCAGCCGGCTGTCGACCGCCTCCAGCGCCAGCCGGATGGCGCGCACCATCAGCGGAAAAGCGATCACCGCGGAGGCCAGTGCGGCCCCCCGCCAGCTGAAGGCGAAGCTGAAACCGAACCAGTCATAGAGCTTTTCGCCGATGATGCCGCGCCGGCCCAGGCTTATCAGCAGCAGATACCCCACCACCACCGGCGGCAGCACCAGCGGCAGATGGATCAGGCTGTCGAGCAGCGCTTTGCCGGGAAAACGGCAGCGCACCAGAATCCAGGCCATCAGGATGCCAAACGGCAGGCTGCCGAGCACGGCAATGCCAGAGACTTTGAGGCTGAGCAGTACCGCCTGCCATTCGGGATCGCTGAGTATCATTTCGTCGGTGTGAATCCGTAGTGTCTGAAGATAGCCGCCGCTTCCGGCCCTTTCAGGTAGTCATAAAACGCCTTAACGGCGGCGCGGTTGTGATCGTTAACGATCGCCATGGGATATTCCACTGGTTTGTGGCTGCTGGCCGGGAAATGCCCCACGACCTGCACTTTTTGGCTGGCCACGGCGTCGGAGCCATACACTATGCCATACGGCGTTTCGTTGCGCTCGACCAGCGCCAGCGCTGCCCGCACGTTGTTAGCCGGGGCTAATACCGGTGCGACCTGCGGCCAGGCCCCCAGGTTCTGCAGCGCCTCTTTGGCGTAGAGTCCCGCCGGCACATGATCCGGGTCGCCGACAGCCAGACGTTCACCGTGCAGCAGGTTTTTCCAGTCCGTCTGCTTGTCCAGCGTAACCGCTTTTGCCGCGGCGCTGCGCGGGGCGATTAACACCAGATCGTTGCCCAGCAGCGTATAACGGCTGCTCTTCATCATGCTGTTTTTAGCGACCGCATCGTCCATCCACTGCTGATCGGCAGAGATAAAAAGATCGGCAGGGGCCCCCTGTTCAATCTGGCGCGCCAGCGTGGAAGAGGAGGCGAACGAAGCGACGACGTTCACGCCCTTCTCCTGCTGATAACGGCTGGCAATATCCTGCAGGGCATTGGTCAGTGAGGCCGCCGCAAACACGGTAATATTATCGGCGGCAACCGCCTGACCGGCCAGTGAAAAAGTGACCAGCGCCGCGACGCCCCAGCGAGTGTAATGGTGTGACATGATCTTCTCCGGCTATTCGTTGTGTAGCGGATAATATAACGCATTATCACGGCATCCCGATAAATTATCGGCAGCGGAGAGAGAAGGATGAAGGGGGGCGGGATAAAAATGACCGCGCCCGCGCAGAGAGGCGGGCGGGGCAGAAATCAGTTGTGCGAACGGGCGGAGGATTTTTCGCGATGACCAAATTTTGAGATGACGTTAAACACTTCACCCAGGCCATAAATGATACCCAGCATCAGCGCCATCACCACAGGCACCATCAGGACGGCTACGGCGAGGCTTTTCAGTAATTCCAGCATCGGGAGTCTCACTCTGAGAATAAAAAAGTGATTGTAACGGGTCAGGAAAATTTTGCGCAGCCCTTTTCGTGCTTTTACTTTGGTCACGAAACGCCGCTATCATCGGCCTCCACACGCGTTAACCCTTTGCCGGAGCTGTCATGGAAGCCGAACTGTCCCTTCACATCCGTTTACAACAGAAACTGTTTGCCGATCCCCGTCGTATCGAGCTGCTGAAACGGGTCCGGGAAACCGGCTCAATCAGTCAGGGAGCAAAGCTGGCAGGCATCAGTTATAAAAGCGCCTGGGATGCGATTAACGAGATGAACCAGCTGGCGGATGAGACGCTGGTGGCGCGGGCCACCGGCGGCAAAGGTGGCGGCGGCGCGACGCTGACCCGCTACGGTGAACGCCTGATCCAGCTGTTTCAGCTGATGGAGCAGATCCAGCAGAAGGCCTTTGATGCCCTGCAGCAGGATGCCCTGCCGCTCGACAGCATGCTGGCGGCGATCGCCCGCTTCTCCCTGCAGACCAGCGCCCGAAACCAGCTGTTTGGCACCGTGATGAGCAATGACGCGCAGCAGGTGGTGCAGCATCTGCTGATTCAGCTGGCCGATGGGGTCACGCAGCTTAACGTGGCGCTGACGCAGCGCAGCGCCGATCGTCTTCAGCTGGCGGCGGGTAAAGAGGTGCTGGTGCTGATCAAAGCCCCCTGGATTCACATCAGCCGGGATGCCACCGGAGATGACAACCAGCTGGCGGCCACCGTCAGCGCTATTGAACCGGGCGACGGCAAAAGTGAAGTCCTGCTGCAGATCGCCAGCGGCGAAACCCTGTGCGCCACCCTGACCCGCGAGCGGCTTCAGCAGCTGAAGCTGCAGCCGGGCGACGCAGTGACCGCCAGCTTTAATGCGGAGAACGCCATCGTCGCCACCCTGCTCTAGCGGGGAATTTGACATCACTACCGGCAGAGGTTACAACGCAGTAACACGATGCAAAAAACGGAACAGATTATGGCTTCATTGCATATTTCGCAAGGCACGTTTCGTCTTAGCGATACCCGGTTACTGCGACTGAATCAGGTGGAACTGCAACGCGGCGAGAGCTGGGCGTTTGTCGGCGCCAACGGCAGCGGCAAATCCTCTCTGGCGCGTGCGCTCTCCGGGGAGCTGCCGCCGCTCTCCGGTTCGGTCAGCAGCACGTTCAGACGACCGGTCAGGCTGTCGCTGGAGCAGTTGCAGTCTCTGGTCGCACAGGAGTGGGAACGCAACAACACCGATATGCTCAGCGAAGGCGAAGAGGATACCGGGCTCACGGTGGCCGATGTCATCCAGATAGAGGGGCAGCAACCCGGACGGTGCGAACAGCTTGCCCGCCAGTTTGGCATTGAACCCCTCCTCTCACGTCGCTTTAAATATCTTTCTACCGGTGAAACCCGCAAGACGTTGCTCTGCCAGGCGCTGATGAGCCAGCCTGACCTGCTGATTCTGGATGAGCCGTTTGACGGGCTGGATGTGGCGTCGCGCGCCAGCCTGACCGACACCCTGCGCAGCCTGCAGCAGCCCGATTTCACGCTGGTGCTGGTGCTCAATCGCTTTGATGATATTCCCGATTTTATCGGGCAGGTGGGCGTGCTGGCGGAGTGTAATCTGACCCACAGCGGCGCGCGCCAGACGATTCTGACGGAAGCGCTGGTGGCACAGCTGGCGCACAGTGAACAGCTGCTGGGTATGGCGCTGCCGGAGGCGGATGTGCCGGATGCTCTGCCCGCCCTGGCCGATGATGCGCCGCGCGTCATTCTGCGCAACGGCACCGTCTCTTACCACGATCGGCCCATCATCAGCGGGTTGAACTGGCAGGTCAACCCAGGCGAACACTGGCAGATCACCGGTCCGAACGGTGCCGGTAAATCGACCCTGCTCAGTATGGTGACCGGCGATCATCCTCAGGGCTACAGCAATGACCTGACCCTGTTTGGCCGGCGCCGTGGCAGTGGTGAAACCCTCTGGGACATCCGGCAGCACATCGGCTATGTCAGCAGCAGCCTGCACCTGGATTATCGCGTCAGCACCAATGTGCGCACGGTGATCCTGTCGGGCTTCTTCGACTCTATCGGTCTCTATCAGGCGGCGTCTGACCGGCAGAAAGCGCTGGCCCAGCAGTGGCTGGCTCTGCTCGGCATGGACAACCGTCTGGCTGATGCCCCCTTCCACTCCCTGTCGTGGGGACAGCAGCGGCTGGTGCTGATCGCACGCGCGCTGGTTAAACACCCGACGCTGCTGATTCTGGATGAGCCTCTGCAGGGACTCGATCCGATTAACCGTCAGCTGGTGCGGCGCTTTGTCGATGTCCTGATTGGCGAAGGACGTACCCAGCTGCTGTTTGTTTCGCATCACGCCGAAGATGCGCCGGCCTGCATCACGCATCGCCTGAGTTTTGTGCCTCAGGAGGATGGCTATCGCTATCAGCAGGAAACGCTGCGCTAACGTTCTCTCCTCAGCCCTGACGCCGCGACAGCGGCGTTTTACAGCCCTCCTGTGTAAGCGTTACCATTCCTTCTCACCTTTCACCCTCCTGCACCGCACGCAATGCCACCAAATAAGAATTTTCAGCTTGTGTAAACGATACCATTTATCCAGACTTGATCACGCTTTCGGGCGCGCTGATGTGCTAATTTTTACCGATGCCTCTTTGGCTTTTGACGCTTACCAGGACCTCACATGGACAAATTCAACCCGGTCGATCATCCGCATCGCCGTTACAATCCACTGATTGATCAATGGATTTTAGTCTCTCCTCACCGGGCCAAACGGCCGTGGCAGGGCGCGCAGGAAACCCCGGCGGTTAACACGCTGCCGTCCCATGATCCGGACTGCTTCCTCTGTGCCGGAAATACCCGTATCACCGGCGACAAAAACCCGGACTATACCGGCACTTACGTCTTTACCAATGACTTTGCCGCGCTGATGACCGACACCCCCGACGCGCCTGAGAGTGACGATCTGCTGATGCGCTGTGAAAGCGCACGCGGCACCAGCCGGGTTATCTGCTTTTCGCCCGATCACAGCAAAACCTTGCCGGAGATGTCGCTGAGCGCGCTGGAAGAGGTGGTGCGCACCTGGCAGGAGCAGACCGCTGAGCTGGGTCAGCACTATCCCTGGGTGCAGGTGTTTGAGAACAAGGGCGCGGCGATGGGCTGCTCCAACCCGCATCCGCATGGTCAGGTCTGGGCCAACAGCTTCCTGCCGAATGAAGCGCAGCGTGAAGATGACCACCAGCGCGACTACTTCGCGAAAAAAGGTTCACCGATGCTGGTCGATTACCTGGCGCGTGAACAGCAGGATGGCAGCCGCACCGTCGTGGAAACCGAACACTGGCTGGCCGTGGTGCCCTGGTGGGCCGCCTGGCCATTTGAAACCCTGCTGCTGCCGAAGGCGCACGTCAGACGTCTGACCGATCTCAGCGCAGCACAGCGCACCGATCTGGCGCTGGCGCTGAAACAGCTCACCAGCCGCTACGATAACCTGTTCCAGTGCTCCTTCCCCTACTCTATGGGCTGGCATGGCGCACCGTTTAACGGCGAAGCCAACGATCACTGGCAGCTGCATGCCCACTTCTATCCGCCGCTGCTGCGTTCAGCAACGGTACGCAAATTTATGGTCGGCTATGAAATGCTGGCCGAAACCCAACGCGATTTAACGGCGGAACAGGCGGCGGAACGTCTGCGTTCTGTCAGCGACGTTCACTTCCGTGAGGCACAACAATGAGCTTAAAAACCATCACGCAGCAGCTTTTCTCAGATACCTTCGGTTACGCCGCCACCCATACCATTCAGGCACCGGGTCGCGTCAACCTGATTGGTGAGCACACCGATTATAACGACGGCTTTGTGCTGCCCTGCGCCATTGACTACCAGACGGTGATCGCCTGCGCCCGCCGTGACGATCGCCAGATTCGCGTGGTCGCGGCGGATTATGAGAATGCCCAGGACACCTTTTCGCTCGATGAAGAGATCGTCAGCGTGCAGGAGCCGATGTGGGCGAACTATGTGCGCGGCGTAGTGAAACATCTGCAACGGCGTCATGCCGATTTCGGTGGCATCGACATGGTGATCAGCGGCAACGTCCCGCAGGGTGCGGGCCTCAGCTCCTCTGCCTCGCTGGAAGTGGCGGTCGGCACCGTGGTGCAGCAGCTCTATAACCTGCCGCTGGATGGCGCGGCGATTGCGGTTAACGGTCAGGAAGCAGAAAACCAGTTTGTTGGCTGTAACTGCGGCATCATGGACCAGCTGATCTCCGCGCTGGGCCAGAAAGATCACGCCATGCTGCTCGACTGCCGCACGCTGGGCACCCGTCCGGTGTCGATGCCGGCAGATATCGCCGTGGTGATCATCAACTCCAACTTCCGCCGCACTCTGGTCGGCAGCGAATACAATACCCGTCGCGAGCAGTGTGAAGCGGGCGCGCGCTTCTTCAACAAAAAAGCGCTGCGTGATGTTGAGCTGGCGGAGTTTGAAGCGGCAGAGGCGAAGCTGGATCCGCAGGTGGCTAAGCGGGTGCGTCACGTTCTGACCGAGAATGCCCGCACGCTCGAAGCCGCCGATGCGCTGAGCCGGGGCGACCTCTCCCGTATGGGTCAGCTGATGGCCGAGTCGCACGCCTCCATGCGTGACGATTTTGAGATCACCGTGCCGCCGATCGACATGCTGGTGGAGATCGTAAAAGCGCAAATTGGTGAGCACGGTGGCGTTCGCATGACCGGCGGCGGCTTCGGCGGCTGTATCGTCGCGCTGATGCCGCTGGATCGGGTGGATCAGGTGAAAGCCGCCGTTGCGGAGAAGTATGAAGCGCAGACCGGCATCAAAGAGACCTTCTACGTCTGCAAAGCCTCTGAAGGAGCCGGTCAATGCTGAATGACGTCAACTCTCACGCGCCCGACGGTCAGCCGTGGCGCATCACGGTGCTGCGCAATGCCAACGGCATGCTGGCGACCTTTATGGACTGGGGCGCAACCTGGCTCTCCGCCCGCGTCCCGATGCAGGATGGCACGGTACGTGAAGCGCTGCTTGGCTGCGCCACCCCCTCTGACTATCTGCACCAGGATGCTTATCTCGGTGCCACGGTGGGCCGTTACGCTAACCGCATCGCCGGTGCAAAACTGACCACACTCAACCGTCAGCTGGTGCCGAACCAGGGCGCGCATCAGCTGCATGGCGGTCCGGAAGGGTTTGATAAACGTCGCTGGCAGATTGTCAGCCAGTCAGACAGCGACGTGCACTACCGCCTGGATTCGCCGGATGGCGATCAGGGCTATCCCGGTAACCTGATTGCCGACCTGCACTATCATCTGGACGATCAGAACTGCCTGAGCATCCGCTATGAAGCACGCTGCGACCAGCCCTGTCCGGTCAACCTGACCAACCACGCTTACTTTAACCTTGATGCGCATCATGGCGACGCCCGCCAGCATCGCTTACAACTGCACGCAGATCACTATCTGCCGGTCGACAGCGAAGGGATTCCCAATGCGCCGCTGAAAGCCGTGGCCGGCACCAGCTTTGATTTCCGGCAGGCGAAAACGGTCGCGCAGGATTTCATGACAGAGGACGACCAGCGGGCGGTGAAGGGGTATGACCATGCGTTTCTGCTCAACAGCGCAGGCGATGACAGCCAGCCTGCCGCAGAACTCTGGTCAGAAGATGGCAGACTGCAGCTCAGCGTCACCACCTCCGCTCCGGCCCTGCAGTTCTACTCTGCCAACTATCTGGCCGGTACCCGTGCCCGCGAGCAGGAGAGCTATACTGCATTTCAGGGCATTGCGCTGGAGAGTGAATTTTTACCGGATTCGCCCAATCATGCTGAGTGGCCTCAGCCCGATTGCTGGCTGCAACCGGGAGATCGCTGGGAATCGGTGACGCGCTATCGCTTCACGCCACGCTGATCTTCTGGCTGAAAAACGCGCAGTGCGTCACACACAGGCTTACGCGCTGCCCGCTTTTCCGCTATGGTATGGCGCAATCCGCTCGCGTGTCAGGCGGGCAGCAGCAGGTTTCCAATCTCACAGAAACATCACAGTATTAAGGAGTTAAGCTATGGCTGTAACTAAGCTGGTTCTGGTGCGACACGGCGAAAGCCAGTGGAACAACGAAAACCGCTTTACCGGTTGGTATGATGTTGACCTTTCTGAGAAAGGTCGTGGCGAAGCCAAATCAGCGGGTCAGCTGCTGAAAAAAGAGGGCTTTGTTTTCGATTTCGCTTACACCTCTGTACTGAAGCGCGCGATTCACACGCTGTGGAATGTGCTGGATGAGCTGGATCAGGCCTGGCTGCCGGTCGAGAAAACCTGGCGTCTGAACGAGCGTCACTACGGTGCGCTGCAGGGCCTGGATAAAGCGGAAACCGCGGCCAAATATGGCGATGAGCAGGTTAAGCAGTGGCGTCGCGGTTTTGCCGTTACCCCACCTGAGCTGGATCGTGCTGATGAGCGCTTCCCTGGCCATGACCCGCGTTACGCGAAACTGACCCCGGAGCAGCTGCCGACCACCGAAAGTCTGGCACTGACCATCGACCGCGTGATCCCTTACTGGAACGACACCATTCTGCCGCGCATCAAAAGCGGTGAGAAAGTGATCATTGCCGCACACGGCAACTCACTGCGCGCACTGGTTAAATATCTGGATAACCTGAGCGAAGATGAGATCCTCGAACTGAACATCCCAACCGGCGTGCCGCTGGTGTATGAGTTCGATGAAAACTTCAAACCGCTGAAACGCTACTACCTGGGCGACCAGGACGAGATTGCCGCGAAAGCCGCAGCCGTTGCGAATCAGGGTAAAGCGAAGTAATTTTTCGCTGAGAGGCAAAAAGGCCAGACAGAAGTCTGGCCTTTTTTATTGGGCTGCGTCCGGCAATGCTGTGTGTCATCTTTAATTGTCAGAGTAAAAGCCTGAATGTCCGTTCGTCCCGGACGAATCACATCGTCAAAGCCGTCTGAGTATGGCAGCAATAAATCAGCTCAATGTGCAGGGAACATGGTCAGAAGAGGAAAGCGTCCCGCGCCAGGGATGGCGCGGGCAGAGCGTGCCATGGATGGCGGTTGTTGCGTCTTTCCGATCTGACTGTGTTCCCTCAGCAGGCTCACTCTCCACCGCGTATTCAGACAGATCCGGCCAGTCGTCACGCCAGACAGCCAGCACTCAACCGCGGCGCTGTTTAACCGCTGCCGCCAGCTGACGCAGCACCTTGTCGGTATCATCCCAGCCGATGCAGGCATCAGTGACACTCTTGCCATAGACCAGCGGCTCACCGCTCTCCAGGCTCTGATTGCCCTCTACCAGATGACTCTCGATCATCACGCCGACAATCGCCTGCTCACCGTTGATGATCTGCTGCGCGACATCGTCCGCCACGACCATCTGACGCTGGAACTGCTTGCTGCTGTTGGCATGGCTGAAATCGATCATAACCTGCTGTGGCAGACCCGCTTTTGCCAGACCCTCTTTGACCTCAGCCACATGCTTCGCACTGTAGTTCGGCTCTTTGCCGCCGCGCAGAATAATGTGACAGTCGCCATTGCCGCTGGTTTCAACAATCGCGGAGTGGCCATATTTGGTCACTGACAGGAAGCAGTGCGGCGAACCGGCAGCGTTGATGGCATCGATGGCCACCTTGATGGTGCCATCGGTGCCGTTTTTGAAACCGACCGGACAGGAGAGACCGGAGGCCAGCTCACGGTGCACCTGGGATTCGGTAGTGCGTGCGCCAATCGCGCCCCAGCTCATCAAATCCGCCACATATTGCGGGGTGATCATATCCAGAAACTCGCCCGCCGCCGGTAAACCGCTGTCATTGATCTCCAGCAGCAGTTTACGCGCCAGACGCAGACCATCATTGAGCTGGAAGCTGTTATCCATGTAGGGGTCGTTGATCAGCCCTTTCCAGCCTACGGTAGTGCGCGGCTTTTCAAAATAGACCCGCATGACCACTTCCAGTTCGCCTTTCAGCTCATCCCGCAGCGCCAGCAGACGGCCGGCATACTCTTTGGCGGCCTCAGGATCGTGGATTGAGCAGGGACCAATCACCACCAGCAGGCGGTCGTCCTTGCCCTGCAGGATCTGATGAATCGCCTGACGCGCCTGGGAAACGGTCTGTGCAGCACGATCGGTCGCCGGGAATTTTTCGAGCAGCGCAACCGGGGGTAACAGCTCTTTAATCTCTTTGATGCGTAAGTCATCGTTCTGGTAATTCATACTGATTCCATATTATTTCTGGCCCGGCGCCCGCCGGACACAACCTGCCCAATGTAGCCCGAAGCGCCAGGGGTGTAAATTCCCGCTGCGGGTTAAATGTGCGGGTCATATTTGCATTAATCAGGTTAGCGACTAGACTTTTTAATGGTAAGCACTGAGGAACGTCCCGCTTACATGATTAAATCACCCTGTTTAAGCCAACTGGCGAATTTTATTTCGTCCGGGACTTTTTTATCCCCAATTTCACCTCTGGGCTTAAAACGTCTTCATTTATTAATGGGAGTATAATGATGAAAAAGTTTGCCTTACTCTTTTTGACAGCAGCAATGACATTAGGCAGTGGCGCGGCGCTGGCGGAAGGCAGCAACAACGGCACAGCTAACCAGGCAGCCAGTGCAGGTGCGGTCGCACCCGGCGCAAAAGAGAACCTGCCACCGAATAATGTCGATAACAGCAAAATTAATAACACCGGCACCAATACTAATCCGGCCACTTCTGGCAGCACCACCAGCAGCGGAAATATGTCTGCTAACGAAATTGACCAGAACAGCCAGTGTAAAGATGGCAAATGTCCGAACATCAACAAAAAAGTTGAAACGAAAGTGGGCGGCGGTGACGTTAATACTAAAACCGACGGCACGACCCAGTAATTCTGTCTGACCCGGAGAGCATCCGTTCTCCGGGTTTTTCTCCCCTCTGCCCCACTCTTCCGCTATGCTCATCCTGTGAAATTTACAGGGAAACCGTTCATGGCCGTTTTGCTCTTGATTGACGATCATCCGCTGGTCGAAGTGGCCCTTGAAGCCGCGCTCAGCCAGTCGCCCATTCCGGTTCAGCTCCTCTCTGCCAGTAGTGAACACGCCGCCCGTCCTTTTCTTCAGCAGCCGCTGGACATTATCGTGCTTGATATCGGGCTGCCGGAGAGCGACGGGCTGGAGATCCTGCGCCGCCTGAAAATCCATCGTCCCCACTGTCCGGTGCTGATCTATTCGGCCCAGCAGACCCGTCACTATATCCGGCGCGCTCAGGCGTTAGGGGCGTCCGGTTATGTGGTGAAAAGCCAGCGCATGACGCAGCTGCTCAGCGCCATTCTGGCCGTGCTCGGCGGACAGACCGCGTTTCCGGAAACCGAAGAGGAGCCTGAGCTGCCGCTGACGCACAAAGAGCGTCAGATTCTGGCGCTGCTCGCCAGCGGCCTCTCTAACCTGCAAATCGCCGCCCAGCTGCACATCAGCAACAAAACGGTCAGCACCCATAAAAAGAACATTCTGGAAAAAACCGGTGCCCGCTCTGTGGTTGAGCTGGCTGACCTCTGGAAGGCGCAGCAGTGAGATATGCGCTGCTGATCCTGCTGTGGCTGTGGGGCAGCGCGCTGGCTGAGGTGCGCCCGGTCAGCAGCCTGAACCTGCCGATGATGCTGCCGGTCACGCATGCCGAAACCATGCAGGGAAAGAGCCTGCGCGTCGGACTGCTGGAAGAGAACCACGCGCCCTGGACGATGCGGATCGGCAACGACCTGTATGGCATCAATGCCGACTATCTTGCTGCGCTGCGACAGCTGACCGGGGCGCAGTTTACCCTGCGCCTCTACAACGACGCGCCGCAACTGATGCAGGCCCTGAACCGCGGAGAGATCGATTTTGCGCTGGGCATGTGGAACACCCCGCTGCCTCAGGGCACGCTGAGTAGTGAAAGCTGGTTCAGCAGTCCGCTGCGGGTCTATCGCAATCAGCAGAACCAGCGTGCCGTGATGTTCAACAGCCAGAATGCGCAGCTTGCGATCAGCGACAGCACCCTGGCGCAGCTGCCACCCGCCCTGGCGGCCCGTCACCACTGGCGACGCTACAGCAGCGACCTGCAGGCGCTCTATACCCTGCTCAATCAGCAGAACGACTATGTGGTGGCGGACGAGACCAGCGCCGGTTTTCTGCTGAGTCAGCTGCAGCAGGGGCAGATTTATCAGATCGCCTCACATATTGAAGCGGGACAGCTTAACCTGCGTGCGCTCTCCCGCGATCCCGCGCTGATTGACTGGATAAATCAGAGCCTGCGTCAGTTACCGGCGGAACTGATGAACAGCCTGCAGGCGCGCTGGAGCAGCACGCTGCCGCGCTATCAGGATACGCAGACCCTGATGCTCAGCCCCGCTGAACGCGCGTGGATTGCCGACCACCCTCGCATTACGTACACCGCCGAGCCTGACAATTATCCCTGGAGCTATCGCGACGCCAGCGGTACCGCCAGAGGCTATGGCGTGGATTTACTGAAAGCGGTCGCCCAGAGCACGGGCCTGCAGTTTGAACCCGTGTGGGTCAGCAATCCCCATCAGGCCAGTGCGCTGATTCAGCAGCAGCAGGCGATGCTGCAACTGATGCAGCCCCTTAATGGCGATGCGATGCAGAGCACCTCACTGCCGGTATGGCGGGCGCTGTGGGGGATCTACAGCATTCACTCTGCCCCGCTGTCGCACTGGCAGGATCTGCGCGGCAGGCGGATCGGCGTATTGCAGGATGACCTGGCGCTGCGCCTGCTGCCGGAGGATCTGCATCCGGTGCCATTTGCCGACCGGAACAGCCTTTATGATGCGCTGGCAAAGGGGCAGATTGATGCGCTGGTCGATAATGTGCTCTCTGCCCGCTGGCGCATCGCCAGCCGTGATGACGCGCGTATCCACCTCGCCTTTGCCGCCAGCGACATCGCCTGGCCGATCGCGCTGGGTGTCACGCCCGAACAGCCCCTGCTGCGCAGCCTGCTGGATCGGGCGCTGCAGCAGATCCCGGCGGATACTCAGGGCAAAATGCGCGACAGCTGGTCAACACCGCCGCAGCCCGGCAGCGTGATGGTGATGCGATCGCTGCCGATGATGGTGCTGGCGGTAGCCGGGGCCGCCATTGTGCTGCTGCTCCTGCTACTGGCGCGCCGTTACTGGCAGCAGCGCCGCGAGCGTCAGCAGCGCGAACAGGCGGAGCGGGCCAACGCCATGAAAAGCCAGTTTCTGGCTACCGTCAGCCATGAGCTGCGTACGCCGATGCAGGCGATCCTCGGCCTGCTGGAGCTGGAGAAGCAGCAGCTCAACAGCCAGAACCTGACCCTGCTGCACAGCAGCGCACACTCCCTGCTGACCCTGCTGAATGACCTGCAGGATCACGCACGTATCGAGAGCAACAGTTTTACCCTGGCGCCCCGCCCGCTGGCGCTGGCGCAGTGGCTCGAACAGCAGCAGCATTTTTATCATCCGTTAATGCGGGCGGACGGCCCGCGTCTGATCGTCGCGGCACAGACGCCGCTGCCTGACACGGTGATGATCGATGCCGATCGCCTGCAGCAGGTAGTCAATAACCTGATAACCAATGCGCTGAAATTTACCCGTCACGGCACCATCCGCCTCACCCTGGCGGCAGAGCAGCAGCAGCTGGTGCTGACGGTCACTGACAGCGGCAGCGGTATTCCGCCAGAGGAGCAGCCGAAGCTGTTTGATCCCTGGTATCAGGCGCCGTCGGGCAAAACCGTGTCGGTGCAGGGCAGCGGTCTGGGCCTGTTTATCTGCCGCGAGATGGTGCTGCGGATGGGGGGCGATATCCGGCTCACCTCGCAGCCCGGCCAGGGAACGCAGGTCACGGTGACCCTGCCCCTGCAGATCGCGGAGCCGGTCAGCAGCACCGATGAGTCTGGCCTGCCCGGCTTTCCCCATCTGCGGGTGGCGATTGTCGATGACCATCCGGCCAATCTGCTGGTGATGCAGCAGCAGCTGGCGCGCTTTGCCATTCAGGCCGACATCTTCGAAGAGGGACGTGCGCTGCTGAAGGCCGATGCGCAGCAGCCTTTTGACCTGCTGTTTATCGACCAGATGATGCCGCGTCCTGACGGCACGCTGCTGCTGCGACTGCTGCGACGCCGTGACCGGCAGCGGGGACGGCAGGCGATGCGGGTGCTCTGCTCCGCAGACGCCCAGCTGCTGTCACGACCGGCTGAGGCGCAGGAGCGGGTTCTGATTAAACCGGTGCAGCTGGCCGATCTCCGCGCACTGCTGGCGGAGTGGCAGCCCGACCCGCTGGCACCGCTGGATGAGAACCTGTGGCAGCTGGCACAGCAGAATGACAAATTTCTCAGCCGGCTGAGCCAGACGCTGCACAGCACGGTGACCCAGGATCTGGCCGTGATGCGTGAGGCGCGCGCACGCGCGGACTGGAACCAGTTTGCCGACGCGGCACACCGGATGAAAGGCAGCTGGTTGCTGGTGGGGCTGGAGCAGGGTGCACAGCTGAGTCAGCAACTCGCAGAGCAGGCAAAACAGCATCAGGACACGTCTGAGACGTGGCAATTACTGATATTATTAGCAAACAGGTTACTGAAAAAACTGGAATCTTATGGCACATACCCACACTCATAGCGGGCAGGATAGTAATCGCACGCGTCTGGCGGCCGCCTTTGGCGTGACCGTCCTCTTCATGGTTGCCGAGGTGATTGGCGGCTGGCTTTCAGGTTCACTGGCGCTGCTGGCAGATGCCGGGCATATGCTCACCGATGCCGCCGCCCTGCTGATGGCGCTGCTGGCGGTCCACTTCTCGCGCCGTAAACCCAATGCGCGTCATACCTTTGGCCTGCTGCGCCTGACCACCGTAGCAGCCTTTGTCAATGCCATCGCCCTGCTGGGTATTACCGCGCTGATCGTCTGGGAGGCAGTGCGTCGCTTCAGCGATCCGCAGCCGGTGACCGGCGGCCTGATGCTGGGCATCGCGATTGGCGGCCTGCTGGCCAACCTGCTCTCATTCTGGCTGCTGCACCACGGCAGCGAAGAGAAGAACCTCAACGTGCGGGCAGCGGCACTGCACGTCATGGGTGACCTGCTCGGTTCGGTGGGGGCGATTGTGGCGGCAGCCATCATTATGCTGACCGGCTGGACGCCGATCGACCCGATTCTCTCGCTGCTGGTGTCACTGCTGGTGCTGCGCAGTGCCTGGGCGCTGCTGCGTGAGAGCCTGCAGGAATTACTTGAAGGGGCACCCCACTCCCTGGATGTGAACCGGCTGATGCGGGACCTCACCCTGAACATCGCTGAAGTGCGCAATGTTCACCATGTGCATCTGTGGCAGGTGGGTGAAAAGCCGCTGCTGACGCTGCATGTGCAGGTGATCCCGCCCTATGACCACGATGCGCTGCTGCACCGCATTCATGACTATCTGCGCCAGCACTATCAGATTGACCATGCGACCGTGCAGATGGAGTATCAGCCCTGTGCCGGTGCTGAGTGTGAGCTGAGCTTCAGCAGCGCGGCTGAGGCTGGTCACGGTCACAGCCATTCCCATTCCCACGACCATACTCACGCCAGAGGCGACGAGCACGCTCACTAAACGACAGCGCGCGGTAACCCGGTTACCGCGCGCTGTGACCGCCCCTTACTGGCCTGTCTGCTGCGCCGACAGTGCCCGTGACCCCTGCTCCCGGGCACTGCGGATCCACATGCGTGAGCCATTAAGCGCAATCAGCGTCAGAATCACATACTCCAGCGACATCGCATAAACCCCCTGACGGGCAAAAATCATGACGCTGATGACGTTAATGATCACCCACAGCAGCCAGTTCTCAACATACTTGCGCGTCATCAGGATCATCGCCGCAATCGACAGCACCATCATGCAGGCGTCCCAGAACGGGAAGGCATCCGGCTGCAATGCCGGCATCGCCACTGACAGGCCAATCGCGTTCATCAGCGTCACCGCCGCGCGGGTCAGCATGGCAAACACAGGGTCAATGTAGAGCGTCATCAGCGCAATCGCGACGACGCAGCTCACCGCCCAGGCGATCGCTTTCGGCAGCGGCAGCCAGCGAATCTTCAGCGCCGCCTGGTGATCGCTGGTCTGCCGGCTCCAGGCGTACCAGCCGTAAATATTGGCGGCAAAAAAGAAGAGCTGCAGTAACAGACTGGCGTAGAGCTGAATCTGAAAGAAGATCACCGCAAACAGCGTGACGTTAATCAGGCCAAAGGGGTAGTTGATGATTTTTTCCAGGCTGGCAAACCAGATACAGAGTAAGCCCGCCAGGGTGCCGATAGCCTCAATCCATGAGAGATCGTAGCCGCCTGCACCCAGAGGAATGTGAACCAGAATATTATGCGTGCTGAAAAAGTCCATGCAGAGCACCTGTCAGGAAAACGGCTAGGCGTTTCCCTTCACGTTGAGTTTAAGTTCCGCTGCAAAGGATAGCATGCGATTCAGGGGCAGTAACGCCGCCTCTCGCAGCGTCTCGTCCACCTGAATCTCATGTTCCGCGCCGCCCGTCTCCAGCGCGTCTGCGATGGCTTTGAGACCGTTCATCGCCATCCACGGACAGTGCGCGCAGCTGCGGCAGGTGGCGCCCTCCCCGGCTGTCGGCGCTTCCAGCAGCTCTTTGTCCGGCACCGCCTGCTGCATTTTGTAGAAGATGCCGCGATCGGTCGCCACAATCATCTGCGGATGCGGCAGGGATTTGGCGGCCTGAATCAGCTGGCTGGTCGAACCCACCGCATCGGCCAGATCCACAATCGCCTGCGGCGACTCGGGATGAACCAGCACCGCCGCATCGGGATAGAGCGCTTTCATGCGCTGCAGCGCCTGAGTCTTGAACTCATCATGGACAATGCAGGCGCCCTGCCAGCACAGCACATCGGCGCCCGATTTCTGGGTGACGTAGCGGCCGAGGTGACGATCCGGTGCCCAGATAATTTTCTCGCCCAGGCTGTCGAGGTGCTCAATCAGCTCAACCGCAATGCTGGAGGTGACGACCCAGTCAGCGCGCGCTTTTACCGCCGCCGAGGTGTTGGCGTAGACCACCACGGTGCGATCGGGATGGGCGTCGCAGAAGGCGTTGAACTCTTCAATCGGACAGCCCAGATCCAGCGAGCACTCCGCCTGCAGTGTCGGCATCAGGACGGTTTTCTCAGGGCTGAGGATTTTGGCCGTCTCCCCCATAAAGCGCACGCCCGCCACCAGCAGCGTGGTTGCCGGATGGTTGCTGCCAAAACGGGCCATCTCCAGTGAGTCGGAGATACAGCCGCCGGTCTCTTCGGCCAGCGCCTGAATTTCCGGGTCGGTGTAGTAGTGCGCGACCATCACGGCATTTCGCGCCTTCAGCAGGGTTTTGATTTTCTCACGATAAAACGCCTTCTCGTCGTCACTCAGGCGGGCGGGCTTGGGGGGAAAGGGGTAAACGGTGCTTTCAGGATCGAACATCACACTCATGACACAGCTCTCGTTTTATCTAATTAACGAAAATCGCCAGAAGAGGCGAAATATGGCGTTGAATCCGCCGTCGTGTTTTATATGCTAAACACGATAGCGGAAAAGCCCGACTGTGTCGTGTGATTTTTTAATCGGCCTGCATGACCGCACCGCCAGCCCGACCCTGTGCGCCTTGTTCGCCCGGCTGCGGCAGGGGTTGTGACGTTTCCAGCGCCAGCAGAAACGCTTTAACCGTCAGCCCGCCGGCAAACCCGGTCAGCTTGCCGTTGGCCCCTATCACCCGGTGACACGGCGCGACAATCGAAAGCGGATTACGACCGTTGGCCGCGCCAACCGCACGCACCGCCAGCGGATGCCCGATCTCGCGGGCAATCTGGCTGTAGCTGCGCGTTTCACCAAACGGGATCGCCACCAGTGCCTGCCAGACTTTTTTCTGAAAGTCAGTGCCGGCAAAATCGAGCGGCAGTTCAAAGCCGCGTCGCGCACCGGCAAAGTACTCGCCGAGCTGACGTGCCGTTTCGACCAGAATGGGATGGTCGTCATCGCGCGTCTGCGGTAAAAAGCGGGTGCGATGAGGATCGTCGTTCTCCCACAAAATACCCACCAGGCCGCGCTCGCTGGCCACCAGTTTCAGTTCGCCCACCGGGGTAACAGTCAATTTGAAGTAATACATGGTGATTCTCCCGTCACGGTTTCGACACGCATTATCGCACTTTTCCTCAGCCTGACTGGCTGTTTTCGGTCATGGCGATAAACTGATGTGTTGTCCGAAAACAGCCAGTCTGCCGGGAATCACCGGTGTAGGCTCCGCATATTTACCGGAGAAATACCATGCTTAATCCCGACATTGCCTATCAGGCGCTGACCTCCCGTGATACCCGTTTTGACGGCGT
Organism: Pantoea anthophila; assembly: GCF_006494375.1. Classification (GTDB taxonomy): domain Bacteria; phylum Pseudomonadota; class Gammaproteobacteria; order Enterobacterales; family Enterobacteriaceae; genus Pantoea; species Pantoea anthophila. The sequence goes on from NZ_VHIZ01000050.1 coordinate 429,684, forward strand.
ATTTTTTGTTGGGGTGACCTCAACCGGTATCTATTGTCGTCCGATCTGCCCGGTCAAAGCGCCGATGCAGAAGAACTGCCTCTTTTTCAGCAGCGCCGAAGCCGCCGAAAAAGCGCGCTTTCGTCCCTGCCTGCGCTGCCGGCCTGAACTGGCGCCGGGCAATGCGCCGGTGGATCAGCCGCACCGCGTGGCGGAACGGCTGATTCAGCGCATCGAAGAGGGAATGCTGGAGGAGCGCGAAGGGCTGGAGGCGATAGCCACTGAGTTCGGTTTAAGCCTGCGTCAGCTGCGGCGTATCGTGCAGCAGGAGCTGGGGGTCTCACCGCTTGAGCTGAGGCAGACGCGACGGATGCTGCTGGCAAAGCAGCTGCTGACGGAGACGCAACTGCCGATTACGGAGATCGCCTACGCCAGCGGTTTTGGCAGCCTGCGCCGCTTTAATGATGTGTTTCAGGCGCGCTATCGCATGACGCCAGGCGCCCTGCGCCGGAACGAGGCGGGTGACGGGCGCACGCAGCCCGGTGACCGCGTGACGCTGCGGCTCGCCTATCGCCCGCCCTACGACTGGGCAGCCATGCTCTGGTTTTTACAGACTCACCTGATGAAAGAGGTCGAAGCGGTGGAGGATGGCACCTGGCGACGCACGGTGGCGATGGGCCGATATCGGGGCTGGGTCAGTGTCGCGCATCTGCCGCAGAAGAATGCGCTGCAGGTGACGCTCTCCACCTCGCTGACGCCGGTTCTGCCTCTGCTGCTGCGCCGCCTGCGTGACCTGTTCGATCTTGATGCTCAGCCGCAGCGAATCGCCGCCTGTCTGTCACAGGATCCGCTGCTGGCGCCCAGCCTGATCGCCCACCCGGGCCTGCGTGTTCCGGGTGCCTTTGACGCCTTCGAGCTGGGCGTGCGCGCGATCATCGGGCAGCAGGTGACGGTCAAAGCCGCCACCACCGTCAGCAGCCGCTTTGCCGCCGCCTTTGGCGAGCCCTGTGAAACACCGTTTGCCGACCTGACCCGCTACGCCGCGCCGCCGGCACGTATCGCTGGCCTGACGGTCGACGAGGTTGCGCCGATGGGTATTGTCAGCGCCGCGCGCTCACGCGCCATCATCGCCTTCGCTGAAGCCTGCGCCAGCGGGGATCTGCGCCTCAGTGCCGCTCAGCCGCCTGACGAGGTGATCAAAAAGCTGATCAGCCTGCCTGGCATCGGTCCCTGGACCGCCCACTACATCGCGATGCGTGCCCTGCGCTGGCCGGATGCCTTTCCCAAAGAGGATATCGCCATCCGGAATAACCTGGGCGGCATGTCATCCAGGGAAGCAGAGGCACGCTCGCAATCCTGGCGTCCCTGGCGCAGCTATGCGGTGATGCATATCTGGGAGAGCCTGGCAGTGGCGAAAGCGAAGAAAAAGGCGTAACGGCGGATACAGGCCTGCTCTTCTCATAATGCAGAAGCAGCCCGCGCCAGTAGCGCGTTCAGACAGCTGAGAAAGCTAAATCGAGCTAATCTCACAGCGCACCACAGAAGCTTAACGTGCAGGGAGCAGGGTCAGAGGAGGAAAGCGTCCCGCGCAATGACGCCAGTAGTGCTTTCTGACAGCTGAGAAAGCCAAATCGAGCTAATCTCACAGCACCACAGAAGCTTAACGCGCAGGGAGCAGGGTCAGAGGAGGAAAGCGTCCCGCGCCTGGGACAAAAACGCCGGGAGCGTTTTTGAACAACGCGAAGCGTTGGCCCGGCTACGGGCGCACCTCAGGGATGAGGTGCGTAATCGCGCGGGCCGAGCGGGTCATGGATGACGGCTTTTGCGTCTTTCCGATCTGATCCAGCTCTCTGCGCAGTCTCGATCTCACAGCGATCCCGAACAGACTTCCTGGCCAACCCAGAGTCATGAGACGTTTTGTGCCGACTCAGCCGAAACCGCGCCGTAAAGTTCGTGCTCTGGAAACGAAAAAAGCGCCCTGAGGGCGCTTTTTTCTTAATTGGTGGGTCGTGCAGGATTCGAACCTGCGACCAATTGATTAAAAGTCAACTGCTCTACCAACTGAGCTAACGACCCGCTGGGGGCTTACAACCGTTCAGCACGCCAGGCGGCTGAAGTAAGATGGTGGGTCGTGCAGGATTCGAACCTGCGACCAATTGATTAAAAGTCAACTGCTCTACCAACTGAGCTAACGACCCATCTTAGGTTGTGAAGCAATCCTGAACTCTTCTTCACGCGTCGCACTGATGCGCGACTGAGAGAAGATGGTGGGTCGTGCAGGATTCGAACCTGCGACCAATTGATTAAAAGTCAACTGCTCTACCAACTGAGCTAACGACCCATCTTCAGGCTTGCCAGACACTTTGCATTGTGTCCCGGCAACGGCGGCATATATTACTGATTTAGCGGGGTAGCGCAACTCTTATTTCTGCTAAATGCTTCAGTTGCTTACCTTTCATACGGCAAGACCAGAAATCACACGATATCTGGCCGAACCGTACCCATTACAGACCTGACAGACGTTTTTGCGCCTGTTTTGCAGATTCGCTATCAGGATAAAGTTTGATCACCTGCTGGAAGACCGCTTTGGCTTTCGCCGTGTCTTTCTTCTCCTGCATGATCACACCCACCTTCAGCAACGCCTCTGCGGCTTTCGGCGACTTCGGATAGTTTTTCACCACCGTGGCGTAATAATAAGCCGCGTCGTCCTTTTTGCCTTTGTTGTAGTTCAGCTGCCCCAGCCAGTAGTTGGCGTTGGGCTGATAGGTCGAATCGGGGTAACGCTTAACCCATGCCTGAAGCGCACTGATCGCCTGATCATACTGTTTCTTTTCCAGAATCAGCGCCACAGCCGCATTGTAATCGCTGTTGGCGTCACCGGTCTGCGCAGGTGCGCTCTCCGTTGATGCCGCTGCGCCTGTGCTGGCTGTTGCACCGGTATCGGCTGCGGCATCGCCGCCCGCCGCCTGCTGGCCGCCGCTGCTGCTGGCGCTGCTCAGGCTGTCGATCTGCTGGTAAAGCTGCTTCTGGCGCTCAACCACCTGATTCAACTGATACGTATTTTGCTGGATTTGCCCACGCAGCGCGTCGATATCACGCTGATTGTCGCTCATCTGCTGCTGCAATTGCTGCATCAGCTGCGCCTGGGCATTAGAGATTCGTTCGAGAGTGGTGACACGGTCTTCGACCGAGCCGGAGCCAACGCTACTGATTGACGCTTGGGCATTAGCGGCCCAGGGGGCCGCTACGCCAATCAGTAACGACAGACTCAACAGATGACGTCTGAAGTTACTAACCATGTGATTCTCTTAGTAGACCAGTACGGCACGACGGTTTTTAGCATACGCTGCTTCGTCATGACCCAGAACGGCTGGCTTCTCTTTACCGTAAGAAACGATAGACATCTGATCAGCTGACACGCCTTTGCCCTGCAGGTACATTTTAACCGCGTTAGCACGACGTTCGCCCAGGGCGATGTTGTATTCCGGCGTACCGCGCTCATCCGCGTGACCTTCGATGGTCACTTTGTAGGATGGGTTGCTGCGCAGGAAGGAAGCGTGCTGATCCAGCATCTGTGCGTAATCAGACTGAACGTCATACTTGTCCAGACCGAAGTACACGATGTTGTTCTGCTGCAGCTGCTGCATCTGCAGACGCGCCTGCTCGTCAGAAGACATGTTGCCGCCGTTGCCGTTCATGCCAGAGTTTGCACCGTAAGCGCCATCAGCGCCCATGCCAGTCTGGTCATTGTTGTTGTTTTTGTGTGAGCTACAAGCCGCTACTGCCAGAACCGGCAGAGCCAGCATCAAACCCTTCAGCATTTTGTTCAGTTGCATTTCAAAAATCCCATTATTGTTTATTGTTTGCGATGTCTGATCGATCAGACATTACAGATACGGCGACCAGGCAGGAAATTTGACCTGTCCATCGGTTGCCGGAAGACGCGCTTTGAAACGGCCGTCGGTTGAAACCAACTGCAGCACGGAACCCATCCCCTGAGTAGAGCTATAGATTACCATTGTGCCGTTTGGTGCCAGGCTCGGCGTTTCATCCAGGAACGTGTCCGTTAACGTTTGAACGGCTCCCGTTTCCAGATCCTGTTTGGCGACGTGCTGCGATCCACCGCTGGTGCTGATCATCACCATGGATTTGCCATCGGTTGCGACATCCGCATCCTGGTTCTGACCGCCTTCCCAGGTAATACGTTGTGGCGCGCCGCCATTAATGCCTACTTTATAAATCTGAGGTGCACCCGCCTGATCCGAGGTATAAGCCAGCGTCTGGCTGTCCGGGAACCAGGTCGGTTCTGTACTGTTATAACGGCCATCGGTGACCTGACGCGTCTGACCTGAAGCCAGATCCATCACATAGAGGTTCAGGCTGCCGGTTTTAGAGAGCGCGAAAGCCAGCTTAGAGCCATCCGGTGAGAACGCCGGGGCACCGTTGTGGCGCGGGTACGAGGCGACCTGACGGATAGCACCGTTCGACAGCGTCTGAACCACCAGCGCAGACTTGCCGCTTTCAAAGGTCACGTAAGCCACTTTGCTGCCATCCGGAGACCAGGCTGGCGACATCAGAGGCTGTGGTGAACGATGAACCACAAACTGGTTGTAACCATCGTAATCCGCTACGCGCAGCTCATACGGGAACTGGCCGCCGTTGGTCTGCACGACATAGGCGATACGGGTACGGAAAGCGCCCTTGATGCCGGTCAGCTTCTCGAAGGTTTCATCACTGGCGGTGTGACCGGCATAACGCAGCCACTGTTTGGTGACTTTATAGGTGTTCTGCGCCAGCACAGTTCCCGGTGCACCACCGGTATCGACCAGCTGATAAGAAACCTGATAGCTGCCATCCGGGTTAGCGGCGACCTGACCGACCACAACCGCGTCGATGCCCAGGGCGCTCCAGGCCGCAGGCTGAACTTCCTGTGCGCTGCCAGGCTGCTGAGGCAGACGTGAGCGATCCAGCGGATTAAATTTGCCACTGTTGCGCAGGTCAGCGGCCACGATGCCGCCGATATCTTCCGGCGCGGCACCTGCACCCGTCCACTTAAATGGCACAACGCCAATCGGGCGAGCGGTGTTGACGCCCTGGGTAATCTCAATTCGAACTTCTGCATGCAGCATGGCTGCCCACAGCAGGATAAAAAAGCCTAACGTAACGCGAAGAGCTTGCTTCATTTTATCTCCCTTATCTGAACCTCAGTCCACGATAATTGGCACTGTTCCTGGAAACCACGAGTAGAACTTAAGTACGGCAAGCTAAACATAGATCAACTTGCCGCCCGTTACTGCATTATTGCGGTTTAAAACGCATAGGGGCGTTCTTAAACACTTCGTAGACCGCCTGGGAAGGCGGCTTCGGAATACGTGCCTGTCGGGCGGCGGTAATCGCGGCCTGACAGAGCGCGGGGTCCCCACCTTCTGACTTAACATCAATCAACAGGCCATCCGGCGCAAGTTTAATCCGCAAATCACAGGTTTTTCCGCGATACAGATCGGCATCATAGAAGCGGCTTTGAATCGCACTGACCACCTGCCCCATGTAGGAGTTGATTTCCGCGCCAGACGCACCCGCTTTCTTCTGGTTTCCCTGCCCTGCTGCGCCGCCGCCAGCGGCCCCGCTTTTCGGTGCATTTTTACCGGAAGCCAGTCCACCCAGCAGATCGTCGACATCGCTGTCGTTGGCCGCATCGGCGGCGGCTTTCGCTTTCGCGTCGGCTTTGGCCTTCGCGGCGGCATCGGCTTTCGCTTTGGCAGCCGCGTCCGCTTTGGCTTTCGCTGCCGCATCGGCTTTCGCTTTGGCCGCGGCTTCTGCTTTCTCTTTCGCCGCTTCTTTAGCCGCCTCTTTCGCGGCTTCCGCTTTGGCTTTTGCGGCTTCCGCCGCTTTCTCTTTCGCTGCCTCTGCGGCTTTTTCTTTGGCTTCTGCGGCTTTCTCTTTCGCCTCTTCAGCCGCTTTCGCTTTGGCCTCGGCAGCCGCTTTCACTTTAGCTTCCGCTGCCGCTTTGGCCTCCGCGTCAGACTTTGCCTTCGCTTCGGCGACGGCTTTCTCTTTTGCCGCCGCCGCCGCAGCGGCTTTCGCCTGCTGATCAGCCTGCTTCTTCGCTTCGGCAGCAGCCTGTTTCGCCTGCTCAGCCGCGGCTTTCGCCTGGGCATCCGCCTGCGCTTTAGCTTCAGCCTTCGCTTTTGCGGCTGCCGCTTCAGCGGTTTTCTGCTGCTCAGCCGCCTGTTTAGCGGCCTGTTCGGCCGCTTTCTGCTGCTCAGCCTGCTGTTTAGCCTCTTCTTTTGCCGCTTCCTGCGCAGCTAAGCGCTCTTTTTCCAGCGCTTTCAGACGCTGCTGTTCGGCGGCCTGCTTCTCCTGCAGCTCTTCAGCCTGCTGCTGCGCCTGCTTTTTACGCTGCTGCTCAGCACGCTGGCTGTCGCTCTGCTGGTTCTGCTGACGGTTATACTGGCTGACGACGGCGCCGGGATCGACCATCACCGCATCGATATCACTGCCGCCACCACCCGCACTGCTGGGGTCAACATGCTCATTAAACGAGCTCCATACCAGCAGCGCGATCAGCACGATATGCAGAATCACCGAAATGATTATCGCGCGCTTTAACTTCTCGTTTTGCTCGGTTGCCTTCGACACACTCGGTTCCCAAAAAACGGTTCGATTTTAAATCGGCTGCGTCATCAAACCGACAGATTTAACACCCGCCTGGTGCAGCAGGTTGAGCGCTTTAATAATTTCATCGTAAGGCACCTCTTTCGCGCCCCCGATCAAAAAGACCGTCTTAGGATTCGCTTCCAGTCGACGCTGCGCTTCGCTGATCACCTGCTCGGGCGGAAGCTGATCCATGCGATCGTGATCCACCACCAGGCTGTACTGACCCACGCCCGCCACCTCAACAATCACCGGCGGATTGTCGTCGCTGGAAACGGTTTTGGAGTCGGTCGCGTCCGGCAGATCCACTTCCACGCTCTGGGTAATAATGGGTGCGGTTGCCATGAAGATCAGCAACAGCACCAGCAGGACGTCCAGCAGCGGAACGATGTTGATTTCCGACTTCAGGTCGCGGTGTTTGCGACCACGTACTCTGGCCATCATTAACCTCTGTTTACTTAGCGTTATCGCTGGAGAAAGCCTGGCGATGCAGGATGGCCGTGAACTCTTCCATAAAGTTGTCGTAGCCCTGCTCCAGTTTGTTGACGCGCTGGTTCAGGCGGTTGTACGCCATCACCGCCGGAATCGCGGCAAACAGACCGATCGCAGTCGCAATCAGTGCTTCAGCAATACCTGGCGCCACCATCTGCAGCGTCGCCTGCTTCACCGCTCCCAGCGCGATAAAGGCGTGCATGATCCCCCAGACGGTGCCGAACAGCCCGATGTAGGGGCTGATTGAACCGACGGTGCCGAGGAAAGGAATGTGGTTTTCCAGCGTTTCCAGCTCGCGGTTCAGCGAGATGCGCATCGCACGGCTGGCGCCATCAATGACCGCTTCCGGCGCATGATTATTGGCGCGATGCAGACGGGCAAACTCTTTAAAGCCGGCGTAGAAAATCTGCTCAGAACCAGCCAGTTCGTCCCGACGCTCCTGACTCTCCTGATAGAGACGCGAAAGCTCGATACCCGACCAGAACTTGTCTTCAAACGCCTCCGCTTCTCTTCCGGCCGCATTCAGAATACGTGTGCGCTGAATAATGATGGCCCAGGAGGCAATAGAAAAGCCGATCAAAATCAACATGATAAGTTTGACCAGAAGGCTCGCCTTCAGGAACAAATCAAGAATGTTCATGTCAGTCACTGCTTGAACTCCGCGACAATAGACTTGGGAAGCGCAATCGGCTTCATCAGATGTGGGTTAATGCAGGCAATCAGGACTTCTGCCTCATTGAGCACTTTGCCTTCAGTATTCACGATACGCTGCGTGAACGTCATCGTGGCCCGTGTCATTGATGTCACTTCACTCTGGATCTCCAGAAGGTCATCAAGACGCGCCGCCGACAGGTAGTCCACCGTCATACGTCGTACCACAAAAGCGACCTGCTGCTCTAACAGCGTCTGCTGATTGAAATGGTGCTGTCGCAACATCTCGGTACGTGCTCGTTCATAAAAAGCGATATAGCTGGCGTGATAAACCACGCCACCGGCATCAGTGTCTTCGTAGTAGACCCGAACCGGCCAGCGAAACAGCGTTGTACTCACTCTACATCCCGGCCTCGTTTTAAACGATGCTACTATACGCAAGAGAATTGGGGTTGGGAATGGGTCGCCAGAGCCAGGCGAAAATAATTATCGCTCCGTAACAAACGGAACGATTTCAGGGAGATTTATTGACCGTACGCTGACAAATATTCACTGACAGCGCCGGAAAGGCGGGGGCTAAACGTAAAAACGGTAAAGGGCAATCATTAACACCAGCACGGCGGGTAACGGCGTAAACAGCGCCTGCCATCGGGTTTTTCGTGGCCGGAAACCCACGCCGTGGATCACCCCGCAGCAGACCGCCCAGATCAGCACCAGCGCCTGCAGCGCAGGTAACTCCCCTGTCTGATTGGCAAAACGTGCAGGATCCCACATCACCCCGCCCGCCGTCAGCAGTGCCAGCAGCAGAGAGAGGGCCCGTAACGGGCCCTTATCCATCAGATCATACAGCATCCGAATCAGCGTTCGCATCAGTGAGACTCATCCTGCGCTTCAATGTGCTCAATCGCCAGCGCGGTGATGATACCAAAGGCACAGGCCAGCAGAGTGCCGAGAATCCAGGCAAAATACCACATGCGACATCTCCTTAATCAGTAGAGTGAGTGACTGTTGCTTTCAATATGCTCTTTGGTGATACGACCAAACATCTTCCAGTAGCACCAGGTGGTGTAGGCCAGAATGATCGGCACAAAGATAACGGCGGCAATGGTCATGGTTTGCAGCGTCAGCAGGCTGGACGTGGCGTCCCACATCGTCAGGCTGGTGCCCGGCACGGTGCTGGACGGCATGATGAACGGGAACATCGCAATACCCGCCGTCATGATGACGCAGGCCAGCGTCAGCGAGGAGAACAGGAACGCCCAGGCCCCCTTCTCCACTCGTGAGCAGAAGATGGTCAGCAGCGGCAGGAGCACACCCAGCAGCGGGAACAGCCACAGCACAGGATGCTGCTGGAAATTCACAAGCCAGGCTCCCGCTTCGCGCACCACGGTTTTACCCAGCGGGTTGGAGGCGGCGAAGTGATCCAGAGGGCTGGTCACCACATAGCCATCAATGCCATATTTCACCCAGACACCCGCCAGGATGAAGCAGACCATCATCACCAGCGCGGCAAGCTGTGCGGCGGTGCGTGAACGCAGATGCAGTTCACCGGTGGTGCGCATCTGCAGATAGGTCGCACCCTGCGCCAGAATCATCGCCACACTGACCACACCCGCCAGCAGACCAAATGGATTCAGCAGCTGGAAGAAGTTACCGGTGTAGAACAGACGCAGATACTCGTCGGCATGGAACGGCACGCCCTGTAACAGGTTGCCAAACGCCACGCCAATCACCAGCGGCGGGACAAAACTGCCAATGAAAATGCCCCAGTCCCAGGCACCGCGCCAGCGGTTGTCTTCAATCTTTGAGCGGTAGTCGAAACCGACCGGACGGAAGAATAGCGACGCAAGCACGAGGATCATCGCCACATAGAAGCCCGAAAAGGCGGCCGCGTAGACCATCGGCCAGGCGGCAAACAGCGCCCCTCCGGCGGTGATCAGCCAGACCTGGTTGCCGTCCCAGTGCGGGGCGATGGTGTTAATCATGATGCGACGTTCGGTATCGGAGCGTCCCAGAATGCGTGTCAGCATACCGACGCCCATATCGAAACCATCGGCGACGGCAAAGCCGATCAGCAGCACGCCAATCAACAGCCACCAGACAAAGCGCAGAACTTCGTAATCAAACATGGTCGCTCTCCTTATCCCTGTACCGGCTGAGGGGTTGCCGTGATCTGCTCGTGGTGATAACGCCCGGTTTTCAGACTGCTCGGCCCGAGGCGGGCGAATTTGAACATCAGGTACATTTCAGCCACCAGGAACAGGGTATAGAGGCCACAGATCAGAATCATTGAGAACAGCAGATCGCCTGTGGTCAGGGAGGAGTTAGCCACCGCCGTCGGCAGAATTTCACCGATGGCCCAGGGCTGACGGCCATACTCCGCGACAAACCAGCCTGATTCCACCGCAATCCACGGCAGCGGAATCCCCAGCAGTGCCGCTTTCAGCAACCCACGGTTCTTACCGATGCGATTACGTATCACGCTCCAGAAGGAAAGCGTGATGATGGCCAGCAGCAGCACGCCGCAGAGCACCATGATGCGAAACGCGAAGTAAAGTGGCGCCACACGCGGGATAGAATCCTGCGTCGCCTGCCTGATCTGCGCGTCCGTCGCATCCGCCACGTTGTCGGTATAGCGTTTCAGCAGCAGACCGTAGCCGAGATCCTGTTTGTGACTGTTAAAGGCGTCACGTACTGCCGGATCCTGGCTGCCGCTGCGCAGCTCATTCAGCAGGGTGTAGGCCTTCATACCGTTGCGGATGCGCACCTCATGCTGTGCCATCAGATCTTTCAGGCCGGTGACGGGCGTATCGGTGGATCGGGTGGCGATCAGGCCCAGCAGCCAGGGGATCTGAATCGCATAGCGGTTCTCCTGAGTCACCTGATCCGGCAGGCCAAACAGCGTAAATGAAGCCGGTGCCGGCTGGGTCTCCCACTCGGCTTCAATCGCGGCGAGTTTGGTTTTCTGCACGTCACCCATTTCATAGCCGGACTCATCGCCCAGCAGGATCACTGACAGCACCGCCGCCATGCCAAAACTGGCGGCAATGGCGAACGAGCGTTTTGCAAAGGCGAGATCACGCCCTTTCAGCATGTACCACGCGCTGATGCCGAGAATAAACATCGCACCGGTGGTATAACCCGCCGCCACGGTGTGCACGAATTTGACCTGCGCGACCGGGTTCAGCACCAGTTGCGAGAAGCTGACCATCTCCATACGCATGGTTTCGAAGTTAAATTCAGAGGCGATCGGGTTCTGCATCCAGCCGTTAGCGACCAGAATCCAGAGCGCCGACATGTTCGATCCCAGCGCCACCAGCCAGGTGACCGCCATATGCTGCACTTTGCCCAGCCGATCCCAGCCAAAGAAGAACAGGCCGACAAAGGTCGATTCCAGGAAGAACGCCATCAGACCTTCAATGGCGAGCGGCGCACCGAAGATATCGCCGACGTAGTGAGAGTAATAGGACCAGTTAGTGCCGAACTGAAATTCCATCGTCAGTCCGGTGGCCACACCCAGCGCAAAGTTAATACCAAATAACTTGCCCCAGAACTTCGTCATATCTTTATAAATCTGTTTGCCGCTCAGCACATAGACCGTTTCCATAATCGCCAGCAGAAACGCCATACCCAGCGTTAAAGGGACGAACAGAAAATGGTACATCGCCGTTAAGGCAAACTGTAATCGCGACAGCTCGACGATATCTAACATAAGGACTCCTTGCTCCTCGCTTTCTCTCGATTACGTGCGCGAATCGCGAACGTAATCGGGGTCAGGAACGACTGTTTATTGATTCCAGTTTTTTTATTACCCGCAGACCCGGCCTGTAAGCTGCCGGGACAGGTCATTCACGCATGCAGCAGCTCTGAATTGTCAATCCGCGCTTTCATTAACGCGTGCTATAACAGGAGAAAAGTGGGTGTCATCCCGGGTTGAGCAGACGTTTGAAAATGTGTGTAAAAGGCTGGATTGATGCAGCGCAATTTACGCCCTTAGCGTTGCGCTTTGCCAGAGAAATAGTTGGATATAAGTCGCGATTAATTGATCTGAAATAACGCAATAAGTTTCCAGATAAGGTCAGGTAGGGTTCTTGTTAATAAGATGTCATTACTTAAATCAGGAGTGAGAAAATAGATCACGTTTGCCATTATTTATTAACCTGGCAGGCGCCCGGACGACATGATCATGCAGCCTGTTTCCCTTCCCGCTGACGGTCCTCTCCCCCGGGTTAATCGCAAAAAAAAAGCCACCCGAAGGTGGCTGAGTCTCAGATGACGCTGGCTTATTTAGCCGGTAATACTGCTTTCACGGCGTCACCGATGTCCGCCAGACTGCGAACGGTCTTCACGCCTGCCGCTTCCAGCGCCGCAAACTTCTCATCAGCGGTGCCTTTACCACCGGCAATGATGGCGCCCGCATGGCCCATACGTTTGCCTTTAGGCGCCGTCACACCCGCGATGTAACCCACGACAGGCTTGGTCACGTGCTCTTTGATGAAGGCTGCCGCTTCTTCTTCTGCGCTGCCGCCGATCTCGCCGATCATCACGATCGCTTCCGTCTGCGGGTCATCCTGGAACAGTTTCAGGATGTCGATGAAGTTAGATCCCGGGATCGGGTCGCCGCCGATACCCACACAGGTCGACTGGCCGTAACCGATATCGGTGGTCTGCTTAACCGCTTCATAGGTCAGCGTACCGGAACGTGAGACGATACCCACGCGGCCCGGCTGGTGAATGTGGCCCGGCATGATGCCGATTTTGCATTCGCCTGGGGTGATGACACCCGGGCAGTTTGGACCGATCATCCGCACGCCCGCTTCATCCAGCTTCACCTTCACGGTCAGCATATCCAGCGTCGGGATACCTTCGGTGATGGTGATGATCAGTTTGATGCCCGCTTCAATCGCTTCCAGGATGCCATCTTTGCAGAACGGTGCCGGAACGTAGATCACGGTTGCCGTTGCGCCGGTCGCTTCTACCGCTTCACGCACGGTGTTGAACACCGGCAGACCGAGGTGAGTCGTGCCGCCTTTGCCTGGCGTGACGCCGCCAACCAGTTGGGTACCGTAGGCCAGCGCCTGTTCAGAATGGAAAGTTCCCTGGCCACCGGTGAAACCCTGGCAAATGACTTTGGTGTTTTTGTCGATCAGAATGGACATTATTTACCCTCCGCGGCAGCAACAACACGCTGTGCGGCGTCTGTCAGGCTGGTTGCTGCAATGATGTTCAGACCGCTGTCCGCCAGTTTCTGGGCGCCCAGCTCGGCGTTGTTACCTTCCAGACGTACCACCACTGGCACGTTCACACCCACTTCAGCAACTGCGCCGATGATGCCGTCGGCAATCAGGTCACAGCGTACGATACCGCCGAAGATGTTAACGAAGACGGCTTTCACCGCATCGTCAGAGAGGATGATTTTGAAGGCTTCGGTTACGCGCTCTTTGGTTGCGCCGCCGCCGACATCAAGGAAGTTTGCTGGCTGGCCGCCGTGGTGCTTAACGATGTCCATGGTGCCCATCGCCAGACCTGCGCCGTTAACCATACAGCCGATGTTGCCTTCCAGCGCAACATAGTTCAGTTCCCACTGTGTCGCGTGCGCTTCACGGGGATCTTCCTGGCTTGGATCGCGCATTTCGCGCAGCTCTGGCTGGCGGAACAGGGCATTGCCATCGGCACCCAGTTTGCCATCCAGGCAGATCAGGTCGCCCTGCTTCGTGATCACCAGCGGGTTGATCTCAACCATCGCCAGATCGCGCTCCAGGAACAGTGTCGCCAGACCCATAAAGATCTTGGTGAACTGGCCGACCAGCTTACCGGTCAGGCCGAGTTTGAATGCCAGCTCGCGGCCCTGGTACGGTTGCGGACCGGTCAGCGGATCCAGCGCCATTTTGTGGATCAGATGCGGGGTCTCTTCCGCTACTTTTTCGATTTCCACGCCGCCTTCGGTTGAGGCCATGAAAATCACACGACGGGTAGCACGATCCACCACCGCACCCAGGTAGAGTTCCTGGTCGATGTCGGTCGCGGCTTCAACCAGAATCTGGTTAACCGGCTGGCCGTTCGCATCTGTCTGATAGGTCACCAGGCGTTTGCCCAGCCAGTTTTCAGCAAAAGCACGGATATCTTCTTTGCTGTTAACCACTTTCACACCGCCCGCTTTACCGCGGCCACCGGCATGAACCTGACATTTAACTACCCACGGGCCTGCGCCAATTTTAGAGGCTGCTTCTTCCGCTTCACGTGGTGTAGTACAGGCGTAACCCGTTGGTGCCGGCATGCCATACCGTGCAAACAGCTGTTTCGCCTGGTATTCGTGTAAGTTCATGATGTTCTATCCATTCAGGTCTGAAAAGAGTAATGAGGTTGGGCGCACGCGAAGGTGCGCCCGGTGAAAATCAGACATCCAGCAGCAGACGTGCTGGATCTTCCAGCATCTCTTTCACTGCAACCAGATAACCCACAGATTCACGGCCATCGATCAGGCGGTGGTCGTAGGAGAGCGCCAGATACATCATTGGCAGCACCACAACCTGACCATTGACCGCCATCGGGCGATCTTTGATAGCGTGCATGCCCAGAATGGCGCTCTGCGGTGGGTTGATGATCGGCGTAGACATGAGTGAACCAAAGACGCCGCCGTTGGTGATGGTAAAGTTACCGCCGGTCAGATCCTCAACCGTCAGCTTACCGTCACGGCCTTTCACGGCCAGCTCTTTAATTTTCTTCTCGATGTCGGCCATGCTCAGCGCATCGACGTCACGCAGCACTGGCGTCACCAGACCGCGCGGCGTGGAGACCGCAATGCTGACGTCGAAGTAGTTGTGGTAAACCACATCTTCGCCATCGATAGAGGCGTTCACTTCCGGATAGCGTTTCAGCGCTTCAACGACCGCTTTCAGGTAGAAGGACATGAAGCCCAGACGGACACCGTGACGCTTCTCAAAAGCCTCACCATACTGCTTGCGCAGATCCATGATGGGCTTCATGTTGATTTCGTTGAAGGTGGTCAGCATCGCGGTGCTGTTTTTCGCTTCCAGCAGACGCTCAGCAACACGCTTACGCAGACGGGTCATCGGCACGCGTTTTTCGCTGCGATTTGCGATCGGCTGCGGCGCGGCAGCGGCTTCAGCGGCCGGTGCGGCAGCTTTGGTATCCTGCGGCTTGCTGGCAAGATGTTTTTCAACATCTTCACGGGTCAGACGTCCGCCCACACCGCTGCCTTTGATCTGCGAGGCATCCAGGTTGTGCTCAGCAATCAGACGGCGGATAGCCGGGCTGAGCGCATCGTTGCTCTCTTCTTCCAGCGACGCGGTCTGACGCTGAGCCGGAGTCGACTCTTTGCTTTCAGACTTCGCGCTGGTCTCTTTACCGGCGCTGTTGCCCTCTTTCAGGCGGCCCAGGATCTGGCGTGAAGTGACGGTGGCGCCCTCTTCTTCCAGCACGGCTTCCAGAATACCGTCAGCCGCCGCAGGCACTTCCAGCACCACTTTGTCGGTTTCGATTTCAACCAGCACTTCATCGCGAGTGACGGCATCGCCTGGTTTTTTGTGCCAGGTTGCCACTGAGGCATCGGCAACCGATTCAGGCAGGTCGGGAACGAGAATATCTACGCTACTCATTATCTTTCCTTTTAATTAATTAACGTTCAGCGCGTCATTAACCAGGTCTTGCTGCTGTTGTTGGTGTACGGACATGTAACCCACGGCCGGTGAGGCGGATGCCGGGCGGCCTGCATAACGTAAGGTCGCGCCAAACGGCACAACTTCACGGAAGTGATGCTGGCTGCAATACCAGGCGCCCTGATTCAGCGGCTCTTCCTGACACCAGACAAAATCCTGCACGTGAGAATACGCTTTTAATGCTTCCTGTACCGCCTGATGCGGGAAAGGATAGAGCTGCTCGATGCGCACGATGGCCACATCGGTCTGCTCGTTTTTACGACGCTGCTCCAGCAGGTCGTAATAGACTTTACCGGAACAGAGCACGACGCGTTTCACGCCCTGCGGATCGAGATCGTCAATTTCACCAATCGCCGGCTGGAAACTGCCGTTTGCCAGTTCATCCAGCGTTGAGATTGCCAGCGGATGACGCAGCAGTGATTTCGGTGACATCACAATCAGCGGACGACGCATACCGCGCAGCGCCTGACGACGCAGCATGTGGTAAACCTGCGCCGGGGTTGAAGGCACGCAGACCTGCATGTTCTGCTCAGCGCAGAGTTGCAGATAACGCTCCAGACGCGCAGAGGAGTGCTCCGGTCCCTGACCTTCATAGCCGTGCGGCAGCAGCATCACCAGACCACACATGCGGCCCCATTTCTGCTCACCGGAGCTGATGAACTGATCGATAACCACCTGTGCGCCGTTGGCGAAGTCACCAAATTGCGCTTCCCAGATGGTCAGGATGCGGGGTTCAGCCGTCGCGTAGCCATATTCAAAGGCCAGCACCGCCTCTTCGGACAGCACGGAGTCCCAGACTTTAAACTGGCCCTGACCACTGTGCACATGGTGCAGCGGGGTGTAGGTGGAGCCGTTCGCCTGGTTATGAATGACAGCGTGACGGTGGAAGAAGGTGCCGCGACCGGTATCTTCGCCCGACAGGCGCACCGGAATGCCTTCATCGACCAGTGTGGCGTAGGCCAGGTTCTCTGCCCCGCCCCAGTCGAAGGCTTTTTCACCTTCGGCCATCAGGCGACGGTCGTTGTAGATCTTGGCGACACGCGACTGAACTTCCACCTCTTCAGGCACCTGGCTGATACGCAGCGCCAGCTCCTTCAGACGTTTCAGCTCAACCTGCGCCGGATAAGGCTCATCCCACTCATGGTTCAGGTAAGGTGACCAGGTAAAGGAGTGCAGGCTCATCGGACGCCATTCCGGCACCACACACTCGCCCGCATCCAGCGCGTCACGGTAAAGATTGACCATCTCGGTCGCATCTTCCTGCGTGGCAACGGCTTCACCTTCCAGACGGTCAGCGTAGATTTTGCGTGGCGTCGGGTGTTTTTTGATTTTCTGGTACATCAGCGGCTGGGTCGCGCTTGGCTCATCCGCCTCGTTGTGACCATGACGGCGATAGCAGACCAGATCGATAAACACATCACGCTTAAAGGTGTTGCGGTAATCGAGTGCCAGACGGGTAACAAAGGCCACCGCTTCCGGGTCGTCAGCGTTGACGTGGAAGATCGGCGCCAGCACCATTTTGCCGATGTCGGTGCAGTATGGCGTAGAGCGCGCATCTTTCGGGTTAGAGGTGGTAAAGCCCACCTGGTTGTTGATCACGATGCGAACCGTGCCACCCACTTCATAACCGCGCGCCTGAGACATGTTCAGGGTTTCCTGAACCACGCCCTGACCAATGACGGCCGCATCACCGTGAATGGTGATCGGTAAAACTTTATTGCTGGCTGGCTCATCGAGACGATCAAGACGGGCGCGAACCGACCCCATCACCACCGGGCTGACGATCTCCAGATGTGACGGGTTAAACGCCAGCGCCAGATGCACCAGGCCGCCTTCCGTTTCCACGTCAGAAGAGAAGCCCATGTGGTACTTCACGTCACCGGTGCCCAGATGCTCTTTGTGTTTACCGGCGAACTCGTCGAACAGATCCTGCGGCTTTTTACCCAGCACGTTGATCAGCACGTTGAGACGGCCGCGGTGCGCCATACCCAGCACCACTTCACGGGTTCCGCTCTTACCGGCATGACGGATCATTTCGCGCAGCATCGGAATCAGCGCGTCGCCACCTTCCAGCGAGAAGCGTTTCGCACCCGGGAATTTCGCTCCCAGATATTTCTCCAGCCCTTCTGCGGCGGTCAGCTCTTTCAGGAAACCTTTTTTCTCTTCGTTGCTGAACGCTGCACGGCCCGCCACGGACTCAAGACGCTGCTGGATCCAGCGTTTCTCATCGGTGTTGTTGATGTGCATATATTCCGCACCAATCGAGCCGCAGTAAGTCTGGGTCAGCGCCTCGAAGAGATCGGCCAGCTTCATGGTCTCTTTGCCGATGGCAAAAGAGCCGACGTTAAAGCTTTCCTGAAAATCGGCCTCGGTCAGATCGTGAAAAGCGGGATCAAGATCGGCCACCCGGTCCTGTTTCCACAGGCCAAGCGGATCGAGGTTGGCGTGCTGATGACCGCGAAAACGGAACGCGTTAATCAGCTGCAACACTTTCACTTGCTTGGAGTTGGTTTCCGGATCGGAGAGAGATGAGGTGTAACGAGATGCGTCTTTCGCCAGGCGACGGAAGTACTCACGTGTGGTGGAGTGAAACTGCTCAGGTTTCATTCCGGTGCCCGGTAACTGCTGGAACATCGAGCGCCACACTGCATCGACAGAGTCAGGATCGGTCAGGAAATCCTCATAGAGCTGCTCTATGTAAGACTGATTCGCGCCGGCCAGCCAGGAAGAGTCCAGCCAGGGTTTCATCGCGCTGTTCTGCATTGTGATCCCTTAAGCATTGCTATGCTTTTTTGAGGTTTCATTTGTTGCCGCTTTCGCGGTTTGCCGTAGTGAGTTCAGCGATACGAGCACTCTGCGCAGCGCGCGTGGCCCGTAAGGGAACCTTTGTAAACGTGGTCATCACCGCGCTTACAGAGGCTTCCGTAAAACACCGGGAACCTGAGGTTCCCGGCAAGTACACATCATGCACCGCGCTGCAGCAGCATCGACTTGATATGGCCGATGGCGCGCGTCGGGTTCAGCCCTTTCGGGCATACGCTCACACAGTTCATAATGCTGTGACAGCGGAATACGCTGAAAGCATCATTCAGATTGTCGAGGCGCGACTCGGTTTCGGTGTCGCGGCTGTCAATCAGGAAGCGGTATGCGGCCAGCAGACCGGCTGGACCAATGAACTTCTCCGGATTCCACCAGAATGACGGGCAGGAGGTTGAGCAGCAGGCACAGAGAATACATTCGTACAGGCCATCCAGATGTTCACGCTCATCCGGTGACTGCAGATGTTCACGTGCTGGCGGATTTTCCCCATTATTCAACAGGAAAGGCTTAATTTTCTCATATTGTGCATAAAACTGGCTCATGTCTACTACCAGGTCACGCACGACCGGTAAGCCCGGCAGCGGACGGATAACAATTTTCTGTTTTCCGTTGCCCAGTGCCGATACCGGCGTGATACAGGCCAGACCGTTTTTACCGTTCATGTTGAGGCCGTCAGAGCCGCAGACACCTTCACGGCAGGAGCGACGGAAGGCCAGGGTCGGATCTTTCTCTTTCAGGCGGATCAGCGCATCCAGCAGCATCATGTCACGACCATCTTCCGATTCCAGCGTGTAATCCTGCATACGCGGTTTGTCGTCGACGTCTGGATTGTAGCGATAAATTGAAAACTCGAGTCTCATCGTCGTCTCCGGAATTAGTAGGTGCGCACTTTCGGCGGGAAGGCCGCGCGCAGTTTCGGCTGCATGTTCACCTCACGGCGCGTCATGCTTTCGGTTTCCGGGACATAAAGACTGTGGCACAGCCAGTTTTCATCATCACGATCCGGGAAGTCGAAGCGACTGTGCGCACCGCGGCTCTCGGTGCGGTAGTTAGCCGCGACCGCCGTGGCAAAGGCCGTCTCCATCAGGTTATCCAGCTCCAGACACTCAATACGCTGGGTGTTGAAATCGGGTGAGCGGTCATCCAGACGCGCTGACTTCAGGCGCTGGCGAATCTCTTTCAACTCTTCCAGACCCTGCGCCATCGCATCACCTTCACGGAAGACCGAGAAGTTGTTCTGCATGCAGCGTTGCAGCGCTTTGCGAATCTCAACCGGGTCTTCACCGGTGGTGTTGTTTTCCCAGCGGTTGAAACGCTCCATCGCCACGGCGATTTCATCTTCAGTCGCATCACGCAGGTCGCCCTGCTCCTGGATGCTCTCCAGCAGATGCAGACCCGCCGCGCGGCCAAAGACCACCAGGTCCAGCAGGGAGTTACCACCCAGACGGTTGGCTCCGTGCACCGAAACACAGGCGATTTCGCCGACGGCGAACAGGCCAGGAATCACCACGTCTTCGCCCTGCTCGTTCACGCGCAGCGCCTGACCGGTTACTTTGGTCGGAATGCCGCCCATCATGTAGTGGCAGGTCGGGATAACCGGGATAGGCTCTTTGATCGGATCGGCGTGGGCAAAGGTGCGCGACAGCTCCAGGATACCCGGCAGACGCGATTCCAGCACCTCTTTACCCAGATGATCGAGTTTCAGTTTGATGTGCGGGCCCCACGGACCGTCACAGCCGCGACCTTCACGGATTTCAATCATCATCGAGCGCGCAACCACGTCGCGGCCCGCCAGGTCTTTGGCGTTTGGCGCATAACGCTCCATGAAGCGTTCGCCATGTTTGTTCAGCAGGTAGCCACCTTCACCACGGCAGCCTTCCGTGACCAGCACACCCGCACCCGCGATGCCGGTTGGGTGGAACTGCCACATCTCCATATCCTGCACCGGCACGCCTGCGCGCAGCGCCATACCGACACCGTCACCGGTGTTGATGTGGGCATTGGTGGTGGACTGATAGATACGGCCTGCACCGCCGGTCGCCAGAATGGTCGCCTTCGCTTTGAAGTAGACGGTTTCGCCGGTTTCGATGCAGATAGCGGTACAACCCACTACCGCGCCATCGGCGTTTTTCACCAGATCCAGCGCGTACCACTCCGAGAAGATGGTGGTTTTGTTTTTCAGGTTCTGCTGATAGAGCGTATGCAGCAGGGCGTGACCGGTACGGTCAGCGGCCGCCGCCGTACGTGCCGCCTGCTCGCCGCCGAAGTTTTTCGACTGACCACCAAACGGACGCTGATAAACACGGCCATCTTCCAGACGGGAGAATGGCAGGCCCATATGCTCCAGCTCCAGAATCGCTTCCGGGCCGGTTTTGCACATATATTCAATCGCGTCCTGGTCACCGATATAGTCGGAACCTTTGACGGTGTCATACATATGCCATTCCCAGTTATCTTCGTGGGTATTACCCAGCGCAACGGTGATACCGCCCTGCGCAGATACCGTGTGGGAACGGGTCGGGAAAACTTTGGATAACAGGGCACAGCTCTGGCCGCCCTGGGAGATTTGCAGTGCGGCGCGCATTCCTGCGCCACCTGCGCCGATCACCACGGCATCAAATTCTCTGATTGGCAAACTCATTTACACACCCCACACCACAACAAAGCCATAAATCGCATACCACAACAGCGCCACGACAATCACAAACTGCAGCAACAAACGGGTTGGCAGCGATTTAACGTAGTCTGTTAACACCTGCCACATCCCGATCCAGCCGTGGATCAGAATGGAGAAGAGCGTCAGCAGCGTGAACACTTTGGTGAAGGCGGAGGCGAAGAAGCCACGCCACAGGTCATACGTCAGCGTGTCTGTCATCACCACGAAACCGAGGATGTAGACGATGTAGAGCGTAATGAGAATTGCAGTTGCGCGCAGCAGCAGCCAGTCCTGAATGCCGTTGCGACCCAATGCGGATGCATTGCTTACCATACGAGGACTCCCGCCAGAATTGCCAGCACGACAGTGATCACAAAAGTTATATGTGCTGAGCGCTTACCGACCTGCAGCGTTTCAGCCAGATAACCAAAATCCATCAACATATGACGAATCCCGCTCACCGCGTGATAGGCCAGCGCCGTTAAGATGCCCCACATGATAAACTTCGCGAAGAAGCCATCCATAATGGACGCAGCGTGCTGGAAACCTTCAGGAGAGGAGAGAGAGAGACCGAGTAGCCACAGCAGGATGCCAATGGCAACCAGGGTGATTACGCCGGAGACGCGGTGAAGAATGGATGATATTGCAGTAACGGGAAACCGGATCGTCGAGAGATCCAAGTTGACAGGTCTTTGTTTTTTCACGGTTTTGCCCACACAGCTCTTTTTTATTTTGCTTCCTCCGGACCTGAGGCGGAGTCTAATCACAACGCGTGGCAGACTTTAACCGTCACCAAACAAGCAACATCCAGTGTTAATTGACGCGGTAGTAAACGCTGGGTGGCTCCTGGTGTCAGGGTGTTCCGGAGACCTGCCTGGAGTATAGGAGGATCACATTCTGATTACAATTCCCCTACAAACTCTTTGGTATATTTTAGGTAGAACAGTGATCATACTCACGATTTTCACAATTGATACAATTTTAATTATCTGATTTGACAATAGTTCAACAATTCAGTTACAAACTAAGCCTGTAAATTCCTATGATGCACAAAAGTTATGGGGATACACTTTCCCCTAAGCGCAAGTTATGTAACATTGCGATAATGAGCATTAAAAAGCATCAGGTTATTGGTTACCAAGAAGTTATGTCCTGACCGGATCTTTAACAACCGCGATATGCAGCATGTCCATGGCTCACAGGTTCCCGCTGGGAACGCGCCGCTCACTCTGTACCCTGCACCGGCCTGATCGCCGCAGAGTGATACTGTGTTGTTTTGCCAACCGCAACATGAACGCGTTTCAGGTGTCTAAAGATCCTTACCTACATAAGGCGCTATGGAGACGAAAATGACAGATAAAAAAGTAACGCTAACCCTGCAAGATGGAACATCTATTGAACTGGACGTGCTGAAAGGCTCGCTGGGCCAGGATGTGGTTGATGTCCGCTCTCTGGGTGCAAGTGGCCTGTTCACCTTCGATCCCGGTTTCACTTCTACAGCGTCCTGCGAATCGCAAATCACCTTTATTGATGGTGACGAAGGTATCCTGCTGCACCGTGGTTTCCCTATTTCTGAGCTGGCGACCCACTCTAACTATCTGGAAGTGTGCTACATCCTGCTGAATGGCGAAGCGCCGGATCAGAAGCAGTTTGATGAGTTCCGCACCACCGTTACCCGTCATACGATGATTCATGAGCAGATTACCCGTCTGTTCCACGGCTTCCGTCGTGACTCGCATCCGATGGCGGTGATGTGCGGTGTGACCGGTGCACTGGCGGCGTTTTACCACGATTCGCTGGATGTAAACATTGAGCGCCACCGCGAAATCGCGGCATTCCGTCTGCTCTCCAAGATGCCGACCATGGCAGCGATGTGTTACAAATATTCCATCGGCCAGCCATTTGTTTATCCGCGCAACGACCTCTCCTATGCCGGTAACTTCCTGCACATGATGTTCGCTACGCCATGCGAAGAGTACAAAGTTAACCCGGTGCTGGAACGCGCCATGGACCGTATTCTGATTCTGCATGCTGACCATGAGCAGAACGCCTCTACCTCAACAGTACGTACCGCCGGTTCAAGTGGTGCGAACCCGTTTGCCTGTATCGCCGCCGGGATCGCCTCCCTGTGGGGACCGGCGCACGGCGGTGCAAACGAAGCGACGCTGCGTATGCTGGAAGAGATCAGCAGCGTTGAGCACATTCCTGAGTTCGTTAAACGTGCCAAGGATAAGAATGACTCCTTCCGCTTGATGGGCTTTGGTCATCGCGTTTACAAAAACTACGATCCACGCGCGACCGTGATGCGTGATACCTGCCATGAAGTCCTGAATGAGCTGGGTATGAAAGATGACCTTCTGGAAGTGGCGATGGAGCTGGAACACATCGCGCTGAACGACCCGTACTTCATCGAGCGTAAGCTCTATCCGAACGTCGACTTCTACTCCGGTATTATTCTGAAAGCGATGGGGATTCCTTCCTCCATGTTTACGGTGATCTTCGCGATGGCCCGGACCGTTGGCTGGATTGCACACTGGAAAGAGATGCACGACGAAGGCATGAAGATTGCCCGTCCGCGTCAGCTATACACCGGTTACACTGAGCGTGAATTCAGCTCTAAGCTGGAGAAGTAAGTTCGTGATGGCGGGGAGCGATCCCCGCCTGGCGACGTGATTCTGATCTGGCGCGGCGAGCGGTTATGCCGTGCCTGCATAGCAAACCTTTCCTCTGCGAAGCCCTTCTTTCCCTCTGTAATTCCCTTCACATGCCTGATGAAATGAGGTCTGCACAGTCACTGCTGCTGCGGGACCGAGCCTGCTCAGGGAACAGGGTCAGATCGGAAAGTCGCTCAGGCCATCCATGGCCGCTCGGCCCGCGCCTTCCCTGGCGCGGGACGCTTTCCTCTTCTACCCCTGTTCCCTGCGCTTTTGACCTGTTTGCCGCGGCCGGACTCAACCTGCTTTTGCTTATGATGGCGCCGCAGGAATCCCTCTCTCTACCTCTGACAGCCCGGACACCAGTAAAAAGGCCGCGATGAGAGCGTGCCCTTCTCAATGGTTGTGCCACATCGCCGGCACGTCTTGCCCTGGCGGTGAAACACCTCAAACTGAAAGGCCGCTTCCTCATGATATTTCTTCATGGTTCCGCGCATCCGGTAGGCGTGACGCGGTACCGACAGCAGTGCTTCGCTGAAAGCAGTCAGCTGATCGTCGCTCAGCTCCTGAGCCTTATGGTGAGGCAGCAGCTGTGCCAGCCAGAGAATTTCAGCGCGCAGGTAGTTGCCCAGCCCGGCCAGAAACGCCTGATCCAGCAGCAGACCGCTGAACTGGCGTCGCCGGAAGCGGGGTGAGAGCAGCCTTTCCCTGACCTCATCCACCGTCACACCGCTACTCAGCACATCCGGCCCGATACGATTCAGGAACGGGTGGGCCGCCAGCGTATCCGCGTTGAGCAGTTCAATGTCGGAGGCGCTGTAGAGCAGAATCGCTTTATCCGCCGTCGCCAGCCGCACCCGCAGCTGACGTGTGGTGTTAAGTTCGGTGTCAGGTTTGACGATGCGCCAGACGCCGTAGAGCTGGTTGTGGCTATAGAGCGTCAGGCCATTGCTGAAGTGCGTCAGCAACGCCTTTCCGCGCGTCTCAATCGCCTGCACCTGCTCGCCAATCAGGGCCGGTTCGTAGGTTTTCAGCTGAGGAAATGCAAACCACGCCTCTGTCAGCGGCTGCCCCACAATCGCGACTTCAAGTTTATCCGCCACACGGCGGATTTCCGGTCCTTCAGGCATCCTTCATCCTCTTAATGGGTGGCTCCGCCCACCTGTTTTATGTCGTCGCCGGTTTCCAGCGTCACCTGCACTGCAATTTCCAGCGCCCTGATAATCGTTGCGACCGCCATGCTCGGCACACCGGGATGCTGCGCCGCCTGCTCGGGCAGATAAGGGATATGGATAAAACCACCCCGCGCCGGGCGCTCCTGCTGCGCCAGCCAGTGCAGCAGGCCATACATCACCCGGTTGCAGGTAAAGGTGCCGGCGGTTTGTGAAACCGAGGCGGGAATGCCCGCTTCGCGCACGGCCGCAACGATCGCTTTGATTGGCAGACGGGAAAAGTAGGCTGCCGGGCCGCCCGCGACCACGGGCTCATCCACCGGCTGATGACCGGCATTGTCCGGGATACGGGCGTCATCCACATTAATGCCGATACGTTCAACGCTGATATCGCTACGGCCCCCCGCCTGCCCCACGGACAGAATGAGATCCGGTTTAACCTCATCCAGTGCCTGATAGAGCACCGTCAGCACATCGCGGAAGACGACAGGTAACTGGCGGATAACGATGGTGGCGTCACCGATCTGTTTGCCCTCCAGTGCGCGGACCGCTTCCCATGACGGGTTAATCGTTTCACCGCCAAAAGGTTCAAAGGCGGTCATCAGAACAGTTTTCATGCGGCCTCACAGAAACATCAGGAAATAGAGCAGGAAAATGTTAACAATTAACAGTAGCACACCGGTTGGAATCTGAGCCCTGATCACCGCGTTACGGTCCGGCAGTTCCAGCAGCGCGGCCGGGACGATATTGAAGTTGGCCGCCATCGGCGTCATCAGGGTGCCGCAGTAGCCGGAGAACATGCCAATCGCGGCCATCACCGCCGGATTACCGCCGTGCTGCAGCACTAAGATCGGGATGCCGACACCTGCGGTAATAATCGGAAACGCGGCAAAAGCGTTACCCATGATCATGGTCAACAGCGCCATTCCGACGGCATAAACGGTGACCGCGACAAAGCGGTTGTCTACCGCCAGCCAGGTCTCAGTCAGATGCGAAATCGCACCGCCCACGCCCGCGCTGGTAAAGAGCAGTCCCAGGGTGGCGAGAATTTGCGGCAGAATAAAGGCCCAGCCAACCGAATCCAGCAGACGGCGGGTCTCCTGCATCGACTGCACCGGTGTTTCATGAGTCAGTTTTAACGCCACCAGCCAGCCGATCAGACAGCCCACCATCATGGAGAAAAGCGTCACCAGCGTGGCGTGGTTGCCGGGTCCGAAAACCGCATCCTGCAGACCGGGAATATGGTTAAACGCCAGCACACCGATCACAGTCACGACCGGGATCGCCAGCGCGGGCAGAAACAGTTTATTGCCCAGACGCCCTGCGCTGGCCTGCTTCTCTTCATCACTGCGCTGATGATAACGACCCAGCCGGACACCCCCGAAACCGGCGATCAACGCCATCACCACCACAATGACACCGATGGTGATGTGCAGCATTCGGGTGCCCGCAGCATCCGAGCCCATCAGGCTGCTCATCATCTGCGTCGTCCAGTCCCCCACCAGAAATACCAGGCCATACAACGCCCAGAAGAGTCCGGTGGTAAAACGGCGCGGATTTGCGCTGTCGCGCCAGGAGAGGATCGCAACCACCAGCAGGATAATGCCCGCCAGCCACATCAGATATTGTTGCTGGAACATTATTCACCTCCCCGGGCTTTCAGCGCTTGGTTGTTCAGCTGCTGCAGTTCCCGCGCCAGCTGACGATCCAGACGCATCAGACGGGTCGAGTGGATCAGAAAGGCGGCAAGCGCGGTCGGAATGCCCCATAACGCAATGTGCAGCGGTTCGGTCTGAATCCCGGCCGACTCCTGCATAAAGTTATGCATAAAGATAATCGCGCCAAATGCCACGAAGATATCCTCACCAAAGAAGAGGCCGACATTATCGGTGGCCGCAGACATGGCGCGCAGCCGGTAGCGCAGTTCAGGTGTGATCTCACCATAGCGGTTTTCCGTTGCCCCCTCTGCCATCGGGGCCAGCAACGGACGTACCATCTGCGGATGGCCACCCAGGCTGGTTAATCCCAGCGCGGCGGTGATTTCACGGACAAACAGATAGACGATCAGCAGACGTCCGGCGGTGGCCGTTTTTATCTGTGCGATCCATGCCTGTGCCCGCTCCTTCAGCCCGTGACGCTCCAGCAGGCCGATGACCGCCAGCGGCAGCAGCAGAATCAGCGGCAGGTTACGGGTGTTCAGAAAACCGGCGCCGAGCTTTTCCAGAATGTCCGCCAGCGGCATCATCGCCGCCAGACCGGTGACGAATCCGGCGACGATCACGACCAGCACCGGATTGAAACGTAACACGAAGCCGATAACGATGGCGGCAATGCCCAGTAACGGCCAGAGATTGACTGCACTTTCCATGGTTTTCCCTCAGAGTTGAAAAACCCGGCATAAGCCGGGCTAAATGTTATTCAGGCGCTGGTAACCGCAATCTGCTGAGCGGCGAAGGCATCACGCAACCGCCGGGCAAACTGCAGCGCGTGTGCGCCGTCGCCATGTAAGCAGACGGTCTGCGCATTCACCGCGACCCATTCACCACTGATACTTCTGACTTTGCCCTGCCGGACCATCGTCAGCGTCTGATCAATGGCCTGCTGTTCATCCTCAATCAGTGCGCCCGGTTCGCTGCGCGGCACCAGTGCCCCGCTGCTCAGGTAACCCCGGTCAGCAAAAACCTCTTCCCGGGTGCGTAAGCCGTAGTGCGCCGCGGCGCGGATCGATTCGCTGCCAGCCAGCCCTGTCACGATCAGCTGGCTGTCAACCGCCCTGATGGCGCGGGCGATGGTGTCAGCCAGCACCGGATCGGCTGCGGCCTGGTTGTAGAGCATGCCGTGCGGTTTGACGTGGACCAGCCGCGCCCCTTCACTTTCCGCCAGGCTTTTCAGCGCGCCAATCTGGTAGATCATCTGGGCGTAAAGCGTCTCCGGCGGCAGCTGCATGGCGTGGCGGCCAAAGTTTTCCCGGTCAGGAAACGAGGGATGCGCGCCGATGGCCACGCCCGATGCCTGCGCCCATCGCACCGACTGCAGCATGGTCTGCGCGTCACCGGCATGAAAGCCACAGGCGATGTTGGCAGAACTGACCAGTTGCAGCAGTGCCTCATCGCTGGCGCAGCCCTCGCCGAGATCGGCATTTAAATCAATCTTCATTAAGCCCCCACATCATCTGATCCAGTGCGCGTTGCTGATGCTGGCGCGCCAGCATCGCCTCCGGCAGGGTGCAGTGAATAAAGTGAACAGGTTCACCCAGACGGATTTGCGCCAGGTGATAGAGATCGGCTTCGATAACCGAGGCAATGCGTGGATAGCCACCGGTGGTCTGGGCATCCGCCATCAGCACGATGGGCTGTCCGCTGGGTGGCACCTGAATCACGCCCGGCATGACGCCGTGTGACAGCAGTTCACGCGAATTTTCACGACTGAGTTGCCGCCCCTCCAGCCGGTAGCCCATCCGGTTACTTTGCGGGCTGAGTTTCCAGGCGGTGCGCCAGAATGCCTGCTGCGCGTCGCGGCTGAATTCGTGGTACTCCGGGCCGGGCAGCGCACGAATCCGGTTGCCCCACAGCAGTTGCCGCACCCCGGCTTTGCGGTCGAACGTCCGGGTCGGTTTGCCCAGCGGCAGGCGATCGCCATCCTGCAAGATTCGCCCTTTGAAGCCGCCAAAACCCGCTTTGAGATCGGTGCTGAGCGAGCCGAGCATCTCCGGCAGATCAAAACCGCCCTGCACCGCCAGATAGCTGCGCATGCCGCGCTTCGGCATTGCCAGCGAGAGTACCTGCCCTTTTTTTACTGCAGTGCGCCAGCCTGTCCAGACCGGCTGACCATCCAGCTCCGCCTGACAGCCCGCCCCCGTCAGCGCAAACCAGCCATTGCGGGTAAACTCCGCTTTAAACTGGCCCAGCACGATCTCCAGCACCGCGCTGTGGGGCGCATTGCCCACCAGCACATTGGCGGTAAACATAGCAGGATAGTCGAGCACGCCGCCGGGGCTGATGCCATACTGCCGCCAGCCAGTGCGACCGGCATCCTGAATCGTGGTGGCCAGTCCGGCTCGCAGAATGTTTAACATACGCCCTCCTGTTGCGGCACAAAGCGCACGCGGTCGCCGGGACGCAGCAACACAGGCGGTTGCTGGCGCGGATCGAACAGCGCGGTGGAGGTATGTCCGATCAGCTGCCAGCCACCGGGCGAGGCCAGCGGATAGATGCCGGTCTGGCTGCCACCGATGCCGACCGATCCGGCGGGCACCGCGACTCTGGGTTCAGCACGGCGAGGCGTGTGCAGACGGGAATCGAGTCCGCCGAGATAGGGGAAACCGGGCTGGAAGCCGATAAAAAACACCACATATTCGCTGCTGCTGTGCAGCTCAACCACCTGACGGGGCGTCAGTCCGGCATGTTCCGCCACTACGGTCAGATCGGGGCCAGTGGAGCCGCCATAGATCACCGGGATCGACACCTCCCGCGACGCGGGAAATTCCGCCTCACTCTCCTCCCACCAGCGCTGAAGACGCTCTATCGCATCCAGCGCATTCTGCTGGGGATCGCGCAGGATCAGGGTGATGTTGTTCATGCCGGGGATCACTTCCTGCACGCTCTCATGATCGCGCAGCCGCTGATTGAGTCCCCAGATGCGTTGCTGGCTCTCCAGTGAAACCGGCGGTTCCAGCTCCAGCACGACAGCGCGTTCCCCTGATAAATAACACCGTGCTCGTTGCAACCGCTACCTCCCGCTCAGTTGAGATCGCGCCTGACCGTGCCGCCAAAAGCAGCGGTTCGGCCAGTGCCTTATCTACATAAAGCAAACAGTTATGCGAAAGTGACAGGAAGATGTCAATCAATAAGCTCCGCTGCAGGCGCGCAGCAGCGTGGGTTCTCATCGAAGAATAAGGGCCTGCGCAGGCGTACAGCAGCAGGAATAGCGTCAGGAAATAAGGCCCTGCGCAGGTGCGCAGGACCGGGAAGGGCATCAGGCAGGGTTAGGAATATCGATGAAGGTTACGTCCAGATTGTGGTGCTGCGCCAGCCACTCGCCCAGCGCTTTTGCGCCGCCCCGCTCGGTAGCATGGTGCCCTGCGGCAAAGAAGTGCAGCCCCTGCTCACGCGCACTGTGGATGGTCTGTTCAGAAACTTCACCGGTAAGGTAAGCATCGACGCCTGCGGCCGCAGCCTGGTCGATAAAGCCCTGCCCGCCTCCGCTGCACCAGGCAATACGGCGAATCAGGGCCGGCGCGTTGTCACCGCAATGCAGCGGCTGACGTCCCAGCCGCTCCCCGATTCGGCTGGCCAGCTGTTCGCCGGAGAGCGGCTCTGCCAGTTCCCCATGGAAAACGAGCGGCATCACTTCACCCTGAATCTCAATATCCAGCAGTTTTGCCAGCTGCGCGTTGTTGCCCAGTTCCGGGTGCGCATCAAGCGGCAGGTGCCAGCCGTAGAGATTGATATCATTCGCCAGCAGGGTCCGCAGACGGCGGCGCTTCATCCCTTTAATCGCGGCCGGTTCGCTTTTCCAGAAATAGCCGTGATGGACAATTATCGCATCGGCCTCGCGGGCGACTGCCTCATCGAGCAATGCCTGACAGGCTGTGACACCGGTGATAACCCGCTTAACCTCACTGCGTCCCTCAACCTGTAAACCGTTGGGGGCATAATCGCTGAAGGTATGGCTGTTGAGATGCTGATTAATCAGCGCCTCCAGTTCGTAATGATTCATTCAGGCTCCTGCGAGGCCTCAGGCGGCGCTTTTGGCGCGCTCAAAGGCGTCTAATGTCTTTTTACGTGCAGCCTTATGATCCACGATTGGCGCCGGATAATCGAGTTTCTTATGATGCTTCTCCGCCCAGCGGTGCGGCTGGTGAATATCGCTGTCGGGGACATCGGCCAGTTCCGGCAGATAGTGGCGGATAAAATCGCCCTGCGGATCGAAGCGCTCGCCCTGGGTCGTCGGGTTAAAGATTCGGAAATAGGGTGCGGCGTCCGTCCCGGTTGACGCGGCCCACTGCCAGCCGCCATTGTTCGCCGCCAGATCGCCATCAATCAGCTGCTGCATAAAATAGCGCTCCCCTTCGCGCCAGTCGATCAGCAGATCTTTCACCAGAAAGCTGGCGGTGATCATGCGTAACCGGTTATGCATCCAGCCCATCTCCTTCATCTGCCGCATCGCAGCGTCAACGATCGGAAAGCCCGTTTTCCCCGCTTTCCAGGCGTCGAAATGGGCCTCATTGCGCTGCCATTCCACCCGGTGCGTCCAGTCAACAAAGGGCTTATGGCGGCACAGAGACGGATAGGCGACCAGCAGATGCCGGTAAAATTCGCGCCAGATGAGCTCATTCAGCCAGGTAAATGCGCGGCTGTTGTCCAGCGCATCGGGATGTTCATGCAGGACACGATGCAGACACTGGCGGGGTGACAGAACGCCTGTTGCCAGATAAACCGACAGACGGCTGGTCGCATCCAGCGCGGGCAGATCGCGTTTGTCGGGATAGTCCAGCACCGGCTGTTTAGCGAAGTGGCGCAGACGCTTCAGCGCCGCGGTTTCGCCTGGCGGAAAAAGATCCCGGTCAAACTCGCCTTTGGGGTAGTCAAATGCAGGAATTGCCTGAGTCTTCAGCGGTGCGCCTTCACGCGCTTTTGGCGCAGGGACGCACTCCGGCAATCCCTGCTGGAGACGTCGGACAAAGGCTTTGCTGAAGGGCGTGAACACCTTATACATGGAGCGGTCGCCGCTCTGTACGCTACCGGGTGCCAGCAGCAGACTGTCATCAAATCCCTGACAGATAACCCCCGCCTTGTCGAGACGCTTTTCAGCTTCTGCATCACGCTGACGCTCATTGACCTCATACTGATAGTTATAGAAAAGCTGGTCGACCTTCTGCTTTTCACAAAACGCTGCCAGAGCATCAATGCTGTCGCTGAAAGTGTTACACGCCTGGTAGTGCAGTCTGATGCCCCGCTCTGCCAGCGCATCCTGCACTTCCAGCAGGCTGGCGTGGATAAAGGCAGCCTGTTTAGGTGACATCTCATGCTGTTGCCACTGTTCCGGCGTCGCCATGAAGAGCGCAATGACGTTCGCCTTGCTGTCGCGACAGGCGGCGTGCAGCGCCAGATTATCGTTGATGCGTAAGTCGTTACGCAGCCAGACCAGATGGGTGGTCATACGCCTCCTGAATTACTGTCCGTAGCGTAAGCACAAGGCTTCGGGATAGGGGTCAAAATAACGTTGCTGAGCCAGCCACGGATGCGGGAACTCCGCCATGTAGTGCTTGAGGATGGTGATCGGCACCAGCAGCGGCTGTGTCCCCTGGCGATAGCGGTCAATCAGCGTGGCCAGCTCCTGACGCTGTGGCGAGCTGAGCTGACGGCGGAAATAGCCCTGCACGTGCATCAGGACATTGGTGTGATTGCGACGTGACGCGGGACGAGACATCAGCGCCATCATGCGGTTGCGGTATTCAAACGCAAAGGCGTCCAGCGAATCCCACTGGCTCATGGAAGCGACAAAAGGTCCCAGCTCGCGATATTTCTCCTGCGAGTGCGCCAGCATCATCAGCTTGTAGCGGCTATGGAAGGCGATCAGCCCGTGGCGGGTCAGTCCCTGTTGCCACATCTGATTAAACTCATGCAGCGCGCAGATGCGGCCGATGAAGTTTTCACGCAGCGCCGGATCGTGCAGGCGACCATCTTCTTCCAGCGGCAGCCAGGGCATTTCGCGCTGCAGAAATTCAGCGAAGATGCCGGTGCCGACTTTGCGGTTGTTGTTGGTGTCAGGTTCATAGACCCGCACACGCTCCATGCCACAGCTGGGGGATTTGGCACACAGGATGTAGCCCGAAAGATGATGCAGCGATTTTACCCGCTCTGCTGACCAGTCACGCATCTGGCGGGTGACTTCTTCCCCGCCATCTTTGCTGAAGCAGAGATGCAGCTCATCATCATCGCCCTGCTTCACCAGCCGTAATGCCGGACGCGGTGTAGGCAGGCCAATCGCCATTTCAGGACAGATCGGCTCAAAACGGACAAAGGGCGTAAGATCCTGGGTCGCAAAAGTAAGACGCTTATGGCCACCATCAAACCTGACGCTATCGCCGAGCAGGCATGCACTGATTCCAACGGGGATTTTATTGCTCATACTTGTACAACCTCTGAAATCTTGTAGAGGTTTAAGTGTAGCGTAAAATGGTCAGGAAGACAGCGTTAAAGCAACAGGTTGCTCTCATTATTGTAGAAAAAAAGTAAAAAAAAGCCCGGTCTGCTGACCGGGCCTGTTTGCTGACAGGAGGCTTTACCAGAAGACGCCGCCTGCTGCTTCTGACTGGGCCAGCCAGACCGGTTTGGCGCTGGTTTTACACCAGATGCGGTGCAGATAGCTGTAGAAACGGGCGCGATCCTGGCGAAAAAGCATGACAGGAAGCGCCATAACGCCGAGAAGAACCACCAGCGTGCGGCGTGCAATAATTTTGTAGCGTGGATAAGCCTGATACATGGTTTTTCCTCCCGGCGAGCGAAACGGTGCGAATGTGATCTGTGTCTGACTTTACGCCAGATTGTGTAATTTTACTACTCATCTGACCACTTAATTACCGCTATTTTTGCTGTTTAAGAATCAGCCTGTAATTAAGTTACAGATAAGTTACCTGCTGGTTACTAAAGAGGTGGAAGCAACTGATAGATGAAGCCGCCGGACGGCAGCCAGAAATATTGATAAAGTAGCGCTTCGGCACCCCGTTAAGGCAGGTATTGCGTGACCACGGTTTTGATCGTTGAAGATGAAAAAGAGATCCGTCGCTTTGTCCGGCTCGCACTGGAGAGTGAAGCCCTTAAAGTTTTTGATGCAGATACGCTGCAGCGCGGACTGATTGAGGCAGCGACCCGTAAACCCGATCTGGTTATCCTGGATCTGGGCCTGCCGGATGGGGATGGCACCGATTTTATCCGCGATCTGCGCCAGTGGAGCGCCATGCCGGTGATTGTGCTATCCGCGCGCAGTGATGAGCAGGATAAGATCGCGGCACTGGATGCCGGTGCGGATGACTATCTGACCAAACCCTTTGGCATCGGCGAACTGATGGCGCGCGTGCGGGTTGCGCTGCGCCGTCATAGCAGTCAGCAGCCCGACGCCCGGGTTCATTTTGCCGATGTCAGTGTCGATTTTGCCGCACGACGGGTGCAGCGCGGCGACAGTGAGGTTCACCTCACTCCTATTGAATTTCGCCTGCTGAGTATTCTGCTGAACAATGCCGGGAAGGTGCTGACACAGCGGCAACTGCTGAGCCAGGTCTGGGGACCGAATGCGGTGGAACACAGCCACTATCTGCGCATCTATATGGGACATCTGCGTCAGAAGCTGGAAGCCAACCCGACACAGCCTGCGCATCTGCTGACAGAAACCGGCATCGGCTACCGTTTTATGCCATGAAAAAAGGCGCCAGAGGCGCCTTCTGATACTGACAGAATCGGGCAGGTATCGCTGTAAGACGGAGCCTGCTCAGGGAACAGGGTCAGATCGGAAAGACGCAAAACCGTCATCCCTGACTGCTCGGCCCGCGCCTTCCCTGGCGCGGGACGCTTTCCTCTTCTGACCCTGTCCCCTGCGCATCAGGTTAATCCGTTGCGGCAGGATATGCCCTGATGCGAGTAAGGGAGCAGTCTGAGGCGCCCGCGGCGCCTTTTCATTGCCCGACGGATCAGGCGTTTTTCAGCACTTCGCTGACAATCTCTACTGCTTCTTTCTCGATCTGCGCGCGGTGTTCTGCGCCCAGGAAGCTTTCACAGTAAATCTTGTAGGCGTCTTCAGTGCCTGACGGACGGGCCGCAAACCAGCCATTCTCCGTCATCACTTTCAGACCGCCAATGGATGCGCCATTGCCCGGTGCTGCCGTCAGGCGAGCGGTGATCGGGTCACCTGCCAGTGTATCCGCGCTGACCATCTCAGGAGAGAGCTTCGACAGCGCCGCTTTCTGCGCGGAAGTCGCTGATGCCTGCAGACGGTTGTAGCTCGGCGCACCAAAGCGTGCAGCCAGCTCATCGTAATGCTGCTGAGGGTTTTTACCGGTCACGGCAGTAATCTCAGCCGCCAGCAGACACATGATGATGCCATCTTTGTCCGTTGACCACGGCGTACCATCGAAACGCAGGAATGAGGCACCCGCGCTCTCTTCGCCACCGAAGCCGAAGCTGCCGTCATACAGACCATCAACAAACCACTTGAAGCCGACCGGCACTTCCACCAGCTTGCGACCAATGTCATTAACCACACGGTCAATCATGGCGCTGGAAACCAGGGTTTTGCCGACGGCAACGTCCTGGCCCCACTGCGGACGATGCTGGAACAGGTAGTTAATCGCCACAGCCAGATAGTGGTTTGGATTCATCAGACCCGCCGGGGTCACAATGCCGTGACGGTCATAATCGGGATCGTTACCGAATGCCAGATCAAACTTGTCGCGGTAAGCCAGCAGGCCTGCCATGGCGCTTTCAGACGAGCAGTCCATGCGCACCACGCCATCTTTATCCAGATGCATAAAGCGGAAAGTCTGATCGACCGCGTCATTGACCAGCGTCAGATCCAGCTTGTAGTGTTCCGCAATGCGCTGCCAGTAGGCGATACCTGAACCACCAAGCGGATCAACGCCCAGCTTCAGGCCCGCTTTCTGGATAGCCGGGAAATCGATAATTTCGGCCAGGCCTTCAACGTAAGGCTGAATCAAATCTTTCTCGACCACATGACCGCTGGCCAGTGCCTGCTCCAGTGGCAGACGCTTAACCTCTTTCAGGCCATCTTTGATCAGCTGATTAGCGCGATCTTCCACCACTTTGGTGACGTTGGTATCAGCCGGTCCGCCATTAGGTGGGTTGTACTTGATGCCGCCATCTTCCGGTGGGTTATGGGACGGCGTAATCACGATGCCGTCAGCCAGCGGGCCACCCGATTTGTTGTGCTCAAGGATCGCATTTGAGATGGCAGGGGTCGGCGTATAGCCATTGTCCTGCTGCACAATCACGTCAACGCCATTCGCTGCCAGCACTTCCAGCACCGACAGGATTGCCGGCTCAGAGAGCGCATGCGTATCTTTGCCGACGTAGCAAGGCCCGGTGATGCCGTTCTTTTTACGCTCTTCCGCAATCGCCTGTGCAATCGCCAGAATGTGCATCTCGTTGAAGCTTTGACGCCCTGCACTGCCGCGATGGCCAGAGGTGCCAAATTTCACCGCATGTTCCGGGTTCGCCACATCGGGCTGCAGGACATAATATTGTGACGTTAATTGTGCAACGTTAATCAAATCGCTCTGCTGGGCGGGTTGCCCGGCACGTGGGTGATTGGCCATCGGCGCTGCTCCCTGACGCTTAAGTTTTAGATGGTGCCGCAAACTTTTTCGGTGAGTTCCGCAGGGAACTGCATCGACAGCATGATGTGTTCGATCATGCTGCATTTACGGCCGGTATTGGTGTTGGTGATCACCCAGTACGGCGTGCCGGGCACATGCTTCGGCTTAGTATGGGTGCCATTCTGCAACAGCGTATGCTCATCACCTGCAAAGTAGACGCGGGTGCGGCCCTGCAGCGATGCAGTGGCCTCAGCAAAGGCTGCGGTATCAAGACGATAGAGCGTTGACAAAACGAGCATAAAGCGATTGACCGCCCGCTTCTGCTCCGCATATTCATCGGAGAGCAGCAGCTCACGCATCGCGCGCACACGATCCTGCGGGCGCGAACCCACAGACGCAGACGGCGCCTCTTTCGCTGCATCTTTTGAGGCAGGCTGAGCCGGCGAAGCGGGTGCCGTCTGACCGGCCGTAAACTTCAGCATACGACGCAGAATGTCAGATGCGCTTTCACCAATGTGCTGCGTGTGGCTGGCAATATAACGGTAGAGCTCTTCGTCAACTTCGATCGTTTTCATCTTATTCCGTACGGTTCTTTCTCATGACAGAACCACCTCTTTCCTGAAAAGCCCTGAGTATAGTCAGACAATTCAACGGATGTGCGGGTTCTAACATGAGGATTATAAAGTTAAATTCAGGCGGGTTGTTAGCAATCAAACGGTTTACGGGCAAAAGTCAGAATATGTCCTAATGCCGCCGGAACCGGCGCGCCTGAAAAGGTGAAACCATGATAACCTAAGCTCAGGTCTCAAACTTAAGAACTTTGCTATGATTTTGAACGCCCGTCTGCAAACTGAACAATCCCCTGCTGATTCTCTGCCCATCCTGCTTATTCACGGTCTGTTTGGCAGTCTGGACAACCTCGGCGTGCTGGCCCGTGGCCTGAAAGATGCCGGGCCGCTGCTGCAGGTGGATGTCCGTAACCATGGACTCTCGCCGCGATCGGAGGAGATGAACTACGCTGTAATGGCGCAGGATATGGTCGATACGCTGGATGCGCACGGCATCGATCGCGTCGCGGTCATCGGTCATTCGATGGGCGGTAAAATCGCCATGACCATGAGCGCGCTGGTGCCGGATCGCATTGAGCGGCTGGTGATGATCGATATCGCACCGGTCGATTATCAGACCCGGCGTCACGACCTGATCTTTGCCGGTATTCGCGCCGTCTCAGAGGCAGGTGTGACGCTGCGCAGCGAGGCGGCCCGCATTATGCGGCCGGTGATTGAAGAAGAAGGGGTCATTCAGTTCCTGCTGAAGTCATTTCATGACGGGCAATGGCGCTTTAACGTGCCGGTGCTGTGGGATAACTACCCTACCCTTTCTGGCTGGCAGCCTGTTCCGGCCTGGCCTCATCCGGCTCTCTTTATCCGCGGCGGCGACTCCAGTTACCTGGATAACCGCTATCGCGATGCGTTACTTCAGCAGTTCCCGGCGGCGCAGGCCCACGTGATCGGCGGTGCAGGCCACTGGGTGCATGCTGAGAAGCCCGATGCCGTTTTGCGCAGTGTGCGGCGCTTTTTTGCGCTTTAAAAGCAAATAGATGGCAGTAAAGGTTTAGGATTGGCGTCCGGAGTAAGCGTGCAGTATGATGGCGCGCTAAAATTTTGCCGCAGGTCGATTTTTCTGCGGCAACGGCCAATAATTTATAATCTGCGCGGTGAGCGTCTGGCGCCCGCACCCATTCAGTTTTACTAAGCCATGGCAAAAGAACACACTGACCGCACGACGCTCGATCTGTTTGCTGATGAGCGCCGCCCGGGTCGCCCCAAAACCAGTCCGCTTTCGCGTGATGAACAGCTGCGCATCAATAAGCGCAATCAACTGAAACGTGACAAAGGGCGCGGACTGCGTCGTGTCGAACTGAAAATGAACAGTGAGGCCGTCGATGCACTCAATTCGCTGGCCGCGCAGCGTAATCTCAGCCGCAGCGAACTGATTGAACAGATGCTGCTGGCGCAGCTCAAACTGGATTGATGCGGGCAAATCGCACGCAGGAGCAAATGTCGAGGCTTTAACCGTTCCGCGGGTTTGTCTCGTCTGCTATTATTCGCAGAAATGTGCTGCGGCACACATCTCATTATCAGGATTTAAGAGGTTATTTTACTCATGGCACTCGTAGGCATCTTCTTTGGCAGCGATACCGGCAACACCGAAAACATTGCAAAAATGATCCAGAAACAGCTGGGTAAAGATGTTGCAGAAGTGCATGACATCGCGAAAAGTACAAAAGAAGACCTGGAAGCGTTTGATATCCTGCTGCTGGGCATCCCGACCTGGTACTACGGTGAAGCGCAGTGCGACTGGGATGACTTCTTCCCGACGCTGGAAGAGATCGATTTCAACGGCAAGCTGGTTGCCCTGTTTGGCTGTGGCGACCAGGAAGATTACGCTGAATATTTCTGTGATGCGATGGGCACAATCCGCGACATTATCGAGCCGCACGGCGCCGTTATCGTGGGTCACTGGCCAACAGAAGGCTACCATTTCGAAGCCTCAAAAGGTCTGGCTGATGAGACGCACTTCCTGGGCCTGGCCATTGACGAAGATCGTCAGCCTGAGCTGACCAGCCAGCGCGTCGATCAGTGGGTTAAGCAGATTTTTGATGAACTGCAGCTGAAAGAGATCATCGAAGCCTGATGCGCCCCGCCTCAATGTGAGCGCCAGCTCACATTGAGGCAATGGAATTTCCTATAGAAATAATAGCCACATTTTTTTAACTTTCTTCGTTTAATCTGTAGAATACCCGCATCGATCTTCCGCGTATTAGCTCAGGCGGTATGACGCAGTGATGTGCTGAAAGACCTCTGCCAGAATCCTCCCCGGCCCGGTGAAGCTTCCCCCATCGCCCATGATGATTCACGGCCCTCAGGTTTTCATTTCATCCCCTGAGCTCTATAATGAGACGCAAATGCGAATGAGCACAGATCGACATTCAAGGCGACAAGCCACAAAAGTGAATATTAGTAACAGGACAAAATCCGCATGACTGACAACAACACCGCATTAAAGAAGGCTGGCCTGAAAGTGACACTGCCCAGACTGAAAATTCTGGAAGTGCTTCAGGAACCTGAGTGCCATCACGTCAGCGCGGAAGATTTGTATAAACGCCTGATCGACATCGGCGAAGAGATTGGCCTAGCCACCGTTTACCGCGTGCTGAACCAGTTCGACGACGCCGGTATTGTGACCCGTCACAACTTTG
Organism: Pantoea anthophila; assembly: GCF_006494375.1. GTDB lineage: Bacteria > Pseudomonadota > Gammaproteobacteria > Enterobacterales > Enterobacteriaceae > Pantoea > Pantoea anthophila. The sequence goes on from NZ_VHIZ01000050.1 coordinate 469,032, forward strand.
AAGGCGGCAAATCCGTTTTCGAACTGACGCAGCAGCATCACCACGATCACCTGATCTGCCTGGACTGCGGCAAGGTTATCGAGTTCAGCGATGAATCCATCGAAACGCGCCAGCGTGAAATCGCGACCCGCCACGGCATCAAGCTGACCAACCACAGCCTCTATCTGTACGGACACTGTACGCTGGGCGACTGCCGTGAAGATGAGACCCTGCACGACCAGTAATCTGGCGGGCGGAAATAAAAAAACCGGTTACGTGACCGGTTTTTTTTCGTCTGTGCTCTGCTGAACCCTCAGGCCACCAGCGTCTCCTGCAGATAACGCCAGCGTGGATTCGAGCTGCTGCAATCCAGAATCGCCAGCGAAATACGGCTCTGGTTATTGCCATTCAGCATCTGCATTTCACGATACTGCACGGTGATCTCATTTTCGTGATGAGAGAGTATGACGTGCTCACAGGTCGCAATTCGCATCCCTTCCCGCTGCCCCTGCAGCTGTCGGAACAGCTCTTCGACCGCGTTAAGATCGTACTCTTTACCTTTTGGCGTCACCATGCGGAAATCAGGATGGAAAAAGGACATCATCAGCTCAAAGCTGTCATCCGATCCGGCAGGCTGATTAAAAATACGTTCAATGAGCTGATGTAAAACGACGACACTGTGTTTGGCTTCCTGAGCGAGGACTGGCATTTTTTTTCCTTATATAACCCGCTTTGCTACCTCTTAGAGCGCATAGCCTACCTGAAAGCGGACAATTCACATCCTGAAATTGATTAATTTTTTTAAACTCAGATTTCTCTCACAAGGCACTCTGAGCAGGATTTGCGTTAAGCCAGAATAAACGTCGGCAATTCTCAATACAGGGGCAATAAAAAAGGGCGATTAATCGCCCTTTTGTCATTTTATGAGGTCAGCCCTAAACGATTATTCGCCCGTTTTAGCCCAGGTGTCGCGAAGCCCCACGGTGCGGTTAAACACCAGCTGCGTCGGTTTAGAGTAAACGCTGTCGGCGCAGAAATAGCCCTCACGCTCAAACTGGAACGGGGTGGCCGCTTCCACATCGCGCAGGCTCGGTTCGACAAAGCCATTTTTGATGCTCAGTGAATCAGGGTTGATCACCGCCAGGAAATCTTCAGCCGCGGCCGGATTCGGCACGCTGAACAGCCGGTCATAGAGGCGGAACTCGGCAGGCTGCGCATGATCCGCAGACACCCAGTGAATCACCCCCTTCACCTTGCGGCCATCGGCCGGATCTTTGCTCAGGGTATCCACGTCGCTGGTGCAGTAGATGCAGGTAATGTTGCCCGCTTCATCTTTGGCTACCCGCTCTGCACGGATCACATAGGCGTTGCGCAGACGGACTTCTTTGCCCAGAACCAGACGCTTATATTGTTTGTTCGCCTCTTCGCGGAAATCTGCACGGTCAATCCAGATCTCACGGCTGAACGGCACTTCACGCGTGCCCATCTCCGGTTTACCCGGATGGTTAGGCATGGTGATGACCTCGTTGTGACCGGCGGGCAGGTTTTCGATCACCACTTTCAGGGGATCGAGTACTGCCATCGCGCGTGGCGCATTTTCGTTCAGATCATCACGGATGCAGGATTCCAGTGACGCCATCTCGACGATGTTATCCTGCTTGGTCACGCCAATACGACGGCAGAACTCACGAATAGAAGCCGCGGTGTAACCACGACGGCGCAGACCTGAAACGGTCAGCATGCGCGGATCGTCCCACCCTTCTACATGCTTCTCGGTCACCAGCTGAGTGAGTTTGCGTTTTGACATCACCGCATACTCCAGATTCAGGCGCGAGAACTCATACTGGCGCGGATGAACCGGAATCGTGATGTTGTCCAGCACCCAGTCATAAAGACGGCGGTTGTCCTGGAACTCCAGCGTACAGAGCGAGTGCGTAATGCCTTCCAGCGCATCGGAAATGCAGTGGGTAAAGTCATACATCGGGTAGATGCACCACTTGTTGCCGGTCTGGTGATGTTCCGCAAACTTGATGCGGTAAAGCACCGGATCGCGCATAACGATGAAGTTCGAAGCCATATCGATTTTGGCGCGCAGACAGGCCGTGCCTTCCGCAAAGCCACCGTTTCGCATTTTTTCAAACAGCGCCAGGTTCTCTTCCACGCTGCGATCGCGATACGGGCTGTTTTTGCCCGGCTCTTTCAGGGTGCCACGATATTCGCGAATCTGATCCGGGCTCAGCTCATCAACGTAAGCCAGCCCTTTGGTAATCAGCTCAACGGCATAGTTGTAGAGCTGATCAAAATAGTCTGATGAGTAGCAGACTTCACCGCTCCACTCAAAACCCAGCCACTGGACGTCACGCTTGATGGATTCAACGAATTCCATATCCTCTTTAACCGGATTGGTATCGTCGAAACGCAGGTTGCATTGCCCCTGATAATCCTGGGCGATGCCAAAATTCAGACAGATCGATTTCGCATGACCAATGTGCAGATAGCCATTGGGCTCCGGCGGAAAACGGGTATGCACGCTGCTGTGCTTACCGCTCGCCAAATCTTCGTCAATGATCTGACGAATAAAGTTAGTTGGGCGGGCTTCAGCCTCACTCATCTCAAAAATCCTCAATACGAATAACGGGTGATTTGTACCACGAAGTAACGGAGTATGATCCACAAAGCGTCTGAGGGAAACAACCGTTTGTTAAGCCTTTAAAACAAAAAAGGCAGGAATCGCTTCCTGCCTGTGGGGTTCTGTTGCGGGGATTAGCCTTTCACTTCATACAGCGGGGTTTCACCTGCGACGACCGGACCGTGGGCCAGGAGTGTCAGACCCGCGAAATCTTCGCTATTGCTGACCACCACCGGACTCACCATTGAGCGGGCATTCGCGTTCAGGAATTCAAGATCCATCTCCAGCACCGGCTGACCGGCTACCACGCTGGCTCCCTCTTCCGCCAGCCGGGAGAAGCCTTTTCCGTCCAGCGCCACGGTATCGAGTCCCATGTGAACCACGATCTCGACACCGTTGTCGGTTTCCAGACAGAACGCATGATTGGTATTGAAGATTTTCACCAGCGTTCCGGCAATCGGTGCCACAACCCATTTGTCGCTGGGTTTGATGGCCAGCCCGTCGCCTACCGCTTTGCTGGCAAAGGCTTCATCCGGAACCGCATCCAGTGCCACGACCTCTCCCGTTACCGGTGCCAGCAGCGTCGCAATAACGCGCTTCTCGCTGTTCAGCACGGCCTGCGGTTTAACCTCCGGCTCTGCCGCTGGCGTCGTACCGGAAGCAGCAGCAGCGACCGGGCCTTTGGCCAGCACTTTTTTCATGGCGGAGGCGATGCCTTCGGCCTGGGTGCCGACAATGATCTGCACGCTCTGTTTATTCAGACGGATAACGCCGGACGCGCCCAGACGCTTCGCCACGCTCTCATTAACCTGAGCGGAATCATTCACGTTCAGACGCAGACGGGTGATGCAGGCGTCAATGCTGGTCAGGTTAGCGGAGCCACCGACCGCACCGATGTAGCGACGTGCCAGGGATTCCGTGGCGCTTTCACCGTTATCACTGTTGTCCACGTTGACGTCATACCCATCGCTTTCATCACCGGCCACCGCCAGCTCGCGGCCAGGGGTCAACAGATTGAATTTTTTGATGGTGAAGCGGAAGACCACGTAATAGATAACGAAGAACACCAGCCCCTGCGGGATCAGCATGTACCAGTGGGTCGCCAGCGGGTTACGGGTGGAGAGGAACATATCCACCAGCCCGGCGCTGAAACCAAATCCGGCGATCCAGTGCATGCTGGCGGCGATGAAGACAGAAATACCGGTCAGTACAGCGTGGATCAGATAGAGCACCGGTGCCACGAACATGAAGGAGAACTCCAGCGGTTCGGTGATCCCGGTAAAGAAGGCGGCAAACGCAGCGGCCAGCATGATACTGCCCACTTTGACGCGATTCTCAGGACGCGCGCAGTGATAGATAGCCAGCGCAGCACCAGGCAGACCAAACATCATGATCGGGAAGAAGCCCGCCTGATAGCGACCGGTAATGCCCACGGTGGCCGACCCATCCGCCAGTGACTGTGCACCGCCGAGGAATTTAGGAATGTCATTAATTCCGGCCACATCGAACCAGAACACGGAGTTCAGCGCGTGATGCAGACCGACCGGGATCAGCAGACGGTTAAAGAAGGCGTAAATACCGGCTCCGACCGAGCCAAGCTTCTGGATATGCTCGCCAAAGCCTACCAGACCATTGAACACCACCGGCCAGATATACATCAGGATAAAGGCGACGAAGATCATCAGGAACGAAACGAGAATCGGCACCAGCCGGCGTCCGCTGAAGAAAGAGAGCGCCTTAGGCAGTTCGACGTGGCTGAAGCGGTTATAGACTTCTGCCGAGAGAATACCGACCAGAATGCCGACAAACTGGTTTTCGATTTTGCCAAAGGCAGCAGGCACCTGAGCCAAAGGAATTTTCTGAATCATTGAGACAGCGGCTGGTGAGCAGAGCGTGGTGACCACCAGGAAGCCGACAAAGCCGGTGAGGGCCGCCGCGCCATCTTTATCTTTCGACATGCCGTAGGCGATACCGATCGCAAACAGGACTGACATATGCTCAATAATCGCCGCACCGGACTTAATCAGCAACGCTGCCAGCGCGTTATCTGCACCCCAGCTGACGGGATCGAGGTAGTACCCTACCCCCATAAGTATCGCTGCCGCTGGCAGGGTGGCAACCGGCACCATCAGTGCCCGCCCTACCTTCTGTAAATAACTTAACATGGACCTTCCCCCTATGAGCCTGACTTGTCGCTTTGCGCCGCTTAATGTTGTTATGTCAGCTGCAAAGATTGTGAATACACTGCATGTCACGCAGCGAAGTGTAATGACAAATTAATTCGCCTCGCAAATTAAAACCCCGACATATGTGACTTTTATCACTAAAAAACATCGGGTCACACTGCAACATCTGGCTATGAATGCAAACTTATTTTATGATCCGAAATATCGAATTGCGCTCCGGCCGTGGCGAGAATAGAAAATCTGTTCAGGCTGATGATTTACGCAACGGTTCAGCGATCCCCTTTCCATTTCAAATGAGGTGAAACATGAGACTGATTCCTTTAGCGACGCCAACCCAGGTCGGCAAATGGGCCGCCCGACATATCGTTAACCGCATTAACGCGTTTAACCCGACGGCGGAAAAACCTTTTGTCCTGGGTCTGCCTACCGGCGGTACGCCACTGGAGGCATACAAACACCTGATTGATATGCACAAAGCGGGCCAGGTCAGTTTTAAGCATGTTGTGACGTTCAATATGGATGAATATGTGGGCCTGCCAAAAGAGCATCCGGAGAGCTATCACAGCTTCATGTATCGTAATTTCTTCGATCACGTTGATATTCAACCGGAAAATATCAACCTGCTGAATGGTAATGCACCCGATATTGACGCAGAATGTCGTCAGTACGAAGAGAAAATTCGCGCGCTGGGTAAAATTCACCTGTTTATGGGGGGTGTCGGTAACGACGGCCATATCGCCTTTAACGAACCGGCTTCATCGCTGGCTTCGCGAACCCGCATTAAAACCCTGACCCATGATACCCGCGTAGCGAACTCTCGCTTCTTCAACGGCGACGTTGACCAGGTGCCTAAATACGCGCTGACGGTCGGCGTCGGCACGCTGCTGGATGCAGAGGAAGTGATGATTCTGGTTACCGGCCATGTTAAAGCGCAGGCCCTGCAGGCGGCGGTTGAAGGCAACGTCAACCATATGTGGACCATCAGCTGCCTGCAGCTGCACGCAAAATCGGTGGTGGTGTGTGATGAGCCGGCCACCATGGAACTGAAAGTGAAAACCGTGAAATATTTCCGCGAAATGGAAGCGGAAAATATGAAAGGCGTGTAACAGAACATTGTCATGCCCTGCTGTTACGCTGCGTGACAGCAGGCCAGGACGGGAGAAGAGAGATGTACGCATTAATCAACGGTCGCATCTACAGCGGTCATGAGATTCTGGATAACTACGCGGTCGTGGTTGACGGGACGCAGATTGCGCACGTCTGCCCGCGTGAAGCGGTTGCGGCGGATGTTGAATTGCGGGATGTGGCGGGTGCCATCATTGCGCCAGGCTTTATCGATCTCCAGCTTAACGGCTGTGGTGGCGTGCAGTTTAATGACGACATTGATGCGCTCAGCGTTGAAACGCTGGAGATCATGCAGCGCGCCAATGAGAAATCGGGCTGCACCAGCTTTTTACCGACGCTGATCACCAGCAGCGATGCCCTGATGAAGCGGGCCATCGAAACCATGCGCGCCTATCTGCAAAAACATCAGCATCAGGCGCTGGGTCTGCATCTGGAAGGCCCGTGGCTCAGCAAGGCGAAGAAAGGCACCCACGATCCGGCGCTGATTCGCCTGCCGGATGCGGCGATGGTGCAATATCTGTGTGACAACGCCGATGTCATCACCAAAGTGACGCTGGCGCCGGAAAATGCCGGTCGCGAGGTGATTCGACAGCTGACTGACGCCGGGATCATTGTGTCTGCCGGTCACTCCAGTGCAACGTATGAAGAGGCGAAAGCGGGCTTCTCGGCTGGCGTGAGTTTTGCGACACACCTCTACAACGCGATGCCCGCCTTTGCCGGTCGTGAACCGGGGCTTATCGGTGCGCTGTTTGATTCGCCTGATGTATACTGCGGCATTATTGCGGATGGTTTACATGTACATTACGCTAACGTGCGCAATGCTAAACGCATAAAAGGCGACAAGCTGGTGCTGGTAACGGATGCCACCGCACCAGCGGGCGCGGCAATCAGTGAGTTTATTTTTGCTGGCAAAACAATCTATTATCGTGACGGGCTCTGTGTTGACGAAAACGGCACACTCAGTGGTTCAGCCCTGACGATGATTGAAGCGGTACGGAACAGCGTCGAGCATGTGGGTATCGCACTGGACGAAGCATTGCGCATGGCATCACTCTACCCGGCACGGGCGATGGGCGTGGAAAAACAGTTAGGCTCGATCGAAGCAGGAAAAATCGCGAACCTGACTGTGTTTACGCGCGACTTTAAAATCATTAAGACGTTTGTCAACGGAGACGACGTCCTGAGCGAGTAAGCACTGAATGACCACTGGCGGCCAGTCACAAATAGGAAATGTCGATCTTGTTAAGCAACTTAATAGCGCAGCGGTTTACCGGCTGATTGATCAACAGGGGCCGATATCGCGCATTCAGATTGCCGAACTTAGTCAGCTCGCCCCCGCCAGCGTCACGAAAATTACCCGCCAGTTGATTGAGCGCGGCCTGATCAAAGAGGTAGACCAGCAGGCATCTACCGGTGGTCGCCGCGCTATCTCGATTATCACTGAAACCCGCCACTTCCAGACCATCGGCGTCCGGCTCGGCCGTCACGATGCCACCCTTACGCTGTTTGACCTCAGCGGCAAATCGCTGGCGCAGGAGGATTATGCGCTGCCGGAACGCACCCAGGAGACGCTGGAGCATGCGCTGTTTAATGCCATCAGCGGCTTCATCGAGCAGCACCAGCGTAAAATCCGCGAGCTGATCGCCATTTCCGTGATCCTGCCCGGCCTGGTCGACCCGATTAACGGCGTGATTCGCTATATGCCGCACATCGCTGTCAGCCACTGGCCGCTGGTCGCCAGCCTGAAGAAACGCTTTAACGTCACCAGTTTTGTGGGTCACGATATCCGCAGTCTGGCGCTGGCCGAGCACTACTTCGGTGCAAGCCGCGACTGTGCTGACTCAATTCTGGTGCGGTTACACCGGGGGACCGGTGCAGGCATTATCGCCAACGGCCATATTTTTCTCGGCAGCAACGGTAACGTCGGCGAGATCGGCCACATTCAGGTCGATCCGTTAGGCGAACGCTGCCACTGCGGTAACTTTGGCTGCCTGGAAACCATTGCCGCCAATGGCGCCATTGAAAACCGTGTGCGTCACCTGCTGAATCAGGGCTACCCCAGTGTGCTGACGCTGGAGGCGTGCCAGATGCCCCACATCTGTAAAGCGGCGAATCAGGGTGATGCCCTGGCCTGTGAAGTGATCGAGCATGTGGGGCGCTATCTCGGCAAGGCGATTGCCATCGCCATCAACCTGTTTAATCCACAAAAAGTGGTGCTGGCGGGAGAGATTACCGAAGCAGAAAAAGTGCTGCTGCCCGCGATTGAGGGCTGCATCAATACCCAGGCGTTAGAGGCCTTCCGTAAGCATCTGCCGGTTGTTCGTTCGACACTGGATCATCGTTCTGCGATTGGTGCCTTTGCGCTGGCTAAACGTGCCATGCTTAACGGCATTCTGCTGCAACACCTTCTGGAAGATTAAGCTCACCCGCTGCTGTGGCGGGCCACACCGGATCTGACTATGACCATAAAAAGCGTAATTTGTGATATCGATGGCGTGCTGATGCACGACAACACGGCCGTTCCCGGCGCACAGGAATTTCTGCAGCGCATTCTGGCCAAAGAGATGCCGCTGGTGGTGCTGACCAACTACCCTTCGCAGACTGAGCAGGATCTGGCTAACCGTTTTGCCTCAGCAGGCGTTGAGGTGCCCGATTCCGTCTTCTACACCTCGGCAATGGCCACCGCGGACTTCCTGCGCCGTCAGGAGGGCAAAAAGGCGTATGTGATTGGTGAGGGGGCGCTGATTCATGAACTCTACAAAGCGGGCTTTACCATTACCGATGTGAATCCCGACTTTGTGATTGTCGGAGAGACCCGCTCCTTTAACTGGGACATGATGCATAAAGCGGCCTTCTTTGTTGCCAACGGCGCTCGCTTTATTGCCACCAATCCCGATACCCATGCGCGTGGTTTTATTCCCGCCTGTGGCGCACTCTGTGCGGGGATTGAGAAGATATCCGGCCGCAGCCCCTTTGTTGTGGGCAAACCAAGCCCTTACATCATGCGTGCCGCGCTGAACAAAATGCAGGCTCACTCCGAAGAGACGGTCATCGTCGGCGATAACCTGCGCACCGATATTCTGGCCGGTTTCCAGGCGGGTCTGGAGACGGTGCTGGTGCTCTCTGGCGTTTCCACCCTGAGCGATATTGACGCGATGCCGTTCCGCCCGGACTGGATTTACCCCTCTGTTGCCGATATTGACCTGTTCTGATTCAGTTTGCTTATGACGCATCGGGCTGAATTGTGATGCGTCTCCCCTTTTTCTCCGCTTTCCCCCCCTGTTTGCCGCCTGATTTTTGCTCAAAAAATGCATTTCATTGCGGATCCAACAACAAATAAGCTCTTAAATTATCGTTTATTCAATTTTATCGTCATGTGATCAATATTTTTATCAGTAAATCACGATTCCTCTTGCATTGACGGCACCAAATAGCGCATTTTCTTATCTATCACGCAGCGTCAGGCTGCCGGACAAACCTAAAAGATAACATCGCCGTAAGGTGAGCTCAGGAGTCAGTTATGTGTTCAATTTTTGGTGTGCTGGATCTGAAAAGCGATCCTGTTGAGCTGCGCAAAAAGGCGCTGGAATGTTCACGCTTAATGCGTCATCGCGGCCCGGACTGGTCAGGCGTCTACGCTGATGACCATGCCATCCTCGCGCATGAACGTCTCTCAATTGTTGACGTTAACAACGGCGCACAGCCGCTGTACAACGCCGACCACACTCATGTCCTGGCAGTCAACGGCGAAATTTATAACCATCAGGCGCTGCGCGCGGAACTCAGCGATCGCTATGCGTTTCAGACCGGTTCTGACTGTGAAGTGATTCTGGCGCTCTATCAGGAGAAAGGGGTCGACTTCCTTGATGACCTGGAAGGCATGTTCGCCTTTATCCTCTACGATAGCGTCAAAAACACGTATCTGATTGGCCGTGACCATATCGGGATTATCCCGCTCTATATGGGTAACGATGAGCATGGCAACCTCTATGTCGCGTCAGAAATGAAAGCGCTGGTGCCGGTCTGCCGTTCGATTAAAGAGTTTCCGCCGGGAAGCTACCTCTCCAGCACCGATGGCGAAATCCGTCGTTACTGGCAGCGTGACTGGATGGAGTACAAAAACGTTGAACACAACACCACCGATGCGGCCGGCCTGAAGCATGCGCTGGAAGAGTCTGTGAAAAGTCACCTGATGTCAGATGTGCCTTATGGTGTGCTGCTGTCGGGCGGTCTGGACTCCTCCATCATTTCCGCCGTGACCAAACGTTTTGCGGCAAAGCGTGTTGAAGACCAGGATAAAAGTGATGCGTGGTGGCCACAGCTTCACTCCTTTGCTGTCGGGCTGGAAGGCTCACCCGATCTGAAAGCGGCGAAAGCCGTGGCGGAACATCTGGGCACCGTGCACCATGAGATTCATTTCACCGTGCAGGAAGGTCTGGATGCAATTCGCGATGTGATTTATCACATTGAAACCTATGACGTCACCACCATCCGTGCCTCCACGCCGATGTACTTAATGTCGCGTAAAATCAAGGCAATGGGCATCAAGATGGTGCTGTCAGGCGAAGGCGCAGATGAAGTGTTCGGCGGCTACCTTTACTTCCATAAAGCCCCCAACGCTAAAGAGTTCCACGAAGAAAACGTGCGTAAACTGCAGGCCCTGCATATGTTCGACTGTGCCCGCGCCAACAAAGCGATGTCCGCCTGGGGCGTTGAGGCCCGCGTGCCGTTCCTGGATAAAAAATTCCTGGATGTGGCGATGCGTATCAACCCTGAAGATAAAATGTGTGGCAGCAACGGCAAAATGGAGAAGCACATTCTGCGTGAATGTTTCTCCTCCTACCTGCCGGAAAGCGTGGCGTGGCGTCAGAAAGAGCAGTTCTCAGATGGCGTCGGTTACAGCTGGATTGACTCGCTGAAAGAGGTGGCTGCGAAGCAAATCAGCGACCAGCAGCTGGCAACCGCTCACTTCCGCTTCCCGCACAACACGCCGGGGTCGAAGGAAGCCTATCTCTACCGTGAGATCTTTGAAGAGCTGTTCCCGCTGGCCAGCGCCGCGGAGTGTGTGCCAGGCGGTCCATCAGTAGCCTGTTCGTCAGCCAAAGCGATCGAGTGGGACGAGGCGTTTAAAAACATGAACGATCCATCAGGTCGTGCCGTTGGTGTGCATCAGTCAGCCTATCAATAAGCCGACTGAGCACGGTCAGAATGGGCCCGCTGCGGCCCATTTTTTTGACGATCAGCGTTGTATTCACTGAAAAATTGCCGAATAAACCGCCATGCTGGTTATAAGCCACGCAAACAGCCATAACCAGGCAAAAATCGGTAAAAAAATTGTTGACGCTGTCAGGTCAACTCCGCATAATGCGCCCCGCAACGCCGATGAAGGTAACGCGAAAAAAAGATGGCTACGTAGCTCAGCTGGTTAGAGCACAGCACTCATAATGCTGGGGTCACAGGTTCGATTCCCGTCGTAGCCACCATCTTTTTTTGCGGGAGTGGCGAAATTGGTAGACGCACCAGATTTAGGTTCTGGCGCCGCAAGGTGTGCGAGTTCAAGTCTCGCCTCCCGCACCATTTCATTATTCGGCAGCGTGGATGGGATATCGCCAAGCGGTAAGGCACCGGTTTTTGATACCGGCATTCCCTGGTTCGAATCCAGGTATCCCAGCCAATTTTGATGATTCTCGATGCTGAGAACGGACGAATGGGATATCGCCAAGCGGTAAGGCACCGGTTTTTGATACCGGCATTCCCTGGTTCGAATCCAGGTATCCCAGCCATCATTAAAATGCAGTACAATTTGGCTACGTAGCTCAGCTGGTTAGAGCACAGCACTCATAATGCTGGGGTCACAGGTTCGATTCCCGTCGTAGCCACCATATAATTGGGGTGTCGCCAAGCGGTAAGGCACTGGTTTCTGATACCAGCATTCCGGGGTTCGAATCCCTGCACCCCAGCCATACAAAGACAATTTGAAAAACACCATTATTGGGGTGTCGCCAAGCGGTAAGGCACTGGTTTCTGATACCAGCATTCCGGGGTTCGAATCCCTGCACCCCAGCCAAATTGCACAACAGGCCCGCTTTTGCGGGCTTTGTTGTTTTTGTCCTCTGCCTTTCTGACGGCTGACCCACCCTGCGGCGAGCCAGACCGCCTCTCTGTTACAATCCCAGCGCGTAGCGCAGCACCTGCCGCTTCAGTATCCCGGAATGCTCGGCGGCGATCAGGCCGAGATTTCGTGCAAACCGCAGCGGAGCCAGCTGATTGCTGAAGGCGAAGTAGAAGAGATCCATCCCCCCCTGCATCAGCATGTTGTCGCGGCGGCGCTTGCGGTGATAACGCTGCAGCACCCGCTCAGAGGCCCACTCTTCCGCCGCATCGCGCGCGCTGACCAGCACATCAATCAACGCATCAATATCGCGATAGCCCAGATTGACGCCCTGCCCGGCCAGCGGATTGATGGTGTGCGCCGCATCGCCAACCAGCGCCAGCCCCGGCAGCACATACTGCGAAGCGTGACGGCGCACCAGCGGGAAACTGCCCGCCGCGTGGGCTTTAAAACGTCCCAGCCGCGCCGGGAAGTGACTGGCAATCTCTTTTTCCAGCTGAGCCATCGGCATCGCCTGAAGCTGACGCACTCTTGCCGGTGCGTCATACCAGACCAGCGAGGCCCGGTTGTCATACAGCGGCAAAAAGGCGCGTGGCCCCTGAGGCGTGAAGTGCTGCCAGGTAGCATCGCCTGCCGGATGTTCACAGGTCACGCTAATCAGTAAACAGGACTGCGCATAGCTCCAGCCATGAATCCCGATGCCGGCCATCTGCCGCACCTGCGAATTGGCCCCATCGGCGCCGATCACCAGCCGGGTATGCAGGGTCACGCCATCGCTCAGGTCGACGCGCCAGCCGCCGTTTTCCGGCTGCAGATTTTCCAGCGTGGCCGGGCAGTAGCAGTTCACATCCCGCGACTGCATCTCTTCCCACAACGCGCGCTGAAGAACGCTGTTCTCGACCATGAAGCCCAGCTCCGGCAATCCCAGCGAGGCGGCATCGAAACTCACCTGCGCCGTCTGCCACTCCCAGGTTTCCAGCCTGCGATAAGGGGCGCTTCGCATCGCTTCCACCCGCGGCCAGACGCTGAGCTGCTTCAGTAACGCCACCGAGGAGGAACCGATCGCTGAAATGCGCAGATCGGGATCGCTGTCGGCATCAAAGGGGGCAGGCTCGGCGCGTTCAATGACCGCCACGCGAAAACGCTGCTGCGTCAGTCCGCAGGCCAGCGCAGCACCCACCATGCCTCCCCCGACAATCACCACATCAAACTGATTATCCTGCATTGCTTCTATCCTTCTCTTAATCCCGTCCGCCTGCGCAACACGGGTCTGAATACAGCAAAGTGTACCGGAAAACCGGAGGGCTGACAGAAAAGCCCGCAGGCTGGTCACAACCGCATCAAAGCATTACAATACGCGCCCCGCACTTCACTGCACTGAATCAATGGCTAGCGCGATGACAAAAAAACTGCATATCAAAACCTGGGGATGTCAGATGAATGAGTATGATTCATCGAAGATGTCTGATCTGCTGAACAGTACGCACGGCTATACGCTGACCGAGGTCGCTGAAGAAGCGGATGTTCTGCTGCTTAACACCTGCTCTATCCGCGAAAAAGCGCAGGAGAAGGTTTTCCACCAGCTGGGGCGCTGGAGAAAGCTGAAAGAGCGTAATCCGGATGTGATCATTGGCGTGGGCGGCTGTGTGGCGTCACAGGAAGGAGATCATATTCGTCAGCGAGCGCCCTGCGTGGACATCGTATTTGGCCCGCAGACCCTGCACCGCCTGCCGGAGATGATCAACACCGTGCGCGGCAGTAAAAGCCCGGTGGTAGACATCAGCTTCCCGGAAATCGAAAAGTTTGACCGCCTGCCGGAACCCCGCGCAGAAGGTCCGACAGCCTTTGTCTCCATCATGGAAGGCTGCAACAAATATTGTACGTTCTGCGTGGTGCCTTACACCCGTGGTGAGGAAGTGAGCCGTCCGTGTGACGACATTCTGCTGGAGATTGCTCAGCTGGCGGCGCAGGGCGTGCGCGAAGTGAACCTGCTGGGTCAGAACGTCAACGCCTGGCGCGGTGCTTCCTTTGATGGCGACACCTGTACCTTCGCTGAGCTGCTGCGCCTGGTCGCCGCCATCGACGGTATTGACCGCATCCGCTTCACCACCAGCCACCCGATTGAGTTCACGGATGACATCATCGATGTCTACCGTGATACACCGGAGCTGGTGAGCTTCCTCCATCTGCCGGTGCAGAGCGGCGCAGACCGCATTCTCACGCTGATGAAACGTGCCCACACGGCACTGGAATATAAAGCGATTATCCGCAAGCTGCGCGCGGCGCGTCCCGATATTGAGATCAGCTCTGACTTCATTATCGGTTTCCCGGGTGAAACCCAGCAGGATTTCGAGCAGACCATGAAGCTCATCGCCGACGTGAATTTCGATGTCAGCTTCAGCTTTGTCTACTCAGCCCGTCCCGGCACGCCCGCCGCTGACCTGCCGGATGATGTCAGCGAAGAGGAGAAGAAGCAGCGTCTGTGGATCCTGCAGGATCGCATCAACCAGCAGGCGCAGGCGATCAGTCGCCGCATGCTGGGCACCGTGCAGCGTATTCTGGTTGAAGGCATCTCCCGCAAGAACGTCATGGAAGTCTCTGGCCGCACCGAAAATAACCGCGTGGTCAACTTTGAAGGCTCACCTGAGATGATCGGCCGGTTTGTGGATGTTGAAATTGTCGATGTCTACACCAACTCCCTGCGCGGCAGGCTGGTGCGCACCGAAGATGAGATGGGCCTGCGCATGGCCCAGAGCCCGGCGTCTGTGATTGCCCGCACCCGCAAAGAGAACGACATCGGCGTGGGTCTCTTCCAGCCGTGATACCGGCTTTATTGTGCGGCAGCGCGCTTCGCGCTGCCGCCCGTTTCACATTGCGACACTTGCTTTCTGAAGCTGTTGCCCAAATATCTCTCCTTAAGCTTGCGCCCAGGCGTTACGGCATAAATAATTTCGTTATGGTGCATCCGGTTAAGCTCAACGGTGCGTCAGACACACCCCATAACTGGCCCTGAGTGACCCAAAGGATTCGTTTGAATATCGAAACTCGTGAAATCGCCCTTGAACCGGCTGATAACCGTCGTCTGATGAGCCTGTGCGGGCCGTTCGATGACAATGTGAAACAGCTTGAGCGCCGACTGGGTATTGAGATCAATCGTCGCGACAACGTCTTTAAGCTGGTTGGACGCCCTCTGTGCGTCAATGCCGCCGCCGATATCCTGAAAACGCTCTATGTGGATACGGCGCCCGTGCGCGGCGACATTCCGGATATCGAGCCGGACCAGATTCATCTCGCTATCAAAGAGAGCCGGGTGCTGGAACAAACCGCCGACAGCGTGCCGGAGTACGGTAAAGCGGTCAACATCAAGACCAAACGTGGCGTTATCAAACCGCGCACGCCGAACCAGGCGCAGTACATCGCAAATGTCCTCGACCACGATATCACCTTTGGTATCGGCCCGGCCGGTACCGGTAAAACCTATCTGGCCGTGGCCGCCGCGGTGGACGCGCTGGAGCGTCAGGAGATCCGTCGCATCATGCTGACCCGTCCGGCGGTAGAAGCGGGTGAAAAACTGGGCTTCCTGCCCGGCGATCTGAGCCAGAAAGTCGACCCCTATCTGCGTCCTCTCTACGATGCGCTGTTTGAAATGCTCGGTTTCGAGCGGGTTGAAAAGCTGATGGAGCGTAACGTCATTGAAGTGGCCCCGCTGGCCTACATGCGTGGTCGTACCCTGAACGATGCGTTTATCATTCTTGATGAGAGCCAGAACACCACCATCGAACAGATGAAGATGTTCCTGACGCGTATCGGCTTCAACTCTAAAGCGGTCATTACCGGCGACGTGACCCAGATTGACCTGCCGCGCCACGTTAAGTCCGGCCTGCGTCACGCCATTGAGGTGCTCTCTGATGTAGAGGAGATTAGCTTCAACTTCTTCCACAGCGAGGATGTGGTTCGCCATCCTGTCGTGGCCCGCATTGTCACCGCCTATGAAGCCTGGGAGGCGGCCGATCAGACCCGGCGTGACCAGCAGGCTGAAGAGCGCAAACGTGAAGCACTGGCGGCGCAGAGCGCAACCCAGGAGAGCAAATGAGCGAAGTGATTCTCGACCTGCAGGTCGCCTGTGAAAACAGCGCAGGGTTGCCGGATGAAAGCCAGTTTCATCGCTGGCTCTCGGCGGCGGTTGCCCCTTTTCAGCCCGACAGCGAAGTCACCGTCCGTCTGGTTGATGAAGCCGAAAGTCATGAGCTTAATCTGACCTATCGCGGTAAAGACAAGCCGACTAACGTGCTCTCCTTCCCGTTTGAAGCCCCGCCGGGTATTGAGCTGCCGCTGCTGGGCGATCTCATCATCTGCCGTCAGGTGGTTGAGCAGGAAGCGGCTGAACAGGGTAAAAGCGTGGAGGCGCACTGGGCCCACATGGTCGTGCACGGCACGCTGCATCTGCTGGGATATGACCATATTGATGACGACGAAGCCGATGAAATGGAAGGGCTGGAGACCGAGATAATGCTTGCTCTTGGGTATCCTGATCCGTACATTTCGGAGAAAGAAGACGCCTGAATCCCGCATTCAGGCTATCCGGCTGTCAGTGCATGTGGCTGACAGCCCCCATTCCTCAGCAGAGAGATCTTTAAAAACCGCCATGAGCGACGACCATTCTCAAAACAGCGATGCACCCAGTAGTAAAAAGGGATTTTTCTCCCTGTTAATCAACCAGCTTTTTCACGGCGAACCCAAAAACCGTGATGAGCTACTGGAGCTGATCCGCGACTCGAACAACAAAGAGCTGATTGACCAGGACACCCGCGACATGCTCGAAGGGGTACTGGATATTGCGGAGCAGCGCGTGCGTGACATCATGATCCCGCGCTCGCAGATGATCACCCTGAAACGGAATCAGAGCCTTGAAGAGTGTCTGGATGTCATCATCGACTCCGCGCACTCCCGCTTCCCGGTGATCAGCGAAGATAAAGATCATGTGGAAGGTATCCTGATGGCGAAAGATTTACTGCCGTTTATGAGCAGCGAATCTGAACCTTTCAGCATTGAAAAAGTGCTGCGTCCTGCGGTGGTGGTGCCGGAAAGTAAGCGTGTGGATCGGATGCTGAAAGAGTTTCGCTCCCAGCGTTACCACATGGCGATCGTGATTGATGAGTTTGGCGGCGTCTCCGGCCTGGTGACCATTGAAGATATCCTGGAACTGATCGTCGGTGAGATTGAAGATGAGTATGACGACGAAGAAGATCGTGATATCCGTCAGCTCAACCGCCACACCTTCACGGTGCGCGCGCTGACCGCCATTGAAGATTTCAACGAGGTGTTTGGCACGCAGTTCAGTGATGATGAAGTCGACACCATCGGTGGCCTGGTGATGCA
The DNA here is from genome assembly GCF_006494375.1 of Pantoea anthophila. GTDB lineage: Bacteria > Pseudomonadota > Gammaproteobacteria > Enterobacterales > Enterobacteriaceae > Pantoea > Pantoea anthophila. Next base: position 486,442 of record NZ_VHIZ01000050.1, read on the forward strand.
GGGCTTCGGCCATCTGCCTGCACGCGGTGAAAGCATCGAGATTGAAGGTTACCAGTTCAAGGTGGCGATGGCGGACAGCCGACGCATCATCCAGGTTCATGTGACTATTCCGGAAAACGCGCCACAACCTCAACTGGAAGACGAATAAGTCTATGGCTTTCGCCTCACTTTACCCGCGTCAGCGGGTTCGCCTGCTGCTGGCTTTAATAACGGGTGCGTCTGGCACCCTCGCCTTCTCCCCCTACGATTTCTGGCCCGCCGCACTGCTGTCACTGTGCGGTTTACAGCTGCTGACCCTTAACCGTTCCACTCCGCAGGCCAGCGCCATCGGCTTTGTCTGGGGGCTGGGCCTGTTTGGCAGCGGCGTCAACTGGGTTTACGTCAGCATCGCCACTTTTGGCGGTATGCCCGGCCCGGTAAACGTGTTTATTGTGGCGCTGCTCGCCGCCTATCTGGCGCTCTATCCGGCCCTGTTTGCCGGTGTGCTGAACCGCCTGTGGCCTCGCACTTCGCTGTGGCGACTGGCGCTGGCCGCCCCGGCGCTGTGGCAGATCACCGAGTTTCTGCGCGGCTGGGTGCTGACCGGCTTTCCGTGGCTGCAGTTTGGTTACAGCCAGATCGACGGACCGCTGAAGGGTCTGGCACCGCTGGCGGGCGTTGAAACCCTGACCTTCCTGCTCATGGTTATCGCCGGGCTGCTGGCTTATGCCCTGCAGCAGCGCAATGTCAGAAGTCTGATCGCCGCGCTGCTGCTGCTGGCGCTGCCGTGGCCGTTGCGCTACCTCCAGTGGGTTGAGCCGATGCCCGAACGCACCGTCGAGGTGGCGCTGGTTCAGGGCAACATTCCGCAATCCATGAAGTGGGACCCGCAGCAGCTGCTTAACACGCTGCGCATTTACACCGGCCTCAGTCAGCCGCTGATGGGCAAAGCGCCGATCATTATCTGGCCGGAGTCAGCGATAACCGATCTGGAAAGCAACCAGCAGCCCTTCCTGCGTTCGCTGGATGATGAGCTGCGTCAGCGCGGCAGTTCGCTGGTCACCGGTATTGTTGACTCCCGGCTGGAGCAGAACCGCTATCACGACTACAACACGGTCATCGTGCTGGGCGGCAAAGCGCCGTACAACTACTTCAGTGGCAACCGCTACCAGAAAAATCATCTGGTGCCGTTTGGTGAATTTGTGCCGCTGGCCGATCTGCTACGTCCGCTGGCTCCGTTCTTCGATTTACCGATGTCCGCGTTCAGCCGGGGCAACTATCTCCAGCCGCAGCTCAGCGTGGCGGGATATCACCTTACTACGGCGATCTGTTATGAGATCGTGCTGGGTGAACAGGTGCGGGCCAACTTCCATCCCGATACGAACTTCCTGCTGACCGTTTCTAATGATGCCTGGTTTGGTCACTCGATCGGCCCGTGGCAGCATTTCCAGATGGCGCGGATGCGGGCGCTGGAACTGGGTCGTCCGCTGTTGCGCAGCACTAACAATGGCGTCACGGCCGTGGTGGATGCGAAAGGCGATGTGGCGTCAATTCTGCCGCAGTTCACCCGCGATGTCCTGACCAGCAAAGTCACCCCGACCCAGGGGGAAACGCCCTACGCGAAGGCGGGCGTCTGGCCGGTGTGGTCTCTGACGCTGCTGGCTGCGGTGATTGCCCTGCTGCGTCGCCGTCGATAACCGCCTGGATGCCGCAAGGCCAGCGGTGAGCCCCAGCCAGCGCAGGGAACATGGTCAGGCAAAAACCGCCCTCTCAGCCCCCCACCCGCGTCGTTCATGACGCGGGTCGCTTTCCGCCTCTGCCCCTGTTCCCTGCGCTTTTATCTGACGCTTTACTGCCAGATTCATCTGGCTTCGGGTGTGTCAGCATTCTGAGGCTTCGTTTTTTATTTTTTTCCCCCGATATAACTCACTCTCCTGACCGCATACTCTGCTGCCTTTCTCGCTCTTAACCGCTTTCTGGCACGATGATTGCTAAATATTTCAGTGTTTTTCACAAACAGGCTGATTGCAGGCGCTGACAGCGAGCCGGTTGCACCAAAACCATCCGCACCGCTGCACCGTTACCGCGCAGCGCGGGATATTTGCCTTTTTTTGGTGCGTATCACCTCGCAAAACAGAAACTTTTTTGTTTCATTGCGTTAACAATCCGCTATGTTAGTGACTCTTCTGCGCCCGTTTTAAGCGCAGAAAGAGCCCGGACGCAGCAAATAACAGACACAACATCATAATCAGCGCAGGTTATAGCCTGTGCCTTTTTCATACGAAGGAGTTGGAACATGCAACTACGCAAAGTGGCATTATCTCTTCTGCTGATCAGCGCAGCGGCGGGAGCGGCCCAGGCGGAAGATCTCAGCGGCACCCTGAAAAAGATCAATGACAATGGCGTTATTGTGGTCGGGCATCGCGAATCATCAGTTCCCTTTTCTTATTATGACAACCAGCAAAAAGTGGTGGGCTATTCACAGGCCTATTCCAACGCCATCGTGGACGCCATCAAAGCAAAACTGAACAAGCCGGATCTGCAGGTCAAGATGATCCCTATCACCTCTCAGAACCGTATTCCGCTGTTGCAGAACGGCACCTACGATTATGAGTGTGGCTCGACCACCAATAACCTTGAGCGCCAGAAACAGGCAGCCTTCTCTGACACCATTTTTGTCATCGGCACCCGTCTGCTGGTGAAGAAAGGTGGCCCAATCAAAGATTTTGCTGATCTGAAAGGCAAAACTGTCGTTGTGACCTCCGGCACCACCTCTGAAGTGCTGCTGCATAAACTCAATGACGAGCAGAAAATGGATATGCGCATCATCAGCGCAAAAGATCACGGCGACTCTTTCCGCACCCTGGAAACCGGTCGTGCCGTGGCCTTTATGATGGATGACGCGCTGCTGGCTGGCGAACGCGCGAAAGCGAAAAAACCGGACAACTGGGAAATCTTAGGCACGCCGCAGTCCAAAGAGGCCTATGGCTGCATGCTGCGTAAAGATGATCCACAGTTCAAAGCCCTGGTGGATGAAACCATCGCTAAAGCCCAGACCTCCGGTCAGGCTGAAAAATGGTTCGACACCTGGTTTAAACAGCCGATTCCGCCTAAGAACCTGAACATGAACTTTGAACTGTCTGAAGACATGAAAGCACTGTTCAAGACGCCGAACGATAAAGCACTGAATTAACAACAAAATACCCAATGAATTTCAGGTTGCATTACGGTGGTCAGAGAGTGAATCCCGATGCGCTTACGCAGGTAAGTGATTCGCGTGAATCAACGCAGCCAGCAACATTGCAGCCTGAAAGACGGCGGGTATAACAAGGGCGGCCCGGCTGCCCTCTCGATTGCTGAAACCGCGGCATGGACAGACAGACTGACACGGGTCGTTCCCCTGCGTCAGAAGATAAAACGCCGTTCATCAATCTTCAGGGTAGCTTCGCTACCCTTTTTTTCCGGAGCTCGTTATGGGTATCGATTGGAACTGGGGCATCTTTCTCGAACAGGCCCCGTTCGGTAACACGACCTACCTTGGCTGGCTGTGGTCCGGTTTTCAGGTGACGATTGCCGTCTCCTGCTGCGCCTGGATTATTGCCTTCTTCGTGGGTTCATTTTTCGGCATTCTGCGCACCGTGCCTAATCGCCTGCTGGCCACCATTGGCACCTGCTATGTCGAACTGTTTCGTAACATCCCGCTGATCGTCCAGTTCTTCTTCTGGTATCTGGTCGCGCCTGAACTGGTGGGCGAGAAGCTCGGCATGTGGTTTAAGTCGGAGCTGGATCCCAACATTCAGTTTTTCCTCTCCTCCATGATCTGTCTTGGCCTCTTTACCGCGGCCCGCGTCTGCGAGCAGGTCCGTGCTGCCATTCAGTCACTGCCGACCGGGCAGAAGAATGCGGGTCTGGCAATGGGATTAACCCTGCCGCAGACCTACCGCTATGTGCTCCTGCCGAATGCGTATCGCGTGATTGTCCCGCCGATGACGTCGGAAATGCTGAACCTGGTCAAGAACTCGGCTATCGCCTCCACCATTGGTCTGGTCGATATGGCCGCGCAGGCGGGCAAACTGCTCGACTATTCGGCCCACGCCTATGAGTCCTTTACCGCCATTACGCTCGCCTACGTCGCGATTAACCTGGTGATTATGTTGTTGATGAGTCTGGTCGAGCGCAAAGTCCGGCTGCCAGGCAATGCGGGAGGCAAGTAATGTACGAGTTTGACTGGAGTTCCATTGCTCCCAGCCTGCCCTATCTGCTCAACGGCCTGGTGATTACGTTTAAAATCACCCTGACCGCCGTGGTCTTCGGGATTCTGTGGGGCACGCTGCTGGCGGTAATGCGTCTGTCGAGCTTTAAGCCGATCAGCTGGTTCGCCAAAATTTATGTCAACCTGTTCCGCTCCGTGCCGCTGGTGATGGTGCTGCTCTGGTTCTATCTGGTGGTGCCGAGTTTTCTGCAGCAGGTGCTGGGGCTATCGCCCAAAACCGATATCCGGCTGATTTCAGCCATGGTCGCTTTCTCGCTGTTTGAAGCGGCTTACTACTCTGAAATTATTCGCGCCGGCATCATCAGTATCTCACGCGGCCAGGGTAACGCCGCGCTGGCGCTCGGCATGACGCCGTGGCAGTCGATGAGACTGATCATCCTGCCGCAGGCGTTTCGCGCCATGGTTCCGCTGTTACTGACCCAGGGTATCGTGCTGTTCCAGGATACCTCACTGGTCTATGTCTTAAGCCTGGCGGACTTCTTCCGCACCGCGTCCACCATTGGTGAGCGCGACGGGACCCAGGTGGAGATGGTTCTGTTTGCCGGTCTGGTCTACTTCGTGATCAGCCTGAGTGCATCGCTGTTGGTCAGCTATCTGAAAAGAAAAAGGACGGTTTAAATGATTAGCCTGAAAAATGTTTCTAAGTGGTATGGTCACTTTCAGGTGCTGACCGACTGCTCAACCGAGGTCAAAACCGGTGAAGTGGTGGTGGTGTGCGGGCCGTCCGGCTCCGGTAAATCGACGCTGATCAAAACGGTTAACGGACTTGAGCCGATCCAGCAGGGTGTGATTGCGGTGAATGGCACCGAGGTGAACAACAAAAAAACCAACCTGGCGCAGCTTCGCAGTCAGGTTGGCATGGTATTTCAGCACTTCGAACTCTTCCCTCACCTGAGCATTATCAACAATCTGGTGCTGGCGCAGGTGAAAGTGCTGAAGCGCGACAAAGCGGCAGCACGGGAGAAGGGGCTGAAACTGCTGAAGCGAGTGGGTCTGGCCGCGCATGCTGAGAAGTTTCCCGGTCAGCTTTCCGGGGGCCAGCAGCAGCGTGTGGCGATTGCGCGGGCACTCTGCATGGACCCCATCGCGATGCTGTTTGATGAGCCGACCTCCGCACTGGACCCGGAAATGATCAATGAGGTGCTGGATGTCATGGTCGAGCTGGCCCAGGAGGGGATGACAATGATGGTGGTAACCCATGAGATGGGCTTCGCCCGCAAGGTAGCCAATCGCGTCATCTTTATGGATGAAGGGAAAATTATCGAAGACACCAATAAAGATGACTTCTTTAATAATCCGCAGTCTGACCGCGCCAAAGATTTCCTCGCCAAAATCCTGCACTAATCCCGGCCATTATGCGGGTCACCACCGGTGGCCCGCCTCACGCATGCGATGACGCTATCAGGGTTCAAAAGGCTGACGCTGAAACTGATCGTGGCCGCACTCCGGACAGCGTGACAGCGTTTCAGGCGTGTAGATTGCCCGGGTAAACTGGCACTTTTCACACACCAGATTCCCCAGCCCCACCACTTCCCCGCTCTGATAGACCCCATGATGATGCAGATCCTGGAAGACCTCGCGCCACTCCAGCTGACTCTTATCGGTAATATCTGCCAGCTCTTTCCAGACGCTCTCACGGATGATGCGCATAAAGAGCGAGTCTGCGACCGGTTCTTCGACGTCGCTATAGCTGCGCGCAAACTCTTCCAGATCGCGTCGGACCGCGCGCAGTACCTGATCAATCTCCTCTTCCGTCATATCGTTGCGCGCCAGCAGCTGGCTTCGCCGTCCGTCAATCAGCGCATCCGGGTTACGATCGCCCTGACGCAGACGGTCGGTCAGTACGGCTAACGACTCGCGATATTCCTGAGCCACTTTATTCATTTTGTTCTCCTTTTATGCAGACTCTCGCTGAATTAAGTTTAGTCGCAATGTTGCTTTTGCCGTGTCGTCTGTACAGGGAATTACAAAAGGGTGAAGGTTCTGACGCTTTCGGCAGAAATCGCGCCAGCAAAAGTGGGAAGTGTTGTTGATATGCGGCCTTATGGGTATGCTATGCGGATCTTAAAGCCAGAAAAATGTTATTCACAAAGGACCACAGGCAGCCATGCAAGAGCAATACCGCCCGGAAGAGATTGAATCCCGTGTGCAGCAACACTGGGATGAAAACGAAACGTTTAAAGTGACTGAGCAGGAAGGTAAAGAGAAATATTACTGCCTTTCAATGTTGCCCTATCCTTCTGGGCGCCTGCACATGGGCCACGTTCGTAACTACACCATCGGCGACGTAATCGCGCGTTATCAGCGTATGCTCGGCAAAAACGTACTCCAGCCGATTGGCTGGGATGCTTTCGGCCTGCCTGCAGAAGGCGCGGCGGTGAAGAACAACACCGCGCCGGCCCCGTGGACCTACGACAACATCGCCTACATGAAGAACCAGCTTAAACTGCTGGGCTTTGGCTATGACTGGAGCCGTGAACTGGCGACCTGCCAGCCTGAGTATTACCGCTGGGAACAGTGGTTCTTCACCAAACTCTATGAAAAAGGCCTGGTCTATAAAAAAACCTCGGCGGTGAACTGGTGCCCGAACGATCAGACCGTACTGGCTAACGAGCAGGTGATCGACGGCTGCTGCTGGCGCTGCGACACTAAAGTTGAGCGCAAAGAGATCCCGCAGTGGTTCATTAAAATCACCGATTATGCGGAAGAGCTGCTGAACGACCTGGATACGCTGGACGAGTGGCCTGAGCAGGTCAAAACCATGCAGCGTAACTGGATTGGTCGCTCAGAAGGCGTTGAAATCACCTTCGACGTGGCTGACAGCGAAGAGAAAGTCACTGTCTACACCACCCGCCCGGATACTTTTATCGGCGCCACCTATGTGGCCGTGGCCGCAGGCCATCCGCTGGCGACTCAGGCGTCGGTGAACAATCCGGCGCTGGCCGACTTTATCGCTGAATGCCGCAACACCAAAGTGGCTGAAGCCGATATGGCGACCATGGAGAAGAAAGGCATGGCGACCGGCCTCTCGGTTGTCCACCCGCTGACCGGCGAACACCTGCCTGTCTGGGTCGCTAACTTCGTCCTGATGGAATATGGCACGGGTGCCGTGATGGCGGTTCCGGCGCACGACCAGCGCGACTGGGAGTTTGCCACTAAATATGACCTGCCCATTAAGCCGGTTGTCCTTAACCTGGATGGCAGCATTCCTGACGTCAGCGCGGCGGCGATGACCGACAAAGGCGCCCTGTTCAACTCTGGCGAATTTAACAGTCTGGATCATGCGGCCGGTTTTAACGCCATCGCAGATACCCTGGCGGCCAAAGGCGTGGGCGTGCGTAAAGTGAACTACCGTCTGCGCGACTGGGGCGTTTCCCGTCAGCGCTACTGGGGTGCGCCTATCCCGATGGTCACGCTGGAAGATGGCACCGTAATGCCTGCACCAGAAGATCAGCTGCCGGTGATCCTGCCGGAAGATGTGGTGATGGATGGCATTACCAGCCCGATCAAAGCGGATCCGGAGTGGGCAAAAACTACGGTAAATGGCCAGCCTGCGCTGCGCGAAACCGATACCTTTGACACCTTCATGGAGTCCTCCTGGTACTACGCACGTTACACCTGTGCCGACTACAAAGAGGGTATGCTGGACCCGGCTGCAGCGAACTACTGGCTGCCGGTCGATCAGTATGTCGGCGGTATCGAGCACGCCATCATGCACCTGATGTATTTCCGCTTCTTCCACAAGCTGCTGCGTGATGCGGGCCTGGTGAACTCCAGCGAGCCGGCTAAACGCCTGCTGTGCCAGGGTATGGTGCTGGCTGATGCCTTCTACTACCTCGGCGACAACGGCGAACGCAACTGGGTTTCACCGGTTGACGTTGAGGTTGAGCGTGACGAGAAAGGCCGCATCGTGAAGGCCGTGGATAAGCAGGGTCGCGAGGTGATCTACGCGGGCATGAGCAAAATGTCGAAGTCGAAAAACAACGGCATCGACCCACAGCTGATGGTTGAGCGTTACGGCGCGGATACCGTGCGTCTGTTTATGATGTTTGCCTCACCGGCGGATATGACGCTGGAGTGGCAGGAGTCTGGCGTTGAAGGCGCAAACCGCTTCCTGAAGCGTGTCTGGAAACTGGTCTACGAGCACACCCAGCTGGGTGCGACCGTGGCACTGGACGTGGAGAGCCTGAACGATGAGCAGAAATCGCTGCGTCGCGACCTGCACAAAACCATCGCCAAAGTAGCCGATGATATTGGCCGTCGTCAGACCTTCAACACCGCTATCGCGGCGATTATGGAGCTGATGAATAAACTGGCCCGCGCGCCGCAGGAAAGCGAGCAGGATCGCGCCCTGATGCAGGAAGCGCTGCTGGCGGTCGTTCGTCTGCTCTATCCGTTTACCCCGCACGCCAGCTACGTTCTGTGGCAGACGCTGGGTGGCGAAGGCTCCATTGATGAAGCGACCTGGCCGGTTGCGGATGAAGCCGCTATGGTTGAAGATTCACTGCTGGTTGTGGTGCAGGTCAACGGCAAAGTGCGTGGCAAGATCACCGTCGCCGCCGATGCAACACAGGAACAGGTTCAGGCACGCGCTGCCCAGGAGCATCTGGTGGCGAAATACCTGGACGGTGTGACTATCCGTAAAGTCATTTATGTACCGGGCAAACTGCTTAACCTGGTCGTAGGTTAAGTTCAGGAGGAACTGTGCGACATCCGATTATCAGGCTGTTTGTCATGCTGGCGGTGGTCATTACCGCCGGCTGTGGTTTTCATCCGCGTGGCACCACACAGGTGCCCAGCGAACTGAAAACCCTGATTGTTTCAACCGGCGATCCTTATGGACCCCTTGCGCGTACTGTGCGTCAGCAGCTGCGTATCAACGATGTCACTATTGTTGAAGACACTAAACAGAACCGCACCGATATTCCGACGCTGCGTCTGGGTCCTGAGGTGTCGGGGCGTAACACCGCCTCGGTCTTTATCAGCGGCACCTCTGCGGAGTATCAGCTGGTCATGACGCTAACAGCGCAGGTCCTGCTGCCGGGCAAAGGCATCTACCCAATCAGCACCACGGTCTATCGTTCATTCTTCGATAACCCGAACGCGGCGCTGGCAAAAGATGCCGAGCAGGATCTGATTACACAGGAGATGCGTCAGCGTGCGGCCGAACAGCTGATACGTAAGCTGCTGACCGTGCATGCCGCACAGATCAACAACAAAGAGACCTTACCGGCGTCCGTGATTCCGGTGCCGGGCCAGGTTTCAAAGGAAGCGCCCACTTCCTCTGCCACCAGTCTGCAATGATCAGGATTTATCCTGAGCAACTCAGCGCGCAGCTCCGTGAGGGGCTGCGCGCCTGTTATTTATTAACCGGAAACGAACCGCTGCTGTTGCAGGAGAGTGCCGACGCCATTCGCGCCGCCGCAACCGCGCAGGGATTCCAAGAACATTTCAGTTTTACGCTGGATGCGCAGACCGACTGGGAAAGCCTGTTTGTCAGCTGCCAGTCACTGAGTCTGTTTGCCCAGCGTCAGACCCTCACGCTGCAATTCCCCGACAATGGCCCTAACGCCGCAATGGCTGAGCAGCTGGTTAAGCTGTCACAGCTGCTGCACGCCGATATCCTGCTGGTCTGCCGGATGGCAAAACTGACCCGCGCGCAGGAAAACAGCGCCTGGTTTAAAGCGCTGTCCGCCTCTGCGGTCATGGTGCCCTGCCAGACGCCAGAGCAGGCGCAACTGCCCCGCTGGGTGGTAAATCGGGCCAGAGCGCTGAAGCTGTCTGTGGATGACGCCGCCGTGCAGCTGCTCTGTTACTGCTACGAAGGCAATCTGCTGGCGCTTGCTCAGGCGCTGGAGCGGCTCTCACTGCAGTGGCCTGACGGCAAACTGACACTGCCGCGGGTGGAAGAGGCAGTCAGCGATGCAGCGCACTTCACCCCTTTCCACTGGGTGGATGCGTTACTGGCAGGCAAAAGCCGCCGCGCCCTGCATATCCTCCATCAGCTGGAGAAAGAGGAGAGCGAGGTGGTGATTCTGCTGCGTACGCTGCAGCGCGATATGCTGACGCTGCTGCATCTGCAACGTCATCAGGCACAGCAGCCGTTGCGCACGCTGATGGATCAGCAGCGGATCTGGCAGAATCGCCGCGCGCTGTTTACCGAGGCGCTGCAGCGACTCGACGCTGCCCGTCTGCAGCGCGCGATCCATCTGCTGAGTCAGATTGAGGTGACGCTGAAGCAGGATTATGGACAGCCGGTGTGGCCTCAGTTACAGACCCTGACGCTGCTGCTCAGCAGCCGGGCTTTTCCGACGAGTTTTGCGCATGTCTGAGTTGCAGGCGCTGTTTGGCGGCACGTTCGATCCGATTCATTTCGGCCATCTGCGGCCTGTCGAAGCGCTGGCGCAGCAGACCGGTCTGCAGCGCGTGACGCTGCTGCCCAATAATGTCCCTCCCCATCGTCCACAGCCGGAAGCCAGTGCGGCCCAGCGGGTCGACATGCTGCGCTGTGCTATCGCCGGTTTGCCGCTGTTTGATATTGATACCCGTGAGCTGGCGCGCGATACGCCCTCCTGGACCGTGACAACCCTGGAGGCCTGGCGCGCCGAACGCGGTGTCGCCCAGCCGCTGGGATTTATCATTGGTCAGGACTCCTTACTGAGCTTAGCCAGCTGGCATCGCTGGCAGGATCTGCTGTCACTCTGTCATCTGCTGGTGTGCCAGCGGCCGGGCTATGCCACGCGCTTTGAGGCGCCAGAGATGCAGCAGTGGCTCAATGAACACCTCGCCGGCGATATCCGGCAGCTGCACCAGCAGCCTGCGGGCCATATCTGGCTGGCAGACACGCCGCTGTATAACATTTCGGCAACCGAAATCCGCCGCCGCCGCCATCAGAACCTGCCCTGCGACGACCTGTTGCCCCCGGCGGTGATCGACTATATCGACCGCGAAGGCTTATATCGCGACTGATCCGGGCATGCTATACTGCGCCGCTTAATTTTCTGGCTGCACTTTCCGGGCTCGCAGCCGGCCCGATACCATCAGATTCAGAGGGGAACCTTTTGCAAGGTAAAGCACTCCAAGAGTTCGTTATTGATAAGATTGATGATCTCAAAGGTCAGGACATCGTGACCATCGACGTTCAGGGCAAATCCAGCATCACCGATTTCATGATCATCTGCACCGGCACCTCTACGCGTCATGTGACCTCGATCGCAGAGCACGTTGAGCAGGAATCCCGTTTAGCTGGCCTGATGCCTTTAGGCATTGAAGGTAAAAGCGCGGCGGACTGGATCGTGGTTGATCTCGGTGATGTCATCGTGCACGTGATGCAGGAAGAGAGTCGCCAGCTGTATGAGCTGGAAAAACTCTGGGGCTAATCGGTGAAACTGCAACTTGTTGCCGTCGGCACGAAAATGCCCGACTGGGTGCAGACCGGTTTCATGGAGTATCTGCGCCGCTTCCCGAAAGATATGCCACTTGAGCTGACCGAAGTCACCGCGGGGAAACGCGGCAAAAATGCTGATATCAAACGCATTCTTGAAAAAGAGGGTGAAGCGATGTTAGCGGCGGTCGGCAAAGGAAATCGCATCGTCACGCTGGATATTCCCGGTCATCCGTGGGAAACCCCGCAGCTGGCGCAGCAGCTTGAACGCTGGAAACTGGATGGCCGCGATGTCAGCCTGCTGATTGGCGGGCCTGAAGGCCTGGCCCCCGCCTGCAAAGCGGCGGCAGAGCAGAGCTGGTCCCTGTCAGCATTGACGTTGCCCCATCCGCTGGTGCGCGTGCTGGTTGCGGAAAGTCTGTATCGAGCCTGGAGCATCACGGCAAATCATCCTTATCATCGTGAATGACCGATCAGCCCACACCAGACATGACAAGTAGCGGATGAAATTACAAAGCAACGCCTTTCGCGATTACAGCGCCGAACAGAAACTCTTTGTCCGTCGGGCGTTTTTCGCCTTCGTCGGTATTTTGCTGCTCTCTTCAATCCTGGTGGTGAACCTTTACCATCTGCAGATCCTTCGCTTTGATGATTACAGTACCCGCTCCAACCAGAACCGCATAAAACTGGTGCCTGTCGCGCCCAGCCGCGGCATTATCTACGATCGTACCGGCACGCCGCTGGCGCTGAACCGCACCATCTATCAGGCTGAACTGGTGCCGGAAAAAGTCGATAACCTGCAACAGACGCTGGAGAATCTGCGCCCGATCCTGGAGCTGACGGATGAAGATCTGGAAAACTTCCAGAAAGAGCGTAAACGCTCGCGTCGTTTTACCTCCATTCCGGTGAAAACCGCGCTGAATGAGGTGCAGGTCGCTCGCTTTGCGGTCAATCAGTACCGCTTCCCCGGCGTGGAAGTGAAAGGCTATCAGCGCCGCTACTACCCATACGGTTCCACGCTGACGCATGTGGTCGGCTACGTATCCAAAATCAACGATCGTGATGTGGCCCGCCTCGATAAAGAGGGGATCTGGCCAAATTACGCCGCGACCCACGATATCGGCAAGCTGGGCATCGAAGCCTATTATGAAGATCTCCTGCATGGCAAAACCGGCTTTGAGGAGGTTGAGGTCAATAACCGTGGCCGGGTCATTCGCCAGCTGCATGAGGAGTCGCCTCAGGCGGGCCGCGATATCTATCTGACGATCGATCTCAAGCTGCAGCAATATATTGAAACCCTGCTGGCGGGCAGTCGCGCAGCGGTGGTCGTCAGCGATCCGCGCACCGGCGAAATCCTCGCCATGGTTTCCACCCCCAGCTACGACGCCAACTTATTTGTCGACGGGATTTCCAGTAAGGATTACCGCGGCCTGCTGGAAGATGAAAACCGCCCGCTCTATAACCGCGCGATCCAGGCTGCCTACCCTCCCGCCTCAACGGTCAAACCCTATGTCGCCGTCTCCGCCATGAGTGCCGGGGTGATTAACCGCAACACCAGTGTTTTCGATCCTGGCTGGTGGCAGCTTCCCGGTTCCGAAAAGCGTTTCCGCGACTGGAAGAAATGGGGCCATGGTCGTCTCAACGTCACCAAAGCGCTGGAAGAGTCTGCTGATACCTTCTTCTATCAGGTCGCCTATGACATGGGTATTGACCGCCTCTCTGAATGGATGAACAAGTTTGGCTACGGCAGCCGGACCGGTATCGACCTGCCGCAGGAGAGCGCCGGCAATATGCCGACCCGAGACTGGAAGATGAGACGCTTCAAAAAGCCGTGGTATCAGGGTGACACCATTCCGGTGGGAATCGGCCAGGGCTACTGGACGGCCACGCCGCTGCAGATGAACAAAGCGATGATGATTCTGATTAACGATGGCATCATTCGTGTGCCGCATATCCTGCGCGCCACCCGTGAAGGCCGGACGCTGGTGCCCTATCGCCAGCCGCCTGCCGCGCCGATTGGCGATATCCATTCCGGCTACTGGGAAATCGCCAAAGATGGCATGTATGGCGTGGCAAACCGCCCTAACGGCACCGCGCACAAGAGCTTTGCGGATGCGCCCTATAAAATCGCCGCCAAGTCCGGTACGGCACAGGTCTTTGGCCTGAAAGAAAATGAAACCTATAACGCCCACAGAATTGCTGAACGATTACGCGACCATAAGTTAATGACCGCGTTTGCTCCCTATGACAAACCTCGGGTTGCCGTGACCATTATTCTGGAAAACGGTGGCGCCGGTCCGGCTGTCGGCACCGTCATGCGCCAGATTCTGGATCACATCATGTTAGGTGATAATAATACAGTCCTGCCGGACGCCGCCCCGGTGCCGCCCGGTTATGAAGGTGAATAAACATGTCGATGCAAGATAGTCCGCAGAAACGATCAATCTGGATGCGCATCCACATCGATCCGCTGTTTATGCTGATCATCCTCGGCCTGCTGACCTACAGCGCCGTGGTGATCTGGAGTGCCAGTGGTCAGGACCCGGGCATGATGGAGCGTAAACTGGGTCAGATCGCGATGGGTCTGGTGATCATGATTGTGCTGGCGCAGGTGCCACCACGTGTCTATGAAGGCTGGGCACCTTACCTCTATATTGTCTGCGTGATCCTGCTGGTGGCGGTAGATGCCTTCGGTCAGATCAGTAAAGGCGCACAGCGCTGGCTCGATCTCGGCTTTGTCCGTTTTCAGCCCTCGGAGATTGCCAAGATCGCGGTGCCGCTGATGGTCGCGCGCTTTATTAACCGTGACGTCTGCCCGCCGACGCTAAAAAATACCGGTATTGCGCTGGTGCTGATCTTCGTGCCTACCCTGCTGGTGGCCGCGCAGCCCGACCTCGGTACCTCCATCCTGATTGCCGCCTCGGGTTTGTTTGTGCTGTTCCTGTCAGGGATGAGCTGGAAACTGATTGGCGTGGCGGTGCTGCTGGTGGCCGCCTTTATCCCGATCCTGTGGTTTTTCCTGATGCACGACTATCAGCGCGATCGCGTCATGATGCTGCTCGACCCGGAAACGGATCCGCTGGGTGCCGGCTATCACATCATTCAGTCGAAAATCGCCATTGGCTCGGGGGGACTGCGCGGCAAAGGCTGGCTGCAGGGCACCCAGTCTCAGCTGGAGTTTTTGCCGGAACGTCACACCGACTTTATCTTTGCGGTTCTGGCCGAAGAGTTAGGCCTGGTGGGCGTGCTGCTGCTGCTGACCCTTTATCTGCTGCTGATCATGCGTGGACTGGTGGTGGCCGCGCGGGCGCAGACCACCTTTGGCCGGGTCATGGCGGGCGGTTTAATGCTGATTTTATTCGTTTATGTTTTCGTTAACATTGGCATGGTTAGTGGTATCTTACCGGTGGTTGGCGTACCGCTGCCGCTGGTCAGTTATGGCGGCTCCGCGCTAATCGTGCTTATGGCGGGATTTGGCATCGTGATGTCGATCCACACTCACCGAAAAATGTTATCTAAAAGTGTCTAAGAGGCTGCAGATGCGTAAGGAATGGCTTGGCGTTGCACTGGCATCACTGGTTCTGGCGGCCTGTACCACGCCGGAACCCCAAAATACGGCGCCGCCGCAACCGGCATACAATGGACCAGTGGTAGAGATTCCGGGCGTTGAGCCACGTTATGAGCCGGTTAATCCGGGCACCAGCCAGGATTACAGCGTCAACGGCAAAAATTATCGCATCGTTAAAGATCCCTCCAACTTCAGTGAAGTCGGTCTGGCCACCTGGTACGGTGAAGAAGCGCAGGGCAACCGCACCGCCATCGGTGAAACCTACGATCCCGATGCGCTGACAGCGGCCCACCCTACCCTGCCGCTGCCGAGCTATGTGCGCGTCACCAATATTGCCAACGGTCGTCAGATTGTGGTGCGGGTGAACGATCGCGGTCCTTATACGCCGGGTCGTATTATCGATCTCTCCCGCGCCGCCGGTGACCGCCTGAATATCTCGAACAATTCGCGGGTGCGGGTCGACTTTATCAAGGTCGCGCCTGACGGCTCACTCTCCGGTCCTGGCACCATCGGCACCGTCGTAGCGAAACAGAGTTACGCCCTGCCCGCCCGTCCGGACCTGAGTGGTGGCGCAGTCATGAATGGCGGCAGCGCAGCGGCTGCTCAGCCGCCTGCGCAGAATGTGGACGCTATCAGTAACAGCACGCTGCAGAGCAGTGACAGCATGGGTGCACCGGTGCAGAGCAGCGGCTTTCTTGGCGCGCCTCAGCCTTTAGCGAGCGGCGTGCTGGAAGGCAGTGAACCGCCCGCTGCCGCCGTTGCCGCACCGGCTGCGGTCGCTGCTCCCGCCGCCGCCAGCGCCGCGCCTGCGGCCAGCCGGGGAACCGCAGCGGGCTATGTCGTGCAGGTCGGCGCGCTGAACGATCCGGCGCGTGCACAGCAGATGATGAAAAGCCTGAGCCAGCGTTATGGTGTGCCCGGGAAAGTCGAAGACGCAGGCAACAATGTTTATCGCGTGCAGCTTGGCGGGTACGCTACCCGCGCCGAAGCCGCCGCGCTGCAACAGCGCCTGAGCAGTGAAGGCCAGACCGCTTCATTTATTACTAATACGCGTCGCTGATCCGTTTGTCAGACCGCTGCACGTTACGTCTGCTAACAACCCAATCATTTCACCCAATGCCAGCGCCCCTGGCATTGGGTATGATAAGTGACTTTTTTAAACCTCAAACTCACGGATGTTGTAGTCCTACACATGAACACGCTGAAATCCTCTCGTTTGCTGAAACGCCTGACAGTGGGATCACTGATCGCTTTCTCCCTCAGCCATGCTGCTATCGCTGATGACGTCAATCTCAAGACCATGATTCCGGGCGTTCCGGACATTGATGCCGAAGCGTATGTCCTTATCGACTACAACTCGGGCAAAGTGCTGGCGGAGAAAAATGCCGATGCACGCCGCGATCCTGCCAGTCTGACTAAGATGATGACCAGCTACGTCATCGGTCAGGCCGTGAAAGCCGGTAAAATTCATCAGGACGATATGGTCACCATCGGTCAGGATGCCTGGGCCACCGGTAACCCGGTGTTTAAAGGCTCCTCGCTGATGTTCCTGAAGCCAGGCGACCGCGTACCGGTTTCTCAGCTGACCCGTGGGATTGTGCTGCAGTCCGGTAACGACGCCTGTGTAGCGATGGCTGACTATGTTGCCGGCAGCCAGGACGCGTTCGTTAATCTGATGAACAACTACGTCAAAGCACTTGGCCTGCAGAATACCCACTTCGGCACGGTGCATGGTCTGGACGCTGAAGGTCAGTACAGCTCCGCGCGCGACATGGCGCTGATCGGTCAGGCGCTGATCCGCGATGTGCCGGAAGAGTACGCCATCTATAAAGAGAAAGAGTTCACCTTCAACAATATCCGTCAGATGAACCGTAACGGTCTGCTGTGGGATACCAACCTGAATGTGGATGGGATCAAAACCGGTCACACCAATTCGGCAGGTTTTAACCTGGTGGCATCAGCGACAGAAGGCCAGATGCGCCTGATTTCTGCCGTGATGGGCGGGCACACCTTTAAAGGCCGTGAAACGGAGAGCAAGAAACTGCTGACCTGGGGCTTCCGTTTCTTTGAAACCGTCGCGCCGCTGAAAGCAGGTAAAGAGTTCGCCTCTGAGCCGGTCTGGTTCGGCGATAATGACCGCGTGCAGCTGGGTGTGGAAAAAGATGCCTACCTGACCATTCCACGTGGCCGTATGAAAGATCTGAAGGCAAGCTATGTGCTGAACAACACAGAACTGCATGCCCCGCTGAAGAAAAACCAGGTCGTCGGCAGCATCAACTTCCAGCTGGATGGCAAAACCATCGAACAGCGTCCGCTGGTGGTACTGAATGAAATTTCCGAAGGCGGTTTCTTTGGCCGTATCGTTGATTACATCAAGCTGATGTTCCATCACTGGTTCGGTTAAGCGTGACGGGTGATTGAAAAATCACCCTTCCGCCCCCATTACACGATATTATGATGCTCCCGCTCAGGCGGGAGCCTGTTTTTTATGCACCGGAGTCAATATGAAAACCAAACTGAATGAGCTGCTCGAATTTCCTACCCCGTTTACCTACAAAGTAATGGGTCTGGCGCAACCGGAGCTGGTTGATCAAGTGGTTGAAGTGGTGCAACGTCATGCGCCCGGCGACTACAGTCCTGAAGTTAAGCCGAGCAGCAAAGGCAACTATCACTCGGTTAACATCACCATCAACGCAACCCACATCGAACAGGTCGAGCGCCTGTACGAAGAGCTGGGCAAGATCGAAATTGTCCGGATGGTGCTGTAATTTACGGGTCGGCAAGGCGCCTGTGCCTGACGGTTTGCCGACATTATCCAGCGATTCTTCTTTAGCGGATTCTCGTTTTGTCAGTTGAAACCCTTCTCGTCCGTCAGTCCGGTCTGCGCGACTGGCAATCTGTCTCCGATGCCATGCACCACTACACCGACCAGCGCGATGAACAGAGTCGCGACGAAATCTGGCTGGTCGAACATCCGCCGGTCTTTACCCAGGGCCAGGCAGGAAAAGCGGAACATCTGCTGATGCCGGGAGAGATTCCGGTGGTGCAGAGCGACCGCGGTGGCCAGGTGACCTATCACGGTCCGGGACAGCAGGTGATGTATGTCCTGATCGATGTCAAACGCCGTAAGCTTGGCGTCCGCCAGCTGGTTACGATTCTGGAAGAGACGGTGATTGCCACCCTGGCGGAATCTGGCGTCAGCGCCCGCGCGCGTGCCGATGCCCCTGGCGTCTACGTGGGTGAAGAAAAGATCTGCTCACTGGGATTACGCATCCGCAAAGGCTGCTCGTTTCACGGTCTGGCGCTGAATGTAGCGATGGATCTCTCCCCCTTTCTGCGGATTAACCCCTGCGGCTACGCCGGCATGAGCATGACCCAGTTAAGTCATTTCCGGCCGGGCGTTACGACAGAACAGGTTCGTTCACCGCTGGTCAGCGCGTTTGCGCGGCTGGCCGGTTACGACCATGTTGAGTGGACCACGGATGATCTGCCGGTTCAGCCTTAGCGCTGAATGCGAATTTACAAATATGTAACTTTTCCGCGCTGACGGTGGCTGCTTCCCGGGCCCTGAGATGATATAATTTTTGCACTTTTTTCAAATAAAGTTGAAAGCACCCTTCCCGGTTTGAATGGGAACGCTTTCAAATCGCAATCCGACCGGAACCTGCTGATTTATGAGTAAACCAATTCAGATGGAACGCGGCGTCAAATATCGTGACGCAGACAAAATGGCGCTGATCCCGGTGAAAACCGTGGCTGTTGAACGGCAGGAGATGTTGCGTAAGCCGGAATGGATGAAAATCAAGCTGCCAGCTGACTCCAGTCGTATTCAGGGCATCAAAGCGGCGATGCGTAAAAACGGGCTGCACTCGGTCTGTGAAGAGGCCTCCTGCCCTAACCTCGCCGAATGCTTTAACCACGGCACCGCCACCTTTATGATCCTGGGCGCAATCTGTACCCGCCGCTGTCCGTTCTGCGATGTGGCCCATGGGCGTCCCAACGCGCCTGATGCCGGTGAGCCCGCAAAGCTGGCGCAGACCATCGCCGACATGGGACTGCGTTACGTCGTGATCACCTCGGTTGACCGTGACGATTTGCGTGACGGTGGCGCTCAGCATTTTGCCGACTGCATCAGCGCGATTCGCGAAAAAAATCCGACGATCAAAATTGAGACGCTGGTGCCGGACTTCCGCGGCCGTATGGATCGCGCGCTGGAGATCCTCACCGCGACGCCACCGGATGTGTTCAACCACAACCTGGAAAACGTACCGCGCGTCTATCGTCAGGTTCGTCCCGGCGCTAACTACGAGTGGTCGCTGAAGCTGCTGGAGCGTTTCAAAGAAGCGCACCCGGATGTCCCGACCAAATCAGGTCTGATGGTGGGTCTGGGCGAAACGAATGCCGAAATCATTGAAGTGATGCGCGATCTGCGTCGCCACGGCGTCACCATGCTGACGCTGGGTCAGTATCTGCAGCCGAGCCGTCACCATCTGCCGGTTCAGCGTTACGTCAGCCCGGCCGAATTTGATGAGATGAAAGAAGAAGCGATGGCGATGGGCTTCACGCATGCGGCATGTGGTCCGTTTGTCCGCTCTTCCTATCATGCCGATATGCAGGCGAAAGGGATGGAAGTGAAGTAATTCCCGTTTTGCTGCTGCATAAAAACAAAAAACCAGACTGCTGACAGTCTGGTTTTTTTATGTGTGCCTGAAATAAAAAGTAACAGTTATTTGCTGCAAATAACCGATTAATCTTTATGAACGACGCGTTCTGCAGGCACGTCTTCAGCCGTATTTCGGGTTGCACTGGTATCTTCATCTTTCATGGCTTTCTTGAAGCCCTTGATTGCGGAGCCCAGATCGCCACCCAGCGAGCGCAACTTGTTGGTACCAAAAAGCAGTACGATAAGCGCACCGATAATCAGCAGCTTGGCAATACTGATACCTTCCATATTTAACCTTTCAACTTTATCGAATAACGGTGACTGTTATTTACGCGCAGATTGCCTGTCACCACAAGCAGAATCTGTAACAGAGTAAGATCTGACACTCCTGCCGCAAGCGTATCCGCCTCAGGCTCTGTTTGTTTCACTCTCCGTCGAGTTCAGGCCGGGCAAAACGCCGGTTCTCCAGCACCGGCAGTACCTGACGGGCATAGGCAAGACGTTCAGGATCGAGGTCGGCAAACAGCAGTGCGGGCGCTTCCGCCGCGTTTGCTACTGCGACCCCAAACGGGTCCACCACCAGACTGTTGCCGATATTGCGCGGACCACATTCGCCCGCCGCCACCATATAGCAGGTGTTCTCCAGCGCTCGGGCGCGGGTCAGCAGTTCCCAGTGCATCTCTTTCAGCGGGCCTTTCACCCAGGCGGCAGGCAGCACCAGGACGTCGGCACCGTCCAGCGCCAGCCGCCGTGCCATCTCCGGAAACCGCACGTCATAGCAGGTCATTAAGCCCACCTTCATACCGGCCACCTCAATCAGCGGAGGAATGACCTGGCCGGGATTGACCCGCTGCGACTCCTGCATCGTGAAAGCATCATAGAGATGCAGTTTTTCATAGACGGCGATGATCTCACCCTGTCGGAAGGCAACCAGCACGTTAAGCGCTTTCTGCGCGCCGTCGGGAACATGCAGACAGAGGATCGTCGTCAGGGCACGCTCTTTGCTGGCTGCCAGCAGCTGGCTCAGGAAAGGGCCATCCAGCGGCTGCGCCGCTTTCAGCACGATATCGGGATCGGTAATGTCCCGCGCCAGCACGCCTTCCGGCAGGACCAGCAGATCGGCTCCCCCTTCCGCCGCCCGCTGCATCAGATCCAGACAGACAGCGGCGTTTTCCTGCCATTCACGACCGACGGCAAACTGCCCTATTGCCACTCTCATCATTGTTCTTCTCCTGCTGTCGCCGTCAACAGCCTTCCGGTAACCCTGTCAGAGGGATTCGCTCAGGCTGCCCCTGTTCACAGCCCTCATTGAGCAACGCCGCGGCATTCTGCTCTCCGGTCGGGCTGAGGGAGCATCGTAACCTGAACACACCGGGAAAGTCTGCCGGAGAGAGCCTGTCAGCTCAGACGGGCGCCTGAAGGATGTGCGCAGGGCAACCGTTTCTGCTGCCTGTCTGGCGCGGAGAAAGCAGAAAGCACTGACCACCGGCCGCTCTCCTGCGGGAGGCTCACCCGCCGGATGAAAATTAACTCGCCAGGGATTTAATATGATAACGGGGTGATTCGGCAAAGCCTTCACGGCCGTAGAAGAGATTCGCTTTCAGGCGCGACTGGTGGCAATGCACCTCCATGCGATCGCAGCCACGACGCGCGGCCAGCGCCTCAGCATGCTGAAGCAGCTGCTGCCCCATCCCTTTGCTGCGCTCGCCTTCGGCAATGCAGAAGTAGCTGATGCGGGCAAAGTCACCGGCCAGCGCCAGCTGTGGAATGAAATGCAGGGAAAGAAACCCCAGCACCTGGTTATCCTGTTCCGCCACTAAGAGTGCTTCACTGGGATCGCTGCATAACTGCGCCAGGCGCTGCTCAATAAAACCTTCGGTGCCGCCGTAGCCTAATTCGCTGAGCAACGCACTCAGCGCAAAACTGTCTTTTAACTCTGCCTGCCGTATATTCATCCTGCCTCCTCACCCACCGGGATCTGTCACTCTGTTATAACGCGTTGCCCGCAAAAAAGCGGCACTTCAGCTTGTTATAAATATGTTACGAGGATTTATTGTGAAGCGTCGCGCAGTTTGTGCGGCAGACAAGCCAGCAGCGCAGGATAGACAGGAGAAGGTGACGCGCAGATGACAGGCATAAAAAAACCCGCCATCAGGCGGGTTTTTAGAATTCTGACTGTTAACTTACAGGCTGATAACGTTAGCAGCAGATGGGCCTTTAGCACCGTCGGTGATTTCAAACTCAACGCGCTGACCTTCAGCCAGAGTTTTGAAGCCGTTGCTCTGGATTGCAGAGAAGTGTACGAATACATCTTTGCTGCCATCTTCAGGAGTAATGAAACCGAATCCTTTAGATTCATTAAACCACTTAACGTTACCTTTGATCTTAGACATCTATATTACCTTTACATGAAAAATGGACACTAAACTGTGTCGGCATCTAGTACAGCAATTGCGGAGGGATTTGTCCAGCACGATTTGATGAAAAAGTGATAAATATCGACTTTCTGTGCATCCATCACACTTTCCTGCTTTCCGACTTGCGAAATCGGTTTCAGCAGCTAGCGAACGCCTTTCCTCTTCTTCGCGCTAACACGCTGGAAAGTCATGCCTTTTTTGAATTTCAACTTAACAGGCGCTGTGGCTGAAAAAGAAAAATCTTATTGAGACCCGTTCCTGTTCTCTCTGACGATATGGCGCGTAAAAACGCCCTTTTTTTTCTCTGCCGGGTCAGCCAGGCGTCTGACGCTGGTGCAATTTTCAGGGGGCTGAAAGCCATGACACGATAAAAAATCACTTAATGCAAAAAAATTGCGATTAGTTAACCGCCAGTTTGCCTTTCTTTCCGACAAAATTGAGCCTGCCGTGCCGTTTATCCGCGCCAGGACAGGCCATCTGCGGGCGTTTTAGCCAATAGATGACAATCTTTGATCATGATCAATGAAGTGGTTTTTACAGGCCGGATTCGCATTTGGCAGCAAACATTCATGCTCATAAGACACTACTTTTCTCATCGCAGTCCGGAATAATATTGCATAGCAATAGATTAAGTCTGCTTAACCGGTCAGGGAACGCGATCAGCACAGTGTCAGTCCAAAGGAGGTCATACGCAGGATGGTGATGAAAATACGCTGTAGTCAGTGTGGAAGCGCCCGGTTCGTTTTTGCTGATTACAAAGAGGGCCAGCGCACCTTTCATGGTGCCTGTTGCGCATGCTGTCGAAAACAGCTGGGCTCGCGGGATCTACTGCCGAATACGCCAATGGACCCGATTACACAGTGTCTGTTGGCCAGCCAGAAAACGTTTCGGGCACCTGATTAGGTGCCCGCTGTCGCAGAATCTTTAACAGAAATCAGAAAATCAGTTTGAACACCCCTGTCAGGGTCAGTAAGCCCACGATAAAAATGATCGCGATAATCCACAGAATAATTTTCATTTCCTTTTCCCTCGCTGGTTAAACAGGTTTCCTGTAAGCAGTATAGTCAGAAAACCAGGCTCTGCCGCTTCACTAAGTCGTTAACCGGTTACAGGTTCATCAACTTTTGCTTTTATTTGCATTCTGAGAGTGCGATCGCAACCCCATCTTTTACCCGCCCTCTTTCTTCGTTTTACAGACGACTCCTGGCTAAAATTCAGGCGGCAAGGCAGATCTCAATCTCAATAGTGAGGAGATTGACATGAGTTGTGAGGAGATCGTATGAGCACGATTAATACCAGTATGGGCCGCTACAGCCTCAAGGCTAAAAACAGCGGTAACCACATCAAAGGTTCTTTCGCCATCAACGATGAGGGCGGCACTCAGCTCACGATGCAGGAGTTTGAAGAGCACTACCTTGATGATGTGGTGAATAATGTCATCTATCCCGTCACTGGCGGCAACCGCGAAATTGCGCGTGCGCTTCGGGAACAGATGGTGAAAGCCGGTTTTGAAGCGCCTCATTAAGCGGGCAGCGTTAACTGTTATCACCCATGGGCCGCATAGCGCGGCCCTCTTTATGAGCGCCATCCTCTTTCAGAGAGCCAGCAGAGGGCCGCTGGCAGGCGGTGCCAGCGGCAGGGGATCAGATTACCCAGGAGAGCAGCAGACAGCCCACCAGGCCGCACACGGAGATAATGGTTTCCAGCGCCGACCAGGAGCGAATGGTCTCACCTATCGTCAGGTTGAAATACTCCTTGAACAGCCAGAAGCCAGGGTCATTAACGTGAGAGAAGATGACGCTGCCGGACCCTACGGCGATCACCATCAGTTCCGGGCTGGCACCACTGGTGACAATCAGCGGGGCCACAATGCCACCAGCGGTAATCGCCGCCACCGTTGCCGAACCCAGCGCGATACGCAGCACCGCCGCAATAGACCAGGCCATAAAGATGGGTGACAGCTGAGTCGAGTGCATCATGCTGGCGATATATTTATCCACCCCGCTGTCGACCAGAACCTGCTTAAAGGCCCCGCCGCCACCGATGATCAGCAACATCATAGCGATGATTTTGATCGAGTCGGTCAGGGTATCCATCACCTGTTCCATTGAGCGGCCGCGGTTAAGGCCAAACGTGAAGATGGCAATCAGTACGGCAATCAGGGTGGCCATGACCGGGTCGCCAAAGAACTCGGCATACGGCAGCAGCACATGCCCTTTTGGCAACAGCATCTCTGCCACCGCACGCAGGGCCATCAGCACCACCGGCACCAGGGCCGTCCAGACGCTGACCCCAAAGCTGGGCATTTCTGCTTCGGTGAACGTTTTCGGGTTATAGAGTCCCTGCGGAATCGGTTTGTCGATGCCCTTCAGGAAGCGGGCGTAAACCGGGCCCGCCAGAATCACCGTAGGAATACCCAGCAGGGTGCCAAACAGCAGCGTTTTGCCCATGTCGGCATTGAACAGCGTGGCGATGGCGGTCGGGCCGGGATGCGGTGGCAGAAAGCCATGCGTAACGGACAGTGCAGCCGCCATCGGCACGCCGACATAGAGCAGCGGCACGCGCGCCGACGCCGCCACGCTGAACACCAGCGGCAGCATCAGTACAAAGCCAACTTCATAGAACAGTGCAAATCCGACGATAAAACCGGTCAGCACCAGCGCCCACTGAATGTGCTTTGTGCCAAATTTTTCGATCAGCGTGGTCGCGATACGCTGCGCACCGCCGCAGTCGGCCAGCAGCTTACCCAGCATGGCACCAAAGCCCATGATCAGCGCCAGGCTGCCGAGCGTGCCGCCGACCCCCGCTTTGATAGACGTAATTACTTTATTGACCGGCATGCCCTGCATCACGCCGACAGCCAGCGCCACCAGGATCAGCGCGATAAATCCATTAAGCTTAAAGCGAATCATCAGCAGCAGCAGTAACGCGACGCCGATCGCCACATAGAGTAATGGCATAGGTTTTCTCCACCTTGCGCACTGAATGGAATCCAGTGTCGGTTGTTATCATGGTCCCCTGAGGGCTGTAAAACAGTGCGCCTGTAAGAATTTTATACATCCGGACAAACGCTGTTACCGATAACATGTTAAGGGTAACATCCGCAGTAAAGCACCACCCCGCCGGGGTGAATTTCTGTTTTGCGAAGATGATCAACTTTTTACCGGGACGTTATCAGAAAGTTTGCCAGTGCCGGCTGCGCGCTTTTCGTTACACTCAGATTTTAGTGAAATGTAAAAAGGATGCGCTGGTGAGTGTGAATCTGAGTGAGCTGTACAGTAATCAACGAACCCTCTTTGGCCGCGGCAGCCTCGATAAACTGGTGCCGCTGCTGGCCGCCCGGTCACAACCTACGCTGCTGTTTTGCGGGCAATCCTTTCTGCAGGGCGCGGCGTATGAACGGATTAAAGCTGACCTGAACGCGCAGATTATCGGCTATGAAATTGTCAGCCATGAAGCCTCTCCTGCTGAGATAGATGGCTGGGTGGCACGCTGGCGGGGTCATGTGGATCGGGTGGTGGCCATCGGCGGGGGCAGCGTGCTGGATGCGGCTAAAGCGTTCAGCGCGATGATGCAACATCCGTTGCCGACGGCCCGCTATCTGGAAAAGGTGGGCGACAGCACGGTTCAGCCAGTCACGTTACCGCTGATTGCCATTCCGACGACGGCCGGGACCGGCAGTGAAGTGACGCAGAATGCGGTGGTGACCGACCAGCGCGATATTCAGATCAAAGCCTCATTGCGCCACCCGGTTTTTGTCCCGGAAGTGGCTATTCTCGATCCCGATCTGCTGAAGGGGGCACCTGATCACGTGCTGGCGACCTGCGGGATCGATGCCTTTACCCACCTGTTTGAAGCCTACCTCTCCGCGAAAGGTAATCTTTTCACTCAACAGCTGGCCGTGACCGGCCTGCGTCAGTTTATCCAGGCCTGGCCGGCGCTGAACAGTGAAGAGAGTGCGGGCGATGCGGCAAGAGAGTCGATGATGATGGCATCGTGGCTGGGGGGAGTTGCGCTGAGCAGCGCCGGTCTGGGGGTCATCCACGGTATTGCAGGCGAACTGGGCGCGATAAAACCGTTTCACCACGGCGAAGTGTGCGGGCGGCTGTTGTTCCCCTTCCTGGAGCTGCTGGCCGACAGCGATCATCCGCTGCAGCAGACACTGATGTCAGCGTTACATGGGCAGCTTTTCAGTGAAGCCACCGACTCACCCGCGCAGTTCCTCAAAACGTGGCTGCAGCAGCAGGCGATTCTGCCGTTCTGGCAGGGGGGGCCCACGCTGACGGGCGAAGAGGTGAAGTGGATTCTGGCGCGCGCCAACAGCAAAAATTCGCTGGTGAATTACAGCCGCGAACAGATGGAGACGATGATCGCCCAGGCCTGGCGCATCACGGCGTGAAGAGAGGCGGGCCAGATGACCCGCCTCTGCCCTTCCGAAAACCGCGTCTGCCCGTTACGCGGGCAGATTTGCGAATGGCCCCTCACCGGCCAGCATCTGCTCAATCACCTGCAGCACGCCCTCTTCGTTATTAGCAGGGGCAGCATAGCGTGCTGCCTGCTTCACCCGCTGTGGCGCGTTGGCCATGGCAAAACTGAAACCAGACTGCTTAAGCATCTCCAGATCGTTGCCGCCATCACCAAACGCCAGCACCTGGTCGTGTGTGATGCCCCAGCGCGTGGCGAGCAGATCCAGTCCATGCGCTTTATGATTGCCCGGCACAATCAGGTCAACGGAGCCGTGTCCGCTTGAGGTTGCGGCCACACGACCATGATGCAGCCGCTCGATATCCGCCATCAGCGGCTCGATAGCGTCGTCAGAGAGATTCAGTGCGAACTTGAACAACCGATCATGCTGCACCTCATCCAGATGCTGAATCGGCTTCAGGCGATGACAGTAGTGACGCATCTTTTTCAGCCAGCTCTCTTCCATGTCGTCGAAGTAGTACGCACTTTCGCGTCCACACAGCAGATAACGCAGGCCGGGATAGTTGCCGTTTTGCAGGGTGTTGATGACCGCTTCGACATCGCGGCGGTCAAAGGCGCCGCAGAACAGCTCCTCATCACGGTCGATAATCCATGCGCCGTTTTCCGCCACAAAGGCGATATCGCTGGCGACCTCCGGAAAAAAGGATTTGAGCTGGTAGTACTGATTACCGCTGGCCACGACAAATTTGATGTCGCGGGCGGTGAGTTGCTGGTAGCAGGCGAGAAACCGGGATCGATTGTACTGCTTGTTGTCGTCCAGAAAAGTGCCATCCATATCAACCGCAACCATCTTAACCGTCGTCATCATGACTCCTTACACAGGGAGAATGTCAGTGTGGAGTCTCAGGATAGACGCTGGCGGCGCAAAACGGAAAGAAAGCGGGATGGCCGCCGCCATCCCGTGGGTTCAATTCAGTGCGTTGTTCAGCAGCAGTGAGGTGATAATGCCGGTTGCCGCCGCAATCAGCACATAGTTGCCGTTGATGTCTGCCCAGTGTTCCCCCTGCGGCGGTTCAGGCAGTCCGCGCGCATCCCAGTCGTCAACGCGGTAACGGTCGTCACAATAGGCTCGCGGGATCGCATGGCCACGGCGAAACTCATGTCCCTGCCAGGCGAATGCGTCGCGCGGCTCATATCGCCCTCTGTCGTGACGGAAGCGCTCGTCATCATGACGCGCATGTTCAATCTCATGGCGTTCCCGCTCCTCATGACGATGGCGGTCGTCGCGGTCACGATCCGGATGCGGGCCGGGCCCCCACGCATCCGGGCCAGGGCCATCATTCTGATGCGGCACCGGCGGGCGGTGCGGAGCGCCGCGATCGTCTGCCAGCGTGGTCTGAGAAAAGAGCGTGCTGCATGTCAAAAGTGAAGCGATAAGCGTTAATGTTGTTTTTTTCATGGTACTGCCTCCGAAAATAACGGCTGTCAGGCACCGTTGATCGGTATCATGGCAATAATCCTGTATGGCAGCATCTGTATAATTCTTAAAAACCGCCAATTTACAGACCATTACGCGTAATTATCACTTTCTTAACACTGCAGACCGCCCTGCCCGCTGGCTGATCGGCGCATCAGACAAAACGCCGATCGCCGCTGCCAGCGAAAACGTGTGTCAGGGTACGGAACCGCACCCTGACAGGGGCCGGTTATGGCGTACTGAGGATCACGGGCGCGTCAGGTAATCCCGTAAAGTGCGTCACGATGTGGTGGTAATCCGCCGTGGGGTCGAGGTCACGAAACTGTTGCGGATAGAGATCTTTCGCCAGAATTTCCATCCCGATAATGTTGTAGGGGTGGTTATAGAAGTGATGGTAAACGCCATAGACGCGCTGCTCTCTGACCGGGGCGATCTGCGCCAGCCCCGTGCGGCTCAGTAAGCGCTTAAAGGTCGCGGTCACCTCGGTCTGATTCGCGCCATAACCAAACGGCAGCACATTGCTGTTCGGCCGCTTTGAGCCGGTCATGATGTAGACATCCGGCTTCATGGCGATGATCTTCTCCAGCGAAACAAAGCCGGAACTGCCGGGCAGCAGTGCAGAGCCAATATTTTTGCCGCCGACCGCCTCCACCAGCGCGCCCCAGCCGTTGTGTCCGTGGGTAAAGCAGCAGTTGTCGCTGTTACCGGCAATCGGCTCGACAAAAACCGTCGGCTTGTGCGGAACCCGGGCGATCTTCTCCTGAAGCGCCTGCCAGCGCTGCTGATAAAAATCGGCGTAGTCTTTTGCTTCAGCTTCACGGTTCAGCACCGTGCCGAGCACGCTCACGCTCTTCAGGGTATTCTCTTTCGGATGCAGCTCATCATCGAGGAACAGTACCGGGATGTGCAGATTTTTCAGGGTGGCCAGCACGCCTGATTGTGTCAGCGCGGGTTTAGCACGCAGCTGCGCAATCATCAGATCGGGCTGTTTCGCCAGCACGCTCTCCAGGTTGACCTGGCCCTGATCGTTAAAGCCCATATCCACAATTGAGGTCGCCTGAGGCCAGCGCTGCTTCAGCAGATCCCAGGTCTGCGTGTCCTGCTTTTTCGGCAGATTGTTCCAGGCCACGACCCGCTGAAACGGATTCTGTCGATCCAGCAGTGCCAGCGTCATGACGTCGCGGCCATCCTGCAGAATCACATGCTGAGGCTCTTTCTGCAGCGTAATTTTCTGTCCATCCATATCGGTCACGGTGACCGGATAAGTGGTGGCCGCGCAGGCGGTCGACAGCAAAAGTGTGGTGGCAGCAGCCATCCCGATCTTCATGTTCATCCTGTCCTTTAAAGGAATAATAATTATTCGCGTTAACTCTACCATGTCACTCTGTAACAACTGTAACCATTGCTAACCAGATACTTCAGTCAGGCAGGAGTAAGGGGATGAGCCGGATTCGGACGCGCGGGAGGCGTGTATGACAGGGAGAACGGCAGATGCCTCCCGGAGGAGGCATCTGTCATGGGCAGGATTACTTCACCAGCGAATAGAAAATAGCGGAGATGGCAATCACTCCGATCAGCACCACAAACAGGTTGCTGATTTTTCCGCTGTACTGACGCATTGCCGGGACTTTCTGAATGGCGTACATCGGCATCAGGAACAGGATCATGGCAATGACCGGCCCGCCCAGCGTCTCAATCATGCCGAGAATATTCGGGTCCAGCGTTGCCACCAGCCAGGTTGTCAGCAGCATAAAGAGTGACGTCAGGCGATTCAGTCTGGCTGGCGCGATCGCTTTACCGCGACTGCGCAGCGCTTTATTAACCATGCCGTTGAACCCTTCGCGCGCGCCCAGGTAGTGACCCAGGAACGATTTGGTGATCGCCACCACCGCGATCAGCGGGCCCAGCCAGGCAATCATCGGCACCTGAAAGTGGTTCGCCAGATAGGAGAGAATCGTGATGTTCTGCGCCTTGGCCGCATGCAGATCCTCAGGCGACAGGCTCAGCACGCAGCTGAAGACAAAGAACATCACTGTCACCACCATCATCAGGTGTGAGCAGGCCAGAATGCGCGAGCACTTTTTCTCAGCGGCGTCGCCATACTCTTCGCGCTTCGCCAGCGCAAAGGAGGAGATAATGGGAGAGTGGTTAAAGGAGAAGACCATCACCGGGATCGCCAGCCACAGCGTCATCCACAGGCTGCTGCCTGCAGGCTGAACGGTCAGCGTGGAGAGCGCCGCGCCGTGCCAGTGGGGGATCAGATAGCAGGCCATCAGCATCAGCACCGCGACAAAGGGGTAGACCAGCACGCTCATCGCTTTGACAATCATCTTCTCGCCAAAGCGCACAATGGTCATCAGCCCGACAATCAGCAGCAGCGACAGCAGCGCACGCGGCGGTGGCACCAGCCCCAGCTGATTCACCATCAGACTCTCGACCGTATTGGTAATCGCAACGCTGTACATCAGCAGAATCGGGTAGATGGCGAAGAAATAGAGCAGCGTAATCAGCTTGCCCGCCCCGACGCCGAAATGCTCCTCAACAACCTCGGTGATATCACCGGCCGGGTTTTTGCCGGAGAGGACAAAGCGGGTCAGCGCGCGGTGCGCATAAAAGGTCAGCGGAAACGCCAGTATCGCCATAATGATCAGCGGGATGAGGCCGCCGACGCCCGCATTAATCGGCAGAAACAGGACGCCCGCGCCAATCGCAGTGCCGTATAAACCCAGCATCCACATGGTGTCGGTTTTACGCCATCCCGTATCGACGTCACTTTCAAGCGCGCCCAGCGTGCCAGTTTGCGTGGTTTTCATCAGATATTCCGTGTTAAAAGCGCCAGTACCCTGGACCGCTGAAAGAGGTATCGTCCCCTGCTTTCCGGCCCGGTCGCAGCGGAACCTGCGCGCGTGATGCTGCCAACGCACATGCACAGGTAATCGTTTGCGTGCGCCACTTTTTACACTACCTGACGATAAAAGTTCAAGCCGCACCGATAAACGCGCACAGATTGCTGAAATAACCGTCAGGTTGTGCAGAGTGACTGCGGGGCAGATCATGCCATCTTTAAGGCCGCTTTACCGCACTAAAAAAGGTGATCGCTGTAACGGTTAAGCACAACGGGCTACGCTTTAACTCTGACGGGTCGCGAAGGTGGCGACGCAAACACGGGAGAAGAGAATGAAAATTGCCTGTCTGGGCTGGGGATCGTTAATCTGGAAAACCGGCGCGCTGCCGGTCGCCAGTGAGTGGCATCATGATGGTCCGGCCGTACCGGTGGAATTTGTGCGCATCAGTGATGGCGGTGAGCTCTCCACAGCGATCTGTCTGAATGCCAGTCCGGTGCCGGTGTGCTGGGCCTGGCTGAATACCGCTTCACTGGAGCGGGCCTGCCAGGCGCTGCGGCTTCGTGAGGCCATTCCGGACAACCGCGTCGATGGCGTCGGGATGATCACGGTGACAGATAACGCCACAGGCCCGCTGGCGGCGTGGGCGCAGGCCAGAGGGATTGAAGGTCTCATCTGGACTGATTTGCCCGCCCGCATGGCCGGTGTCGAAGGCCAGATACCGACGCTGGGTCAGGCGCGGCACTATCTGCAGCAGCTGAGCGGTGAAACGCGGGAACACGCCTTCCGCTACATTGAACAGGTGCCGGCGCAAATCGACACGGCCTATCGTCGCGCCTTTGCCGATCTGATACGGTGGCAGCCCGATGCGCCCCTCGTCACGGTTGCTGACACCCGGACACCCCCTCCCTGCCAGCACGGCTGAGACGGGGCTTTCTCCTGCACCGCTCTGCTTACTCTTCTGAGGGTGACTACACTTCACGCAGGCTAAGGCTCAGATATCGCAACACTTCCCCGCGAGTGGTCACGGCTCACGGTCTGACCGTCCTCCCCTTATCAGCAGGAGATGAACAGATGAAAGCATTAACCTACCACGGCCCGCATAAAGTCAGCGTGGATAACGTCCCCGATCCCGGCCTGGAAGCCGCAGATGACATCATTCTGCGTGTGACCGCCACGGCCATTTGTGGGTCAGACCTCCACCTCTATCGCGGCAAAATTCCCGGCACCGGCCACGGTGATATCTTTGGCCATGAGTTTATGGGCGAAGTGGTTGAGACAGGCAGTGCGGTCACGGCCGTCGCCAAAGGCGATCGGGTGGTCATCCCGTTCGTTATCGCCTGTGGCGACTGCTTTTTCTGCCTGCTTAATCAGTATGCCGCCTGTGAGAACACCAACAGCGGCCGGGGTGCCATCCTGAACCGCAAAAATATTACTCCGCCTGCCGCGCTGTTTGGCTTCAGCAAACTTTACGGTGGTGTGCCCGGCGGACAGGCTGAGTATGTCCGGGTGCCTAAAGCCAACACCGGCCCGTTTAAAGTGCCGCCGGTGCTGTCGGATGAGAAAGTGCTGTTCCTCTCCGATATCCTGCCGACCGCCTGGCAGGCGGTAAAAAATGCCGAGGTCAGACCCGGTTCCAGCCTGGCTATTTTCGGTGCCGGGCCGGTGGGGCTGCTCAGCGCCGCCTGCGCCCGCCAGCAGGGGGCCGAACAGATCTACATGATCGACCATAACAGCTACCGCTTAAACTTTGCCCGTGAACGCTATGGCGTTATCCCGATTAACTTCGATGAAATTGATGACCCGGCAGGCTGGATCATCGAACAGAGCGCCGGCAATCGCGGGGTGGATGCGGTGATTGATGCCGTGGGCTTTGAGGCGAAAGGCAGCCTGACGGAAACCGTGCTCAGCAACCTCAAACTGGAGGGCAGCAGCGGTAAAGCGTTGCGCCAGTGTATTGCGGCGGTGCGGCGTGGCGGTATCGTCAGCGTGCCGGGCGTTTATGCCGGTTTTATTCACGGCTTCCTGTTTGGTGACGCCTTCGACAAAGGGCTGACCTTTAAGATGGGACAGACCCACGTTCACGCCTATCTGCCTGACCTGCTTAAGCTGATTGAGCAGGGCCACCTGACACCGGAAGAGATTGTGACCCATCATCTGCCGCTGGAGGATGCGGCCCGCGGCTACGATATTTTCAACAAACGGGAAGAGGAGTGCCGCAAGGTGATTCTGGTGCCTGGCCTGTCACCCACGCAGGCCACCCTGTAACCTGCGGGTCTGACGCGTTCAGATTCGGCTCTCTGGTGCCCCGGCAGCGTGCTCTGCCGGGGCGTTATCTTAAAACGGCCTGCGTTGCAAAGTGCTCCGCCCCTCCCGTCCCTCCAGCAGATGTTCATCCGGACTATCCGCCGTATCCACCTGGCTCCCCTGTTCCAGCAGTCGCGCGCTGCGTGAATGGGGGTGACTTTCGCTGATCACCTGTTGTGAAAACGCGCCAAACGATAACAGTAAAAAGAGTAACCCACTGGCCAGCCTCACTTTCATACGCACACCTCTTTGATAACGGTGACGCTATGCTGCCCGAAGCGTTTTCATTTTCTGTCAGTAACAGGCAAAGTTATGTGGCAACAGGGAACAAGCTGCAACGCGTTTAGCTGCGGTTCAGGCTAACCCGTCAGAACGGCGGATCTTCCCCCTCGTATACCGTCCGTTTTCCTTCAGGAGGATGCTATTGAACATCAATCAGTTTAATCAGCCGGTCGGCGAGGCTCTGCCCGAGTGGCAGCCGGTTGCCAGACCACCCCGCGCACCACTGTCAGGTCAGCATTGCCTGCTTCTGCCGCTGAGTCTCGATCATGCGGAACCTCTGTTTCACGCGTTCATGCAGGCAAAGGATGATCGCGACTGGACATGGCTGAGTGCAGAACGACCCACGTCACTATCACAGATGCAGCGCTGGATTGCGGATAAAGTAGCGGACGCGGCGCTGATACCCTTTTCAGTCTGTACGCTGGAGCAGCAGCCCTATGGGGTCGTCTGCTTCGCCAGCATTCAGCAGGAACATGGCACCATTGAAATTGGTCACGTGACATGGTCGCCGCTGATGCAGCGCACTGTTATCGGCAGCGAAGCAATTTTTCTGCTGCTGCAGCAGGCTTTTTCACTCGGCTATCGTCGGGTAGCGTGGCGCTGTGATTCAACTAACGTCGCGTCACGGCGGGCAGCAGAACGACTCGGGTTCCGCTTTGAGGGCCGCTTTCGCCAGGTCATGACACGTAAACAGCGCAACCGCGATACCGACTGGCTGTCGATTATCGATCGTGAATGGCCGGCCGTTCAGTGTGCCCTGAGTTCGTGGCTGAGTGCGGAAAATTTCACGGCCCAGGGTCTGCAAAAGCGACCGCTCAGTGCCTGCTTCGCCGACGTTAACCCGGGCGATGTGAAGGCTGAAAGCTGAGCTGACGCGGGCCATCAGTGCAACCGGCGCACGGTCAGCGCCACAGACCAGCGCTGGCGCTGGCAGCGCGGACAGACCGCCTGCTGCTCTGCCTCAATGGTCCGGGTCTGGCCGCAATGGGTGCAGGCATAAAGCCCGCTCGTCGGGACCGTGCTGTAATCCTGCCGGTGCGCGGGAGGCAGCACGCTTAACCCGGCGCGCATCGCATCGTCGTCATAGAAATAGAGGCTGAGCTGGCCATCGACCTCCACCAGCGCCAGGCGGATCTGCCCCAGATGTTCCACGCCGCTCTGCCGCAACTCCATATAGAACTCATCTTCGGAAATATTCAGCCGATCCAGACTTTCCAGCACATATAGCCCGTCTTTAATCAGGGTAATCACATCCCCCTGAATCAGCCGTGAAAAGCGCGGGCTGAGCGCCGTCAGCCAGGTGGTCAGACGGTAGAGCGACAGCAGAACCACAAACACTATAATGACCGGCAGCACCGGCACATCATCATAAAACGTCACGTCACCCGAGGCGGAACCCAGCGTCAGGATCACCACCAGTTCAAACAGAGACAGCTGACGCACGCCGCGCCGCCCGGAGACTTTGAGAAAGGTAAATACCACCAGATAAGCGATCAGGACACGCGCCACCACCTCAAATAAAAAGGTGACGGGCTGATCGTTGAGCAAAAAACGGTGCCAGTCGAATGAGAACATAGTCTGCTAAACATCCTGTTTTAAAGGGGGCGTCTCTTCGCCGCCGCCGATTGATTGGCCCGCAGATCCAGGCCAGCGATACGTCAAGCTTGTCGCCTGTTCGCCAAAAGGCAAGCGAAGCTGTAAGTCTGAAGCGGGCGAGTCTGACCGTTCTGCAGGCTGCGGAAAAGGTTAACAAAGCTGAAAAAGGGACAGCCTCGCCTCACGCTGCGCTTAATTTGCTGGCGACTGAAACGGAAGCAAAAATTTCCTGTTTCTGGCTGGCTGCTTTTTGCCGCTGCGTTTTTTTCTTTTTACTTCAATAATTTGCCAAGAACATTACCCAGCCTATACTTTCCAGTAAGGCTTCCACCTCATCACTTAACATTCAGAGAAGCCACTCTTTTTCCTGCCGATAGCGCTGTCTGTGAAACCTGCTATCTCACTCGTCCATTTTGCAACAGGTGCTGATGCCTGCCATTCAGCGTCTGTGGCTTATGGCAGGGATCGCCCGTTCGTTGAGAGTGGCCCGACCGGCCAGTCTGCTTTGCATACCCATAACGCCCTGACCCGTTTCACGACGGCGCGTCAGCGGGAAGCGTGTTGCTTTTTTTCGGGAGATGCCATGACGCCTTTTTCCAGTTTCTGGCAGGCGGGTTATGAAGGGGCCGATCATATCAATCCTGCCGGTCTTGCGCTGTCGATGAACGATCTGAATCAGCATCAGAGCCGTGCAGCGGCGGATTATGCCGCCCTGGCCCCCTTTTCCCTTCGCACGGTGCGCGAAAGCGTGGGCTGGCGGCTGTGTGAACGCAATGGACGCTATGACTTCTCGACCGTCGCAGCGCGGATGGTGGCCGCACGTGAGCAGGGGATTCAGCTCAGCTGGACACTCTGTCACTACGGCTGGCCCGCTGACGTCACGCTGTTCAGTGATGACTTTGTCAGCCGGTTTGCCGCCTTCTGCGGCGCTCTGGCCCGCTTTCTCGCCCCCTGGTATTCGTCTGCGCCGGTCTATTCACCGATGAATGAGATCTCTTTCCTCAGCTGGGGCATCTCCGTCGGGGTTTTCCCCTGTGAGGCGATCTCTGAACCCGATCGGGCGGATGCCGCCAAGCGTCAGCTGGTGCGGGCTACGCTGGCGGCCTGTGATGCGATCTGGCAGGCGGATCCGCGCGCCCGCCTGCTGCATTGCGATCCACTGATCCATATCGTGCCCGATCCCGCCGATCCCGACAGCGACGGGCTGGCACGCGCCCTGTGTGACACCCAGTACCAGGCGTGGGACATGCTGAGCGGCAGACGTGATCCGGAGCTGGGCGGCGCGCCCCGCTATCTCGATCTGGTGGGCGTCAACTATTACCACGACAACCAGTGGGAGCAGGGTTCGAACCAGCGACTCTGGTGGCATCTGGGCGACAGCCGCCGCCTGCCGCTGCATCAGATGCTGCAGCAGGTCTGGCAGCGTTATCAGCGGCCGCTGCTGCTGGCAGAAACCAGCCATGTCGGCAGCGGACGCGGCGCCTGGATCGGCGAGATCGCCGCCCAGGTGGCGCAGGCGCAGCTGGCGGGTGTTGAGATGCTCGGCATCTGCCTTTATCCGATTATTGATCGTCCCCTCTGGGAGGAGACCACCTTCTGGACCCGCAGCGGGTTATGGGATTTGGACCTGTCAGGGCCCGATCCTTACGCCCGCCAGTTACAGCAGCCTTATGCCGACGCCCTGCGCCAGGCGCAACGCTTTTTGCAGCACATCGTCCCTTCCTCATTCCCCTGTCAGGAGTCTGTCATGAACAAACCCGCTCTTATCGTTTTCAGTCATTTACGCTGGGGCTTTGTTTTCCAGCGCCCGCAGCAGCTTCTGACCCGCCTGGCACAGCACTATCGCGTGCTGTTCGTCGAGGAGCCGGTCTGGCAGGCGGGACCACCTGGCCTGCATCGGAGTTCGCCCGCAGCGAATATCACCGTGATCCAGCCGCATACCCCCCACGACGCGCCCGGTTTTCACGACAGCCAGATTGCCCCACTGCTGCTGCTGCTCGCCCCGCTGCTGGAGGAGGATGAGGAGCCGCTGATCTGGTTCTATACCCCCATGGCCCTGCCGCTGCTCACCCCTTTCAAACCCCGGCTGGTGATCTACGACTGCATGGATGAGCTCTCCGCCTTCCACAACGCCCCGCGCCAGCTGCAACAGCGCGAATCGGCGCTGATGACCCGCGCCGATCTGGTGTTCACCGGCGGCTCCAGCCTCTATGAAGCAAAGCGCGATAAACATCATCAGGTTTACTGCTTCCCCAGCAGCGTGGATGCCGTCCACTTTGAGCAGGCACGCGATCGCAGTAACCATCATCCGCTTCAGGATGCGATCCCGGCAAAGCGGCTTGGCTATTACGGCGTACTGGATGAGCGTATCGATCTGCCGCTGATTGCCGCGCTGGCGGACAGCCATCCGGAGTGGCAGATCATCATGGTCGGGCCGGTGGTGAAAATCGATCCCGCCAGCCTGCCGCAGCGCGACAATATTCACTGGCTCGGTCAGCAGCCTTATCAGGCGCTGCCGCAGTTCCTGGCGGGCTGGGATGTCTGCCTGATGCCTTTTGCCATTAACGCCTCGACGCGCTTCATCTCGCCCACCAAAGTGCTGGAGTATATGGCGGCACAGCTGCCGATTGTCAGTACCGCCATCGTGGACGTGGCGCGACATTACGCTGAAGAAGTGGCGGTGGCAGAGACCCCTGCCGCCTTTATTGCCGCCTGTGAAGAGGCGATGACCCTCAGTGCGGCTGAGCGACTGGCGCTGGCGGGCCGCATGCAGGTAAGAGTGGACGCGACCTCCTGGGATCGCACGGCAGAACAGATACAGGCCCTGATCCAGCAGGCTCTGACGCATCCGCAGCCTGCCGGTGAACCGGTCACGCCAGCCAGTGCCCAGGCGAACGTGACACCGTTAACCCCGGCGATGCTGGAGAGCGAAGCGGTGCCCTGCCTGATTGTCGGTGCCGGGCCAACCGGACTGAGCGCCGGTTATCACTATGGTGAAGGCGCGGTGCTGCTGGAGAAAAATGCCACGCCGGGCGGCTGGTGCCGCTCCATTGACGATCGGGGTTTTACCTTCGACTATGCCGGTCACATTATGTTTTCGCAGGACCCCTATGTCCTGCAGCTCTACGAGATGCTGCTCGGCGACAATCTGCACTGGCAGGCGCGTGAGGCCTGGGTCTGGAATGACGGCATCTATACCCGCTATCCCTTCCAGTCGGCGCTGCACGGTCTGCCGGTTGAGGTCGTAAAAGAGTGCGTGCTGGGCGCCATTGAGGCGCGCTATGGCGAAACGGCCGCGCCCGCGGTGCCGCTGGATCGGGCGCGGGCGCGACGGGACTGCTGTGCCGATGGCGCGATAGCGGATGAGGGCAGCCTGGCCGGTGAAGTGGAAGGCGAAGAGGATTTTCAGCACTTTATCCTGCGCACTTGGGGGAAAGGGATCGCACGTCACTTTGCTCTGCCCTATAACCAGAAACTGTGGAAAGTGCCGCTGACTGAGATGGAGACCTCGTGGCTGGGCGGACGCGTGCCGCTGCCCGACCTGGCGCAGATTATCGATGGCGCGCTGCAGCCGCTGGCAAAACCGGTGGGGCCTAACGCCCGCTTCGGCTATCCGCTGCGCGGTGGCTTCCAGGCGCTGATGTCCGGCTTTCTGCCGCACCTGAAGTGCAAACTGGAAACGGATGCCACCCTGAGCCGGATTTATCCGCAGGCGCATGTCGCGCTGCTGGCGGATGGACGCCACTACCGCTATGAGCAGTTGATCAGCACCATGCCGCTGCCGGAACTGATTAAACTGATGGGCGATGAGGCGCCGGAAAATGTGCAGCGGGCGGCACAGCAGCTGCAGTTTGTCTCGGTGCGCTGCGTGAACCTGGGCATTGGCCGGGCTGACCTGACCGAAAAACACTGGATTTACTATCCGGGCGACACGCTGTTTCACCGCATCTTTGTGCAGGGCAATGCCAGCCCGCACTGCAATCCCCCCGGCGGGTTCGGCTTAACCTGTGAAATCACCTACAACGCCGCCCATCCGCTGCCGCTGGCGGGCGATGCGCTGATTGAACGCTGCCGTCAGGATTGCATCCGGGTCGGGATGATCAGCGAGAGCGATCCGCTGCTCTGCGCCTCAGAGGTCGATATGCCCTACGCCTACGTCATCTACGACCATGCGCGCAGTGCGAACGTGGCGCTGATCCGGCAGTGGCTGCTGACGCAGGATATCCATCTGTCAGGCCGCTACAGTGAGTGGGAATATTACAATTCCGACCACGCTTTCCTCGCCGGTAAGCGCGCCGCCGAAAATGTCCGGCTGCAGCATGTCAGCGAGCGGACACGCGGCTGACCCGACGCAGCCAGCTACGCAAGAGGCTGGCTGCACTTCGCGGCTTTCAGCGACTGCAACTGGCTGACGCGCCGCGCCACCTTCTGGCTGGCATTGTATTTTGCAATGCCATTACCCAGACCAAAATCGCCGACGAAGCCCAGCACGGTCAGGGCGTCAAACCGACCGGTCTGCTCAATATCGCTCTGTACGCCGTGCGCTTTCACCAGCTCCTGATCCAGCGCGCCACAACTGAGCATCGCCGTCTCTTCCGGCGTCACCGCCGTGGCCTGCGGATAGTGCTTGGTGGCACAGCCTGTCAGCGACAGCGCCAGCAGCGCCGCCAGAATTATCCTGTTATGCATTTTTCATCGCCCGATGTTCACCTCAATAACCGGGTTATCGGCAGATTCCGCCGCGATCATGAGTGACTGACCTACCAATAATGGTTGAAACCGCTACGCTAAGGTAGGATCCCGCGCGTGATGGTCAGTTGCCGTGCGTGACTGTCCGGGCGCGACGCCGTGAACGCACATCCGCCGTTCCCCGCTTCTGCCCTGAATTTCAACGCGTTAGCCTGCATGAAGCTGCCACCGGCAGCGTTTAAAGAGTAAAGCCTGATCGATATTCAGTGATGAACGGTCAGTGCAAGCGAAGCCAGACACGGAAAATTCGTGCTTCGGGTTTATCAGAGTATGTTCCAGATGAGGTTTTTCCATGCGTTTTAAAGGATTGAACATCGGATTTTTCATTTTGATTCTGGCGATCGCCACGTTCGCCTTTTTTGAGGTGCTTTCGCCCTATTTCTCGCCGATTTTATGGGCGGCAATTCTGGCGGTCATTTTCCATCC
Source organism: Pantoea anthophila (assembly GCF_006494375.1). Lineage (GTDB taxonomy): Bacteria > Pseudomonadota > Gammaproteobacteria > Enterobacterales > Enterobacteriaceae > Pantoea > Pantoea anthophila. The sequence continues at coordinate 526,831 of NZ_VHIZ01000050.1, forward strand.
GCTGAAAAGTTATCTGCGGGGCCGGCTGGGGGAACGCAATGGCCTGGCCGCACTGCTCACCCTGCTCTGCATCTGTCTGATTGTGTTTACGCCGCTGGCCATTATCGCCTCATCGCTGGTGGTCGAAACCAATGCGGTCTATCACAAGCTGCAGACCAACTCGGCGCAGTTCCCGGCGGTTTTCGCCGACCTGCTGCAGCATCTGCCGCGCTGGGCAAAACACTATCTGGCTGAAAATAATCTCGATACCGCCGGAGAGATTCAGCAGAAGCTCTCCTCGTTTGCCCTCAAGGGCGGCCAGTACCTGGCAGGCAGCGCATTCATCATCGGCAGGGGCACCTTCAGCTTTACCGTCGGTTTTGGCGTGATGCTCTATCTGCTGTTCTTCCTGCTGAAAGATGGCTCCTATCTGGTGCATCTGATCCTGGAAGCGCTGCCGCTTTCGACCTACGTCAAGCATCACCTGCTGGTGAAGTTTGCCGCGGTGGCGCGTGCGACGGTCAAAGGCACGGTTGTGGTCGGCATCGTGCAGGGTATTCTCGGCGGGCTGGCCTTCTGGTTCACCGGCATTGACGGCAGCCTGCTGTGGGGGGCGCTGATGGCGTTCCTCTCTCTGATCCCGGCCGTCGGCTCCGCCATTATCTGGGTGCCTGCAGCGGTCTTCTTCTTTGCCACCGGTGCCGTGTGGAAAGGCCTCTTCCTGGTCGGTTTCTTCGTGGTGATTGTGGGGCTGGTGGATAACATCCTGCGTCCGCTGCTGGTCGGTAAAGACACCAAAATGCCTGACTACCTGATCCTGATCGCCACGCTGGGCGGGATGGAGATTTATGGCATCAACGGTTTTGTCATCGGTCCGGTGATTGCGGCGCTGTTCATCGCCTGCTGGAACCTGCTCTCCGGTCGCGATAATCGCGAGAACATCGAAGTCATCGACGAAGAGGTGATCGAAGAGGGCAAGAAACAGTCTGAGACCGCCGCCGAGGCCGCGGCAGAAGCCGCCGCCGTTGCGGCCGAAGCAGCGGCTGACGCGGAGATGAAAGTCTCAGCCTTAGCGGCGGCAGAGAAAGAAAAAGCCGCCGCCAGCAAAACCTGATTTTCTCTGGAAATGAAAAAACCCACCTTTCGGTGGGTTTTCAGAGGCTACAAAATTTAAGACCCGGTTAATCAGGCAACAATGAAAACGCGCAACGCGTCGGGAACAGGGTCAGAAGAGGAAAGCGTCCCGCGCCAGGGACGGTGCGGGCCGAGCGGCCATGGATGGCATAAGCGACTTTCCGATCTGCCCCTGCTCCCGGGGCTGGCTCAATATCAAAGCAATCTGCCCTGGCATTGCAGCCATAAAAAACCCACCTTTCGGTGGGTTCTTTTTTATCTGAAATGGTAGCGAATCAGTTGGTCGCTTTGTTTTTCAGATCTTCAGCGCCCTGCTTGGTTTTATCCCAGCCTTTCTCGGCACCTTCTTTCGTTTTGTGCCAGCCCTTCTGGGTGCCTTCGCTGATTTTGCTGCCGGTGGTGTGGCTCTTGCCTTCCGCCGCGTGCTCAGATTTCAGCTTCAGCTCTTCGCCCTGATTCTGCGCATGATGCAGTTTTTCTTTAGCGGTATCCGCGCCTTTGTGCGCTTCCGCAACGGTGTTATCGGTAGTGGTAGCAGCAAATACCGGCGAGGCCAGCAAAATAGCAGACAGTGCAATAATTGATTTCTTCATAATTCCCTCTGTATTCATTGTTGCCGTGTAGGTTTTAATCCTGGCATAGCGATTCCAGGAAAGATTTAAGAATAAACCAGGAATGAAAAAGGGCCAGTTTTCACCAGAAAATTCCCTCCGGGGCAGCCTGATCGTCCGCTACCAGAGCGCGAGCTGCGGATCGTCATCCGGCTTCGTCGTCTTTCTGACCATCCGCGCGGGCGGTGCGGGACGCTGCATCTGATCGCTGATCCACTGCAACAGCACTGACACCACATAGGCCTGCTGCTCTGCGCTCAGGGGCTGCTGCTGAGCAATATTGTGCCATTTGCTCAGACAGCCGCGACAGCAGGTCGCGGTGGCGTGCTGGGCGATAAACACCGGATGACCGCGCATCGGCGTCTGTTTGCCATCACGCGCGGGCCGGGCAGGCGCCAGCCGCTGTGCAACAAACTCTGCGGCATGCTCACGCAACACCGGCTCGCCTTTACTCAGCGCATAATCATACTCCGCGCGCCCCAGTCGAAAGCGCTGGCGGAAGGGCGAGCGCGCCAGGCGGGCAAAGAGATCGTCAGAAACCGTCATACTGCCCGCCCGTCACTCATATTTCCGGCCCGCCAGGTAGCGGACGCCCTGCGGCCCGAACGCCTCACGATGCAGCTCATTCGGCTGCAGGTGAAACGTCTCTCCCGGATAGTAAGTGGTCTCGCCCTGTTCTGTACTGATGGTGATATCACCACTGAGGATCAGGGCCAGGGCTTCGAAGGTATGGACATGATTGTCGAGCTCGGTGGCGGGCGCACGTTCCACCAGCAGTGGCTCGTCAAACCCCTCTCCGGCTAATCGTTTTCTGAATTCATCTTCTGTCATTGTCACTCCTCGATATGGAACCGACCCTGGTAGTGTAGACGATTTTTATCGCCATTTATGGCACGCCGGTGGTTACGTAAAGTAGCGCAAGCAGGGTTGTTCACCGCGCATACCGATGCTGTACTTTCCGCCTCGTGCCAGCCATTTTGACATCAGGATGACGGAAAAATATGTCTCACCCTCTGAAAACCGCCCTGCTGCTGATCAATCCGCGTTCGCGTAAAGGCCGTGCGGCGGCCAGCCGGGCCAGGACGCTGCTGACTCAGGCGGGTATCACCCTGCTGCAACCGGCTGAGGAGGAGAGCCGCAGCTACCGCGAACTCATCGCGGCTTATGCCCATCGCATTGATGCGGTGATCGTTGGCGGGGGCGACGGCACGCTTAACGCCGCCGCGCCGGGCGTGATGCAGACCGGCCTGCCGCTGGGGATCCTGCCGCTGGGCACCGCCAACGACTTTGCCCGGACGCTCGGCATCCCCGCCACGCTGGAGCAGGCGGTGCAGATTATCACTGACGGGCAGCTGCGCGCAGTCGATCTGGGGGAGGTGAATCAGCATCTGTTCCTCAACGTCTCCAGCATCGGCTTTTCCGCCGAGCTGGCGCGCAATCTCACCGCAGAATCAAAAAAACGCTGGGGGGTCGGCGGTTATGCTCTGGCGGCGTTGCGGCTGCTGCGTCAGAGCCGTCCGTTCAGCGCCACCCTGATCCATGAGGAGCAGCGCACGCCCATCCGGACCGTTCAGGTTTCCGTGGGCAACGGCCGTTTTTATGGCGGAGGGATGACGGTCGAAGCGCGCGCCGCACCGGACGACGGGCTGCTGGACGTTTACAGCCTGGAGGTCCGGCACAGCTGGCAGCTGATTGCGCTGCTGCCCTTTCTGCGATGGGGTACGCAGGGTCGCTGGCGCAACGTGCGCACCTTCAGCACGACGGCGCTCACCATCGAAACGCGTCGTCCCCATTACATCAATGCAGACGGCGAGATTATCGGACAGACGCCCGCCCATTTCCGCCTGATCGCAGGGGCCATACAGGTTTATGCCCCTGCCGGTCCGACAGCGGAATAGCGGATGTCACATCGCGGGGTTAATGCTGAGTGCCGTTCTTTTCGGCGTCGTTGATCTGCGTGGTGAGGGTGCTGACCAGCTCTTTCGCCATCTCGATGGTCAGGCCGAAAAACAGCGACTCCTGCGCCGATCGCGCGCGTGGGACCTGAGGATCGAGGTAGCTGAACTGCAGCACCAGCGCGGCGTGCCCGCTTAACGGGCCGATGTGCCAGCCGGTGACCGGATAGAACGTAAAACGGTTAAAATCATTCACTATATACCTGACTTGTTAAGCATAACGCTGATTGAGTGTCAGGCCAGCTCAGAAAATAAAACACGGTTCGGTTACTCAGCCTGGCGCAGATCGGCTGAATAGCAAGCGAAGCGAGATTCACCCTGCCCGCCGGGCGTGGCATCTGCAGCCCGGCGAAACCTGCCGTCTGAGGCGGTCAGCTGTCCGCGCGGGGGATAACCGAAATATGTCCGTTGACCTCCAGCACGGCATACTTAATCTGATCAAACCGTTCCAGTCCCGGTCCGGAACGCGCCGCCTCCAGCACATCGTCAGGATCAATCCCGGTCATCTTCATGCGTTCGGTCAGCAGGTTGCCGTTTTCCACCAGAATCACCGGACCGCCATCGATCGCCTGCTCCACCACCGGAAAGCGGCTTTTCAGTTTTCCCAGTACGATGTCGATCGTCACCAGCGTGATAATCGTCAGCGCCGCGCCCGTCACCGAGAAATCATCGCCCAGCAGCGCCTGCTGCGTGGCTTCGCTGATAATCAGCAGCAGAATCAGATCGAAAGAGGTCATCTGCAACAGCGTGCGTCTGCCCGCAATTTTGAACACCACCATCAGAACCAGGTAGATCGCTGCAGCGCGTAAAACCGTTTCCATAAAGTGCCTCTGTCAGGGATAGATCCATTGGGTAAATCGGGCCGGCGCGTGATCATCGCCCTGAATCGTGACGTGGATCAGGCCCGCATCGCGTGGCTGCAGGCCGAGCCAGATTGCGTGATCCGCCCCGGTGTCACCGCTGGAAAAGGTCAGCCGCAGATCGCTGCCGATCGTCACGGCTTCCAGCGGCTGCGGCTGCAGCGTCTGGATCTGCAGATTATTCAGCGCGCCGCCGCCAATCGTGATCGTGAAGCGATCGCCGGCGGGTGCGTTGTAGCCAATCCGCATATCCATATTGCTTTCGGTCCGGCCGAACCGTTCATATTCAACCTGAAGTGTGCCGTCTGGCGACCGGCTATGACCCTCGCTCAGCACCCCTTTAGAAAAGAGGCCGCACGCCCCCAGAATCACCAGCAGAATTAACAGATACTCCCCTGCCCGCTGAATCAGCCATTCACGCCGTACCCAGCGAAGATCTTCTTTTATCGGGTAGTCCCGACTCACAATGCGATCTCTTTTCACTCTCATTCCCTCTGGTAAGCGTACCCGCCTCTGCAGCACGCTGCCTGAAGCATAGCGGACGGGCATTATTTCGCGCGGCGCTCAACCCAGAACGACCAGCTGTGGTAGAGCAGCGTGAGCGGCATCGCAATCACCGCTCCCACCAGCACAAAACCCTGCGTGACCGGTGAAGCGGCGCTGTCGCTGAGCGTAAACTGATAGGGCACCAGCCACGGATAGAGGCCACACAATACGCCGCTAAAGAGTGCGCTAATCAGCATCAGCGTCAGAATGAGTTGCAGTAGCGGCCTGGCGCGCCACAAGGCCACCGGCAGGGCGATCCAGAGCAATACTATCGCGCCTGCCGCGATCCTGCCCGGCGGTCGCTGCCAGCTCTGCCGCCAGAGATCGGCATTGAGATAGAGGTCGGCCAGAAAAATAACCAGCGCCAGCAGCCACCACAGCCAGCTCAGTGCCGCCGCCAGCGGCTGTACCCGATCACCAATGCGCCAGCCAATCCAGCAGCAGGCCAGCAGCGAATTGATCGCGATCAGGCCTGCGCCGCTGAGCAGCGGCACCAGACTCAGCCCATCCGGCAGGCCGGTCTGCGGCTGAGCGCTGATGATCATGCCGGCGCACCAGCCCTGAATAAAGGTCGCCAGCGCGGAGCTGCCCGCCATGAGGCGATCCAGCCAGCGACGCAGGCGGGGAGAACTCTGAGCGCGATACTCCAGTGCCATCGCCCGCACCAGCAGCGCCAGCAGCATGGCAAACAGCGGGACACTCAGCTGACTGAACAGCAGCGCATAGACCGGCGGAAACAGCGCCAGCAGCCCACCCGCCGCCAGCACCAGCCAGGTTTCATTCGCATCCCACACCGGCAGAATGCTGTGCGTCATCAGTTCACGCTGTTCATCATCGTGAAACCAGCAGAAAAGCATCCCCACGCCCAGATCCGTGCCATCCAGCAGCAGGTAGAGCAGCAGAGAGAGACAGATAATCAGCGCAGAGAGTTCGGCCATGTCACTCTCCTAATGGGGCGTTTTCAGCGCAATCACCACCGGTTCTCCCGATGGCATCTCACCTTTAACCCGGCGCAGCAGATAGCGTAAGCCGAGGGCGAAGGTCAGCGCATAGATCAGCAGCACCGCCACGAAGATGCCCAGCGTGCTGCTGAGTGACAGCGGCGAGACGCTTTGTGCGGTGCGTAACAGGCCATAGACCGTCCACGGCTGACGCCCGACTTCGGTCACGACCCAGCCTGACAACAGGGCAATAAAGCCCGCCGGTGAGAGCCATGTCAGCCAGCGCAGAAAGCGCCCCGACGTGGTCAGCCCTCCCCGCCAGCGCTGCAGATTCGCCGCCAGCGTGGTCGCCAGGATAATCACCCCCAGCCCCACCATCAGGCGAAAAGCGAAAAAGACCGGGAGCACCGGGGGGATGGCATCCGCAGGAAATTCGCTCAGGCTTTTAATGTGGCCGGAGAGGTTGTGGCGCAGATAGAGCGATCCGAGTGCGGGCAGAGTGACCTCCAGAATGTTGCGCTGCGCCTGCTGGTCCGGCAGCGCAAACAGCCGCAGAGGCTCCCCCTCGCCGGGGGCTGGCTGGTGCCAGCTGCCTTCCATCGCAGCCAGTTTAGCGGGCTGGTAGTCGCGGGTGTTTTCACCGTGCAGATCGCCGAGAACGATCTGTAGTGGCACCGCAAACAGCAGCAACGTCAGCGCGCTATTGAGCATCAGACGCGAAGCCGCCTCCCCGCTGAAATGGCGGAGTCGCCACGCCGCCACGCCCGCGATCATCACCGCCACGGCAATCAGGGACCCGACCACCATATGGCTGAAGCGCCACAGAAAGGAGGGTGCCTGCAAAAGCGACCGCCAGCTGTCCGCCAGAAAAACCCCGTTCGGATCCCGCGTAAAGCCGACCGGCGTCTGCATCCATGAGTTAGCGGCCAGAATCCAGAAGGCACTGAGCAGCGCGCCGAACGCCACCAGACAGGTCACAGCAAAATGCACGCCGGGCCGGATTTTGTTGAAACCGAACAGCATCACTCCGGTCAGGGCCGATTCGAGAAAAAACGCGACAAGCACCTCATAGAACATTAATGGCCCAATCACGCCGCCGGCCTGCTGTGAAAAGCGCGCCCAGTGCGTGCCGAACTGAAACTCCATGACGACGCCGGAGGCGGCACCTATCGCCACCGTCAGGGAAAAGAGCGTCAGCCAGAAGTGCAGCGCATCCCGTGCAGCCTGCTGCTTTCCCCACAGCCAGCGCGCCTCAAACCACACCAGAAAGGGGGCCAGTCCCAGCGTCAGCGCCGCCAGCATAATATGCATGCCCATGGTCAGCGCAAACTGCGTCCGGGCAATTGCCAGCACCCAGTCGCTGTCATTCATGGCAGTATCGTCCCGAATCCTCAGATCCGCCGGAGTGCGTGACGGATGAGGAGAGACACGCCGCCGCAAGCCGTTCTTTCATCTGACTCTCTCCTGATCTTATTGCCTCTCATCAGCGTCAGGCTTATTTCGCCAGACGGTAAGTCGCCTCTCGTTTTGTCAGTTTATCGTAGTGAAGAAATAAAAGTTCAGCCAGCATCGACCGGGAAGGAATAACAACACGTGCAGAACCACATTAATTGCTATCCGGTGAACAGCGATAAAAAAGATATTATCGCCGTGCCGGATGCGCTGCGCTTAAATAACGAAAATAAGCATTAAGCGAGGCGGAGAATTAATTCGTCCGCCTCTGTATTGCCCTACAGCCAGCCGGAGCGACGCAGCCTGGCCCACAATCCGCCGCAGGCAAGCAGCGTCAGCCCGACTGCCAGCGGATAGCCATAATGCGACTTCAGCTCCGGCATATGTTCGAAGTTCATGCCATACATGCTGAACACCACGGTCGGGATCACCAGGATAGCGCCCCACCCCGCCAGCTTTTTCACCACCTCATTCTGCTGCACCGTCACCAGCGCCAGATTGACCTGCATGGCACTGGTGAGCATCTCGCGCATATCTTCCGCATCGGTCACCACATGGCGGGCGTGATCCTGCACGTCCCGGATATAGGCACGCAGCGGGCGCGGGATCAGATCCTCATGCAGGTGAATAAGCTGGTTGCAGATCTCCTCCAGCGGCAGTGCCGCATTGCGCAGCTTCAGCAGTTGCCGCCGCACGGTATAGACCGCCTGTACCGATCGGCGGTCAAATTCGCTGGTGAAGAGATCGTTCTCCATCTGCCCGACGCGTTCGTTCAGTGAGGTGGAGAGTTCGGCATAACGGTCGACAATAAAATCGAGCAGGCAGTAGAGCGGATAACCCGGCCCCAGTTTCAGCAGCGCCGGGTTTTCAGCCGCCCGCTCGCGCACCGGACTGTAGCTCTCCGAAGCACCGTGACGGATGCTGATCAGGAAATTTTTTCCGACAAAGAAATGGGTTTCGCCCAGTTCACAGCTGTCATCTTTCGCACGCACCGTTTTCACCACGATAAACAGCGACTCGCCATAATGTTCGATCTTGGGCCGCTGGTGCGCATTCAGCGCATCTTCAACGGCCAGTTCGTGGAGTCCGAACTCTTCCTTGATCTTTGCCATAAACGCCGCGTCTGGCTGCCACAGGCCGAGCCAGATAAACGCCTCCGGCTCTTTAATCACGTCGCTGATATCCTCAACGTCTATCTCTTCGCCCGCGCATCCCGGACGATATACCCTGCTGCTTACGATCATCTTCTGTGTTCCCGTTGTGACAATAGAAGCAGCTTAGCCAATCCCGCGCCCGTAACCGGATAAAAACCGTAAGGATTTGCTGCAACAGTGTGTCGTCAGCGGGTTACCACTTCAGGCCTAATCCGGTGGAGAAGATCCCTTCGTTCAGGGTATCAGGAATGCCGCTGACCAGATTACGATGGTAGCCAACATGCAGGGTCGACCAGGAGGTCAGGCTGTAGCGCAGGCCAGCTTCCGCATCCAGCATGAATACGCCGTCGTCATCCAGCGAATGACCGACATCACCGTTGCTGTAGAGCGTGACCGATTTGCCCAGCAGATAGCGCTGATAGTTCCAGCGCAGCGAGCCGCCAAAGTGGCGCTCTTCCCGGTCATCGCTGTACCCATACTCAAAGGCGCCACCCAGCAGGGAGAGTGAGAAGCTGCTAAGTTCAGTGTCCCACAGTTGATAGCCGGGACCGGTGCCAATCAGTGCCTGGCGCGACAGATTCTCCACCCAGTCGCGCTTATAGGTGGCGCGTGCCTGCCAGAAGAACTGCTCCCGGAACAGATAGTCAACGGCGTAGCGCAGGCTGTAGTTGTCGGTGTTGACGCTCTCATTTTCCTGCTCGCGATTGTAGGTTGCGCCAATATCATGCAGCCATTTTCCCTGGTTCAGCTTGGTGTTGAGCGCAAAGCTGTAGTCGTCCGTTTTGGTAGAGGCTTTTTTAACCTTCATACCGGCGTCGATGTTACCGGTCCAGGCGAGCTGATCGCTGCGGACTTTGGCTTTCATAAACTCATCGATGCGCCTGACGGAGACCTGCTGCTCCTGCTCGTCGCGTTCCACCCAGACGTAGCCGGGATCAGAGGAGGAGAGCCGCACCTGATAATGTTCACCGGTTTTTTTGTTTTCAACATTCACCGGATTGTCGCTGGCGAGGGTGCTGACCGCATTCCAGTCCAGCGTGACCGTGCCGGCGTAATGCGTCTCTATTGCCAGCTTGCCATCGCTCAGGTAACGGATGGTGCCGGTGAGCCGGTCGCCATTATTCAGCCAGACGGTATCGGCGGCGGCCTGCTGAGCCCATCCGGCGCAGCAGCTGATAACCAGCAGTGTGGTAAACGAGGTGGCACAGCGCATAGCTTTCCCTGAAAAGGCGTCCTCCTGCATGGACGACGCGTCACCGCAAATTCTGACCTGACAATTAAGCCGATTCCGCGACGATATGCAATGTGCCGCCCCGGTTATGACAGGTCGTGCAGCTCTTTACTGAGGGGAGGCCCCAGCCTGAAGTCGGAAAAACGGATCGCCAGCCCCTGTCGCTCCGGCGAGCAGCCCATCACGCCGACAAAACGCCGCGCCTGACCGGGCCAGGGACAGAGCCGCAACAGTGGCCAGGTCAGGCCGTCGGTGGAGTACTGGATTCGCAATGCCGCCTTTTCCAGCGTGGCGCGCATCCAGAACTGACGCGCATCCCCGGGGAAAACACCGGTAGACCAGTCAGAAAACTCGCGCGTGACCACGCTGCCGATAGCAGGCTGGTCATCGTTAAACTCAATGCCTGCTTTAACCCAGTGCGTTTCACTGTCCTGAATAAACAGACCGGCCTGGTCATAAAGCTGGCTGAAGTCCGCCCTCACCTGCACCTGAACGGTAAAGTCATGTTCCACCCAGAAGCCAAATGCATGGCCGCTGTGCCGTTCGAAGCCGTACCAGGTACGCTGCCAGAAATCGCTGTTTAACGCGGTTTCAAACTGCAATGTTTCACCATCCAGACTGTGCACCGGCGGCTGATTAATCCAGACGCCGCCTTCGGCCGTTATTAAACTGACTGCTCTCATGGTCACTCCTTTCAGTAAGGTAAAACGCCTGCAGGCTGGCCTGCAGCGAGGTCATCGGTCTGATCATCATCGCCATCAGGGCCAGTCAGCTTAACTATTTCATTTTGTTAATCGCCTGGCTAAAACGGCATTTAACAGCCAGGCTTGTTTTGTCTGACGGCAACTGAACTCATTAAATATAAGGATTAAGCCACCATGGTAGATAAATCAGAAATTTTAGATCACGCCCAGGTTGTTGATGTTAACGGTGAACATGTCGGTATCGTCGATCATTTCGAAGGTGACGACAAAATTAAGCTGGCGAAAAGCGATCCGGAAGCGGGCGGCAAACACCACATTATTCCTTTCAGCTGGGTGAAAGAGGTTGACGATAATAAAGTCATCCTTTCTAAAGCCAAAGCTGACGTTGAAAGTGAGTGGCAGTCTGCATAATATCGCCGCCGTGGCTCCCGCCACGGCGTATTTATTTCACGTACCTGTTTCTGCGCCCTGCCCCGCCCGTTCTCTCAATCCCTATAAATTTATTACTGCATAAACTTTTCGCCGCTAATAAAACCTGTGTCCTTTACGAAGACAGGCTGATATTTTCCATTCGCGTTGCTGCATAGCAGCCGAATACCCCTTCGATGAGTGGATAGCGCCCGGCATCGGGCAGTTCAAAATGCCACCATTCAGTTGCAATGCCGGTAAACCCACCTCCCAGCATGATGGCATTGAGCAGCAGCCGGTTGCGCTGCGCCTGCACGGCTACCGCAGGATGATAAGGATGGGAGTGCTCGCTCATCTCATCAAAGCCGGTGCCCATATCCATTATCTCGCCGCGCTCGTCGATCAGCGTCACATCCACCGCCGTGCCCCGGCTGTGATTAGAGCCGAGTGCCAGGGGAACAACATAGTCCGGATTCGGGCACGCCTGCCAGAGGATCGCCTGCGCTTCAGGAGGCCGGTATGCGTCGAGAATGAGCAGCGTATAGCCCGCGACCTCTGCAATATCGATACTTTTCGCCAGCGCTTTCGCCGCATCAACGTGTAGCAGACAGCGCGCATCGCGGTAGATTGGCTGCCCGGTGAGGTTGTCGGCGGTGGCATATTTGAGATCGATGGCTAACTGAGGAAAGGCGTCAGCGATGTCTGTCAGATGGTTATTTTCCATGGTGGTGAGTTCCCTGTTTATGCGCTGTGTGGCGGGCTGGCCATGAACGGTGATGTTGAGGGGTATCATGGCACTGCGGCAGGGGGAAGGAAAGTGTGTGATGAGGCGTGCTGTGGCAGCGTGATTACTCAGTGTGGTGGCTGGCATATTTAAGGCTTCGCAATAGCTTCAGGATTCACCCACTCAATAGTGTCGACTCCGGTGTATGATGGGGATGCATACTGCCGCATTGATGTTCATCATTTCACAAAGGGTATCTCGCAATGAAAATAGGGATATTTATGGCAATCCTTTTCGCTTCCTGGGTTCTTATACCCGAAGGATTCATCAGATCATTGATTGCAGGTCACATTAATGGTGATGGTGAAAATGCTATGGATAGCTTCGAGTTCACAGTGATTCTACTAAAGGCCGTTTTTTCTGTGCTGCTTGCCTTCACTGGTATCTGGTTATATCACAAAGCTAAATGACGCTGTCTGTAAAAAGCGCGTCATCGGCACCCCGCTGAGTTTCAGGCGTAACCATAAAGACAAAAACAGGATAAGTGTAAGTAGCAGCGGCATTTTTGAGAGGGACTAAAGGCAAATAGTACAGATTCACAATATGAATTCCCGCCCAGAGCAGATATTACAGACCTCATAAGAAAGAAGAGATAAGCAAAATGTGAAATGGAAAGAATTCATTTTTCCAGAGAGGCATCGCAACATTATATTTAAGTTTCAGCGCGTTTACCGGGCAGAAGTTGTATATTTAAACAGGGAATAACAGAACGGGAAGCGCGAAAAGAGAGATTTTTGCGCGGCTGAAGCGGGCGGCAACCCGCAGCAGCCGCTGACCATAAGCAACTAAGAAGGAGTTGATCATGGCTGACACGCATCATAAGTCAGAGACACGCACATCCACAACCGCCGCCAGCGAATCGCGGGCGCATTATTACAGAGTGGGATACCGACCCAATAAAGGTCAGCCGAACCCGCTGCCACAGCTCACCATCAAGGGACGCTGGCTGGAAGCGCTGGGCTTTACCACCGGGCAAAAGATCGAGGTAATCACCGGGCCGGGACGGTTAATCATCCAGCTGGCGACTGAAGGGTAACTGGCTGACACATAATGTAAAATCCCGGCAACAAGGCCATGATTTACGTACATCACTCAGGATTTGAAGGCGAGGACGGTTTCTCTTTCGACATGAGACATTGTCCTACGCCAATAATCACCCCACATCCAATTGATATTTCAGCTGCTCTGACTAAGTCATTTCGATAAAAATCAAAATCACCTGATAAAAAATAGGATGCCAGAGATATAAATATTCGACCACCTACAAGAATAATGAAAAGGCCCACTACCCATGAAGAAATCAATAATAATAAGAGTTTAATTTTCTTATTTTGCATGACTCTTTTCTCCAGTTGCTGCTGAACTTTTTCAGCCAGGTTTTGTTCGGAACTTTCAGGATATTCAGAACCAGCAGATTCAGCTACTGCTCCTTTAATTTAGGTATAGAAAGTCTGGTAAGCCTGCCCGCTGATGTCCCCAGCCGTTGGCTTTCTACCCGGATTCGCCTTCCGCCTCTGCCGTCTTCATCTGCCCCGGCGTGACATCCTTCATCTGTTCGTTTGCGGCCTTCGTCGCGGCTATCTGCCCCTCTGTCCGTAGGATATCCGCCGCCCGGTTACTGATTTTATCTATCAGCTGCGTCTCACGCAGCCGGTTCTACTCACGCTCCTTGTCAAATAGCGGCGACAGCGTCTGGTTCGCGTGCTCTGCGGCTCAGCTCGCCCCCATTCACCCGCCACCTTCGTCACCGAGCTGTCGCTGCTCATAACCGCCCAATCCAGTTGCGAGTGAAAGACTTCCGCTTTCATGCCCTAAGACACACCTAAGCGAACTGCTTAATCCAGTCTGGCGTTCCGCTGTCCGCGCTGCAGGAAATAGGCGGATGGGAAAGCATCGAAATAGTGCGTCGATATGCTCATCTGGCACCTAACCATCTGACTTAACATGCGCGCAAAGTTGACTCACTTTTGGAGGAAAACAACACAAATATGACATAAGGAGAAAATCAGGTAGGGTGGAATATGGCGTAAGCCACTGAAATCGATGCAGGATTATAACTTTCGAGCCAGTTATCTGTTGCATATGTGATTTTTTCATTTAAATTTGTGATCTGCCTCCAAATATGACTCTTTAGAAAATGACTACTCTCACGGCTAAAGTTCATCACTGCATGATCGTGTGGGCGTCGATGACTCTGAACAATGTTGAGAAGATTCTTAACCTACTTTACAAACAGAAAATGTATAATACTCAAACATTTGAATAAAAGGGATTGATTTTTAAATGAAAGGAATCGACAAAAAACTGATCATCTTCACTACAAAAAAAAGATTCAATGACAGAAATGCCGATGACATGCAAAGTGGCGATATGGATGTTGATTTACTAAAAAAGCATTATCATCTCGGGCAAGTATCAACTTTCATCGATTGGGCTACTTTTGGTCCCTCCTATCAGCATCCTGCTACTCACTCTATACAGCCGGTTAATAGAGAAAAAGCTATTGCGATATTATATGATGAGCTACGATCTCAGTCCTATGCTTTTTCTTTCCGAGGACCATACCAAGGCTTGATTATAAATCTTTTCAATCACATGGAACGTAGTAATGGAAATGATTTTCAACATCCTTTTATGAACAATGCCTACAGAAATCTCATATTGAG